>DBCS01000008.1:0-216442 GCA_002293185.1 Flavobacteriales bacterium UBA952 | reverse complement strand
AGATCAGCAAGATTATCGCTTTATTGCCTACCAAAGCAAAGGTGAAATTTCAGTAAGTAAAATCCCATACCTACCAAAAGACTGGTTACTACGTTTTCAGCAAGAATTAAGAGATGGTGTCTCCGCACCTCAAATTCGAAAGCAAGAGTTGTTAAATTTTACGTTTGAGCCCATTTACTTCGATTACGACCAAGCAACTATTCGCGCAGTGCATGAAGGCTATTTGAAAGAATTAATTAGAATGGTGAAAAGTCATTCAGACTTGCGCATTGAAATTACAGGCCATACGGATGCAGATGGCTCTGATGCATATAACATAACGCTTTCAGAAAAAAGGTGCCTTGCGCTGATTGCATTTTTTGAGCAACACGGACTAGCCAGAGACCGAATAGTTGTTCAATTCAAAGGAGAGAAATATCCTGTTAAAGACAATGCTACTGATGAAGGAAAGCAATTCAACAGACGCGTCGATTTTCGTTTTATCTAAACTCGGCCATTTTCTAGTTAAAGACCCGCTAACTTCTCCTTGAGAATGGCCATCTTTGCCAAAGCGTCCGCCTCCTTCTTGCGCTCATTAGACACCACCATTTCTGGTGCTCCAGCCATGAATTTTTGATTTTGCAACTTAGCCTGAACACTTTTCAAAAAGCCCTGTGTGTAGTACAGTTCTTCTTCTAGCTTCTTTTTTTCTGCTTCAAGATCTATCTGCGCGCCAAACGGTACAAAAAATTCGATACCTTCAACTATAAAGCTATTGGACTGAGCAACTTTATCCTGGACGTATTGCAGCGTCGACAAATTACCCATTTTTAAAAGAATGCTATCGGTATCTTGAGCGCGGGATTGATCGGCTTTGATATAGAGCTCAAGTTTGACTTTGGTCGCAATATTGTTGTGTTTTCGGATGTTTCGAATTTGCGTAATCACCTTTTCATTGAAGGTAAATTGTTGAAGCGGCACAGAATCTACTTCTTGAGCAATTGGCCATTGCGCAATAACGATGTCATCGCCAATTGGACGCTCGCGCAGGGCATGATAAAGCTCTTCGGCAACAAAAGGTGTAAACGGATGCATGATTTTGAGCAGGCGTTCAAAAAAATCGAGCGTTTGTTCGAGTGTTTGACTATCTATTGGTTGTTGATAGGCTGGTTTGATCATTTCTAAATACCAAGAGCAGAAATCGTCCCAAACAAGTTTATAGGTAGCCATTAAAGCGTCAGAGATTCGAAACTTATCGAAGTTTTCGTTGATCTCTTTTAATACTTGCGCAAAGCGGTTTTCAAACCAATTGATGGCTACTTGACTAGAAGTAGGTTGCTCCATTTCTAATACCTCCCATGAAGAAACCAGACGATATGCATTCCAAATTTTATTGGTAAAGTTGCGGCCTTGTTCACATTGTGAGCTGTCAAATGGCAGGTCATTGCCGGCTGGTGAGGATATAAGGACCCCAACGCGCACACCGTCGGCACCGAACTGATTGATGAGATCTATTGGGTCGGGGGAGTTACCTAAAGACTTCGACATTTTACGACCAAGTTTGTCGCGAACAATTCCAGTATAATACACATTTTTGAAAGGCTGTTGCCCCATGTATTCATAACCTGCTATGGCCATGCGCGCCACCCAAAAGAACATGATTTCGGGCGCAGTGACAAGGTCATTAGTTGGGTAGTAATAGTTGATTTCTGGGTTGTTGGGTTCGGTGAGGCCATTGAAAACAGAGATGGGCCATAACCAACTTGAGAACCAGGTGTCGAGCACATCTTCGTCTTGCCGAAGCTCTGAGGCACTCACTGCCCTACCCGCCTTTTCAGACGCGAGCGCAAGCGCTTCTTCTTGCGTTTTGGCCACCACGAAATCTGCTGGTCGATCGCTGTAGTACCACGCCGGAATGCGATGCCCCCACCAAAGTTGACGAGAAATGCACCAATCTTTGACGTTCTCCATCCAGTGACGGTAGGTATTTTTGAATTTATCAGGATGAAATTGAATATTGCCATTCATGACATTTTCAAGTGCCGGGGCAGCAAGTTCTTTCATAGAGACAAACCATTGCAAAGATAATTTAGGCTCAATAACCGCATTCGTGCGTTCTGAAAACCCTACTTTATTGATGATGTCTTCGGTTTTGACCAAAAAGCCCTTGTCGTGGAGTTCTTTTTCGATTTCTCGACGAACCTCGAAGCGGTCTTTGCCTTGGTAGTGTGCACCATTTGCATTAAGCGTGCCGTTGTCATTGAAAAGATCAATGCTCGGCAAGTTGTGTTTTTGGCCCAACTCGTAGTCATTCGGGTCGTGGGCAGGGGTTACTTTAAGACAACCTGTTCCGAAATCTTTGTCTACGTAGGCATCGGCAATAATGGGGATTTCACGATTGATCAGCGGTACCAAAACACTTTTTCCGATGAGTGGGAAGTAGCGCTCATCTTCGGGGTGTACGCAAATAGCGGTATCGCCAAGAATGGTTTCGGGACGTGTTGTGGCAATGGTAAGCCAATTATCTGGCGCACCGGTTACTTGATAACGGACGTAAAATAGCTTTGAATTGACTTCTTTGTAATTGACTTCTTCATCGGAAAGTGCAGTGAGGGCCTCAGGGTCCCAATTGACCATGCGAACACCTCGATAAATTTTACCTTTTTGAAAAAGATCGATAAAGACATTGATCACCGACTCGGAATAGGCTGGGTCCATGGTGAAATGCGTGCGTTCCCAGTCGCAAGAAGCACCCAAACGCTTGAGTTGCTCTAAAATGATGCCGCCATGTTTGTCTTTCCACTCGAAAGCATGCGCTAAAAATTCGTCGCGAGAAAGTTCTGATTTGGAGATGCCGTCAGCCTTAAGTTTTTGTACCACTTTGGCTTCGGTAGCAATAGATGCGTGATCGGTGCCAGGCACCCAGCATGCGTTTTTGCCCAACATGCGCGCACGACGAACCAAAACATCTTGAATGGTATTATTGAGCATATGACCCATGTGCAACACGCCGGTAACATTGGGTGGCGGAATCACAATAGTGTAAGGCTCGCGGTGATCAGGGGTTGAATGAAAATAGCCCTTATCTAGCCAATATTGATACCATTTTTCTTGCGCAAGTTGCGGTTCGTATGTTTTTGCAATCTCCATGACTTCGTCTTAAAGATGCAAAGATAACAAATATCTGTGCGCGTAATGCGTCAACTAGTTGATCACAGGAGAATCTGAAGGGCTCAAAACCGATCCTTTGATGGTCAGAACTATCGGGTCGCCGACATTAGAAAAAACGGTAATCGTTTTGGTAAACCCTCCTACCCTTTTGGTATCGTAATGCACTTTAATGACCCCTTTTTTACCCTTTCTGATGGGTGTTTCTGGTCGGTCCGCGGCAGTGCAGCCGCAACTCGTTTGAACGTTGGTAATGACGGCAGCTTTTTTGGAAGTGTTTTTAAACTCAAAAACAAATAGGTCTTCAGAACCGTAAGGAATATTTTGACGCTCGATTTCTAATACCGCAAATTTGAGTGGCGGCTGTACATCTTTTTTGGATTGAGTTGCAGTTTGTGCAAATATTGCAGTACTTAAAATGAGTAATAATGAGAGTTGTAGGTATTTCATCGTCTTTTGGTTTTCTATTCAAAAAAATATAAGCTTTCTACAATGATAAACATTGCTATTTGTCTTGCGCTAAAATTAACACATTTTTAGCAAGTACTTTCTAAGAGCGCCTTTAATCCAGCATAACTTTCATTCAGACGTGCTTTCCAATCTTTTTTTTGCAACCAAAAGACCGCTTCAATACCTTCTTCTTCCTGAGGCACTAAGGTACTTTGACCTTCATGGCGAAACTTGAACCAATGATTTTCTTTCAAATAAGACTTGCCTTTCATTTCATATACATGATAGGTCAAACCCAAAATTCTTTCGGAAGTCAGGCGGCCGGATAAGCCAGTTTCTTCATGTACTTCTCTGATTGCTGCAGCCAATTCGGTCTCCCCTTTTTCAATTTTCCCTTTCGGGAGGTCTAGATGACCAAAGCGATCGATCCACAAATAGGCATCTTCATTTATTTTTTGAACGAGAGCCCCAGCGGTACGGATTAGTTTGAAAGCTTCAAAGAAATGATGTAGGGCAGCTTAAGGATCATCCGCTACGACCTGAACACATGATTCACTTTCAAAGGCCTTGGAGAGCATTTCATAGGATTGAGGCGGCAAACCAACCCAATGAGGCAGTTGATGATCTTGATCTGTAAATAGGACGTAATTGTTTTCGAGGAAAACTTTGTATTTTTGCGCCATGAATGTGAACAAAGATTTGAGTTTAAAGGTAGCAGAATTGCTGCTCAAAACAAAAGCTGTGCGTCTGCAGCCCGACAAACCCTTCACGTGGGCCTCTGGTTGGAAGTCTCCAATTTATTGCGATAACCGCATTACGCTGAGTTTTCCTGAAGTGCGCACGCACATTCGTCAAGGATATGCCCAAACCATTCTCGACAATTTTGGTAAACCCGATGTAATTGCTGGAGTGGCAACAGGCGGAATCGCTCAAGGCGCCCTCATTGCTCAAGAATTAGGTTTGCCATTTATTTATGTTCGAAGTGCAGCAAAAGGACACGGCATGGAGAACCTCATCGAAGGAGCCTACCAGGAGGGTCAACGCGTTGTGGTCATCGAAGACCTCATCTCAACGGGTGGGAGCAGTCTAAAGGCGGTAGAAGCGCTTCGTGCAGGTGGTTTGGACGTCAAGGGACTCATCGCTACTTTCACATATGGTTTTTCCCTCTCGGAAGAACAATTTACAGCAGCCAATTGCCCATATGTTTGTCTAACCGACTACAGCACGTTAATTGAAGTAGCAACCAAAACTAATTATATCAGTGAATTGGATGTTGAAACCCTCAGTGCATGGCGCCATAACCCAAGTACCTGGATGCAATAAAGGCGGAAGCAAAAACAAATGCGCACCTTAAAAAGTCAACAATTTGGTATCGAGCAAAGCACAGATCGTGTGCTGGAATTCTTATCAGAACCCAAAAATTACGGTCTCTTACTGCCTAAAGAACAAACATCAGATTTTCAATACACCACAACCCAATTTAGCTTCAAAGCTGCGGGTCAGTTTCACTTGGCATTAGAAAAGCAAGCAGCCGTTACCCACTTGCTGCATTTTAAGGGCCTGCCAAGCAATCCATTTGCCTTTGATTTATTTGTTCATCTCGAGCAAACTGAACAGCAAACGACCGGCTATATCGAAATCCAAGCAGAACTCAACATGATGCTTCAAATGCTCATTGAAAAACCTTTACAGAAATTGCTTAGCGAAATGGCTGAAAATCTCAGGCATCATTTAGCTCATAATAGGTAAGAAACTTCCTTATTGTTATACGTTTGAAGCTTTCCTCCAGTTTCAACACAAAGCGCTCCAGTCGGGCTCACTCCCTTGATGACGCCTTCAAAAACTACGCCGTCTTTCCTCCGGAAAAGCTGCATATGATCTTTGCACCACAACTCGGCTTCGAACTTATTTTTTAATGCCTGAAAATCTCCTACAAGTAAGGCTTGTTGCCCGTTCATCAGATCTAAAAACTCCAAAAGCACAGTGATTGGCTTGAAACGCTGGCCAATTTGCTCAAAAATACTGGTGGTGTTGGCTAAATCTGGATGATGATTGATATTAACTCCGCAACCGAGTATTGCCCATTCAAGTTGAGCTCCTTTGATTTGTTGTTCGATGAGTATGCCGCCAATTTTTAAATCGTTAACGTAGAGGTCATTGGGCCATTTAATTTGAGCCGTAATACCAAAACGAAATAAACAATGTTGCCACATTAATGCACTATACCAAGAGAGCCTAATTTGTTCTTCAAGCGTGTAACTGGGCTGAAAAGCAAGACTAAACATCAGATTTTCTGAACTGACAGACTGCCATGAATTGCCATGCTGCCCACGACCATTTGTTTGATAATCTGCCATTATTGCCGAACCATCTGTACAACTTCCTTGTTGAATCATATTGGCAATATAATTGTTGGTAGAATCTACAGAAATTAATTGGATAAGTACAGAACCGAATTTGGTCATCATGAAAGTCAAGAGGATTCAAATTTATCAGTTAGTTTTGTAATAGAAACAACTCAATGGCAAAAAAGAAAAAATTAGACCCTTCTGAATTACTCGTGAACGCAATTGTTGAAGGGATGCAAAATAACAAAGCGCAAGACATTACCATTTTAGACCTGCGTTCACTAGACAGCGCAGTTTGTGATTTCTTTGTGATCTGCAGCGGTGAATCTAGCACCCAAGTAGATGGCCTTGCCAATTCTGTTCAACGCAACACCCGCAAAGAGCTTCAAGAAAAACCCTGGCATACAGAAGGAAAATCCAATTCAGAATGGATTTTGCTCGATTATATCGATGTCGTTTGTCATATCTTTTACAAAGACGCTCGCTCATTCTACGACATCGAAGACCTTTGGGCCGATGCCACCCGTACTGATCTCCCCAACCTTTAATCTCCGTCCTTATGTCAGAAGAAAAAAGAAAAAATCCGCTCTCGGTATACTGGATTTACATTGCATTTGTCATTGTCCTCGTCAGCACTCACCTCTATGTAAACACTGAAGCGAGTACCGTTATCAAGTACAAAGAAACCCTGCTCGACCTCGTGGAGGCTAAAGGAGTCAAGCAAGTAAAAATCATCAATCAGAGTTCGGCGCGCTTTCAATTGCGCAGTAGTGCAAAGGCCTACATGAACAACCGCAAAGACCTCGATTTTCCGAAAATGCGCAAACTGCTTGCAAACAAAAATGCGCAACCATCCAAAATGGTCTTTGAACTCGAAAATATAGGAAACCACGCAAACTTTGAAAAAGCATTAGACGAGCGCGGTTACAAGGACTACGAGAACATTATTGAAACCAATTGGATTGCACAAATTTTAGGTTATTTATTGCCTTTCGGTATCATCGTTTTGATTTGGATGTTTGTGATGCGTCGCATGTCTGGCGGCGGCGGCGGCGGTGGCGGCGGTAGTCAAATTTTCAATATCGGAAAGTCCCGTGCCCAAGTCTATGAAAAGGGCAAGAGTACCAATATTACTTTTAAAGATGTTGCTGGCCTAGAAGGCGCTAAAGAAGAAATTGTAGAAATCGTAGAATTTCTAAAAAACCCAAAAAAATACACGGAACTTGGTGCCAAAATTCCAAAAGGAGCACTCCTTGTTGGCCCTCCTGGAACAGGTAAAACCTTATTAGCTAAGGCAGTTGCCGGTGAAGCAAAAGTTCCTTTTTTCTCGCTCTCTGGTTCTGATTTCGTTGAAATGTTTGTCGGTGTCGGTGCCTCTAGGGTTCGCGATTTATTCAGACAGGCCAAAGAAAAAGCACCTGCTATTATTTTCATCGATGAAATTGATGCAATTGGACGTGCCCGCGGGAAAAACAATGGCTTTAATACCAATGATGAACGCGAAAACACACTCAATCAGCTCCTTACCGAAATGGATGGTTTCGGTACCAATTCTGGTGTGATTATCTTGGCGGCAACCAATCGTGCCGATGTACTCGATAGCGCTCTGATGCGCGCAGGCCGTTTTGACCGCCAAATCTATGTCGATATGCCAGACCTAAACGAGCGCAGAGAAATATTTGGTGTTCACCTGAAGCCGATCAAAATCTCTACAGAAATCGATATCGATTTCTTGGCCAAACAAACCCCCGGATTTTCTGGTGCAGATATTGCCAACCTTTGTAACGAAGCGGCCTTAATTGCAGCTCGTCACAATAAAACCCAAGTCGAAAAACAAGATTTCTTAGACGCTGTAGACCGTATTATCGGTGGGCTAGAAAAGAAAAATAAAATCATTACCCCTGAAGAAAAGAAAACCATTGCTTACCACGAAGCGGGCCACGCTTCGGTATCTTGGCTTTTGCAATATGCCAATCCATTAGTTAAAGTAACGATTGTTCCAAGAGGCCAATCTTTGGGTGCTGCCTGGTACTTACCCGAAGAGCGCAGCATCACTACCACCGAACAATTGCTCGACGACATGTGCGCAACCCTAGGCGGTAGAGCTGCCGAGCAGCTTACATTCAACCGCATCTCAACCGGAGCGCTTTCCGATTTAGAACGCGTTACCAAGCAAGCTTATGCCATGACCTCCATCTATGGTTTAAATGAGCGCGTCGGAAATATCTCCTTCTACGATTCTCAAGGACGCGATGCCTTCACCAAACCATACTCTGAAGATACCGCCAAAATGATCGATGAAGAAGTCAGTAAGCTCATTGAAAGTCAATATCAGCGTGCGGTCGAACTACTCGGCAAAAACCAAGACAAACTTGCACAACTCGCCGATCGCCTCCTCACCTCCGAAGTAATTTTTAAAGAAGATTTAGAGGCTATCTTCGGCAAACGCCAATGGGACCCAATCGAAGAAGTCTCAACAGAAGTTGTGGCCGAAATTGAAACTCCAGGAGAAATCAGCACTCCTGAACCAACCGAGAACACCGAAGAACCAACAACTGACGCATGATTGGAAACCTAGGGCAACGCATGATTACCGGTGCTGTTTTCGGCACGCTTGTAATCGGCTCTATGCTCTGGAATCCATATGCTTTTGCCCTTGTATTTTCTTTTTTCATGGTAGTGGGCCTATGGGAATTTTACCGTTTTTTCAAGACGCATCAAGTGGTAGAAGTTTCTAGCGAAATCGGAATATTTATTGGCATTTTTATCTATATATTACTCGTCGGAATCAGTCTAGAGTGGTTCTCTGTTATTTCGCTAAGTCTGATATTCCCTTTATTTTTCACTCTGATACTCAACGAACTCTGGGCCAAACACGCTCATCCATTGCTCAATATTTCAGTTTTGGTATTCGGAATCATCTATGTTGTAGGGCCTTTCTATCTGAGTATTGATTTGCATGTGAGAGATACCTCTACACTTCCCAAAGTACTCGGAATGTTTATCTTAATATGGACCAACGACTCCTTTGCTTACTTCTCAGGTAGGGTATTTGGCAAACGCAAACTCTTTGAACGTATTTCACCAAAGAAAACTTGGGAAGGAACAATGGGTGGTATCATTTTTACGTTGTTCTTTGGTTTTTTAATCGGAACTTATATCAATAAAGGCGAGGTCCTTTTCTGGATGATCTCTGCGCTTATTATTGCACCTGGTGCTATTTTAGGGGACTTATTAGAATCATTATTCAAAAGAAGCCTGGACATCAAAGACAGCGGAAAAATACTCCCGGGTCATGGCGGTGTACTCGATCGTTTCGACGCAGCACTCTTTACGATTCCATTTTTTTATTGTTGGTCTATAATTTATCTTTACTGGAAATGATGACTTTTCACCGCGAGGGACGATCCATAATGCTTGGGAGCATTGTTATTTTTCTTGGCTTGAGCGCCTTGAACTACTATTTTCTTGCTTCGACTATTTTCGGGCTATTTTTATTTCTCGAAATTTGCTTTTTAGTATTGCTTTATCTCATTATTCAATTTTTCCGAATCCCAAACCGTGACTGCAATGCTGCGCATTATGATATCATTTGCCCTGCCGATGGAAAGGTCGTGGTGATAGAAGAAGTAGAAGAGACCGAATATTTCAAAGACAAACGCATTCAGGTCTCTATTTTCATGTCTCCGATGAATGTTCATGCCAATTATTACCCGATCAATGGAGAGGTAAGTTATACCAAATACCATCCAGGGCTCTTTTTAGTTGCTTGGCACCCAAAGAGCAGTACAGACAACGAGCGCAGTACCTGTGTGGTCAAGCATACCAGCGGAACAGAAGTGCTGTTTCGCCAAATAGCAGGGGCCTTGGCAAGAAGGATTTGTTATTATGCCCAAATTGGTGATTACGCTCAACAAGGCGCTGAATTTGGTTTTATCAAGTTTGGTTCACGGGTCGACTTATTTTTACCTTTAGGCACGAAAATTGATGTTGTACTTGGACAAAAGGTAAAAGCCAAGCTCACAAAGCTTGGAACTTTGAATTAATTTGTAACTTTATAAAAAAAAAGTCATGAAAAAAGTATTTTTAGCAATCGCCCTTACCACATTTGTTGGTTCTTTGGCAACAACAGCATATGCAGCTGTTAACGGAACTCAAATCGTTAAAAAAGACGACGACAAGCGTAAAAAGAAAAAGAAAAGTGCGAGCTGCTGCTCAGCTAATGGTCAGCAAAAATCATGCTCTTCTTCTAGCACGACTCAAAAGTCTTGCTCAGGTGAGAAACATTAATTGATCGCATTCTTGCAACAAAAAAGCCGGCTTTCGCCGGCTTTTTTGTTCCTTAAATTTCTTTAAGCAGTAAAGATTTCTCGATATTGGGCTTGATATTTTTCAAGGATTTTCTTTCTCTTGAACTTCAATGTTGGCGTCAGTTCTCCTCCTTCGATTGTAAACTCTTGTGGTAATAACTTCACTTTTTTAAGCTGCTCCCAAGAACCATATTCTTTATTGATCTCCTGAATTTCTTTCTCAATTCTTGCCACAAGCGTACTATTTGCAATAACCTCTGCATTAGACATACTCGAAAAATCTAATTGGTGTCTCTCGGCCCACTCACGTACGAAAGTAAAATTTGGAACGATGAAAACGGCAGGGAATTTTTCTCCCTCTCCGATCACCATGGCTTGTTCTATAAAACGAGATTGCTTTAAGCGATTTTCCATTGCTTGTGGAACGATATATTTACCGCCTGACGTTTTGAAGATCTCTTTTTTGCGGTCGGTAATTTTAAGGAATTTATCTTCCTGAAAGGTGCCGATATCTCCTGTACAAAACCAACCATCGGTATCAAATACTTCATCGGTTGCCTCTTGGTTTTTGTAATAACCCATCATGACATTTGGCCCTTTAACTAGAATTTCACCATCGGGTGCTATTTTAACTTGTACGTTATCGACCAACGGACCTACAGAACCAATACGAATACCGGTTACAAAATTATTCACCGAAATAACCGGGGAGGTTTCAGTAAGACCATAACCCTCTAAAATTGGAATATCCGCAGCCAAGAAAATACGCGCTAAACGAGGCTGCAGTGCGGCTGATCCGGAAGCGATGGCTTTAACATTCCCGCCAAGTGCTTCTTGCCATTTGGAGAAAATGAGTTTGCGAGCAATAGCAAGTTTCACTTTGTACGCCATTGATTTACCTACAACATCATACGCCTCTGCTACACCAACTGCCCAGAAAAATAAAGCGCGTTTTACACCGGTAAGGTCCTCACCTTTTGCCATAATTTTATCAAATACTTTTTCTATTAGACGAGGCACGGCAGAGAATACATCTGGTTTGACCTCACGGATGTTATCGCCGATGGTATCCATAGATTCAGCAAAATGAATGGAACAACCAATATACATGTATAAGTAGTGTAACATGCGCTCGTAAATATGACAAACGGGCAGAAAACTCAATACTTTTGAGTTTTTGTCGGCTGGTATGGGTACAATACAAGATGAAACCGTAGACAAAATATTGGAATGTGAGAGCATGACACCTTTCGGATTTCCGGTAGTACCAGAGGTGTAAATAATTGTAACTAAATCTGTAGTTTTGACCTCGCGCATGCGTTGTTCGACAGCCTCAGCATCAGTTTGCCCCTTAACTGATTCAATTTCAGACCAATGCGAACAGTTATTGGTGTGGTCAAATGAGAAGAGATGTTTCAAAGAAGGGATGTCAGATCGGACAGACGTAATTTTATCGACTAATTCTTGATTCGATACCACACAAATTTCTACCTCTGCATCGTTTAAAATAAAACGATAGTCTGATTCGGAGATATTTGGATAGAGCGGAACTAAAATTGCACCTACTTGCTGAACAGCAATATCCAATACATTCCATTCATAACGATTGGAACTAGCAACTGCAACACGATCTCCAGCTTGAACACCCATAGAGATCAGGCCGCGGGACACATTCATTGCTGCATCAAGAAAATCTGATGTAGAAAGTGGAACCCAAATTCCTTTTGTTTTGGTAACAAACATATTGGGGTTCGGGTAATTTTTTAATTGGTGTCTAGGGACATCAAATAAACGATCTATAGTTAGCATATGATAGGTTTAAGGTCGAAAATAGCAATATTGTTTCAATTAGAGAAACAGAAGCACAAAAAGACTGATGAGCACAAGGCTGATGATGTTGAGCAAAAATCCAAAACGCATCATGTCTTTAATTCGTAAAAAACCCGAGCCAAAAACAATCGCATTTGGTGGCGTACCCACTGGCATCATAAATGCCAAACTAGCACCAAGCGTGAGTGCCATTGCCAAAGGGATTAAAGGAAGACCCGTTTGCTGAGCAAAAATACCAACAACAGGTATAAATAAGGTCACCATTGCTAAATTAGAAAGCACCTCTGAAACAAAAATAGCCAAAGCAGTGAGTATGACAATAGCCGTAACTAATCCCAGACCGTGAAATGATTCGAAAGAACTAGCTAAATATTTCAGGACGTCATTTTTTTCCAAAACAGCTGCCAATGCCAAACCTCCGCCAAATAATAATAAGATACCCCAAGGAAGTTTTTCGGTGTCAGACCAGCGCAGTATTTTCTGCTTACCTTCCTCCCCATTTGGAATTAAAAACATGGCAAGGGCTCCCAAAATAGCAGCATTTTCATCGCGGTAATGGATGTGAAATAAACTCCCTATGGCTTCGCGGAAGATCCACAAACCGGCTACCATAGAAAAAATCCACAGAACTCGCTTTTGGGCTTTAGACCAAGGTAAAGTATGAAAGTGCAAGGCGAATACGTCTTTTCGTTCTGAACCAAGAAAAGCACGAAAAATGAAGAACATGACCAATAATAAAACAATAGCCAACGGCATGCCAATCTTCATCCAGTCTAGGAAACTTATTTCTATTTGAAAATTTTCGGCCAAGATACTTGCCATTTGGGTATTGGGTGGTGAGCCTATAAGGGTTCCTACACCTCCAATGTTTGCTGCATAAGCAATAGATAACATCAAAAAAACAGCAAAGCGCGATTGCCGATGGGCTGGCGGCATAGCTTCTACAACAGCAACAGCCATTGGCAGCATCAGCAGTGCGGTGGCCGTATTGGAAATCCACATGGAGATGAGTCCTGTACTCAGTATAAAACCCAATAAAATATTAGATTTTTTATCGCCAACTATGGCAATAATTCGACGTGCAACTTGCTCGTGAACTCCCCATTTTTCTAGAGCCAAAGCCATTACAAAACCGCCGAAAAAAAGGAAAATATTGGCGTCTCCGTAGCACTGGGCGAGGTCTTTTGGAGTCAGCAGCCCAAAGGGAACTGCCAAAAGCAAAGGCAACAAGGCAGTTAGGTATACAGGAATCCATTCTGAAATCCAGAGCACTACCATGAGCCCTGCAAGCAGCAAAGAAAGTGTGAACGTATCGAAAACCCACATGGGGTTCGTGCTTAATTATTGAGCGCGTTCAGCGCAGCGACAAAATAATTAGCCTTCGCCTCAACCTCTGTTACGATGGTGCGGTATTCTGCTTTACCTTTTGCCTGATGCATTTTAGTAAGCATTTGGTCTTGAAACTCGGCAGCTTCGTCGATCAGTTTGGCTGAACGGTCGGCTTTGTCTGGGGCTGTCATTTCAAAAAAGAAACATTCTTCTACTACATCAAAAACCATTTCGTTGATGTTTCTTTTGAGGATTCGTTTGTTAGCCATAACTCTTTATTTTTGACAAATGTACGCAATTTCGGGCTATTTTTGCACATGTCTTATCCCCTACTGACCATTGCCAAAGGCAAAGAGCACTCCATTCAACGCAAACACCCTTGGGTCTTTTCTGGGGCCTTAGCTAGTGATACCTCCGAACTCCAAGATGGTGATCTCGTTTGCCTAACCACTAAAAAACAACAAATTCTCGGGATTGGGCATTATCAGCACGCCACAATTGCCGTTCGAATGCTCAGTTTTGACTTCGAAACTATAGACCAATCGTTTTACGAACGAAGGTTGGCAAATGCTTACCAATTGCGCTTGCGCATTGGTTTATTACACAAGAAAAATAACATATTCCGTTTGTGTCATGGCGAGGGTGACCAATTACCTGGCCTCATTATTGACTTTTATAACGGCGTGGCAGTTATTCAATGTCATTCTTACGGAATGTACAAACAAGTGGAGCTCATTGCATCTGCACTTCAGGTGGTGATCGGAAAAGACTTGAAAGCCATTTATCACAAGTCTAGCGATACCTTGCCAAAAAGAGAAGAAATTACCGATAGCTACTTGTTTGGAACGGTTGCTCTTCCGCATTTGGCACTGGAAAATGGTGTCAAATATAACATAGATTGGGTCAACGGTCAGAAAACTGGTTTCTTTATTGACCAGCGCGAAAACAGAGCCCTTTTAGGAAAATATGCCAAAGGCAAAAAAGTGCTCAATACATTTTGTTACTCAGGTGGTTTTAGTTTACAAGCCCTACAGCACGGCGCAACCGTTGTTCACTCCTTAGATAGCTCCAAAAAAGCCATTGCTTTAACCGATGCGAATGTAATACTCAATTCATACGAGGATAGGCACGCATCAATTGTGGATGACGCCATGGATTATATGAAAAATTTAGCTGAGGACTACGATATCATTGTTTTGGACCCGCCAGCTTTTGCCAAGCACCGAGACAAACGCCATCAAGCCATACAAGGTTACAAACGACTCAATGCACACGCCATTCGCCAAATCAAGCCAGGTGGGCTCATCTTTACCTTTTCTTGCTCACAGGTTGTAGATACCTTACTTTTTACGAATACTGTTATTGCAGCTGCCATTGATGCCGGACGTTCTTGCCGAATTCTAGAACAATTGCACCAACCTTCAGACCACCCCATTCAGGCTTTTCATCCGGAAGGAGCCTATCTGAAAGGACTCGTGATTCAAATAGATTAAATGCTTGCGCTCAACTACAAAACAATTTTAGGTGTAGCCTTGCCTATGATGGTCACTGGATTCATTCAGTCTATCGTCTTACTAACCGACGCCTCTTTAATTGCCAGATACTCCACAGAAGCTTTTGCTGCGGTGGGAAATGCTGGCCTCATGTACGTTACGCTCTTCATGTGCCTGGCCGGTATGGCCGATGGCGCACAAATTATCATCGCCAGGCGCATCGGACAAAACAGGCCGCAGCTCATTGGGCAAGTTTTCGGGTCAACCATTTGGATTTTAATGCTACTTGCGATTGGTTTATTTGTGGTGTTATTTTTCTTTATGCCCAACTGGATTAATCAATACGCAGAGCAAAAAGAGATTGCGAGACTGCAAGGCATTTACCTCGGGCAGCGCAGTTATGCACTATTTTTTGCCATGATTACGCTGTCTATTCAAGCATTTTTTCTTGCCGAAGGAAAATCTTGGGTGGTATTGGTCTCTGCACTACTTACTGCCTCGAGCAATGCCCTCTTGGATTACGTTCTTATTTTTGGGGAACTTGGATTCCCAGAAATGGGTATCAAAGGCGCGGCATTGGCCTCAACAATTGCCGATGCAATTGGCATGCTAAGTATGGTCGGCTTTCTGATCTTTTCGAAAGAGCAAAAGAAATATAAATTATTGGCCTATTTCAAGATAGAAATTAACTCGATCAAAGAAGTACTAAAAGTAGGAAGTCCGCTGCTCTTACAAGGGTTCTCCGCTTTGGCCACCTGGACACTATTCTTCACATGGCTCGAACAAAAAAGCACTTTTGACCTTACCGTTTCACAAAATATTCGCTCCATTTATTTTCTCGCATTTGTACCCATTTGGGGCTTTGCCGGCACCACAAAAACGTATATTTCACAATACCTTGGCGCCAAAAAAATAGATCAAATACCCCTTATACAGCGCAAAATACAATTACTTACAGTAGCCTTTATGCTCTGCACCTTTCATGGGGCGTTGCTTTATCCAGAAATACTCATTAGAATGGTGAACCCCGCAGAGGCTTATGTGGCAAAAAGCGCAGCTATTCTCGAGCTGATCGCTGTTTCTATTTTGTTGTTTGGCTTTATTTCGGTATATTTTCAAACCATTCACGGCAGTGGTAATACCCTCCATTCTATGTTAATCGAGTTCTTTACCGTTGGGGTTTATACCATATTCTGTTATTTATTTATCAAAGTATGGATGCTGGATGTTTATTGGATATGGACTATTGAATACATCTATTTTGGGGTATTGGGCATCATTTCAATTACCTATCTTCGAAAAGTTAATTGGCAAAATAAACAAGTATGAGTACACCGCTGCGTATCGTTTTCATGGGGACCCCTTCTTTTGCCGTGCGTATTTTAGCTGAATTGCAGCAAAGTCAGCACCAAGTTGTTGGTGTAGTTACCGTTGCAGATAAACCGGCTGGGCGCGGTCAACAACTGCATCAAAGTGCCGTCAAACAATACGCGCTTGCCAACAATTTATCTCTTTTACAGCCAGAAAAATTGCGCAATGAAGATTTTATTGCTGACTTAACCAATCTAAAGGCCGACCTTTTTGTGGTGGTTGCTTTTCGAATGTTGCCAGAAGTAGTATGGAAGTTGCCGCGTCTGGGCACTTTCAATTTACACGCCTCGCTCTTGCCCGCCTACAGGGGTGCTGCACCTATCAATTGGGCGCTCATCAATGGCGATACGTACACCGGAGTAAGCACCTTTTTAATAAATGAAGATATCGACGCGGGCAGTATTTTATTGCAGGAGCAAATCGAGATTGGCCCAAACATGACCTTTGGTGAACTCCATGATGAACTCCAAGAACTGGGCGCGCAACTTACCCTACAAACCTGCAAAGGCCTAGCCGACTCAAAAATTATCCCGAAAATCCAAAAACCGATAGCGGGTAAACGTGCACTTGCGCCCAAACTTTTCAAAGAAAATACGCGCATTAACTGGGCCTTAAACGCTGAAGACCTTCACAACTTTGTCAGGGGTCTAGATCCTTATCCGGCTGCGTGGTGTGCCCTATGGTCTACTCAAAAAGAAACATGGCTTCAATTTAAAATATATAGAACTAGCCTCACTAACGAAAAGTGCTTGCGTCAAAATGGCCCCCAAGCGCACAAAGAAGGGATATTATTCCCGTGTGGGAATCAGACTACATTGTTGGTAAAGGAAATCCAAATGGAAGGTAAAAAACGTATGGACTCCAAGTCTTTTATGGCAGGAAATGACCTCTCCATATTCCAATATTCCCAAAAATAAAATCGGCAAACTTTATTGTGGAATGTTGAATGAAACACCAAAACGCAAAGGAAATTGACCAACAGCTGTTCCATTTTTGAAGGTGCTTAAGACTGCATAATTTACAAAAGCACCTACTGGACCGTAACCCACTCGAACACATGCATCGAGCATGAAAGGATTAAGGTTAAACTTGGAGCGGGTAATCCATTCAAATTTGTCACCGTTGTCAAAATCACCGGTTTGTCTGTGGTGGCTATATAAACGCAAACCACCCAATACGCCGGCGTTGAAGTAAATGGCTTTTTTAAATTGGGTATGCGTTCTAATTTCAAAAAGAACTGGTACCGTTAAATAAGCACCATAAAGAGAGCTGCGTCTGAAATTTTGGGTAGAATCATAAACGGGTGTAACGCTGTTTTGATCGTGATGAAGTTGATAGTTGGCGACATAATCTGTATTAATAAAGCTGAAACCGTATCCGGTAACCAAACCAACATAATCAGAAAATAATCTAAATTGATGTGCAAATAAATTGAGGTTTAATACGGTACTTTTCAAAGGTATATTTTCCCATTCTGGATTTAGTGCAAAATTGGGGTCGAAACCTAAAAATGAATTCGTATTCAGTTGTACGCCCATTTCAAAACCTGCCCAATGGGCCTTATTGGATTTATCTTCTTCATCTTCAAAATCAAAATCTTCGTCTAGATCGAGGTCAAAATCAAAAAGTATTTGAAGGCGATACGAGGCAACTATGGGGTCTCCATTTTCATTGGTTGCAGGAGTCCAAAGTGGCATATTTTTAACAATATCCAACGCTGCGCTGTCTAGAAGTGCGTTGTAACCCATTTCGATAATAGGATGAGTGACCCGTCCATCAGTAGCTATTTCAAACGCGACATATACAGACTCTCCCCACGGAAAGGTTTCATTGGTATCGGCATAAATGAAAATTTCAACAGCATCTTTTATATAGCGATCCAAAGAATCTTGACCGCCAGGAAACTGCGGTGTTTGATTCGAAAATTCTACCTGCGCATCGAAAACTTCTTTAACTTCAATTGGGACATCTATATTTTCTAAATCTATGGAGGTGCGGATACTTGTATCTACTTTTTCAACCAATTGTGGTTTTTCTAACACTTGGCCAAATATATTGGAGCAACAAACTAAAGCAAGTAAAGCAACTATCTTTTTCATGTGGAGAATTTTTCCAAAGATAGAAATTAAAATAGGATGTTCATTTTCAATAAGAAGTGCCTTCCCGCCTGTGGATAGTAAAAATTTTCAGTCGTTGTTTGCCCACCATATTGATAACTAAATGTGTAGCCATTATTTGCATACAGGGCATTGAATAAATTATTGACCAAGAAACCCAACTCAAATTCTTTGGCAAAATTCTGTTTTACTTTATAAAGACAGCTAAAATTAGTGAAGGTAAATGCATCTAAGCTTCTTTTGAAATTGGAGGTATTATCTAGATATTGTCTAGAGACGTATTTTGACTGAAGCGTCAATTGAAGGCGGTCGAGCGGAGCATATTGCAGTGCTAAGGATTGAATAAAATTTGGAGAGAAGGCTAAATCAGTGCTACCGTGTTCAATTTGAATTTGCGTGTAGTAGGGTTCGTCATCAAAGTAAACATCAACAAATTCTACGAAATCGAGGACCTTATTTTGGCTTAAGGTGGTGGCGGCTTGCAAACGCATTTTTGAAGAGATTTGAAAGGCTCCTTCGAGCTCAATACCCGCTCGGTAACTTCTGTCTGCATTGGTCCTGGTATAACCTCCAACATCGTTGATCTGACCGGTGAGCACCAACTGATTTTGATAATACATCAGAAATAA
The DNA here is from genome assembly GCA_002293185.1 of Flavobacteriales bacterium UBA952. Lineage (GTDB taxonomy): Bacteria > Bacteroidota > Bacteroidia > Flavobacteriales_D > Crocinitomicaceae > UBA952. The sequence goes on along the minus strand of DBCS01000008.1, from coordinate 197,418 downwards.
ATTGGCTTGGGCTGAGATCTGATTATGTTCATAACGATAAGCCAATTCTGTATCGAATAAGCGTTCGGCGAGCGGCCTATTGGCAGGGGTGCTCTCGCGGAAATCTCGACGTACAGGTTCTCTGTTTGCGATTCCGAAGGAGCCAAATAAGTTGTGTGAACCCAAGTTTTTGGCAAAAGAAACCTTTGGGTTAAAGAAATGATAATTCACATTTTGAGTAACATCTGTCAGTACACCGCTCACTTGATCAACGCCTAAAAATTGGTAAGCAATACCTCTGTATTGTAAGTCAAGGGTAAGGTCTAGCCCATTTTTTTGATAGTTCGTTTTCAAGTAAGAACTGACCTCATTTTTAAGGGCATCGTTGTCGTAAAAGCGGTCGTAGATTTGACTATTAGAGGCAAATTGTGCCCAAATAAGCTCGCCAAAGTGTGCGCCTGCATAACGATTGGCCGCACCACCAAGGGTGAATTTAAGTCTTGCATTATGCTGATAATTGAGCCCATAAACCACTCCAATAAAATGGTTGTCTAGCCAACGTCGGCGGATGAGGTCTGATTGCGTTACTGTATCCATACCCAAAACGACCGGCGCCAAGCCATATTCACTGAGGTCGTCTTGGTTGCGGTACTCTTCAAAATAGCCTCGACCATAAGTATAGTGTGCAGCAGCATTGAGATTTAGTTTGGAGGAAAACTGATGAATAAAATGCAATTGGTAATTATCTTGGTTGTAGTTGTCTACTTGACCAGCATAGGTATAGAAATTGTACGTTCTACCAGAAGTTAGTAAGCTGGTTGTTTCTTCTGCATTAAGATCATTGCGCTCTGCGTATGCAATCATGCCGAGCGTATCGCCACGATAACGACCCTCAGGGGTGCCGTACCAAGCTTGATAGGTACGCTCTTGACCTGTGAGCACGACGGCCTTCCAAACAGATTTATCTGTTAGGTAGGTCGCTGTTAGGCCCATTGATCTTAAATTGCTTGTGGCCCGATCAAGGTAGCCGTCCGAACGGATTTCAGAGAGGCGCGCATCGAGCGCGAAGCGTTTATTGAGCAAACCAGTTCCAGCTTGTAGCGTGCCTTTCAACGTTCCAAAAGAACCACCAGCAAGATCGATGCGCGCGTAAGGTGCCGCTTTTAAAGTATTGGTTTTGATGTTGACACTTGCGCCAAATACTGCTGCACCGTTTGTAGATGAACCTACACCGCGTTGGATTTGTATGTTTTCGACTGAGCCAACAAGATCTGGCATATTCACCCAATAAACATCGTGGGATTCTGGATCATTTACCGGTACGCCATTGATGGTTACGTTTATTCGGCTGGCGTCCACACCTCGAATGCGCAAACCACTATAGCCTATCCCTGCACCTGCATCGCTTGTCGTAACGACCGAAGGGGTAAATTCCAAGAGCGTAGGGATGTCTTGGCCAAAGTTTTTTGAATTTAAAGTCGATTTGGAAACAAGCGTGTTGTTGGGTGCATCTTGGGCACGAAGCCCATTGACCATAATACCTTCCATATCTTGAACACGTCGGGTGGTGTCGGTTAAATCCTTGGTTTTGTTCACTTGGGCCAAAACTATTTGACAACTCAGTAAAATAGTTAATAGAAATCTTGTTTTCATTTTAAAAAAATAAACAAGAACAAGGGGCTAATTCTCGGTAGTTCTCTACAATTAGCTCGTCATCTTCCCTTCGTTGGCATTATCCAGATCAGGTTCAATGGGTATGTTCTCAGCCTTACGGCACCCCTTAGAGACGGTACAAAAGTAAGAGATTATCTAGCAATGAAACGTATTGATTCAAAAAAATCAATTTATCGGTTCATAAAAAGATTTGATGAAGACAAATAGTCTTGAGTTTTCAGGAGCCTTGTACTTTAAACCCGAGTCAAAAGTTTTGCAATTTGCACGGCATTTGTAGCGGCTCCTTTGCGCAAGTTGTCGGCAACGATCCACAAATTCAAGGAATTGGCTTGACTTTCGTCTCGGCGGATGCGCCCAACAAAAACGTCATCTTTGCCCTCGGCAAAACGTGGCATTGGGTAGTCGTATGCAGCCGTGTTGTCTTGAAGTGTGATACCCGTAGTTTGTGAAAGGAGTGCGCGTACCTCTTGCAAATCAAAGTCGTTTTCAAACGAAATATTGACCGCCTCCGAGTGGCCTCCCACAACCGGAACCCGAACCGCCGTAGCTGTTACATTGATACTTGGATCTAGGATTTTCTTGGTTTCGTTGGTTAATTTCATTTCCTCTTTGGTGTATCCGTTTGCTAAAAATTCGTCGCACTGAGGTATACAATTTTTATCGATCGGATACCTGTAAGCCATTTCGCCTTCGATACCTGCACGCTCGTTCTCTAATTGTTGGACCGCCTTTACGCCTGTTCCGGTGATTGATTGATAAGTAGAAACTACAACGCGCTTGACACCATACTTGAGATGCAGCGGTGCTAAAACCATAACAAGCTGTATGGTACTGCAGTTTGGATTGGCAATGATGAGGTCTGCTTTGGTGAGGAGTTGTCCGTTGATTTCCGGAACAATCAGTTTTTTTGTAGGATCCATGCGCCAGGCAGAACTGTTGTCTATGACGACAGTACCTTTTTCTGCAAAACGAGGTGCCCACTGCAAAGAAGTCTCGCCCCCTGCCGAAAAAATAGCGATATCTGGTGCAGCGGCCACCGCCTCTGCTAAGCCAATGACAGCATATTCTTTACCCTGGTACGTTATTTTTTTACCGATGCTGTTTTCGGAAGCGACCAAAAGTAATTCAGTTAAAGGGAATTGTTGCTCGGACAGCACTTCTAACATCACTGAACCAACCATGCCGGTGGCTCCAACTACAGCTACTTTCATTTTTCAATTTTTTACAAAAATAAACTTTGTTTGCCATGAGACTCTTCTTGATTTTAATTTTCCTGCATTTGGCTTGTACACCTCGGCCTGTTTTTGCGCAAGTTTTTGACGATTTCCACGATCAAAGTATGTTTCAAGGCCTTATTTGGGGTGGCGACATCGGTTCATTTACAACCAATTCAAACCGCCAACTTCAACTCAATGCAGCCAATAGCGGAAGCAGTTCTGTCTTTTTTATGCAGCCAAATCTGCCAACAAATTGGGAATGTAGTTTTTGGCTACGGCTCAATTTGAGCCCTTCGAGTTTAAATTTTTGTCGCTTTTATCTATTTGCAGATCAAAATGACTTACTGTTGGCCTCAAATGCACTCTACCTCGAATTTGGTGAGGCTGGAAGCCAAGACGCTCCAAAATTATTTGGAAGAGTAAATGGCAACGATAGTTTGCTCGCTGCAGGGCCCGCTGGCAGCATTGCGGCCGCTTTTCAGCTATTTTTTACTTTCAAATGCTACAATGGCGCATATACCCTTGAAGCAAAGACAAGTATGGCGGCCGCAAGCAACCTTTGGTTGTCAGGGCAGTTGCCCTGGCTGCCTCTAGGGCCCTATGCTGGCCTTGCTTGTGTATACAGCAATAGTAATACCCAAAATTTTTACTTCGACGATTTATATTTTGGCACAATACAAGAACCGAGCATGTCGAAGATACTCATCACAGAGCTCATGGCTGATCCAGAACCCCAGCAAGGCCTTCCCAATACTGAATATATCGAGCTTTACAATTCCGGTTTGCAAGCACAACAACTCCATGGTTTTCAACTCAACGATGCAGGTGGCAGCTGTACGCTTCCCTCCTATTGGTTACAACCAGGCTGCTATGCAACACTTGTAGGGACGGGTAAGGGTTCTGGATTTGATCCTACTAAAACAATTGAAGTTGCTGTATTTCCAAGCCTCAATAACAGTGGGGAATTGCTAAGCTTGCTTGATGCGCAAGGTGTCCAAACAGACCAAGTCGACTACAAACTTGGTTGGTACCAAGATTCTTCCAAGGAAGATGGCGGATTCAGTTTGGAGCGCTGCTCTCTTGAAGACCCCTGCTCCGCTGCACACAATTGGCGAGCGAGCGAGGCTGTGCTCGGGGGCAGCCCCGGACTTCCCAATTCTGTAATGGATACATTTGCCGACACCTTGGCTGCCTTTCTTTTGTTTGCCGAAGTTCGAGACTCGAACCTGCTAGCGCTTGGCTTTTCTGAACCTATGGATAGTTCAAGTTTAGCACAGGTTGACCTTACTTTTAGTGAAGAACTTGGTGCATATACGCGCATAGTACTGCCTTTTCAGCAGATGCAAAATGAGGCGCAATTGCTCCTGCTGTTCGAGCAAGCGCTCCCTAGAAGCAAGCCAGTAGGCATCTCTTTTTCTCCACTTTCTGACTGCTGGGGAAACCAAGCAAGTTTGAATACCACTTTTATTAGATTAGAAGAACCCTCAAATGGCGACCTCGTCATTAATGAGCTTTTATTTGACCCACCGAGTAACGGTTCAGACTTCGTAGAAATTTACAATACCAGCAATAAATACCTCAGCCTTAAAAATTGCAGTATCGGCAACGCGCAAGCAAGTTATTCTTTAACGAATCCATCAATTGCTCCACAAGAAATTCTTGCGCTTTGCCCCGATACTAGTTTTTTACTGCACTTCTATCCAATTGCTGTTGCAACGCACATTAAAATGCAAACGCTTCCTTATTTTTATAACGACAGCGGTACTTGTGTGCTCCTTTACAACGGCAATATATTGGACCAGCTCAAATATGCGAGCACTTGGCATTCTCCTTTGATTGAAGAAATCGAGGGAGTAAGTCTAGAAAGATTAAACGCCACTGGGCCCACTCAAAGTGAACAAAACTGGTTCTCGGCAGCCCAAAGTATTGGTTACGCCAGTCCAGGAGCCAAGAACTCACAGCAAATTGGCGCCCAACAAAAAGGTGCTCTAACCTTAACCCATCCAGAACTGAGCCCTGATCAAGATGGTTACCACGATTTTCTTGAAATTCAATACGCGTTACCAGCAGCAAATATGTTGGTTCAGGCAACGATTTATACACTGAGCGGGCAACTGGTTAAACAACTCGCAACGAATGAGCTTTTTGGAACAACAGGTATTTTGATTTGGGATGGAAGCACTGAGTACGGCACCTTAGCAAGCGCAGGAATTTACATACTCGAATTCAAAGCCTTTTCAACAAACCCAAGTGTATTTTTTAATCGGCGCTTGAGTTTTGCGCGCTGTATTAAACACTAAATTTGACGTAAACCCAAACATATGAAGAAGTTCTTCCTTGCCTTCGCTTGTCTTTGCACTTTTCTTGCTTCAGCGCAACGCTACACGAGTTCGCTTGGCTTGAGAGGTGGAAGCCCCGGTGTGATTTATCTAAACGCAAAATACAGAATCAATCATCAAGCATATGAACTTGGTTTAGGAGGAAATACGGGTGCTTTATGGATACACGGCAATGCCTATTATCAAAATGAACTCAATGAGTTACTCGATTATTATTACGGCTTTGGAGCCAATTTAGGCTTGGGTAATATGAACCAGTTTGAAACCAATTTGAATGGTTTAGGCATCGGGGCCAGTGCAGTTGTTGGTATAGAGCATACCCTTGAAGATTTTCCGCTGAATGTCTCTTTGGATCTTGGCCCAAGCCTTTACGTTCTTCCTCGTTTGCAATTAGGCTTCGCTTGGGCACTAAGCATACGCTATGTCCTCCACTAAAATTGACTTTTCACCAGGATCCAAAAATTGGATTGCAAAATTCTTTGAATTACAGGAGAGAGGTGTTTTTAGTGTAGACCAAGACCTCATCCACCAAAAAGAATCCAACCTCACCCATTTTATTTCACATCAAACAGGCCTTATCTACGGAACAGCCAAATCCTTTATCTTTTCAAACGAATTAGATCCAAGCACGTTCAATACAGATGAACAACTCAAACTTCTGGTTTTTGAAACTTTATTATTTACCTATATTCGAAAGCAACAAAAAGCAGTTAATCAAATTCAATTTATTGATACATTACTCACTTTTTACAAGGGGTTTGAAGGTTCTAGTCTTCAAGAACGCTTGTCCTTAAGATTCGCTCAAACCCCAAATAAAAAACTTGAAGTTATTCTCGCATCGAGAGTAGGTATCAAAAGCTCTTTCATGGGTGCTAATTATTGGCTCAAACACCTGTCCAATGCTTTTATTTTTTTGGATGTCATTCTTTTTAGAGCCTTTTTAGAGGGAGACCAAACAACCTTTCTTAAAAATTATGAACGCTACACCTCATCAATATTAAATGGCTTGATTTACGCCGCATTTATCGATGGGAAGGTCGAAGAAAAAGAAAAGAAAATTCTAGCACATTTTATTGCCTCAGCTGCATTGCCTCGCTCGCTCAAAAATAAATATCAAAAACGAATCAAAATTGGCATACCGCTGAAGGTATTGCAACAAGAATTCATTGAAAATGAACTCTTAGGTCAGCTTACTTACGAATTCGGGCATTTATTGCTCCAAAGTACGCACCAGCTTAGCCCATTAGAACGGCTAAAATTAAAGGCACTAGGCAAGGTCTTAAATATGACTGAAGCACAAATGCTGGTCTCAGAAGAAATGAGCACAGCATTTATTGCTCATAGCGGACCTCAAGAATTATTAGTTTACAAGCAATCAACTGAAGCAAGTTTTGCCTATAAAGAAACCAGCAAGCGCTGGCTTAGAATAATTGGACGCAATCGAGATCGGCTCATCACAGAGATCAAAGAGAGTCAAGAACTCATGGCACTATTACAAAAATCTACCAAAGAAGAACTCAGCCCTGAAGAGAAAGAACAAGTCAAGGCGCAGTTCTACGACATCTTGAAATCTATGCCATCGCTCGCGATTTTTCTTTTTCCAGGCGGAACCCTTCTGCTTCCTATCGTCATGAAACTCGTGCCGGAACTCATCCCCTCTGCCTTTAAAGTAAATGAAGTAGAAAAAAAACAACCCCAAGATGAATTGTAAGATACACATCCACTTGCTCAATGAGCTTTATTCACAAGAACTTGCCAATGAGAAATACGGTGGAAAAGAGTCTGCCGATAACCTTCGCTACGAGTGGGAAGACGAATTAGAGATTACAACTACAGTTCTCAAAGTGCTAGAAAAAGAGAATTCCACCTATACACTTTCAGGATATGACGAAAACGATGCACTTTTCTCTTACGATATCGAACAAATGCACCTATTTGAAATTCATTCCGAGGACAGTCCAATGCTCTATGTGGGTGCATCCAAATGTATCATAGATCATTGTAGCTTAAGTATTGATGACACCAATTACACCATCCGTATTTACCTCAAAGACTATGAGCCAATGGCCAACCCTATACCTGGTATCTTCATTGCCTCTAAATCTTTTCCAAAAGCCCTCATCCGATGATCGAACTACGTGGCATTGTACTGACCTATCAAAAACAGATATTGAAGTCGCTTCAAATTCAGGTGCGCCGCGGTGAAATCTTAGGACTAGTCGGAAAAAGTGGGGCAGGTAAATCATCTTTACTAAAAATTTGTGCCGGACTACAAGACCCCGATGCGGGCGAAATTTGGATCGATGGTATTCAACAAACAGCGGTCAGAAACCTGCTCGTACCCGGTTTCAAAGGGCTAGCTATTGTGAATCAAGATTTCAAACTAGATCCTTACCACACCGTTGAAGAAAACATTCGAGAAGCTATCTTACACTGGCCTTACGCCAAAAGAGACAAACGCGTCCAAAAATTACTGCGCTTATTTGGCCTTAAGGATATTAGCCTTACCAAAGCCCATCTCATTTCAGGGGGCGAACAACAGCGCGTGGCAATTGCCCGCGCAATTGCAAATCAACCCAATTACTTGTTATTAGATGAACCCTTTGGGCATCTAGATGCCCATTTGCGGCAAAAACTCAGCAGCCACCTCATGGACCTCCGCGATGAAGAAGATACGGGCATCATCTTAGTATCACACGAGGGGCAAGATGTACTTGGTCTTTGCGATCATATTTGCATTCTTCAAAATGGTAAATTGACTAAAAAATACCGTCCTGAAGAGGTTTATTACCACTACAAAGCACCAGAACGCGCAAGACTTTTCGGACCTTTAAACACACTTAAAAACGGTGAAGAACTTTTGCATTTTAGACCGGATGAATACAAGATTACACAATCTGGAATTGAAGTGCGTTTTGAAAAGGCCCTATTTGTAGGCGGCCTTTACCATAACTTTGTGAGAAGCAAAAATATGGAGCGTATTCTGCTTTATGCTTTTGAAAAATTAACCGATATCCAAGCCATTGAGATCCACAAAAAATAAAAAAGGTACGATTGGCCTCATGCTCAAAGCATTCTGGGACGCACTCAAAGAATACGTTCAAGAAGGGGCCTTTCACCATGGTGCTGCCTTGGCCTATTACACCTTATTTGCGTTCATTCCCATCATATACCTAACGACGTCAATCTATGGACGCATTATTGGACAAGACAACATGCGTCAGATTGTGTCCTCCCTTCTTCAATCTGGCCTTGGTCTTCAGGATAGCGGAACTATCCTTCAGCTCGTGGAGGGGATATCTTTCGAAAAACCAAATTTCTTTTTAGAATTAGTGAGTATTGGGATATTACTTTACACCTGCTCAGCATTTATGATTTCGCTCAAACGCAGTTTAAATGAATTTTTTAATGTAGCCAAAAAGAGCAGAGAAGAATCAAATTTTTTCATGGAAATCATTGGCTTTCGCTTTGTAGGTGTATTTCTACTCGCTGTCTTTGCGCTGGTGATTATCTTATTCTATTTCCTACAAGTGTTCATCTTTTCAGCCCTAACCAATTGGCTACATTGGAACAACGGTTTTGTTGATTTCTCCCTTCAGGTATTACAGGTTGTTCTTACCTTAGTTTCAAATGTGTTGATATTTCTATTGATTTTCAAATACATGCACAACGCAAAAGTTAGTTGGCGAGTTGCCCGAGATGGAGCCATTGCAACCGCGCTCCTTTTGTACCTTAGTCAATGGCTAATTGGTTACTATTTACATCACTATTTTATAATGGGTAAATTAGGTGTAGCCAACTCCATTTTTATTATGTTGGCATGGATACATTACTCGGCCCAAATTGTATTCTTTGGTGCTCAATTCACCTTTCATATTGGCAAAGTCCTGAACGAACGCATTCAATCTAGCGCTAAAGAAACGACGGCGGCTTCCTGAATTCAATTTTGGCATCTCTAAAGATACTCGACGTATTTCGGATAGTTAGTAAGAAGCTTTTGTTACCACCAAGAGGTACGTAATAAAAAGACAAAGCCCAACAGTGCATATTGCGATTCAATGAAAAATAAGCATTCGTTAATCTGGTTTCTTGTACGTTAAAATTGAGGTTGCCTGATAAATTCCAGCGCTTTGTAAAACTGACGTCACCGCTAAGAACAAGCGTCTGAACAAATAACCAAGAGTCGGGGTTGCTTGTACTTATTTCTTGATTGGCTCGAATGCCATAAACATGGGACAAATTCATTTTCCATGGAATATCGTAATAGACTGCACGCTCCGGATGCAGCGCATAATAATTGAAGTCGGCATTCCAATCTTGTTCGTTAAAAAGGGTACTGTGATTTTGAATTTTTTTACGGTCTTTCTTTGGTGCGACCACAATAGTGGTTGTAAGATTAGTAGTGGTAAGTCTGCCCAATTGTTGCGCATTTTGCCAAGCGTATTCGCCCGTGGTTGATCCTAATTGATTCCAAGCATATGGGCTCCACTGTGCATTTGACACAAAGTTGATCCAGTTGGCCGGGCTTATGCGCAAGTTCAATGCCAAATCTGAAAGCTGCATGCTATCTTTGGTGAAGTCATAAAATCCCGTCACTGAAAACTGATCAATCAGACGGATTTTTTTGTACCCAGTTAGCGTATCTTGATCTGATTTCAACTTGAGCTCAGCGGTATTATTAATGCCAAATGTAAGCAGCGAAGCCTCTCGAACAGAGCCAACCTGATAAATACTGCGCTCAAAAGATGAGTAAGAAATTGCTGCCTGATTTGGGCCTGCGTTAGCCGTAACAAGTGGGTTCCAACCCGGAGTATAGCGGTAACCGATATTTGGCGTCATCAAATGGCGCAAACGCGCTTGTTTGGGGCCCACAAAACGGTAATAACCATATAAAACAGTTGTTGCTGTGAGGCTAAAGTTGAGTTCATGACGCATGGCCATTTGGCGTAGGGTGTCTATTTGTGTTTGATTCGAAATAGGGTCATAGGACTTTATGATTTGCTGAAAATTGATTTTGTTGCCATAATTGAGGCTCGGATTGATCTTCACCGCATTTTTGAATAAACCAGTATTGGTTTGTATGCTCAAACCTTGACTAATACCATTCATGAATTGTTGGCTAATTGCTGCGAAATCACCATTACTCAGCAAGTTGTCTTGAAACTGTGATCGGTTCTGACCCTCCAAATTGTAGGTAAATCCGATGCGCTGGATTGTTTTTTTCCAGTTCTTATCAGCAGTTTCAAAAACGTCTTTGAACGGAAAAACACGCGTTACATTCACATTGAGCACCGGACTCATTAAGGAAATATTTTGAGCAAGAGAATTTTGGCGCAAAGACATTTTTAAGCCCGTATTGATTGGCTTTCCGGGGAAATTTCGTGCTAAGTTGATGTCGGAATTGAAGGAGTTTGAAAAATATTCTGGGTTAATAGGATCTAGTGAGTTTTTAGATTGGTTGTCGGAGATAAAATTGACACTCGAAGAAAAATCCCAGAAAGGATTGGATTTTGGCGCCTTACGATGGCTCCAAGACACACTTACTTTATTTCGTTTATCATTCATTGGAAAACCACTATTGAACTGCTGGAAACCCAACGAGAGCCTACCGGTATAGCCATAGCGTTTGGCGTAATCGAGGTCGTTGCGCAAACCCCATGAGCCACGGCTATACAAGTTGGCATATACAGAGGTTTGAAAACGCTCATTGATAGGAAAATACCAACCCAAATTCTGAAATCCAAAACCGAAGGCCGAAAGCGGAATAAATTCAGGGAACAACAAACCAGAAGTACGTTCTTTTTGGTTCGTTGGAATAAATGCAAAAGGCAGCCCGAGCGGAGTTGGAATGCCCGAAACCCATAAATTCATAGGGCCAGTAACGATGCGCTGTTCAGGAACCAACACACCTTTACTCAATTGAAAATGATAGTGCGGTTCTTCTAGATTACAAGTGGTAAGAATACCCTGGCGCAAATGTAGTTCCTCATTGGCTTGGCGCTTTGCGGTTCCCATTTTGAAATAAAATTCATCTTGTTTAATAGCGAGCGCTTTGATGTACGCTTTTTGCGTTTTGTAGTTCATCTTGATGGTCTCGCAGCGGATCGTTTCTGTGCCTTCAGTGAGTTCCGGGAACTCTATTTTCTTACCTAAGCTATCCAACCGATAACTCGCCTCAACTTGGTTGGAATCGATATCGATGAGAATATAACCTGCCTTAATCGAGAAACCCTCACTTTGTACCTCTGCATTGCCGTAAAGATATATTCTTCGCAATTTGACATCGTGTATGATTTTTTGCGAGGCTTTATAGGTAACTACCTCATTGAGGGTCTCCCCATTCACGTAAAGGGTATCCTGAGCTGTAACGATTGTCTTTGTACACATTATTAACAATGTGGCGAAGAAAAGTTGTAAAAAGCGCTGGCGCTGGTTCAAGATGCTTAATTAGATTTGTATTATGCAGATAAAACGTACAAAGCTACCAATTTTCAATGGCTTGCAAAAAAACGCGTGTCGTGTCATTTTATTGGCCGTAATCGTTTTATTTTCAAATACAGTAAGTTGGGCGCAAAGCAGCAAGATTAAAACAGTCGTCATTGACGCTGGCCACGGCGGTCACGATCCGGGTTGCCACGGTGCAAACAACAACGAAAAAGAGGTTTGTTTGGCAATGGCCCTCAAACTAGGAGCCCTTATCAAAGAGCGCTATCCCGACATCAAAATTATCTATACGCGCTCTACTGATGTTTTTGTTGAGCTTGCAGAACGTGCCAACATTGCCAATCGCAACAACGCCGACCTTTTTATTTGTATCCATGCCAATGCCGGGAGCACCACTGCCTATGGTTCCGAAACATATGTTTTAGGATTGCACCGTACCGACGCCCAACAAAAAGTAGCCGAAAGAGAAAATGCGAGTATCGCGCTCGAAGACGACAAAGGAGCAAAATACCGCTCCTATGACCTCACACCAGACGGTATTATAGCCCTGCAATTTCAGTTGGCGGTTTTCCACCGACAGTCCATCTTATTTGCTGAAATGATCCAAAAAGAATTCAAGCGCATTGGACGTTATGACCGCGGCGTCAAACAAGCCGGATTTTTAGTGCTGTATAAAACCACCATGCCCAGCGTACTAATTGAAACCGCATTCTTACCCAACCCAACCGAAGAAAAATTGATTGGGTCTGCTGAGGGGCAACAAAAAATGGCCCAATCCATGTTTGATGCCTTTGTAAATTATAAAAATGCAACAGAAGGTAAAACAGTCGTAGGCGGAACCACCGTTCAAAATAATATAGAACCTGCGCCCGTTCTAAACAATAGTGCGCAACCCCCGGAAACGGTCAAAGAACAAGGCTTGATCTTTAAAGTCCAAATTGAAACCGCTAGCAAAGCCATCTCCACCAAATCAAGCCATTTTAAGGGTTTAGAGATATTTGAATACCAGGATAATTCCTTGTACAAATATTGCGCTGGATATTTTCCAAATAACTTAGAAGGAGCAAAAAACTATAAGGACGAACTCACTAAGATGGGCTATTCTAATGCATTTGTGGTAGCTTTCCTCGACGGGGAGCGCATCAGTATAGAAAAAGCCCTTAAATTAGCAGAAAAAAACTAGCTTGAAATTCTCTAAAGAAATTAAAGCCGCGCTCATTGCGCTCATGGCCATTGTGGTACTCATTGCCGGAATCAACTTTCTGAAAGGCAATAGTTTTTTTGGTGGAGACGACGTTTACACCGCATACTTTGCCAATTCTGGCCAATTAATGGTCTCTTCTAATGTAACGCTTGACGGCGTAGAAATCGGTAAAGTGCTCAGCATTAAATCTAATCCAGAAGGTGATTCTCTACACAAAGTAAAAATGACCTTCAATATCCACAATTCAGATATCCGTCTTCCAAAAGGAACCACAGTAGAAATTGGCTCTCTAGATTTCTTTACCAAAGCACTTATTGTTCAATTACCCCCAGCCGGAAACGGATCTTTTTATAAGGCAGGTGCCACCATCCCTGGACATGTATCTGTTGATATGGTGACGCAAGTAAAAGCATATGCAGATCCCATCTCTCAAAAATTACAAACCATGATGTTATCCGTAGACAAAATGGTTGGCTCCTTAACTTCTTTTTGGGATACCACCGCTACTTCTGAACTAGAAGGAAGCCTCAAACAAGTCAAACTCACCATTAAAAAACTTGGAAATGTAGCCGATGAACTTCAAGGTTTTGTAGCTGCAGAACGCACTCAATTTTCCAAAATCATGGATCATGTAGAGGCTATTACGCTCAATTTGCGCAAAAGCAACGACCAAATCACGGGCATAATTGGCAATACGCGCAAAATCACTGATGAGCTCGTTACTGCCGACTTCAAAGGAACCATTCTCGAGGCGCAAACCACACTCAAGAAATTCAATATGGTGCTGACAGAAGTAGAAAAAGGTCAGGGAACTTTGGGCAAACTCATTCACGACGACAAACTCTACGCAGAACTCGTGGCAACCAACAACGACCTCCAAAATTTAGTGACCGACCTAGAAGCGCACCCCGAACGTTATGTACACCTATCCTTAATTGGTGGCAAAACAAAAGGTATGCAACTCTCCAAGAAAAACGAAGACAAGCTTCAAAAAATGCTCGACAGCTTGCCTGAATAAACCCTGCACATGCATCAACTCATTTTTAGCGTTCTTACGCTCGTAAGTTTTGGTTTTTTTGCATTTAATCTTCGCAAGATTGCCCAAAATATTCATATGGGCTTACCCCTTGACCGCGCGGACCGCAAGGCAGACCGCTGGCGCACAATGCTACTAGTCGCACTCGGTCAAAAAAAGATGTTCACCCGACCAATTCCCGCACTTTTGCACCTCTCCCTGTATGCAGCGTTTGTGATTACACAAATTGAACTCGTTGAAATTCTTGTAGACGGTATCAGCGGATCGCATCGTTTCTTTCAAGATAGTCTAGGTGGTTTTTACACCTTCATGATCAGCTTCATTGAAATATTATCGGTATTGGCTTTCATTGGTACAATCGCTTTTTTAGCCCGCCGTAATATGCTCAAGTTACCGCGCCTTAGCATGAATGAACTCGTTGGCTGGCCAACACTAGATGCCAACCTAATTCTTGTATTTGAACTTATTTTACTTAGTTTCATCTTTACCATGAACGGTGCAGACGAAGTCCTTCGCCAACAAGTTAACCAAACCAATGGTTTTGCCATTTCATCATGGTTCGGGCCACTTCTTTTTGGCGGCATTACGGATACGCATACTTTACACGTTCTAGAGCAATTAGGTTGGTGGGGTCATATCCTAATGGTTTATACCTTCATGAACTACCTACCCTACTCTAAGCATCTGCACATATTTATGGCGTTTCCAAATACGTTTTACTCCAAATTAGATCCTAAAGGGCAGTTTACAAATATGCAAAGTGTCACCAACGAAGTGAAACTCATGCTAGACCCAAATGCCGATCCCTATGCCTCACCAACTGCAGACGCAGTCCCTTCGCGTTTTGGTGCCAAAGACGTCACAGACCTCACTTGGAAAAATCTCATGGACGCCTATAGCTGCACGGAATGTGGCCGTTGTACATCCGCATGCCCCGCCAACTCCACCGGTAAGTTGCTTTCACCGCGCAAAATCATGATGGATACCCGAGACCGTATGGTCGAACTCGGCGACTACAAACGCAAAAATGGCGCCGATACAGATGACGGCAAAAGCCTTCTAGGCAACTACATTACTGAAGAAGAACTTTGGGCCTGTACGAGCTGTAATGCATGTGTCCAAGAGTGTCCGGTGAACATCGATCCGCTAGCGATCATTATGGACCTACGCCGCTTTTTAGTGATGGAAGAATCAAAAGTACCTACTGAACTAACGGGCATGCTTACCAATATTGAAAACAATGGAGCGCCTTGGCAGTTTGCTGCCACAGATCGTTTAAATTGGGCCAACGAAGACTAAGTCAAAAAGACCAAGCAATGAGTATACAAGTACGCACAATGGCCGACATGATGGCCTCCGGAGAAAGCCCCGACATTCTATTTTGGGTTGGTTGCGCAGGCTCTTTTGACGACCGCGCCAAAAAAATTACTAAGGCATTGGTGAAGATCTTAAATCACTGCAAAGTTAACTTTGCAGTTTTAGGCACCGAAGAGAGCTGTACAGGCGACCCAGCCAAACGCGCTGGTAACGAATTCACTTTTCAGATGCAGGCCCTCATGAATATTGAGGTTCTGAATGGCTACGAGGTAAAGAAGATAGTCACTGCTTGCCCACATTGCTTCAATACACTCAAAAACGAATATCCTGGATTGGGCGGCACTTATGAAGTCATTCATCATACCCAGCTCCTACAAGACCTCATCAATACAGGCAAACTTGCCCTTGCCGACAACGGCACTTTCAAGGGCAAGAAAATCACTTTCCACGACCCTTGTTACCTCGGACGCGCCAATGACGTCTATGAGGCGCCGCGCGTATTAATTGAAAAGCTCGATGCAGCTCTAGTAGAAATGAAGCGCTGCAAAACCAATGGGCTTTGCTGTGGAGCCGGAGGTGCTCAAATGTTTAAGGAAGCAGAAAAAGGCAACAAAGAAATCAATATTGAACGCACCGAAGACGCCCTAGAGACAAGCGCCAATATTATTGCAACTGGTTGCCCTTTTTGTAATACCATGATGACCGACGGCATCAAGCACTTCGAAAAAGAAGAAGACGTTAAAGTCATGGACATCGCTGAACTTATCGCCAATGCAGCTGATCTCTAAGCTTGCTCCCCATTTTGGCCCCGAGTGTCGGGTTTGGGTTTTCATAGGCAAACGCGCGCTAGATGCCACTGAAACCGCATGGGCCAACGAACAACTCGCTACTTTTACCCAAACTTGGCAAACGCACGGCAAAGCCATGAACGCCACAGGTTTTGTTTTCGAAAATCATGCATTGGTCATCGTTGCCAACGAGGCAGGCCTTCAGGCCTCAGGTTGTTCTATAGATAAAATCAATCTACAAATACGCCAAATGGGCACCGAACTCGGCGTCGACTACTTTGAGCGCATGAATACCCTCGTTTGGGACAACAACACCTGGACCCTTAGTACTTTCTCACCTACCGAAACACGCCGCACCGTTTCTGCTGCAACACAATTTTTAGACGAGTTGCTCCTTTAGTTTGATTTTCAATACCCAGCCGCGCCGCCAGCTATTTGCTCTATAGGGTGCCAAGTGGTTTTGATCTCTTGGAAATCTGTGATGAAATGCAGGCCTTGGTTTTTAGAATCGAAATAATCAAGGTTATAGAGCTGACAACGTTTGAGGTTGTCTACGGCGGCTTCTTGGGCGTTTCTAGATAAGTGATCTTCGATTTTTGCTAAGCTCAGGGCGTTGACATCCATATGACCTGCCAATGTTGGTAGCATTTCTGCTACTTCTCCAGTTAAAATATTGACAACACCGCCTGGTACATCTGAGGTTGCAAGTACTTCTGCAAAAGAAATAGCACAAAGTGCTTTAGTTGTGTTGGCTATAACCACAACGCTGTTGCCGCCCACAATTAGCGGTAAAATTTGAGAAATGAGGCCAATCAGCGCAGTTTCTTGACAAGTAACCATACCAATAACACCCATTGGTTCTGGTACTGAAAAATTGAAATGCGGGCTAGACACCGGATTTACGCTTGAACTGAGCGCTTGGTATTTATCGGCCCAGCCTGCATAATAGATACAACGGTCAATACTAGACTGTACCTCAGCGACTGCAGCTGGATTTGAATGCCCCAACAAAACCAATTCTTCAATGAACTGACCTTTGCGTGTCTCTAGCATTTCTGCAATTCGGTAAATGATCTGACTGCGGTTAAATGCCGACTTAGCTGCCCAGGATGCTTGTGCTTTTCTGGCGGCTTGAACGGCATTTCGGATGTCTTTTTTTGAACCCAAACAAGCATTCGCTATAGCTTGACCAGATGCAGATTGAATCTGATAAGAACGTCCACTTTCGGTACGTGTAAATTGACCGCCAATGTAAAGTTTATAGGTTTTAAGAATTTCCATTAGTTGGTAATTTTGAGATAAGCACTAAGGCCATGCACGCCTCCTTCACGGCCAAAACCGCTTTCTTTATAGCCCCCGAATGGAGAGGCCGGATCAAATTTGTTGTAGGTGTTTGCCCATACAACGCCTGCTCGCAACTGACTACTTAAGCCAAAAATACGGGCACCTTTGTCTGTCCAGACACCTGCTGCCAAACCATACGGCGAATTATTGGCTTTTTGCAAGACTTCGTCGATGGTTCTGAAGGTTTGAATAGCGAGTACAGGGCCAAAAATTTCTTCTTGAGCAATGCGTGCACTTTGGGCTACATCAGTGAATAAAGTTGGTAGACAATAGTAGCCTTTACTCGGTAATTGGCATGCGGGCTGATAAATTTCTGCACCCTCTTCACGGCCTAAAGAGATATATTTTTCAATAGTCTCTAATTGTTTTTTGGAGTTGATGGCTCCGATATCGGTGTTTTTATCGAGCGGGTTACCGACATAAATACTTTGCAAGCGAAACTTTAACTTCTCGATGACCTGCGCTGAAATTGATTCTTGCACATAAAGCCGAGAACCGGCACAACATACATGACCCTGATTATAGAAAATGGCGTTGATCACGCCTTCAACCGCTTGATCTACAGCTGCATCTTCTAAAATGATATTGGCAGACTTCCCACCAAGTTCTAAGGTGAGTTTTTTGTCGGTACCAATGCAGGCCTTTTGGATTTGCTTACCGACGGCCGTGCTCCCGGTAAATGCAATTTTATTGACATCTGGGTGCACTACGAGTGCTGCACCTGTGTCTCCATAGCCTGTAATAATATTGACCACGCCTGCCGGCAAGCCTGCTTCTTGACAAATTTCGGCAAATTTAAGGGCGGTGAGGGAGGTGGTTTCGGCCGGTTTGAGCACAACAGTGTTGCCACAAGCTAGGGCAGGCGCAATTTTCCAGGCGAGCATTAAGAGTGGGAAATTCCAAGGCGTAATTTGACCCGCTACGCCCAAAGATTCAATTTGTTGGCCTGCAAAGGCTTCTTGCAATTTATCGGCCCAACCTGCATAATAAAAGAAATGATTGCAGGCCAATGGGATATCGATATCTCTGGATTCTTTAATTGGTTTGCCGCCATCTAGGGTTTCGAGTACTGCCAATTCTCGGGCCTTTTCTTGCATAAGGCGTGCAATGCGAAACAAGTATTTGCCGCGTTCGGCACCACTTAGCTTTGACCATACATTTTCATATGCGTTTCTTGCCGCTTTTACAGCTAAATCGACATCCGCTTCAGTTGCCCACGCAATATTTGATAAATGACTTTCATCCGAAGGATTGATTGTAGCAAAGTATTTTTTTGCTTTTGGAGCTTGCCATTGTCCGTTGATGAAAAGCTCGTATTGATCTTTGAGCTGAACCACCGCGGTTGACTCCAAAGAAGGTTCTAGATTCCAATTTGTAGTGCTCATAGTTAGTCTATTGAAAAGTAAGCAGCTGACTGGTATTTTCCGGTCAATTGTTTTTGGTATTGCATCAACAGATCATTGGCTAAACTGCTGGCGCCAAAACGATACCACTCATTGGTAAGCCACGCCTCTCCAAGTACCTCTTTTACTAATAAAAGATGCTGCAAGGCAATTTTTGCAGATGAAATACCCCCCGCAGGTTTCATTCCTATCATTTGACCCGTTTTATCAAAGTGATCTTTAATGGCACCGAGCATAGTCAAAACCACCGGAAAAGTGGCGGCTGGTTGTATTTTACCAGTAGAAGTTTTGATGAAATTGGCACCAGCTGCAATTGCCAAATCGGAAATACGGCGTACTTGATCTAAAGAATCGAGCTCGGCGGTTTCAAAGATTACCTTGAGCCGTGCAGACCCACATAATGCTTTAATTGCAGCGATTTCGTCAAATACATAATTGTACTCCCCGGCTAAGAAATGACCTCTGGAAATGACCATATCGATTTCATCGGCTCCGTGTTCTAGGGCGTAAAGAGTATCTAACTTTTTGACTTCAAACGGCGCTTGCCCAGACGGAAAAGCTGTAGAAACAGCAGCTACTTTGATAGTTGAATTTTCTAATGCTTTCTTAGCAACACCCACCATGGTTGGATACACACAAACTGCTGCAACTTTGGGTAGATCAGGGTTAATGCCATGTAAATGCTGTGCTTTGATGCAAAGTTGCCGGACTTTTGACGGCGTGTCTTTTCCTTCTAAAGTAGTGAGATCGATCATGGAGAGCGCCAAACGCAAACCATGCAGCTTTGCTGGGCCTTTCAGGCTTCTGGATTGAATTTTTGAAATGCGCTCGTGTGTACCAATTTGATCAATTGGCGGCGCACTTTTTAGGCGCACTAAAAGCTCTTGTGGTGTGTATTTGGGCTGCATTGACCCAAAGTTAAAAAAACTTGGGTACGAAAGACTTAATCTTCGTCGTCGTCGGAAGGTTCGTCGTCGGCAAAATCATCCTGTTCTTCTTCATCCTCATTGAGGTCGTCGTCCTTGAGGTCGTCAACTTTGTCAAAATCATCTTCAAAGTTTTCTTCTTCTTCACTGACAACTGCTTTGGCCTTAGGCATAACTTTGTTGATTTTGACGAGGTAAATGACCTCTTCGGTTTCCCATACCAACGCATCAAGGACCTCGCCGGTTGGCGTTTTGATGGTCGTTAGATGGTTGATGTATCCGTCGGGGAAATCACGGAGAATTTGTTTTTTCTGTTCAATACTCAGCTTGTCGTAACTGATGATCGCTCTTCTTTTTGACATAGGATTGACAACTTTTTTACATGGCAAAATTATATTTTTTGATATTGTGACAATGAACGGACTAAAAAATCTTCAAAAAAATATTTTTCTTTTCGGTAATCTTACCGATTAAGTACTTAAAAGCCAGCAGCCGACATGCTTTTTTAGATACCTTTGTCTAAACGAAAACAACCCATGTCAAAAGCAAAATCTGCCTTTTTTTGTCAAAATTGCGGTCATGAAGCAGCCCAATGGCTGGGCAAATGCCCCAGTTGCAAAGAGTGGAATACCTTCGTAGAAGAGCGCACCGAAAAAACGCCCAAACACGTAGTGAGTTTTTCTAAATCGTCCCAAGCGCAGCAAGCCGTACGAATACAAGAAGTTGTCAAAAGTGAAGAAAGCCGCATTGCTCTTAAAGATTTTGAACTGAATAGAGTTTTAGGCGGCGGTATTGTTCCGGGTTCTATCAATCTGCTCGGTGGTGATCCTGGCATTGGTAAGTCGACGCTTTTGCTACAACTCGCTATCAAAGAGCAGCTCAAAGTACTTTACGTTTCAGGTGAAGAAAGCGAACAGCAGATCAGAATGCGCGCCGAACGCCTCGGTTTAGACAACCCCAACTGTTACTTACTCACCGAAACCAACTTGCAACAAGTTTTGATACAGGCCGAGGCCATTCAACCGCAATTACTAATCATCGATTCCATTCAAACGCTCTACACCGATAGCGTTGAAAGCTCGCCTGGTTCAGTGGTGCAAGTACGCGAGTGCACCGCCAATCTTTTGCGTTTTGCCAAACAAACAGATATTCCAATTTTCTTAATAGGACACATCACCAAAGACGGTACCATAGCTGGTCCAAAAGTGCTGGAGCACATGGTCGATGCCGTACTGCAATTTGAAGGGGATCGCCATCATATTTACCGACTTTTGCGCAGTATTAAAAACCGCTTTGGATCTACCAATGAACTCGGAATTTACAGTATGCAAGGCAACGGGCTCTTGCCGGTAGCCAACCCTTCTGAGGTATTGGTTTCTATTGGTTCTGAAGCGCTGAGCGGCGTTGCTGTTGCCTCTATGGTGGATGGCATTCGGCCACTACTCATTGAAGTACAAGCACTCGTTTCCTCTGCCGCTTATGGTACGCCGCAGCGCTCGTCTACAGGTTTTGATGTCAAGCGGCTCAACATGCTACTCGCCGTTCTTGAAAAACGCTGTGGCTTTCGTTTAGCAGCCAAAGATGTATTCTTAAACATTGCCGGTGGTATCAAAGTAGATGACCCCGCCATTGACCTCGCTGTAGCTATGGCTATTTTGTCGTCGAATGCCGACCTCGCCATTGACAAAACCATCTCCTTTGCTGCCGAGATTGGCCTGAGCGGAGAACTTAGGCCTGTTAACAGGCTTGAGCAGCGCCTTGGTGAACTCGAAAAACTAGGCTACAAAAAAATTATCGTATCCAAATATTCAAAAGGAATAAAAGGACACAAACACCAAATAGAAATCATCCCTTGCACCAAGATAGAAGAAGTGGTGCGTGCGGTTTTTGCTTAAGCCATGCCTAGACTCATCCTCGTTCCAACCCCTATCGGAAACCTCGAAGACATCACGCTTCGTGCATTGCGTATCTTACAAGAAACACCCCTTATTTTTGCCGAAGATACCCGAGTGACCAATAAATTACTGAACCATTTCGAAATCAAGAAAAAAGTGTTGGCTTTTCACGCCCACAACGAACACCGCTTCTTAGACAAAACCATTGAACTCATCGCACAACATGAATTTTGTGTATTGGTTTCTGATGCCGGTACACCCGGTATTTCAGATCCTGGTTTTTTGTTAGTAAGGGCTTGTGTACAGGCAGGTATAGAAGTCGAATGCCTTCCCGGCCCAACAGCGTTTGTGCCGGCACTGGTAGCTTCTGGGTTTCCCTGCGACAAATTTGTATTTGAAGGGTTCTTGCCCCACAAAAAAGGTCGCCAAACCAAAATACAGGCTTTGGCTCATGAAAACAGAACTATTGTCCTTTATGAATCTCCGCATCGCATTGCCAAAACGCTTGCTCAAATGTGCGAATGGTTAGACCCCGAAAGAGAAGCCTGTATAGTGAGGGAAATTAGCAAGAAATTTGAAACCTACCACCGAGGAACTTTAGCTGAGCTAAAAACCTATTTTGCACAACATGATGCAAAAGGTGAAATCGTTTTACTCTTGAAAGGAAACGCGGAATAATTGGGTCATTTTAGCTATTTTTGAAGGTGCAATTTCAGCAAGTCATTGGTCATTCAACGCTCAAGCGCGAGCTCATTCGTGAAATCGAAACCGGCAAAATTGCGCACGCCCAACTTCTCCAAGGAGCGGCAGGTAATGGAGGGCTTCCGCTCGCTTTGGCATTTAGCCAATATTTATTTTGTACCAATCGGCTAGCCGAGGATAGCTGCGGTCAGTGCGCTTCGTGTCAGAAAGTACAGCAACTCCAACATCCCGATCTCCATTTTGTATTTCCTGTGGTGCTCAGCATCGGCAAAACCTCCGATTTATTCTTAGCAGACTGGCGCGCTCAAATACAACACAATCCTTATTTCGATCTCTTTCAATGGACCGAGCGCATCGACAACAAATTGCGTAAACCCGTCATTGGCACCGATGAAAGTAAAGAAATCATAAAAAAGCTCAATCTCAAGGGCTACGAAGGTGGTTATAAAGTCATGATCATTTGGCAACCTGAAGAAATGAACGCCGATTGCGCCAACAAACTGCTTAAGATTCTCGAAGAACCCCCGGCCAAAACACTCTTTTTATTGGTTAGTGACGATGCCAACAAACTCATGATCACCATCCAATCCAGAACACAGCTCATCCGCATACCCAAAATAAATACAGACGATCTAAGTACTTATTTGCAGCAAACTAAAAATCAGACCCGAACAAATGCCGATGCGGTAGCAGCCTTTGCAGATGGCTCACTGTTGGCAGCTTTGGCCTACTTAGACACTACCGAAAACCAGGAGCAGCAACGAGATCAGTTTATTCAACTCATGCGGGTTTGCTACAAAAAAGAAGTACTGTCCATGATGAACTGGGCAGATGACCTTGCAGCTATTGGTAAGGAAAGACAAAAATTATTTATTCAATATACGCTGCACATGCTGCGCCAAAGTATCCTGACCAACTATATGGGAGATACCCTCACCAAAGTTTCTGCTGAGGAAGCTGCGTTTTTAGAAAAATTTGCACCTTTTATATCCGGCAACAACATCCGAGAATTCATCAGTACACTAGACAGTGCTTATTATCAAATTGACCGCAATGCCAACGCCCGCATCTTATTTACACAACTTTGTTTTCAGACGATGCGCTACATCCATCAAGCGTAGCTCCCACTAACTTTATTTATTATCTTTACAACAAAAAAACAAATGGGCTGTACGTCATGTAGTAGCGGTGGAGGGACACCAAACGGTTGTAAAAACAACGGCACATGTAGCAGTGGCGGATGCAATAAACTAGACGTTTTTGATTGGCTTTCCAATGTTAGTTTACCCGAAGGGCAGAGTACTTTTGATCTTGTAGAGGTCCGCTTTAAAAACGCCCGAAAAGCTTTTTACAGAAACGCAGACCACCTCTCTTTACAAACAGGCGACGTCATTTCAGTAGATACAAGCCCGGGATGGGATATCGGCGTAGTTTCGGCTCTTGGTGAACTCGCTCGAATTCAAGTCAAGAAAAAAGCACCCAACCTCAAGGCAATGGAGTGTAAAAAAATCTTGCACATCGCCACCCAAGAAGAAATCGACAAATGGATCAAGGGTCGTGGTTTGGAAAGAGAACTCCTTACCCAATCACGTACTTTTGCACAAAACTTAAGCCTCGACATGAAAATCTCAGATGTCGAATATCAAGCAGATCTTAGTAAAGCCACTTTTTACTACACTGCTGAGGGCCGCATAGATTTTCGTCAGCTCATTAAAGACTTGGCCGACCGCTTCAAAGTGCGTGTCGAGATGCGCCAAATTGGCTCGCGTCAAGAAGCAGCTAGTATAGGTGGTATCGGCTCTTGCGGTCGCGAACTTTGCTGTAGCACCTGGCTTACCGATTTTAGATCCGTATCAACATCTGCTGCGCGCTACCAACAACTCTCGTTAAACCCACAAAAATTAGCGGGTCAATGCGGTAAGCTCAAATGCTGCCTCAACTACGAACTCGACATGTACTTAGATGCCATTAAGTCAATGCCCAAAGCTGATGGCAAGCTTCAAACAGAAAAAGGAGATGCCGTTCACATGAAAACCGATGTATTCAAGCGCATTATTTGGTACGCCTACAAAGGAGAAAATGGAATGGTTGCACTCACACCTGAGCGTGTATCTGAGATCAAAAAGCTCAACAAAGACGGCATCAAACCAAAAGACTTAGCTGACTTCGCTCAAGTCAAAGAAAAGGTCGAAGAAATCGGATATCAGAATGTTGTGGGCCAAGACAGCCTTACACGCTTTGAAAAATCGTTTAATAACAACCATAAAAGAAGACCCAATCGCAAACCACGCAAACCGAACCCCGGAGGGCCAAATAATGAAAAAGCTAATTAGTCTGTTCGCGCTTTTAGGACTCCTCCTCACGAGTTGTACTAAGGAAGCAGTCTACACCAAAGCATACCGTTTCAAAGACGAGCAATGGACACAAAACGTGAAACCAAAATTCGAAGTTTCTATTCAAGACACCACAGAACTATACGATTTCATTTTTACCCTTCGCAGCACTACTGATTACGCCTACAACAATCTTTGGATATTTTTGCGCACCACCCCTCCTTTTGTCAAAAGTGTTCGCGAACCTTACGAAATCAAAATGGCTGATCCAAACGGAAACTGGATCGGCAAAAAATCGGGTACGGTTGTAGAGCACCAACTCATTTTTCAGCGCCGCAAAGTGCCTTTCAAAGGCAAATATAAATTTGAACTCGAGCAAGCCATTACAGAAAAACGCGTTACTGAATTGCTGGATATCAGTCTAGAAGTTCAAGTGAGCGAGAAGGACTAATGCTAAAATTCAGAGCTTTAACTGCAGCTGAACTTGCAGAACTCGAAATTGAGTTCAAGCAGTTTTTAATCGTCAATGAGCTTTACGATGCCGAATGGCGAGAACTTGCAATTAAAAATCCACAAAAGGCACAAGAATTCATCGATACGTTTGCCAATATTGTCCTTGAAAAAGTATATAATCAACTACCTGGTTTATTGCATATTGGTCTTGATTTTATCACTGTATTTGATTTTCAAGATGAAGTTTGGAACCTCTATCATTTACAAACCGATACTGAGGGAATACTTAGCGATTGTATGCCTGATGATTTTATCACTCCAATCAAAAATAATTGGTCTCAATTTCACTTACAAATTGGGACTAAAAAAAGTTCTGAACAAAAAGCGCAAGAGGTATATACACTGATTTGTAAAGGTGCAGTTCCACTACACCCAACAATTCTTCAGGATTTTCTGAAGTTGCTCCAGTCCAAGTAATTCTACTTTTTTAAATTGTTAAGCATCTTTTTTTGGACAATTCCGTTTATAGAACTAAATTTGAATTATTATACCTTAAACACAAACGCATGAAACTGACGCGCTTTGCCTTTTTTGCAGCCTTAATATTAATCATTACTTCTGCCTGCATAGAACATGAAGTTATTCCACCACCAAGCAATAAAGTGGACCTCAATGCAAGTTTTGTCGGATACATCAATGGAACACAAGTTGAACTCACCCAAAACGTAAATAATTATCTAGGTTTTGCGATTGATTCCCAAATTGTGAATGTGGCACCAGTTATGTCCAAAGTCATTTACACCTCCGGAATAGCTTCTATGGCCAATCCGCAAAGTATCTCTCTTTCTTTTGGCTCGCTCGAGTGGGATGCCACGGGTAGTGCAACACCTACACTCCCCATGTTTAATGATTTTCACATGACCAATTCTGGCAACCCAGTACCGTTTAAAGACGCAGCTACCCTCGCCACAAATAGCATCAACGGTGTTCAAGTTGCATACACAGACAACACGGGTAAATTTTGGATTTCAAGAGAATCTGACCCAGGGCAAACCGCTAATTTCACTATTCTCAAGCAAGCATCTGACGGCACCGGAGACTACTCTTTATATGAAGTAACTTTCAGTTGTAAGGTTTGGTACGTAGACCCGCAAACAAGTGCAGAAGAATCCGTGCAAATCAATAATGCCAAGTTGAGAGGTTGGTTTAAGCGCTAAGCGCAGTTGCACCAAAAACGCCTGAATGAGTGAAGCACTTAAAATAGCAATCATAGGCGACTACAACTTCACCTACAATTCGCACCACGCGACAAACCTTTCTTTGGACCACGCCGCTGAATTTCTGGAACTCGAAATTAATTACTACTGGATTAAGGTGAATGAGGCATTGCAATTTAAAAAGCAATCCTTTGAACAGTACGATGGCGTTTGGGTAGCCCCTGGTCCTTACCTAAATCCATTTTTTCTTAACGGTGTATTTCGTCAACTTGCTGAGCTAACCATTCCTGTTTTTGCAACGGGTGAGTGTTTTCGAATTTTTATAGATTACCTCATCACCGCCAATAACATGAATCCCTACGGTGAAAAACTCATTTCTGAAAACTTAATCACGAGTTCTCATTTTGAAAGAATTGACGTAGTTCCTAGAACAGTTGCAATGGAAAAGCTCTATGAAAATTGTAGTTCTGTCGAATTGAGTGCCACGCGCTACAGCATGTATCCTCAGCTCCTTGAGCAGTTAATCGGGCAATTTATTGACATAGAGGCTGTGAATCAGTTCGAAGATCCAGAAATTATAACCGTCAAAGAACATCCGTTTTTCTTGGCGACCAGCTTTTGTCCGCAAATTTCTTCTACCCGAGACCTCCCCCACCCGTTGGTATACACCTTCCTAAAACTTTCTGCTGAAATTGGTGGTATTGACTTACAGCTCCAAGAATAAATCTAGCTGCGTATAGTACAAAATTGGCCGCACTGGTAAACTAAAAATCTTTTCTAGCAAGCCTGCATAGGCTATAATTTGTTGCATATGGCTGTCTTGACGCAAACCTGTTTTAAAATCGATGACCACAACTTCATTTGCCTTAACCCACACTTTATCGGGCTGTTTGACGAGGTTGATATCTGCAATAATACGCTGCTCATTGTATTCTTCTAAAATACCTTCTTGGAGTTGTTGCTCTTGGACATGAGACCAAAATCTATTGACAGCTACTGTGAGCTCCGCAATATGCTCCTGTGCGACGGAACCTTCTTGAAGGGCTTGCTGTAGCGCATTCTGCATTTGTTCTGGACTTTGACAGAGCGACATGAAACGGTGAAATGCCAATCCAAACAATTGATCGGGAAGGATCTCGGCGTCCGGACTCCTGAAGGAAAGCGATGGATACCATAATTGGTCTGATATCGCCATGGGGTGATAAAAATTGGTTTTGGCTGCATTTTGCAACTCCTTTTCCTTTTCAGAGAGCGCAACTTCATGGGACTGCCCTGCCGTATACACATGCTCCTCTTGCAGCATTAATTCCGGTATTTGTGTCAATTGCTCATGAATTTGAGCTCCAAAACCCTTTGGTTTGTGATGATTCCAAATGTAAAGCCTACTTTGAGGACGCGTAAGTGCAACATATAATAAATTTAATTTATCAAGGAAGATTGCCGCGAGTTCTTTTTCTTTAAAGGTTTTGAACTCAGGAATGAGATCCGAGGGGTAAGCGTAGGCCAACCCTTCTCCAGCAGGCATTAAAAATTTGGTGTATCCATGGAGTGAGGTTCTAAAGTCAAGACTCGGCATGAGTACTACAGGAAACTCCAAGCCTTTCGCCTTGTGAATGGTCATGATGCGTATGGCTTCTGTAGACTCTGGCATTTGGAGGGCTAGTTTGTCTTTATGCTGTTCGATAAAGTCAATGAAAGGAAGCAATTCTGCATTGCGGTTGAGTTGAAATTGAAAAGCGACATCGAAAAAATGATGTACGTATGGCTCTTGAGTGTCAATGATTTGAAAACAAGTAGCTGCCTTTTGAAGCAGGTCAAAAAGGTGCTCGTAGGGCATAAAAAAAGCCTCCTCGGAACCAAATTCTGCCTTGTAAAATGCCAACTCATCGAAATAGCGAACCTTCCTACCCTCTTTTTCATAAGTCTTGAAATAAGCCATGAATGCAGCAACATCAAAATTACCTTTAACCTGTAAATAAGCCTCAGCAAAGCGTTTGCCAAGCGTCGGATTAGCGGGTTTAGCGCGTTTTTTAAGGTAAAGTAAAAAGAGCTGAACCAAAGGATTAGCATACAACAAAAGCGAGTCTTGAGAGACCACCTGCTTGCCTGCTTGGGTCAAGGAAAGGGCAATTGCATTTCCTTTTTTATTTGTTTCGGTCAGAATACAGATATCACAGGGCCTGTAACCGTCCTCAAGCACATCGTCTATAGTTCCGAGGATTTTCTCAAAAAGCCAAGCATCAGGAAGCTCATTAACGAGACTTTCGATTTGAATGAAACCGGTCTTTGCAGACTTTGGATTTTGACTTAAGTTCTCATAAAAAGCCCTGTGCTGGAGTGGTAAAGAAAGCGCCAAGCGCTCAAAAAGTTGATTATTAAATTGTACTATTTCAGCGGCCGACCGATAGTTATCTAACAAACTTTGCTTGAAACCACTGGTCTCGAAACGTCTGCTCGTGAGTGCTATTTGAGGATCGTTGTCGGGGTTGTACAAACTTGGAAGCGCCACAAATTGTTCGGCCAAGCCATTGTTGAAACGATAGATACTTTGTTTGGCATCGCCGACAATTAGATTTGGGCGCTCATAGGCGATAGCTTCTAGTACGAGTGGAATCATATTGACCCACTGCAAGCGCGATGTATCCTGAAATTCATCGAGCAAAAAGTGCTCGTAACGAATGCCCAAACGCTCATAGATATAAGGTGCTTGCTCACCTTTGACCAATTGACTAATGAGCTGATTAAATTCTGAAATGCGAATTTGCTGCTGAGCGGTCATAAGGGCCTTGGTTTGCTGTGTCACATACTGAAGCAAGGCCATATTGTAAAAGTTTTTGCGTTGGGTTTCGATGCGTAAATGCGCAGCAAATGCCTGCTCAAACGCAGCCGACAAGCTCAAAAGGGCCTCATTCACATGACTCGGAATATCAAAATTATGCTCCTGAAGCGCAGTTAGAAATTTTGGGGCGTAAAATGGCCCTTTTTGCTTGCCAAGGCCCCAGTATGGATCTTCGACGAGCGCATCTATGCGTTTTTGATCGGTTGCTGTTTTAAATTGAAGTCCTTTGTAGGGTGCAGCCAAAGCATGAACCTCTTGGCACTGTTGTAAAAAGTCATTTTTAACTTGTTCGGCTTGGGTTTTAAAATGGGCATAGGCATCTGGAGAATAAGTTCCGGAAATAAGCTGCTCCACTTCTTTTACATTGCGTTCTTTTCCAAGTACTTCTGAAAATTGGAGCAAAGACTTTTTAAAATCCCAGGACTCACCTTCTGCCACCTTGGTTCGGGCATAGGCAAGCATCCAGCTTGTGAGTTCTTGAGCGTCTGGTTGGCCGAGCCTTGCGATGAGTAGATCTAAAACTTCATCCAATATTAATTTTTCATTGAGCACTACTTCAAAGTCGGCCGGAAGGTCAAGGTCTCGGCTAAAGGAACGAATCAGGCGTAAATTGAATTTATCGATTGTCGAAATATTGAAATCTTCGTAGTGGTGTAGAATTCCTTGCAAAGAACCTGCTGCGCGTTGCTGCAATTGACTTTCGGTGAGTTGTGTTTCTTTTAAAAGATCGGCTTTGAGTGCGCTTGTTTTGGAATTGGCACTTGCCGGATAAGCCAAGCCGCTGAGCGTTTGAAGGATGCGTTCTTTCATTTCGTTGGCAGCCTTATTGGTGAAGGTCATGGCGACGATATGCTTGAACTTTTGACGAAAATTAGCGTCGGTGAGTAGGATCTTAAGGTATTCTAAAACAAGGCGATGGGTCTTGCCACTCCCTGCTGAAGCAGCATAAATACGGAGGGCTTTTGAAGATTCTTGGAGCATTCGTTGATTTTGGGCTTAACTTTTACTAAAAGTAAGAACATTTTGAGCGTTTTGACGTATTTTTGTTAGATGAGAATTATATTTTTCTGCCTGTTTGTTTTGGCCTTGACTACCGCATGTGACAAAGACAAGCCTGAAACACCAAAAGCGCAATTACAAATTGATATTCAACCCGTTTTTGGTGGGCAAAATTTTTATATGGATAGCATCTATACAACCCCAGAAGGCTATAAATTAAAGTTCACCGAACTCAAGTGTTATTTTACGCTTTTTGGTAATGGGAATACCTCCTTGCATGAGGCCGCACTGCTAGATTACCGCGAAACCGGTAGCCTTCTTTTCAAAAAAGAAGGAGATTATACTAAATTCCCAAGTTTGAGCGCAGTTTTGGGCGTAGATAGTAGCCTCAATCACTTAGATCCTAGCGCTTTTCCAAACGAGAGCCCACTAAATATCAGCAATGCTGGCCCGATGCATTGGGGTTGGAGTACCGGTTATATTTTCATGAACATCGAAGGAAAAGTAGATACCATTCCCGACGCCAGCACCAACACCAACGTATCTTTTAGTTTCCACATCGGTACAGACACCTACCTTCAGGGGCTGCAATTTAATAACATCAACTGGACAGACCTGGGTAATAACTTACATCAGTTTAAACTCAAACTAGACCTTCTAGCATTTCTCGGTCAAGGTGCCAACAGTATCAATTTAAGTACTGAAAATCTAACACACACCGCAGCAGGTCAGGAGCTGCTCACTCAAAAAGTAATTTCCAACTTTAAAAATGCATTAAGCCCCTATTGATGAAAAATTTGCTCGTCTTTTTTGGCCTCCTTACCTTATTCAGCGCATGTAAAAAAGACAAAGCGAGCTTCCAAGCCACGCCTTACGCATTAGAAATTCCAAGTCATTTTCCGGACATGCTTATTCCGGCAGATAACCCCATGACCAATGAAGGTGTTGAACTTGGCCGTTGGTTGTTCTATGAAAAACGCTTGTCGGGTAATGATTCTATGAGCTGTGCTTCTTGTCATTTTGCAACGAGCAGTTTTTCCGATCCAAATAAGTACTCCGTTGGCATAGACGGTATTGCTGGAACACGCAACTCTATGGCGCTCATCAACCTAGGCTGGGACAACTTCTTTTTTTGGGACGGCCGTGCGTCTTCATTGGAAGAACAAATTTTAGAGCCCATTCCCAACCCCATCGAAATGCACCAGAGTTGGTCCGACGCAGTTTACAAACTGAACCTCGACATCAACTACCGCAACAAATTCTACCGAGCTTTTGGCGAGCCTGGTATCGACTCAACAAAAGTGGCCAAAGCAATCGCCCAATTTATTCGAACCATGATTTCAGCCTCATCGAAGTACGATGTCATGTACAAATTTGAAAATGGCATGACGCTTACTACCCAAGAGCAAAACACACTGCAAACCGTAGATGTAGAAGAATGGGCAGGCTACGATCTCTTCAAGAGCCTCAATGGCGCCGATTGCTTTCATTGTCACAACGGCCCGCTGATGCGCGTCAAAAAATACAGCAATAATGGACTCGACCCCAACTTTAGCGATTTAGGAAGAGGAGCTGTTACTGGAAACCCCGAAGACTACGGCAAATTCAAAGTTCCTACCTTGCGCAACATTGCGCTCAGTGCTCCATACATGCACGACGGTCGTTTTCAAACTCTTGACCAAGTCATTGAACATTACTCGAGCGGTGTGCATGTTTCGCCAACCATAGATCCGCTGATCGAATTTGCTGACCAAGGAGGCGTTCAGTTAAGCACCCAAGAAAAATACTTGCTCAAGAAATTTTTACATACCCTGACCGACAACTCTTTTATCTCCAATCCAAAATTCAAAGATCCACACTAACATGAGCGCAAGTCGTTTAACCACCGAAGACAAGGCTTTAAAGATCAATCTTACCCCAGACATCTACGGCTGTTTTGCAGAAATTGGAGCAGGTCAAGAGGTTGCTGCCAATTTTTTTAAAGCCGGCGGAAGCTCGGGCACAATAGCCTACACGCAATCGGCATACGACATGAAAGTTTCGGATTCTATGTACGGAGAAACCGCCCGATACGTATGCGAGGAGCGCCTGCTGACCATGCTCAAGACCGAATTCAAACACCTAGAGACAATCCTCCCCATTAAAAACCGAGAAGCCCGTTTTTTTGCATTTTGTAACACCGTAGAGTCTTTAAATTATCACAAAACCAATCAGGGTCAAGGATGGGTTGGCGTACGTTTTCAACTCAGCAATGACAGCAAACCCAACGATGTCATTTTGCATATCAAAATGCACGACAACAGCCATAAAGCACAACAAGAAGCCCTAGGAATTTTAGGGGTCAACCTCATCTATGCATGTTATTTTCAAGCCGGAGATATCGACGGATTCATTGATGGAATTGTACATCGCTTACCCCCAGACCGCATGGAAATCGATATGCTTCGCATCTCTGGTCCGGACTTTGAAGACATGGACAACCGCATCATTGCCCTCAATTTGGTCCGACGCGGCATCACCAACGCCACCATGTTCGACCTTGCTAAAAATGTCATGCAGCCCTCTACTGCCTTGTACAAAAAAAATATTTTGCTCATGCGTGGTCGTTTCAGACCGGTAACTAAAGTACATATCGACATGATCGAACGTGCTAGAGCTGCTTTTGCCAAAGAAAAACGCGTCAAGCCTGAACAACTAGAAGTCGTGTTTGAACTCACGCTCAAAGACCTCACCGCCGATGGCAAAATATCAGACAAAGATTTTCTAGATCGTGCAGAGTTGCTAGGTTCTCTTGGCTATACCGTTATGGTATCTAACTACCTTAAGCATTATAAGATGCTCGAATACCTCTCCTCAATTGCACGCGGAAACTTGGTGGGTGTCATTATGGGTATCTATAACCTACACATCATTTTTGACGAAAAGTATTACGATAACCTACCCGGTGGCTTGCTTGAAGCATTTGGCCGCGGTTTCGGACACAACGTAAAGCTATATGTATATCCAGCAAT
Source organism: Flavobacteriales bacterium UBA952 (assembly GCA_002293185.1). Taxonomy (GTDB): domain Bacteria; phylum Bacteroidota; class Bacteroidia; order Flavobacteriales_D; family Crocinitomicaceae; genus UBA952. The sequence goes on along the minus strand of DBCS01000008.1, from coordinate 164,298 downwards.
CAACGTAGAAGATGGCAGTTTGTACCATTTGGGAAATATCAAACTTCCCGACAATTTGATGGGCTTACTTAACTACATGCAAGCCAATGACAAAATCACATCTTTGCAAGAATACGACACGAGTTTGTTACACATCCTTTCGGACGATGTACTGAGTAAAATTAAAGCAAATGCCCACAGTTGGGAAGACGACGTTCCTTATGAAGTTGTAAAGGCCATTAAGTTTTTTGAACTCTTCGGGTACCAACAAAAATTGGAAAAACATTAATGCCCCATATCAAAAACGCCCTCATTCGCTATCGCATCATCGACCGGATGTTGCGCAACAAGTACAAGCCTTTTCCGTCCAAAGAAAGGCTTCGTACAGCTTGTGAGGAAGCACTTTTTGGTTCTGAATCAGGCGCCCATATTTGTGCGTCAACAATCGAAAAGGACTTGTTTACCATGAAAATAGAACACGACGCACCTATTCGCTTTAGTAAAAAAAATGGAGGCTACTTCTACGAAGACCCAGACTTCAGTATCAATGATGTTCCGCTCACAGAAGACGAGCTTTCCTCGATCCGTTTTGCGGTCTCCACCTTACAACAATTTAGAGAAGTACCGTTTTTTCAACAATTTGGTTTGGCCATAGATAAAATCGTAGACCGCGTTGCCGTTGGCGACCAAAGTGAAGAACTCTCGAAATTTATTCAGTTTGAATCTGCAGTTTCTACAGGTGGGAACGAGTATCTGCCTATGCTTCTAGAAGGTGTACAAGCAAAAAAACGCGTCTGGTTTATGTACACTAGTTTTCAGCAACAACAAGCTAAACCTAGAAAAGTAAGCCCCTTATTTTTGAAAGAATACCGCAACCGTTGGTATCTCATTTCTTATGACATTCAAAAGCAGGACATCATGACTTTTGCACTCGACCGGATGTCTGAGCTCCAATTGCTCGCGGAGGCAGCTCAAGTTCCGGAAGACTTCGATGCAACTGCTTATTTTCGCGATGCCGTTGGAATCACAGCTTTTAAAGGAGAGGCGCTTCGCGTCATCATAAAAGCAGATGCCGTGGCTGCTCGTTATATCGAAACTCAAGCTTTTCATGCCTCTCAACAAATCATCGAAAAAAAAGCAGATTACAGCCTTTTTGAACTGCGTATTTTAATAACAGAAGAGTTTATCCGAAACCTACTTGGCTACGCCGGAGAAGTTGAGGTGCTCGAACCAGCCAGTTTGCGCCTCACTTTAAAAGAACGTGGACAAGCGTTGCTCAATCGATATCAATCTTAACCTATGCAAGAAATTCTCACTCACCTTGAAAATGGCGTGCTGACCCTAACACTCAACCGACCAAGCGTTTTCAATTCTTTTAACCGCAGCATGGCCTTGCAATTACAAGCCGAGCTCGATCGCTGCAGTACCGATGACCACATCAGAGCGGTGGTACTCACTGGCGAAGGCAAAGCCTTTTGCGCGGGTCAGGACTTAGCTGAAGCTACTGACCCACATGGGCCCGCTCTTCAAGAAATTGTGAGCAAACATTACAACCCGATTATATTGAAAATCAGGGCACTCGAAAAACCAGTAATTGCTGCAGTAAATGGCGTCGCTGCCGGAGCCGGAGCTAATATTGCACTGGCCTGTGACCTCGTAATAGCCAAAGAAAGTGCTGCTTTTATTCAAGCGTTCTCTAAAATTGGACTCATCCCAGATTCTGGTGGCACCTTTTTTCTTCCGAGATTAGTTGGCATGCAAAAAGCACTGGCACTCATGATGACCGGTGAAAAAGTTGCTGCTAAAGACGCCGAACAAATGAATATGATATACAAAGCTGTACCTGATACCGAGTTTGAAAGTATGGTGGCACAGTTAGCTCAGCAATTGGCAAAAATGCCTACCAAAGCCCTCGGTCTTACCAAAAAAGCTGTAGATGCTGGCTTTAACCAAGATCTAGGCGCGCAGTTGGCACTCGAAGAAAAATTACAAACCCAAGCAGGGCAAACACATGATTTCAAGGAAGGCGTACAAGCATTTCTTGAAAAAAGAAGCCCTGAATTTAAAGGAAACTAATGATGAAAGGTCAAATAGGCGTTGTTGGCGCAGGCACTATGGGTGCAGGTATTGCGCAAGTTGCGGCACAAGCCGGACACAAGGTGGTCTTAACGGATACCAACCCTGAGCAATTACAACGGGCTGAACAACAAATTATAAAAAGTCTTGATAAATTAGTTGAAAAAGGAAAGTTCTCCTCTGAGAAAGCAGAGACCATCAAATCCAGCCTGACCTACTCTACCCTACTCAGTGACCACAGTGCAGCAAGTTTGGTTATCGAGGCAATTATTGAAAAACTCGAAATCAAACATCAATTATTTCAACAACTAGAACAAACGATTGGCTCCAATTGCATTTTGGCTAGCAATACCTCTTCGTTGTCCATTGCATCAATTGGGGCTTGCTTGCAAAATCCAAGCCGCTTTTTGGGTATTCACTTTTTTAATCCTGCTACCCTGATGCCGCTTGTAGAAGTCATTCCGGGTGTGGCAACTTCTGTTGAAACTACCAACGCTATCGAAACGCTCATCACCAACTGGAATAAAACAGTTGTGGTTTGCAAAGACACCCCCGGATTTATCGTCAATAGAGTAGCACGGCCATTTTACGGCGAAGCGTTGCGCATGTATGAAGAAGGCTTAGCAGATTTTGCGACTATAGACTGGGCCATGACACAAATTGGAGGCTTTAAAATGGGGCCCTTCACCCTCATGGATTACATTGGTAATGATATCAATTATACCGTAACTGAAACCGTTTTTTCGGCTTTTTATTACGACCCGCGTTTCAAGCCCTCCTTTACACAAAAAAGGCACATGGAAGCTGGTTTTTTAGGCCGTAAAACTGGTCGGGGCTTCTATGACTACAGTGAAAACGCACAAGCGTCAGCAGCAATCGAGGATTCCCAGTTAGGTACCTATATTTTTGAAAGAATCCTTGTATTACTCATCAATGAAGCCGCCGATGCGGTGTTTATGCAGGTGGCAAGCCCACAGGCTGTTGACCTAGCCATGACCAAAGGCGTAAATTACCCCAAAGGACTATTGGCTTGGGCCGATGAATTAGGGCCAGCATGGGTTTTGGAAAAACTCGAAAAGCTTTTCGCAGAATATGGCGAAAATCGCTACAGACCAAATCCTTTACTCCGTAGGGTTGTCCGTGAAGGAAGTAAATTTATTTCGTAACTTTGCACTCTAATAAAATCAACTAATGGCATATTTATTCACTTCTGAGTCCGTTTCTGAAGGACACCCAGACAAAGTTTCCGATCAAATTTCCGATGCGCTCATCGATAACTTCATGGCTTTTGACCCAAGCTCAAAAGTAGCTTGTGAAACCCTCGTCACTACAGGTCAGGTTGTTTTAGCTGGCGAGGTAAAATCTACTGTATACCTCGACGTTCAAAAAATTGCACGCGAAACCATTCGTAAAATTGGCTACACTAAATCTGAATATATGTTTGATGCCAATTCCTGTGGTATTCTTTCTGCCATACATGAGCAATCTTCAGATATCAATCAGGGCGTGGAGCGCAGTAATCCAGAAGACCAAGGTGCAGGCGATCAAGGAATGATGTTTGGTTATGCCACCAAAGAAACTGACAACTACATGCCTTTGGCACTTGACCTCGCGCACAAAATACTAGAAGAAATGTCTGCTATTCGCAACAATGAAGCAGCGCTCATTCCCTATTTGCGCCCAGATGCCAAATCGCAAGTCACTATCGAATATTCCGATGACAATGTCCCACAGCGCATCGACACCATCGTAGTCTCCACCCAACACGACGACTTTGCTGATGAAGCCGTAATGTTGGCAAAAATTAAAAAAGACATCATCGAAATCGTGATTCCGCGAGTGAAAGCCAAACTTTCACCGGCAATTCAAGCGCTTTTCAACAATGCGATTACCTATCATATCAACCCAACAGGCAAATTTGTAATTGGTGGTCCACACGGAGACACCGGCCTTACAGGTCGCAAAATCATCGTCGATACTTACGGTGGTAAAGGTGCACACGGTGGTGGTGCTTTCTCCGGAAAAGACCCTTCAAAAGTAGACCGCTCTGCTGCCTACGCAACCCGTCATATCGCTAAAAACATGGTTGCAGCTGGTCTTTGCGACGAAGTACTTGTCCAAGTTTCTTATGCGATTGGTGTTGCCGAACCATGTGGTTTATATATCAATACGTACGGAACCTCTAAAGTTTCAATGACCGATGGTGAAATGGCTATCAAAATTGGGCAAATTTTTGACATGCGCCCTTACTTTATCGAGCAACGCTTGAAATTGCGCAACCCCATTTATCAAGAAACAGCAGCTTACGGCCATATGGGACGCAAAAACGAAGTCGTTATCAAACACTTCACTGCACCTGACGGTTCTTCTGTTAGCCGCGAGGTTGAGCTTTTCACCTGGGAAAAACTCGACTACGTTGATCAAGTCAAAACGGCTTTTGGCCTCTAAAATAACTAAAGCCCGCTCGTCGGGCTTTTTTTTTAATCTATTCTCATGAGCAGAAACTTTAGAACGATCTGGACTACCCCCGAACGAGACATCGAGGTCATTGACCAGCGCCAATTGCCACATGAATATGTGGTCGTTAAGTTGCAAACTTATCAAGATGCTGACCTCGCCATTAGAAGCATGACTGTTAGAGGAGCTCCACTCATTGGTGCCACCGCAGCCTATGGTATTTTCTTAGCGGTACGCGAATTAATCACTAAAGGGCTCGACGCTCGTTTTTTGGATGAAGCTTTTACAGTGCTTCGTGCATCTAGGCCTACGGCAGTTAATTTATTTTGGGCGCTAGACCGCATGCAAAAAGCCCTAGACGAGGCCGCAGACTTTTTAGAAGCTGCCTGGAACGAAGCGCAAAAAATTGTGGAGGAAGATATTGAAACGTGTCGCATGATTGGTGTGCATGGACTGCCTTTAATTGAGCGTATTTCGGAAAAAAAGAAAGGAGAAACAGTGCATATTTTAACCCATTGTAATGCAGGCATGCTCGGTTGTATTGAATGGGGTACCATCACCTCACCTATTTATCAGGCCGTTCAAAAAGGCATTGACGTTCATGTATGGGTAGATGAAACACGCCCGCGCAATCAAGGCGCTAACCTCACCGCTTACGAACTCACCAAACACGGTGTCAAGCATACGCTTATCGTTGACAACACGGGTGGGCACCTCATGCAACACAGCATGGTTGACCTCGTTATTGTGGGCACAGACCGCACCACGCGTCAAGGCGATGTCGCTAATAAAATTGGCACCTACCTCAAAGCTTTGGCGGCCAAAGACAACCAAATTCCGTTTTATGTGGCCTTGCCATCTACTACCCTCGACATGCGTATCAACGATGGTCTTAAAGAAATTCCGATCGAAGAACGCGATCAAAATGAAGTCAAGTACGTCATTGGGAAATCTGCTTCAGGCAAAATTGAACCCGTTTTGATTTGCCCTGAAACGACACCAGCAGCCAATTATGGTTTTGATGTAACACCTGCGCGTTTAGTCACAGGCTTGATCACGGAACGGGGTATTTGCGCTGCCTCAGAAGATGGAATTCTTTCCTTATTCCCGGAGTATAAAATTTAGAATAATAATGATTTGAATGATGATTACTCAATCTATTTTCAAATAAGAAAAAAAAATACCTTTAAGACCATGAAAATCAAATTACATTATTTTTTAATTGTTTCAATCCTTTCTATTATTGATCACACTACGCATTCACAAATCCAAGGTGTTTGGCACAGTAACTTTCAAGTAGCTGGGAAATCCTTACTCATGGATCTGGATGTTCGGGGCATTGGACGCGATGGATCCATTATCGTTTCCATTCCAGATCAGCCGCAATTAAAGCCACAAACAATGGAAGAGTTTGCACTTTTCTCGGATAGTTTGTGGTTCAACTGGAAGATGCTAGGCCTTACTTATAGCGCAAAACTACATGGTGATTCTTTAGTGGGTACGATGAAACAAGCAGGTTTGGCTTGGTCGGCTATCTTTTACAAAGAGGTAATGATTGCCAAAGAAGTGAAAGGAAAAATACAAGATCCAAAAGCGCCATTTCCCTATATGACTAGTGAAATACAGGTCAAGACGGATAAAAAAACAACACTTTCCGGCACCTTGATTTTACCTGAAAAGGAGAAAGCAGCGCGGTTTCCATTGGTTATTTTGGTGTCGGGCTCAGGCGCACAGGACCGCGATTGCGAAATCTTAGGGCACCGTTCGTTTTGGGTGTTGGCAGACCATCTCGGCCGCAATGGTATCGCCTCGTATCGCTACGACGACCGTGGCGTTGGCATGAGTTCTGGGAAATTCAATGAAGCTACGCAAACCGATTTTGCCAATGACTTGATTTCTATTGTCAATAAGCTCAAAAAGGAATTCCCGAAAGCCCAACTATATATTTACGGCCACTCAGAAGGCGGCATGACGGCCCTCAGAGCAGCTGTACAGACGAAGTATATTTCAGCAATTATTGAAGCAGCTTCAGTGGGCAATAGCGGAAAAGAAGTCCTGATTGAACAACAGTACTTGATTCCAAAAAAAAGCGGTTATTCTGAAGAGGAAAGCCGATGGAATCAACGCTTTTACAAAGAGGGTGCTGAAATTGCATTGAGAAGTACTCCAAACGATTTTTCTAAACAGTATAATGCCTGGTTAAATAGTTGCTGGGACAGCATTCCTAAAAAACTGTTAGATGGCGCTAATCAAAAAGAACTCATCGAGCAAATGAGTGTATTTTTCAACAATACTTGGGCTCGGGAATTTTTGGCATTTGAAAGCCAAGCATACCTTTCACAACTCGATATTCCCTTCTTAATTATCAATGGTAGCGAAGATATTCAAGTTCCCGCTCAGGCCAACCAAGCAAGTTTTAGAACTGCGATGAGCAAAGCCTCTTTGGAAAAAAGTACATTTTATATGCTAGAAGGTGCCAACCATTTATTTCAACAATGCAAGGAGTGTAACCTGAGTGAATACGCCACTTTAGAACAGAGCATAGACCCTCAGGTAATGCAATGGGTTACATCATGGATTTTGGCACAGCCGTAAGACCATCTATGTAACCAAAATTCTTTTCTATAATTTGAGGAAGCTGTTCGGTCAAATAATTTCTTTTTATCCCTATTATAAGTAATTTTGAGGATGCAAAAAACAGTTGTGGTCATTGGTGCAACAGGCCTCGTCGGATCAGCCTTAGTTCAAGAATTGACCGATGATCCGCAAGTAGCCGAAATTAGAATTTTGAGCAGACGCGCACTGACCTACGCTTCAGATAAAATCAAGGTCATCCAAACTGATTTGAGCCAGCCCGAACCCAGTGCTTTTGACAACGCCACGGCTTTGTATTGCGGTATTGGCACCACAAGAAAAAAAACGCCTGATCAGAAGCAATACATTGCAATAGACCACGGCATCACTATCGCCGCGGCCAAAGCGGCCAAAAGCAAAGGTGTTTCGGAGGTTCATCTCATTAGTGCCGTTGGTGCCGACGTGAAATCAAAAATTTTTTATAGTCGCCTTAAAGGAGAAATCGAGCGAGACCTCATCGCATTAAATTTTGATCGTACGCTCATTTACCAGCCCTCTATTCTCATAGGACCGCGTGCTGAAAAACGCTTTGGCGAAAAAATTGCACAAGTCCTCAGCCCGGCTTTTGATCTGTTTCTCATTGGTAAGCTCCAAAAATACCACAGCATAAGCGCCAAAGAATTAGCTGTTACAATGCATCGTTTTTCCTTTAATGCGCGCCAAGGTGTACAAGTACTTATGTACCCTGAACTCTGTGAAAAATAAACTTACTTTTTTCTGATTCCGACAATATTTGGCAGGGGCCAAAAGTGCCGATTGGTATCGCTTTCCCAGGTGTCAGATACCCAAGAACCCACTTTTGCTATTCGGTGACCATCTACGTTGATCAAAAGACTGGTTTCAGGACCGCCTTCTAAATAAATGGCGTTGTGCAAGCCGCCAGGCATTTGTTTGATGAAGTCAATCATCTGATTGTGCGTGTAAGGAGAGCGCGTAAAAATGAGATAAAACCAACCTTTTTGGTCTTCAGCTGCGATTAACATACTACAAGATTGAATTTTCTTTTTCCAGTACATCGGACTCCCATTGCAATCGATCATGCGCAGGCCTTGCGCAAAGGCAGTAAAATTATTTTTTTCTTCTTCCCAATTGGAGCAAGTGAGGTCGAGCACCTCAATATTTGACCGTTTGCGCTTTGCTTTGGGGCCAAGTGCTAACATTAAATTGAAATTTTCTAAGAGTTGGCCGTTATTGATATGCCTGCCGTTTTTCATGTATGCTCTACTTTGCAATGGATTTTCCAAACTATACATGCTGGCATTGAACGCAACAATTAAACCAAAAGATTCGGACCATGAACTTACACTTTTAGGTATGGCGTCATTTTGAGTTGCCGAGAAAAGATCAAAGCGAAATTGAGCGGGATCTAAACGAAGAATGGATAATTTAGAATCGCCGAGAAAAGATGCTGTAGGCGCATTGATTTCTTTGTATTGCATTCCAGGGGTGAGGGTGGTCCAAGTATGAGAATACTTGTGCTTGTGCTTCTTCTTTTTCTTCTCTTGAACCGACGGCTGCTGCGCACAGCCTAAAAAGCTGAAGATTACAATAAAAAGGACTAATAAACGATAAAAGGTTGACATCTATTCTTTATTCAAAGTTATTGAATTTAATAGTTTTATTTACTTTGTAACATATTCCAATCTACATGAGAGCCTTATTCCTGTTTTTTTGTTTACCATTCCTAGGGTTGACACAAACCATTACAAAAAAAGATCAAATCAACGCCAAGCGCATAACTGCCAACGCCAGCACGCTCTTCAATGAAGGGCAAAGTACCAATGCCTATATGCTGCTCAAGCAAGCCGTTGCACTAGACTCTACTTATGCCAATGCTTTTTTCTTACTGGCCACCACAGAATTCGACTTGCGGTCTTACCACTACGCTCAAGAACACTGCGCCAAGGCACTCGACTTATTCGGGGCCAACACCAACGAAGAACATCTCTATTTAGCGGGTCAAATTGAACTCTCACTCGGCAATTGTGCACAAGCCAAAAATTTATGCGTACAAGCCAAGAATTTGATCAAATCTGAAAAAGATTACAAATTACTGGGCTTTCAATTGCTTGAAGAACAAAGTGATTTTGCACTAAACGAACTACAAAAAGACGCTTTGAATCAACGTCAACTGTTAGGTGGAGCGCTCAATACCAATTACGACGAATACGGACCTATACTCAGCTTAGATGGTCAAACCCTTTATTTCACGACGCGTAACCCTGACTCCAAAGGCGCCAACCTCAACCCCGACGACCAACGCTTTTTTGAAGATATCTATCAAGCACAACCAGACCCTGAAAATAACAACTCATGGGTACGCAATTTTGAATACGACGAACTTTTCAATACCGAAGGTTTTGATGCCCTCTCTTACCTAGCCGCTGATCAACTCAGCGCTCTTGGCACCCTGAACACCACCGCCTCTAAAGAGTTGAGCACCCAAGGATCAGATATTTTTGAACTCACTGCCGAAACATCCGGGGTATGGGATGACAAACGTATCATTAAAGATATTCCTGGACTCAACACCAGTTACTTTGAAGGTGCACCAACTAAAACCGATACTATCTGGGTCGATGAATTTACGTACATCGAAGAACTTTATTTTATTTCTGATCGGGCTGCCGAAAAATACGCAACCGACATCTATGTGGCAAAGAAAATCAATGGTGTTTGGCAAGCTGATGTACAAGCACTACCACAAGGTATCAATACCGAAGGCCGGGAAACCACGCCTTTCGTGACTCCAGACGGAAAACTTTTGTTTTTTGCTTCCGACGGCCACTTGGGCATGGGAGGCTACGATATTTTTTATTGTAAAAGAGAAAACGAAGGTTGGTCAGCACCCATAAATTTGGGAGCCGCCATCAATACAACACTAGACGACACCCATTTTCAGCGCAGTGGAAACACCCTCACTTGGGCAAGTGTCAGCGAACTTGAAGGCTTGTTTAGTTACAATTTATTCAAGGCACCTGTAAGTATTTTACAAATAGAAGACTTGAAATAAGGTGCCGCGCTATTTTATCCAGCTTGCTTACGATGGAAGCGCCTATAATGGCTGGCAAAATCAGCCAAATGCACCCAGTGTGCAAGAAGCCATCGAAACTGCCCTCAGCAAACTCCATGGCTTGCAGCCTATTGCTGTAGTGGGTTGTGGCCGCACAGACGCCGGCGTTCATGCGCAGCAATATTTCTTGCATACCGACCTGCCCCAAACCTGGGATGCGCAACAATTGGTTTTCAAGCTCAACCGCATGACCGCCCCTGACCTCGCTTTTTATAAGGCCTGGGAAGTTCCTTCAGACCTCCATGCCCGCTTCGATGCCAACTCACGTACGTATCGTTACTTTGTCCATCAACACAAAAATCCTTTTCGAGCCAACACGAGCTGGTACGTGCAAAATAGCCTAGATATTACTGCTATGAACCAAGCGGCAGAGTACCTTATTGGTCGGCAAGACTTTTCTACTTTTGCAAAAGCCCACACAGATGTCAAAACAAATATATGCGAGGTATTTGCAGCGGAATGGTCGGTGGGTAAAGATGGCATCTATTTTGAAATTAGTGCCAACCGCTTTTTACGCAATATGGTTCGGGCTATTGTTGGGACGCTCGTAGAGGTCGGATCAGGTAAAATAAAGGCCTCCGAACTGCCCAACATCATTGCTGCCCAAGACCGTTCGGAAGCGTTTATTTCTGTACCTGCACAAGGCTTGTTTTTATGGGAGATTCGCTACGAGAAGGCCCCAGAACTTCATGTTTAGTTAGCCTGATTGATCTCCCATTCTCGATAGAGATCAAAATAACTTTTGGTTTCAAGAATGATAGCCCCACCGAGTGTATCGCCATATTTGGCTGGCAAACCACCCGTGTATATGGTAATTCTGCCGATGGCGCTGCTGGGCACGTTGAACACTTCATTAGACTTGATGCCATCTAACATATAGATCATATCGCCTTTTCGTGCACCGCGAAACATAAGGCCACCATCTTCATCTTTTTTAATATCTGAGTTCGAATTAGCCACCATATCGACCACACTAAATTTGTCAGACCTAAACTTGATTTGCTTGGAGCTAATTGTCATCATTGGAACTTCGCTGATTTGTATGCGCGCTTGCTCGTAGCGACCTCCGTTTAAACGCACCGCTTTTGTTTCTTGGGTTTTGTTCTCGAAGTATAGGATTCCTGCATTGGCATACGCGTCGATAAATACTTCAACGGTTGCTTTTGCTGTGCTATCTTTTTGAAAAGAACCCGCTACTTGGTAAGTACCTGCAGGTACCCCAACAATTCTAAAGCGACCCTCTTCATTAGAAAGCGCCAAATATACATGGCCATTTTCTTTGATCATGGCTTTGGCTCCTACAACAGGTTGTTGGGTCGAAAAATTGATAAAAGTTCCGATGACATCACCGGTTCCGGATTGGGCTACTGTGTTTACTGCCGTCATGAGCATCCACACCATCATAAAGTTTTTCATCAGCATGTTTATTGATAGGATGCCGAAGTCCAACTTATTCCACAAAAAAAATTAAAGTACTGCGCTACTGGTTAGGATTTCGCGGTCAACTTTTTTAAACAGGCCCTGTAATACTTTGCCTGGCCCTACTTCAATAACCTCCGAACAGCCATGAGCAAGCATGTTTTGCATGATTTGCGTCCAGCGAACAGCACCTGTTAGTTGGGATACCAAATTTGCCTTGATTTGGGTAGGGTCAGTAACCGCCTGCGCGTTCACATTTTGATAGATCGGGCAAATGGGTTGTGTAAAATGGGTTGCTTCAATGGCCGCAGCGAGTTCTTCGCGAGCGGGTTCCATGAGCGGCGAATGAAAAGCACCCCCTACCTGCAAGACCAAAGCGCGTTTGGCTCCGGCAGCTGTTAGTTGGGCACAAGCTTCGTCTATAGCAGCAATACTTCCAGAGATCACGAGTTGGCCTGGGCAATTATAATTGGCCGCAACCACCACGCCGTCGATTTCAGCGCAAATGCGCTCAACAACGTCGTCTTCAAGGCCTAAAATGGCGGCCATTGTGCTGGGGGTTTGTTCACAAGCCTTTTGCATCGCAGTGGCACGCTTAGCTACCAAACGAAGACCATCCTCAAAGGATAATGTTTGATTGGCAACGAGTGCTGAAAACTCTCCGAGGGAATGGCCTGCAACCATAGCTGGCTGGAAGCGCTCACCTAGACACGCCGAAAGTATGGTGCTATGCAGAAAAATAGCGGGTTGCGTTACATTCGTTTGTTTGAGGGCCTCATCGGTGCCCTCAAACATAATGCTTTGAATATCAAAACCGAGTATCTCATTGGCCTGAGCAAATAAAGAACGAGCGAGTGCAGAATGATCGTGTAGATCTTTGCCCATTCCTGAAAATTGGGCGCCTTGCCCAGGAAAAACGTATGCTTTCATGTGGTGAATTTGGGGATAAATTTAAGAAATCTTAACGATTAGAGCTGTCCGTCTGAATGATACTTTCCTAATTTGTAAATACGAACCTTCTGTAATATACCATCTTTGTCGTAGTCGTAAACTTTACCGTCGTATAATTGCCCACTTTTAAATTCGCCGTCTATCCAAATTTCATCGTTATCGTTATAGACCTTATTATAACCATTAGGCACAAAGCGCAATCCTTTGGTTTTCGGATGAACCACTCGAGGCGGGTAATCATTCGATGTAGGAGTTGGTTTTGGAACGGCTATTTCCTTTTGGTCAGGAGCTTTTTGCAGCGCCCCAATTTGGCCATTGGCCTCAATGTCAAAAGAACTTTGCAGTTGACCATTTGGATGGTAACGCGAGACTTGGCCTTGTACTAGGCCATTTTTAACGGTATAACTCAAAGCGAGTTTTCCGTTTGGATGGTAGTAGCTCACCTTTCCACTCTCTTGCCCCAGATTGTTAAAATTTGCTTTGTAGGCAAGCTGACCATTTTCGTGAAAGCGCAGCAACATACCCTTATAACCATTGGCTCTAAAATCACCTTGTTCGGCAATTTGACCATTTGGATAATAGCGCGTGAAAGAACCCTCGGGTCTGTTATTGTTGTAAGTTCCTTTCAACTGTGTTTTGCCATTTGAAAAGTATTTGATCCATGTGCCTTCCTTTCGGCCATTGACATAATTGCCTTCCTCTACTTTTTGTGTTTTGGGTAAATGTCGACTTGGATAATCTTTGCCCGTAAAGACCCATTTTCCATGTCGTTGACCACTTGAATTGCGCTTATTTTGTGCGGTAGCGTTCGCACTCAAAAAAAGTAATAAACAACAAAGAGATGTCCGTAAAATCACAACGCCAATTTACGAAATTTGGCTAACTTTGAAACACAATGCTCAGCTTAGATCCGAAAGAACTCACCGTACAGCGTTTGCACCAACTTTTATTAGGTGCCATTGGCCCACGCCCTATTGCATTTGCCTCAACGCTAGACGCGCAAGGCAATGCCAATTTGGCGCCTTTTAGTTTTTTCAATGTCTTTAGTGCCAACCCTCCTATTCTCGTATTTTCTCCTGCAAGATCGGGGCGAACGGGCCAAAGCAAAGACACCTACAACAACGCAAAGGCGATTCCAGAGGTCGTCATCAATGTCGTCAACTACAACATGGTGCACCAAATGAGCCTTGCAAGCTCGCCTTATGCACCGGGTGTAGACGAATTCGTCAAAGCTGGTTTTACCGCGCTTGCCTCTCATAAAGTAGCGCCTTTTCGCGTGGCAGAAGCACCCGTACAATTTGAGTGCAAGGTTCAACAAATCATCGAACTCGGTCAAGAAGGGGGCGCTGGCAACCTTATTATTTGCGAGGTGCTTCAAATGCATATCCACGAAAGCCTCCTCAATGAGCACGGGCTCATCGATCAGCACAAAATTGATCTAGTAGCTCGTATGGGTGCAGACTGGTATTGCCGGGCCAACACAGCATCTATGTTTGAAATCAAAAAACCCATTTCCACTTGCGGTATAGGCTATGATGCCCTACCACCAGACATCAAAAATAGTCAAGTACTCAGTGCCAATGACCTCGGCCAACTCGCAGGTATCGAAGAACTACCCAACGAGACCGATGTCAACGAATACAAATTGATCGAACTTTCCTCGCTTTTTCTAGATCTTGAAGCCAATGCCAATGCGCTCGAAACAGCACTGCACCATAGAGCCAAAGAACTACTTTCAGAGAACCAACTAGAAGAAGCCTGGCTCACCCTTTTATCTTTTAATAACTAATAATAAGTCCATGTTTAAATTCACCGGCACCATTAAAGTCATTCAAGACACCCAACGTATTTCAGACAAATTTCAAAAAAGAGAGTTTGTCGTTACAGATACGACTTCTATGTATCCTCAAGATATTCTCTTTCAAGCAACCCAAGACAAATGTACTTTGCTTGATTCCTTCCAGGCAAACGATAATGTGGAGGTTTCTTTTAATCTACGCGGACGCGAATGGACGAGCCCTCAAGGAGAAGTAAAGTTTTTCAACACCATTGAGGCTTGGCGCATCGAAAAACAAGGTCAAAGCCAACCAATGGGCATGCCAAGTAGTGGCCCATCTGCAATGGATATGGGTTCTGATTCGTTACCTGGCGTTGGCGCCAGCACCGAAGACGACGACGATCTACCTTTCTAAGCAAATCTTTTAGAAGGCGCTCAAAGCCAAAGCAACGCCAACCAAAATACTCATTAACTTGAGTAAATTGAATTTGTGATTCTCGGTGGTTTCAAAAATAATGGTTGTCGAAATGTGTAAAAACATCCCGACGACCACCGCCAAAATCATATTTACATTCAGGCCTAACTGCTCAGTTGTAATTCCTAAGCCCATAAACACGCCAAATGGCGTCATGAGGCCAAATGCTAAAAGTATCAGCCAGGCCTCTCTGCACTTGAGTCTTGTTGCAAATAATAAAGTCATGAGCGCTATGGCTACAGGTATCTGATGAAAAACAATTCCCCAAAAGAAACTTGCATCATAGGCATAGGCTGTTGGCTCTACCCCTATTCTGAGCATATTACCGAGCGGTATACCCTCAATTATAGAGTGCACAGACAATGAAATAAACAAGGCCCAAGGCATGGCCTGCCCTTTGTGCACATGCACATGCCCGTGCTCTATACCTCCTGAAAAATATTCTAATATAAGTTGCACCAAAAACCCGAGCAAAATAAATACACCAACATGAAAAGATGGGAGAGCTTCAGTGTGTACATGTGCATGCCCTTCATGAGAACCGTAGAGCTCAGGCAATAAATGCTGAAAAATAACGGCCAATAAAAAACCTCCACTAAAAGCCAAAACAAGTTTGATGTACTGATTTTTGTTGGTTGCATTGAGGTAACTCACGACGCCACCACCAAGCACAACTGAAGCAATTAATAGGAATTGAACAAGATAAAAATTCATGGTTTCTTTTTTGCAATAAGGATAAGGCGATCACTTGTTGTAGGGTCATAAGCCTCGAGCGCATAAGAGCCGTAAGTTGCTTGGAGCTCAAAATAAGGAGATAACAGTGCTTCAAAATGCGCCAACGTCAATGCTTGAACCCTTTCGGTAAAAATAGCATTTGGGGTATTTTCAGTAGTTGCACGCACCTCAATTTTTTTAAAGATGTGCTTTTGATCATGCCAACGTTCAATATTAAATTGAATACCGTCTCTGATAACAATTTCAGTTGGCTTGAGTGCCGCACATACCTTTGGCGCATTCAAAAAGTCGATCACGACCATGCCTCCAGGTTGCAGCATGGCTGCAAGCGCCTTAC
This sequence comes from Flavobacteriales bacterium UBA952, assembly GCA_002293185.1. GTDB lineage: Bacteria > Bacteroidota > Bacteroidia > Flavobacteriales_D > Crocinitomicaceae > UBA952. Next base: position 148,385 of record DBCS01000008.1, on the reverse strand, counting down.
AAACAGCTTGGTTCTCTTCAAGTGTATCGAAATAGCCAAAACTTGTAAACAAATTAAAAATAGCAGCAAAATATTGCCCAGTAAAGGGCTTGCGCATGTCATGAACGACAAATTGGAGCTTGTCTAGCTGCAGCGCGTTCTGATTTTCTTGGGCAGCTGCAATGCTATTGGCAGCTAAATCGGCGCCTAAAACCTCAAAGCCCATTTGAGCCAAGGTAATGGAATGACGGCCTTTTCCACAGGCAAGATCGAGAATGCGTGCACTTGGTTTTAATTCAAGTACGCCAATAAGTTTGTTCAAAAACAACTGCGCTTCGTTGTCGTCGCGGTGCTGATACAACAAATGATAATACGGTGAATCGAACCAAGTGGCGAACCATTCTTTTTGCGGCATACAGCAAATTTACAACATTCTTTTGCTAATTTCGGGAGATGAGACACATTGGTTTAACTGGCGGAATCGGATCGGGTAAAAGTACCATAGCAGGGGTGCTCGAACACATGGGCTACCCTGTATTCTATTCCGACGTGGAGGCTAAAAAACTGTATGTTGCGCATCCGCTGGTCAAAAAAGAAATGAGCCTAATTTTTGGAGCGGATATTTATAAAGACGGCGCCTTTCAATTCAGTTATTTAGCGGAGCGCTTGTTTTCAGACCCAATATTAAAAGAACGGGTTTCTAAGTTGCTGCATCCGTTGGTGCGAGAGCGCTTCAACGAATGGGCTGGGCAACAAACTACTGATCTTGTTTTCAATGAAGCGGCCATTCTTTTTGAAACCGCTGCCTACCAACAATTCGATGCAACAATTCTGATCATTGCGCCGCTCGAAACAAGAATTCAACGCGTACAAGCCAGAGACAACTTGAGTCGTGAAGAAATACTAAGCCGCGTGGCCAATCAATGGCCAGATGCCAAAAAAATGGGCCTAACTCCGTATATCATCCAAAACGATGGGCAACCGTTGCTCCAACAAATAGAAGAAGTACTGATTCAACTGAAGTCTGTTTGAAAGGTAAAAGGCTTAGTACACCATTTTGATATGGATAGTGCGGTCTTGACTAAATTTGAAGCTGCATTCTTCAAAACCCGGGACGCTTAGGTTGGGCCTCACATTATTCGAAAAAGCGTAAGCTTCTGTCGGGACGCCAAAGAAATTTTTATCGCAAATTTTATTCTGGTTGACGTCATGATAAACCACAACTGCGTATTTACCTGGCTCCAGGTCTTTAAAGGTATAAGTGACCATTCCTTTTTGGGCATCAGTGCGCGCCAAACGATACGTAGTGCCTACCTTTGCAAAGGTGTCCGGATTTCTGTAGAGCGCAAACTCAACCCAACCTCTCGAACTAGATACGGCACTCACGCTGACCTGTAAATTATACTTTGTCTCGGAGCTATTCGAAAAAGAAAATGAGGTCAAGACACCAAATAAGCAAATAAAAATAAGCAACTTCATCATGCTATACTTATTCCGATAAACGAATGTTCAAGCCAAGGTTGAACTGTAAATTCTTGATAATCAGAGATTCCGAATTAAAGAGCTGCTGCCATTCATTGAAAGCACCCACCTCTGCACCATTACTGAGATCGCGAAAGCCGCGGTAAGCACTGGCGCGTAAACCTATCCTTTTGGTGGGGTTCCACTGCAAATAAGCGAAATAACCCATATCTAATTTGGCTTGTGTATGCTCAACTTCATCAGAACTTAGCAAGTTTGCGGAAGGTGCACCAGGGTAAAAAGCGTAAAAATCTCGTTGCATGGTGCCTTGAACACGGTAGCGGTACTGCATACCACCACCCAAATGCACACTCAGCGCCTTAAATTCTAAACCTATAGGCAAAGTAAGGAGTTCGCCGCTTGCATTCTTTTGGCAAAGCAATAAAAACGGTGCGCCGGAGTCGTCGGTAGCCCATTCAGTAGTTTGATACGCGAGATTCTGATGTGCATAACCAAGACCTGTGTAGGCAGTGACCACCTTTAAAAAGGTATAGCCAAATTGGAGCTCGCCACCGGCTGTCCCCTTCCAAAATGATTCTGGATCAAAAGGTTGTTGAGTAAGTGCGTAGGCCTGCTGAAATTCTTGTTTATTGGCGCCGACTTCTGCTTGCAAATACCAACGCCACTGTGCGGCAGCTCCAAAAGAGCAAATTGTAAAAAAGAAAATGACTAAAACAACACGCATGGCTTGATTTTTTTTAGCCTAGCCCAAAAAAGGATAGTGGTAATCGGCTGGTGGCACAAACGTTTCTTTGATGGTACGTGCGGAAGTCCAACGCATGAGGTTCATGGCTGCACCAGCTTTGTCGTTAGTACCGGATCCGCGTGCGCCACCGAATGGTTGTTGGCCTACAACAGCACCTGTTGGCTTGTCATTGATGTAGAAATTACCAGCAGCATTCATGAGTTTTTCATTGGCCAACTGAATAGCATAGCGGTCAGTAGCAATGATAGAGCCTGTGAGTGCATATTCTGAAGTTTGATCGACGAGGTCAAGGGTTTCTGAATATTGGGCATCTGGGTAAACGTAGATGGTGAGCACAGGGCCAAAGATTTCTTCGACCATGGTGCGGAATTTCGGGTTGGTGGTCACGACGGTTGTCGGGGCAATGTAGTAACCCACCGCTTTGTCATAGGTGCCGCCGGTGATGATTTGAGCATCTGGTTGGGCTTTGACGTAATCGATATATCCAGCTATTCTATCAAAAGCACGCTCACTAATGACGGCATTGACAAAATTGGAGGTATCTTCAGGGCTGCCTTGTTTGAAGGAATTGACCTGCGCCACTAAGATTTCTTGAACTGCAGGCCAAAGGCTTTCTGGGATATAAGCACGTGAGGCAGCAGAACATTTTTGGCCTTGGAATTCAAAGGCACCGCGAGAGAGCGCAGTGGCTACCTCGGCTGCGTTGGCGCTGTTGTGCACCATAACGAAGTCTTTGCCGCCGGTTTCACCCACAATACGCGGATAAGAGCGGTAGTTTTCGATGTTATTGGCGATGTTTTTCCAGAGCTGACGAAATACGTCAGTAGAACCTGTAAAATGTATACCTGCAAAATCTTTGTGGGCAAAAATGACCTCGCCAGCAACTTGTCCACTTACTGTTACCATGTTAATGACCCCTGCAGGCAAGCCGGCTGCCTCGAAAAGTTCCATGATGACCTGAGCCGAATATATTTGAGTTTCGGCTGGCTTCCAAACAACAACATTGCCCATCATGGCTGGTGCAGCTGAGAGGTTTGCGGCGATAGATGTAAAATTAAAAGGGGTGAGTGCAAAGACAAAGCCTTCTAGTGGGCGGTATTCTAAGCGGTTCCACATACCGGGTAAAGACCCCGGCTGCTCGCTGTAGATTTGGGTCATGTATTGGACGTTGAAACGAAAAAAATCGATGAGCTCGCAAGCGGCGTCGATTTCGGCTTGAAAAACGTTTTTGGACTGCGCGAGCATGGTAGCCGCATTGAGGCGGTCGCGAAAAGGACCTGCAAGGAGGTCTGCAGCGCGCAAGAAAACGGCAGCGCGGTCTTGCCATGGCAAAGCTGCCCAAGCTGTTTTTGCACGTAATGCAGCGTCAATGGCTGCTGTTACATGCGTTGCATCGCCTTGGTTATAGTGCCCAATGACTTTTTGGTGGTCGTGGGGCATAATGAGTGCCTTTTTATTGGTTGTAGTGACTTTAGAACCGCCGATATACATCGGGACTTCGATAGGGCTACGGTCTTTAAATTCTTGATATTTGGCAAGCAAAGATGCGCGCTCTGACGAGCCAGGAGCGTAAGATTTAACAGGCTCGTTGATGGCAACTGGGACTTTAAAAAATGCGTTTGACATATAATGGATTGATTAAGTAAACAAAATTACAAAAACTAGCTAAACCAAACATCTCGGATGAGCTCCTCGCCCACAAACTGATTACAACGCGAAATAATAATTTGCTTGCCATGAAAGAGTTCGTCTCTCATAACACTCGAATCGATTTTGAGGTAAAGGGTATTGTTTTCGATGCGGATATCAGTGGTGCGCTTGGCAACTGCAGTGCCCATGAGCTCGGGCCATGCGGCAATGAGGTCGTAGGCCTTCAATTTGTCGTCGAGACCATAGGCTTTCATGATTCCTTTGACTAATTGCCCGAGTGGCTTTTCTTCGCCTTGTCTTTTGTTGTCTGAACTCATAGGGCTTGGGCTTGTTGGTCTTTGATTTGAAATAATTGGGTTGCTCCGGGTAGCTGCTCAAAAAGGGCCTGCATGCGCTGAGGGTCAGTATCGGTAATGAGTACCTGACCAAAGTAGTCTGCACTCACCAACGCAATAAGGCGGGCAACGCGTTCGTTATCGAGTTTATCAAAGATATCGTCGAGTAGCAAAACGGGTTTTTGACCTTTGTGTTGCTTGAGCCAATCGAACTGTGCCAAGCGCAGGGCAATAATAAATGATTTTTGCTGCCCCTGAGAACCAAATTTTTTGACCGGGTGCCCTTTGATCGTAAATAAGAGGTCGTCTTTGTGGATACCGATGTTCGTATATTGGGTAATTGCATCTTTTCTGGCAGAGGCCTGCATGAGTTCTTCAAAAGGGGCTTCGGAAAGTTGCGAGCGGTAACTGATGTCTACTTCTTCCGCATTTTGGCCAATTTCTTGATAAAAGCGCTTGAAGACCGGAATGAATTCATTTAAAAATGCTTTGCGCTGGGCATGAATATAGTTGCCGCTTGGAATGAGTTGGGCGTCCCAAGCCTCAATGGCGTCTGGATCAAAGAGACGGTGTTCGTGCATATTGCGCAACACGGCATGGCGCTGTTCGAGCAGCCGAGCGTAGCGCTGAATTTCTTCTAAATAGGTTTTGTCTAGTTGAGCTAAAATGCCGTCCATCCATTTACGGCGCAAGTCAGAACCCTCTGCAATGAGGTCGCCATCGTAGGGAGAAATAAATACCACGGGCAACTTACCAATGTGCGTGGTAAGTTTGTCGTAGGCTTTTTTATTCCATTTGATTTGCTTCTTGACGCCGGCCTTGTAGGCCACCTGCACCTCATGCGTTTTTTGGTCGAGCTGCCATTGGCCAGAGATCGAAAAAAACGATTGCTCAAAGCGCATGTTGTGGCGGTCATTGACATTAAGGTAGCTCTTGCACATACTCAGGTAGTAGACTGCATCTAGAATGTTGGTCTTGCCGGCGCCGTTTGGCCCTACAATTCCGTTGATGCCCGCTACGAAATCAAGTTCGAGGTCGGGGTAGTTCTTGTAATTGACTAAATGCAAGTGCGAGAGGTGCATGTAACAAAGATACGGAATAACTACCTTTGCCTTATGTTGGGTTCACAAATTCTCAAAGCGCATCTCGCGCTCTTGTTGGTCAATTTGCTGTATGGCGCCAACCATGTGTTGGCCAAAGGTGTCATGCCGCAATACCTCGACCCCAATACGTTTATTTTGCTGCGCGTCAGTGGCGCTGTACTCTTGTTTTGGATCTTGCTCTTCACACAAAAAAGAAAACCCGTAGACCGCTCCGACTACTGGCGCTTTGCAGCTGCAGGCCTTTTTGGAGTAGCGGTTAATCAGCTGTTCTTTTTTCATGGGCTCAATTTGTCGTCGGCCCTCAATGCGGGTATTATTATGGCCCTAAACCCCCTAATGGTTTTTATCTTAGCTGCCGTCATTACCAAAGAAAAACTCAGTGCGCATAATTATACCGGCATATTCATTGGGGCTGCGGGTGCCATTCTACTTACCCTTAGTTCAGGTAAGCTGCCGGGCGCTTCGCCTATCGGCGACCTCTTCTTGCTCATTAATGCACTGAGTTATGCGCTTTACCTCGTGCTTTCCAAACCGCTCCTGCTCAAATACAGCCCCATTCAGGTCATCACCTATGTGTTCAGCATCGGACTGCTCCTTTTGCTGCTCTTCCCTCCTACTTGGAGCCACCTATCTGCCGTTCAGTTTGAGCACATTCCGGCCAGTGCTTGGTACAAAATCAGTTATGTAATTGTTGGTGTCACTTTTCTGACTTATTTGCTTTCCATTTTTGCACTAAAATACGTGAGTGCAACAGTTTCGGCCGCCTATATTTATACCCAGCCTGTCATGGTCATGTGTTTTACGGTGCTCTTTGCCATGCTCGGTTGGGCTGCCGACTACACTCATACCATTACTTTAGAACGCATTCTCTACATGTTGTTTATTTTTACCGGCGTATATTTAGTCTCTTTTCATAAATCAAAACGATGAAACACCTTCTTCTACTGCTGCTCTTCTTGAGTAATGCGCTCCTTCTTTTTGCTCAAAAGCCCGCACTTGATGACAAGGCCTATGATACCTGGAAACGATTAGAAAAAGAACAAATTTCTAAAACCGGACAAATTGTGAGCTATGAGCTTACGGTGCTCAGAGGAAATCCGGTTTTACACTTTTACTACGCTGCAACACAAAAACACGATTCTATTTTGCGCGGCAATAACGCCCTTATTGCCTCCGATGAAAGTTTTTTGGCTTGGGAAATGAGCCCAGACTTCGATACACTCCGCAAACGCGAACTCGATAAGGTCGATAAAAAAAAGTGGCCCAAAGACTCTTTATATATTTACCACCTATCGCAAGATACTATTTTCAAATTTGATCAAGTCAAGCAAGTGCAACCGGCCGAAGAAGCGCCTGTTTTGGCATTTCTTCAGGAAGTGACTCCGCAAAAAGTAAAAAAGACCGAGCCTACAAAATGGGAGCAACTCCTCTTTTGGAAAAAACCCGAACCTGTAAAAGCAAACCCATACAAAACAGAAGGAAACCGCTTAAAGGTATACACCGCCGGGCAAGATAATTTTCCGTTTTTAGATAGCATCACTGCTTTCGCTTTGAGCCCTGACGGGTCCAAGATTGCAGTAATAAGGCAAAGAAAAGTTAAAATGGACTCCTTGCAGGTCTGTATTTACCAAACTAATGACTTGAGCTTGCTCAAAGAATTTGAGGCCCAGCCGCTTGTTTCTGACCTCACTTGGAGCCCAAATAATGCGTTGCTCACTTTTTTATATAGTACGGATACCTCGAAAATCAAAAACAGACAACTCTTGCTTTTTGACTTAAGCCAGCTCAAAACAACTAATTTTGGCGACTCTACAGATTTTAATCCAAGCGCTGATGGCGCTTACCAGTGCATTGCCACAGGCCGAAAACCACTGTTTAGCGATAACAGTCAGTTGCTTTATTTTGCAATAACACCCCGAGAAAAAGAGCAAAAAGACACGCTTATAGACCGCGAAAAAGTCAATTTAGATATTTGGCACTACCAAGATTTGAATATCCAGCCCCAACAACTGCTCACAAAAGAACAAGACCTCAAACGCGGCTTGCTCTACGTTTACCACCTCAACAGTGACCGTTTAGTCCCCCTCGAAAACGATACCATCCGCGTTTCGATCGATAAACAAATGCAAGCGCCGTACTTAATTGCGCGCAATCAAGACCCTTACCAAATAGAGGCACAATGGAAAGCGCCATCTCGGAGTGATTACTACCGCATTGAGCTCGAAACAGGCAAATTAGAATTATTGGGCAAGGGTTGGGCTTACAACAGCGAGTTATCTGCCGATGCACGGTTTTTTACGTATTACCTCACAGAAGGGCAAAAATGGATGCTGCTCGACATCGAAAAGCAAAAACATACCTGCATGAACTGCAGCAGAATGGATATCAAATGGGAAGAAGACTTAAATGGCATGCCGATGGAAGCCGGGCCGGTGGGTTACCTTGGTTTTACCAAAAATGCCAAAGCAGTTTGTTTGCAGTCTGAATTCGATATTTGGCGCTATGATATCGAAGCTAAAACCCTAACGAGTGTTTCCAATGAAAGTGCCACCACAGACCAAATTGAGCTTCGCTTTGAACGCAACCACCGCGACTCCGCCTTTTTGGATCTTCGGGACGGTTATTTTATCGGGCTGCGCAAATCCAATAAGAATGAAATACTTTATCTATACGATCAAAGCGGGCTGCAAAAAACGATTGAAATTCCTCAAAGAATTGCCGGGTTTAAAAAAGCAGAGAAAACCAATACCTATTTACTCAGAAAAATGGACGTTAACACCTATCCTGACCTATGGCTACACAAAGCCAATTGGAATGCTGGACGCCAAATTTCAGTGGCTAATCCGCAGCAAAGCGCTTACAATTGGGCTACGGTGGAAAGCGTCAAATGGAAGGCCTACGATGGCAAAGAATTAGAAGGCTTGCTTTACAAACCTGAAAACTACGACCCAAGCAAAAAATACCCGCTCTTATTTTATTATTACGAACTCAATTCGGATAACCTACACAACTACCAAGCACCCAAGCCTTCGGCAAGTATCATTAACCCAACCGAGTATGCCAGTGGTGGTTATTTGGTATTCGTACCAGACATTCGTTACCAACCTGGAAAACCGGCAGAAGGCGCCTACAACAGTATCATGAGTGCAGCAGATCACCTCATCAAGAATTATCCGATAGACGACAAACGCATGGGCTTGCAGGGGCAGAGTTGGGGTGGTTACCAAAGTGCGATGCTCATTACCATGACAACACGCTTTGCTGCCGCCATGGCCGGTGCGCCCGTGAGCAATATGTTTTCGGCGTACGGTGGCATCCGTTGGGGTAGCGGGCTCAATAGACAGTTTCAGTACGAAAGCACCCAAAGCCGCATTGGCGCCACCATTTGGGAAAAGCCAGAGCTATACATAGCAAACTCACCATTGTTTCACTTACCCAAAGTACAAACCCCACTGTTGATCATGGCCAATGACCAAGACGGTGCTGTTCCGTGGTACCAAGGTATAGAACTCTACAACGGAATGCGCCGCTTGGCTAAACCTTGCTGGATGCTAAACTATAATGGAGACGACCACAACCTCACCAAATTGGCAAATAAATACGATTTGTCTATTCGGATGCGGCAATTCTTTGACCACTACCTCATGAATGAAGCAGCCCCGAGTTGGATGACCAACGGCATTCCGGCAGTAGATAAAGGGAAAGTAACGGGCTATTAAATGAGGTCAAATAAATCTTTGACAGCAAACCGCCTATTGATCACAAAGCCCTCGGCGTAGTCGAGGCCAGCCGGGCGGCCCATTTCTTGCATGCGTCCTTTTAAGAAATCAAAAAATAACTCGCCTGATATGGGTGTATTGGGCTCCTTTGAATTGGGGTCAAAAAACTGCGTTTTATAGGCTTTAACACACGCTAATTTTTGGTTTACAAAAGGCGTAACATCGAAAACAACAGAAGGTTCCAACTGAAAATCTTGGATGTAATGCAAGACCATTCGCGGTCTGTGAGGTTCTTGAGCCGTGCCGTTGTGCTCGGTGTTGATTTTGCGCAAACCTGCCAAAAAACAGGCTTCAGCTACTAAACGGCCTGCCCTGCCGTGGTCGGGGTGGCGATCAGAAAGTGCGTTGGCCATTACAATTTCTGGCCGATGCAAACGAATTTGTTCGATAATTCGAAGTAAGTTGGCTTGGTTGTGCTCAAAAAAACCGTCGGGCATGCGAAGGTTGCTGCGCACTTTCAAGCCTAAAAGTTGGGATGCTGCCTCGGCTTCTTGGTAACGAGAGGCTACCGAACCACGGGTGCCGAGTTCGCCTTCGGTGAGGTCTACCGCGCCAATTGCTTTACCTTGCGCAGCGTAGTGCAACAAGGTGCCCGCCGCAGAGAGTTCGACGTCGTCGGGGTGGGCACCAAAAGCAAGGATATCGAGTTTCATTAGTCTTGAATATGTGCGTAACTTTCTACGCTAGGGCAGCTACAAACGAGGTTGCGGTCACCAAAGGCGTTGTCTACGCGGCGTACAGGGGCCCAGTATTTAGACTCCAGTAAATAAGGCAGTGGGTAGGCTGCTTCTTGCGGCGCGTAAGGGTAGGTCCAGTTGCGGTTAATAATACAATCTGCGGTATGCGGTGCGTTTTTGAGCAGGTTATTGGATTTATCGGCATGGCCATTTTCGATCTCGCGGATTTCTTCACGAATTTTGATCATGGCGTCGCAGAAGCGGTCTAGCTCTTCTTTGTCCTCGGACTCTGTTGGCTCTATCATGAGGGTTCCGGCAACAGGGAAAGAAACAGTGGGTGCATGGAAGCCAAAATCGATCAGGCGCTTGGCTATATCTGCTACTTCGATGTCGGCAGTTCTTTTGAAGTCTCGGCAATCGAGGATCATTTCGTGAGCAACCGTACCGTTGGCACCGGTGTAGAGGGTGTCGTAGTGTCCTTTTAAGCGAGAAGCAATGTAATTGGCATTGAGGATCGCTAATTCTGTAGAACGACGCAAGCCCTCAGCTCCTAGCATCTTGATGTAGGCGTAAGAAATGGTTAAAATTAAAGCAGAACCATACGGCGCAGCTGAAATCGCGTGGATTGGCTTTTCACCACCAGTTTTGATCAGCGGATTACTCGGCAAGAAAGGCGCGAGGTGAGCTCCTACACCAATCGGACCCATACCAGGGCCTCCACCGCCATGCGGTATGGCGAAGGTTTTGTGAAGATTAAGGTGGCAGACATCGGCACCAATATTACCTGGGTTGGTTAGGCCAACTTGCGCATTCATGTTGGCACCATCCATGTAAACTTGGCCTCCGTTGTCGTGAATAATGCTCGTGACTTCGATGATGCCTTCTTCGTAAACACCGTGTGTAGATGGGTAAGTAACCATAATTCCAGCCAACACATCTTTGAGTTCGGTGGCTACGTTGCGAAGTTCTTCGATATCGATGTTGCCGTTTTCGTCGCAGCCGGTAACCACAACTTCAAAACCTGCCATTACAGCAGATGCGGGGTTGGTGCCGTGTGCAGAAGACGGAATGATCATTTTTTTTCGTTGGAAATCTCCTCTCGACTCATGGTAAGCTTTGATGACCATTAAGCCTGCGTATTCGCCTTGTGCGCCAGAGTTGGGCTGCAAAGAAACTGCTGCAAAACCGGTAGCCTCGCAGAGGTCTTGGGCAAGTTGTGCGAACATCTTGTGGTACCCTACTGCCTGATCTAAGGGAGCAAACGGGTGCATATTGGCAAATTGCGGGTTGGTAACGGCCATCATTTCGGAAGCTGCATTGAGTTTCATGGTGCAAGAACCGAGCGGAATCATGGAGTGTACCAAAGAAAGGTCTTTGTTTTCGAGACGCTTGAGGTAGCGCATCATGCGAGACTCCGAATGATAGGAGTTAAAAACAGGATGTGAAAGAACGGGCTCAGTGCGGCTAAGCGCAGCTGGAATGGCCGTATTGGCGACTTGAATTTGGGCGCCAAAAACAGCCAAGACCGCTTGTAGGTCTGCATGGGTGTGCGGCTCGCCAAAAGAAATACTGAGTTCGTTGTCAGAGATGTAATTGAAATTGAGACCTGCAGCTTCTGCTTTGCCTCTTATGGATTTGCAATCGACGCCTTGTAAGTGAATGGTATCGAAGAAATGACCGGAGCCAATAGCGATGCCGGCATGTTGCAAGCTTTTGGCAGCGGTGCTCGCCAAAGCGTGTACATGGTTGGCTATAGCGCGGATGCCATCTGGGCCGTGGTAAACAGCATACATGGAGGCCATTACCGCCAAAAGCGCTTGAGCTGTACAAATATTGGAGGTTGCTTTGTCTCGTTTGATGTGTTGTTCGCGGGTTTGCAAGGCCATGCGTAGTGCTTGGTTGTCGTCGGCATCTTTGGAAACGCCTATGATCCGGCCTGGTAAGTTGCGTTTGTAGTCTTCTTTGGTGGCAAAGAAAGCGGCGTGCGGGCCTCCGTAGCCCATTGGCACCCCGAAGCGCTGGGCAGAACCCGTTACGACATCGGCGCCCATGCTACCCGGAGATTGAAGTAAAACGAGGGAGAGCAGGTCTGAGCCCACCGCAACTTGCATGCCGGCTGCTTTCCAGCCAGCAATGGAAGCAGACCAATCTTGAATATGGCCTTTGGCGTTCGGATACTGCACAAAAACACCAAAATAAGCGGTGTCTGGAGCTAAGGTAGTGGCATCGCCAACAATGAAATCGATGCCCAAATTGAGCGCGCGGCCCTTCATGACGTCAATACTTTGGGGCAAGGTGTTTTGGTCGACAAAAAATTTGTTGCGGCCTGCTTGGACGTCGGCACGGCTGCGCGAATTGTAAAACATGATCATGGCTTCTGCTGCTGCAGTGGCTTCGTCGAGTAAAGAAGCGTTGGCGATGGTCATGCCGGAAAGCTCAATAACCATGGTTTGGAAATTGAGTAATGCTTCTAGACGCCCTTGTGCAATTTCTGCTTGGTACGGGGTATAGGCGGTATACCATCCTGGGTTTTCGAGCACGTTTCGCAAAATCACAGAAGGCACAATGGTTTCGTGATAACCCAAACCAATAAAAGACTTCAATACTTTATTTTGAGCGCCAAGTGCCGTAATGTGGTCTAGGTAAGCCTGTTCGGAAAGCGCAGCATCGATGCGGAGTTCGCGATTGAGGCGAATTTGAGCGGGTATCGTTTGGTCGATGAGCGTGGAGAGCGATGCTACGCCAACTGCAGCTAACATTTGTGCTTCTTCAGAAGCTCCTGGGCCTATATGGCGTCTTTCAAAAGGTGTCATGTATGGTGGTCGATTTTGGGTCTACAAAAATACTTATTTTTCATTAAAACTTTGGACGCGTAAACGCGCATTTTCTCGGATATCTTGCCAAAATAAATTGATATCTCCGATATGGTAATTGCGCATGGTTAAACTCATCAAAAAAAACTTGCCTTTGGGCCTGTCAATCCAAATGGCACCGTCAATTAAATGGGTCTGAAATTGCGCGGCATATACTTGATTATCGACGTATAAAAATCCTTTGTGGGTCTCTTTGGGCACCAGAGGTTCAAGGGTCCATGAAACCGGATTCACCACTGCCCTTCCCTTATACCATTTGTTATAAGCGGAGCGGTCTATGCGTTTTTTAAAGGTATTCCAAGTAACATAACCTCCTGTTTGGGTGGGGCTCGTGAGCAGCGGAATATGACTGAGCTGATCTGGAAAAATACCAACCCCAGGTAGGTAAGCTACTATTAATTGTTGCTGCAAGGGCTGGCCATCGAAAAATTCTTGTAGCAAAAGCCCGCAATGGGTACTTCCTTGGCTATGGCCTGCCAAAATAATTGGTCTGCCCTGGTTGTAGTGCGCTAGGTAATAAAGAAAGGCTGCCCGAACGTCGGCGTAAGCCAGCGCTAACGCTTCTTTTCCTTTCGGATCATCGACGTAATAAGATCGCAAATGCGCAGAGCGATAAAACGGACAATAAAAGCGTCCAGCCTCAGCAAAAGCACTCCCTTGAAAGGGCAGTGCGGTTTCGAGTACTTTGCCGCGTTGCGAAGCGTCTTCGAGGGGCACATTCCAACGAAAGTCTGATTTAGCCGTATTTAAGGTAGGATAAACGTAAAACACATCGGCAATTGCGTGAAGTGAAGTATCGGCAATTTTTGACTTTAAATCTGGAGGAATTTGCTGGGGGAGTGCAGCCCAATTTTGAGCTAGGCTATAATCTGCTGCAGTTTGTGCATAAAGCCCTGTTGATATAATTGGAAGATACAAGAAAAGTAAGGTTAGAAAACGCATTATTTTTGCAAGGTGATGGCTTTATTATCCAAAAACACATTTTTCTTATTTATGTTTGGTCTTGGAGGCATCCTACCCTTATTCGCCCAAGATTCAACGGCATATTGGATATTTAAATCGCTTTATTCGTTGAGCGGAACCCAAACTTCTTTTGTCAATTGGAATGCCGGCGGCCGCAATAATATCTCTATTATTGGTGCAGCAAGTGGTTCTGCCTATTACACCCGAGACAACATCAAATGGACCAACGACGCAAGTTTTGCCCTAGGAGGCATTAAATACTTCGACAACAAAGGAATTGGCGCCCAAAAAACCGATGATAGGCTAGACCTCTCAAGTACATTCGGAATGCAGCTCGCCAAGGGCTTCTTCCTTACTTTTGTCTCGAGCTTCCGGACCCAGAGTATCAATGGCTACACCTACCCCAACGACTCCATTCCGGTGTCTAGGCTCATGGCGCCAGGCTATTTGAATTTGGCGCTTGGGGCAGACTTCCGCAAAGATGACAACTTTAATATATTCTTTTCATCCATCGCCATCAAATCCACTTTTGTGCTTGATGATAGCCTCTGTGCAAAAGGCTCTTTTGGCGTGGATCCAGGCATGCGCTACCGCCAGGAATATGGCGCCTACCTCAAAATGAAATACAACCGGCCTATTGCCAAGAATATCGAAATGAAATCCAAGCTAGAATTGTTTAGCAATTACCTCAACAACCCTGAAAATATAGATGTCAACGGAGAGCTTTTGCTTCTTTTTAGAGTCAACTCGTTGGTGTCGGCTTCAGCGCAATGGAATCTTATTTACGACGACGACGTCCGCATTACCGACAGCGATGGCAATACAGGGCCGCGCACACAGTTCAAGTCGGTTATTGGTATTGGTTTGTCTTATAAACTCGAGCGCTAATGCCCCCCGGGCTGGCAGCAAAGTGGTAAGGCTTTTTGTGCGGTAGCATCTGCTTTTTGATCATCGGCGTCATAGCCAATTGCCGTTAAGGCATTTTGCAGCGTTGCCACGTCTGTTTTGGTGGGCTTATATTTGATTTCAACAATTTTCGTTTCCAAATTGAGTTCGGCATACACAACCCCTTTGATCTGGTTGAGTGCCGTTTCAATGCGCTCTTTGCAATCGCCACACTGCGCGTTGGTCTGGATCGAAACAACAGCCGGTTTTTGGGCAAAAAGGGTGGTGCTTAATGCTAAAAAAAGAAAGCAAATGATATTTTTCATGATTAAAGATTAAAGTAATGTTTGAACTTTTATATAGAAGTGTATATGGTTATTTGATCGTAAATCTGAAGCCAAGATAAGCATTCCAACCCATAATTGGCGCCCAAATTTCTGTCGCATCAAAATCCGAACCAAACGGGTTTGCCGCACCTATAATGGGCTGATCTTGCATGATGTTCAGGAGGTTTTCGCCTCCTAAATACAAT
This sequence comes from Flavobacteriales bacterium UBA952, assembly GCA_002293185.1. Lineage (GTDB taxonomy): Bacteria > Bacteroidota > Bacteroidia > Flavobacteriales_D > Crocinitomicaceae > UBA952. The sequence continues at coordinate 133,382 of DBCS01000008.1, read as the reverse complement.
TCTGTTTTTTTCCAGTTTCTCGTGATTTGGCCATTGAGCAGCGCCCATGGTTTACCCTGTCCATTTTGCGGCAAGCGCACGGCGCTATAGCGCGAGTACGTAAGGTCACAAGCCCAGCGTTTGTTACGGGTCATGTAGGCAACATTGGCAAAATAGCGCTGGCGCGGCAGCAGCACTTGCGTTTGTAGTTTGCCATCGAAAAGCGCACGAACATCTTGAAACTTATAGGCCAAGCGCAGATCTAGGCCGCGCAAAACTTCATAGGAAAATTCGAACTGCACAACACTTGCCAAAGAGTTATTGCTCAGGTTTTTGAAAACCACAAAATTAGAAAGGGTGTCGCGGTCGGCCACTAATTGTTGCGAAAACCGCGTGTAGAAGGCATCTAAACTAAGGCTGCCCTTGCGTTTATTGAAAATAAATCCTTGCACGATAGATGCGCCTAAATTATACGAAATTTCGGGGAGTAAGGCCTGATTGCCAAGCCAAACCTTAGAACTGGCCAATAAGGAGAGGTTGTCCATGACGTAATTGGGCAAGCGCCAAGCGCGGCCAGCGGTAGCGCGTACGTCCAGTTGAGGGGTGAGGGCGTATTTGAGGTGCGCGCCCGGGGCCAACTGTGCGCCTGCAAGGTTGTGTTGGTCAAAGCGCGTACCTACAACCGCCGACAGGCGGTTACCCGAGTAGGTATACTCGGCAAATACGCCCGGTACCCATTCTGTGCGCTCATTGCCCAGGGTCATGAGCCCATTTGGCTGCGCGGCAAACTGCCCAATTTGCAGGCCCAAAAAACTGGCACCTACTTTGATTTTGTGGTCGGCCGTGCCGATGATACCATCGTAAATGGCATTCAGATACAGTCTCCTTTCTTTGCCCTCAAAAGTGCGCAGGCCGTAAAAGCCTTTTAGGTCTTGAAATTTGACGTTAGCAATAATGCCCAAGCTTTGGCCTGGCTTTTTGCCAAAAAATCCGGTTTTCGAAAAAGCGGAGAGGTGCTGACTTTGCAGCCCCATACCAAAACCAACGGGGTTTTGCTTGCTAAAACTCATTTGCCCGCCCGTTTTGTCGTCGGCGTAGGCTTGAATACCCAACTGCGCCTCCATGCGCGGGCCTTGGTAGCTGAAGCGCTGCAAGAGGTTAAAGGTATTGGACAGCACTTGATCTCTGAAACCATCATTGTTGTTGTCAATGTTTCCATAAACACCAGCGCCAGCAAGGAAAGTGCCCATGTGCCAGCGCTCGGAGAGCCGCTGGCCACTTTGCACATTGAGTTCTGTGCGCCCAAAGCGGTTCTGATACGCATTGAGATATAGCAAAGGAAGGTCTTTGGGTTTTTTAAATTCTAAATTGACCAAGCCCGCCATAGACTCATAGCCATTCACAACAGAACCGGTTCCTTTGGTGATCTGAATAGACTCGAGCCAAGTACCGGGTATGACGTGCATACCAAAGGTGCTTTCAAGGCCGCGCAAAAAAGGTATGTTTTCCATTTGCAGCTGCGTGTAAACTGCATCTAAGCCCAAAAGCTGAATTTTTTTAGCGCCTGATATGGCATCGGCCATACTGACGTCTATGGTGGCATTTGTTTCGAAAGACTCCGACAAATTACAGCAGGCGGCCTTTCGAAATTCGGCACTTGTGAGCTCCTCGACGTGCAAGGTTTTCAATTTGGCAATGCCGTGGGCGTCTTTGCCGCCCTCTACGACGATTTCTCGGATCAACTGCCCCGAAACCAACACCACATGTAGCGCCGCAAAACGGTCTGAACGCGTCACCACCATTTGGTCTGAACGATAGCCCTTAGCGCTAAACATAAGCGTGTCAGGGCTTTGCTTGCCCAATAAAATTTCAAAGGTGCCGTCTTCATTGGAGTAAACGCTCGTGCCGGCTCTGAGTAAAGTAATCTTAACGTTTTTCAGCGGTTTGGTTTGTAGTGAATCTACACCCTGCACCACACCCCTGATTTGTGCTTGAAAATGGAAAGCCCATAAAAGGCTCCCTAACGAATAAAAGAATTTCATGACATATTAGATTGATAAGACAAAAGTTGAAATCAACTGAGGTCTTGTCAGATTTGCCAGGTTTGGTGCAAAGTTTGGATTTGCCTACCGGTGAGCCAAAGTGGAGGCGGCCGATGTTTAGGAGATTTAGAAATTTGAGTATTTGCAACTAGGTGTGAAAGGACCCATTCAAATCTTGGATTCAAAAATACCGGTACCTCCAAAGATTCAAAAGTAAACTGCTGCTGAGCAGAAGCCAGTTGATCTATATCGGTTTTGACCACCTCGAGTTCATCTGAACAGCAGTCGTCTTTTTCTTGTGCAGGAGTTGCCTGGCAACAAGGGGGTAAATCGGGGTGTGGTTCTTTGCATTCGTGATCAACCTTCACAAAAACCGAAGCGAAGACGCCGTCCATTTCACAGAAATGCTTATGAATAGGAATACCGACTTGCGAAGCGAGTTGAAGAGCAATTAAAAAGACGATTGCTAGGGATTTCACAACGTAAATTTACAAATAAAAAGTTACCTTTGCCACCAAATACGCAACCATGAGTGATCCAATTCAACACGAGTGTGGCATAGCCCTTTTAAGGCTCAAAAAACCACTGGAATACTACCTCGACAAATACGGATCAGTCTTATGGGGCCTCAACAAAATGCATTTGTTGATGGAAAAGCAACACAACCGCGGCCAAGACGGCGCTGGTATTGCCAACATCAAGCTCGATATGCAACCCGGAGAGCGCTACATCTCTCGTACCCGCTCCGTTCAAAAGAACCCAACCCAAGATATTTTCGACCAAATCAATGCCAAATTCAAGGCCGTTTACGACGAAAACCCCGCAGCGCTCCAAGACGTCGACTACCTCAAGCGCAATGTAGGTTTTACCGGCGAGGTCTTTTTAGGGCATCTGCGCTACGGCACCTACGGCCGCAATTCTATTGAAAGCTGCCATCCCTTCTTGCGTCAAAGCAACTGGATGACCCGCAACCTTGTTGTGGCGGGTAATTTCAACCTCACCAACGTCGACGAACTCTTTGGCACGCTCGTCGAGCTCGGGCAGCACCCCAAAGAAAAATCCGACACCGTCACCGTCATGGAAAAAATCGGGCATTTTCTCGATGTCGAAAACGAAGAACTCTACGCTCACTACAAAAGCCTTGGCTATGCCAAAGCTGACATATTCAGCCGTATCCAAGACGAAATCAAAATTGACCACATATTAAAGAAAGCCTCTGACCGCTGGGACGGCGGCTACGCCATGGCTGGCTTACTAGGCCACGGTGCTGCTTTTGTGCTCCGAGACCCCAGCGGTATTCGCCCGGCATTCTGGTACGAAGACGATGAAATTTGCGTGGTCGCTTCAGAGCGCCCCGTGATTCAAACGGCCTTCAACCTCAAAGTAGAAGACATCCGAGAACTCAAACCAGGCCATGCACTGATCATTGAGAAAAAAGGACAAGTCAAAGAAATCGAAATCAATGCGCCGCGCGAGCTCAAGCAGTGCTCTTTTGAACGCATTTATTTCTCGAGAGGCTCAGACGCAGATATCTATAAAGAACGCAAGGCGCTAGGGCGTTTAATTGTCAAGGATGTTTTAGACAGCGTTGGCCACGACTACGACAACAGCGTGTTTTCTTTTATTCCGAATACCGCTGAAGTTTCTTTCTATGGGCTCATCAAAGGCTTAGAAGAAGCACTCAATGCAGCTAAAATCAAGCAAATTCAGGCGCTGGGCCCTGGTGCAAGCACTGAAGCCATCGCCGAGGTGGTCAACCGACGCGCGCGCATCGAGAAAATCGCTATCAAAGACGCCAAGCTCCGTACGTTCATTACCCAAGACGACTCCCGCGACGACCTCGTTGCGCACGTCTACGACATCACTTACGGGTCTGTGCGCCGCGGCACCGACAACCTCATCGTGATCGACGACAGCATTGTGCGCGGCACCACCCTTCGCCAAAGTATTCTACGCATTTTGGATCGATTAGGCCCTAAAAAAATTGTCGTGGTTTCATCGGCACCCCAAATCCGCTACCCAGACTGCTACGGCATCGATATGGCCAAAATGGGAGACTTCATTGCTTTTGAAGCCGCCATTGCCCTGCTTCGAGAAACCGGCAAAGCGCAACTCATCGACGAAGTCTACAAAGCAGCGCTCGAACAAGTGCAATTGCCCAAAGAACAAGTTAAGAACGTAGTGCAGCGCATCTACGAACCATTTACCGATGTAGAAATCTCTGCCAAAATTGCCCAAATGCTCACGCCTGTTGGCATGCAAGCCAAAGTAGAAATCATTTATCAAAGTGTAGAAAACTTACATATTGCCTGCCCTAAGCACACCGGAGACTGGTACTTTACCGGCAACTACCCTACCCCTGGCGGCAATAAGGTCGTGAATAGAGCGTTCATCAATTGGATGGAAAAACGCAACGAGCGCGCTTATTAATAGCTTCCATGACATCATGATGCCGAGCTCTGAGTAATATGCTTTTTCAATTTACAAGCTTAATGGGTATTTTTACTTGCATATTGAATACCTTCTGGGTTATAGTCTCTTGGTATTTTTCTTGTTGCTCCATAAAGTACCTAAGGGCCATATCCAATTCTTTTGCACTCGAAATTTGCTGAGCAAAGCCCAAATCAAGGAATTGCTGCGCTTCGGGGAACTTCTGGTGCTTGGGGCCAAACAACACGGGCAAACCGTAAGCCAATGGCTCTAATATATTGTGCAGACTTCCGCTAAAACCACCGCCCACCATAGCCACACTACCGTATTGATACGCCGAACTGAGGTGCCCAATGGTATCGAGGATCATGAATTTTGCCGTTGGGTTAAAAGACGCTGGGTTCTTCTCCAATTGAGAATACAACAAGGCCTCCGGGAATTGTGCTTTCAATGTATCGAGATGCGCCCGCGATACATCATGTGGTGCAATTAATAGGTGAAGATCGGTCTGCAATTGAGCCACTAAGTTTTCTTCTTGCGGCCAACTACTTCCTAAAATCAAGAGCTGGCTTCCTTTACAAAAGCGTTCTATGATCAAATTTCTTGGCGCATTTTGCTTGGCTTCCAAAACCCGATTCCAACGTAAATCTCCTAAAACTTCGATTTGTTGTGAAGCAACACCCGCTCCTTTGAGTAGCTCTTGGGTAGCCATATTTTGAACCCCAAAATAGGCAACACGTTGCAATGCCTTTCTAAAAAATTCACCATACCACTTGAAATACACTTGCGAAGGGCGCAAAATGGTATTGACAGCATAGATTTCAAGCTTGGCATTTTGCGCTGCTCGCAACAAATTGGGCCAAAATTCATATTTCAGTAGGTAAAGCCGGTCTGCAGCAACAGCCTGCACCAAACGCCTCATTGTAGCAGGCAAATCGGCTGGCAAATAAAACACCGCGTGCGCAACAAAACCGCGCTTGTGAAAATGTTGCATGCCTGAGGGCGAATAAAAACTCACGACAATCTCTACTTTCGGGTCCGCAGCCACACAGGCGGCTATCAAAGGCAGCGCCATATCGTACTCTCCCAAAGAGGCACAATGGAACCAGTATCTTTTGTTGGAGGTTCGGGGAAGCTTCTTTAGGATTTCAAAGGTTTCTCTCCTCCCATTGACCAAGAGCTTGGCTTTCGGGTGCCATAGCGCTGCTACTTTTAACAGAAGTTGGTAACAAATAATAGAGAAGGAATATAGAAAGCCCATGAAAAGAATCAACGCGAAATTAATTGAATGGAATGAAAATATAAACTTTACTATTATTTTCTAAACATAATAAGTAGAATATACTTGCTTTTATTTCTATTTATTTCACATCATAAATTTATGTTTTGCGCAAATTTTATTAAATCGAAGCTCCATTGACATTAGTTTTTACACTAATTAAATTGCACTTTTTTAGTAATAAAATAATTACCTGAATCATCAATTATTTTAATGAAATAAAGCCCTTTACCTGAAATATCATTTGTGTTTATAACGATTTTTTGGGTGCTGATTTCACCTTTTTTTATTTCTTGACATAATGAATTAGTAATAGTGTAATTCCAATTACCCGAAGTTGATAAACCACCTAAATCAATGACCACATTATCTGTCGCAGGATTAGGATAAATATGAATGGGCTTTGCCTCAGTTGTTTCAATATTTGAAGGAGAATCGCTAAACAAGGTGTCTTTGAGCAGGCGGACGGAAAAACCCCACCCTTTTAATGCAGCGTTTTTTGTAACAGCGGCGTTATCATGATCCAAGTGTCGAATCCAGACACTTTCTGTATTTGTGGAAACGTTGGTATGCAACGTCGAACTCCACCAGTTTGCGTAAAGACCCATTCCGCCAAAAGAGCCATAATACCAACAAAAACCATCTGAAAGACCTGTAAATCCGCTGCTATTGGTAGCACCCGTATTGGGGCTCATCCAATATGCCGTACCGATTTCTTTGAGAGCTCCACCAGCGACATTAAATCCACCTAAATAATCAGATAAGGTGGTCCAGTTCGTATCTGTGGGCACATGAAAGCCTATTGGGGCCAAAACCTTATTTGGCGTAGCTGCAATTGTGTCATGTACTCCTGCAACTGCATAGTAATTGTATAACTTACCGTAAATTAGGCCGTTTGCTGGATCATTATTGTAGTAACACCAAGCACCGGTTGTTAGGTTTGCCCATGCAGCAGGGTCTGTTACTTCTGGTATGATTGTCCCATCGTTGTATTTAGAAACATTTAAATTTTCACTTACCCACTCTTGTGTACCGATTATAACAGTATTGTAGAGGTTGCCGTCAATATCAGTCATCCCACTACCCACTGTTTGAGCAAAAAAGCTTGTAGTGATTGATAATTTGATAAAAAATATCGTTGTTTTCATTTAGTCAAATTATAGTTTTTACTTATTCAGACGATGTTGCATTTATACCGTATGTTATACCTAAAAATAGATTTTTATTTGTATTAGAACTGATATTCAGGTACTTATGTAAAAGTAAAGTTTATTTCTGTTATGGATCACAGAAAATTTAAAAAAGCAGGGCTCAAAGCCAAATATTTCATGCTTTTTTAGAATTTGAAACCATTTTATCCGGGAAAGTCTGTACTCATCAATTATAATAATACTCTCGGGGCTCGGCAGAATAAAACGGAATGTACCACCCTACTCTGAAACCCGTTTGGAGGTCGAGGCGGCGGGCTGTGGAGACGGGGATGTCGGGTTGGTCAAAATTGATGGTGCGTCGGTTGTAGGTAAAGCCTTGCTGAAAATAGAGCCCTGCGTAGAAACTAACAGAGCCGCGGTTGTTCAAAAAAGAGTAGCCCAAAAATTGTTGGGTATTGAAGCCTGTGCTGAGGCGGTCATAGCCTTTTTTGTAATCGAGCTCGATTTGAGGTACTACGTTGTCGTTGGTTTCTATGCGCAAGCGGTGCAGCACATAGCCGCCGCTAAGCTGCACTAAAATACCGCTATTTTGGTTGTTCTTGGATAGCGTAAAAAGCTTTCCAATATAGGCATTGACATGGACGCCACGCGGGTATACCAACACAGACGCTGGCATACCGAGGTCGTTGGTGATATTGCCTGCGTCGTCTACCAAATGATCAAAAATACCAGTTAGGCGCACGTTGTCTGAGAACCAGAAGTCCGACTCCAGACCAAAACTCCAGTTGCTCTTGAGCTTATAGCCTGCTGTTAGCCCTAACCTATTGAAATAACCGTAGCGCGCTGCTAAATCGCCACCGCTAAACGCACCACCGTAATGAATGCCCACTACGGGCAGCGCCACGGGTTCTGAACCCGATACCTGAGCGTGGCTAAAGTGGCAATGAAAACAACTGCCCAATAGAAAAATACGTGCAAACCTATTCATACCATAAAAATAAGGAATTCAAATAGGAGAACCCTATCTAAAATTAAGGTGTCTTTAAATTAATTGAAACATTATGCAGCAAATAGCGTAAAAGCCTTGTTATTTCTTACTTTTATACTTAAAACAACAAACAATGAAAAAATTATTTACGCTAGTAAGCATCGTTCTTTCTGCCAATGCTTTTGCGCAAGGCTGGAATATTCAGGCAGGCGTTGGTGGTCATCTTTGGAACATCTCTGAATCTATAGGCTATGGCCTCAGTGTTAATGCAGGTACTACCTATGACTTCAACAAAGTAGTAGGCGCTCGCCTAGACTTCAACTACAATATCGTCGGCGAAGAAAGAATCAAGCGTGCAGGCTTGCAAGCCAACTTCCACCTCCTACCAATTTTCTCTGAAGCGCCGAGTAAATTTGGCATAGACCTTCATGCAGGTTTGGGTTGGGCGAACAACAGCAACGCTGTGTATAATGACGGCTATTACTTCCGTGGCGACGACGCCTGGAACCGCACTATTGGCCTTACGCCAACCATGCAATTGAACGAAAAATTAATGCTCACGCTTGATTTTACACTCAACAACAACACCAAAACCGACACACAACTGAAGAACTACGCCAACGCAATCATTGGTGTGCGCAGATCTTTTTAAGTTATCTTCCTAAGCTTTAGCTTCAACAAAAAAGCCGTGCTCTTTCGAACACGGCTTTTTTTGTTGAGCACTTACTTCAATTACACTTATTTCTTTTTATCGGCTAATACCTTTCTCACCTCAATGATGCGGCGTAGGTCTCGTAAATACAAAGACATCATGATACCGATGCCGAGCAGGATACTTGCCACTACCCATTGTGGTGCGAGTACGCTCGTTTGCCACACCAAAAGCATAATGCCCACATTGAGCAGTACAATAACAAAACTTGTTTTGGGGTGCTTCCAGCCGTGGTAGTCCATGAGGAGGTGGTGAATGTGCGTGCGGTCTGGGGCAAATGGTGACTTCCCTTTGGAAGCCCTGGCAATGAAAATACGAATGGAGTCAAACACCGGAATATACAACACGCCAATCAAGACATGCGGCAGGTTACTGGCTTGCATGGTTTTTACATAACTATGGAAATCTGAAGACATAACTTCAATGACTAAGGCTGATAGAATAAAGCCAATGAACATAGAGCCGGTGTCTCCCATAAAGATTTTTTTGTCCGTGCTGAGGTTGTAGCGCAAAAAGGCAATGAACATGCCTACAAAAGATACACAAACCATAAGCAACGTATACTCTTGCCTAAAAAAATACATTACGGCAAAAAAGCTAAAGAAAAAGGCAGCTAAAGAAGAAGACAAGCCGTCAATGCCGTCGATAAGATTAAAAGCATTGATAAAGAAGATCACCACTGCATAGGCCAAAGGGATAGAAATCCAGAGTGAGATATGGTGAATACCCAACCAACCCCAAAGTTCGGTGATTTGAAAATCAGCACATAAAAACAACAAAGAGGTAGCTATTAACTGCAATATTACTTTATTTCGGGCACCTACCCCTGTGAGGTCGTCTTTGAGGCCAATCATAAAAATGATGAGTGCGGCCGGAATCATGTAATAAGCGCGGCCGGAAGTAAAAAACTGCTCTGCAAAAGAAAGTGCCATCACAAAAACAATGAAGAAAGAGATACCGCCAAAACTTGGCACCATGACCGAGTGTGAACTGCGGTCGTTGCGCTTCTCAAATAAGCGGCGCACCTTTACGACATTGCTAATGACAGGCGTCAGAAAGTAAGTGAGCAAAAAGCCACCTGTGAAAAATAAAATCAGTACAAAAATAAGGTAAGGTGTCATGAACGTAAAAGAGAATTACTAATGTAAAGATGCAAAGACTGGGCCAAAGGTTGCCTCTGCGTGGGATATAATTTAAGAGAATTGCGTGTTCTCCTATTTTGTGTCATTGAGTTCAATCTGCGCACCCCAATTAATGACCTTCATGCGCTTGTCTTTAGGGTGTTTGGATTCATATAAAATCTGGTCGACGTCTACCGCGGTGAGTAGCGCAATTTTAGTGCGCAAGGCCTTTATGAAACTTTCTCGGCGTTTTTTGAGCGTTTCGTAAGAAAGCTCTTCTTCGTCAAATAAATCATTGAGGGCAGAGAGCTCTATACTTTGGTTTTTTTCGATGAGCAGTAAGCAATTCCATTCTATTTCTGAGAAGTCGTGTTTATGAAGAATGGCGTTTCTACGCTTGAACCAATTGGTTTTGTGCACCCTACGGATGTAGAAAAGTAATAAAAAGAGGGCCAAATTGATAATCAGCGAAATCCAAAGATAGGTTTTGGTCGGAACCTCAATAAATGCCGATACCTTTTTATATAAATATTGTTCTTTCGGCTCTTGGCCATTGGTGAGTTGCTCGAGGCTCTGAATTGCAGCGGTAAAATTGGATTCGTTGCTGCCTCTTTTGAGCACTAAAAATTGCTGCTGGTTGGTGCTTGCGTAAATCTCAATAATATTCTGAAAATTTGGGTTGTGGTAGGTAAATATCTTGTTTTTTTCTAGGCTGGTATGTACGAGGTCTTCTGCGCTAGTAAACCAAGTAGTTGGCAATCTATTTAAGGTATTTGTTTGCGCAAAAAGGCGCTTGTAAAAGGGGTTGATGTCGCCAAGTTGCTTCCAGGTTTGTTTTTTTAAGTCAAAAGTCCAGAGGTCGAGCAGGGCTTCTGTTTGGTAACCTCTTCTGCCATAACCACCCCAAATATAAAAATTAGAACCTTTTATTTGGTACTGTGCACCTTGCCTAGAGCCCGGTCGTACATCAAAGTTTCTATTGATACGCTCATACCATTCCAACGCCAACGGATCAAAGTAAGTAATAAGATTTTTAGTTCTAAAATAGCCGTAGCCCCCAAAGAAATGCACTTTGCCATTATAAGTAAAAACAGCTGCGCCGTATTGGTTTTTGTGGGCATATGAGTTGTCTATGCGCCTTAGGGTGTCTTTGCACAACTGATACACAATGCCGCAACCGCGCTCAATGAGGTACACATGTTGGGCGTCTGTGGCATGTGCAATATAGTCTCTTTTGATTTGAGCCCAGTTTAACTCGGACTCCACAACAAACGCCTGCTTGAACCAACGCTTTTGCCCAATAGAATAGCGCCAATAGGCAGTGGAGTCGTCAAAAAGGTAAAAACTACGGTTGCCCGGGTTATAGCAACTTAAGACTTGATTCGAAACCCGAATGCGATGAGTGGCATGCTGCTCTTGAGCAAAACCTATTGTGCCCATGAGGCCAAAAGCCAAAAGCAATAAGAGGTTGTGTAGCGATTGTTTAGAAAGTTTCATAAGCGTGGTAATGATGCGTTGTGCAGCTTGGCCATCCCAGCGCTCTGGAATGCGGCCTTTTTTCCAGGCACCGGCAAACAAGCGTTGCAAGGCCGGCGCAATAGCCGCTGGCTGGGTGCCAATGAGCTCGTTGGTGCCTTCTGTAATGGTTTCAGGCCTTTCGGTGTTGTCGCGCAGCGTAAGGCAGGGCACGCCCATCACGGTGGTTTCTTCGGTAATGCCGCCAGAGTCTGTAATAACGGCCTTGGCGCGTTCTACCAAATAATTGAATTCTAGGTAGCCAAGTGGTTCAATTGCATGCAAACCAGAATACGAGATACCTGCATTTTCTAAAATCTTGGCCGTTCGCGGATGCACCGGAAAAATGAGTGGCAAGCCGTTCGCATTGTCGATAATTTCAGCTAAAAGTTCTTTTAATTTCTGTGCTTCATCGACATTGGCAGGGCGGTGCAAGGTCATGACGATATACTCTTTCTCTTTTAAGCCAAGCTGATCCCAAATTTCTGGCTTGCAAAATCGGGGGCGGTTTTGCAATAAGGTATCTATCATGGTGTTGCCCACAAAATAGATCTGCTCGGGGTTTACACCTGTGCGCTCCAACTCAGCACCCGCGCTTCTGGTGGTGGTAAAAAAGTAATTGGTTATGGCGTCGGTCACGAGCCTATTGATTTCTTCTGGCATGCGCCAGTCATTGGAACGAATGCCCGCCTCCACATGTGCTACTTTCACGTGGAGCTTTTGAGCCACAATAGCACAGGCCATAGTAGACGTAACGTCGCCAACCACCAAAACGAGGTCAGTGGGGTTGGCCAGTAACTCTTGCTCAAAGCGCACCATGATTTGTGCGGTTTGTTCGGCTTGGCTTCCACCACCGGCTTCCAAATTGGCATCGGGGGCCGGAATGTTCAGTTGCGCAAAGAAGCTCCCCGACATTTTGTCGTCGTAGTGCTGGCCGGTGTGCACAAGGCGATATGCAATGGCAGCACCTTCTGCTTGTGCAGCCTGCAGCGCGTGAATAATAGGCGCAATTTTCATGAAATTGGGCCTAGCCCCAGCAATGAGCGTGAGGTGAAAAACGTGTTTATCCAAGGTACTTATTCAATAAAAAAGTCGTAGAAGCATCGTGTGCTGCCACTTTTTTGGTTTCGATGTCTTCGAGGATGGTATTGGCCAGTTGCTTGCCCAATTCTACGCCCCATTGATCATAACTAAAAATATTCCAGATGATGCCCTGCACAAATAATTTGTGTTCGTAGAGCGCAATAAGAGCCCCTACACTTGCCGGCGTGAGTTTCTCAATTAAGAGCGTGTTGGTAGGCTTGTTGCCCGTAAATACTTTAAACGGCGACAAACCAGGCGCTGCTGGGCGCCCCATCAATAACGCTTCGGTTTGGGCAAAGAAGTTAGACATCAGTTTGTCTTGGTGTTCTTGGTTGCCATACAACGAGTGCTTGAAACCAATGAAGTCAGTAGGGATCAGTTTGGTTCCTTGATGGATGAGCTGAAAGAAGGCATGCTGCGAGTTGGTACCAGGCTCGCCCCAAACGATAGTGCCTGTTTGGTAATTCACTGGCTTGCCGTCGCGGCCAATATGCTTTCCATTGCTTTCCATGATGCCTTGCTGGAGGTAAGGCACTAATTTTTGCAAGTATTGGTTGTAAGGAATAATGGCTTCGGTTTCGGCACCATAAAAATTGTTGTACCAAATGCTGAGTAAGGCCAGAACCACAGGCATGTTTTGCTCGAAAGGCGTTGTTTTGAAATGCGTGTCCATGTCATAGGCACCCTTGAGTAGGTTTTCAAAATGCGCGGGGCCCACTGCCAAACTGATAGACAAACCCACGGCACTCCACAAAGAGAAGCGGCCGCCTACCCAATCCCACATCGGGAAGATATTTTCTGGGGCAATGCCAAATGCTTGTACTTTTTCTAGGTTGGTCGATACCGCCACAAAGTGCTTGGCCACATCTTGCTGGCTGGCTGTCTTTAAAAACCAAGCGCGAATGGTTTGCGCATTGGTAAGTGTTTCTTGGGTGGTAAAGGTTTTAGAAACAATGACAAAAAGCGTGGTTTCGGGGTCTACTAACTTCAGGATCTCTTGTACGTGGTCTCCGTCGATGTTCGAGACAAAGTGCACGTTCAACTGATTTTTATAATACTTGAGTGCCTCTACCATCATGGCGGGGCCTAAATCGGAGCCGCCAATGCCAATATTGACCACATCGGTGATGGCTTTGCCGGTATAACCTTTGTGAGTACCTGAAATAATGCTTTCTGAAAACGCCGCAATTTTTTGATTTACGGCCGCAATTTCGGGTAAGATATCTTTGCCATCGACCAAAATTGGCTCGGTTTGTTTGCTGCGCAGGGCAGTGTGCAGTACCGCACGGTTCTCGGTTTGATTGATAAGGCCACCTCCAAAATATTGTTCAATAGCGCTTTTTAAATCTACTTCGCTTGCCAACTCTTGCAACAAAGCCAATGTTTCTTCCGAAACGATATTTTTAGAGTAGTCGAGTAAGAAATCTTGCCATTCGATATGGAATTTCTCTGTTCTGTGGGCATCAGTAGCAAATAAATCTTGCATCTGAGCGGTCTTCATTTGCGCAAAGTGCGCTTGCAACTTTTGCCAAGCAGCGGTTTGTGTGGGGTTGATTGTTGGGAGTGCCATTAAAATTGAATCAATTTTGCACCAGGTAGGTGCATTTAAATATTAACGTCCAAAATCGTCTTGGACCCGAATGATATCGTTTTCGTCTGAAGGTTGTGCGGCGTCAGTATGCTGCCAAATTTCAGCGATAATTGCTTGTTTGTCTAAACCAATGAGGCGGTGGCGTTCGCCTTGTGCCAATTTGATGGTTTCGCCTACTTGGTAAACAACAAGCTCGCCTTCTTCATCGGTAGGGCTGCGCTTCACAGCCACTGGCCCTTCTACTACCTTCCAAATCTCGGCACGGCGGTTGTGGTATTGCCAAGACAACCTTTGGCCAGCCGCCACCAGCAAAATCTTAGGGCTCAGCTTTCCACCAATGGTAAGTGTATTAACATCCAGGCCATCAAAAAAAGTATCGGCAAAAAGCTGTGCTTGTGTTTCATCGATGACATAAAACCCTCCCCACGGCCTTGTGAGGTCTGAGTCAATGACATTGAATTTTTGTAGTAAGTTTTCGACGTTGTTCATTGTAAAATGTATTAAAACTTCACTTCAATATGAGTGGGGTGCACATGCACGTGCTTGGCCTTTTGGTTGATGGTTACACTAATGCCATTGACAATAAGTGTGATGTCTTGCACCTTGGCTTTTAATTTTTGAACCGGGTGCGCATCAATGCTCAGCTCATTTTTATGGACTGTTTCAATTGATTTTTTTGCCGCAACTTCCTTTTTTGCTTTTTGCAACTTGTTGCCGTTTTTCTTGAATTTCATGCGGTGGTAGTTTACAGTAGGGATGGAAATGTTGAAATGCTCCGCAATTTGGGCACTCGTTTTGCCATCAAATACCATGACAGCAATTTCAGCGATGTTTTCTTTGGTGAGTTTCATGGGTTAATTCAAATAATTAGCAATAAATGTTGCATATTCTAAATTTATATTAGAACGTTTATATTTATTAACGAATATACTTCTATCTATTTGTAAATTATACGATTGATCATTTCGTAAATAATTTATTAATTTATCAAATGCACATGGTTCGAATACAAAACTATTAGAAATCTCATTTTTAATAAATTGTGCTGCAAAACCAACAACACCCGCAATAATTGGCTTGTTAAATGTAGCTAATTCGAAGACCTTAGATGGCAATACCTTTTTAAATGCATCAAAATCATTTAAATGTATAAACAAATAATGTGCTTGTAAGTAATATTGAAACAACTCTTTCCTTTCAACTGGAGAATATATTTTAACATTGTTAATGCCTCTATTAATTATTTCTGACTCAAGTTTATGTTTAGCACCACCATCTCCTATTATGATAAATTGATAATTTGATCCTAATTTCTGAGCAGCTTGTGGTATAATTTTATGAAGCCCTTGTCCTTCGCCGATATTTCCAGCGTATACAATTTTGATTGTCGTTTCCTCAGGTATATTTTTAAAATGCAAAATATCATTATCTAAAAACTCATCATCAATGCCATTCGTAAAATTAGAAAATGTACATTTTTTATAA
The DNA here is from genome assembly GCA_002293185.1 of Flavobacteriales bacterium UBA952. Classification (GTDB taxonomy): domain Bacteria; phylum Bacteroidota; class Bacteroidia; order Flavobacteriales_D; family Crocinitomicaceae; genus UBA952. The sequence goes on along the minus strand of DBCS01000008.1, from coordinate 118,006 downwards.
TCTCCAAAATAAGTATTAAAACCAGGGGAAATTAAATTGATGTGATCTGCTCTTTTAAAGGTAAATTTTTCTATTTTTTTTAGAAAAGGTAAAATTAAAAATTTTAAAAATTTTGACTGAATAACATCCTTTATAGAATCAACAAAAATATCTCGAATATCTAATATCAATTTAGCTTTTGTTTTTTTTGCAATTCTACTTCCCAAGTATGCGCTAAAAAGTCTACTTGAAGATACAAACACAAGATCAACGTTTTTATTAGCAATAAGCTTCATTACCGTTTTATAAAACTGAATATAGGACAAAATTTGATCCAACATACCACTTTTGTGTTTTGGTACGCTAATCCTATGGATATTCATATTTCCTATAGTTTCATTTACTGGGGCTTCAGCTTTGAAAGAGCCATATCTATTAGGAAGGGTAGTGTATAAATCAATAACCACGTCTTTATCTTTCAATATTACATTAAGTTGTTCTGCTAGAGAAGAATTCCTGAACGAACCTGCGCTTAAATCTGGTCTGAAATAATATGTTATGTAGATAATTCTTTTCACAGTGTCCAATTAATTTTTATCATACATTTAAACGGGGTAACACCAGTAATCAACAAACATTTATTTTTTCTAGATACACCAAATTTGTCATGGTATGTTGAATCAACGACCTGCATATTTTGCTCAGTTCTAATTTTTGCCAATTTCTCTGAAGATATACTTAATATTATACTGTCATCATGTATATCAACATGAATATCTGGATGTAAAAAATACCTCAATTGTACTGAATTTCCTGAACCACTTACCTCGTCAATTATTTCAATACTACTATCATCTAACTTCCAATTTCTCTTGTGTAAAGGTTTGGATTTTATCCGTGTATACCCATCATGAACAGCCGCAAACTCAAATTTCTTATCCCTTTCAATAAGATCTACTTCAGTTATTCTTGCTCGTTGGGCAACCCTAAAACCTGACCAAACTTCTGAAGAACTTTTGCCATCTAATTCAATAGTAGAATGAGCAGCTGTACTTCTTTGTCTTAAGCGTTCCTCAGATACACCATACTCTCCTATTCCAGAGTTAACAATTATTCTTTGTCCTTTGATGGCTAATTCAAAAGAAAGAGAATCTGCGTGGGCATGACCGGGTAAATAGTCTGGGCCTATATCGCCTATATCAGCTATTAAATGGACCGTTTCATTTTTTAATACTACAAAACCACTATCCTTAAAATAATTGAATTTATTACCCGAATTTAATACCCAATTCAACCCAACTTTTTGACCCAACTCTATTAACTCATTAAAAGTTGGAGCTATGTCATTTGCACAATCATTAAAATGAGCAAGTTCGCCACTATTATAACTCATGTAATGAAGCCAATTCATCCCATTTAGAAATTTTTCTTGAATCTCTTGACTCGGAAAACTTAAAGGCAGGCTTTTATTGAGTTGATAAAGATCCAACAGGTCCTCCATCGCTAATGCATGGTACATTGGGCTCAATTCAAAATGAGCACCATCCTCAAGAAATTGTTCACTTAACTCCTCCTTTAATATTTTTAAAGCTTTTTTATAAATGGCCGATTGTTCATCTAGTTCAAAGATAACACATGCGAACAGAAGTGCTTTTGCATTAATAAATAAATGATTTCCAAGTAAGTGGTATTCCGGTCGGCCTACTAACCAGTTAACTTGGCTCCATAAACTCAACTTAGCCTCAGCACTAAGACTATTTGTTTTGAAGTGCCATTTTATCCAATTGATGATTCTCAGAGAAGTCGGATAAGGTTCCCATCCTGTTCCTTTTCCAAAAGGATTTTCTCTTATCCATTTACTAATAATATTATCTTGAAGTTCTACTCCTTCATTCTCTAGCTCAACTTGATTTAAACAATCAAAATAATGCAAATTATATCGCCACAACTTTGATTGTGAAGGATTATCCCAACCAACTAGGGATAATTGATTTACTTCACTGAGAAATGTGAAATGATCGTAATCCTTTGTAATTCCGCGTTTAGTGATGTTTATAAATGGTATTGAATTTGTTTTTGGGGAACTCGTTTGGGGAGTACGCCGCCGAGGTAATAGATAAATCAACCTCCAAACAACTTGCTTGAGCTTTAGATATTTTACGGTGTGATATAATCGAATTGCCTTAGCTAGCAACCTGCAGGTTCTTTAAAATTGAAACAATTCTTTTTGCAGTATTACCATCCCATAATTCGGGTACAGCACCTTTCTTCCACTCTCCTGCAAACAACTTTTCTAGCGCCGGTTTAATTGATTTTGGATTTGTGCCAATTAGTTCATTGGTGCCCACGACAACAGTCTCTGGACGTTCTGTGTTATCTCTGAGCGTCATACATGGCACACCCATTACCGTAGTTTCTTCAGTAATTCCACCTGAATCTGTTATTACTGCTAATGCGTTCTCAACAAGGTAATTAAACTCTAAGTAACCAAGAGGTTCAATTGTGTGTAATTGTTGATGTCCAAGGTTCAGCGTTGCCAAAATTTTAGCTGTTCTCGGGTGTACAGGGAAAATCAAGGGTAATCCAATAGAATTACTTATAATCTCATCTAATAGTTCTTTTAATTTTTCTTCATCATCAACATTTGCTGGTCTGTGCAGCGTCATCACAATGTATTGACCCTTCTCAAATGCTAACTCATCCCAGAAATTTGGCTTTCTAAATCTGGGTCTTTGTTTAAGTAAGGTATCAATCATTGTGTTACCCACCCAAAAAACACGATCCTCAGCAACACCTGAATTCAAAATTGTTTTTGTAGCCTCTGGTGTGGTTGTAAAGAAATAATTAGTTATGGAGTCCGTTACTAAGCGATTAATCTCCTCTGGCATGGTCCAATCTCCAGAACGTATACCCGCTTCAACATGGGCTACCGGAATGTGTAACTTTTGAGCAACTATAGCACATGCCATTGTAGATGTAACGTCGCCAACAACCAAGCAAAGGTCAGATCTTTCTGACAACAACAACTTTTCATAACCAATCATGATTGCCGCGGTTTGCTCAGCTTGCGTACCTCCACCTGCGCCTAGATTTACATTTGGCTGCGGAATACCCAACTGAACAAAAAAACTATTACTCATATTTTTATCATAGTGCTGTCCTGTATGAATGAGTCTAAATTGGATATCTGTACCCTTTGCTTGCTCCTCCAAAATAGCATCTATGATCGGAGCAATTTTCATAAAATTCGGCCGTGCCCCAGCATTTAAATCTATTTTCATAAGTACTTCTATTTTTCAAATTCCACAATCACATTTGAAGCGAATATCTTCAAATTAAATTTTCGAGAAATAGAGTTAAAAATGAAGATAATAAATGCCAATGGTATAAAAAAAGTAAAGTAGTCCAAAGCACCATAGTGGTATTTAAATTTTGCGTTAATACCTTTTTTTCTAAAAAACCTTTCCAGTTTATAGGCATTTCCTAAGGAATAGTATGCAGGGTAACCGGTGTGTATTTCAGAACCTTTTCTAAGAATAGGTATTAATTTTCTTGCAATGTTGTTTCCTAATAATTTATTTGCAAGTGAAAAAGGATGATAACCAAGGGGGTATAAATGAATAGATCTACCTCCAACATTTAACATTGTAAATTGATTTTCATAAGAAATCTTAACGTTTTTTACATGTTCCATTAAATATTTTGAAAAAATTAGGTCGGCTTTTAAATCTATCTTGTCTTCAACTGATTGACAATAAAATTCGTTATAGTACTGATCGAAAACAAAATTTGAATCAATATCTATTCCTATATACTCATATTTATCTGACAATGATAATACTGGCCTGCTTACCCCACCTAATTCAATAATCACCGCACTATTAAATGATGCATTTCTTATTTTCTCGATAAATATTTGATCAATATCTTCTTCTAATTTTAGAAGTGATCTACTAATTCTTTTATTAAGTTCAATAAATTTCATCTTATTTATATATTAATCCAAGTGCCATTCCTTAAACTCTCTATCGCAGCAAAGCTGGCCTTGGTCGTATTGATGATTTGGTCAAATGGTATGACTTGCTTACCGCCTTTTGTCACGGACTCTATTAATAAATTAAATTGACTTTGATGCCCTTTGTCTTGTCCAGAAGACGCCGAACTAAAGTTTTTAAAACCGTAACCTGATAACTTGCGCCAATTATCCATCACTAAAGTTCTTTCCTGATGATAAACCTCTACCCTTTCCTTCGAATATGCTTTTGATCCATTGGCAAAATAATTGATTACTGCATTCGATCCATTTTCATATTTCAGAAGTATTGACGCATTGTCTGAATTATCCATAGGATGCTGACCCAGAGCATTCATACATACTGAAACAACTTGTGAATTCGTTATAAAGGAAATCAAATCTATAAAGTGACAAGCCTCCCCAATGATTCTACCTCCGCCTACCTCCATGTCATGAACCCAAACATTGCTCGGTATAAACCCTGCATTCATGGTTGCAACGATATTCATAGGGGAGCCGCTATTTCCCAAAAGCTTTTTCATCTTGACCGCTAAAGGTGCAAAACGTCTATTGAAACCTACCGTGACAGTTTTCTTAGATTTTTCTGTTGCCTCAATAATTTGATCGAGCTCTGTCAGATTTAAGGCTAATGGTTTTTCTACAAATACATGCTTCCCATGATTTAGTGCTTGTGTAACTAACGCTGCATGAGAATTATGACGTGTAGTCACCATAACTAGATCTACATCCTTATCATTTAGGATCGAATTGTTATCAGTTGTAGAATTGGCGATATTAAATTTTTTCGCAAGTACAGTGCCTGTCAATCCCCCTGCACTTGAAATATACTTTAGCTTAGCTGGAGTCTTTTTCAAACAAGGTAAAATCATGGCTGAAGTAAAGTTCCCTGCGCCAATAATGCCAACTACACCTTGCCCGCTTGTAAACTCAGTACTGTTTAATCTAATTGACCTATTCGGTTCATTTGATTCTTTCTCAGGATATTCTAAAATGGAAGCAATTGATCTTCCATTGTTCATGTCGGAATATATATCATTATAGTTATCAAGAGTAATCCTTTCGGTAATTAAACTCTTGACATCTATTGCACCTGAAGCAATAGCATTTAAAATGGTTTCGAAATTGCGCTTTTCAGTCCAACGAACAAATGGAAGGGGATAATCTTGACCCTTTTGCTCATACTGTTCGTCATATCGTCCGGGTCCATAAGAACAAGACACTTGAAAAGTCAATTCTTTTTCAAAAAAATCAGCCCTTGAAATGTCTAATCCGATAACTCCCACTAAAATAATTCTGCCTCTTTTTCGAGACATTTTAGCAGATTGAGAAATAATCTCATTGCTTTTATTCGAAGCAGTTATAATCACAGCATCCGCACCGATATTGGCAGTTAAGTTTTGAACATAACCAACTTGGTCAATACCCTCTGCAGGGTTTACAGCGTCTATTCCAAATTTTCGGGCTAATTCAACCTTAACATTATCATAGTCAAAACCAATGACCCTGCAACCATTCGCTTTAAGTAATTGAGCAGTCACTAACCCTATTAAACCTAAACCAACTACAACAACTGTTTCACCTAATGTTGGGTTTGCCAAACGTATTCCTTGTAGACCTATGGCTCCAATTACTGTAAATGATGCTTCCTCATCAGATACCCCCTCGGGAATCTGGACCACTAAATTCTTTGGAACGGAAACATATTCTGCATGTGGACCATTCGATGCCACTCTATCACCAATTGAAAAGCCTTCAACACCTTTTCCGATTGCTATTACCCGGCCTACATTACAATAACCTAACGGAAGGGGTTGACCTAATTTATTTAATACGGCATTGATTGTAGGCCTTAAACCATCTGTCTTTACCTTATTTACAACTTCTTTTACTTTATCAGGTTGTTGCTTTGCCTTTTGGAAAAAATTGGATTTTCCGAATTCAACGAGCATTCGTTCCGTGCCTAGAGATACTAAAGACCTTGTTGTTTGAATTAACAAATGGCCCGCTTTTACGTCCGGTGCTGGCACTTCCTCAAGAATTGTATTTCCGTTTTTAAGGTCTTGTATGATTTGTTTCATAATTAAAATAATGCAAACTTTTCTTCGCGATTTGGATAGTTAATTAGCACGGCATTGTATTTACCTTTGAAAACAAATAAACTTCCAGCCGCAACTCCTATTATATTATACTTAGATATTACTTCTTTAATATGATCCAGACTACCTGCACCACCGAGAACGGTTATTGGCAAATCTGTATGATTTCGAATCAAATCAATGAGTTGAAAATCATAACCAGTCATCATTCCATCGTTATCAATCGAGTTTATTACTATCTCTCCAATTCCAATACTATTTAGCTCAGCTATAAAATCTAAAATCTTTAAATCTGCCCTCTGTTTTCCATTTTTAGTGAATAAATCATAACCACCTCCTTTTAATATACCTCGTTTTTTTATATCTAAAATAACCACTACACTTTGACTTCCTACCTCTTTGGAAATGGATCGCAGTAGAGTAGTATTTGAAATAGCACTATGACTCAACGCTACTTTTTCAGCACCGAGGGAGATGATTTTTTTGGCTTGATCAACTGTTGTTACACCGCCACCATAACAAAAAGGCATTCTACATTCATTTGCCAAATTTTTTATCATTTCAAAATCTGGTTGACGTGATTCAGAGGTAGCATCAATATCTAAAACAATTAATTCATCAACTTCTTTTTCATTAAATATTTTTACCGCATTGATAGGGTCTCCAACATATTTGTGCTCAGAAAATTTTTTTGTCTTTACCAAACCCTTTTTGTGTACCAAAAGACACGGAATAATTCTTGCTCTTAACATTATAATTCTGCAAAATTTGTAAGCAAATTGATTCCATTTATATGGCTCTTTTCAGGATGAAATTGAACGCCAAAAATATGACGGTCGTTAACAGCTGAAGTAAATAAATCTCCATATTGCGTCTGAGCCAGTATAGATTCTTGTTTTTCTGTTTCATAATAAAAACTGTGAACAAAATAAAAACCTAAAACATTGTCTATATTTTGAAACAATGCTGAATTTGAAATCGAGTTTATTGTATTCCATCCCATATGTGGAAGAAATGGCTTTTGCACTAACTTTGAAATATCAAACTTCTTGACTTTTCCTTTTATCCATCCTAAACCGGCTTCGAGTCCTTCCTCACTTCCATTACTCATAATTTGCATTCCCACACAAATCCCAAGAACTGGTTTTTGTATTTCTAACACATGATAATCTAGAGCATCACGTAATCCCGAATTATTTAAAACCTTCATCGTTGCATCAAAAGCGCCAACACCAGGAAGTATTAACTTTTCTACTTCATCAAAATCATTTTTGGTGTTCACTATTTTGTAAGATATACCAACTCTTTTGTAAATATTCGCTACTGCTTGTATGTTACCTGATCCATAATTGATGATTCCTATCATCTTTTTCCTCCTTTTTCTAATTTGAAATATCTCATGACTTTGGCTCCCAAAGAATATAAGTTTTCTTGGGATTTATAATCCTTGTAAGTTTTTTTAGGGGCATAAAAATATGACCATAACTCATCAACAGTTATACCAAGTTTATTTGATATATACTCGAAATCTTCATCAATTTGTTCTTTAGTATATACTTTCTCATTTAGTTTTAATAGAGCTTCATCTCGAGTCATTTGATTGGTTAATATCAAACTCGAAAATTGAACTTTTCTAGTATCAAAACCAAATCTTTCAGGTAACCAAAAACCTTCATAAAACCTTGTAAATCGGGATTCAAAATGTTTTTGAGGATATTTTTGATATCCAAATTTATCCACCAATTCTTGCATAGCTTGCTCCTTATTATATGGAATAAGGTCTAATGGACGATATAACTTTATTCCTTTAAAATAAGGAAGCCAGATTTTGTGCCATAAAATATTAGTCACTTTATAATCTTTTAACTTACCTGTACCAAATCTTCTAAAAATATCCTTTAATTGGATTGAATCAGATTGGTAATACATCCATTCTAATGGGTTACGAACACATTCCGTTGAATAATTTCCACCTGTTAAAATAGTTTTCACTTTATATTTTGATGCAAACTTATACATCGTGGCAAAGAAAGCGTGATCTTGAGGAACATCTATATGAGGAACTCCCGATTTAATAAACGCCAACTGAAGATCTTTCATCTCTTCCCAATTTATGACCTCAGTATAAAGATCAAGACCTAACCCGTCAACCAGTCTTTCAATATTATTTACTGCGATTTGTGAATTCCATCCAGCATCAACATGAAAAACTAATGGGCGCAACCCAAATTCAGTAACCATTTTATACAATAAATATGAGCTATCGATACCTCCACTCATACCCATCAAACAATCAAAATCTTTTCCTTTACCTTCTTTTTTGATTTTTTCGGCCAGGCTTTTTAATTCATTTAGTCCTATTTCGTCAGTGTACCAGAATGGTTTAATTTTAGAATAAAAAGTGTTACAATGATCACACAAGCCCTTTTCATCAAAAATAATATTTGAATCCGTAGTATCCATAACACAGTTATTACATACTTGTAACATGTTTATCATTTTGTTGAAAAATTAAAGTAAAGAAAAAAATATCCATTATTGTTCCGAAAAAAATTATTTCTGTAAATATTCGAAGAAAAAAACCAACACCGAAAAATAAAAGAATTAATAAATTTAAAATAGTTTTTGTTGATACTATCATTGATTTTATTGTCCAAAACAGAAAATAAATAATTCCAAAAATACCGTAACAATGATGGATTCGTATGAATGAATTATGTGGGTTGCCAAAGTTATTTTGATCAATTGAAGTCATCGAATAGGTTCGTCCAAAGAAAAATTCAAAAATATTCATTTTTGAATAATCATTTAATATTTTTTGCCTTTCAATATCTTCTAAACCACTTCCTAATTTTGTTTTTGAAATTATAAATTCATTAATCGACTCATAATTAATATAAATTATAATTGTCAATAATATAATTATCAAAGAATAGTAATATCCTCTATAACTTTTATAATTATAAATTAGTCCACCAAGTAATTGAAGAGTAGCAGCAAGAATAGCACCTCTACCAAAACCAATAATAGTAATTAGCAATGTTAAAATATTTGCTTTAATATCAGATTTATTCTTAATTTTTATAAGGAGAATCTGATACGTAAAATTAAGAACCACTGCAACAGTAGTTACTCCATTGGATGATGAACCAATAAAGATTTTTTCAAAAGGTAAGGAATAAGGGAAATCTGCAAAACCAACATTTATCGATAGTAAAACAAGAATAAAATTAAGTAAATATGAACAATATTTTATTATTTGAAAACCATCAAATTTTCTATTTTGAGATAAAAAAGCTATGGTAAATAAAGAAAGAATATCGATTACTACCTGAAATATAATGTCAACTTCATTAATTATATTAATTATTCCAACAGGAAGTAAGAGCAAAAGTGAAAAGATTCTTCCTTGCCAGGATAAACTTCTTTTAATCGAATACTCCAAAGTTATTATTAGAAGTGAAAAGAAAACCCAAATTAAATATAGTTCCTTTAGACCTAGAAGGTAAGCAAAAATGGTAAACAGGAAATAAGAAATATAAATAAATTTCAATGATTCCAAAGATTTATATCAATTTTCGATATTGTAGACAAATGTTTAAGAAGAGAGTTTCTATTAGGAAACCGATATTTAATTAGCCTAGCTGGTACGCCGCCAACTATTTCACCTTGACCCACATCCTTAGTGACCACACAATTTGCAGCAATTATAGATCCATCACCAATTTTAACTCCCGCCATAATTACAGCACCATGCCCAATCCAAACATCTTTACCAATAATAACTGGTTTTTGACTGGTTTTACCAAACTCTTTACCTGACATTATCATTGGGGTACCTAACACGCTATAATCATAATCATCACCTACAATCGCCACATTACTAGCCAACATAGTAAAATCACCAATGATGACTTCACTAACACTAATTCTTGAATTATGCCCTATGTAAATGTTACTTCCTAGTTTTGTCGAATTCTTTCGAATGTAAATATTGTAGCCAAAATAATTTCCTTTACCAAATGTTTTGATTTTAAATCTTATTTTTAGTAAAATAAGCGTTCTTATATATTTATAAATATTTTTAAAGAGATTGAATTTGCTTTGTGTAGAGTTCATGCCAGTTGAAATGGTTAGTAAAAGATAACAAACTATTTAAATGTTGAATTTCTATTTTAGTTATATCGCACCCAAAAATATCCACAGGATCATAATTTTCATCATGAACAAATAAAAAAACCCCATAATAGCCGTAGGTAAAAAAACTAGTACTATTAATTGTTAGAAAAATTATATTCATCGAATTGACAAGTATATCTAAATCAGAATCCTCAACAATAGTTAAGTCTTTGTATTTTGCTTCCTTGGAATTAGGATGATATTTAATAAACAAATTATTAATTTGTAAATCTAACAGACTCGAGATCATAGTTAACTGTAAATTATCTTCATAATACATTCCGCTTTCTTTAAAATTACTGTGTATTATAATATAGACATACTTTTTAAAGTCATTAATTTTAACATTTGGAACTTTAGAATGTAACTTTTGTTTTTTGAACTTAATTCTTAGATCTGAATATTTACTATATATATTTTTTTGTCTAGTAGTTAAGTACTCAAAACGGGTTGCTGAAACAACAGGAACTTGCTGGTTTACACCATGACTTGTGCTTATAATTTCAATGTTCAATTTTTCAAAATACAGATTAAACTCAATGATGGAGGGAGTATAATCATCCTCAGTGTATATTTTTTCTAGATTTTTATACCTCCGAGTAATGTATTTTGCGCTTCGATTTTGTCCATCAATCTCAAAATCAATATAATTAGAAATATTTGTGTTAAAAATCAAAATTATTAATTTTCTGAAAGAGTAGTTCACAAAACCAAAACCAAATTTATTTTTATTAAGAATTAATTGAAAAATAAATTTTATTTGTCGCTTTAAAGAATACGGAAATGGGTAAATTAATACCAAACTCTCACAAAATCTATTATAACCATGAATTCTGTACGAAACTTCAACCCACGCTTTAACTATGTTTCTGACTTTATCTTTCTTACGCGTTATGTATAAAAGATTAGCAAATCTAAAAATGAAATTTATAATGTATTTTAGCACTACGTTTACTCTACCTAAATCAATTCCAATATAATTATTGAGAATTTCGATGTTATCCTTTTGGGTTATTTGTTTAAAACATAGTTGTGAAGAAATGATCCTAACATCCTGATTTTCTAATAATTTGATTACTGCTGTGTTTATGCGCCCTGTAGGAATTTTAAATGCAATGAAATTAAAATAAATATTGCGGTTAGAAGAATTTAACTCTGTTAACATATTCAAATCAACTAAAATATCTATCAAATTCAAAACTGCATTAAAATGAAACTCGGTATTAAAAATAGAATTAGGGACTAATTTTAATATATCTTCGTCACATACTATTTTATTATTTATAAATAAGCTTATGTACTTAACATTTTTTACTTTTCTCATAGAAAAAGTATTATGGATAAAATGAAACATGATATATATAACCCTGACCAGATATAATTAATTTGAGTATTGTGGAAAATATTCAGAAATAAAACCTTAACAAAATAATTTAATGACATTGAAAGTAACACATATTTAAGACCATAAAAAATAAGAAAAGATATTGATATTAGAATAAAAATTAAATCGATAAGTACCACAATATTCCTAAATATTCTTGAATTACCGCGTTGATATACTAGTAATAAAATCTGATAATATCCTGTCATTGCTAACGAGGTTAACCCTGAGAACAAATATGCATTTAATATATTTTCTATATTATACCCATAAAAATTCGAATCTTTGAGTACCTGCAAGGTAAAATATCCAACCATGGTTAATCCTATTATAATAAAGGACAAAATATTAAAAGATTTATTATAAATCTTGTTCAATACTATATCGCTCTTTGAATTAATTAGGGGATTCAACGATTGGAAAAGAGATGTTGGTAAAAAAACAAATACTCCCAACAGTTGCATACTTAATACGTAACTGCTAATTTCTTCATTAGAGGATTCAAATTTCATTATAAATGTAAAGCCTAAATTTAAAATCCAAGCCAAAAATGAAACTGCCACAAAATCAAAGTTCAATAAATTAATTTTTTCTATTTTTTCTGAACGGGTCATTTTATAAAAATGGAAGGACGGAATAACGAGTGATAATCCAAATGTAAATACCCCTGAATACAATAGATTCTCGGTTATCAGAAGAATAAAAATAGATAAGAAGTAGATTAAAAGTGTAAATCCATTTCCCCAAAACATTGTTAAACCTATCTTTCCATATTTTTGATAAATAAGACTGATATTTTTAGTGTATGACAAGATTAAACCAGTAAAGGAAAAAATAAGTATCTCGACAGAAGAGCTAATAAATAAACCATATAATAATATAAAGAAAACTATTAATAAAGAAAACTTAAAATTAGATAGCCAAGATTTGTGTGCGATTATTTGCAAAGTGCTCATTGAATATTTCCTAATTTTGGAACTATTCAATTCTTCGCCTATACCAAACCCTGTAATCATTGCCACTAACTGCATTGCTGCAATACAAATATAAAAATTTGATATAGTTTGGTTTGTTCCGTGATACAAAATCAAATAAAGCAATAGTATTGTTTGAAGTGCTTTTAAAACAATATTAGATGCTAAAATTATTCCTGATTTTTTTAGTATTTTTGAATTTATCATTTCAAAAATTTTAATTTTAGTTTAAAGTCTAATCTTTAACTAAAGATCTTGCATAACATTTCGTGTCAATGATTTCAAAATGTTAAAAACACTTAATTTTTCATACTTAGTTTAGCTTAGAGATACTTATAAAAATTCGATTGGATACGATACAAAAAGTTCAATATTTTTTATTATTTATTCTATAAGAACCAAGAGTGATTAAGGATTAATAATAATTTACTTTAAATCGTTAACTAGCATTTGCAATTAAACTCCATAATCGTCTTTCTCAAGACCTTAGCTTGTACTTCTGCCTCATCAAGGTCCCAATAATTTGTCTTCAAAGCTATAATCCTTTTTTGAAGGAATTCAGCATTGGGACACAGACCTTGCTTATATTCTTGATGGACACCTGGCATCTTTTGTATCTCATCTGTAAACAACTTTTCTTGGTAGGTTAACTTCCAAGCGGCGTAATATCCATCCCCGCCATTTTTTTGGAATAAATCTCTAAATCTATACCAATCAACTTCAGGATTAGTCGTATCGAGTATCATTGCATAACCCCAGTAGGAATTAACACAATACTCTGGCGAATATTGCTTTTTGAGAAATTCACACCCTTCAATTGCCAAATCAAAAATTGCTCCAACTTTTTTACGAATCTCTACTAATTCATCAATTCTCTCTAATTGCCCTAGAATTACTGCCGATTGAACCTCAGACATTCTATAATTAAACCCAACAGATATATGTCGATTGTATTGGGGATCTTGTATGTCGTTCCTTGTGATTTTTGCTTGTTTGCCGCTAACTCCTGCATAACCTAATGAGGTAAATCTTCTCGCAATATCCGCATAAACTGGATTGGTTGTTGTTAACATACCGCCCTCTCCACATGTTATATGCTTACTTGCTTGGAAGCTATAGCTTGAAAAATCACCAAATGTACCAACCAATTTGCCTTTATAATAACCCAAAAAACACTCCGCATTGTCCTCTATTAGGAATAAATTATACTCTTTGCATATTTGTAAAATTTCATCGTATTCAGGAGATAAACCATATAAAGAGACAGTAATTATCGCTTTTGTTTTGGGCGTTATTTTTTCTCTTATTGATTTGGGGTCAATATTAAATGTATTTATATCAACATCAGCAAAGACCGGAATTGAATTATTTTGCAAAACACACAAAGAGGTACTTGCCATTGTTAATGGTGGTACGATGACCTCATCACCTTCACCTATTCCCAAAGCATTCAGGGCTGTATGCATTGTGGCTGTCCCATTTACATGACTGATAGAATATTCATATTCAAATATTTCAGAAAACTTTGCTTCCATTCTATTCGTAAAAATACCATTCTTCGAAGTATCAAATTGATTGTCTAATGCTTCTAAAACATATTTTTTTTCTAATTCAGATATTCTTTTCATATAATTCAATTTTTATACATTTCACTTCTTTTGACATCCATATTTATTAGCTCTAAATCTGGCTTCTTTTTCAAGAAATTCAAGATTTCTTGAGTTAAAAATATATCGTTATCAATATATAACGCTTCATATATTCTACTTACAAACTCATAATCTTCTCTAGTATCTATTGTCCATCTTTTTTGGGAATGGTTTTCATCTGATTGAATATTAAATATTTTGAATTTGTCTTTATTTTGATGAATAAACTGTGTAACATGTTCTTTTTGAAAATTGCTTTCAGCCAATTCGAATGACTTTTTTAATGCTTCAAAGCGCATAACTTCTACATCTAATCCCTCAGGGAATGTTGCGGGGTTATTATTGCAAACAAAATCATACTCACCTCTTACAAGGAAATCAAGAGCCTCGTCAATTATTCTATAGTCTTTGAATGGATCATCGGCAGTAATTCTTACAATCAAATCCGCCTGCAACTCTACTGCTGAAAAATAATAGCGTTCCAAGACATTTGTTTCTGATCCTCGAATACACTTAATTCCATTTTGGGCACAAAATTTTTCAATAACATCATCTGCTCTATTGACAGTTGTTGCTATTGCAATTTCATTGATTTTCTTAGAGGGTTTCAAACGTTCAACGACGTGCTCAAGTAAAACCTTTCCCTTTAAGTCCATAAATACTTTATTGGGAAGTCTTGTAGAATTTACTCTTGCTTGAATTATTGCAACTACTTTCATTTTTTCCAATTAACTGGATTAAGTTGTTCGCAATTCTCGACTTGAATTTGGTCAATCTGCTGTATTAAGATTTCTCGTAAATGACTTTTTGAATGTTCCAAATTTACTTTTAACTGGGCTAATGAATCCACGCCGATCAAAACGTGATCAATTCTTTCTTGAGTCAAACAGTATTGTAATGCAAGGGCTTGTTTAGAAGATGGGGTTTCTTGTAAAATCGTTTCAACATTTACTAAGTAAGGAATCAATTCTTTTATTGGGGAATCAATGGCATTTTTTAATAGTAGCCCTTGTAAAAATACTGATCTAGTATGTATCTCGTATTTTTGCTGATTTAGCTCTTTAATTAGTACACCTCTTTGGTTAATATTATCCAAAAGATTAAAAGGTAACTGAACTACATCAATTAGTTCCCTATTTAATAAATCAGCTTCTGAATTTTCATATATGGAAACGCCAAAAGATTTTACTTTTTTAGATATTTTCAATCTAGTGAAAACTTCAGAAATCATCTGTTTTTCACAAGATATATAATCATTTATTGAATGAAAATGAAGTACTTCGATACAATCAATATTCAATTCTATTAAAAAACTATCAACTAATTCTTCTAAATTTTCAACAGGATGATTCGCTGGAATTTTGGTAATAACTTTATACCTAATTTGATTATATTCTTTATGAAATTCCCCTATAATTTTATGTGCCTCTCCATAAACTGGTGCAGTGTCTAATATGTTAATTCCATTTTGAAATGCATATTTTAATATTTCAAATACCTCGGTTTTCGGGATTTTGCCGGTTGCATTATTTATGCCATAATCCATCCCAAATTGAGCTGAACCTAGAATCAATTTATTTGACATCGTTTAATCTTTAAATTCAGAATTTAACAATGAAATTATATAAGAATCCCAATACTTTCCTTGAGCAAAAGCATTACTTCTTAATTTCCCATCGACTTTAAATCTAAATTCATTTTGAAAGAATTCCAATTTTTTACTGTCGTATTCGTAGAGTTCCATCCAAATTTTGTTGAGATTCAAATCTTTAAATCCAAATCTAATTAATATCTCAGCGGCATCTTTAGCATATTTTTCATCGATATACAATTTGTCTTTTCCTATATAGAATGAAAAGTCTGAAGATCTAATTATCCAATTGGTATAAAGTAAACCGCATGCCCCTATCGGCTCCTGCGTACCTTTATCAAGAATAACAAACATATAATCATTAGGGCTTATTGTTAATCTTTCAAACCACTTTTTTTGATTTTCTAAACTTAACTCCCTATGTTCTCTGAAATTTAGCCTGAATTCAGGTAAATTTCTCCAATCTCGCAACAATTCTAGGTCTGTGCTTTCAACTGCTCTTAAACAAGTATAATTTCCTACTAACATTTAATGTTTTTTTGAGTAAAGTGTTCCCCACTCTTCAGATCACAATTCAATTTCTTACCCACAAATTTCGGTAGTTCAAATGGATCAATGCTACCTTCAGGAGCAGGGCGTAATGATATAAAATCATCCTTTGTCAGAATATCTCCCTTAAACAGGTCTCTATTAGCCCTTAAACACCTTCTCTGAACAATTTTTGCTTCTTTTTCATTTTCTTCAACCTCCTTGTTTCCATTACCAAGCGCATGGTATAAAATATTTGCATTATCTACCATCTCCCGCCAAGATGTTGGATTCATTGCAAATTTATGATCCGGTCCTTCGTTTGAATTACTATCTGTAAAGTGCTTTTCAATAAAAACCGCACCGAGAGCTATTGCACCAAGCACAGTAGCATGACCAACTGTATGATCAGAAA
Organism: Flavobacteriales bacterium UBA952; assembly: GCA_002293185.1. GTDB lineage: Bacteria > Bacteroidota > Bacteroidia > Flavobacteriales_D > Crocinitomicaceae > UBA952. Next base: position 101,175 of record DBCS01000008.1, on the reverse strand, counting down.
GGCCTAAAATGGCATCCGGGAACCTTGACGAAAAGGTTTTCAAAACATTTAAATTGACATGTTTATATTTATCCTCATCCAATGTATAATTTGTATTACATTGCATAATTACAACATCCGAGGTGTGGGCTTCTATGATATTCATAGCTCTTATAACATCAGACATTTCCGAAGCCCCTGTTGCCAATAGAACTGGTTTCTTTTTAGAAGATATATGTTCAATTATTTCTAACCATGTAATATCTCCAGAACCTATCTTGTACAAATCAACAAAAGGATCGACATGATCAACAGACTCAATGTCATAAGGGCTTGTAAAATAATCTATTCCTACCTCAAAACATTTTTGTTTCAGTAGTGGTGTCCAATCTTGAGAAATACTTGCATCCTCATAAACCTCAAAAACACTTTTCTTCCATTTTGATTGGTGACCTACCTGGGTTCCCAATTTTTCAAAACCTATCTTACTAACAATCTGATTCGCCTTGAAGTTTTGAAATTTTGCTGCATCTGCTCCTGCTTCCTTTGCAAGTTCAATAAGCTTGAATGCCTTCTCCAATCTTCCATCATGATTTGCACCAATATCTGCTATGAAATATGGTGCATCTCCCTTGCCAATCAATCGATTACCTATTTTAATTTTTTTCATATTAAGACGTCATTAATAGTTCTAAGGTAGTTTGAAAAGATAAATTTAATTGCTTTATATACTGCTTTATTTTTGAACAATCCATCGTAGTATTCATCGGCCTTTTGGCATCTCCTGGCGATGGATTAAATTCCACAGATTTAATTAAACTAGCGTCAGCATCGATCAAATTGGCAACTTCCAATAAAAAGTCATATTTCGATATTATTCTGTCGCAACCAAGGTTATATACTCCAAACGGAACTTTTTCTTCAAGAATTTTTAGCAAAATGATTGATAAATGCTGTACCGAAAGAGGGTTAAAATAAATATTATTAAATCCATTAATTGGATTACCAAAAATTAGTTCTTTTTTAGCCCACTCGAAAAGAGAGCCTTTGTTTTTAGAATTATCACCTATAATATTTGTTCGAATAATGAACAAATTTTCTACCGTTTTTATTGATACTTCCTCACCTTTTAACTTACTCAATGCATAATTATTAATAGGCTTAGTTTCATCTGTTTCCTTATAATCACCTCGTATGCCTTCATAAACCGAATCGGTCGATATAAAAAAATTAAAATCTGCATTTACTCGATCAAAAAGTAATCTCGCATATTCACAATTGGATTGGATTGCATGATCAAAATCCTTTTCGCACAGATTTACATTCACTTCTGCAGCACAATGAAAAAATGCATCGAATTCCAAATCAACAATTTCATCAATGGAAATTAATTTAACAAAATTAAAAGGAACAGCGTTAGATTTCGATACACAATATATTTCATATTTTAAGCTTTTGTGCAACTCATTCACTAGTGCTATTCCTAACATTCCAGTAGCACCAGAAACTAAAATATTATTTCTTCTATTATTCAACTGTAAAGGAATTGTCGACATGATTTTTAATCAACTCTCTCAATGATTCGACTGTTTCCCATTCAGTGTTTGTTCCAGAATCATAACTAAATCCTTCAGTTACTTTTTTAGCAGAAAACAAATTAATATACTCTTCAATTTTGAAATTTGGTACCGAAGGCAATATGGTATAATATTTTACTAGATCATAAGTATGAAATGAATCAGAAGATGTAATCATTTCCTCGTGTATCTTTTCACCTGGTCGAATTCCAATAATTTCTTGTTTGCAATCTGGTGCTACAGCAGTAGCAACATCTGTGATTCTATAGGAAGGGATTTTGGGTATGAAAATTTCACCACCCCATGCATGTTCAATAGCGTGCATGACCATATCAACCCCACCCTGTAGTGAAATGTTAAAACGGGTCATATTTGGCTCTGTAATAGGTAAAATTCCTGTTTCGCGCTTTTTCAGAAAGAACGGAATTACCGAGCCATTTGATCCCATTACATTACCGTATCTTACAACAGAAAATTTAATTGGATTTTCACCTCTGATATTATTTGCAGCAACAAAAAGTTTATCCGAAGTTAATTTCGTTGCCCCATACAAATTGATAGGTGCACATGCCTTGTCTGTTGATAATGCAACTACATTTGAAACTCCGGTCTTTAAAGCTGCATTAATAACATTTTGTGCACCACCAACGTTTGTTTTTATACATTCATCTGGGTTATACTCAGCTAAATGAACATGTTTCATGGCTGCGGCATGAATTACAATATCTACTCCTTGAAAAGCCCTTATTAACCGTTGCTCATCTCTAACATCACCTAAGAAAAAACGGATTTGAGGAAAATTCTTCTCAGGAAATTCTTGAGCCATTTGAAATTGTTTTTGTTCGTCCCGAGAGAATATTATAAGCTTCTTGATATTTGGATATTGTCTAAAAATATGCGATGTTAGTGCTTTTCCGAGCGAACCCGTACCTCCAGTAATTAAAATTGCTTTTCCTGTTAACATGGTTTTATAAATTAAAGTCTTGAGTCAATTAATTTTCGATTTAAAAATGCTTTTGTATCAAATATTACAGATGAATTAGATGATTTTAGCTGAGTTATATCGATTTCCAAAAATTCTTTGTGAGATACAGCTAAAATGATACCGTCGTAGGTTTTGGTTATTTTGTCAATTAAAGTTATACCATATTCCTCCAGAACCTCACGTTCATTGGCATGAGGGTCGAATACATCAACATTGATATTAAATTGCTCCAATTCCTCTATAATATCAATAACTTTTGAATTGCGTATATCAGGACAATCTTCTTTAAATGTAATGCCTAATACCAAAACATTCGAATTTGAAATTACGTGATTTTTTGAAATCAATAATTTAACTAACTTGTTGGCCACAAACATTCCCATGTTGTCATTAACGCGACGGCCTGACAGAATTACTTGAGGATGATATCCTAAACTTTCTGCTTTGTGTGCCAAATAATAAGGATCAACACCAATGCAATGTCCGCCAACAAGTCCTGGTTTATACTTTAAAAAATTCCATTTGGTGCCTGCCGCATCCAAAACATCATTGGTATCAATACCCATTCGATCGAAAATCAAGGCCAATTCATTAACAAATGAAATATTTACATCCCGTTGAGCATTCTCAATCGCTTTAGATGCTTCGGCAACTTTCATACTAGGAGCTTTATGTGTTCCTGCTTCAATAATACTTGAGTATAATGAATCAACAATATCTGCAATTTCTGGAGTTGACCCTGAAGTTACTTTTTTAATTTTGGTTAATGTGTTTACCTTGTCGCCAGGATTAATTCGCTCAGGTGAATAACCACAATAAAAATCTTGATTAAATTTCAATCCAGAGTACTTTTCTAACACCGGAACACAGTCTTCTTCCGTACAACCGGGATAAACAGTAGACTCGTAAATTACGATATCTCCCCTTTTCAAAACATTACCCAACATTTCCGACGCTTTAAGCAAAGGAGTTAAATCAGGCGCCTTAAACTGGTCTATTGGGGTTGGAACCGTTACTATAAAAACATTATAAGACTTAAGCTCTTCTTTATTTGAGGAGAAGGTCAAACCCACTTTATCAGATTCAATAGCCAAATTGATTGCAAACTGCAGTCCTTCCAGATCAGCTTCATTAGTTCGATCTTTACCGGCCATTAGCTCCTCTATCCGAGCTTGATTTATGTCAAAACCTAGTACTTTATACTTTTTACCAAACTCAATTGCCAATGGTAGCCCAACATAACCCAAGCCAATTATGGCAATTTTAGAATTTTCTATTTTCATACTTTATTATTATTGCGCACCACACTGCGCACCAACTATCTTAATTTTGATTGGATTTTGAATATTTTGAGGCAGCTAGTAATTCATAGTAGGGCTCATTATCAACACCTTAACGATTTACGGTAATTAACAAATACACCTCTTCAGTCTGGACCACACTAATTCATTATAGTTTTCAGAAAGCGCTTTATCACCAACCAACCAAAAATTAAAAAGCCTGCAAGAAATCCTCCCATTACCATCCCTTTGGCCTTCCCAAACTTTTCCATACTCAACGGCAAAATTGGCTCATCAATAATCTCAATAATAGGCTCTTCCTGGCTACGTTGAAACTTCGTCATTTCAAGATTTTGAATAATGTTTCCATACATCGTCTTCAAAACCTCCACATCAATCTGTTTCTTAGCTTGGTTGGTTTTGTAGCGCATCAATGGCGTATGGCTATTCAAATCTGTTTCATAAGCTAATGTGGTAATTGATCCATCAAGCATTCCTCTAATTGAATCTCTTTTTCTGGTCAACTCTTGCTCAGTGGCTATCAATTTTCCCACTTTTATATCCATGTATAGGTCAATCGCGTGCTTCACCAACATCTTACTAAACAAATAAGCCCAATACTCATTTTCATCTTTTACCTCAAGCTTTATGATTGTATTCTTTTTATCAGCTCTGTCTGCAAGCAATTGTTCTTCTCTGATACTTTTCGTTACCAATAATAACACGCTATCTTGATTTCTCGTGAAGGATAGTGTGTCTATTTCCTTAGGAAATAACTTTATCTTCTTTTCTTTTATTGCCTTCTCAAAATGATTATTCAAATAAGCATTCAATAAATGGTTTCCTTTTAATTCTTCCAACGGTTCTTTCAATGCCTCATGAATAATTCGATTAGACTTCATCAACATTAAAATATTCTCACCTCCAAACATACCACTTTGGCTAGCGCCGCCGATATCTCCTAGACCTAACGAACTTGCAAGCCCACCCAAAGCACTTGCGCCACCACCGGCTTTTGACTCCATTGCAAAAGTAACCTGAGATGTGTAGGTCGGTTTGGTCAAGTACTTGGCATAAGTAAAACCTAGGCCGCCTCCGAGGGCTGCGACTAAAAGAATTATCCACTTATAGCCCCATAAATAGGTAAACCAATCTTTGCCTTTCAAGATGAGCTCCTTGAGGCTGATTTCGTCTGAGGCGGGTGCTTGTTGTTGAAGTTCTGACATGCGCTTACTTATAATTGGTTAACAAGTAACATTAAAGTCAATAAAGAAGAAATGGCCTGGAAAGAGCGGGTAAAAACCGCGTCGTAATCGATCTCTTTCTTTTCGGTTTTTTCTTTTTCAGATGCAATATTCACAACAATTTGCCCACCAGTAAGCACTGTTGGCATGTCGTTGAATAAAAACAGTACGCGCTTGGTACCATCCACTTGGCCGTTCGGATAGGCCACAGCAACACTTCTGCGCTCTGCATCTTTCGTTAAGCCGCCAGCAAATTCTCTGATATACCAACGTGCCGATTTTTTACCTGCATAAATAAAAGACTTGTTACTTAACGGAGTCAAACTATCCTGTAAAGGGTAATAGGTGCCAAGCAAACGAAGTGTGAATATATTTTGTGCCGGGTAAATGGTAAGTACGTCTCCAGACAATAAATACGGATTGTACTTTTTAGAACGCTTGTGGCGCAGTGCCTTTTTAACATGAATACCTATTGGGCCAACATTGTTGTATGCGCGCATGATTACCGCACCGTCAGAGCTTCCAATTGCATTGATGCCACCAGCGTCAGTAATGAGGTCAGACAACCTGTATTGCGCAGCAGGCAAAGCGTAGTCTCCGGGGAATTTAACTTCTCCGTTAACCGTAACTACCTTGTCTTTATCGAACAACGTAAGTTGGCGCACCACAACCTGATCAAACGGGAGTAAAGGGTAACCACCTGGGTAACCCACCACGCTGTAGTTAGAGTCAATACTCAAGCGAATGAGCTCATAACCCGAACCTCTTTTATCGTTATACACCAAACGAAATAAGTCAACGCGCTTCAAGTTGGCTTTCTCCGTAGTGCGGCCTGCCATTTCAATGAGCGTTTTGATACTGAGCTCAGGGCTAAAAGGCGTGCGGTAAGCTACTCTTACTGCCCCACCAATACTAACATCTGCAGCCTGCGTATAGATTTCTTTGTCATAGACCATCAATACATCGCCAGCTCCTAAAGCAAAATCGGCATTTTCATTGAGGTTGACTCTAGTATAACTGTATTCATTGGGCACAAACAAGTTGGGTCTGCGGACATATGCCCAATCTGCGGTGGTTGGTAAAGTACCTTTGGCCAATGCCAAAGCCTCTGACAATTTAATTTGGTCTGTATAAGCTAAGTTTTGCTTGAAAGGCGCGCGTACAGCACCCGTTACTTCTAATGGAAGTTGGTTTGAAAAATTTGCTTGATCATAAACCAAAATTTTATCTTTTGCTTCGAGTTGAAAAGATGCAGCGTCACTACCTTTTACTTTGATAATCTTTTTGGTGCCATCGGTTATGGTGCGCTCAACAAAATACAAATCTGTACTGGTTTCTGGTTTTAATTGAGCCTTGTTTAGCACTTCGTCTAGCGTTTGGCCTTCTTTCCAAGCATATTGCCCAGGGTAATAAACTGCTCCTTCAATAGCTGAGAATTGTTCTAAAGGAATTGAACTTTGTCTTAACCTCACTACATCGCCATCTAATAATTCAACAACAACTTTTCCGCTGAGTACATCAGCTAAACTATATTCAGTGAGTTGTGGTTTTTCACCTGTTTGACGCTCTACCTGAATAAGCGCTGCATTGGCGTTGTACAAAACTCCACCTGCAAAAGCCAGCAATTCTTTGAGGCCTTCTGTACCTGCCAATTCATAACGCATGGGGCGCTTAACGGCACCTTCTAAAGACACTACTTTTTGTGCTACAGGAACATACAAGATGTCGTTGTGCTGGAGGTCGTACTGAAACTGAACGCTTGGGTTGTTCAAGAATGCATACAGGTCAATTTTTTTTCTGATATCTCCACGGAGTAACTCAATGTGGCGCACAGATCCTATTTCACTCACTCCACCAGCAGCCATCAATGCATTGAGTGCCGTATTCAGTGCCGAAAGCTGTACGCTACCGCCTTTAACTACTTCGCCAAAAATATTGACATTTAACATGCGGGCTTTTTGAAGCGTAACAGCGAATTCGTCGTTCTGAAAGCGGTAAGTAAGCGAAAACCGGTTGCGCACCACTTTACGAGCTTCTTTTAGGGTCAAACCTTTCAAGTAAATTTGAACCATACCAGCCGGAGCTACAAAACCACTTTCATTAATGGTCATTAATAGATCGGCTTGTGAAATACCAAAAATGGTGATGCGAATTTGATCACCTGCGCCCAAAACATAGGTTTCCGGTGCACTGGCACCATCAGTATTGGCTTGCACTGGCAGCCCCCCGTTTTGAAACAGCTGGTGGCCATAAATAGGATTTGTTACCGCGGCTTCAATAGCTGGCTTTATGATGGTCTCAATTACTTTGTTGGTATCAATGACAATAGCTTCAGCTACATCAGGTGTATCTTTTACTTGTTTTTTAGCTGCAGAAGCATCCAAAATTCCAAGTATTTGGGTTTTCTTACCCAGCACCTCTTCAGGGCTCATCTTTTTGATATCTAAGCCCTCAGCAATGAGTGCTGCATCGGCTTCGGCTTCTGACAAGCCGCGTTTGTCTAGCTCGGCTTTAATCAAAAAGCCTTGGTCTGCAGGTAGCTGCGCGAAGGCAGGCATGGCAAAAAAGAAAAGGCCAAATAAAAATAACGCGTGTAACGTTTTCATAAATTGAATTTTAAGGACAAAATTACTGAAATGCTTGGTGTTCACCTAATTTATGCGTTTGGAACGGCTTCGCCGTGGTGAGTCACAGATACTCACCGAACCTAAAAACCGCAAAAGCAGGCCCCGTTTGGGCTACAGTACTTTTACAAAGCTTTTAGGCACGTTAATACTAAAAGCCACCCCGAGGTGGCGTATGTCGATGCGCACGCGCAGTGTGTTGAGTACTAGCGTGGCTGTTCCGATAATTCCTTTGAAAGGCCCGCGCAGCACTTCAATTGTGGCACCTGGGCTCAGTTGCATGTGTTGCACCTCTGGGGCAGCTGCTTGTTGCAACAAAATTTGCAAATTCAAGATTTCTTGGGGCTGCACCACTGCTGGGCGGCCTAAATAGCGCAACACGCGGCTCACGCCCTGGGCTTCAAAAACACCGAAAAGTTGCGTGGGGCTTGTGCGCACAAAAACAACCGAAGCAATGAGCGGGCGCTGCACTTTTTTCTTGCGATCAGACCACTGCTTGAGCTCTTCTACTAGCGGCAAATACACCTCAAAACCAGCGTGTTGCAAGCGCTCGGCTACTCGTTTTTCTGCTTGTGGTTTGGTGTACACTACATACCAATTTAAAATAGGGTCAATTACGAGAATTGACTGTATTTGTTCGGTAAGCGTAGTGGTATTGGTCATAAAGTCAAATAAGTGACTACTGCTGCAAATGTAGTTGTTTTCGCTTATTTTACCCTATTAAATTAAAATTAATTCAATATGAACAGAACAAGTAGGCCACCAAGGTGTATGTTCTTGGCAAAAATCCTTTTCTTTGCACTATGAAAGGTATTCAGATGGTCGATCTTTCGGCCCAATATGCGAAGATCAAGCCCGCCATAGACAGCGCCATTTCAGAAGTACTGCAAAGCGCAGTGTTTATTGGTGGCCAAAAAGTAGAATCCTTTGCTACAGAATTTGGTGCTTATTTGGGCGCCGAACACGTGATTCCTTGTGCCAACGGCACAGACGCGCTGCAAATTGCACTCATGGCACTTGGCCTGAAGCCCGGCGATGAAGTCATTACGCCAAGCTTTACCTACATTGCCACCACAGAAGTCATTGCGCTCTTGGGCCTCACGCCCGTATTTGTAGAGGTAGACCCTCAAACCTATTGCATTAGCCCAGCTGCCATTGAAGCGGCCATTTCGCCACGCACCAAAGCCATTGTGCCGGTGCACCTATATGGCCAAGCGGCCAACATGAACGCCATAATGGAGCTCGCACGCAAACACCAACTTTATGTAGTGGAAGACAACGCCCAAGCCATTGGCTCAGACTACCACCTGGCAAACGGCCAGCGCGTCAAGACCGGCACCATTGGCCACATTGGCTGCACTTCGTTTTTCCCGAGCAAAAACTTAGGCTGCTATGGCGATGGCGGCGCACTCTACACCCAAGTTGCCGAGCTGGCCCAAAAAATCAAAATGATTGCCAACCACGGCCAAAAAGTCAAGTATGTCCATGACGTAGTGGGCTGCAACTCCAGGCTAGACAGCCTGCAGGCGGCAATTTTGAGCGTCAAACTACGCCAACTAGACAACTATATTGATGCACGCCGCGCAGTAGCAGAAGCCTACGACGCCGTTTTTGCACAAATACCAGCGCTCACCATTCCATTTAGGTCCCCAGACTCCAGGCATGTGTTTCATCAGTACACTTTAAGAGTAGCTGGTGGCCAACGCGAAGCCCTGCAAGCACACCTTAAAAACCTAGGTGTGCCCACCATGATTTACTACCCTATTCCGGCGCACCAACAACATATGTTTGCAGCATTTGGCGTCCAAGACCTCCAGCTGCCGCTCACTGAGCAGCTTTGTACAGAAGTGCTTTCCTTACCTATTCATACAGAAATGGACGAGGCCCAACAACAATACATCATCGATTCCGTTTTATCTTTTTACAAATGAAACAAATTGCAGTCATAGGTACGGGTTATGTCGGTTTAGTAACCGGCACTTGTTTTGCCGAAATGGGCAATCAAGTGATTTGCATAGACAACAACCAACACAAAGTTACCCAAATGCAAGCGGGTGAAATTCCGATCTATGAGCCCGAGCTCGATGTGCTCTTTGAACGCAACATCAAAGCAGGGCGCCTGCACTTTACCACCAATTTGGCCGAAGGCATAGCCCAAGCTGAAATTATTTTCTTGGCCCTCCCTACGCCTCCAGGGGCAGACGGCGCTGCCGACTTATCTTTTGTGTTGGGGGTAGCAGAAGAACTTGGCAAGCTCATCACGGACTACAAAGTAATTGTAGACAAAAGCACCGTGCCCGTGGGCACCGCCGAAAAAGTACAGGCGGCTGTTGCCAAAAATGCCCGCACTGAATTTGCGGTGGTGTCTAACCCAGAATTTTTGCGCGAAGGCTTTGCAGTCTCTGACTTCATGAAGCCAGACCGCGTAGTGCTTGGCTGCTCAGACAGCCGTGCGGCAGACATCATGGAGGCGCTCTACAAACCGTTTGTGCGCCAAGGCAACCCAATTTATATCATGGACGAAAAGTCTGCTGAGCTGACTAAATATGCCGCCAACGCCTTTTTGGCCACCAAAATTACCTTCATGAATGAAATTGCCAACTTTTGCGAGTTGGTGGGTGCAGACGTCGATCAAGTGCGCATTGGCATTGGTGCCGACGCCCGCATCGGCAAGCGTTTTTTGTTCCCCGGCATTGGCTATGGGGGTTCTTGCTTCCCGAAAGACGTGCAGGCCTTGGCTAAATCTGGCAAAGAACAGCACTATGACTTCAAGATACTGCAGGCCGTCATGGAAGTCAATGAAAACCAAAAAACGATCTTACTGCCGCGCATCAAAAATTATTTCAGGGGCAGCTTGCAAGGCAAGCGAATTGCCGTTTGGGGCCTGGCCTTTAAACCAGACACCGACGACATCCGCGAAGCCCCGGCTTTGGCGCTCATTGAAGCGCTCTTAACCGAAGGCGCCCACATTTGCGCTTTTGACCCTGAGGCCATGCCGAATGTAAAGCAGGTTTTGGCAGACAAAATTGACTACGCAACAGATGAATATGCGGCCGTGAAAGACGCCGACGCGCTACTTATTTGCACTGAATGGGGTATTTTCAGAAACCCCAATTTTGTGGCCCTCAAAGACCTTATGGCAGACACCGTTATTTTTGATGGCCGCAACCTCTATGACGCCGATCAAATGACCCAACATGGTTTTTACTACAGCAGTATTGGCCGCAACACCGTTTACAGAAACGCATGAAAAGCATTCTCATCACCGGAGCAGCCGGGTTTTTAGGCTCACACCTCTGTGATCGTTTTATAAAAGACGGTTTTCGGGTTCTTGGCATGGACAACCTTATCACGGGCAGCCTCAAAAACATCGAGCACCTTTTTGGCCACCCCCATTTTGAGTTCATTAAGCACGACGTCAGCAAATACATCCATGTAATTGGCGAGTTGCACTACATTTTACACTTTGCCTCACCAGCCAGTCCTATCGATTATTTAAAAATTCCGATCCAAACCCTCAAAGTAGGGTCTTTGGGTATTCACAACTGTTTGGGTTTGGCGCGCGCCAAAGGAGCGCGCCTACTCATTGCCTCCACATCTGAAGTCTATGGTGATCCTACGGTGCACCCGCAGCCAGAAAGCTATTGGGGCAATGTGAACCCCGTGGGGCCACGCGGCGTTTATGACGAAGCCAAGCGCTTCCAAGAAGCGATGACCATGGCCTACCACACCTACCATGGTTTGGAAACGCGCATTGTGCGCATTTTCAATACCTACGGCCCACGCATGCGCCTCAATGACGGCCGTGTATTGCCGGCTTTTATTGGCCAGGCGCTTAGAGGCGAAGACCTCACCATTTTTGGCGATGGCTCCCAAACCCGCTCTTTTTGCTATGTAGATGACCTCATTGAAGGCATTGTGCGTTTGCTATTCTCGGACCACGCCGAGCCTGTCAATATTGGCAACCCCGACGAAATTACCATTGCCCAATTTGCCGAAGAAATCATTGCGCTAACGGGCACTACGCAAAAAGTCATTTACAAAGATTTACCAGTAGATGACCCCAAACAGCGCCAACCCGACATTACCAAAGCGCGTGCGCTCTTGAATTGGGAGCCCAAAATTGACCGCGCCGAAGGGCTGAAACGCACCTACGCCTACTTTAAAAGTTTAACTGAAGAAGAGCTGCGCCAAACTGAACACCATAACTTTGACAATTATATCCAGAAATAATGAGCTATTTTGCCCACCCTACTGCTGTCATTGACGACGGTTGCCAAATTGGCGCCGGCACCAAGATTTGGCACTTCTCGCATTTGATGCCGGGTTGCCAACTTGGCGAAAACTGCAATATTGGGCAAAATGTCGTGATTTCCCCTGAAGTCGTTTTGGGCAAAAATGTCAAGGTGCAAAACAACGTCAGTATTTACACGGGTGTCAGCTGCGCCGACGACGTCTTTTTAGGGCCAAGTTGTGTGTTCACCAATGTGCTCAACCCGCGCAGTGCCGTGAACCGCAAAGACAGCTATTTACAAACGCATGTAGGGAAAGGCGCCAGCATTGGGGCCAACGCCACTATTGTTTGCGGCCATAACATTGGCGCCTTTGCCTTTATTGGCGCAGGTGCGGTGGTAACCAAAGAAATTCCGGCCTATGCGTTGGTGGTGGGCAACCCCGCAAGGCAAATTGGCTGGATGTCTGAATTCGGGCAGCGCCTGAATTTTGACACAGCAGGGCGCGCCATTTGCCCAGAAAGTGGCCAACAATACCAACTGAACAACGCAACCGTAACCAGAATAGATGAGTAATATCAAATTTGCCGTAGTTGGCGCCGGGCATATCGGCAAGCGCCACGCCGAAATGATACGCCGCGACGCAGAAGGCGAGCTCGTAGCGCTCGTAGACCCGCGTGGCCTAGAAGCCTGCGAGGCCCAAGACTTCGGCGTGCCCTTTTTTACAGATATACAAGCATTATTAAATAGTGAGCTCGCTTTTGACGTAGTCAATATTTGCACCCCAAACGGCTTGCACGCCGAGCAGTCTATCAAAGCCCTCGAAGCCGGCAAACACGTCGTATGCGAAAAACCGATGGGCCTTAGCAAAGAAAGCTGCGAGCAAGTCATTTACAAAGCATTGCAAGCCTCCAAGCAAGTATTTTGCGTGATGCAAAACCGCTACTCGCCGCCTTCTGTCTGGATCAAAGACCTCATCGACCGCAAAGTACTTGGCGATATCTATATGGTGCAGCTCAATTGCTACTGGAACCGAGACGAGCGCTATTACAAAGCAGGTGGCTGGAAAGGCACCAAAGATTTGGACGGCGGCACGCTCTTTACGCAATTCAGCCATTTCATTGACATCATGTATTGGCTCTTTGGCGATATCGGCAACATTCAAGGCAAATTTGCCGACTTCAACCACAAAGACTACACCGATTTTGAGGACTCCGGTTTTGTGAGTTTCGATTTCATCAACGGCGGTATGGGTTGCCTCAACTACTCAACTTCTGTGGCCAACCAAAACCTAGAGTCATCGATGACGATCATCGGCAAAAACGGCTCGGTAAAAATTGGTGGGCAATACATGAACGAAGTAGAGGTATGCAACATTACTGGCTATGAAATGCCCGAATTGGCCCCAACCAACCCTGGCAATGACTACGGCCCTTACAAAGGCTCTGCTGCCAACCACAATTATGTCATTACGAACGTTATTGACACACTCAATGGCCGCACCGCACCAACCACCAATGCCCTTGAGGGCCTCAAGGTAGTTGAAATCATTGAACGCATATATGCAGTTCGAGATATCGAAATGAATAAAGAATAAATATAGATGACCTACCAAAAACACATACTCATTACAGGCGGCGCTGGTTTTATTGGCTCCCATTTAGTGCGTAGGTTGGTCAAAAACTACCCTGACTACTTGGTAGTCAACCTAGATAAGCTCACCTATGCGGGCAACCTCGAAAACCTTCAAGACATTGACCAAGCACCCAATTATCGTTTTGAAAGAGCCGATATTTGCGATGCAGCAGCGCTCAAGCGCATTTTTGAAAGCCACCAAATTACAGACGTCATTCATTTGGCAGCAGAAAGCCACGTAGACCGCAGCATAGAAGGCCCAATGGAATTTGTCATGACCAACGTTGTGGGCACCGTGCAACTCTTACAAGCCGCACGCGCTGCTTGGGGCAAAGAAAGCGGTCACGTTTTTCATCATGTCTCTACAGATGAAGTTTATGGCAGCTTAGGCGATACCGGCTTGTTTGAAGAAACGACGCCTTATGACCCGCGCAGCCCTTACTCTGCCTCCAAAGCGTCTTCGGACCACTTCGTGCGTGCGTATTACCACACCTATGGCTTGCCTGTCAAAATGAGCAATTGCTCTAACAATTATGGTTCGCATCACTTCCCTGAAAAACTCATTCCGCTGATGATCCACAACATCATCAATGAAAAACCACTACCTGTTTATGGCAAAGGCGACAACATCAGAGATTGGCTTTGGGTCGAGGACCACGCCAGCGCTATTGATACCATCTTTCACAAAGGGCGTGTTGGTGAATCTTACAACGTAGGCGGCCTCAATGAATGGACCAACCTCGAATTGGTTCATTTTCTTTGTCAGTTGATGGATCAAAAATTAAAACGAGAAAAAGGAGAATCTGAAAAATTAATCACCTTTGTTACCGACCGCGCTGGCCACGACAAGCGCTACGCGATTGACGCCACCAAACTAGAGACCGAACTTAACTGGAAACCATCTATCACCTTTGAGCAAGGCCTCAACAACACCGTAGATTGGTACCTCAACAACCAAGAATGGGTTGCCAAAGTTACCAGTGGTGCGTATCAAACTTATTACGAACAAATGTATTCAAACAGGTAAAATGAAAGGAATTGTATTAGCCGGAGGGTCTGGCACGCGCTTGCACCCAATTACCAAAGGAGTTTCAAAGCAACTCTTGCCCATCTACGACAAACCCATGATCTACTACCCTATTTCGGTACTCATGTTGGCGGGCATTCAAGAAATCCTCATCATCTCTACCCCAGATGACCTTCCTTTTTTCAAGAAGTTGTTAGGCTCTGGTGAAGAACTCGGCCTCCAATTTAGCTACGCCGAACAACCCTCACCAGACGGCTTGGCCCAAGCGTTTATCATTGGCAAAGATTTCATCGGCGCAGACGACGTCTGTTTGGTACTCGGAGACAACATTTTTTACGGCCAGGGCCTCTCTAAACTCTTGCAGAAGGCCGTGGCCAACGTGCAAGAAGAGCGCGCTTCTACCGTATTTGGCTATTGGGTCTCGGACCCAGAGCGCTATGGTGTGGCAGAGTTTGATGCCAACGGAAAAGTCATTTCCATTGAAGAAAAACCCAATGAGCCTAAATCTAACTACGCCGTAGTTGGGCTTTATTTTTATACCAATGATGTGGTGCAGGTTGCCCAGCAAATCAAGCCTTCGCACAGAGGCGAACTAGAAATCACGACCGTCAATGAGCACTATTTACATCAAGGTAACTTGCGTGTAGAACTTTTAGGTAGGGGCTTTGCATGGCTAGATACCGGCACACACGACTCTTTATTAGAGGCCGGAGGTTTTATCCAAACCATCGAAAAACGCCAGGGCCTCAAAATTGCGTGCTTGGAAGAAATCGCCTATGAAATGGGTTATATCAATAAAGAACAAGTCGTAAAACTTGCCAAAGACCTTTCAAAAACTGGCTATGGGCAATACCTACTCAAACGTTTTGACAAATGAAAGTAATTGCTACTCACTTTGAAGGGCTTTTTGAATTAGAACCAAACGTTTTTGAAGATGCCCGTGGTTATTTCATGGAATCTTTCAAGCAAAGTTGGTTTGATGAAAATATAGCACCCACTACTTTTGTGCAAGACAACGAATCAAAATCTAGCCGTGGGGTTTTGCGCGGTTTGCATTTCCAGGAAGGCGAATTTGCGCAAGCCAAATTGGTACGTGTTTTACAAGGTGAAGTGTTGGATGTTGTTGTAGACATCCGCCCAAACTCACCTACCTTTGGAAAACACCATCATACAATTTTAAGCGAAGCCAACAAGAAGCAGTTTTTCATCCCGAGGGGTTTTGCGCATGGTTTTGTGGTGCTGTCAGAAAGCGCCGTTTTTGCCTATAAAGTAGACAACGTTTACAGCAAGGCCCACGAAGGCGGCATTTTGTACAACGACCCTGCACTCGGCATAGACTGGCAAATTCCTTCTTCAGAAATCCTCCTCTCTGAAAAAGATGCCATTCTGCCTACGCTTGAAGAATGGAAAAAGTGAAAGCAATCAACTGGAAACTTTTCTTTCGAATTACCTGGATCTTAACCGTCATCGGAATTATCATTCTTTCCTTGCTTCCGCCAGCCAACATGAATTTCCAGGTCTATGGCAATGACAAAATTGGCCACACCTTCGCCTATGCCATTTTGAGCCTCAACACGCTTATCGTCTTCCAACGCTGGCCGCTGTGGCTGCTCATTTTCACGATGATTTTCTTTGGCATCTTCTTAGAATTTGGCCAAGGCCTCATCCCCGGCCGCCAACCCTCCCTTTGGGACGCCCTGGCCAACACAACGGGTGTCATACTTGGCATTGTGATTTACACAAGGGGGAAGTATGAACGGTTGGTGAAATAGAAAGCTTATGAAACTCCACCTCCTACGCCACGCAAAAACCAACCAAGTTTCCCCCTCTGGTAAAGACTTCGATCGTGAACTATTGCCTGAAGGGTATCAACAAATTACCGATCTCAAAACCTTCCTGGAGGAGCAACCTATTGATCCAAAAATAGTTTTGTGCTCGAGCGCCATGCGTACACGCCAAACTTTGGCTGAATTCCAAGGTTTGTGGTCTGAAGCCAGTATTCAATTCATCGATGAACTTTACTTAGCTGAAAAGGAAGAAATATTGAAACTGATTTGTGCCCAAAATAGCTCAGAAGAAATTTTAGTAGTTGGCCACAACGAAGGCCTCAGTGACCTCGTGATGAATTTAGCCCACCCTCCCCATGCACTCAAAACCTGTGGCTTCATCAGCATGGAATTCCCCTTTGAAGACAGTGCCTACATCTCACAAGATACCGGAAGTATTTTGGCTATGTTTCGGGTGTTGTGACATATGCCACTCTGTCAGCAAAAATCACGTGGCATAAAACTTGACTTATTGGGGGCATGAGACCTGAGCCCAATTTTGAATATAGCCTCAAACCAGCCATGTTGCCGGCGCTATTGGTGCTCGTCATTATGTGGTTAAGTTATTGGGCCGACTTCCTTTTTACCACAGATTTACAGCGCTACGGTTTAGAGGCGCTCAGCACCCGCGGTTTGCGCGGCATTATTTGGATGCCCTGGATACATGCGCACAACGATATCAAGCATATCCTCAATAATAGCTTGCCGACATTTTTGTTGCTGACACTTTTGTTCTATTCGTATAAGGCCGTTGCTTGGCGTGTATTTCTGTTTTCATGGATCTTTACTGGCCTTGGTTTGTGGTTTATTGGTGGTAGCAACGGCGCCATTCACATTGGCATGAGCGGTGTCATTTATGCATTGGCTGGTTTTTTATTTACCTCTGGCGTGCTGCGCAAATATTTGCCTCTACAAGCGCTGTCCTTATTTATCATTTTTCTTTACGGCTCCATGATTTGGGGCATCTTTCCTACCCAGCCCCGCGTTTCTTGGCAAGGGCATTTGTCTGGGCTCATTGTCGGTATCATCTTAGCTATTGTTTACCGCAAGCAAGGCCCGCAACGCCCTAAATATCAATACGAAATAGAAAAAGAATTGGGCATCGAACCTCCAGACTTCGAAGGCGACCTCCAACGCGCCGTTGAAGCAGAGCAAGCTGCACTAGCAGCCCAACAAGAACTTGAAAAACAAATGGCTCCCGAACAAGAGAACCAAAAGCCCGTGGTGGTTGTTTACCAATACAAAAAGAACGACTAATTTTAGGACGTGGAAGATCTCATCAAAAATAAAGTCAAGGAAAGCGGTTTAGTGCAGCTAGACCTCGCAGCTTTTAAGCCCAAAATGCCACTTGTAGGCATAGACCTCGCCGAACAACTCTGGCAGGGTTTTGTGCTCAAAGAAAAAGACTTCAGGGCCTGGATCAAAGACCACAACTGGAATGCTTATCAAGGAAAGGCCGTATTTATTTTCTGCAGTACTGACGCGATTATTCCAACATGGGCTTACATGCTCGTGAGTTCGGCTTTGCAAAAAGAAAACGTATATAGCCAAGTTGGTACAGAACTAGAACTCGCCAAAGCCCTGATTCAAGAAGAAATTTGCTCCATAGATATCAGTACCATACAAGATCAGCGCGTCATCATCAAAGGCTGCGCAGACATCCAAGACCCCGCCTTTGCCATGTCTTATTTAGTACGCTTCCTTCAACCCCTCGTTAAAACCATTATGTACGGCGAGCCCTGCAGCACGGTACCAATTTTTAAGAAATGATCAAAGCATGGCTTCATGCGGCGCGCCTTAGAACGCTTCCGCTCTCCCTTTCGGGAATTATTGTTGGTACAGGTTTGGCAGCGCTAATTGGTGCATTTGATGGCCTTATTTTTGGCTTTGCTTTGCTCACCACTATTGGTTTTCAGGTGCTTTCTAATTTTGCCAATGACCTCGGCGACAGCCAAAAAGGTACAGACAATGCCCAGCGGGTGGGCCCCGCACGTGCCATTCAAAGTGGGCAATTATCTGCCGCTCAAATGAAAGTGGGCATGTGGGTTGTCGGTGTTTGCTCCTTATTGAGTGCACTTTACCTCATCAAACTGAGTGTGCCCAACCTTTCTGCCAACGCTATTTATTTTTACATTGTTCTGGCCGTTGCTTGCATTGCTGCGGCAATTACCTACACCATAGGTAAAAACGCCTATGGCTACCGCGGGCTTGGAGACATCATGGTGTTTGTTTTTTTTGGCCTAGTAAGTGTCATTGGTGCGTTTGGGCTATACGGCGAAGGCTTTGAATGGTTGGTGTTGTTTCCGGCCTTAAGCATTGGTGCCTGGAGTACGGCCGTCTTGAACCTCAATAACCTCCGAGACATTCACAACGATGCGCAAATGCAAAAGCGCACTATGGTCGTTAAGTTGGGCTACGAGCGAGGTAAGCTATATCATGTTTTTTTGATAAGCGTTGGCCTCGCTACTTGGTTTTTTACAGTGTATTTGCTCGCGTTTAACACCTATAACTACTGGCTTTTTGCAGCGCTTTTGCCCTCTTTGGGCTTCGTTTTGCACCTCAAGCGCATACTCGACAACCAATCGCCGGCAAGCCTAGACCCCGAACTAAAAAAAGTAGCCTTATTGACCTTCTTTTCAAGTATCCTTTTTGCAATTTTACTTAACTTTGCACCGCATTAAATCAACACTCATGAACATCCTTGTTTGTATTTCTAAAGCCCCAGACACCACCTCTAAAATTGCTTTCACTAATGGTGATACACAATTCGACGAAAACGGGGTGCAATATATTGTCAACCCTTATGACGAATGGTATGCCTTAGTGCGTGCACTTGAGCTCAAAGAAGCGCAAGGCGGTAACGTTACCATCATTACCGTTGGTACGGCCACCGATGACGCCGTGATTCGCAAAGCTCTCGCTATTGGTGCCGACGACGCCGTTCGCATCGATGCGCCTGCCACAGACGCCTATTTTACGGCCATGCAAATTGCCGAATATGCCAAGGGCAAAGGTTTTGACCTTATCCTCACTGGCAAAGAAACCATTGACTACAATGGCTCGCAAGTAGCCGGCATGCTCGCCGAAGCGCTCGACCTTCCATTTATTTCAGTGGCAGCCAAACTAGATGTAGAAGGTGCTACGGTCAAAGCCGAGCGCGAAATTGTGGGCGGTTTTCAAGAGGTAGAGGTGCAGACGCCAGTGGTCATTAGCTGTGCCAAAGGAATGGCCGAGCAGCGCATCCCAAACATGCGCGGCATTATGGCTGCGCGCACCAAACCCCTCAATGTGGTGGCTCCGGTAGCGCTAGACGCACTCACCACTTACAGCAGCTACAGCATGCCTGCAGCCAAATCTTCTGTCAAACTCATCGATCCAAATAACCTCGACGAGCTCGTTGCGCTTTTGCACAACGAAGCCAAAGTCATTTAAGCTTTACGCCCATGAATCTCGTTTACATCAATTCAGCAAATGGTTTGTCTAAAGCAGCTTTAGAAACCGTCACTTACGCCAAAAAATTAGGCGCTGATGTTGCAGTTGTCACCAACGGTGGTGCCGATGCATCGGTGTTGGCTTCACTCGGCAACTACGGTGCGTCTGTCGTTTATCAAGACAGCAGCCTCGACGGTCAAGACCCAAGCCAATTGGTAAAGCTCGTAGCGGCTGCCGCCCAAAAAATAGGCGCCGCAACCATTATCTTTTCTCATGACCTCATCGGTAAAGCCGTTGCGCCGCGCTTATCTGTGCGCTTGAAAGCCGGACTTGTTGCTGGTGCAGTTGCGCTGCCAGAGGCCAATGGCAATGTAAAAGTCAATGTATTTTCTGGTAAAGCTTTTGGATATGTTCAAGTCAACTCCGCCACACGCATTATTTCTTTGCTACCCAATAGTATTCAGCCAGAGGCCAACAGCGTTTCTTGTGCCGTAGAGGCTTTTGACAGCCAAGCTGGCGCAAGTGCCATTACCGTTAAAGCCACCAAAAAACCAGAAGGCGCTATTCCTTTGCCAGAGGCTGAACGCGTTGTTTCTGCAGGCCGCGGGCTCAAAGGTCCTGAGAACTGGGGAGTAGTCGAAGATTTAGCCACAGCCCTTGGCGCAGCCACCGCTTGTTCACGGCCAGTTGCCGACATCGGTTGGCGCCCTCACCACGAACACGTTGGGCAAACCGGTGTTGCTATTCGCCCGAACCTATACATTGCAGCCGGCATTTCTGGTGCCATTCAGCACCTTGCGGGCGTCAATGGTTCTAAAGTCATTGTTGTCATCAATACCGATGCCGAGGCGCCTTTCTTTAAAGCCGCTGATTACGGAATCATTGGAGATGCCTTTGAGGTTCTGCCACGCTTTACCGAAGCTGTTAAGCGCTTCAAGGCCGCGCAACATTAATCCTTATTTTTCGTAGAAGCCACCCGAATGCAAAAAGTCAGTTTAGAGATAACGGGTATTGAATATAGTCAAACGCAGTCTGGCTCTTATGTGCTAACGCTCAAAGAAACTGATGGCTTACGCAAACTTCCTATTGTCATTGGCGGCTACGAAGCTCAGGCTATTGCCGTTGAGCTCGAAAATATGCAACCTTCGCGGCCTCTTACCCACGATCTTTTTAGGGCGTTTAGTTTGGCTTTTGGTGTAGAAATCAAAGAAATTCTGATCTATAAATTCAAAGATGGCGTTTTCTTTTCCAAACTCATTTGCGAACAAGACGGCATCATTACCGAAATCGATTCTCGTACTTCAGATGCCATCGCTATTGGCGTGCGCTTTAATGCCAAAATATATACCCTAGACCGCATTCTCGATGCCGTTAGCGGCAGTTCACCCTCAGACTTCAACGAACCCTATGATTTCGACGAAAATGATATCTTTGAGCAAGATGAGCGCGCCCCCAATGAATGGGATATCTATGCCACAGAAGAGCTAGAAACCCAACTAACAGAGGCCCTCGAAAACGAAGATTACGAACTTGCCACAAAAATAAGAGATGAACTCAACCGCCGCAATCAAAACTAGACTCACGCTAGTTAGTTTCCTTCAATTTTTTGTCTGGGGTGCTTGGCTTACCACTATAGGTACGTACTGCACCGATGGCAAAGGCTGGACTTTTCCGCAATTTGGCGCCATCTTCTCGACCCTTGCACTCTCCTCTATTCTCATGCCCTCCATTATTGGCATCATTGCCGACAAATGGATGCGCGCAGAGAAACTCTACGGCATTTTACACCTCGTTTACGGTGCTTTCATGCTCTTGATTCCGAATATTTCCGCTTTGCAAGGCGCTTTTCCGGCCCTCCAAAACATGGCCGAATACGAATTGCTGTACTGGATTGTCTTTGGCGGTATGCTCGCTTATATGCCCACTATCTCCTTATCAAATTCGGTATCTTACCGCATTTTGAAAATGAACCAACTCGAGGTTCAAAAAGATTTTCCGCCAATCCGCGTCTGGGGTACCATTGGTTTTATTGCCGCAATGTGGCTCACCAACCTCAGCGGCAGCAAAGCAACCGCAGATCAGTTTTACATTGCAGGGGCAGGCGCGCTATTGCTCGGCCTATACGCCTTTACCTTACCCGCCTGTTTACCTCAAGGCAAAACAAACGAGAAAAAATCAGTTTTCTCTCAGTTGGGTTTAGATGCCTTTCAATTATTTGCCAATTACCGAATGGCTTTATTCTTTGTTTTTTCAATCCTGCTCGGGGCGGCCTTGCAGCTCTCCAATATGTACGGAGATACCTACCTCAGTAGTTTTCCGAAAGGCACTTTAGTCGAAAAATACTCCACGATTATCTACTCCATTTCTCAAGTTTCAGAAACTATATTTATCCTCACAATACCTTTCTTCTTAAAGCGCTTTGGGATTAAAAACGTCATGCTATTCGCCCTGTTTGCCTGGGTCTTGCGCTACGGATTCTTTGCCTACGGCGATACCACTTTCGGTTTACCGCTTATTGTCTTGAGTTGTTTTGTTTACGGAATGGCCTTTGATTTCTTCCTGATTTCGGGCTCTATGTTTGTAGAATCCAACACGGACAGCAGTATCCGCTCAAGTGCGCAAGGTTTGTTCATCATGATGACCAACGGCATTGGCGCATACATTGGAACAGTAGCGAGTAGTTACCTCATCGGAAAATATTATATTTTACCTGATGGCCAAACCAACTGGAACGGTGCATGGCTACTCTTTGCAGGCTATGCCCTTGTTGTTGCGGTCTTATTTATGATTCTATTTAGAGAAAAGCGTCAGGCGGCTTAACTTTTACTCCCTCAAAAACTTATACCCCACCCCCCTGATCGAATAAAAGTGCTGCGGATTTTTGGGGTCGGGTTCAAATAATTTTCTGAAGGCTAAGATATAATTATCGATGGTGCGAGACGTCGGTATTTGCTCTGCGCCCCAAAGCCGGTCTAGGATTTCATTGCGAGACACCACCTTCCCTTCTTTCTCAATAAAGAGCTCTAGTAATTGCACCTCTCTTTTTGTAAAAGTATGGAGTAAGTTTCCTTGCGGATTTCTCACCTCGAAAGTCGTGAAATTAACCTGGTACTTGCCAATTTGTTGGGCGGTCGGCTGCTCATTTTGAACAGAACCATTGATCAAGATTTGTACTTTCAATAACAATTCTTCTAGGTCGAAGGGTTTAACAAGGTAGTCGTTGGCGCCAAGTTTGAGCCCGGCTACGCGGTCTGAAGTAGTGCCTTTAGCAGAAAGGAACAACACGGGTACCGACGCGTGCTTGCGGATTTCTTTACAGAGATCAAAACCCGAAAAATGTGGCAGCATGACATCTAGTATGACTAAGTCAAAATGAAAAGGCTTTGAAAAAAGGGCATTTGCTGACGCGCCATCGGCATAGGCCTCGACTACATAGCCCTCTAATTCTAGGTTGAGGGTGATCATGTCTCGGAGGCTCTGCTCGTCTTCAACTAAACAAATTCTGTGCATTCGGTTTACCTAGAAAACATTATTTTTGATGAAATTACAACAAACTCCTCAAACTATGAATAAATTTTTACGCTTTGGCCTTCTTGTTTTGGGTCTGCAATTTACCGCTTTGGCCCAGGAGGCACAGCGCCCTTCACACTCCTTTCAACTCGCTAAAGAAATTCCTACCCTTCAATTGCAAACACCGAACCTTCAAGACCTCGCTCAAGAAGACCTCCTCCGAGACAAACAAGGTGTTCTTTACCGTATTGGGGTGGCTATTCCTACGCACCTAAGCCCACAGAACGCAGGTCTATGGACCTCCAACCCTGACGGGAGCCGAACATGGCAAATCATCATCTCTGCACCCGGAGCCGAAGCAATTAGTTATTTATTTGAGCAATTTGTATTGCACGGTGGCAGCTCACTAAGGATTCAAAATCTGTACGGTCAAGACGTGCATCCGTTATTGACAAGCGCAGACGTCGAAGTACACCAAATGCAAAACGCAGCGCTTTGTGGCGGAACTACACATCTACTGACGCTTACCGAACCAGCCTACACAACTCCGTCAGAGCTCTACCTAGACCGCATCATGTACAACTACCGCTCTACGGGTTACGGAGGCGCAGAAAAAATCAATGAGTCTGATCCATGCGAGGTCAATGTCAATTGTTCTCCAGTTGGCGACCCGTGGCAAGACGAAAAACGCGGTGTGGCCCGTATTTATGTGGTGGAGGGCAACCAAGCCGGTTGGTGTTCTGGGTCTTTAGTCAATAACACCGCCCAAGACTGCAAGCCGTATTTCTTGACGGCACTGCACTGTGGTGTCAATGCTACTGCTTCCAACATGAACCAATGGAAGTTCTTCTTCCGCTACGAAGCGCCAACATGCACCAACCCCACAACCGTTGGCACCTTGGCCAACTACTTTATTTCTGGCTGTTTGCGTATTGCCGATTCCGGCGATAGCGGTGGCAATTCTGGTTCAGACTTCTTGCTCGTCAGATTGGGCAACACCAATAACGAAAATAACGTCATCAACAACCTGAAATCAGCCAACTTTAATGCCTACTGGAATGGCTGGAATGCCAGCCCAAACCCAACTACCGGAGGTGCAAGTATCCACCACCCGGCTGGCGATATCAAAAAGATCTCTACGTTTACAGGCAATACCATTTCTACCCAATGGGGCAGCGCAGCGGGTTCACATTGGCGCGTCAACTGGACGGCCAACACCAACGGGCACGGCGTTACGGAAGGTGGCTCTTCTGGCTCTCCACTCTTTGACGGCGCAGCAGGCTATATCATCGGCACGCTCACTGGCGGCGCATCTTATTGCACCTCGCCGAATGCGCCTGACCAATACGGCAAGATGTCTTTCCACTGGACGGCCAACGGAACCACATCCACCGAACAACTCAAGCCTTGGCTCGACCCCGCAAATCAGAATATTTTGGTATTTGGAGGTTCTGCCGATCCTTGCAACCCGCTTGCGGGCCCTTGCACAGCAAGTGCCGTTTGCGATGAGCACATCAATACCGTGAGTTTGAATGCCATCAATAACAGCTCCGCTTGTGGCAACAACGGCTACACCGATTATTCGAATATCAGCACCTCTTTGGCAAAAGGCAACACCTACACCCTTACTATCACACCAGCTATTCTCAATAACACCCAATCGATAGCTTATACCGACGACGAAATTGCCGCCTGGATCGACTTCAATAACGATTTTGACTTCAACGACCCAGCAGAACAAGTCGCTTATGTGTTAGTCGGCAGCGGCTGGACCAACACTTTTAACGTCACCATCCCACTGACAGCACAAACTGGGCAAGTTCGCATGCGTGTTCGCATTTCTTACCAACCAGACGGTGCAATTACCCCTTGTGGGCCCGCTACCTTTGGCGAAACCGAAGATTACAGCATCAATATTACCTCAGGTGTAGGTATCGACGAGCATCCATTAGCACAAGTTCAGGTATACCCGAACCCTGCAAACGAAGTACTGTTCATAGACCTAAAAGATTTAGAGAACGTAAATAGCATTGCGCTGCTAGATGTCAATGGAAAGCAAATTCAAGAATTAACCAATGTTAAAAATGGACTAAATACTTTCCAAATTGAGCAGCTTGCTGCAGGTATTTACCAGGTTAGAATAAATCAAGATGGGTATCAGATTACCCAGCGCGTCGTCAAACTCTAGGCCTTAAGCACCATTTTCAAAATAGAATGCGGCCCGCTCCAAGTGGGCCGCTTTTTTTTGCGGCAGCATGCGGTTCCAATTAGCTACCATTTGAACCGTGCGTAAATTTTTGCGCAACCTTTCTTGGTGCTTGTCTACAAAGTGCCAAAAAAGGGCATCAAACAAGACTGCTCCTTCTGTATCTATTTTAAAGCCTTGCTTTTTGAGGTAATTGGAACCTGAAAAATAGGGTTTGGTGGTCATCAGGCCTCCATCGGCATATTGGCTCATGCCGTATACGTTCGGAACCATTACCCAGTCATAGGCATCCATGAAATGTGTCATAAAGAACCGATACACCTCGTCCGGATGAATTTCAGACAAGAAAAATAAATTACCTAAAAGCATAAGGCGCTCGATATGATGACCATACGCATGTTGCTCGAGCTTATGTTTGGTCTTTTCTAAAAACGGCAGCGTACCCAACTGTTCCCATGTGAAAGTTCGTTCGTGTGCCATGGCATTGGTAGTGCGCTGCTGTACGCCTACACGCTCGTAGACAGCGCGCACAAACTCTCTCCATCCGATCACCTGCCGCAAGAATCCTTCGGCGCTCTCTATACCCACCTTACCTTGCTCATAGCATAGGAGCACTTCGTCTATGACTTGTTGTGGGCTGAGCAAACCCGAGTTGAGGGCGGTAGATAAATTGGAATGGAATACATAGGGCGCATCGGTGCTAAAGGCATCTTGGTAAGGGCCAAAAAATTCCAAATTGTGCTGTACAAAATAATGCAGCGCTTCTTGTGCTTCTTGGTGTGTAACCGGATAGTACGAAAGATTAGGGTTTCCAGTATTGTGCGGAAATTCGGCAGTAATATCTCGCTCTGCTATGGCAGACCATTGGCTTTTATAATGTGGAAAAGCAGGTAATGCCAATCCTTTAGGTAAGGCCTTTCTGTTTTCGGTGTCAAAACTCCAACGCCCCCCTATTGGTTGGCCATCTGCTTCGAGAAGGATGCCGAGGCGCGAGCGCTGTTTTTTATAAAAATCGGCAAGTAAGAAACGTGCCCCTCTTTTGCCGAGCAATTGCTCATTGATCGAACGCGTATTGAGAAATAAAGGGTTCTCGTGCCAAATGAGCTCAATTTGGTGCATTTTGGCAAAGCGCTCCATTCTTCGGGTCAGCAAATAATCAGTCGGGTCGACGAGCTGAATTTGGGTGGTTTGTTGTTTGATTTCTTGAAAAATATTGGCTAATTGAGCGTCTTTATGCTCGATATAACGAACTTCAAAGCCTTTACTCCGTAGTTTTTCTGCGTAGTAACTCATCGATGCACGATGATACGCCAACTTTTTGCGGTGGAATGGAAGGCGCATAAAAAACAAATCGTCTTCGATCAACCAAAAAGTCTGAACCTCAGCAAACGCAGGATGCTGCTCGAAAAGCTGATGTGGAAAGACCAAACATATAGGTGCTGTCATGTCCATCTAACACCCTAAAAATGGGTTTGTTCTTAATGCTAAAAATCGCTTAACAATAACTTCATCAAATGAGCATATTGCGCCCGAACTCTGTGTAATTTTGTCTTGTATATAAAAGACAACATGGATAAAGTTTCTTACGTTGGCAACGCAGATGTAAACGCCATAGACCACCTCTACCAACAATACCGACAAGACCCAACAAGTGTGGACCACAGCTGGGCTAAATTTTTTGAAGGCTTTGAATTTGCCCAAACGAACTTTGAACAAGACGGGGCCATTCCGGAGAACTTCGTCAAAGAATTCAAAGTGATTAACCTCATCAATGGCTATCGTACACGGGGGCACCTCTTCACCAAAACTAACCCAGTCAGAGATCGACGCAAACACAGCCCCAACCTAGAGATCACACATTTTGGTTTAAGCGACCAAGACCTCAACGACGTTTTTCAGGCCGGTGAACAAATTGGTATTGGCGCAGCAAAACTTTCCGATATCATTGCGCACCTCGAGCTCACCTATTGCCAGTCGATTGGCATCGAATACATGTACATGCGCGACCCCGAGCGCATCGATTGGTTTCGAAACAAAATAGAACTCAACAACCGTCCGGTTTTTGACCCCCTACGAAAGAAAAAACTCTACGAAAAACTCAACCAAGCAACTGGCTTCGAGGCCTTCCTTGGCAAAAAATTTGTGGGTCAAAAACGCTTTTCTATCGAAGGTGGCGAGGGCCTTATTCCTGCCCTTGATACACTTGTACGAAAAGGCGCTGCCTTGGGTGTGGAATATTTTGTAATGGGTATGGCACACCGCGGCCGCCTCAATACGCTCGCCAATATCTTTGAAAAGCGCCCCCGAGACATATTTAGAGAATTTGAAGGAAAAGAATTCGATTTTGAAACGACCTTCGACGGCGATGTCAAATACCATCAAGGGTTCACTTCGCATATCGTCCTTGACAACGGACAGCAAATTGGCCTCACCCTAGCCCCCAACCCCTCGCACCTCGAGGCGGTTAGTACGGTAGTAGAAGGCATTGCCCGAGCTAAAATAGACCACGTTTACCAAACCGAAGACAAAGTTTGCCCCGTACTTATTCATGGCGATGCCGCAATTGCAGGCCAAGGAATTGTCTACGAAACCATTCAGATGGCGGGCCTAGATGGATACCGAACAGGAGGCACCATCCATATTGTTGTCAATAACCAGGTTGGCTTCACCACCAACTACCTCGATGGTCGCACTTCTACGTATTGCACCGATGTTGCCAAAACAACACTTTGTCCTGTTTTCCATGTCAATGGCGACGACATCGAAGCTGTGGTTACCACGATCGAAATTGCCATGGAATACCGTCAGGCTTTTCATCGAGATATTTTCATCGACTTGTTGTGCTATCGTAAATACGGCCATAACGAAGGTGACGAACCTAAATTTACCCAGCCGAAGCTCTACAACATCATTGCAAAGCATCCGAACCCAAGAGAAATCTATTTGGAACAACTGCAAAGAGAAGCGCTGCTCACCGCAGAAGAAGCCAAGCAAATTGAACAAGACTACCAACAATTTCTCGAAGAAGAATACGAGCAATCAAGAAGCAGAGATAAAGCTTTGGTCTACGACTTTTTAAGCCTTACTTGGGAAGATTACCGCCACGGCACAGCACAAGATTTTGAAAAATCGCCGCAAACGGGCATTGCCAAAAATGAATTACTTAAGCTCGGACGCAAACTATCCACCCTGCCTGAGGGTAAAAAATATTTCAGAAAGATTGCCAAAATATTTGAGGACCGCCTCCAAGCTATTGAGAACGATAAACTCGATTGGGGTTCTGCAGAAATGTTGGCTTATGCCACCCTACTCGCAGAGGGCCACGCCGTTCGCATTTCTGGTCAGGACGTCGAGCGCGGTACGTTTTCGCATCGCCACGCTGTCGTAAAAACCGAAGATACAGAAGAAGAAGTATTGACGCTCAATATGCTACAAGCGCAACAGGCGCCATTTACTATCTACAACTCTCATTTATCGGAATACGGAGTGCTCGGTTTTGAATATGGCTACTCTCTGGCGCATCCATCTGGGCTCACCATTTGGGAGGCGCAATTCGGCGACTTCTTTAACGGAGCTCAAATTATGGTGGATCAATTCATCTCTGCCGGAGAAGACAAATGGGCCACCCAAAGCGGTTTGGTCTTGTTGTTGCCACACGGCTACGAAGGGCAAGGTGCAGAGCATTCTAGCGGTCGTATGGAACGCTTCTTACAGCAATGTGCCGACCTCAATATGCAAATTGTCAATACCTCTACACCGGCCAATCACTTCCATTTATTGCGCCGTCAAATCAAGCGCGACTTCAGAAAGCCGCTCGTGGTATTTTCTCCAAAAATGCTCTTGCGCTACCCCGACGCCACCTCTACTTTAGATGAAATGGCAAAGGGCAACTTCCAAGAAGTACTCGACGACCCAACGGCGATTGCCAAAAACACCGATACTGTTGTATTGTGTAGCGGTAAATTCTACTACGAAATGAAAGTAAAAGCAGCTGAACTCGGCGTCAAAAACATGGCTTTTGTACGCTTAGAACAACTCTATCCATTGCCGACAGCCCAAATTGAAGCCATCTTGAACAAATACAAAGCCAAAAACATCCTATGGGCACAAGAAGAACCCGCCAATATGGGTGCCTGGATGCACATGGCCATGAATTTACGCCATATCCCACTCGTAGGTATCTGCCGCCCTGCAAGCGCTGCTAGTGCTGAAGGATCCAAAAAATTACACGAAATTCGTTTAAAACAATTATTCACTGACCTCTTTGCCTACGCAAAGTAAGCCTTAAATAAAATCGTATGTCACTATTAGAAATGAAAGTCCCGAGCCCGGGAGAATCAATCTCAGAAGTAGAAATTGCCGCTTGGCTTGTAGCCAATGGCGATTACGTCGAAAAAGACCAAGCCATTGCTGAAGTCGATTCGGACAAAGCTACCTTAGAATTACCTGCAGAAGAAAGCGGCATCATTACGCTTAAGGCCGCAGAAGGCGACGTCGTGAAAGTAGGGCAAGTTGTTTGCCTCATCGACACTTCTGCTGCGCGCCCGGCGGGTGCGCCAGTCGTTGCCGTTGTGCCAGCTTCAGAAGCCAAAGCTGTGCCAGCTGCTGCTCCTGCAGTTGCTGCTCCTAATCCAGATCCAATCAAGCCAGCAAGCTACGCAGCAGGGGCGGCCTCGCCTGCAGCGGCCAAAATCATAAAAGAACAAAACATCAACCCTGCTGCCATTAAAGCAACGGGCAAAGACGGACGCATCACCAAACAAGACGTAGTGGCAGCTATGTCAGCAGGTTTCTCTACCGAAGCAGCGCAAGGATGGGGCGGAACCCGCGAGCAAAGCCGCGAAAAGATGTCCATGTTACGACGCAAAATTGCAGAGCGTTTGGTTTCAGTCAAAAACGAAACAGCCATGCTCACTACCTTTAACGAGGTCGACATGAAGCCAATTATGGATGTGCGTGCCAAATACAAGGACGCCTTTGCCAAACACCACGAAGTTAACCTCGGCTTTATGTCGTTTTTCACGAAAGCGGTAACAGAAGCACTCAAATTGTTTCCAGCGGTCAACGCACAAATCGATGGTACAGAAATGATTTTGCACGACTACGCCGATATCGGTATTGCCGTTTCTTCTCCAAAAGGGCTCATGGTACCGGTGGTGCGCAACGCCGAACAAATGAGTTTAGCTGAAATCGAACGCGAGATCAAGCGCCTTGCCATTAAAGCACGCGACGGCAAAATCACGCCCGAAGACATGACTGGAGGCACCTTCACTATTACTAATGGTGGCGTTTTTGGCTCTATGCTCTCTACACCGATTATCAACCCACCGCAATCTGCCATTCTCGGCATGCACAATATAGTAGAACGCCCTGTTGCCATTAACGGTAAAGTAGAAATTCGACCAATTATGTATGTTGCGCTCTCCTATGACCACCGCATCATTGATGGCAAAGAATCGGTTGGCTTTTTAGTCAAAGTGAAAGAAATGCTCGAAAACCCTGAACGCATGATTTTTGGATCAAAAGATCCACTGCAGATCTTACTCGGGCTGTAATAAATAATTTGCACGCAGTTAAAAAAGCGCTCCAAGGAGCGCTTTTTTTGCTTCGGACCTTTAGATTGCTTTTCGTATATTTGCTGTTCTAAAAAAAGTACTTACAATGTCAAAAATCAGGAAGCAAGAAGCCCTAGATTACCATTCCTCCGGTAGGCCCGGTAAAATTGAAGTTGTTCCATCTAAGCCCTATGCCTCCCAACGAGACCTCTCCTTGGCTTATTCTCCGGGTGTAGCTGAGCCCTGCTTGCGCATTGCAGAAAACAAAGCCGACGTTTACAAGTATACCGCCAAGCGCAATTTAGTTGCGGTTATTACCAACGGAACCGCAGTTCTCGGCCTTGGTGACATCGGCCCAGAAGCCGCAAAGCCCGTTATGGAAGGCAAAGGCTTATTGTTTAAAATATTTGCTGATATCGATGTATTTGACATCGAAGTAGACGCCAAAGACCCAGAACTTTTTATCCAGACTGTCAAGGCCATTGCCCCAACTTTTGGTGGCATCAACCTCGAGGACATCAAAGCACCTGAAGCTTTTGAAATTGAGCGCAGGCTCAAAGAAGAGCTCGATATTCCCATCATGCACGACGACCAACACGGCACCGCAATTATCAGTGCCGCTGCCTTGCTCAATGCATTAGAGCTTGCCAACAAAAAAATCGAGCGCATCAAAATTGTGGTCTCCGGTGCCGGAGCAGCAGCAGTTTCGTGTATCAAATTATACCATCGTCTGGGTGTAAAGCCCGAAAACGTCTACATGTACGACTCCAAAGGCCTTATCCACAGTGGGCGTACTGACCTCGACGACATAAAACAAATCTTCGCGACGCACCCAAAAGATATTGATTTCGAGGCAGCTTTTAAAGGCGCTGACGTCTTTCTTGGTCTTTCTAAAGCAGGGCTGGTTAGCAAAGAAATGATTGCCGTAATGGCAAAAGACCCTATTGTTTTTGCCCTCGCCAATCCCGAGCCAGAAATTCCTTACAAAGAAGCAATGGCGGTGCGCAAAGACATCATCATGGCAACAGGGCGTTCAGACCATCCGAACCAAGTCAATAACGTACTTGGGTTTCCTTATATCTTCAGAGGCTCTTTAGACGTGCGTGCGACCACCATCAATGAAGAAATGAAATTGGCTGCCGTAAAAGCCATCGCCTCCCTCGCCAAAGAAACCATTCCTGAAGAAGTAATTGAAGCCTACGGAGGTAAAAATATTTCTTTTGGTCGGGAACAAATTATTCCAAAACCATTAGACCCGCGACTCATTTACTTTGTGGCTCCAGCGGTTGCGCGAGCAGCTATGGAGTCTGGGGTAGCTCAAGAGCCCATCGAAGATTGGGAAGAATACGAAAACCAACTCAAAAGCCGCCTTGGCCTAGACAACAAACTACAGCGCAATATTACCTCTAAAGCACAAGGTAGTCCAAAAACGGTAGTGTTCCCCGAAGGCGACAACATCAAAATATTAAAAGCTGCCCAGCAAGCGTACGATGAAGGGGTAGCCATCCCGATTTTACTCGGTAAAAAACAACGCATCCTGGAGCTCATGAACGAGTACAGCATCGAAATACCAGAGGTGCAAATCATCGACTGCAAATCCGACGAAGAAGAAGCCCGGCGTATTGAGTACGGCACTGCATTCTTTGAATTGCGCAAGCGCAAAGGCATTACCGAATATGAAGCCATTTCTTTGATGCGAGAACGCAATTATTTTGGTGCCATGATGCTCAATATGGAAGAAGCCGATGCCATGCTCACAGGGCTTACCCGTAGTTACCGCTCGGTTTTGCGTCCGGCAATTAGCACCATTGGTTTGCAAAAAGATGTCAAAACCGTCTCCGGAATGTATATCCTGAACACCAAGAAGGGTCCGCTGTTCTTGGCCGACACCACCGTCAATTTAAACCCATCGGCAGCGCAAATTGCAGAAATTACGGTCAATGCAGCCAAATTTATCCGCCGCCTCAAAGTACAACCACGCATTGCTTTACTGAGCTATTCTAACTTCGGGTCTTCACCCGGAGACGATCCGGAAAAAATGGCCGAAGCGGTACATATTTTACACGAAACACAACCTAATCTTGTGGTCGACGGCGAAATGCAAGCCAACTTTGCCCTCAACCCAGAATTAATGAACGAGAAATTCCCTTTCTCCTTCTTGGCTAACAAAGAGGTCAATACACTTATTTTTCCGAACCTATCCGCAGGCAATATTGCATACAAACTTTTGCAACAAACCAATGAGCTCGATGCCATCGGACCTATTTTAATCGGGATGCGCAAATCCTTGCACGTTCTGCAACTAGGAGCCAGTGTAAGAGAGATCATTTCGATGATCAAAATTGCAGTTATTGACGCCCAAAGCCAAGACAAATGATTTCTAGACTCAACGGCCGCCTCATCGAAAAAAACCCAACCGACCTGCTAGTCGAATGCGCAGGTGTAGGTTATGAAGTCAAGATTTCTTTGCACACCTTTACTGCTTTGCCAGATGCAGAAGCGATCATCTTACACACCAAACTCATCGTAAGAGAAGATGCCCACCTGCTTTATGGGTTTGCCACCAAAGAGGAGCGCGAAATGTTCGGGCATTTGATTAGTGTTTCTGGCATAGGCCCCAACACGGCCCTCATCATGCTTTCTTCCATGACCCCCGACGACATCGCCCATGCCATTCTAGCAGAAGACGTCGTGAGTATTCAAAAAATAAAAGGGATCGGCACCAAAACAGCACAGCGTGTCATTATAGACCTCAAAGGAAAAGTATCTAAAATGGAACTCGGTAGCGAGAATATTTTCTCTTCGAACAATAGAAACCGATTTGATGCGTTAAATGCATTAGTTTCGCTCGGTTTTGACAAAAAATCAGCTGAAAAAGTATTGGACAAAATTGATACCGGAACCCAAACCGTAGAACAACTGATCAAAGAGGCGCTAAGACTACTATAACCGTGCAACACAACTACTGGAAAAAATACTTAACAAATATCATCATGCTCATGATGGTGTTTTTTACTTTTGTAGAGGTTAGTGCACAAACCCCTAACCTCCCTTTTCCAATCTTTAATCCGCTCAATCCTTTTCAAAATTTACCCCAAAGTTTTGACCTCGGAGACCCCACCAATCTCAACCAAACGATCGTCTACGACCCCGAATCTAAAACGTTTGTCTTTCGAGACATCATGGGCAAAGACACCTATTTTAGGGCTCCTCAGGCCATGACCCTAGAAGAGTATCTCGAATACGAAGAGAAAAAAAGCTTTTCTTTAGATTGGAAAGAACTCGTTTCCGAAGAAAGTGCAGAAAACCGAACATTTGAATTGCCAATAAAGATTGGATCCAAAGTATTTAAAAGTTTCTTTGGCTCAGATGAAATCACCATTACCCCGGGCGGAAACCTCGAAATTTCACTAGGTGCGAACCACTCTCGGGTAGACAACCCGATTTTACCCATGCGGCAGCGCAATATCACGCGCTTCGATTTCAATCAAAACATCAACATGGACATAACCGGCCAGATAGGTACCAACATGAAGGTGAATATGAAATACAACACCCGCGCCAACTTCGATTTCGAAAATATTTCCAAATTAGAGCGCACGGGGCAAGAAGACGACATCCTACAAAAAATTGCGCTAGGGCAAGTAAGTTTAGAACTACCAACGACCCTTATTCCGAGTTCACAAACACTTTTTGGCTTTAAAACCCAACTTAAATTTGGTCGATCGACCGTGGATTTTATTTTAGCACAATCAAAAGGAAAGCGCACCGAAATCAACGTAACGGGCAAGGCCCAAGTTCAAAAATTTGAAATTACCGCAGATAACTACGAGGCCAACCGCCACTACTTTCTCAATTTGTATCACCAGCAGCACTACGACACCGCAATGGCCACTTTGCCTGTTGTGAACTCGACGACCTACATTACACGCATAGAAGTTTGGGTAACCAACCGCAGTAGCATAACCGAAAACACCCGAAATATTGTCGCATTTTCAGACTTAGGCGAGGCCAAACAAGCCAACTGCCAGGGTAATCCGGGCTCTTACACGACCCAAGAAATTCCAGACAACCAAGCGAATGGCCTTTACGACTGGGCAACAGCTCAGCCTTTGGTTCGTGGGTTCTCCAATGCGGTGTTGGCGCTGAGTGCACAGGTCAATTCTCCGGGGCCATTTAATCAGGCTGTCGATTACGAAAAAGTAGAAAATGCGCGCAAGCTCAATGACAACGAATTTACCTACAATGCCTTACTTGGCTACGTCTCGCTCAATACAGCGCTCAATAACGACGAAGTCTTGGCAGTAGCCTACGAATATACCTACCGGGGGCAAACTTATCAAATAGGTGAGTTTTCTACCGATGGTACAAACGGACAAGAAGCACTTATTCTCAAATTAATCAAACCAACCATCACCAGTCCAAAAATCAAAATTTGGGACCTCATGATGAAAAACGTTTACTCCATTGGCGCGTATCAAGTCGATCAACTTGGCTTTAAAATAGACGTGTATTACAACAACCGCGAAACCTCTGTTCTACAACCGTTCTTGCCCTTTGAACAAGGAAACATCAATAAAAAACAGATTGTTACCCTACTCGACATGGATAAAATCAATCAAAACAACCAGCCTTTCTCGGATGGTGTTTTTGATTTTGCTCCTTTTAATGTAGTCGGCAACAAAATCGATAACGGCGGTACCATCAACCGCAAAAATGGTCGTATATTCTTCTCGACAGTTGAACCTTTTGGTAAAACACTCGCCGACAAATTAACCGAGGCTGGAGTGCCTAATGTTTTCATTAATCAACTTGCCTACACAGAACTCTACGACTCTACCAAAACTGCTGCCCAGCAAATTCCGAGTAAAAATCGTTTGGTTTTCAAGGGTGAGTTTCAGTCTTCGATCTCCTCCGAAATTCCATTGAACGTGATGAATATCCCGCAAGGGGCGGTAGTGGTTACAGCTGGTGGAATGCGTTTGGTTGAAGGTGTCGACTTCACCGTAGATTATGCATTTAGCAGAGTAAAAATCCTCAACACAGGAATTTTAGAATCCAATACCCCCATTAAAATTTCGATAGAATCAAATTCAGTTTTTGGTTTTCAAGCGCGTTCTATGATTGGTGGGCGCTACCAATACCGCATCAATGAAAACTTCAAGGTGGGCGCCACCTGGCTGCGCATGATGGAGCGTCCGGTTACACAAAAAGTTGATTTTGGAAGCGAGCCCTTCAAAAACAACGTGCTTGGCGCAGATTTTGCTTTTCGTACCAACGTACCTCTGCTCACCAAATTGGTCGACTTACTCCCCGTAATTTCTACCAATACCATGTCTACCCTTTCTATGTCCGGAGAAGTAGCCACGCTCAGACCGGGTCAACCACGCGCCATAAACAAAGAAGGCACCTCCTACATAGACGACTTTGAGGCATCGCAAAGTGCCATTGATCTCAAAAACATTAGTGCATGGCGTTTGGCTTCTATACCGCAGGGCCAGCCCGATCTCTTCCCTGAAGCGTCCAAAAAAGACCTCAGTGCCGGTTTCAAGCGCGCCAATCTTGCTTGGTATACCATTGACCCCGTTTTTTACCAAAGCAATCAGCTCACGCCCGCACACATCAAGCAAGATCCGTCCATGCTTTACGACAGCCGCATGCGACTCATTCAAATGACCGACATTTTTCCAAACCTACAACTTCAATACGGCTCAATCTCCAATATTAACGTACTCGATTTAGCGTACTACCCTGCCGAACGCGGCATGTACAATTTTGATACCACCGCTACTGTAGATTCTATCGGGCGCTTTACCAATCCAGAAGAACGTTGGGGAGGCATTATGCGCGGCCTTAGCACCAACGATTTTGAATTGGCGAATATCGAATTTATCCAATTTTGGGTACTAGATCCGTTTAATCAAGACGCTGAAAATCAGAATCCAAACGCCCCTATGTCTGGCGGAGACCTCTACTTTAACCTTGGAAACGTATCAGAAGATATCCTTCCTGACTCCCGAAAAAGCTTCGAACATGGCTTGCCCTCCAACACCGACCCCTTATTGCAAGACAACATCGACACCACCCAATGGGCAAGAATTTCAACGCAGCAGGTCGTAGTGAATGCCTTTGCCAATGACCCCGCCTCGCGCATTAAGCAAGACGTAGGCCTAGATGGCTGGGAAAACACCGACGAAAGGCAAAGTTATGCTGCCTTTGTTAGTTGGGTGCAAAACAACACAACACTGAGTGCCGCTGCAAAAGCCCGCATGATTGCCGACCCCTCTACCGATGACTACAACTATTACCTCGACGATAACTACGATGCCGCTCAGCTCACTATTCTCGATCGTTACAAACACTACAACGGTATGCAAGGCAACTCTCCGACAACTGAAATGTCAGATACCGCAAATACTATAGGCTACCCGACCATTGCCTCCAACTTTCCAGACATCGAAGATATCAACCAAGACAACAACCTCTCAGAATCAGAAGCTTACTTTCAATATCGCGTCAGCCTTCGGCCGGGCGATATGCAAAATGTAGGCAGCAACTTTATCACCAACAAACAAGTATACCAAAACGGGAACAAAACAGAAACTTGGTATCAATTTAAAGTCCCGATCCGCGACTTCGAAAAACGCATCAATGGCATTCAAGACTTCCGTTCAATACGCTTTATGCGCATGTATCTAAAAGGTTTTGACGAGCCTGTAGTACTGCGTTTTGCACGTTTAGAATTTGTTCGTGGAGAGTGGCGCCGTTATTTTGAAGACCTCACCCAACCAGGGCTGAGCGTCCAGACCGACCCTAACCTCACTGCTTTTAATATTGCCGCACTCAATATCGAAGAAAATGCACAGCGTCAGCCGATTAATTATGTGGTTCCACCTGGTATTGACAGAGAAATAGACCCCTCACAAGTATATCAGCGTCAAATGAACGAACAAGCTTTGGTACTCGAAGTTTGTAATTTGCAAGACGGAGACGCTAGAGCAGCTTACCGAAACGTACAGTTCGATGTGCGTACTTACAAAAAATTGAAAATGTTTGCTCACGCCGAATCAGTCGTGCAAAATCAACTCAAAGACAACGAGCTTACCCTTTTTGTGCGCTTGGGTACAGACTTCGTAGAGAACTACTACGAATACGAATTGCCGCTCAAAGTGACCGACTGGAACGCAACCAACCCAGACCTCATCTGGCCTGCTGCTAACAATATTGAAATCGAATTTGACCGCCTACTCGACCTTAAAATGGAGCGAAACGATAAACTCGAACAAGGTGTTCCGGGTGTCTCGAGCGTGGTAGAATACGAAAAAGCGGATCCCAATAATGCCACGAACCGAATTAAAGTAAAAGGAAGCCCGAACCTTCAAGGCATCAGAACCATCATGATCGGTGTTCGAAATCCGTCCAAAGCTGACCCGGACAACACCTGGGGCCCCGACAACGGCGACGCTGAATGCACCAACGTATGGGTCAATGAAATGCGTTTGACCGACTTTGTCAGTGATGGTGGCTCGGCTGCTGTTGGCCAAATGCAAGTTCAGTTAGCGGATTTTGCCGTAGTACAAGCTGCCGGTAACTACTCAGGCATCAACTGGGGTGCTGTAGATAGCCGAGTACAAGACCGCCAGCGTAACCAACGCATGGGTGCAGACATCAGTACCACCATGCAACTCGGGCAGTTCTTCGGCAAGCAAGCCCGCGTATCTCTACCCTTCTACTATGGCTATTCTATCGGACTCATTAATCCAGAATACGACCCCTTTAACCCCGATATCAAACTTTCTAACTACGACATTGCAACCCGCAAAGAGCGC
Organism: Flavobacteriales bacterium UBA952; assembly: GCA_002293185.1. GTDB lineage: Bacteria > Bacteroidota > Bacteroidia > Flavobacteriales_D > Crocinitomicaceae > UBA952. The sequence continues at coordinate 62,234 of DBCS01000008.1, read as the reverse complement.
ATGCGTTTAGGTCAAGACTTCACGGAGCGCCGCTCTTACAATTTTACCAATGTTCGTAAAGAGGCAAAAGCGGGTACTAAACCACAATTTTGGAGCATTTCTAATTGGTCGGCAACTTATGCTTTTGCAGAAAATATCAAAAGGGATTTCAATATCAAATCCGACATGACCCGCACCTGGACGGGCGCCCTCAACTACAACTACACTTTTGCCGGGAAACCCTGGGAACCCTTTAAAAAATGGCAACCTGCCCAAAAAAATCCTTGGCTCAAACCACTCAAAGATTTCAACCTCTTTTATTTGCCAAAAAACATTGCATTTACCAATGATTACTCCCGCATTTACAACGAACGGCAAATCCGAAATATCATTGTCCCCGAATTCGATTTTGAACCCATCTACCTCAAACGCTTTGACTGGAACCGAACTTACCAAGTTGGCTATGATGTAACCAAAGCACTCAAAACGACCTTTACGGCCAACAACCGATCCATTTTTGAAGAGGGCAATCATGCTGTAGACCGACGCAGCAACCCCGAAGGATACCAAGAATTTATGGATACGATCCGTTCTCAAATGAACACCTTTGGCCGCACCATGGACTACACGCACAACTATTCCATTAGCTACACCCTACCCTTCGACAAACTTCCGGTCACTTCTTGGCTGTCCTCCAACGTAAAATATTCTGGCACCTACAACTGGCAACGTGCGCCGCTTGGGCAAGCTGAGTTCGGCAACACCATCCAAAACTCGCGCGCTATCAACATGACCGCACAGGGCAATTTAGTTACTTTATACAACAAAATACCTTATTTCAAACGCGTGCTCTCCGAAGGCCAAGGCATGAAAACCAATAGTGCCAAAACGGGTGCTGGCGGCCCACAACCCGGTAAAGGCGGCCCACCAAAGAAAGCCGAGTTTAAGCCTAAAAAACCGCTCGAAGAAATGACAGACAAAGAGCGCAAAGAATACGACAGGCAACTCGCCAAATTCGAACGCAAACAAGCCCGTGAAGAAGCACTCAAAGAAAAAGAAACAGAACCTATCAATCCTGTTTTGGGCACTTTGGCGCGCATGGTGATGTCTGTTCGCAATATTTCCGGAACCTACACGCTATCTGATGGCACCATGCTTCCTGGCTACAATCAAGAATCTAGTGTGCTTGGTATGAATGGCAGTTCTTTTGGGCTCACACCATTCGTATTCGGAAAACAAGGCTATGATGTATTTGGCAGAGAAAACGGTTACCATGTTGGCGATTTCGCCCGAGACAACAATTGGTTGGTCCAAAATGAAAACATCAACAGACAATTTATGGTCAACCACACGGCTAATCTCCAATTAAAAGCAACTTTAGAGCCCTTCAAAGACCTCAACATCAACCTCAATGCATCGCGCAACTACAGTACGCAAACCGGAGAATTCTATCGCTGGAATCCAAGTGCAAATGCCTTTGAAGGACAAAGTCGTTTTGAAACGAGTACGCTTACCTATACCACCATATCTTGGGGTACGGCCTTCGCAAAAATGGACAGCTCGTTTCGTTCGCCCATCTTCCAACAAATGATCAACAATAGCCAACAAGTTTCTCAACTCATAGGCGCTACAAATACCAATGCAAGTTCGCTTCCAAATGGTTATTACGAGGGTTATTCTGCCACCCAACAAGAGGTTGTTATTGGATCCTTCCTAACCGCCTACACCAATTCACCAATCGATAGCAAAACCATTAACCCGCGTTCCAATTTACCTTTACCTAACTGGACGATCAACTACGCAGGTCTGAGCAAATTTGCATTTGCTAAAGATGTCGTGAAGTCATTCAAACTCAACCACGGCTACTCCTCTTCGGTGTCAGTTAATGGCATGCAAACCAACCTCAATGCAACTTTAGATGCCAATGGCTCACCAACAGCCCTCGACCTCAACAATAATTTCATTTCAACGATGCAAGTACAGAACATCACCATTTCGGAGCGCTTTTCTCCGTTAATTGGTATGCTCGCGACCTGGAACATCATGGGTAAAAACATCACAACTAACTTTGAGTACAAAAAAGACCGTCAGGCAACGCTTTCCTTGAACAACAACCAAGTGACAGAAACCTTGGGTCAGGAAATTGTCGTCGGTACGGTTGTGAATATCCCAAAACTTAAATTGGTTAGAAGTGTTGATGCTAGTGATCTACTCATCAATGTAAATTTCTCATTCCGAGATAATGCAACGGTCATCCGAAAGGTAGTCGAGAACACGAACATGGCAACAGCGGGGCAAACAACAGTTAGCTTTAAGTTAGATGCCAACTACAAACTCAACGAATATTTAAGCGCCATCTTCTACTACGAACAATTTATCAATACGCCAAAAGTTTCCTTGAGCTACCCTACCGGTAACCTTAAAACAGGCGTAACACTCCGCTTTGACCTCAACGGACTTAAATAAAGATTCATGATTAGAGCTGCAGAACCCAAAGACGTTGCTGCTATTTTTGGCCTAATCAAAGCACTTGCCACCTACGAACGCGCTCCTGAACAGGTCAGTAATACTGCTCAACAACTGCACATCGACTTATTTGAAGATCGAATTTGCCATGCAATTGTTGCCGAAAATGCACACGGAACTGTCATTGGTTTTGCACTTTACTATATTTCTTATTCCACTTGGAAAGGCCGCTGTCTTTATTTGGAAGACTTCTATGTGCAAGAAGCCGAACGTAAAAAGGGCTATGGGCAAGCATTATTTGATGAAGTCGTTAGCATTGCGAAATCTAAAGGTGTGAAACGCATGGATTGGCAAGTCTTGGACTGGAACCACACCGCCCTCAATTTCTACCGCCGTAACCACGCCACCCTAGACCCTGAATGGATCAATGGACGCTTATTTTTTGAATAAAAGCAGCTTTATTTTTAAAATATTCACAAAAAATCGGGCAATATTCAGCCAATCCGACAAGATGTTCATTTGGCAAAGAATGCTATTTATTTTTGCTGTAAGTTTATTTTGAAATAAGGAGAGAAACAGGTTACTTCTTTTGCATAGCAGTTGACATGCTGCTTGGAGAGGCAGTTTCATTTTCTAGTTTGATAAGAGTTTAATAGTTTTTGTCAACGTCCGAAAGGAATGTGCAAAAGAGGTTCCTGTCCTTATTACTTACCACGTACCACTCAGACAATTTTGTCTACTACTAGGAAAAGGGCTACTTGTTAGCCCTTTTTTTCTTGCACCTTATAAAGCAGTGGTCTACTGGGGCTCGCATCATTACAAAAGTTGGCCACTTGTAATTCCAGTATATATTCCCCATCACGAATTGTATGATCTACAAAAACCAGTTCAGTAATGGTGCGGTCTTTTCTAGGTTGTTGCGGGTAGTTCCAAAAAGCATGATGAAAAGCGAGTACACCTGCATCCTCCTCCCTATCCACAGATGGCGTATCAACTAAAAAATGCTTGACTTTTAATTGATTCAAAAGGTCAACTACCCCTACATCAAAATAACAAGGGTTCGTTCCGGAGTAATTGTTGCTTTTTTTCTCGGAAAGATTGGGCAGTGTTCTGATGATGACCGCTTCGGTAAAACCAAGCGTTAATAATTTTTCTAATTGATCTGCAAATACCACACGATCTCCATTTGCTAATACGCGAGGTGTTACACTAATTAAACTCGCTTTAAAAAAATAATCCGAAAACACCTCGTTCACCGGAAATATCTCACGGCTAATATGGCCGAAAGACTCCGTATGTGTGCCGTGCCCATGCGGATTAAAATAGACATCCCGAAAGTTGACCGCCCCTCCTTCGGCTATACTGCCAATAAAACCATTTGCGCGCACGGGTTCTATGCGAGGCGCGTCAACATACCAAGCTCTTGGATTCTCTTTTGTTGCGCTCAAAGGCAAAGAAAGATCGAAAGCAGTATTCGTATCGATAAATTGCTGAGGGTTGAGGTAAAAAATCATAGAGTAAAAATAGTGCTTTTCGTATCTTTGCAACTATGGAAGCACAAAAAGACCGCCTTAAAGACCTCATTTCACACGCCAAAGAGTACGGATTCGTATTCCCATCTTCAGAAATTTACGACGGGCTTGCCGCCACCTATGACTACGGCCAGTTGGGTGCAGAACTCAAAAACAACATCAAGACCTATTGGTGGAAGGCCATGGTACAGCTACACGAAAATATCGTAGGCCTCGACTCCGCTATTTTCATGCACCCGACAACTTGGAAGGCTTCAGGGCACGTCGATGCTTTCAACGACCCACTAATAGACAACAAAGATTCTAAAAAACGCTACCGCGCCGATGTCCTTTTAGAAGACCACATCGAAAAGATCCGTCAAAAAATTGAAAAAGAAGTCGAAAAAGGTCAAAAACGCTTCGGAGACGCTTTTGATGCCGAACAATTTAGGGCTACCAACCCGAATGTTTTGCGCAATCAAGAAAAAATCGCGCAAATAGAAGAGCGCATGAAAAATGCACTCCAACAAAACGACCTCGAGGGCGTCCGCCAGCTCATTCTTGACCTCGAAATCGTTTGCCCTGTTTCTGGCTCTAAAAATTGGACAGAAGTCCGTCAATTTAACCTTATGTTCTCCACAGAACTTGGGTCAGTAGCTGGCGACGCCAGCACTATATACCTGCGTCCAGAAACTGCACAAGGAATTTTTGTCAACTTCTTGAATGTACAGAAATCTGGCCGCATGAAAATCCCATTTGGCATTGCCCAAATTGGAAAAGCATTTAGAAATGAAATTGTTGCACGCCAGTTTATTTTCCGCATGCGCGAATTCGAACAAATGGAAATGCAATTTTTTGTGCGCCCAGGCGAAGAAATGAAATGGTATGACTACTGGAAAAACATGCGCACCAAATGGCACCAAAACTTGGGTTTAGGCGCAGAACGCTACCGTTTCCATGACCACCTCAAATTGGCCCACTACGCCAACGCGGCCTGCGATATCGAATACAACTTTCCAATGGGCTTCAAAGAACTAGAAGGGATCCATTCTCGTACCGACTTTGACCTCAAACAACACGAACAACATTCAGGTAAAAAGCTCCAATTTTTTGATCCGGAACTCAACCAAAGTTATGTTCCTTATGTCGTAGAAACTTCAGTAGGTCTTGACCGTATGTTTTTAGCTGTCTTGAGTGCCGCTTATCAAGAAGAAGCATTAGCAGATGGCTCTGAGCGGGTGGTGCTCAAAATTCCTGCGGTTTTGGCTCCCTACAAAGCAGCCATTCTACCGCTCATCAAAAAGGATGGCTTGCCAGAAAAAGCACGTGAAATCATGGCCCAATTGCAGCTCGAATACAGCGTCCAATACGACGAAAAAGATTCAATTGGTAAGCGCTATCGCCGCCAAGATGCCATTGGTACGCCTTTTTCCATTACCGTTGATCACCAAACCCTAGAAGACCACACCGTTACCATCCGAGACCGCGACACCATGAACCAAGAGCGCATTGCCATCTCAGCGCTCGAAAACGTAATTGCTGACAAAGCGAGTTGGAAACGCGTGCTTGCTGATTTAATATCGTGAAACTATTCTTTCTCGCACTTTTCTTAGTGCTTTTTTTAAACAGCCTTCAAGGGCAATTTATTCTCAATCAAGAAGGCCAGGCATTTGGAACTACACCATTTTTCAATGCAGAGCTCATTGCAGCCCAACACATCAAAACCATTGAAGGGTTCTTTACCTATAAAAAAGGGAATGAGGCGTTCAAACCAAGCCTTGACGCCTTTAGCTACCGTTTTAACACCTCTGGGCAACTCATTTCCAGTTTGGAAATACGACAAAAAGGCAACGTCAAGGATACGCTATTTCATCATTATGCCTACCATGCGGACGGCAAACTTAGCATGCACCGATTCTCCGCATACGGCGGTGCAATTTCAGAGCACTATGCGTACGATTCCTTGCAACGGCTTGTCAGTATGGCCTTGTTCCGAGATGTCTTTGACCACCGCCAAGACTCACTGCTGTCCTCTTTCAAAATGCGCACCGAAACCTTACGCTATCACCAAGGAAATGAAGGAAACTACACCCGCTACAACAATTATCAGAAACCTTATTTAGAAGTCAGTTTAGAACATGACAACAACCAATTTTTAAAACGTAGTGTGGCCTATTACCGTATTTCACAGCAAAGTGAAACGACACTTTATACCTACAATCAAGATGGCCTGCTTGCATCTAAAGCGTGCTACATAGACAGTGCGCAGGTTGCCAAAGAAGAATGGCGTTACCGCTATGACCAATGGGGCAATATAATCGAAATGCATCAATATGTGCATGGCGTTTTTCAAAAAGACTTCCAGATTGTATATGACTACAAAACCGGATTTCTAGGCTCCGTCATCCAAAAAGAAAATACCACAGACCACATGAGCATATTGCGGTTTACAAACTATACCTACTTCTCTACACCCTAAAATTGGTCGTTAAATTTTTCTTAAAAACTTATTTTTAAGAACTTTGGCATAGAATTTAGGCGAGTCAATTAAAATGAAAAAATGATGAGAAAACTTTACGCACTTCTACTCTTCGTACTTACCGTTCAGATCGCAAACGCGCAACAAGTCGATTATAATTCTTCGAAATGGTTCTGGGGGCTCAATTACGGCGGCACTTGGCACAGCACAGATCTTTCACATGAACGCTACAACGGCTGGGGCCTTACGCTAGGGCGTTCTTACAATTACGATTATGGCCGAAACTTGTCTTTTGACTTGAGAGGCCGATTTTTGTCAGGTGAATGGTATGGGCAGTCTGATGCATTGACCCAATTGACAAGCAGTGTTCATCCTGCTTTAGGTGCTCTTTATTCAAACAATGCCAATTATGTTCATAATTTTCGCTCCGATATCCGCGAACTCGACTTAGAACTCGTCATACACGCTGGTCGTTTGCGCGAGCGCACAGGTTGGGATCCTTTTGTATTTGGCGGCTTAGGACTAACATGGCAACAAACTTGGGCCGATGCCCTCCTTGACTCGACTATTAGTATTTATGACTATAATAGTTTAGATCCTCAACAACCTGCACAACAACAGCTCATTGGCGTACTCGACGATATCTACGAGACCCGACTTGACGGTCTACAGGGTAACGATTGGGCGGTGAATTGGATGCCGAGCCTAGGGTTTGGATTGGCCTACCACAAAGGCCGATTCAGCATTGGCGTAGAGCATAAAACCACTTTTACTATGGCTGATGCTTTTGACGGTCTTATTCAAACAGATCCTCGCCTGCGCAATGACTGGTATCACTACACCTCTGGTTTTTTTCAAATTCACTTTAAAAATAGAGCGCCTAAGCCTATTTCCTCTCGAGACAATAACCCAATTAATAACCAATCTCCGTTTATTCCAGATTGCTTGCAACCTAATGTTCAAGTTATTAATGGTCAAATCAATCCAATAACAGTTCAACAATCTGTTTTCTTACTCAATGCCTCTATTAGTGGTCATTTGAACAATAATCAAGTTCAAATCTTACACAATGGCATGCTGCTCAACGGATTCAATTTCAATCCGAACAACGGACTTTTACAACGCAGCATCAACTTGCTTCCTGGCAGCAACACCATTCGTGTCGCCGCTTTCAATGACTGCGGTAGTGCTTTTGATCAAATCATGATCAATTATGACGACTGCCTTAGTCCGCAACTTTTTTGGCTGCACCCAAGCGCACCGGGTACAACCACTAACCAAAATATTTTTTCCCTCAATGTACAATTAGCAGGCAGTACCCAAAATGGTCAATTAGTTGTATTGCACAATAACATTCCCGTAGCGAATGCCCAACAAATAGGTAACACAATCAGTGCAAACCTGGTACTCACGCCTGGGCTCAATACTTTTCAGGTGCGCTACAGCAATGCTTGCGGCACCGCGCAAATCAACAGCAGCATCAATTTCCAAAATTGCTTGGCGCCAATTATTACGGTTACAAGTCCGGTAATCAATACCACGCTCAACAATGCGGCATTGCGTCTTCGGGCAACAATTAGTCATATCAGCAACAGGAATAACATTAAAATCATCCTCAATGGGTTAGAACAAAATGCATTTACGTTTAATCAGTCAGGGCAGTTGGAACTCAGTACGCAGTTGCTTTCGGGCATCAATACCATCACGATTACGGCAGCGAACGATTGTGGCTCAGACATCCAAACCTTCACGTACAATTTTAATGACTGCCAAGCACCCATCATTAGCCTTCAGGGTAATTTGAACATCGCTAGCGCTAACAACCCAATTGTTGTTTCTAGCCCTAATTTTACAGTATCCGCTACACTGCAATATATGCCAAGTCAAAATGGCTTGAGCGTTACCAATAATGGCGCTCCTGTTGCATTTGATTTTACAAACGGTAATTTCAATTCCATTAACGGTAGCTTAAACGCTACGATCAATTTGCAACCTGGTTTAAATCAGATTGTCATCAATGCAGTGCGTTCTTGCGGGCAAGCGGCTCAAACAATCTTTGTGCGCTACGATAACTGCATAGCACCAGCTATTACCTTGATGCAACCAACGGCGAGCGGAACCAACACAAGCAACCAAACCCTTGCACTAGTTGCCAATGTCAGTCAGGTCGCAACGAGCCAATCCATTCAGGTAACCTGGAATGGCACAAGTGTTCCTTTTAGCTGGACAAATAATCAAGTGACAAGCACCATAAACCTCCAGCAAGGAAATAATATGATTGAAATTCAAGCAACCAACGCTTGCGGTAATGACACAGAAAATTTAGTTATTAATCTTGTACAGTGTCAGGCACCGCAAATTTCAGTGAATGCACCTATTCCTAACGGCACAAACACAAGCAATTCTTCATTGAACTACACGGCAATACTGACCAACACCCTAGCCAATCAAATTCAACTTACCGTAAACGGCCAAGCGCAAAATTACAGCTTCAATAATAACCAAGTCAGTGCTGCAATCACCCTACAACCCGGAGACAACCTGATTCAATTAATTGCAACGAACGCTTGCGGTCGGGCTATCGAAAATTGGCATGTCCATTACGAACAGTGTACTGCACCGCAAATCAGCAATACGCGCCCGCAGACCAACGTTCAAAATGCCGAACAGCAAATCAATGTGAGTGCACAACTTGTGGGCATCACAAACCCCAATGAAATTAGTTTGCTTGTCAATGGCGCGCCAAGTGTCTTCAATTTCTTGAACGGGCTCTTTTCTGCAACTCAGCAATTGCAGCCCGGAACAAACACGCTTGCATTGAGTGTGACCAATAATTGTGGCTCTGCCGTACATGTCTGGACCTTCAATTACCAACCTTGCGTGAGTCCTCAAATTGCACTAGCCAACCAAGCACTCAATGGAAGCACAGTCAATAGTGCAGCTATACAACTCAGTGCACAAGTGACCGCCCTTACTGCAGCCCAACTTACGCTATCCTTGAATGGGCAAAGCGGGCAACCATTCACCCTTCAAAATCAAAACTTCAGTGCAGCACTCAACCTTCAAATTGGCCCCAATATTATTGTCATTCAAGGCAAAAACGTATGTGAGCGCACCAGCCAGACCCTTCACATCAATTACACACCTTGTGTTCAACCTGGAGTTCAAATAACGAGTCCGGCAGCGGGCTTATTTGGTGTAAGCAATCCGAACATCATTGTAACGGCAACTGTTGATCAAATTACAGACCTATCAGAGGTTCAGGTCTTCAACAATAGTGCGGCTCTGATAGGTGCAACGCTCGTTGGAAACCAATTGAGTACGCCAATCGTGTTGCAAGCTGGCATCAATAATATTGTAATCACCGTTACCAATAATTGTGGTACGGCTACCCAAAACCGAGAAATACGCTACGAGCCTTGTGCTGTGCCTGAGGTTGTTTACAATATGGGGCCTAACAATCAAACCGTAAGTCAGCCCGTATTTACTTACCAAGCGCTAGTTTTAAATTATACGGCCAGTACTGTGATTACGCTCTCAATGAATGGTCTTATCGTAACCGGTTACAGCAATAATTTAGGAAATCTTGTAGCTGAACTTGGTCTTAACGTTGGTCAGAATAATATCCAAATAACTGCAACTAATGATTGTGGTACTTTGACGGATAGTTATCAGGTCATCTATGATGGTGCGGGTGGTGCAGGGATCAATGCAAGGCCAAGTGGAAACCAACAACAGAATAGCAAACCTTCTTTCAACAATACACCGAATAAAGTAAATGTTCCGGCTCCGGTTACACCTAAACCCGTTGCACCCAAACCAACGCCTGCGCCCACAACACCGAAACCGGTTACACCTAAACCCGTTGCACCCAAACCAACGCCTGCGCCCACAACACCGAAACCGGTTGCACCTAAACCCGTTGCACCCAAACCCGTTGCACCTAAACCCGTTGCACCTAAACCAACACCAGCGCCCGTAACACCTAAACCTGTTGCACCCAAGCCTTCAACATCTAAACAGGGTGGCAATGCAGCAGATCCAAAAACAAACAAGACAAACGAAAACACCAACGTAAAAGGAGGAGGTCGATAGACCTCCTTTTTTGTGGCGAATTACTTGGGGCTCTGCTCAAATCTTCCTATATTCGCAATCTTAAAATCGAACATAAATGGCATTAATTGGTAAAATACGCGCAAAATCTGGCTTACTAGTAGCAATGATCGGAATCGCCTTGCTGGCATTCATTTTAAATGACTACCAAAGTTTATTTGGAATTGGTGAAGGAGAGTACGGCATTGGTCTTGTTTTTGGAGATAAGGTAGATCCAGCTAGCTATAGCATTGCTAGTGCAAAATTTCAAGAGCAAGAGCGTAGTCAAGCCATGCAAAATGGTAAAGAATTTACAGAAACTGAAATGGAAGCATCCAGCGATAAAGCCTGGAACTTCATGGTTGACTCTACTATCCTGAGCAAGGAATATGAAAAACTAGGGATCAACGTAACCGACCGTGAGCTCGAGTCTTATTGGTTTGCCAAAGATGGTTTTAGCGTTTTACCCGATCTCAATCAATTTTTTACTGATTCTTTAACAGGAATCCAGACACCGCAGTCCATTGAAAACGGACGTGTCAAACTCAAAGCTACCCTAGATAACCTCAAAAAATCAAAAGAAGCACAGGCTATTAATCAATGGAATGGCTTCAAAGCCTACCACACTGACCGACGCAAAACCGAAAAATATTTTGGTTTACTCAAACAAGGCGTTTATGTTACTGATTTGGAAGCTGCCGATCAATACTACGCCAACAACGAAAAACAAACCATATCTTTTGTAGTGCGCCGATACACTGAGATTTCAGATGCCGATATCAAAATCTCTGAAGCAGAATTAAAATCCTATTTCGACGAACATAAAAGCGATAAAAAATACTTGGTGCGCAATCCAAGCCGAGACATCAAAATGTTTGACGTAAACATCAGCCCCTCCAAAGCCGACTCTGCTGTCTTTACTGCAAAAATGAATACCCTACGTGGAGGCTTCTCAACAAGTACCAACGACTCCGCATTTATCGCAAAAAATAGTGAAACACCTATATATTTTAGCGACAAACGCGCTACGTCTGTTCCAGAAGGGCACCCGAAAGCCGATCGCTACCAAACCTATCCAAGAAGCCTGGACACCATTTTTAAAACAGCAGCAATTGGTCAATTAGTTGGCCCCTATGTGTCTAAAGAAAAAATGGTGCTCTCCAAAGTAATTGGCTTTACGCCGTCTGCGCTCAAAGCACGCCATATCCTTATTTCTACGAATAGTTCTAAGGACGAAAAAGTAATCGCGGCCAAGAAGAAAACAGCCGACAGCATTGTCAAAGTACTGAACAACACCAACTGGGATCAACTCGTTCTCAAGCACTCCGATGACCCAGGTTCCAAGGAAAAAGGCGGGGTTTATGAAGACTTCCTCGAAGGAGACATGGTCAAAGAATTTGGTGGATACTGCGCCACAGCACCCATAGGAAAAGTAGGTATAGTCAAAACTGACTTTGGTTTCCATATTATCGAAGTTTTGGAACGTGCGGCTAGTAAATTCCCATTAATTGCCTCTGTGAGTATTACGTTCAAACCATCCGAAGAAACCGTTGCCAATATGGAAAGCGAAGTAAACGGTATTTTATTAAAACTGGACCGCAAAGTATCCAAAGAAGAAGACCCATTCAAAAAGGCTGCCTTATTTGATACGATTGTTACGCGCGCAAACTACGCGCCACGCGTCATTCAGATAGAAGACAAAGCGCCAAAGGTGACGGGTTTCACGACCTCAATGGCCCGCGACCGCATCCTCGAAATGGCCTACAGTGAAGACGCAGCTGTTGGCACCATGACCATGTCACCTATCCGTGATAAAGACAAATATATTATTGCCATGATCAGTGCAATTCGCCCTGAAGGCGAGCCGCTTTTTGAAAACGTTCGCGCTCAAATGGAAAGAGAACTTGTTCAAGAGAAAAAAGCCAAACGATTCATGAATCAAATGGCGGGTCAATCCTTACAAGCGATTTCTAAACGTTACAACACACCTGTTATTGACGGCGAAGTTACTTTCGGAAATCCTCAAATTTCAAATGCTGGTTACGAACCTACTATTATCGGAAACTTGTTCTCTGGAAACATCAAAAAAGGTCAACGTACCTTACCTCTCCAAGGAGAAACAGGCGTCTACGTAATCCAAATTAAATCAGTAACTAAAGCACCTGCAACAACCAATTTCCAAGCAGAAAAAGACCAGCTAACCCAGGGTCTTGCTGGTCAGGTGGAAGGTCAGGCAATGGGTGGTTTGCGTAAAAAGGCTGCGGTGGTTGATAACCGCAAACTTTCTGAACTAGGTGTTCGACTATAAAGATGACAAAAGCCGAAATTCGCCAGCTCTATAAAGCCAAGCGAGCTCAGCTAAGCCCTTACGATATCTCAAAAATCTCAGCACAAGTGCAAGCACTTGTGCTGGATTCTTTTAGTTTTTCGTCAAAGTTTATAAGTATTTATCTACCCATTGAGCAGCAAAGAGAAATCTCTACCTATGGGCTTCTAGAAGACATCATCTTAAAAGGTGGGCATCCCGTTCTATCAAAAGCCAATTTCAATGACCACAGCTTAACCCTCTATCATTACGAGCACCCCAGTCAGTTAGAAATTAGTGCTTATGGCATACCAGAACCGAAGTACGGCCGTACCCTACTTGCCAATAAATTAGATTTCGTCTTTGTTCCTTTGTTAGCGCTAAACTCAGAGGGGCAGCGAGTTGGGTACGGAAAAGGATTTTATGACCGCTTATTGAAGCAATGCAAGCCAGAGTGTATATTTATTGGCCTACATTTATTTGATGAATTTGTCTCGATTTCGGATTTAAATGCCGAGGACATTCCACTGCATATCTGCTTTACGCCAGGTGGAATTTATGATTTTAGAAAGTAAACAAGATCAATTTTTAGCCGACTTCTTCACTAAAACACCATCGGCCTCAAAATTCAGTTCGATTTTTGGCGCTGTTATTTGGTCGATTTCAGATTGAGAAGCTTTGGCGTCTTCTAAAAAATGTTTTTGTAACTCCACCGAAAGCGTATCATAATAAACCTGACCACGAAAATAAGCGATAGAATTGAGCTCAGTAGCAGGAGGTATTAAAAAATGATCTTTGAAGCGAACCCTGATGATGTCTCCGTTACTTGGTTGTACATTAACCCAGCATCCAGCACTTTGGCAAACACCAACAAGCGGAGCCGAAAAGGTAAAAAACTCTTTTTGAGGGTCAGCATTGTAAATGGCAAGCATTTCATCTAGAGACACCGCTTGTGTGGTATCTACAGCTGCTGGTCCATAATGTTTGTAGGCTATTTTTGATGTATTGCAGCTAGTAAGAAGTAAAAATGCAAGGGGTAGTGCAATCAGGATGATTTTCATGATGAGGTTGACGTTTTAACTTGAAAAGTAAGGTTATTTTAAGAAGGTATCGTAGAAAGAACCGAGGTCATAGCTGCGGTCAGCTACTTGAACATTCGCAATTTGGTTGGCCCCTAAAAAACGCAATATCACACGTCTTGAGTTGGCATCATTGGATAGCATATGAAAAGTAGCTGTGCTAGACTTTGCATCAAATGCTACGGTAAACATATTTGTGTAATATTTTGCATACATAATAACGTTTTCTTCAGATACTTCTGCGGGTAGAACGAGTTTAATATGGCCAGAGGTGATACCATTTTGTAGTTCTGCCTTGTTTGTGGCACTTGCGCTTAATGTTTTTTGTCCAAACACAAGTAAGTTAAGGCCGAGCGCTAAGACGAGAAGAGTTGCCTTTTTCATGATTGCTAATTTAGTAAAGTATAAAACTACAAAATATTTCAATAATTTGGTCTCGTGGAATCCTTAATCTTACAGTACCAAGAATTATGGCCTGAGGCTGGTTGCGATGAAGCAGGCCGGGGTTGCCTTGCAGGGCCTGTTGTTGCTGCAGCAGTCATTCTCGATCCGAACAAACCTATCATAGCCCTCAACGATTCCAAACAACTGAGTCCAAAAACAAGAGATCTATTAAGGCAAGAAATCATCGAAAAGGCACTTTGTTACGGCATTGGCATAGTTGATCACTGCGAGATTGATCAAATCAACATCCTTAATGCAAGTATTTTAGCAATGCATCGGGCGCTCGCCCAAATGCAACTTCAACCTCAATTTATATTAGTCGACGGCAATCGATTCAAAGCCTATCAAAATATCCCATACGAATGTATGGTAAAAGGTGACGCGCGTTTTTCAAGTATAGCCGCAGCGAGTATTTTAGCCAAAACCCAAAGAGATCAGTTGATGAGCCATTTACACGAATGCCATCCGCAATATGGGTGGGAGCGCAACCAAGGTTACCCGACAAAAGAACATCGGAGGGCAATTGCTGAATTTGGTGTTAGCCCCTATCACCGACTTACATTTCAATTACTTCCCAACGAAATTCAACTCGATCTCTTTAAATCTGAAGGCCATTAAACTGTGTACACAACTACTTGTTGATTAGATTCAACTTCAGCAGCCAAAAGAGTGAAAACTACGCTTAACTTTGATCAAAAACAAATGCGCCAACGTCTTATCCTGCTATTTATCGGCTTATTCGCTTTTGGTTGGGTGATTTTCAGCTCTTATGACTTACTTTCCAATGAAAATCTCGTTGATTTCAAACGCTACTTTAACCAAAAGGACCAAACGGTTTATTTTATTCAAGATCCAGTTGCATTTGATTGGGAGAACGAAGGGCTGGTTACCACTGAGCTCAACAAAAGCCTTTACTTTTCAATACGTAGACGCAGCAAAGAACCACTGACACTCTCTTTTAGCAAAAATACCACCAAAATACTCGTTGAAAAGAAAGGCAATTGGACTAAAAAAGAGGTTCTTGAACTCTTTAAAAATGGATTATTTCCATTTGAAATGGGTAAACTTAAAAGTTTCGAGTACGGTAAATTACATGGGCAGTATAACCGAAACCAACTTTTGATCTACGAGGGGGAGTTGCCCGCCGCTTTGCCTTTAAAAATTCAAATCAGTAGTAAAGCCAGTTACGCTTGGTTAAAATGGAGTAAAGATGGTCAAATTCGGCTCACTGAAACCTACCAAAAGAAAGATGGATTTTATAGATATGTCAAATACAAGAACCCGAATCCATCCTTAAGAAAAATAGACGATCAAACCCTCTTTGCTGCAGTAATTCCTGATTTTTTCAAGCAGTATTATTTCTACGAAAAAAATTATGCTCAACAACTCGACCCAGACTTTGCAAAAACACCTTGGAACAAATGTATCAATCGTGGTTTTGTACATTTAAAAAAAGACAGTTCCTGCCTCATTATTTTTGATTTTGAAGGCAACGCGCACCCAATTCAAACCCTCAACGAATTCTTCCAAAAAGAAGAACTCAATACCGAAAGTGCTGTTTTCTCCAATTTGTGGTTTTCTAGCCTCATTGACGACAACAAAAAGACCTGGTATATCGGCGTTTTTGGGCAATTTGGTTTTACCAGTCCAAGCAAAGCGCTGCTCGATGAATCTTTAGCGGCGGCAAGCCTCGGCCAAACAGTAGCTCAGAACGAAAACAAAGCGCGACGATTTTACGCGAATATGCCCCGAAAAGTGAGTGCGCGCTGGGTAGATGCAATTCAGAAAACAACCGTCACCTTATTAGGTCAACAAATTCTAGAAACGAGCTATCATAAATCAAGTGCCCAAATCCAGCAAAATCAAGAAGAAATTCGCGATTATTTTGTCATGAATCCTGGTTTTAGAGTGATTCGCTTTGCTGCATTTTCCGAACGAGGTAATGTCATTACGTTAAATGAAAACCATCAATTAGTCGGATACATAAATGGCTTGCGCAAATGGGAAAAGCCGCTCCAACAAGAGGTCAGCGATCTCTACCAATTATCAGGAACAACTGCGCTTATTTGCGTGCAATTTGAACACGAAGCCCAACTTTACGATAAAACAGGAAGGCTTATATATCGCCTGACCCACGAAGCCGGCACACGTGTTCAAGTCAATGAGAACAACGGCAAAAAAGAATTTATCTGTTCAAACGGTGGTGCAGCTATTCAGCTCGTCAACGAAAACGGAGCAGTTATTAAACAATTTAGCATCAGCGGAAAATTAAGAGACCTCCATTGCTTTAAGCAAAATGGAAAAACCTATGTCAGTATTTTAACGGACCAACAAATACAATTTATTGACCTGACTAAAAGAAAGCCTGCCACAAAGCAAAATGCAGATTCTACCTATGTTCTGATTGGCAACACCAATGCAGCTTTTGCAGTGAAAGTGCAAAATACCACTGCTACTGTATCTGCCCTAGAAGGCGCCAAACAATTTACAGTACCTTCCAACGTTGAATGCATTGGGGCGTACCTACAATTGAATCGCCAAATACTCGTTTTTAAACGCAACAATACAATTTTTGCCTTGGACACCAAAGGACAACGCATTTGGGAAAAATCATTCAATGCCATCGAGCTTACTTCGTTCAGTAATTTTTATGGTCCCAACAAAAAGACCATTTTAAGTATACTAGACGCCGTAGACAACCAAATCTACTTACTAGACGACGCAGGTCACAACCTCGACACAGACAAACGTCATGGAGAACAAGCAGTGCAACTCAGCGCCTTTGGTAACAATGCCTATTCAATCACCACCTATCTCGGAAACTACATCATTCAATACACAAAACAATGAGCAAAATAACCTTCACTTTTTTATTGATCATCTCTGGGCTTCAAGCGCAAGCACAGGCTTATCTTGGTGTTAACTCCAGTAATTATGCTGGTGCACTAGGAAATTTAGTCAATCCTGCATCATTTGTAGACGGGCGGTACAAAATGGATCTTGCGCTCCCTACCCTCAATTTATTTACATATCAAAACTTTGGTTCTTTTAACGCCGACGCCATGCGCGCCGAACAAGGAGGCGAAGGCAATTGGTGGTACCAATCGTTTTCAGACACTGCCGTCTTGAATTCTTGGGCCTACCCCTCGTCTAGTTTCATCGATCGCTTAATTGTCCGCAACTACAGCCCCACTTCATTGGGCGTTTTAGGGGCAAATATCAACTTTAGGTTGGATCTCTTCAATTTAGCATTTCATATCGGTGAAAAGCGGTCTTTGGGTTTATATGCGAATCTGCGCTCTATTACCAACGTAGACAATATGGACCCTAAATTAGCCGTACTCTCAGAAGAGGGTTTAGAATACCCCGCTTTATGGAACATACAACTCAATGAAGAGCTCATCAATGTGAATCACCTCACGTGGAGTGAAATCGGATTCAACTATAGCCAAGTTCTGATCGACAACAAAGAACATTTTTTAAAAATCGGTATCAGCCCGAAAGTTTTACTAGGTTTTGCAAGTGCCTATGTACATACCGAAAATTTCAGCTACAACCTCATCAACGAAGATACCTCTCAATATTTAGCAGGTACTTTTGACTACGGTTACTCCAAGGAAGTAGGCGATTTTATTACTGCGGGTGTCAACGGACAAATTAACGAGAATAACATCTCCTCTTATCTCAAACCCGGTTCAATAGGTATTGGTCTTGATTTAGGTGCTGTTTACGAATGGCGTCCGAACTATGCAAAATACAAATACGATATGGACGGCAAAACCGACCTCTGGATGCGCAATGAAAATAAATACAAAGCAAGAGTTGGGCTTTCTATTTTGGACATGGGAGGAATGAAGTTCACTAAAGGGGGGCTCAGCCGAAACTTTGTAGTCAATTCAAATGCGTTTTTCGATCTTCGTCGTTTTGATAGCGCAACTGATCTCGAGACTTTTGATATGGTCATCGATTCTCTAATCAATGAATCGACAGCGGCTAACAATTCAGAATGGGTTGCCTTACAAGATCCGTCTCAAACCTACCGTATGCGCACCCCAACTGCCCTTAGCCTGCAGCTCGATTACCATATTTGGAGTTATTTCTACCTCAATGCCACGGCAATGGTCAATATGATTCCTAAAAACAAGGACACAAAAGTAAATGTAGCTAGTCAATTTTCTTTGACGCCTAGCTTCGACAGCCCTTATTTTGGACTTTATCTTCCTATCGCCTATAATCAATATAGTGGTTTGCGAGGCGGTTTGGCCACCCGAATAGGCCCAGTTATTCTCGGTCTCAACGACCTCAATTTAATACGTGCCCAAAACCAAATTAGTGGTGTAGACTTTTATATAGGGACGCGTCTACCGATTTTATACCATCGTGTAAAAGATAAAGACAAAGACAAGGTATCAGACAAAATGGACGAATGCAAAAATGAGCCTGGTGTATGGGCCTTCTTAGGCTGCCCAGATACCGACGGCGACGGCATTCCAGACTCAGAAGATGCCTGTGTAACCGTTGCTGGCCTCAAAGAATTTAGAGGCTGCCCGGATACCGACGGTGACAAAATCATCGACAGCGAAGATGCTTGCCCAACGGTTGCTGGCCTCAAAGAATTCAAAGGATGCCCGGATACTGATGGAGATAAAATCATCGATAGCGAAGATGCCTGCCCTACCGTTGCGGGCGTTGCGGCACTAAAAGGTTGCCCTGACCGCGATGCCGATGGCATTACGGATGCTGAAGATGTATGTCCTGACAACGCGGGGCCCAAAGAAAATCAAGGTTGCCCAGATCAAGATGCCGATGGCCTTTATGACTTTATAGACAACTGCCCAGAAGTGGCTGGGCCTAGAGAAAACCAAGGTTGCCCATGGCCAGATACCGATGGCGACGGCTTGCTCGACAAAGACGATGACTGCCCTAAACTCTCCGGGCCAAAAGCCAATAGAGGTTGCCCTTACAAAGACTCTGACAACGATGGCCTACTCGATAAAGACGACGACTGCCCCAATACCCCGGGTCCAAAATCAAATAAGGGTTGCCCAATCATTGAACAAGCAGTAATCGAAGTACTCAAAACGGCTTTTGACAATTTAGAATTTGAAACCAACAAAGACGTGATTTTTGAAAGCTCCAAGCCATCGCTCGATGAGCTAGCAGAAGTTCTCAAAAAGAAAACGACTTGGAAACTCGAAATTACGGGCCATACAGATAACATCGGAGACGACAACCTGAATTTAGCGCTCTCTAAAAAACGTGCAGAGGCGCTCAAGTCTTATCTAATTAGCCAAGGGGTAGAAGAGCTTCGTTTACTCACACTTTATTTTGGCGAAACCAAACCGATTGCCACAAACGATACGCCTGAAGGCCGTCAAAAGAACCGACGCGTCGAAATGAAAATTGTTTTTGAATAATTAGAGCTGAGAATTACAGACAAAAAAGAGAGGTATTTATGCCTCTCTTTTTTTGTATTAAGGATATGTTAACACTTATGGGTAGCTTATTAATATTTAATTAATCTCTGATTAATGTAATCATCAAGATACAACTTGAACTTTGTGACATTATTCAAAGATATCAAATGAAGTATTTTAACCTCGCCTTCCAATTTTGTTTTATTGGACTTTTTACCAATCAATTTCTTGCTCAAACTGGTTCCATTTCAGGTAGTGTATTAGACGACGATAACAAGACAATCAAAGAATTTACCGTTAAACTTTCTATAGCTAACAAGGCAGTTATCGATTTAGAAAAAGGAAGCTTTATTTTCAGTAACCTTCCCGCAGGAACATACACATATGAAATTAAGGCCCCTGGTTTTGAAGTTTTTAAAAGTAATAATATCGTTGTTACTAATGATGCCGTAACGAATACACAAGTAATTCTAAAAGCAAAATCACAAACCACTGGTGACATCCGCGTTGAACGCAAGACCGACAAAAACAAAGGTGATATGGAAATCACTAAAATGCAAATCAACCAAGCTGGTGTAGTCGATGGGATCAATAAAAACACGTTTGTCAAGACCCCTGACACTAGGGTTTCACAGGTTTTTAAGCGCGTGAGTGGCGCCAGTGTTCAAGACAACAAATTTGTCGTGGTGCGCGGTCTTTCTGATCGTTACAACTTTGCGCTCATTAATGGCGCCCCGCTCCCTAGTACCGAGAGTGACCGCAAGGCTTTCTCTTTCGATATCTTCCCATCAAATATGTTGGAAAATCTTTTCATCATGAAAAGTGCCACCCCAGAGCTGCCCGGTGAATTTGCCGGTGGTGTCATTGATATCAAAACAATTGAGCCACGAGGCGAAAAATTTCAAAACATTCAAATTGGTACCGGATTCAACACAATTAGTACGCTCAAAGACTTAAAAACTTATAACGGCGGAACAACCGACTTACTAGGTTTTGGCAGCAATGCAAGAGCAATTCCCGATGGTCTTCCAAGTACGGCAGAATTCAACGCACTCAATTCACAACAAAAAGCAGACTTGGCCAAACTCATCCCCTCTAATTGGTCAACAAGCAGAGAAACAGCCCTTCCTAACGGAAGTTTACAATATAGTATTGGAAACAAAGTGAAGTTAGCAGACAAAAAAAGCCTCTCTTATGTCTTTGCATACTCTTACAGTAATACAAATAATTTTAGCTTAGTTACTCGCCGTGAATTTGAGGAACAAGCCTCAGGTGTTATTACCAAAAACGAATTAAAAGATTCCGCCTACACGAAATCTATCCTCAATACAGGGCTACTAAATCTGAAACTTGATTTAGGCAAAAGAACTGAAATACAACTCAAAACACTTTACTCGATATCCTCCGATGATAAGGTAAATACGCGTCAAGGGAAACGCGACATGGATATTGAATCCATGTACAACGAGCGCTCCACAAACATTTGGTATACACAAAATAATTTGCTCACCACTCAGCTTTTGGGTAAACACAACTGGAAAGACGACTGGAAATTCAACTGGACAGCAGGTTATAGTCATGTTGCCAGAGATATTCCTTTTTTGCGGCGTATCGTCTACCAGCAGGTAGATACTACCTTGCCGTATTTTGCGGTTGTTCAAAATAACGATATCTCTACACTCGGTGCCGGAAACATGTTTTGGTCAACTATGACAGAAAACATTGCAAATGCCCGCTACGATTTCAGCAAACAATTTGGTGGCGACGACTCAAAAAACCTTTTCAAATTCGGTGGCCTTCATCAGTACAGAGGTCGAGACTTTGCTGCACGTAACCTTGGCTTCTCTAAGTTTGATCCATTGGGTTCATCTTCTTTTAATTCCAACCTACTGTTGTTGCCAGAAGAACAAATTTTTGCAGCTGAAAACTTGGGTCTGATGGCCGATGGGCAAGGTGGTTTCAAACTCGAAGAAGGAACAAACGTAGATGACAGCTACGATGCCTCCTCCTTATTACATGCCGCATACGCGATGGTAGACATGCGTTGGTTTACAAAATTGCGGGTAGTTACTGGTTTGCGCGCTGAATCTTACCAACAAAAATTTCATTACGTGGAATTTGGTTCTAACGAAGATCAATACTTAGATACGACTGTCCTTGATTTATTGCCTTCTATTAACCTCACATACAAGATTACTGAACGTTTTCAATGGAGAGCAAGTGCAGCGCGTACGGTGAGCCGTCCAGAGTTTCGCGAATTGGCACCATTTACTTTTTACAACTTCTTAAACGACAATTTAGCATCCGGAAACCCAAACTTAAAACGCGCTACTATCAACAACTATGACACGCGTTTAGAGTACTTCCCGGGCAAGGGTCAAGTATTCAGTATTTCAGGTTTTTACAAAACTTTTGTCGATCCGATAGAATTACTTTTACGCACCGGAACCTCTGGTCAACCAGAACTCTATTTTGACAATATTGATAAAGCCACTAGCTACGGTGCCGAACTCGAATACCGCATGAATTTGGGTTGGATAAACCGCCTAGATTCTAACTCAGTATTCTCAAGAACAACATTTTACACAAATGCCTCCTTAATACGTTCCGAAGCTGACCTAAGTGCCTTTCCTGGCTTAGAAGAATATCCAGGTTCTGCAAGACCTCTGCAAGGTCAGTCGCCATATATTCTCAATATTGGCCTATTTTATGAAAGTCAGAAAGACCTAGTTGTTAATTTCTCTTATAACTACGTTGGTCAGCGTATTGCTATTTCCGGTAACACTCAAGAACCAAGTGTATGGGAAAACGGCCGCCACGTACTGGATTTTCAGATTGGTAAAACTTGGAATAATAAATATGAACTCAAATTAAACTGTGCTGACCTACTCGCTCAAGATCTAGTTTTCTTTCAAGACATCAACAAAAACAAACGCTACGACAAAGGCACAGATAGTGCATGGCAAGAAATTACTTTCGGGCAAACCATTACATTAAATTTCAAATACAAATTCTAAGTTTTTTATGTTAAGGAAACTATTCTTTTTGATAATATATATTTAAAACAACCTTAAAAACGTAATAACTTAAGCAACCGCAGATCACAAGATCTTTGTATAATAAAAACTAAAAAAGATGAAAAAAATTTACACATTAATGACTGCTCTATGCTTAGGCTGTTTCGCCTTTGCACAAGATGCCTTCTGGACACCTACCACTTACAGAGGTGCATTTCCAGTAACTGACAACACACCGGCCACAAATTGGGCTTCGGGTTGGTCTAATTTTGACCCAGAAACAACAGTTTATCCAACAACAATAACAACTGTTTCTGCTGACATCACTACCAATACAACATGGAGTGGTGTTGTCAAACTTATGAATAAAGTATACGTTAAAAATAACGCAACCTTAACTATTGCCCCAGGTACAATAATCCGCGGTGATAAACTGACACAAGGAACGCTTATCATAACTCGTGGCGCCAAAATTATGGCAGACGGTACTGCGTCTAACCCAATCGTATTTACGTCTAACGAAGCTGTTGGCGCTCGTAACGAAGGTGACTGGGGTGGATTAGTTATCCTAGGTTTAGCAAAAAACAATCAGCCTGGTGGAGTTGCATTTATTGAAGGTATCGTGCCTACTACTGATTCCCAGTTTGGTGGAAATTTTGATAACGACAATTCGGGTACATTAAAGTATGTTCGCGTTGAATTTGCAGGTATCGCTCTAGAACCTAATAAAGAAATCAATGGGATTACCTTTGGTTCTGTAGGAAATGGAACTGTTGTAGATTATGTACAAGTAACTTTATCAGGAGATGACTCTTTTGAGTGGTTTGGTGGCACTGTAAATTGTAAGCACCTTATTGCTTACAGAGGTTTAGACGACGATTTCGACTGTGACTTCGGCTTCAGAGGTAAAATTCAGTTTGCACTTTCTATCCGCGACAAAGATCTATATGATGCGCCTGGCGATTCAAATTCATTTGAATGTGACAACGATGCTGCGGGTTCAACAGCACAACCTAAAACTCGCCCAATTTTCTCAAACGTTACATTAGTAGGTGCAAAAGGAAATGGAACAACTGCTCTTCCTACAGGTGAAAAGTTTGAAAAAGCTTTCCGTTTGCGTCGTAATTCAGCTGTATCTGTTCTAAATTCATTAGTAACAGGTTGGGAAAAAGGATTATCAATTGAGGGTGCTCCTGTGGTGGCTAACTTAAATGGCGATACAATGGTATTCGTGAATAACATTTTGACAAACTTTGCGCAACCAACTTGGAACACAAACAACACAAATACAGTAATTAACTCTGGTGGTTCTACTGCTGCTTGGTACAACTCTTGGTGGGGTGTTGACGGCAATGACTCTACGCAGTCACTCACACAAGTAAACTGGGTAAACTTATTTACTGCCTTGGGTGTAACCCCTGACGCTCGCTTAGCTATAGGATCAGTAGCTGCAACAGGTGCTACTTTTATGAATCCAGTTTTCTTTTCTATTGCTACTCCAGTTGTTGCTACAACGAGCTACACATACTGCCAAGGTGCTGCCGCTACTGCACTTTCTGCGACTGCTTTAACAGGAAATACATTACGTTGGTATACACAAGCAACTGGTGGCACTTACACCACTACAGCTCCTGTGCCAAGTACAACAACGGCTGGAACTTACACATACTACGTTTCTCAAGCAAATGTAGCAAACGACGAAAGTATGCGCGCAGCAATCAACGTAACAGTAAATGCCTTGCCAGCAACTCCTGTAATTACTGCAAGTGGTTCTACTTCTTTCTGTACTGGTGGTTCTGTTGACTTAAGCTCAAGTGCAGCGTCAGGAAATGTTTGGTCTACCAACGCAACAACATCAACGATTACTGTAGCAACAACCGGAAACTATTCAGTAACTGTTATTGATGCCAATGGTTGTTCAAGTGTATCAGCTCCAATTTCTGTGAACGTTTCTAGTGCTCCTGCTCCAACCATCACAGCAACAAGCACACAAGCATGTTCAGGTGATGTAGTTACCGTGAGCGCTTCAACTTCAGATTCATATTTATGGTCTACTGGAGAAACTACGCAAAATATTCAGGTGAGTAATACAGCAGCTGTTTTTGTAACAGTTACCAATGCAAATGCTTGTAATGGTGTTGGTCAATCTGCAACTACTAATATTACTTTTACTGCGACGCCTACCGCTGCAGGTGCTTTTACAACTGCAGGTAACATCGTTACCTTTACAAACACATCTACAGGTGCAACATCATACTCTTGGGATTTTGGGGACTTCACCAACTCTTCAGCAACTGCACCTGCACACGCTTATGCTGCAAATGGGACTTACACCGTTGTGTTAACAGCTATTAATGGTAACTGTACGAGCACAACCTCGTTTGAAATCTCCATTGAAGTCAGTTTGGAAGAAACAAACCAAATTCAATTTGAGGTTTATCCAAACCCTGCATCTGAACAAGTGCTTGTAGCTTTTGAAAATAATTCAAACGGTATTTTAAACATACTCGATGCAACAGGTCGTTTGGTTTACACACAAACATTCAATGAAGTAGGTTCTGTTTTACTTCCTGTGAATGTGAGCATGCTTTCTTCAGGAAGCTATACCCTACAATTGATCAATGCAGAGCAAGTGGGTGTAAAACGCCTCTTGATACGCAAATAATTAAAAGTGAATTAAACTAAGGGGACTCAGGTCCCCTTTTTTTTTAAATTTAGACCTATGGAAAACACAAAAGGCCACACCATACTCATTGTAGACGACGAGCCAGACATCCTGGAATTTCTCTCCTATAACGTTCGCAAAGAAGGCTATAAAGTGTTTACAGCGACTAATGGCATTGAAGCACTGCGCTTAGTGCAGCAAATCAATCCATCTTTAATTCTTTTAGACGTGATGATGCCCAAAATGGATGGTATCGAAACTTGTCAGGTGATCAGAAAGGACCTAAATATGGTTCAGCCGGTCATTGCATTCTTAACGGCCAGAACTGAAGACTATGCGCAAATTGCCGGTTTTGAAGCTGGTGCTGACGACTATATCAGTAAACCCATCAGACCGCGCTTACTTATTAGTAAAATTGAATCTTTGTTGCGCCGCCTCAAAAATAAAGCTGGTGCAGAAGGAACAGCAAATATCGTTATCGATAGAGATCGCTACATTGTAGAGCTCGAAGGAAAAGAACTTCAATTGCCAAAAAAAGAATTTGAACTTTTAGAATTACTTACAAGCCGTCCCGGTAAGGTTTTTAACCGCGATCAAATTTTAGCTGTAGTTTGGGGTAACGACACCATAGTAGGTGAGCGCACCATAGATGTTCATATTAGAAAATTGCGCGAAAAACTTGGAGATGCGTATATTCGTACCATAAAAGGCGTCGGATATACCTTCAATGACAAGTGAGAAAAGCGAGACCAAGTTTCTTAATTTTAAGTGGCAGTATTCTTTTTTATGTATTGAGTTTTCTCTTTACACTCTTCGTGCATCTTCAAATTGTCACCTTAAGTAACACCCTCATTTTTTTAATACCGCTCGTTTCTGGTGTTTTTGCCTATACCATTTTTTACTATATCATCAAACGCTTTTTGCAATACCGCATGAGTTTGATATATAGAAGTATTCAAAATATGGATGCAGAAAAACGAACGGATCAAACCATTGATCAGCTTGTTGCTCAAGGTGAAGAAGATGTTAAAGAGTGGAAACAAAAACGGAATCTCGAAATTGAAAAGCTAAAAGAACAAGCTGCTTTTCGAAAAGAATTTTTAGGTAACCTCGCCCACGAACTCAAAACACCTGTTTTTTCCATCCAAGGATACATCGATTCTTTGCTAGATGGAGGAATGGAAGATCCTGAAGTACTCAAAACTTTTTTAGAGCGCGCATCAAAATCAACAGAGCGGATGACCCATATCTTAGAAGACCTCGATCAGCTCACTAAACTCGAACTAGAGCGGATTCAATTAAACATCAGAAGTTTTGACTTACAAGACCTCGTCAAAGAATCCTTTGAAGCTTTGGAGCTCATTGCCAATGAAAAACGTTACAGATTAAAAATGGAAGTAGCTGAACCTTTTTGTTATGTCAATGCCGATCGAAATAAAATTGCTCAAGTTCTCATTAATTTGTCTACCAATGCCATTGCTTACGGAAAAGATGATGGAGAAATGTGCATCAATATTGTTCAAATTGACGATACCTATAATATTCAATTTAAAGATGATGGACCTGGTATTGAACCACAGCACCTTCCTCGCCTTTTTGAGCGTTTCTATAGAGTTGAAAAAAGTCGGAACAGAAACGAAGGTGGTTCGGGCTTGGGGTTGGCTATTGTCAAGCATATTATTGAATCGCACGGCCAACAAATTCAGGTAGCTAGTTCTTTTGGTGTTGGTACAACCTTTACTTTTAGCCTTGAAAAAAGCAAAGCACTAGGCCCTGTGAGTTCAAGAGGGATTCCGTTGAAATAATTTAGTGGGTAGCCGTCATATTCTCGGGCACACATATAATAAAATCAGCCCGACCATTGTGTTCTTTTTCTAATTTCCGAGGGTCTTTCTGACTAACCGTAGTAATAGTCAATATGTTCATTTGTGGTGCTTCTTGCTGAACATACCACATGATTCCCTGATAAAAGTCAGAATGATACGCCCCATTAAAATGCAAGTGAACCGTACCAATTTTACGCATCGAATTATGCAAAATAAAATGCGCCATCGTTGCATCTTTGATCGCCTGAGCCTCAACCATGCGCCAACCCATTCCGGGCCCCATATGAGCGCCCATTCCTTTCATGGCTTGATACTGAGATAGTGTGGTGTCAAAAGCAAACGAGAGTGGTGCCATTTGTTGTTTGATGTGCTCCGGTAGTGTGTCTAACGACGATCTCCCTTTCTTGAATAACATGCTTGCATACTTCCTTTGAATATTCGTCGCCACACAGGAAAGGCCTTTTTCTTTTGCGAACTCAAATAAAGGCGCATAATCTGTGTGGTAATTTGGCCACAACCGTAGGGTATCCTTCAACTTTTCATTGGCAATTTCTCCATTAACATAAGCACTCAAAACCGTTTGCTGATCCTGTTCAAACATCTCAAATCCTAATTGCAAATTGCTTCCATGTTCAGTAAACATTTGCTGTGTCAATTCTAATTGTAACCAGTGTGCTATGGGGTTGTCGTGAAATTCACCAAACAAAACCAACTCGCTTTGCTTGGCAGCCGTTGCCATTTTTTCAAAAGAAATTTTCTTTCCCTTGCTATCGAAAATCTGATAAGCTGGTAAATCTTGGGCAAGAAATGTTTGAATTCCAATCAAAAAGAAAAAGTAGGTGAATCTTAACATCCAATTATTTTAGAAGCAAAGTAAGTAAATTATTGGGCTTCCTATGAAAATTTCATAAATTAGAAACAAATTGAATACATGAATAAACAACTACTTGCCCTTATCGGTGCCATTTTTCTGAGCATTACAAATCTTCATGCACAAGACCCCTGCGCAAGCGGCCGCTATGCAGAAACGGTTTTTACACAGTTTGACCTTACAAGCAATATTACTTATGGCCAAAATAACAATTGGGCCAATTCCAACACAACTCTCAAACTTGATTTTTACGAGCCCGCCAACGACCCTTTAACTGCAAGGCCACTCATCATTTGGGTACACGGAGGTAGCTTCATTGGCGGAAGCAAAACTGACCTAGATGTTAAAACCCTTTCAGAGCGTTTTGCCAAAAAGGGTTATGTATGTGCAAGTATTGACTATCGCCTGGGGTTCTTCCCCTTCGACTCCACGAATGCAATCAAAGCCGTGGTGCGCGCCGTTCAAGACCTTAAAGCGGCCATTCGCTATTTTTACCAGGACGCACAAACATCAAATACATTTAAAATCGATACCAATCATATCTTCATTGGAGGTAGCTCGGCCGGAGCCATTACTGCACTGCACGTGGCTTACCTAAATGATGCATGCGAGTTCAGTGATTACATGAGTACAAGCGCTTTAACAAGCCTTGGTGGCCTAGAGGGGAACTCGGGCAACCCTGGCTATTCTACAAAAGTGCATGCTGTTATCAATGGCTGCGGCGCTTTGGCGCGCTACAATTGGCTGGAAGCCGGCGACGTGCCGTTGTGTTCTGTGCACGGGACCAATGACGCAACAGTAACCTACAACCGTGGTTTAGTGAATCCTGGAACTCCGCTAATATATCTAGATGGCAGTCGTATGTTGCACGAGCGTGCTTGCGCAATTGGCATAAGCAATCAAATTTACACTTTTAATAATGCATCGCATGTGCCTTATTTTAACAATGCAGCCTATATGGACAGTACCGAGCGCTTCGTTCGGGACTTTCTTATTGATATTTTGGGCTGTACGCAAACGGTGTTGTTAGCTCCCAACGAAATGCAAGAACAAGCTAATTTGTATCCTACCACCTATTGTGATGGTTCTGCTAGTGATGAGATTTGTAGTGGTGTTGGCATTAATGAAATGACGAGTGTAGAAACCTTAAAATGTTATCCCAATCCTACTAGTGACCAACTTACATTACAAACCAACAACGGTTTTGAATTATTGCGGATTTATTCAATTTCGGGCGAACTCATCTTCGAAGCAAGCGCTCAGCACTCCCCTTCTTTTGAATTGACTTTGATTGCACAAAATAACGGCCTCTACCTCATTGAGGTCCAATTCCAAAATGGACAATTATTGAGAAATAAACTCATTTTAAAGAAATAATTTATGAAAAAAATAAATCTTCTCTCTACTTTGCTTTTTCCATTGCTGCTCTCTGCTCAAACATGGAGTGGTGATGTCGCCCAAATTTTTTACAACAAGTGTACGGCATGCCATCATCCGGGAGGTGCTGCACCGTTTTCTTTAATGACGCATGCGGAAGTAAGTCCATTAGCTGCTGCGGTATATCAATGCGTGAATACTGGCGAAATGCCACCATGGCCCCCCGACAATAATTACCAACAATACCAGCACAACCGCGCGCTGTCAAATGTAGAGAAATCGACGATCATCAGTTGGCTCAATAATGGTGCACAAGAAGGGAACCCTAACCAGACGCCACCTCCACCTGTCTACACTTCTAATACTTTTCTCGGAAATGGCGACTTGCTAGTGCAGATACCTACTTACATGTCTAAAGCAACCACCCATGACGATTACGTTTGCTTTAATATCCCAACCAATCTCACTCAAAACCGGATCATCAGAGCGGTTGAAGTGGTTCCCGGAAACCGAGAAATTGTTCACCACTGCCTGGTATATCTAGATCCAAATAGTGCTGAAACAACAGACACAATTGGGGGCAACTGTGCAAGTCCAAACAACGGTAATACCAAGCTCATTACAGGTTACACACCAGGTGCCACACCAATGATTTTACCCTCGGCAAATCCACTGAAATTGGGCCTCGATATAGGCCCAGGGTCCTCTATATATTTTGCCATGCACTATCCAATGGGCTCTTATGGTCAATTTGATTCTACTAAAGTTATTTTGCATTTTTATCCAGAGGGCACTACCAATGTGCGTCAAATAAGCGCAGGTCCACTGTTGGCTAAATCGAATTTTACTTTACCCGCAAACCAATTTACTGATCTTAATTCAACATATCCTCCAGGTTCAGCAACGCTACCAACAAGTTTCTCAGTACTTTCAGTTTTTCCTCACATGCACTTACTTGGCTCTAAAATAAAGTCATATGCTTTTAAAGCGGGCGAAGACACCGTGAATTTTATCAATATTCCTAAATGGGATTTCATGTGGCAAGATTTCTACTTTTTCAAGCATCTTCAGAAAGTCCCGACGGGTTATAAACTCAAAAGCGAGGGAACCTATGACAATACGGAAAACAATCCAAATAATCCCAATTCACCACCACAAAATGTTTACAGCGGTTTCAATACCACCGATGAAATGTTCCTGACTTATTTTCATTACTTTCCCTACCAGCCCGGCGACGAAACCTACGATTTAGAGACGCTCATTAGCGCATCCCTAACCGACTACCCGTTAAACGACAACAGTTCGATAGTCGCCTATCCCAACCCGACTCAAGATGCGCTTACTTTAGTCTTCCCCTTGAGTTTGAAACCTTCAGACCTGATCTATCTTTACGATATCAATGGCCAAGTTAAATTGAAACTCACCCCCGAGTTAGGTGTATCTCAAATTCATCTGGGTATTGAAAATGAAGAATGGCTTGGTTTACCGAAGGGCGTTTACTTTGTCTCGGCAAGAGTCAACGGGCACCTATTGTCAAAAAAACTAATCAAGTTGTAAAAGAGCGCTTTTTTAAAACTGTAAAATTTCTTATCTTTGCCGACCTGATGGTCTCATGGCCGAGCGGTTAGGCACCGGTCTGCAAAACCGTCTACAGCAGTTCGAATCTGCTTGAGACCTCAAGAAAACCCCTCTTTCTTTTTGACTGAGGGGTTTTTTATACGGAAATATTTGCTGCTTCTCTTCAAAAAGAACAATGTTAAATCTATATTAAGATTTTTTGCCCTAGTTATTGAATTCAGGCTTTAATAGGCTCAAAATCGAGGACTTTGTGTTAGAAAGACAATAATTATGCGTTACGGAATTAGAAACATTAAATTTTCGTTTTGAAAAGGGGCTAAAGTTTTTTTATATTTGGCGTTCAATTGTAAAAATGAAAAATTAAAAACGATCATTATGGACAAAAAACAAAAAACCGCCGGAGGATTTTCAGCTATCATTGCATTTCTGGCAATTGCACTTTCACTAATTGCAGGTATCTTAATTTACAAATTTATTTTTGGTGACCCAGGAAACTTCGTGGACAGAAATCCAGAAGCTGAGCCAGTCGAAGGAAACCTCATGGGGGTTATCTACAAAGGTGGTTTCATCGTGCCAGGATTGGTTGCAGTGAACCTCATCGTATTAATTTTTACAATTGAGCGTTTGGTGACACTTATGTTGGCGAACGGAAAAGGCAAAGCCAACGTATTTATTGAAAAAATCAAAGAATTGATGGCTGCTAAAGACATCAGCGGTGCAATTGAAGCATGTGATGTTCAACGCGGTTCATTGGCTAATGTAGTACGCGCAGGTTTGGTTAAATACCAAATGATGACCAAAGATGACCACATGGACAAAGAACAAAAGCTCGAGGCTTTGAAAAAAGAATTAGAAGAAGCTACATCTTTGGAATTGCCAATGCTTTCTAAAAATTTACCTGTACTTTCTACCAC
This sequence comes from Flavobacteriales bacterium UBA952, assembly GCA_002293185.1. Classification (GTDB taxonomy): domain Bacteria; phylum Bacteroidota; class Bacteroidia; order Flavobacteriales_D; family Crocinitomicaceae; genus UBA952. The sequence goes on along the minus strand of DBCS01000008.1, from coordinate 30,214 downwards.
AGCCTCTATCTCTACACTAATTGGTCTAATTGGTACTGTACTTGGTATGATTCGTTCATTTGCCGCTATGTCACAAGGTGCTCCAGATACGGCAGAACTTTCTACAGGTATCTCCGAGGCACTTATTAACACTGCATTCGGTATTACCGGTTCAACAATCGCGATCATCGCGTTTAGCTTCTTCTCAACTAAAATCGACGCCATGACCTATGGTATCGACGAAGCAAGCTTCACGATTGTTCAAAATTTTGCTGCCAATAACTAATTGACACTTCATTAAGTAAATCCTCAAGCAATGCCAAAAATCAAAATGCCCAAAGGCTCTCCTACCATAGATATGACCCCTATGGTGGACTTGGCGTTCTTGCTTGTGACCTTCTTTATGTTGACTGCTTCTTTTAGGACTGCAGAACCCGTAACCGTAGAAACTCCATCAAGTATTAGCGATAAAATTATCCCTACCAATGTCTTGATGGTTACCCTAGATAAAGACGGACGCGTGTTCTTTAATCTTTCCGACCCTGAAGCCCGCAAAGAAATGCTTAGTAGCATGCTCGAAAAATATAAGGTAAACCTTAATGAAGAGCAGGTAGAAGAGTTTTCTTTTATGTCAACCTTTGGTTGTACCATGCAAGAACTTCCTGCATACATGAGTACCGAAGCAGCTAAACGTGCAAGTTTCCCTACCAAAGGGATCCCTACCGACTCTACTCACAACGAACTTTTAGACTGGATTTCCTTTGCTGCAAGTGCAGCTGGCAATACCGGGCGCACCGCTTTTGAAGAAGCAAAACTCAAAGGTGTCGACCCAAAAATGGAAGATTTTAAGCCTAAATTTATTTTGCGTGTAGACTCCAAAACACTGTACAAAGACGCTGCTATTGTAATTGATGTATTCAGAGAATTGAATTTGAATAATTTGAATTTTGTAACCTCTGCGGAAGCAATTCCGGTTAACTAATATCACATGGCACAAATCGCAGAAAGCGGCGGTGGCGACCACGGCAAAAAAGGCAAGAAAAGAGCCAAGAAGGGTTCTACTCACGTAGACATGACCCCTATGGTGGATCTCGCGTTCCTCCTACTCACGTTTTTCGTCTTGACCTCAACCTTTAGTAAGCCTAAGGTCATGCCGCTCAATTATCCCGCTAAAATAGAAGATCTCCCCAACGTAAAACCACCAAAGGTAAACAACGCTGCTACTTTTGTATTAGCAGACGATAAAGTATACTACTACCGTGGAGAATTTTACACCAAAGCAAACCCCGGACCCGACGGCCCAACCCAATACGAAGAAGCAAATTTTGGTTCTGGAGAAAATAGTATCAGAAAATTGTTAGCTTCTTGGAACGAATACGTTATTAGAAATAAGGCGATACTCGAACAAAAGCTAGACAAAAAGCAAATTGCAGATAGTACCTTTGAACGCAAATTAGATGAGCTAACCGTAGATAAAGAAGCGGTAAAAGTGCTCATCAAAACCGATGACAAAGCCCTTTGCAAAAGTTTCATTGACCTAGTGGATGAACTCAAGATTGCAAACGTTGGTGTAATTGCACCAACTGATCTGTCGCCTGGAGAAAAAGAGTTATTAAAAGAAAAAAACTAAGGCCATGACAGTCATTTATGTAATCGTCGCTCTTGTTACTGGTTTCTCTCTTTTTGACTACTACGTCAATAGAAACTGGGAAGCCATCACCTCTGTAAGCCGTAACGAAGCTGTTTTTGCACATCGCAATAGAGCATACGGTGCTTATGCCCTACGTTCAGGCTACAACAAACGTATGACCCTCATTTTAGGCGGGTTAGTTGGATTTGCAGCACTTATATTCGCTGTTACTTTTATCATTAAGAACCTTCCCAAAGAAGAGATTAAGAAACCTAAAGTGAGTGAAAAAAACTTCACTATTGCACCGCCAACCGACGAAGTTCCACCACCGCCTCCAACCACGCCTCCACCACCCCCAATGACCGAAACACAAGCATTTATTGCACCGGTAGCTGAAGACGACCCAGTTGAAGACGAATTGCCTTCTCAAGCACAACTTGAAAACATCACTATTTCTACCGAAACCAACGAAGGTGATGACTCCTGGGGCTTACCAGAAACGCAAGACGAAGGCCCTGGGCTCACAGATGTAGCTGAGGTTGAAGCCCCTGTAGATGTAGCAGAAGAAGACGCTGAATTTCCTGGTGGCTACGAAAAACTCTCTGCATTTATCAATGAAACCATCAATTACCCTGATGAAGCTATTGAACTCGGTGTTAAAGGACGTGTTGTAGTTCGTTTTGTTGTAGAAAAAGACGGACGTATTTCTAATGCAAGCGTTGAGCGCCCAATTGTAGAGTGCCCAGCTTGTAACAAAGAAGCACTCAATATCATTAACAAAATGCCAAAATGGACCCCTGCCAAAAACGCTGGTCGCCCCGTGAGGCTTTGGGTTCGTGTTCCAATTATCTACGACACACAATAGATCTAACTCATCTTTCAAATCCCCATTTCGATGGGGATTTTTTTTCCCAAATAATTATGAAATATATTCAGTTATCTCTCGGCATACTCGTAGTGGTACTTTGCATCGTATTCGCAATTGTATTGCTATTCACCGATTTATTTCCGTTGGAGTCATGGCGAAAAAATACTTTAGTCATGGTATTTGTGAGCTATGGTGTTTTTCGTGGGTGGCGTGTATTTAATTCTTTTAAAATCAACAAATAAAAATGCGAACATCTTTTTTCATTCTTTTTTGTGCGGTGCTACTTACTGCTTGCGATAGCAACAATAACCCGTTTGTGTATCAAAAAGATGCACATGGTCGTGGAAAAGCACATATTTATGTGGAGGAGTCGTTTAAGCCCTTATTTACGACCTCTATTTCTACTTTTGAAAGTCAGTACCCCAAAGCAAAGGTAACGGTAAGCTATAGCGCTGAGAATCAAATAATCGATGCCTTTTACGCAAACAAGACCAAAACGATTGTCATTACGCGCAACTTCAACGCTAAAGAGAAGGAGTACCTCAAAAGCAAAAATGTGTCCTACCGCAGTGATAAAATTGCAACAGACGCCGTCGTGATTATTATGCATCCTTCCATGACGGACACTATCTTAAGTGTAGATCAGATCAAAAGGCTTCTTTCAGATAATGACGCCCTTTTGCCGTCGAATGCCAACCCGACACAAATTGTTTTTGATCAAAAAGGCTCTGCTAATTTCAACTACCTAACAAACATGTTGCAAATAGAACGGCTCGCCACGCGTGTTTCTGCGCTCAAGTCAAACGAAGAGGTGATCAATTATGTAAAGACCCACCCAGGTGCAATGGGCATCATTGGTTTAAACTGGATTTCTGACCAAGACGACCCAACTTCTCTGTTATTTATGGACGGAGTACGCGTTGCATCTGTTTATTCGAGCAACCCTTCAGACGCCTGTAAACCCTATGCTGGATTTATTTATACCAAAGAGTATCCTTTAATTCGAGATATTTGGGTCATTAACAAAGGGCGCCGTTCAGGACTCCACACCGGCTTTGTGTTGTTTATGAAAAAAGACGACAAAGGACAACTCATTATTCAGAAGTCTGGACTCGTACCTGCGCTCACACCTGTTCGGCTCGTATTGCAATAATTTAAAAAATAATAACAGGCACAATTTTTGTATCCCAAAAAACTAGGCTATTTTTGGCCCGTATTTAAGTAAAACAAATAAATATGAAACGCATCATACTCCTTTCCACACTTCTTTTCTCCGGACTGCATTACGCACAGAGCTTACAGGTTGCCAATGCAAAAACTGAAAACGAACGCTACCGCGAGGCGATCAACGACTTTAAAAAGTTAATTGCAGCAGATCCTATTAATGGGGAGAACTACTTTTATTACGGAGATTGTTACTTTGAAATGGAAGATGTTGATTCTGCAAAAATCATGTGGAAAAAAGGCTATGATGTCGACAAACTGCGTGCACTGCCACTTGTCGGGTATGGCCGTGTACTTTGGCTAGAAGGCAAAACAACTGAAGCAAAAGCAGAGTTCACTAAAGCACTTTTAATGACCAAAAAAGACAAGCTCAAAAAAGCAGAAGTCATTCGCGGTATTGCTGAGGTATATATTGAAGCTCCGAATAAAAACTTAGATGAGGCACTCATTCTACTAGAAGAAGCAATTATCAAAGATCCTAAAAACGAAGACAACTACTTGCTCAAAGGCGACGCGCTTTATGCCCGCAATTCTTCCGATGCCTCTGAAGCACTTAAGGCTTACAATCAAGTTTTGGTTATTAATTCGAACTCTCCACGTGGTATTGTTCGCAAAGCGCTTATTTATCAACGTGCGCGTAACGAACAAGAAGCCAATAAAATGTACAACGAGGCCAAAGCAATTGATCCTACTTATGCGCCTGCGTACCGTTTAAATGCTGAGCTCTACATGATGTTCGGGAAGAACGATAAAGCCATTGAAAACTGGGAGAAATACCTAGAACTCAACAATAATATCGAATCTCGTTACCGCTATGCAAACGCCTTATTTGGGGCAAAAGCCTACAGCACCCTTTTAAACCAACTAGACGTGCTCCAAACAAATGGGCTTTCAAATTTTTACACCGAGCGTATGTACACCTTTGCCTATTCAGATAGTAATGACTCGCTTAGTTTGGTAAAGGGTTTGAATGCTTCTGACCGCTTTTTTTCAATGGTTCCGCAAGACAAAATCAATTACCAAGATTACAAAGTAAGAGGTACCATCTTTCAAAAACTGGGCAACGACAGCCTTACCATTATTGCCTTTGAAAAAGCAGCTTCCATGAACGAAATAGGCTATAAAGAATTAGCCAACGATCTTTTGAAGTTGTACAACAAAAACAAAATGTACGACAAAGTCATTTCTTATTATGCTGATCGCCGCCAGAAAAACGGTAAATTGTTAGCCCATGAAGAATATGACCTAGGTAAGGCCTATTATTTTGGAATGCAGAATTATATGGTAGCAGATAGTATTTTTCAGATTGTGATCGAAAATGATTCCACATATATTCCGGGCTATATTTATCGTGGGCGTTCCAATTACAAAATGGATACCAACAACGAAAAGTGGATGGCCTTCCCGTACTATTTCAAAGTAACAGAAATCGTAAAACCTGAAGACCGCAGCCAACCTACAAAAAAAGCGTTTGTACTAGAGTCTTTGCGCTATGTAGCTGACTACTATTCCAAGTCAGACAATCAAGACCTCGACAAAGCAAAATCTTATTTTGAGCAAATTCTTCAATTAGAACCTAACGACCCGGTAGCTAAAAAAGCGCTAGGTATCAAAGATCCTGCTTCGGCTAATCCAACCAAACCAGCGGCACCAGTTCGTAATTGATTTGTATTTTGACCCAATGCAAAAATGGCGGCCCTGCGGGCCGCCATTTTTAATTTCATTTATATCGTTTAGGGCTGCTGCAATACTAAATAGCGCGCAACATATTTTCCGATAATATCAAATTCTAAATTGACTTCTGTTCCTACTTCTATTTGATGGAAGTTGGTGTGTTCATAGGTATATGGAATTATACAGACAGAGAAGCGGCCTTTTTGAGCATCTACCACTGTTAAACTCGTGCCGTTTACGGTAATGGATCCCTTTTCTACGGTAACAAAAGAATCTGGATGTGAAAAAGTAAAGCGCCAAGATCCGTTTTCGTCGAGCAACTCAGTGCATTTGCCAACGCAATCCACATGACCTTGAACCAAATGGCCATCTAGACGGCCTCCAAGTTGCATACAGCGCTCCATATTAATTTTACTACCTACCTGCCATGATCCTAAATTGGTTTTGATTAGTGTTTCTTGAATGGCTGTAACGACATGTTGGTCATCATGCTGCGATACCACAGTCAAACAACAGCCGTTATGAGCCACACTTTGGTCTATTTTAAAGCCAGAGGATAAAGCAGAGGCAATTGTAAAATGAATATTGCCTCCTTCTTTTTGAATGGCGCGTACCTCGCCGATATCTTCGATTATTCCTGTAAACATATTGCAAACTTACATAATCTTATGCGCTCAGACACAAATCTTGGAGCTGGAGTTGTAGGTTGGTACGGTTCATATAGGAATTGGCCGTGATCTGAAAGACGATATCTATCATAACCCCCGGAGCCAATTCTTTTTCAAAAGCAGCGAGCTTAAAGCCTATGGCGTCTATCTTTACATGCGCATCTGGCTGCGTAAGTTTGAGCTTAAGGTGTGACCCTTTGAGAACTTTGTGTTCAACGACGATACAATTCTTTGCTAAAAATACAGGATGCATATTACCTGGCCCGCAAGGTTCAAAAGCAGCAAGAATTTGTAGCACACGCGGAAAATGAACTTGCGGGTTAGAACCGAGCTCTTTAAAATAGATGCTTGTATCGATGTCAATTTGATGTTGCAGTTGCTTGCCTCCGAGTGCCACGGATACGGCTAGCTCAAATGAAGCTTTAAATTTGGGGAGCTGCTCAGGTAAAAGCGTGAGGCCTGCTGCAAACTGATGCCCACCAAACTGAAGGAGGTGCGCTTGACAAGATTCAAGGAGTTCGTAAAGGTGAAGTGGGGCCATACAGCGCGCAGAACCGGTCAAAACACCCTTAGACTCCGTAAGCACGATAGTCGGTCTGTAATGACTTTCTATAAGGCGTGAGGCTACAATTCCGACCACACCTTTGTGCCAACTAGGCTCAAAGACTATGGTGGTGAGTTGAGCCGAAAAATTGGGGTCTGACGCAATTTGATCCAGCGCTTGGGCGGTCATATCTTGATCAATGGCTCGACGGGTGGTGTTGTCATTATTTATAGCTATTGCCAATTCTTCTATCTCCTTCTGGTTGCTGCTAAGCATCCAGTCTACTGCGCGCTTACCAGAAGCAATTCTGCCAGCGGCATTAATTCGGGGAGCCAAGATAAAGACGAGGTCTCTAAGCGAGAGCGGAAGAGATTGAGCAGCAAGGGAGAGAATGGCCAAAAATGCCGGACGCGGGGCTGCATTCAGCTGCGCCAATCCTTTGGCACAAAGTGTGCGGTTTTCGTCTAGCAGCTCCACAATATCTGCACCGATAGCCAAGGCAACCAAATCAAGACTCTCGTGAAGAGGACCGGAATCTTTTTGAAGATGTATGTAAAGACCTTGTAAGAGCTTGAATGCAACACCACAACCCGACAATTCTTTATAAGGATAGGAACAGCCTGCTTGCTTCGGATTCAGTACGATGGCAGGAGGTAATTTGATATCAGGTTGGTGATGGTCACAGACAATAATATCGATTCCTTCTGCATTGGCGCGTTCTAATGTGGTATGGGCTTTAATACCACAGTCTAGTGTAATGAGTAGTTGAAATCCTTCTTGAATCGTAAAATCTATGCCTGCCTCACTGACTCCATAGCCTTCTTTATAGCGGTCTGGAATGTAGTAAGCACATTGCAGACCAAGCAAAGCAAGTTGTTCGGTCATGAGTGCAACGGCGGTAGTGCCATCTACGTCATAATCTCCGAATAAGAGTACTTTTTCTTGGTTCTTAATAGCTTGAGTTACCCTCAAAACAGCCTTACTCATGTTACACATTAAAAATGGATCGTGTATGGGTTGATCTTGCGGTTTGAAAAAAGAAACCGCTTTAGAGCGGCTGTCTATTCCTTTTTGCAACAGAATTTGTGCAGCAAACTGCGGTATTTTAAGTACTTCAGAAAGTTCAATAACCGCGCTATTAGGTCCTTGAACCCGAAGTTTCCAAGTCTGATTCATGCAGTAAAGGTAAGCGAATAATGAACTTCCGTAGTCCGTTAATCTACGTAGGAGAGCTTCAACATATTTGAACCTCCAAGATCCTCTAAGGGAATAGACGCTACATTGATCACTACGTCACCCGTTTGAAGGTGGCCTTCTTCTCTCATTAAATGTTTGATATCGGCAATGGTGTGGTCTGTTGATATGCGCTTATTGTAGTAAAATGCCTGAACACCCCAAACTAAATTGAGCTGTGTAAGGATTTTGCGATTATGGGTGAAGACATAAATTTGTGAAGCAGGTCTTTGCGAAGCAATTTTATAGGCGGTATATCCGGAAAATGTCATCGTAATGATGGCATTGGCCTCGACCCGTTGAGCCAAGCGGCAAGCATTGAAACAAATGGAATCTGAAATAAAGCGCGGACTCCCTTTTGGCGGCAGCTCTTCTTTATGATACATACTCGGGTGCTGCTCCATTTCTTTGATGATATTAGCCATTGTTTGAACTACTTGGACTGGGTACTGACCAACAGAGGTTTCACCCGATAACATCACGGCATCGGCGCCATCTAGTACAGCATTGGCCACATCATTTACCTCAGCTCGGCTTGGCGTTAGGCTATTGAGCATAGATTCCATCATCTGGGTTGCTACAATAACTGGCTTTGCTTTAGAATTAGACTTGGCGATGATCATTTTTTGAATAAGCGGTACATTCTGATACGGAATTTCGACTCCGAGGTCTCCGCGCGCTACCATTAAAGCATCGCTCTCTTGTATAATTTCATCAATGTTTTCTAGGGCTTCAGGTTTTTCTATTTTAGCAACGACTTTTGCTATACTGCGTTTTTTGGCAATCTTTTCTTTAAGGTCAGTAATGCATTTGGCACTGCGAACAAACGAAAGTCCAATCCAATCTACACCTAATTTCAGCGCATAATTGAGGTCTTCAATGTCTTTCTCCGTTAAAGAAGGCATGGAAATTTTTGTGTTCGGGAAGTTGACTCCTTTTTTAGAGCACAGCAAACCTCCTTGAATGACTTCACAGCGGATTTTTTCTTTTTTATCAGTCTCTAAAACAGCTAAGACCAACTTGCCATCGTCTAATAAAATGAGTTCTCCCGGATTGACATCTCGAGGTAATAAATGATAGTTGATCGAAAAACGCTTGTTGTTGCCAATGACCTTTTCTACGACAATATCTATTTGCTGACCCACCTCGATAAGCACGCCGTTGTTTTCCATTTCGTGGGTGCGAATTTTTGGACCCTGAAGATCGGCTAAAATAGCAACGTTTAGGCCTAACTCTTCATTGAGCTCTCTGATCAGTGCTACTGCACCGGCGTGGTCTTGATGGCTTCCATGTGAAAAATTTAAGCGGCAAACATTGAGCCCTTCACGCATCATGTCGGCAAGTATTTCTTTTTTGAGAGAGGCTGGCCCCATCGTGGCCACTATTTTGGTTCTTTTCATGTTAACTAGTAAGGTAATCTAAAATGTCAAATTCTTGGCTATTAAAGCTAAAAACAGCAACGATGCCATTGATAGTTCTGAGCTGTTCAATTAAGGTTGCGGGCTCATGAGAATAATTTTCTTTTAAGACCAAAAAGTAATCGATCATGGGCCGATCTGCTTGCAATAATTGTTGTTCCTGTTTATTTTTAATCAAAAAAAAGCGAGTCAGGAGTTCTTGGTCTTCAAATGTGAAGTAACTAAAAGGATGATTTATCTTTAATTTGGGTAAGTAAAGTTCAAAACGTTGTTGATCTTTTTCTAAATGAATGCCGAGCATTTGGTTGAGCTCCCAAGTAAGTCGGTAATCGGCAAAAGCACTTGAAATTCCATAAACTTCGAAGGGTTGTTCGTCGTCGAGGGTGAGGTCGTATTTTTTAACTTTTCCCATTGACCCCAAATTTACTCATTTAATAGCAAACGCAACATCAACAATTCATTGTCAATTGATTTATTCCTTGTGAAGACCTGCCCTGAGGTTTAATGATTAATTTTGTTCATACAAATATTCGTATGCGCAAATATCTCGTTATATCTTTTTTTGGCCTGCTTGGCATATTGCTACCAGCCGACCTGCTTGCACAGCCAGATAAAATGATCACCAACCGCGATAACTATTTTTGGCAATTTGGACTAGCCTGGACCACCACTGACGACGACGGGCAAGAACTCAATCCAGCGCCATTCGATCAGCTGCACGGCCTGCCCTTCCCATCGCGCTTGTATATTGACCGCTATATTTACAATGGCTGGAGTGCAGAAGCTGTATTAGGGGCCCAAACCTACAAGCCGGAAAGAATTGTCAATGACTCAACTGGTGTGAACGGCCTGATCGGCTATTTTGATTTGGCACTGAAGTACTCTTTTTATAAACAATTGGGGAGAGGTGCTATAGATCCGTATTTAGGAACAGGTGTGGGTTTTAGTTTGCGGTCTTCCAACCCCAAGCAAAGCGCACCTTTACTCACCCCCACAGTGAACTTTTCTGCAGGCTGCACTTTTTGGCTAAGTAAGCAAATTGGTCTTCAGGCGCAAGGTGTCTATAAATTTGGGCTTGTGGATATATTAGGTAGTGCCTCATATGCACAATACAGCCTTGGCTTGGTTTACCGCATAGACAAAACCGACGGTTATAAAAGTGATTTTCACAAATCCAAGTATAAATTACCGAGAAAACCATCGCGCATAAAAGTAGATAAATCTACAGACGAGTCCTGATCTAACCGAACCTAGTTCGATATAGTCATGCGTTTTTTGGTCTCTTGATCAGCAGTTTTGATACCATAATAATATACCCCATTGGCAAGGCCTTTGCTATCAAAACGCAAAATATGCCCCCCCTTTTCAAATGTGGAATGAGCAAGCTGCTGAACCTCCGCATTATTTTGCCATATACTGAACTGAACGGTTGTCAGTTCAGGACAAACGAAGTAAAATGCCAAGGCTCCTTGTGCTGGTTCTTGATCTAGGGTATAAAGCTCACAATAATCTTTATGCTTTACCTGTCCTCGTTGAAAACGACGCAAGAGCGCTCTGTAGGCAATAATGGCCAACAAAATGAGCAATGAGATGAACAAAAATTTGATGATTGCTTCCATTAAAGTGAGATTATTCCGGGAATAAGTGCCGCGCGTTCGTAAACAGAAATGATGTCAGTTGCAGAGAGCATCACTTCTTTTGCGCTGATGCTTACGTACTTGCCGTTTCCGGATTGATGATAAGTGATTTCGCTGTTGGCATCAAAAAGCGCAGTTACTTGCGCTAAATGGTGGTTTTCATTGGGAACAATAAACTTAAACAAATAAATATTTGGCCATTCTTGTTGTTCGAGTTGTGCTTGGAGCGCGTCAAATGTTCCCATGGTACAAAATTACGAACTTGCGTTAGACCAAAGCAAGCAATTTTTATATTTGTTTGTATGCGCAATAACTTTTTGCTTATCGGTATTGGTTTTATACTCCTTGCCTTTGTATACTGGCCAATAAAGCCGGTTCAAAGAACAACCGAACTGCCAATTCCTGAGCTGCTCACCCAGACTATACCAACTACAGATCCGAGCATCTATACCTCACAACTTAATCATTGTCTTTCAGATTACATGGACCGCTCTGTTGGGCAAGGAATCAAAGCTTGCGCTGATGTGAAAGGATTGTATCAAGCTTTGCGCGCAAAACAAATTGTTACCATTCTGCCAAATACCGGATACATACTCGATTCATTTACCCATTCCTATGGCTTCTTGACACCGCACGCATCCGAAGTTTTAAAAGAAATTGGTCGGGCCTTCGCTGATTCACTTGCAAATAGCCCGCAAAAAGATTGTAAACTCGTTATAACATCCATGACCCGCACCCAGCAAACTGTTTCTAAGTTAATGCGCCACAACAAAACTGCTGTGCGTAAAAGCCCACATCTAAATGGCAATACTTTTGACTTTTCTTTTTCGCGTTTCCATACGCAGCACGCACTTTCACAAATTGAAAAATCGCACTTACAAACCATCATTGCCCAAATATTAGTGCATTTTAAAAAGGACTTAAAAATCTGGGTCACTTTCGAAGCAAGAGAAGAATGCCTTCATATTGTCGCGCGTAAAGGAGTTTAAATCGTAAATTTGCCCATGCGTTGGCAATACCTGCTCTTTTTGATTCCTTTTTACAGCTTTACACAGCAACAATTAGAGGCTAAGTACAGCACAGAAAAAATAACCATCGACGGTCTTTTGAATGAGTCCTCCTGGACAAGCACTAACGTTGCTGCTCCATTCATACAAATCAAACCTGAACCAGGAAAACCCTCGCAAAGCTTGACTAGTGTTCAGCTACTTTACGATCAAGACGCCATCTATTTTGGCTTTTTTTGTCAAGACCCACTAGATTCGATTTCAAAGGTGCTCTCCCTCAGAGACGACTACCATCCAAATTGTGATATTATCGGTATTTTCTTGGATACCTATAACGATAATCAGAATGGATTTTATTTTGGTCTGACCAGCAAAGGCGTTCAGTTAGATGCCAAAATTGCTGCCAACGATTACAACGACAAACTTAATTTAGTTTGGCATAGTGCTGTTAAAATCGTTGAAAATGGCTGGATTGCAGAAATTCGTATTCCCTATTCGGCACTGCGTTTTCCACAGAAAGAAGTCCAAGATTGGGGTGTCAATTTCGGAAGACAAATTGCCAGAAACCGAGAAGAATCTTCTTGGGTGGCCGTTAACCCCGACCTAGAAAATATTTTGTTAGAGAGCGGAGACATCACCAATATCAAAAATATTTCACCCCCGCTGCGTTTGGCACTTATCCCCTACGTTTCAGCCTACGCTGATGAAGTGCGCAACGCAGATGGCTCTAAAAGCCTTTTGCGCTCATTTAATGGCGGCATGGACATCAAATATGGTATCAATGAAGCATTTACCCTCGACGTCACGCTTGTTCCTGATTTTGGTCAAGTAGTTTTTGACCAACAAGTCCTCAATTTGAGCCCGTTCGAGGTTCAATTCAATGAAAACCGTCAATTTTTTACGGAAGGAATGGAACTTTTCAACAAAGCTGGAATCTTCTACAGTCGCCGAATTGGAATCCAAGCGCCATATAAGGTAACCCAAACCATGCTTCAGCCAAACGAATACCTCGAAAATGCCCCCGGGTCGTCTCAACTATATAATGCCTCAAAGATTTCAGGTCGCAACAGCAAAGGTTTAGGTATCGGCGTGTTCAATGCCGTGAATGCCGAACAAATTGGAACCGCTGTTTCTACCATAGACGAAACCAGGCGAAAAGTTCTCATTTCACCGCTGACAAATTATAATGTAGTTGTATTTGATCAAAACCTCAAAAACAACTCCTCCATTACCTTTACCAACACAAATGTTTGGCGCTCTGGTGCATTTTATGATGCCAACGTCTCCGCTTTCAATTTCAACCTCAACTCAAATAATAACGATTATAATTTCAATGGCAAAGGGATCGTATCCTCGCAATTTGACCAAACAAATACACTTGGGCACAATATCAATTTGAATATTCAAAAACAACGCGGAGCGCTTATCGGAGGCATTGGCTACCTAGAAGAGTCCGATACCTACGACCCCAACGACCTCGGTTTTAACTACAATAATAACCGTAGAGTCTTTGATGCAAATGTAGCTTATCGTGAGTTTGCACCAAAGTGGGATAAACTCATGAAATGGACGGTCAATGCCGCTTTTTCGCAAGCTTATTTGTACGAGCCAAATGCATTCACTAGCAATATGACGAGTCTGAATTTCTTTACGGTCACAAAGAAATTCAACGCTTTTGGCGGGAACGGTGGTGCAACGCTGCGCCCATCAAAAGACTACTTTGAACCAAGAACCGACGGTGCAGTATTTACCATCCCTCAATTTTACTTTTTGAATACGTGGTTTTCTACAAATTACCAACGAAAAATCGCCATAGATGCAGGTGGAAGCTTTGTAGAATACATTGGCAATCCATGGAAGCAATACGCCTATAACTTTGGCCCTCGTCTCAGGCTTTCAGACGCCTTATTTATTATTTACTCTTTTGAAAAAGAACTCCAGTACAACAACTTGGGTTATGCGATCCCTTTTGCCACGCCTGCCATGAGTTATCAAGGAATCCTTTTCGGTAAAAGAAACCGTAATACCACCGTTCAGGCCATCTCTCTGGATTACATCATGACCAACAGAATGTCCTTGAGTTTGCGCCTCAGGCATTACCGCTCCGCACTTCAATACGAAGAGTTTGCGCTACTACAAACCGATGGAAGCTTGTCTTTGCTGCCCGACTTCAATGGGCTCACCACTGAGGGTAAATCAGCCTATGATATTAACTACAATGCCTTTACTATTGATCTTGTTTACCGTTGGGTATTTATGCCAGGTAGTGAAATCAATATCGTATGGAAAAACTCCGTTTTTGCAAGTAACGATGCTATAGAAGTTGCCTACTGGCAAGACCTTTCGAGTACCTTGCAAACCAATGCCCTGAACAGCTTTTCTTTCAAACTCATCTATTGGCTAGACGCCCAACAAATAAGAAAGGGCGATCGTTCGTTACCACGCTGAGTATTGGCCGTCGCCATGTACATATGCGCTATTAGATGCCCGATCAGGCGATAATTCAGAAACATACGGATACACAACTTGGTCTTTCCAGAAAACCGTTTTTCCTGTAGGAACCATGATGACTATCTCCACCTCTTGGTCACGCATGCGGTCCTCAGCTGGGAAGGTAAAACCACTGGCAAAAGTCAAGGCTTTACCTTCGAGTTTACACGGAAAATGAATGTGTGCCGCCCTAATATTTGCTTTCATGTAAGAAGAAGCATTGGCTCTTTTGAGTACGCGAATATGATACAAAGAATCTGTAGATTCCTCGTAGTTGACGACAATACCGCTATGATAAAGCTTTCCGTTTTCAGCTAAAATAAGTCCCTGGTCAGGGTGCATAGTCATTTCAAATCCATTGGCACTCAAGTTTAATTTCTGCTGATTAAATGCCTTCAGATGCATATCATTTGAAATCACTAAACTCAAAGAATCACCAGAATAAGTGCTGATTTCTTTACTCAATTCACTGTCAATTGCAAAGTCTTTGGTTGTTGCGACACCCACATAAAAAATGACTATGAAACCAACCACAGTCAGCGAACCAAGAGCAAAATAGCCCATTTTAAGCCATTTGGATTGAAAAGAAAGTAACAATCTGAAACCTGTTAACAAACTCGACAAACCCCAAGAAAAACCAACAAGTGCTACACCAAGATAAGTGTAAGAATTGAGTGCTGCCGTTTCAAAAAACAAGGAGCTGAGTTCGCCAAGAGAGGTGAATTCACCGTTGATCTGCGCAGGAATCATTTTTGGATCAATAAAAAGAAAAACGCCAAGAGAAATGATCAGGCTTAATCCAAATAAAATCAAAAAAATACCCAATGCCGTTTTGATAAAGTTTGCCAATCTGCCAAGACCGCTACTCAGGTTTGAGCCTGTTTTTAATTGTTGCGACCATTTATATGTTTTTTTTTCTACACGCTCGGCGGCCTCTTTGAATTCCGTTTTGATATTTTCAACATTGACTGCGCGTCCGCGCATTTGGAGTTTTTCACTTGCGGAAAGTGCACGCGGTGTCACAATCCAAAGGATGATATAAATCGGGATTCCAGACCCAAATGCCATTGTAAACAAGACAAATGCAATCCGAACAAAAACCACATCAATATTGAAATAAGCGGCTACACCGCTGGCCACACCACCTAAAATAGGATGATCGGGATCTCGAAAAAAGCGTTTGTGCGGAGCGATCGGTTCGGTGCTTTCAAATTTCGTGTGATCAGTTTGTTTGGCTTCTTCATCGCTAAAGGCATCAGGGCTACCTAACAATTGTATGATTTCTTGAATTTGTTCCAATTGGACCACTTGCTGCGCATTGACTTTTGCTTGTAAAAGTTCTACAATTCGAAGTTCGATATCCTGCAGTATTTCATCTTTACCTTCCTCATGTTGAAGAATTATAGACAAATCATTGAGGTATTTTCGGAGTACTTCGTAGGCTTGATCTTCTAGGATAAAAGCAAAACCTTGGATATGTATAGAAACTGTTCTGTTCATGACTATTTATTTTGAGTAAGTGAGGAAACTGCTAGTTGTAATTCTTGCCAAGTTTTGGACAGATCAGTAAAAAACTGAGTGCCTTTAGGTGTTATACAATAGTACTTGCGTGGAGGCCCAGAAGTAGATTCCTCCCAACGGTAAGCCAATAGCTCCAGATTTTTTAGACGCGTCAATAACGGATAAACGGTTCCCTCGACCACAAGTATTTGGGCTTGGCGGAGCTTTTCTAAAATTTCTGAAGGGTAAGCCTCGCCATTATTGAGGATGCCTAAAATGCAATATTCCAAGATGCCTTTGCGCATCTGAGACTGTGTATTTTCTACATTCATCTACTAAATTTTATACAAAGATATATGTTTTATTATGTATTATGCAATACATAGTACTATAAAAATAAAAAAGACGCCATTTAGCGTCTTCATTTTTGCATTTATCTCAACTTATTTTAAGCACTTAAAGTAATCAAAAGGCTCTAAACATTGCTTGCACTGATACTGTGCTTTACAGGCTGTGCTGCCAAATAAACTCACCATTCTGGTATCCATGCTATTGCATTTCGGACAAGCAACACGCGGTGGCTCAGCAAAAAGTGTGCTTTTATCGGATTCATTCACCGGTGGAGCTATACCGTACATGCGTAATTTTTGACGGCCCTGCTCACTGATCCAGTCGGTGGTCCAGGCAGGGCTAAGGACATGCTTTACTTGCGCATTGGCTATTCCTTTTTCCTGTAATTTGGCGAGAAGATCTACTTCAATTTGCTGCATAGCTGGGCAGCCGCTATAGGTTGGCGTAAGTTCGATAATCCAGGTTGGATCAGTGAAATAAATTTCTTGAACCACTCCCAAGTCTATGATGGTCAAGACCGGAATTTCAGGATCGCTGACCTCTTCTAAGTAATGGCGAATTTGCGCTGCGTTTACCATTCCATGTTTGGATAGGCTCTCTGCATGTATTGGAGGTCGGCCAAAATGTATCCCATGTGTTCGGAGTGTCGGCCCTCTCGACCACCTTCAAACTTCCAATTGTTGGTTGGAATGGCTAAGGTTGCTTCGTAAAGTACAGTCTTTACGGTTTCCATCCAATTTGCTTGAATTCCTTTCAACGAAGGGACTTGTTCAAGTGCCTGTAATTGCTCGTCTTTGTTGTCTTCGTAGAATAATTCAGAGGTGTAGCGCCATAAATGATCGATTGCGGCTTGTGCACGCTCATGAGATTCATCCGTGCCATCGCCCATACGAATGACCCATTCAGAAGTGTGCTTGAGGTGGTAGCGCGTTTCTTTGACTGATTTAGCTGCAATTGCTGCTAATTGCGAAACTGGGCTTTGCATGAGTGCTTCGTAAAGCGGTAAACGAAATGCATCGAAAAAGAATTGACGTAAAATAGTCATGGCGAAATCGCCATTAGGCTGCTCGACCAATAATACATTTTTATATTCGTTCTCAAAACGCAAATAAGCGAGCTGATCGTGGTTTTTACCTGCTCCTTCTAGCTCAGCTGCCAAATCATAAAGACTAATAGCCTGACCAATCAGGTCTAAAGATATGTTTGTTAGGGCAATATCTTCTTCTAAAATCGGGCCATGACCACACCATTCACCAAGGCGCTGACCAAGAATAAGACTGTCGTC
This sequence comes from Flavobacteriales bacterium UBA952, assembly GCA_002293185.1. Lineage (GTDB taxonomy): Bacteria > Bacteroidota > Bacteroidia > Flavobacteriales_D > Crocinitomicaceae > UBA952. Next base: position 12,706 of record DBCS01000008.1, on the reverse strand, counting down.
TGCTAAGCGCAGTACGTATTCAAAAAGTGCTTGATCTTGCATGCTTACATGTGTTTGACCCCGTCAGGTACCTCGTAAAAAGTGGGATGGCGGTAAATTTTGGTATCGGACGGTTCAAAAAATGAATCGGCGTCGTCTATGTCGGTTGCGTGAATATTTGCAGATTCCACCACCCAAATACTGATGCCCTCAGAACGGCGTGTATAGACGTCTCTGGCATTTTCTAATGCCAAAGTGGCGTCAGGCGCGCGAAGGCTACCCACATGTTTGTGATTCAAACCTTGTTTGCTACGTATAAAAACCTCCCAAAGAGGCCATTGTGTTGTTGACATTTTGTGCGAATTGTTTTAGGCTGATTTTTTCATGGCGCGCTTTTTGGCAAAGGCATTAGCAGCTTCCCTGACCCAAAGGCCTTCTTCTTTGGCCTTGAGACGCGCAGCAATGCGTTCTTTATTGCAAGGTCCGTTACCCTTCACAACTTGCCAAAATTCTTCCCAATTGATTTCAGAGAAGTCGTAATGGCCTCTATCTTCATTCCATTTCAGATTCGGGTCAGGAATGGTAAGACCGAGTATTTGGGCTTGCGAAACTGTGGCATCTACAAAACTTTGACGAAGTTCATCGTTGGTAAAGCGCTTGATTTTCCATTTGATGGACTGATCAGAATGTGTAGACTCAGCGTCGCTAGGGCCAAACATCATGAGTGAAGGCCACCAAAAACGATTCATGGCATCTTGTGCCATTGCTTTTTGCTGAGGGGCGCCGTTACAAAGTTTCATAAGAGATTCGTAGCCTTGGCGCTGATGAAAGGATTCTTCTTTACAAATTTTAACCATTGCCCTTGCGTACGGACCATATGAAGTACGGCAAAGTGCAACTTGGTTCATGATTGCAGCGCCGTCGACCAACCAACCAATAGTGCCGATATCGGCCCAGGTAAGTGCCGGATAATTAAAAATGGAGGAGTATTTTGCCTTGCCAGTGTGCATATCGTCCATTAATTGCTCGCGATCAGCACCCAGCGTTTCAGTTGCTGAATACAAATAAAGACCATGACCGGCTTCATCTTGAACTTTTGCCAAAAGCACTGCTTTACGGCGCAAGTTGGGCGCGCGGGTAATCCAGTTGCCTTCAGGAAGCATACCAACTATCTCTGAATGTGCGTGTTGCGAAATCTGACGAATTAGCGTTTGGCGGTACTCATCAGGCATCCAGTCATTGGGCTCAATCTTGATTTCTCTATCAATTTTGTCCAGAAAACGACGTTCTTGTTCAGCTTGGGTCATAATACAATTGTTACGATGAAACAAATATAGAAAATAACTACGCCTTCAAAACATGATTGAAGTCAGTTTGTTCATTAAAAGAGGTTAGTTGAGCCATGCGTAGAATTGCTTATTTTTGACCTCGATTAAATTTAACTATGTCTACACAGTTTCATACCTTAAAAGTAAGCAACATCCAAAGAGAAACCAAAGGTTGTGTTTCAGTAGCTTTTGAAGTTCCGAAAGCACTTCGAGAAGACTTTACATTTTCCTCAGGTCAATACCTCACCCTCAAAACCGACATTAGCGGTGAAGAAATTCGAAGGTCTTATTCTTTATGTAGTTCACCCCACGAAAACCAATGGCGGGTAGCTATTAAAGAAATACTCAATGGAAAGTTTTCATCTTATGCCAACCAGCACTTACAAACTGGCGACACCCTCGAGGTCATGGCACCAATGGGTAATTTCAAAATTGAACCCAACCCTAGCAATTCTAATCATTATTTATTATTTGCTGCCGGAAGCGGCGTTACGCCTGTTTTTTCGATTCTAAAAACCATTCTAAAAGAAGAGCCGCTCAGCACGCTTACCCTATTCTATGGCAACAAAGGCATGTCAGAAATCATTTTTAGAGAAGAGCTAGAAGCCATTAAAAATCGTTTCCTAGACCGTATTAACATAATTCATGTTTTTTCGAGAGAAAATATTGGTATACCCCTATTAAAAGGACGCATAGACGCACAGCGCACCAAAGAACTACTCCATGCTTTTTTGAAAAATCAGACCGTTAGTAGCGCTTATATTTGTGGTCCGCAAGAAATGATTCTCGCAGTAAAAGACGAGCTCATTGTTTTTGGGCTGAGTGCTGCACAAATACACTTTGAATTATTTCATGCGGCGCCGGTCGAAAAGAAAATCGTTTCGGAGCATGCGCAGCAAGCTGCCTTCGAATCTAAAATTGAACTCATTATGGATGGTGAGCGTACCAATTTTTATCTTTCTTCCGATGGGCCGACTATCCTCGAGGCCGCATATAAAGCTGGCGCAGATGCACCTTTTGCCTGCAAAGGTGGTGTTTGTTGCACCTGCAAAGCTAAGGTTTTGCGAGGTGAAATCAGCATGGATGTCAATTATGCCCTGACCCCAGAAGAAGTAGCGCAAGGCTATATACTCACCTGTCAAGCGCATCCAACAAGTAACGACGTACTCATTTCATTCGACGACTAATTATGGGCTTATTTGACCGCTTTAAAACCAATAAAAATGCTGCCTTACCCAAAGGTGCGCACCTCTTGACCATTCAAAATGTTCAAAGACTTACAAAGCAAGCAGTTCAACTCACTTTTGACGTGCCTGCTGCGCTTTCTGACAAATTTAGATTTACGCCAGGTCAATACCTAACCTTAGCAATAGAAGTGAACGGCGAACAACTTAGAAGATCTTATTCTATTTGTAGCGCTACAAACGAAGCATTGAGCATTGGTGTAAAAGCTATTGAAAATGGGAAAGTTTCTAATTATCTGAATGAAATCAGCGCCGGCGCTGAAATCATTGTATTCGAACCCGAAGGAAATTTTATTTGGGCACCTATGCACAAAAATGTGGTGGCTATTGCTGCTGGCTCTGGCATCACACCTATCATGAGTATGCTCAAATCTGCGGGTGCACAAACCTCATTTCAACTGTTTTACGGCAACAAAAGCCCTGAAGAAAGTCTTTTTCTTTCCGAAATTTTAGCACTCAATAATACCAAGTCACACCTCTACTATTCTCAAAAAGAGGTAGCCAGTGCGCAATACGGGAGAGTAGACGAGGCTGCACTCAACGACGAGATTAAACAAAATTTGAGCATGCTACAAGCAGATGCCTTTTTCTTGTGCGGTCCCCAACAATTAATTGAAAGTGCCGAAAAAACACTTGCCTTCTTCGGCGTAAGCGCAAAAAAAATTCACAAAGAACTCTTTTTTGTGAACGAGGTTAACACACCTGCTGCAGCTGTCTCTGCATTTTCAGGTAAGAGCAAGGTGAAAGTGATGATCGATGGCGAAATTGCTGAATTTGAAATGCAAGGCCAAGATAAAAGTATACTAGAGCTATCTGAAAAAGCTGGCTTAGACGCTCCGTTCTCTTGCAGAGGAGGTGTTTGTTCCTCTTGTCGTGCAAAAGTGCTCAAAGGAAGCGCTGCCATGCGCATGAACCATTCACTTACCGACGCAGAAGTCACCAACGGCTATATCCTGACTTGTCAAGCGCATGCCACCAGCCCCGAATTAATTGTGAGTTTCGATGAATAAACGAATTGTCATACTAGGTGCAAGTCAAGGAATTGGCGCAGCCCTTGTGCAGCATTTTGCCGCCTTACCCAATACGGAAGTCATTGCGCTGTCGCGCAATCTAGCTAAGATGCAAGCAAAATTTCAACAGTCAAACGTCCGTAGTTTTGCACTAGATATTTCCCACAATGTGGGTACTCAATTGAAAAATATCGGATTAAAAGGACCCCTTGATATCCTTATAAACAACGCCGGCTTACTCATCAATAAACCTTTCGAATCATTAACGCATCAAGATTTGAGTGAAAGCTACCAAGTCAATGTCATTGGCATCATGGAAGCCACCCAGGCACTACTTCCCGCATTGGCACCAAATGCGCATATTGTAAATATCAGCTCCATGGGAGGTTTTCAAGGAAGCCAAAAGTTTGCGGGTCTCGCCGCCTACTCTACCTCGAAAGCTGCGTTGTGTGCATTTACTGAACTTTTTGCTGAAGAATACAAATCGGGCAGTATTCATATGAACTGCCTGTGTTTGGGTGCAGTTCAGACCGAAATGCTCCAAGGTGCTTTTCCTGGATATACCGCACCTACCTCACCTGAAGAGATGGCACAATTTATTGCCGATTTTGCCTTGCATTCCGGAGCTTACTTTAACGGTAAAATTCTTCCTGTTTCAAGTTCAAATCCATAATATTCCAAAGGACGGATGTTCCCTTTTTAATTCGGCCGCGCTTTTTTGTAACTTCGTTTCGTGAAGCACATTTGGATGATTCTTTTGTTACAGTTGGGAGCGCAATTGCGCGCTCAAGATATCCATTGGACACAATTCAACAACAATCCTATCTTTCAAAACCCAGCTGGAGTAGGAAACTTCAAAGAAGACCTCCGGCTTACCGCCAATTACCGCACCCAATGGCGAAGTGTAACGATTCCTTTTCAGACTTCGGCACTTGCAGCCGATACCAAATGGAAGAAGTGGGGCTTCGGACTCAATTACTTTCACGACCAAGTTGGAGATGGGAAGTTCCAAACCAATGAGGTTCAGTTGAGTGTGTGTCATCCAGTTGTATTGAACCAAAATCAGACACTCAGGCCCGCACTACAAATTGGCTTCAACCAAAGGCAACTTAATAGCAATGCATTTTATTTCGATAGTCAATATAACGGCTATATTTTTGACCCCAACGCACCCACCAACGAATATTTTCAGACCGCATCCATGACTAAACCAATGCTCGGTTTAGGCCTGATTCATCAGTTCAGCATCAATAAACAGTACTTTCTACAAAGCGGCTTGGGTTTATTTAACCTTACTAGGCCAAACCAAAGTTTTTTTAACGACAACACACAACGCGATATCCGCCTGAATTTCTTTAGTCAATTGCGCTATCAGTATTCAAAGTCACTTGTGTTAGAACCCAGTTTTCAAATCAATTTTCAAGGTCCTTACAAAACAATGACCATAGGCAGTACAGGAGAATATTTGTTTTCCAGACGGGATCAAATTACCTTAATTGCAGGTTTTTGGTGGCGAACAAATGATGCCCTTTGTCTGCAATTTGGCATGGCCAAAGGACCGCTATCTACAGGTATTTCTTACGACTTTAATTATTCCTCCCTTGTGCCGGCAAGCCGCGCAAGAGGAGCATTTGAGTTGAGCCTGCGCTATGTATTCACAAAATTTAATCCGCCACAATTACAATACCGCATATGCCCAGACTTTATATAATATTGTTTCTTTTACTCACAAGTGGACTTTGGAGTCAAAAACAAATCCAACGTTTAGTGGCGCATGCAGATGCCCAAGTTGTCGTTTTTGATTACATCGAAGCGCTCAAATACTACCAACAAGCGTTGGAACTCGAGCCCAACTCTTTGGGGCTTCATTGGAAGATAGGCCAAGCCAATCAACAGTTCAAAGACTACAAAACTGCTACACGATATTACCTCAAAGTATACGAACAAGATCCGGACGGAGAACAATTTCCTGAAGCACAACTGCGGTATGCGCTCATGCTCAAACAACAGGCCTTGTACAAAGAGGCTTTGGGGCAATTCAAGGAGGTTAAAAAATTCTTTTCTGAGGATAAGAAAAGTAGTGCCTATCTCAAGGCGAATCAAGAAGTGCTCGCCTGCAACTGGGTGCTCAAGCAGCTCAAATTTGTAACTGCTGATGAAATGGAAGCACTCCAATCACATCCTGTCAATACTGTGGATGCCGAATTTGCGCACCTCGTTTGGAAAGATACATTGGTATTTAGTGCCCTAAAAGCTGATTCTGTTGCCGAAGACCAAGAACTCATTTTAGACAGCCGCTACAAACTCAATATTTATCAGTTTCCGAGTCTGAAAGAACCGCAGCAAGTTTTTCTAAACGGGCAAAAAGCTAATTTTGAATATGGCAACTTTTGTATTTCACCCGACAGCAGTTTTGCGCTATGTAGTGAATGTCAAAACAAGCCAACAGGGCTAGACTGTCGGATTGTTCGCGCACTACCAAAAAAAGGCGTTTGGATAATAGACACTACTTTTACCCTTGACGATTTTCAGGCCTTCTATCACAGCATGCCTTATTTATTTGTATTAAATGAGCAATTAATGCTCGTTTATAGCGCACAAAAACCAGGCGGGCTCGGCGGCACAGATTTATGGTTGGCTAAGCTCAATAAAGATGGGCAAGCGCTTGAAAACAGCAATCTAAGCATACTCAATTCGACTGAAAACGAAGTGTCTCCATGGTATGACCCGCTATACAACAGGCTTTATTTTTCAAGTACTTGGCACGCTGGTTTTGGAGGCTTTGATATTTTCTACAGTAATTTACAATCCGATGGCCGTTTTGGCCCACCAATAAATATTGGTTTACCGTTGAACAGCCCGGCCAATGACCTCTACTTTTTTTGTGAAGCCGACACGGCCTATTTGAGCTCTAATCGCTTGGGCAGTCTTTATGCATCTCATCCTACTTGTTGTAGCGATGTCTTTTTCCAAGAATTTCAGCGACCGAAAAAGAAAAAAGATCGAAGTGACACAATTACACTTGAGATCGTGAAACTACCCATTCGACTCTATTTTGAAAACGACCACCCCAATCCGAAAAGTACTGCGGACTTCACCGAATTATCTTATGAAGAAACCTATCTAAAATACAAAGGTGAGTATCCGGTTTATCTGCAAAGGGTAGCAGATGGGAGGCCATCAGCCGAAGCAACGCTACAAACACAGTCATTACTCCAATTTTTTGATGAGGAAGTAAATAAAGGAATGCAGGACCTCTCTATTTTCAGCAATCAAGTCTGGCAAGAGCTCCAAGCCGGAAAAAAAGTAAGTATTATGGTTCAGGGGTTTGCTAGCCCACTTGCCAAGTCAGATTATAACGTACATTTGACGAGCCGACGCATTTCTGCAATCATCAACTATTTTGAGGAAATAGACGGCGGTAAATTTGCACCCTACATGCTCACCCAACCCTCACGCTTACAATTTATCGAAGTTCCGATGGGAGAATACAAAGCAAATAAAGACGTTAGCGACGACTACTACGACCAACGCAATTCAGTATTTTCTAAAGACGCCTCTTTAGAAAGGCGCATTGAAATTATTGAATTACGTACAGAACCACTTAATCCCCGATGAGCAACAAACCACGTATTCATTTTCTTGATTTTAGTCGGAGTGTGGCAATACTCATGATGCTGCAGGGTCATTTTATATCATTAACCTTGGAAAGCTACCCTATATTTATGGCTGAGGTAAGGTTGCACGGATCATCAGGAAGTATTTGGTTTAGTATTTGGGGCTTTTTTAGAGGGCTAACTGCTCCATTGTTTTTTAGCATTTCTGGCGCGGTTTTTACATACTTATTACACAAAGAATGGCAAAAAGGTACAGTATCATTTTTTCGCTTGATAAGGGTTAAAAAAGGATTGCGTAGAGCATTTAGCTTAATCATCATTGGGTATTTACTCCAAATGAATTTAAAATTTTTAACCTACTACCTATCCGGACACTTTAACCCGCATTTTTTAGGATTCCATATTCTTCAGTGTATAGGTGTGGGCCTACTACTGCTTTTATTGTTCAGTTCAATCATTTATAAAATCAAACCATATAGTTGGCTTCTCTATTTGTTGATGGCCATGGTTATTTTTGCGCTCACACCACTTATCCGGATGCAAGAAGGTTATCTACCAACAGGTGCGCACCCCCTACTTCAAAACATGATTCAAGGTCCGGAGACCGGTTTTTCCATCTTTCCTTGGATAGGATTCATCTTTTTTGGCGCAGGTTTTGGACATTACCTTAGTCTTCATGGAACAGGGCTACAGAACAAAAATGTGTATCGTTACCTGATTGGGGTGGGTATCATTTACTACTTGTTGGGTTGGATCATGACTTTTGTATATAATGGTGATTTCACGCATTTTCATTTTCAATATTTATGGGCTTTTGATAGAGCATTTTTTGTGGCTATGCTGCTAATTATTTTAACGTACCTCAGTAGTTTTGAGCGCTTCAGGCCACAATTTTTTATGGCCGTCGGACAAGAAACATTTGCTATTTATGTAATTCACGCGATCATTCTTTATGGGGCAATAACAGGTTACAGTCTGCGCTCCTTCCTTGAAAACAAACTAAGCCCGCTAGAAGCTATTATCGGAGCACTTCTATTTTTAGGATTCTTTATTGGCTTGGTTCAGGTACTTGAACCTATTCGTCAATTCTTTCGTAACTTTCGCACGTTTTTTATTCCTAATGGCAGAACAAATAAGCCTCAATAAACCCAAAACCCGCCTCTATTTTATAGATATGGCACGCACCATTGCCATTCTACTCATGTTAGAGGGGCATTTTGTGCACGACTCCCTAGCGCTAGAATGGGTCAATGAATCTTTCCCTGCCTACTGTACCTGGAAATTCATCCGGGGTTTTACTTCGCCTACATTTTTAACCGTTACTGGATTGGTTTTTACCTACTTACTACTTGGTAACGAACACCTTAAGTTCTGGGATAACATGCGCGTACGCAAAGGTTTGAAACGCGTAGTTGAACTTTTATTTTGGGGCTACCTACTACAATATTATGCCTTTCATGTACTGCAGTGTATTGCCGTAGGTATTTTTACCATCATTATGTTGTATGGTGTGTATCGTTTGGTCAGGGTAATTCCGTTATGGTTGTATTACTTTATTACAGGAACACTTTTATTCTGCTCTTACCTGTTCTTTGGTCAATTGGGCACAACTCATTGGCCTGCTAAAGCACCGGCCGTAATTCAGAATATCTTTCATGGGCCACATTCTTTGTTCCCAATCACGCCTCATATGGCCTACACCATGTTCGGTGCCATGCTTGGTGTATTGTTGTATCAGTACAAAGAAAAAGTAAAAACTTTACCTGTAATTCTGAGTGCACTATTTTTTGGCTTTGCCATTTTTTATGGTGTTAAACCCTTCTTGTTGTGGCTACAATCTTTTGACCAATTACAGCATATTCCATTTTATCGCATGGATTGGCTTTACGAAAAACTAGGAATTGTATTGGTGGTTTTGGCTATTCTTCTTGGACTTGAAACGTATGTACTCCAGATTAAAAAAGAGAATCTTTTCTTAAAAATCGGGCAAAATACACTCAGCATTTACATTATTCATATGATGCTCCTTTATGGAAGTATCATTCGAATTGGGATCAATGACTTCTTGCATGAAAAACTAGGACCATTGGAAGTCATTCCATACACCCTGGCGTTTTGGCTTATTTTCATTGTATTTGTTTATTATATAGACCAAATACGTGCAAAATTACATTTTATCTTGTGGCCTTTGAAAAAGTACAGCAGCCAACTTTTTGGAATTAAGGTGTAGTTAAATACTTACCTTGCGCTTCATCAAGCGTTCACCACAAACATCTTGAACTTTGATCTTGATTTCATAAGTACCGGGTTTGCCATAGACATGGCGAGTTTTTAGCGCAGATTCTGTCATGCCATCTCCGAAATCCCAGGTAACGCTATTGGCATTCGGATAGTTGGCCGTTAAATACACCACTTTTTTATTTTCATCATTAAGTTTGACCTCAATTTCTACTGAATTCTTATTGATCTGGTATCGGTTTTTATTCATCAGTACATAAGCGCCTGCAATTTCTCCGAGTATGGCCGCTTGTTTTTGATCTAATTTGGCAGAGAAACCGACATTAGGCTCCGTTTTAAACAAGGCTGCATAAAAACAAGAAGCAGCTAAATAAGACCCAGCTAATGAGGGGTGTTGTTTATCCGTTTGATACAGTTGAATCTGCGGATGATTTTCTTTTACGGTTTCCCATACTTTTCCGACGGGCACAATTGATAAATTGAGCTGCTGGCCCAAGTAGAGATAGCCTTGGTGAATGCGGTCCGACATCGTTTGGTAACTCCAGTCTATATCCAAAGAATCTGCTTGATAGCCGCCGTCATAACCCCAAGTTTGATAGAGTAGCACATTGGTACAAGAATTATTGGCATAAATTGAATCTAAGAGCGTTTTGACATATGGTATGCTTAGTGTGTCTATTATAGCCTGATCTTGTGCCAATTCTCGACTAAACCCCTGTAAAATGACGTAATCCCATTTACTCGATCGGATGGTGTTGTATAATTCTTTTCTTTTCGCATGCATTTCAAAAGTATGACTCGATTTTGCATCCATAGTAACTTCTATGCTTACGCCCTTATCCTCGGCCATTTGCTCTAAAATTTTAGGCATATTGTTATAATGTGTATAGGAATTTCCGACAAATAAGACGCGCATGGGCTGCGCATATAAACTTGCTGACAAAACAACAAAAGTGAGGGCAAAAACAAATAGGATTCTCATGAGACTAAACTATTGAGTTGTCTTCAAACAAAATACTTGCCAAAGTAGCTAATGCTTGTTCCGGAGCCTTGGTTTTCGCTTTGCTAAAATTGATGTCTTCAATTTGCTGAAGAGGGATAAGGTGGATATGTGCATGAGGAACCTCTAGACCTATGACGCTTATGCCAATTCGCTTGCAAGGAATATGCGTTTTTAACTTCAGGGCAACTTCTTTAGCAAAGGCCCAAAAGCGATGGTATGCGTCCTCTTCTATATCAAAAATATAATCGGTTTCCTTTTTTGGAATCACTAGGGTGTGGCCTTCAGCCAAAGGCATGATGTCTAGAAATGCCAAAAATTCGTCGTTCTCAGCAACCTTATAACAAGGGATTTCTCCCAAAACTATTTTGGAAAAAATACTTGCCACTATCTGGAAATGGAAAGGATTTCAAAATGAATGACGCCACCCGGAGTTTGGATTTCTGCGGTATCACCTACTTTTTTACCAAGTAGGCCTTTTCCAATTGGAGATTCGATGGAGATTTTTCTGACTTTGAGGTCCGCCTCGTTTTCGGCCACAAGGGTGTACTCGATTTCCATGCCGTTTTGTTTGTTCTTGATCAAGACCTTTGACAGGATAAATACTTTACTATTATCCATATGCGTTTCATCGATCAGACGCGCATTGGAAAGAATTTCTTCCATTTTGGAGATTTTCATCTCTAAAATCCCTTGTGCTTCTTTGGCAGCATCGTATTCCGCATTCTCAGATAAGTCGCCCTTATCGCGAGCCTCTGCAATTTGTTCAGAAATAGAAGGTCTTTGAACGGTTTTAAGATGATGAAGTTCATCTTTTAACTTCTGTAAGCCCTCAGGGGTATAATAATTAATGTTTGACATGCGACTCGATTTATGGAAACAAACAAGAGAGCCCTATGAAGAGCTCTCTTGCCACTAAACAAAGTTAGAAAATTATTTTAAGCTAATTGTTGCACCTATGGTATGAATCATTCCAAACACACCTGCAAAACGAGCTGCGTATTCAAGACCCAAAGCATTTTGGTTTTCACCTACTAAAGCATCTATAGAGAAACCTGCTGAAGGGCCACTAAATGCACTTGATTTGGTTTCTTCATTGAACATACCGTTTTCATAACAGAAACCTGCTCGTAGATTGAAGGCCATATTGTCTTTGGCAATACCGTAATCAAGACCTGCTCTAAACTGATCTTTCATAAAGGAGTTGGCCGTAAAACCTAAAGCTAAATTCAATTTGTTGCTCTCGTTGAAGATAAAATCGTAAGACATACCAATACCGAGAAGTGAAGGGAGTTCAAAAGTAGCTGAACGCTGCTCTAATGAAGCAATATAGCCAGTACTCACGTAAGTCACCTGCTGTGCAAGACCGTCACCTTTGTAGCGCATTACCGGACCAACATTTTTTAAAGTAATACCGAATTTTAATTGATCTTGCTCTCCAGATACATAACGAATACCTGCGTCTATGGCAATACCACTTGCTCTCAGGTTAGCGATGCTCTCAGAAACCACCTTAAAATTGATGCCGCCGTAAATAGAAGAAGAGAATTCTTTGGCATAACCCACACTAAACACATTGAAGCGCGGAGAAAAGAATCCAATGTTTCCTTCTGGGTTATCTACGGTAGTGATAGGAATATCGCCATAATTCATGGCTTGCACACTGACAGAAAATACTTCAGAATCAGAAATTCTTTGCGCAATTCCAGCCCCGCTTAGTGCAATCCCAGCATTACCCATCCAGTTTGAATAGTTATACTTCATTTGCGTTTTATCGGTAAAAGCGAGACCAGCTATATTCATGTAGGTAGCCTCCAAACCATTGCTATTTGCATAGGATGCATCTCCAATAGCCGATGATCTGGCCCATGGATTGACGAGAAGTTGCGAAGCACCTGCCGAACCAACGCGGTCTTCATTGCCGGCCGTGGCATTTAGCGCTGCAAAAAGAGCAGCACCAAAGAGTAGTTGTTTAAAATTTATTTTCATAGCTATCGACTATTCAATCATTAAATACCTTGTAAATCAGCCTGACGCATACCGCCGAAGAATTTCAAAACGCGTTCGCCCACATTTGGCACATCTACATGGATTAAGTAGATTCCACCAGCAACCGGAATTGACCTGTGGTTGGTTAAGTCCCAATCTATATATGTTTGAGGACTGTCTTTTTTGAACGTTCTAACTAATTTACCGTTTGCCGTATAAATACGAACTGTACAGACCTCCGGTAGATTCACAATTTTTACTTTTGTATCCAAACGCGTGCGCTCGTACTCAGAGAAGGCAT
>DBCS01000002.1:143554-243707 GCA_002293185.1 Flavobacteriales bacterium UBA952 | reverse complement strand
ACGGCTGCAACTTGTGCACCATTACACACCACTTGGTTTTGTGGGGCTACTACTTGCGGTTGTGGATTCACGGTAATGGTGAAGGTCTCGGTATTGCCCAAACACAACTGACCCGCATTGCTATATTGTGCTTGCACCGCAATGGTAGCCACAATTGGCGTTTGGCCCGGGTTCTGCCCTGTGATGCTCGCAATATTGCCAGTGCCGCTAGCTGGTAAGCCAACAGATGGGTTGTTGTTGGTCCAGGCGAAGGTGGTGCCGCTTACGTTGCCACTAAATAATACTGGTAAGGACTGGTTGCCCACACATAAGTTTTGGTTGGCAGGGTCCACTACGTTTGGTGTAGGATTCACGGTAATGGTGAAGGTCTCTGCATTACCTGTACAAATTTGTGCGCCATTCACGTATTGAGCCGTAACCGTAATGGTGGCCGTTATTGGCGTGTTGCCTGGGTTGTTGGCTGTAAACACACCTATGTTGCCCGTGCCACTGGCTGCTAAGCCAATCGATGGGTTGTTGTTGGTCCAGACATATGTTGTGCCGGTAGATGGCCCAGTGAAGTTCACGGCTGCAACTTGTGCACCATTACACACCACTTGGTTTTGTGGGGCTACTACTTGCGGTTGTGGATTGATCGTGATGGCGAATTCCATTGGCGAACCAAAACAATTTAAGTTACCATACTGAATACTTGGCACCACATTGATATTTCCAATAATTGGAACAACCGTGTTATTGGTTGCCAAGAATGGATTGAGCGTATTGACGCCAGAAGCTGCTAAACCAATGGCTGTGTTGTCGTTGTACCAGGTATACTGCGTACCGCTGAATTGACCACCAAAAGTGAATTGTGGTGAATAGAAATTTTCACAGAGCGCAACATCTTGCACCTGATTTACAGTTGGTGCTGGATGCACTAAGAAATCAAAATTAATCGGCTGTCCACTACATTGCACGCCGTTCATCAGGATATTCGGAGTCACGGTAAGCGTTGCCGTTTGAGCCACAAGCGTTGGATTCAATGCAGTGAATGAAACGATGTTTCCGTTACCACTATCCGACAAACCAATCACAGGATTTGTGTTTGTCCAGCTATAAGTATTATTGACCATATTGCCGTCAAAGAATACGGCAGCGGTGGATGTATTGGCACAAAGTGTTTGGTCATTAACCGCGTCAATGGTAGGGAGTGGATTGACCAATATATTAAACAATTGATTCAAGCCCTGGCAAGTAAGTCCATTACTTGTGTGCAAAATAGAAACATTGATCAATGCATTTTGCTGGATGGTGTCATTATTCGTTGCTACAAAACTTGGGATATTTCCTACCCCAGTAGCTGGAAGTCCGATGAGCGTATTATTGTTGGTCCAGTTGTATTGCGCATTCTGAACGTTACTTGTAAATGCAATAGGAACCGTATTGATATTTGAACACAACACTTGGTCATTGACCGCATTGATAACTGGGATTGGATTGACTGTAATTTCAAAAGTTTCAGCCACCCCTGAACAAGTAACACCTGCATTACTGTAAACTGGCGTCACGGAGACAGTAGCATATTGTGCAACAGCTGTATTGTTCACACTGGTGAAAGACATGCCACTTCCGGATCCGTTTGCACCAGTACCTATTGAAGGGTTGGTGGTGGTCCAGTTATAATAGGTTTGTGGCACGTTGAAGGTGCTGTAAAAATCAACCAATACATTTTGACCTGCACATACAAGCACATTACTGATGGTATCTACCGCAGGCGTTGGATTGATCGTGATATTAACTTGTTCAGTTATTCCTGTACAAGAAACGGCGTTATTGATATAAATTGGCGTAACCGAAATCGTTCCTTGTATCAGTCCATTTGTATTGTTTGAAGCCAAAAAGTTAATATCTCCTGTTCCTGTAGCCTGAACCCCGATAGCAGGGTTCGAGTTGGTCCAATTGTAGAATACATTCGGACTATTATTCATAAACGTAGAAGAAAAATCAACTTGAGACACCCCATTGTTACAGAAAGTAAGCGGTAAAATCGGGTCTACGGTTGGTATTGGATTCACCGTTATGGAGAAATTACTTGTTGGCCCTGAACATGTAAGTGATCCTGAAACAATTTTTGGAATAACGGCAATATTCGATGTGATAGGTGCATTGGTGTTATTATTTGCCTGGAAGACCGCAATATTACCAGCTCCACTTGCTGACATACCGATACTTGGCAAGCTAGAAGTCCAGTTGAAACTAACTGCATTGGAGTTTCCAACAAACTGCACTGCAGCTGTATTGGCACCATCACAAACGGTTTGATTTGAAACAGGGTTCACTGTAGGAGTCGGTTGCACAGTTACAATGAATGAAGATACTGATCCAAAGCAAGTTTGACCTGCGTTTGTATATGAAGGCTGTATTTGGAAAGAAGATTGGACCGGTGTTGATCCTATGTTTGAAGTGAGGAATGACGGGATATTCGCCAAACCTGAAACCGGTGCACCAATGGATGGTGTTGAGCTACTCCAGTTATAAACAGTACCCGAAACTGGTCCTAAAACAGGCACCGCTGCCGTATTGCTTCCATTACAATATTGCTGGTTATTGATCGGATACGCACTTGGTGTAGGGTTTACAATGAAGTTAAATGAGGTAGTATTACCCGTACAAGTTAGTCCAAGGTTGGTAAACGAAGAACTCACTTGAATACTTGAGGTAATCGGTGCATAATTGATGTTCGTGGCGTTGAATGCTGGAAGTTGACCTGTTCCGTTTAACCCTAGACCAATATTTGGATTGGTGTTCGTCCAGTTATATGTGGCTCCAGTAACCGAAGAACTGAAGTTTGGTATGGCTGCTGCGGCTCCATTACATCTTGTAAGGTTGGCCATAGGTGTCATGATCGGAATCGGATTGACAATTACCCAAACTGGGATAATTGGACTCGAACAACCGGTTGCACCTGATGTACCAACAACGTTATAGAGGACGGTTTGTGGGGAGGTCGTGTTATTGACCAACACATCGTTGATATTACCCGATGCCACAGCAGAAAGCGTTTCTCCTGTTACATTGACAGACTGATTCGCATACCAATTGAAGGTCACATTGGTATTTGCTGTTAGGGTAAGATTAACCGGACTTCCACTACAAATCACGACCGTATCTGTATTTAGCAGTTCAAGTTCCGGTTTGACAGTCACTGCTATAGTTTGCGTTGCGCCAACACATGAACTGAGTTGTGAGGTTGGTGTAACCGCGTAAATCACAAGCTGATTGGTCGAACTCGTATTGACTAACACATCATTAATGACAGATCCCGTATTTTGGGTCAAGGATTCACCTGTGATATTTGGATTATTAAATGTGGTAAACCAAGTGTAATTTGAAGGAACGTTCGCGTTTAAGAAGGCACTTACTGTGGCGCCGCTACAAATTTCAATGGTACTTGGAATATTGAGAATCACATCCGGAACTACTGCTATTGTAAATAAACTATCAGGACCCACACATCCGAATGGAACTGAAATCGCATTGACCGTATACTGCACGTTTTGAATGCTGGTAGTGGTATTAGTCAGGGTGTTGGAAATTGTTGAGCTGGTTTGTGTAAGGAAAACCTCACCAGTTATGTTCGGATTGGAAATTGCCGACCATTCAAACGTTGCAGGAACCGAGGAAGTTAAACTTTGTGAGAAACTAGTGGCATTACAAATGGACTGATCGAAAATTGGGCCTACTAGTGGTGTCGGACGCACTGTGATATCAAATGGCAGTGTTGTACCCGGGCACGTTACCCCTGCTGAAATATATTGCGGCGTCACATTGATTGTTGCCGTAACATCTTGTGCAGTGTTATTTATTGCGGAGAAACTTGGTACGTTTCCTGTTCCACTTGCAACTAAGCCAATTGCTGGATTTGAATTGGTCCATGCAAAAGCATTTGCTGTTCCAGCAAAAGAAATGGCATTGGTTAAACTTCCGCCACAGATACTGACATTACTTAAATTGGTAACTGTTGGAACATGACTTACTGATATTGTGAAGTTTTGCGTAGGTCCAGCACAAACATTGGCGCCAAAAGTATAGAATGGCGTCACGGTAATGGTGGCAACAACTGGCCCATTACTGTTATTGATGGTCTGGAAAATCGGTACCAAGCCTTGGCCATTAGTACCCAAGCCAATGGACGGATTGTTGTTTGTCCAGGTATAGTTAGTTCCTGTTCCCGTTAGGTTAATCGGAACCGTATTTTGATTATGACAATAGGTCACATCGTTAGGGTCATTTGCAACAGGCGTTGGATTGACCGTAATAGTGAAAGTCTCTTGAATACCAGGACAAGATATACCACCATTAATGTATATCGGTGTAATATTAATACTTGCAATTAAAGGTGTAGAACCCGTATTTTGAGCATTGAATGCACCTATGTTATTGATGCCAGCTGAAGCCAAACCTATTGATGCAATGGTGTTATTCCAGTTATATTGAGTTGCCGTACCTGTAAAATTGACCGCAGGAGTCAAAGCGCCATTACAAATTGCCATGTCCCCTGGATCATTGACCGTTGGCGTTGGATTGACCGTAATGGTGAAACTCACTGGCGTACCAAGACATTCCACATTGTTATTCATGTAACGTGGCGTGATACTAATAGTTGCAGTGATCGGTGCAGAACCGGTATTCGTTGCCGTAAAAGAAGGTATGTTTCCTGTTCCTGACGCTGCTAATCCTATCGCAGGGTTTGAATTGGTCCAAGAATAATTGGTTCCTGTTCCAACTATGCTAGTACCCTGTGTTACTTCATTATTACAATAAATTTGGTTGCCTGGAGCAGTAGCGCTTGGTGTAGGATTAATTGTCAGAACAATGGTTTGTTGCGTGCCTGAACAGCTTAATCCGGCGTTGAGGTATTGAGGAGTTACAGTCACGGTTGATACCAATGCACCTGTTGTATTATTAACCGCGGTGAAGCTTGCGATATTACCAGTTCCTGCATTACCAAGTCCTATGCTTGCAATTGTATTAGTCCAAGAGTAAGAAGTACCAGAACCTGTAAAATTGAGTGGTATCGTTGAGGAACCATTACAAATTGTTTGATCCGGTAAATCATTGACAATCGGACTAGGATTCACGGTTATCGTAAAGTTTTGAGTTGGGCCATTACAGCCAACTTGCCCTCCTGTATAAACTGGAGTAATCGTAACAATAGATGATACTGGAACACTACCGTTGTTGACTGCTGAAAAACTACTAATGTTTCCGTTTCCTGAGGCGCTGAGTCCTATGGATGGTAAAGAGTTTATCCAAGTATAGCTGGTAGCAGATCCCGTGAAGTTTACGGCTTGAGTAGAAGTTGCATTACAAACTACTTGAGCCGCTGGTGCGCTCATGGTTGGTGTAGGATTGACTGTGAAAGTCATTGTTTGAGTTGGGCCAGGACAACTGACACCACTTCCAGTGTACAAAGGTGTGAAGACAACTTGAGCAGTGACCGGTGTTGAACCCAAATTTACAGCGGTGAATGGAGAAATATTACCATTACCATTAGCGTTTAAGCCTATTGATGGTGTATTGTTGATCCAAGAATAGCTCGTTCCAGTACCCGACAAATTAACAAGTGCTGTACTCGCACCATTACAAATTGTTTGATTTGGAGGATCAATTAAACTCGGTGTAGGATTTACTGTAATTGAGAATGTTTGAGGTGAACCCGGACACGATGCTCCGGATCCAACAAATAATGGGGTTACTTCGATCGTTGCTACTACTGGCGAGCTTCCACCGTTGAGTGCTGTAAAGGCCAGAATGTTTCCAGTTCCACTAGCTACTAAACCAATTGAAGGCATACTGTTTGTCCAAGTATAATTGGTTCCTGTACCGCCAAAATTGACATTGACAGTTTGTTCAAGATTACATTTTACTTGATCAACTGGATCATTTACAATAGGAGTCGGATTAACGGTAATGACGAACTGGTCTTGACTACCTGGACATGTCACGTTTGCATTTACAAATATCGGAATGACACTGATTGTAGTACTAATCGGTGATCCGGTTCCGTTAAGAGCAGTATAACTCGGGAGCTGGTTGGTGCCAGAAACCGCAGTTAAACCCATTGAAGTGTTGCTATTTGACCAAGTATAAGAAGTACCAGTACCTGCAAAGCTAAGCGGCGCTGTTACGTGGTTGTTACACAAAGCAAAATCTGCAACAGGCGTTACGACAGGTGTTGGATTGATGGTAATAGTAAAAGTAGAAACCGAACCATTACAAGTGGTTCCGTTACCAAAAAAAACAGGAGTAACAGAAATGGTTGCAGTTTGAATAGAGGCTGTCCCATTGGTAGCTGTAAAACCGGTTGTGGTATTCGTTCCGGATGCTGCTAAACCAATAGAAGGTAAATTATTTGTCCAAGTATAACTGGTGCCGGTTCCGCTGAAGGTCAGACCCCCAATTTGATTGCCGTTACACTCCACGATAGGATTAGTAGGCACAACTGTTGGCGCTGGATTAACCGTAATGGTGAAAACAGAACTGATACCCTGACATCCACCAACAGCGGTTGCTGCACTAGCAGAAATTTGAACAGTTTGAGCCACATTGGTACTATTCACCAAAGTGAACGATGGAATGAGGTTGGTCCCACTCGTGCTGGTTAAACCTGATATTCCGGCCGGAGCGTTCGTTACATTCCAAGTAATATTTGAATTTGGTGTGGTTGAATTAATTGAAACTGTCGGTGTTAAACCTCCCGAACAAATGACTTGATTCTGATAGCTAAAACCAATGACAGGTGCCGGATTTACGGTGATCGAAAAGGTTTGTGCGGTTCCAAAACAAGACAAACCTGCGTTTAAGTATTCCGGTGTAATTTGAATCGAGCCTGTCAAGGGGCTTGTGCCATTATTTTGACCTGTGAATGCAGTTATATCTCCAGTTCCAGAAGCAGCCAAACCAATGGATGGCATGGAGTTGGTCCAGTTGTAAAGAGTACCTGTATAACCTTGGAAAGCAATTGCAGCAGTTAAAGTTCCATTACAAACTGTTTGATCAACCGGTACATTGACGATCGGAGTCGGGTTGACGGTAATGGTATAACTCACCGGAAGCCCATTACATTGCTCGCCGTTGAATAAATAATGAGGCGTTATAGTAACTGTAGAGGTAATTGGTGCAAATCCAGTATTGGTTGCCGTGAACGCCGAAATATTGCCAGTTCCGCTTGCCGCCAAGCCAATGGAAGCGTTCGAATTGGTCCAGGAATAGCTTGTCGCCGTTCCAGCAATACTCGTAATAGGGGCAGCCTGGCCGTTGCAATACACCTGATTAGTGGGTGCTATGGCAACAGGTGTAGGATTCACTGTGATGTCAATTGTTTCTGGGCTACCTACACAATTGACACCGGCATTGAGAAACTGAGGTGTAACAGTCAGGGTGGCCACAATAGGATTACTGCTCGTATTGACCGCACTGAAACTAGAAATATTTCCTGAACCTGAACTTACCAGACCGATACTTGGCGCATTATTGGTCCAGGTATAACTTGTGCCGGTACCAGTGAAACTCAAAGGAAGTGTTGACGCATTATTACAAACCGTTTGATCTGGTAAATCATTGACTGTTGGGGTCGGATTAACCGTAAAAGTAAAGGACTGTGTTGGCCCAGAGCAAGGCACTTGGTTACCTGTAAAAATTGGAGTCACTACAAGCGAAGCTGTCACGGGAACACTCGTTGCATTCAAGGCATTAAAGCCTCCGATATTACCCGTAGAGGAACTCGTTAAGCCAATTGATGGAAGGGAGTTTGTCCAAGAATAACTCGTGGCTGAACCAGAGAAAATTACGGGGCTTGTTATGCTTGAATTACACACCACTTGCGATGCTGGAGGCGTCATGGTTGGTGTCGGATTCACCGTAATACTCATATTTTGTGTAGGTCCCGGACAGCTAATACCACCTCCTTCAAAAATTGGGGTGAAGGTAACTGTGGCCGCAGTAGGGCTTGAACCATTGTTGGTCGCAGTAAAAGAAGGTATGTTTCCTGTTCCGGAAGCATTCAGACCGATAGATGTGGTGTTATTTGCCCAAGTATAACTCGTACCTGTACCAACAAGGTTGACTAATGCCGTACTTGATCCATTACAAATCGTTTGATCTACCGGATCTTGCAAACTAGGTGTTGGGTTTACAGATATGGTAAAGTTTTCTGGTGATCCTTGACAAGTTGCGCCTGCACCGACATACTCAGGGGTAACAGTAATAGTCCCAACAAGCGGTGAATTTGTATTGTTAACTGCGGTAAATGCTATTATATTGCCCGTGGCATTGGTCCCAAGACCAATAGATTGGTTGTTGTTGGTCCAGGAGTACCCGGTAGCCGATCCAGTAAAACCAACAGCTTGGGTTGATGATTGATTACAAACAGTTTGATTTGAAGGATCATCCACCGTGGGTGTTGGATTGACGGTAATAACGAATTGATCTGCAATACCTGTACAAACTACGCCACCGTTGTCAAAAATTGGAAGTACAGAAATGGTTGCAAAAATAGGTGTGCTTGCCGTATTTGTTGCAGTAAACGACGGAAGTGTATTAGGGCCCGAAGCTACAAGACCTATACTTGTGTTGCTGTTTGTCCAGTTATAGCTGGTGCCAGAACCAGAAAAACTAAGCGGCGGTGCAACTGCTGTATTACAAAATGGTAGATCATTTGTTGGCGTTACCGCTGGAGTAGGATTAACAGAAATCGTAAAATTTGTTACCGGACCACTACAAGTTGCCCCACCTCCCTGATAAATTGGGGTAACAGCAATATTTGCCGTTTGAATACTTGCCGTTGAATTCGAAGCGGTGAACAAAGAAATTTGATTAGTACCTTGAGTTGCTAAACCTATAGACGGAAGATCATTGGTCCAGCTATAACTCGTTCCTGTTCCAGTAAAAATCAAATTATTAACCTGGTATCCGTTACACACTACAACAGGATTAACCGAAGCTGCACTTGGCGATGGATTGACCGTAATGGAATAAATTGAACTTACGCCAGGGCAACTTCCGACGCTTGTTACGGCACTTACTACAAAGTTGATTGTTATTGGAACCGTTGTTGTATTCACTAATGTATATGAAGGAATTATTCCATTCGTGCCACTAGTTGAATTAAGACCACTTATTCCAGTAGGAATAGATGGTATATTCCAGCTAAAATTCGTGTTTGGCGTGGGCGATGTGATGTTAACAGAATTGGTTGCGGTATTTGAACAAACAACTTGAGGTGTCCCTTGACTGTAATTAATAATCGGCGACGGATTGACAGAAATGCTAAAACTTTGCGAACTACCCGTACAGGTATGACCTCCAAATATATATTGCGGTGTAACTATGATATTCGCTGTTTGCGGGACGCTACCCGTATTCTGACCAATGAAAGTTGGGATGTCACCAGAACTATTTGCAGCCAAGCCGATTGAAGTATTCGAATTAGTCCAGTTGTATTGTGTTGCTGTTCCAACAAATGAAATAGCAGTCGTATTTTGACCTGCGCAAATTACCTGATCAGCAGGATCTTGTACAATTGGAGTTGGGTTCACCGTAAAGACCATATTTTGTGGAGCTCCAAAACAGGTTGTATTGCCATTTGTGAATGATGGGGTTACATTCACTGTTGAGGTTTGAACTGAACTAGTTGTGTTAATCGAACCAAAAATACCAATGTTTCCTTGGCCACTTGCTGCAATACCAATACCTGTATTTGTAGCAGACCAATCGTAAATTGTACCTGTCACATTACTGGAGAAAGTAACCACATTGGTTTGGTTACCATGACACCAAATCTGATCCAGTGGGTTTGCCATCACCGGAATAGGATTCACGGCATAAGTAAAACTCATTGGGGTACCTGAACAGCTTTCATTGGCATTCGTCATGCTAGGAGTCACCAAGATAGTAGAGGTGATGACACCAGTTGTGGAATTGGTTGCATTGAAGGACGGAAAAGCACCTGAGCCATTTGCTGCAATACCCGTTGCGGTATTGTCATTTACCCAGTCATAAGTTGTTCCATTGACGCCAAAAGTGCTGGCAAATGCAATAATGCTACTGCTGCTACCCACACAAATTGCTTGGTTGGCTACCTGGTTTACCGTTGGGGTTGGGTTCACTGTTATCGTAAATGATGTTGTTGCTCCCGTACAAATTTCTCCAGCAAAATCATAGGTTGGCGTTACCGTAATCGTAGCTGTAATAGGTGCATTGGAAGTATTAGTAAGGGTAAACGCCGGAATATTCCCCGATCCTGAAGCATTTAAATTGATACTTGTGTTATTGTTTGTCCAATTATAAATGGTACCCGGAACAGCCCCTGAAAAAGAAATGGCGTCACTTAGTGTTCCATTACATTTTACTTGATTGGCAACGGAGTTCACTGTCGGAATTGGATTAACAGTAAGGTTGAAATTGCTTGTGTTACCCAAACAACCATTGGCTGAAGGGGTCACTACAATATTCCCAGAAATCGATTGATTGGTAGCATTCGTTGTTGTAAAAGAAGAAATATTGCCATTTCCAGAAGCATTTAAGCCAATACTTGGCATAGAATTGGTCCAGGCATATGTTGTACCGGCAACCCCGAAACTACTGGAAAAAAGTATTGAAGAAGTAGTAGAACCTACACAATATGCATCCGATGATATGGCATCAACAGTTGGTGTTGGATTAACCGTTATAGTAAAGGATTCATTGTTTCCTGTGCATGTGGTCGTACCATGGGTAAAACTTGGCGTCACTTGTACAACTGCTACTACAGGTGTTGAACTTATATTTGTTGCATTAAATGAGGCAATATTACCTGTCGATGACGCGGCTAAGTTAATCGAGGGTGTTGTGTTTGTCCAAGAATATGTTGCACCCGTTATAGCTCCTGTAAAATTAACCGCAAGAACGGAAGCATTGTTGCACACAACCAAGTTGGGAGGATCAACCACTGTTGGTGTAGGGATCACACTTATACTAAATGTTACTGGATTTCCAACACACTCCTCTAAAAGATTGGTGTATTTTGGTGTTACGCTAAAGTTTCCAGTTTGTACTGAATTGGTCGAATTGACAGTGTTGAAGGCGGAAATATTACCTGTATTAGAAGCTTGTATCCCGATAGAAGTATTCGTGTTGGTCCATTCGTAAACGGTACCAGCCACATTAAAGGTTGAAGTAAAGTTAATTGCTTGGCTTAAATTACCTACGCACACCGATTGGCTTGAAACAGGGTTTACGGTTGGAATTGGATTAACCGTAATGGTAAAGGTTTCTGAAGTACCCGTACAAATGCCATTGCCGGATCCAAAAACAGGCGTCACCGTGATTGTTGCCGTCACTGGCGTGTTTGTTGGGTTCGTTGCCACAAAAGCAGTGATATTACCGCTATTCGCTGCTCCTAAATTAATGGAAGTTGTGGTGTTTGCCCAATTATAGGTGGTATTAGACACAGTACCTGAGAAATTTACTCCGGAGGTGCTTTCATTGTGACACAAAACAATATTAGCTGGGTCTTGAACCGTTGGGATCGGATTTACCGTGATGTTAAAAGTTTGTGGCGTTCCTGTGCAAGTATGACCACCAAGGGTAATTTGTGGTGTAACCGTAATTAGTCCTGTAATTGGACCTGTAGTCGTATTTGTTCCAATAAATGAGGAAATATCCCCAGTACCGGATGCGGCTAAGCCAATATTGGTATTTGAGTTTGTCCAGTGGTAGGTGGTTCCTGCTACATTGAATGCCGATGCAAAACCAACAGCTGTAGTTGAAGAGCCTACGCAGACGCTCTGACTTTGAATGGTATTAACTGTCGGTGTTGGATTAACAGTAATATTGAAAGTAGTAGTGGAGCCTGTACATGTCCCTGTTGCATTTGTGTATGAGGGAGTTACTACAAAATTTCCAGTAATTGGCGCGTTGGTGGTATTTGTCGCTGTAAATACAGCAATATTCGTAGTTCCCTGATTACCTAAATTGATGGCGGTATTTGAATTGGTCCATGAATAAACGGTTCCTGAAACGTTACCGGAGAAGTTAATGGCTGCACTATTACTATTATTACATAGAACTTGAGAGGCGATTGAATTGACCGTAGGTATAGGGTTCACTGTAATGGTGAATGTCATTGGGGTACCATTACAAGCATTTGCGCTCGGCGTTACCGTTATTATTCCTGATATAGGACTATTACCTGCATTGGTTGCTACAAACGAAGGGATATTACCCGTACTCCCCGAACCTAGACCGATAGCGGTATTTGAATTGGCCCAAGAATAAGTCGAATTGGCAACACCAAAAGAACTTGAGAAGTTAACCGCAGAAGTTGCAGTGCCATCACATATTGGGAATGAATTGACTGCATCAACTGTTGGTATTGGATTGACTGTAATTGTAAAAGTTTGAGGAGTTCCAAAACATTCTACCCCATTTAATGTGAATTTTGGTGTTACTGTGATGGTGCTTACAATCGGATTCGGCGTCGTATTCGAAACGGTAAAAGAAGGAATATTACCTACACCAGTAGGATTAGTAGTAACAGCTGTATTTGAGCTTGTCCAGTCAAAAACAGTGTTAGGAACACTTCCAGTAAAATCTATGTTCCCGGTAGAAGCACCCGAACAAAGTACAAGCGACTGTATTGGATCGACAGTTGGTATAGGGTTTACGGTAATATTTATGATGTCCGTTGCCTGACAACCATTTGTAGTATTGGTTCCTGTAACCGTATAAGTTGTAGTTGAGGTGGGTACAAAAGATTGGTTATTGGTTACGCCATTACTCCAAGTGTAAGTATTGGCTCCAGATCCGTAAAGCGTAATTGCTGTCCCTGCACAAATAGTTTGTTGGTTGCCCACAACAAGTGCATCTACCGCCGGTGCAGAATTGGATACAGTAACACTTACAAGGTCCGTATCAGTACATCCGTTGTTTGTATCAGTAACAGTTAAGGTATAATTTGTTGTAGAACCGGGATTGGCTGTTGGATTGGAAATATTATTGGCGCTGAGTCCTGTTGGCGGCGTCCAAGCATAACCATAACCAGTAACAGTTGTGGTCCCTAATTGAATAGGTTGGGTTTGTAAACAGGTAATTGTGCCTCCTGATCCTGCATTTGCAATTGGATTTACCTGATCAACTGTAACAGTAATCTGATCGGTAGACGTACAACCATTCGTTTGATTTGTCACCAACAAACTATAGGTTGTGGTTGTGGTAGGGTTGGCTATTGGCTGACCAATAGTTGGCGAACTAAGTCCTGTTGACGGACTCCATAGATAAGTGAAGCCCGTTAATCCCGGACTGCCGATGGTGGTTGCATTATTGTTATTCTGAACACAGGTAATGGAGAATGGTGTACCCACATTAATTGGGGGTGCTGTTGTATTCACGGTCACAGATACATTGTCTGTTGCTACACAACCTGTTTGTGGATTAGTTACAGTTAATATGTAATTTGTTGAGGAGATTGGCGTTGCCGTAGGTTGCGCAATCGTGTAGTCATTTAAACCCGTTGTAGGAGACCATGCATAGGTGAGACCAGCAATACCGGTTGTTCCAAGAACTGGCGGTGTTCCAATATTATTGCAATTGATGTTTACATCAATACCAGCGTTTGCTGTGGGTGAAGTTATTAAGACTGTAACCGTAACCGTAGCTGTTGCTGAACACTGGCTTGTGTTATCGGTTGCAGTTAGGGTGTAGGTGGTGGTGACTGAAGGATTCGCAGTAGGATTTGCAATATTGGAGGCAGATAAACCTGTTGTTGGGGTCCAAGCATAAGACACCCCATTGACGGAGGTCATCCCAATTTGTTGCCCTGACGTATTGGTATTACACGTTTTGGTAAACGGAGTTCCTGCATTGGCTATCGGAACATCGATATCAACCGTTACTGTTACATCATCTGTAGCTGTACAGCCACTAGTTGGGTTGGTCGCAGTTAAGGTATATGTTGTGGTAACAATTGGATCGGCATGTGTAGATGCCGCTGTTGAGTTGGTGAGTCCGTTGGTAGGTGTCCAAGCGTAGGTCATTCCTGGTACAGCAGAAAAACCAATCACAGCTCCATTTGGATTCTGATTACTCGCACATGTTTTAGTGAAATCAGCACCTGCATCTACCGCCGGAACCGTAAAATCATATGTAAAAATCATTGACGAAGTTGCCGTACAACCGCTGGTTTGATCAGTTGCTGTCAATTCGTATGTTGTTGTACTTGTGGGAGTAGCTGTAGGATTGGCGATATTTGCGGCATTCAGACCCGCTGCAGGCGTCCAGCTGTAATTGACCCCAGCAATTGGCGTCATGCCTATTTGTGCGCCGTTTGTATTCGATGTACATGATCTGAGTAGATCTGGACCTGCATTCGCGGTCGGAATTTCGATATCTACAGTAACTTCAATGTCGTCTGTGGCCGAACAACCGTTATCATTATCAGTTAGCGTTAAGGTATAAGTGGTTGTTAGTGTCGGATTCGCCGTTGGATTGGAAGTATTGGTATTTGTTAAACCAGTTGAAGGTGTCCAAGCGTAGGTGTGGTTTGCTAAATTAGTTGTTCCTATTACTAAACCATTAGGGTTTTGCGTACAAGTTTTAGTAAAGTTGTTCCCTGCATCTGGTATTGGAAGTACCTGATTAACTACCACGTTTATTGTATCGGTTGCATCACATCCATTATTCGGATTGTAGGCTGTCAAAGTATAAATATTAGACGCACTCGCATCAAGTGTAGGGTTTGAAGCTGCGGCATCATTTAAGCCCGTACTTGGCGACCAACTGTATTGAATACCAGATACATTCGTCATTCCGACTTGAATAGGCCCCAGATTATTTATACAAGTCTTGATAAATCCTGTGCCCGCATTGGCTACCGGGTCTGTATTATCAACGGTTACCTCTACGTCGTCGGTATCTGTACAACCAGAAGAATTATTGGTGACCGTTAAAGTGTAGGTAGTTGTTGCAGACGGATTAGCATTGGGTTGAGCAATGTTACTGGCACTTAAACCAGTAGTTGGAGACCAACTATAGGAAAGGCCCGATACGGCAGCGGTTCCAATTTGATACCCAGATGGGTTGGTGACACACGTAATTGTTCCATCTTGACCTGCATTTGCCACTGGTACAATAAGGTTTACTGAAACGGTAACGTCATCAGTGTTGCTACAACCATTGGAAGGGTTGTATGCAGTAAGTGTATATGTTTGTGTTGATGTTGGGTTGGCGCTCGGGTTGGAAATATTTGTAGCACTTAAATTAAGGTTCGGACTCCAGCTGTAATCTATTCCATTAACGGAAGACATTCCAATAGGAGCTCCGGGAGCCGCGTTGTTGGATGTACAAGAAATCAATTGATCTTGACCGGCATTGGCAGTTGGAGCTTGCGTATTGACAATTACCAATACATTAGATGTTGTAGCACAACCATTATTTGGATTGAGTGCACTGACCGTGTAGGTTGTTGTCACTAAAGGATTGGCAAGTGGATTTGAAATTGTTGACGAACTGAGACCTGTTGAAGGTGTCCACGTGTAATCAATTCCGGCTTGATCTGGCCCACCAATAAGCGCACCACCAGCATTTTGCGCACATGTTTTTGTAAATCCTGCAGATGGTAAAGCAGTTGGGTAAGTGTTGTCTACAGTAATATTCACTGCGTCGTTGTCAGTACAACCACTAATGGTATTGGTAGCGGTGAGTGTATATTGCTGAGTAGAAGTTGGGTTGGCAGTAGGGTTGGCAATTGCATTGTTAGACAAGCCTGTAGATGGCGTCCAGAGGTACGTCACGTTGGACACAGGAGTCATTCCAATCTGAGCACCCATGGCATTTTGTGTACAGCTAACAGTTTGGTCTATACCCGCATTCACAACCGGTAAGGCATTATTTACATTAACAATCACTTCATCTGTTGCCAAACAACCATTTGCTGGATTAAATGCGCTTAAAGTATAAGTGGTGGTAGCAAGAGGATTTGCAGTGGTTGTTGCCGAATTAGAAGGAGTTAAGCCCGTTGTTGGCGACCAACTGTAGGAAATCCCATTGGCACCTGTCATGCCAATGCTTGCTCCGCCCACATTTGTTAAACAGGTTATATCCTGATCCAAGCCTGCATTTGCAACCGGCGGCGTGTTATCTACAGTAATCAATACTTGGGCAGAGCCACTGCAGCCACTGGTATTATTCGTTACCGTTAACGTATAGGTTGTTGTTACGGAAGGATTTGCCGACGGATTTGCAATATTGGTACCATTCAACCCAGCAGAAGGGCTCCAAGCATAGGTTAATCCGTTCACCGCAGTTGCTCCAAGACTTACAGGATTCGCATTGGTACAGGTAATGGTTGCCGGTCCGGCAACTTGCGCAATAGGCAAAGTATTGTTTACCGTTACAGTTATATCGTCGGTGGCATCACAACCTGTTGCCGAATTCGTAACAGTAACTGTATAAGTTGTTGTGGTAGATGGAAAGGCAAGCGGATTGGCAATATTTGGATCGCTGAGTCCGGTTACCGGAGACCAACTATAGGTGTGTCCGGTGAGTGCTGCGGACCCAATCGTGTTTCCGGCCGGATTCAAGTTGCACTGTATGCTAAAATCTGCACCTGCATTCGCAACAGGATCTGCCGTATTGACTGTAACGGTAACGTAATCAGTACTGCTACAACCGTTTGTAGGGTTTGTGGCCACAAAAGTATAAGGTGTGGTCACCGAAGGTGTCGCTAGAGGTGCCGAAATATTATTTGCCGAAAGCCCAGTAGAAGGAGTCCAAGTATAATTGATGCCATTCACGGCGTTCATACCTAAATTAATCCCATTACTGTTTTGATTACAGCTGATTTCGACATCCGGACCAGCATTGGCGAGGGGCGCTTGAGTATCCACATTTACAACTACCAAAGAAGATGCCGTACAACCATTACTTTGATTTGTTGCGGTAAGTGTGTATGTAGTTGTTACACTTGGATTCGCTGTCGGATTCGATACGGTCGTGGAATTTAATCCTGTACTTGGTGACCAAGCATAATTGACGCCACTTGCTGTGGCCATCCCAATTTGGGAGCCTGAGGTATTATTAATACAATCTTTGGTAAATCCATTTCCTGCATTGGCAACAGGCGGTGTAGTATTGACGGTCACTGTAATAGCATCAGTTGCCGTACAGCCATTGAGGGTATTGGTTGCCGTTAAGACATAAGTTTCTGTACTCGCTGGAGCTGCCGTTGGATTGGCTATACTGCCGTTTGTCAAACCTGTAGTAGGTGACCAACTGTAGGTGACACCATTGACAGCAGACATTCCGATAGCTGCACCGGTTGTATTTTGAATACAATCAATCGTGAAATTGTTAACGGCCTCTGCCACAGGTGGCGTTATATTGACAGTGACAACAACTTGATCTGTGGCCACACAACCACTACTGTTATCAGTTGCAGTTAAGGTGTATGTTTGATTGGAGTTAGGGTTTGCTGTAGGATTAGATACAGTACCATTGGTTAAACCTGTTGTTGGACTCCAAGCATAAGTAACGCCTGTAACAGCAGTCATCCCTATTTGTAAACCATTTGGATTAACCGTACAGGTCTTGTTAAAATCTGAACCCGCATCTACTGAAGGTACTTCTGTATCAACTGTAACGAGAACTGTCGAAGCAAATGTACAACCACTGGCAGTATTAGTTGCGGTTAAGGTATAAGTAGTGGTAACGCTAGGGTTTGCATTCGTTAAAGATGCTGTGGAATTGGCCAAACCTGTTGTTGGTGTCCAAGCATAGGTGGCCCCTGTTTGACCTGCAAATCCAATGTTTGCACCATTTGGATTTTGCGTACAAGTTTTAAGAAACGGACTACCCGCAATGGCAGTTGGCACTGTTAAATTGACTGTAACTAATACTTGATCGGATAATGTACAGCCACTAGAAGTTTGAGTGGCTGTTAAAGTATAATTCTGGGTAGAAGTTGGATTGGCAATTGGATTGGCAATATTGGGGTCATTCAAACCAGTTGTTGGTGACCAAGCATACGTAACTCCTGAAACGGGCGTCATACCAATAGCCATCCCATTTGGATTTTGTGTACATGTTTTAGTAAAATCAGTACCTGCATTTACAGCAGGAATAGATAAGTCAACAAAAACTGTGACTTGGTCTTGGCTTGTACAACCACTTTGGGTGTTAGTGACCGTAAGGTTGTATGTTGTGGTGGTTCCAGGATTGGCAGTAACTATAGGACTTGAGGTTGTATTTAGATTGGTATTTGGCCCCCATAGGTAGGTGTTTCCGCTCACAGCGGCTGTACCTATGCTTGCACCCCCTTGGTTTTGCGTACATGTTTTATTCTGGTCTAAGCCCGCATTAGCACTTGGATACGTTAAATTCACGGTAACAGTTACAGCATCTGTACTAGAGCAACCCGTTGCATTATTGGTGGCAGTAAGGATATATGTTGTCGTGGCACTCGGGTTGGCAAATGGGTTAGAACTATTTGCCGGAGTGAGGTCATTTGTTGGGTTCCATGAATAACTGATACCAGCCACTGGTGACATCCCAATTGTTGCGCCAGAAACGTTAGAAATACAATTTTTGGTAAAATCACTACCCGCATTAGCAACCGGGTTCGGATTCACCAAATATTCAACTACATTACTTGTTTCTGAGCAACTTTCTCCATTTAAAGTGGAGGTGATGATGACATGATAGTAGGTTGTTTGACCAATTGAAGCCCCAGGATCAAAACTAGCCGAAGTTGCCCCACTGATATTGTTATATATGCCATTTGCACTGCTTGATGACTGCCATTGGTAAGATGGTGTGCCGGAAACAGAAGGATTGGTTGTAAAATCAATAGGGTCTGGATTGGCACCTGCACAATAAACTTGATCAATACCAATCAAACCTGGTTCTATTGCATTTATATTCACCGTTAATTCAAATACATCCGTCGGACACGCACCGCCTGCATTGGCTGTTACTGTATAAACCACACTTTGTGTAGGAGTATAGGTTGTTGTGCTTAGTGTTCCCGAAATATTTGAACTGGAAGCCGTTCCATTTTGCTCTCCGGTAACATTAGGATTGTCTTGAAAAGTCCAAGTGTAGGTTGTGCCTGAAGGAATGGAGTTACCACTTGGCGACGGAGAAAAAGAAAAAGCTGAGCCATTACAAACGGTAATTGAAGCATTATTAATAGAAACATTTGGGTATACCGGAACCGTAACGGTAAAAGTTGTTGGACTTGCACAGCCACCAGCAGTTGCCTGAACTGTATATACTTGGTTTTGGACTGTGGTTGTTGTATTTGTCAGGGTTCCTGATATTGTTGAGCCAGATCCTGCTGCGGCCCCACCAATATTTATATTTGTAACAGGCGTCCAGCTGTATGTTGTACCAATGGGTACTATAACATTGGGTGGGTTATTAACCGGATTCACCACAAAAGTGCCGCCGGTACAAATAGCCGCTGTAGATTGATTTGGAATAACGGGATATGGATTGACAGTTACCGTTTTTATTTCTATATCCGAACCGCAATCATTGTTGGCAATCTCTAAAGAAACGGTGTAAGTGCCAGCTTGAGAAAAACTTACATCAATTTGACTACTTCCAGATAAAGGGGTTATTGCATTGATATCACCCATTGAGCCATTAACCAGATAACCCACCCCTGATGTATTCGAAGATTGATTGACCTGCCATTGAAAGGCACTTGCCGCTGAACAACTACCACCTGAAAGAATACTAAATCCGCTAGATGAAGTATTGACAAAAGTAATCGACTGCCCCTGACAGATTGTTAAACCAGGCGTTTGTGTAAAACTTGCTGTTGGCGCAGTACTCACATAAAATGGACCTTGCGTATTGACAATAGTATCGTTCAAACAAGAATTGTATGCAGAAACAGTAATGGTATATGGCAAAGCTTGACCATTCGCAGCGCAAGAAGGGTCATAACCATGACCAACATAGTTTGGTAATGTTGGTAAGTTTGGGTAGGAAATAACTGTATTTGGCGTACCATCACCCCAGTCGATTAGATATGTATTCCCAGGATATTGATTATCAAATGCAAGTTCATAGTCAAAAGGATTACACGCTGTTATCGAGGTGTTTGCAGCAAAATCAATGATGCCTGCCCCCCAACTCATGATGGCATAACCGGAATATACACAACCGCTGCCATAATTCACAACATAAATCAAATTATAACTGCCAGTTCCGGCTGCGCCAGAACCTGAATAGTGACCGTTTGAAGGGTTAGATACCTGCCCAGGAAAAGAACTCAAGGTTCCCGAATTTCCAGATAATGCGGAACTAGGTATGGTGGTATATGGTGAAGTTCCTCCATTTGCTGGTACTCCAACTCCGCCCCAATATACGTCTATTGTAGCGGTCCCACCAAGATTGGCCGTATTGGTGAAACCAATTGCAGGGCCTTGAATAGAATTTGAGCATGTACAACTGTTAGAGCCCGATGAGGTTTGGAAAATTAGAGTTCCGTTGACGACTGTATCATTCGTACAAGCATTTGTCGGAACTAATGAGGGAATAGAAGTCGGCGGCGCACTTACTACAACAGTTACAGTTCCAATATTACCTCCATTCGCAGGTATAGGAACTCCGCCGTTGGTCATGTTTAAGGTAACCGTGTAAGTACCGGGATTATTGTAAGTGATGGCATGTGGACCATTTGTAGTTCTAGTTTGACCATTTCCAAAAACCCAATTATACAATACTGGTGATTGTAAAGTGACATTATTATTAGAGTTCGAGGCTGTTGTGTTGGTAAAAAGAATGGTTGAACCTGCACAAACATTGATTGTACCACTCGAAGCTGCCGGAATTGTCGTGAAGCTTGTGTTGGTTATTACAGGAGTTTGGGCAAAGAATTTACCTTTTGCCACAAAAGCAAACAAACTAGCAACAATAAATATAATTTGTGTAAATAATTTTCCTCTCATACGCGTGTACGCTTGTACTCAAATTTACGGAGGTCCTACGGAATAAAAAAATTTGAGTTGCATAACAATAGGTTTACCCTACTTTATCCTATTTTTAAATGTAGTTTACCCCACTCCCTCTTATAGATTTTTTTGATTTTATATTAGATTAAATAATTGATTTTGAATATATTAATTCATATTTCAAAAAATTCTTTGTTCGAGTAGAATGGACCAACCCAAGTTTGGCCTCTTCTTTTGATCAAGAACACAGAAATAGGGGAAGACTGAAATCCAAAAAAACAGTACTAACAATACGACAAAAAGGGGAAGCATCATTTTTTTAAGTGCGGCTATTTCAGTAAATTTCGATGAATTTTCCAATTTATGAAGAATTACTACCTCACATTTTGCTGCATTTTACTATCACTTTCTTACTGGGCTCAAGCTCCAGTGGTGAGTATCAATGCGAGTAACACACAAGTCTGCCAAGGCAATACAGTGCTGTTAACTGCTATCTCCAATGAACCAAGCTCCACATTTTTGTGGTCAACCGGAGCAACAACCAATGCTGTAGTGGTGAGTCCTGCTCAGAATACCACTTATACTTGCGTGGTGTCGGCAAATGGGCTTTCTACAACGGCAATTCAAACAATAACCGTGCTCAATAATCCAAGTGCTCAAGCTGGCGCAGACTTTACAAAAACTTGTGTAAGCAATGCAAACGGCGCGTTTATTGGCATGACTGCCCAACCGGGTGTTACCTACAGTTGGACTCCGGCAACAGGCCTAAGCGCTACAAGTGTTGCGAACCCTACCGCTAATCCTATTGCTACTACTACCTATGTTCTTACAGCCACCCATACCCAATCGGGTTGTACTGCTTCCGACGCCGTCACAGTAAGCGTTGATCAGCAAGTTCCGACAGCAGATGCCGGCTTAGATGCACAGATTACCTGTGTGCAAAACAGCACTGGCGTTCAGCTTGGCGCCATGCCTATTGCGGGTCAAACCTACAACTGGACCCCAAGCGCAGGCCTGAGCGCAACCGGGCTTTCTAACCCTATTGCCAATCCGAGTACCACAACAAATTACTCGCTCACCGTTACCAATGTGGCAACTGGCTGTAGCGCCACAGATCAGGTATTAATTACCGTTAACCTTTCTCTCCCATTAGTTGAGGCTGGAAATAATTTTACGAAATCCTGTGTGCAAAATGCAACAGGAGCTAATATTGGATTTACCGGACAATCCGGCGTAACTTACGCGTGGTTGCCAACAACTGGCCTCACGAGTTCAACCACTGCATTAACCAATGCCAATCCGAATGTTACTACCACCTACACGCTTACAGCAACTCATGTAAGTAGTGGCTGCACGGCGAGCGATCAAGTTTTGGTAACGGTCGATACTGACCTCCCTTTGGTCGATGCTGGCAATGATTTTACCAAGACCTGTACACAAAATCAGTCTGGGGTTCAAATTGGCATGACAGCAGTAACGGGGGTGAGCTACGCTTGGAGCCCAACAATTGGATTAGTGCCTAGCAACACGAGTAACCCTATTGCCAACCCAAGCACTGCTCAAACATACACCTTGCTTGCAACAGACCTCAGCAGTGGTTGCACAGCCACT
This sequence comes from Flavobacteriales bacterium UBA952, assembly GCA_002293185.1. Lineage (GTDB taxonomy): Bacteria > Bacteroidota > Bacteroidia > Flavobacteriales_D > Crocinitomicaceae > UBA952. Next base: position 221,118 of record DBCS01000002.1, on the reverse strand, counting down.
GACCAAATTCATGTCAGTGTAAATACAGTGCTACCAACAGCAAATGCCGGTACAGATTTTAACAAAACGTGTATCCTAAACCCTAACGGTTTGCAAATAGGAAGCAACGCCGCAACAGGCTTCACCTACACTTGGTTTCCTACCTCAGGCTTGACAAATCCTGGCATCTCAAACCCCATTGCCAATCCCACCCAAAGCACTACCTACCTACTGACTGTGACTGATCAAAGCAATGGTTGTACTGCCTCTGATCAAGTAGCCGTAAGTGTCAATACAACTGCGCCCAATGCCAATGCAGGTTCAGACTTCACAAAGACATGTGTGAGCAATGTTAACGGCGCTTTTATCGGCATGACTGCCCAACCTGGTGTTACCTACAGTTGGTCTCCAACTGCGGGTTTAAGTTCTGCCATCGCGGCCAACCCTACCGCCAACCCAAGTGCTACCACTACCTATACCCTAACGGCCAACCACACGCAATCGGGTTGCAGTGCCACTGATGCTGTCACCATAACAGTTAGTCAGCAAATTCCTACTGCAGATGCGGGCTTAGATGCCGAAAAAACGTGTGTGCTCAACAATACGGGTGTTCAAATTGGCTCCTTGCCTATATCAGGGCAAACCTACAACTGGACGCCTAGCTCAGGATTAAGCGCAACTTCGCTCGCGAACCCCGTTGCTAATCCGAGCACCACAACAAATTATACGCTCACCGTTACCAATGTGGCAACTGGCTGTAGTGCAACAGATCAAGTAATTGTGAGTGTCAATACGAATTTACCAACTGCCAATGCAGGTCTTGACTTTACAAAAACTTGTGTTCAAAATACCAACGGCCTCAACATTGGGCAAATAGCAAGCAGCGGCGTTACCTACAATTGGTCACCAAGCAGTGGGCTTAGCTCGGTTAACGTTTCTAATCCAACTGCAAATCCGAGTGTCACAACCACCTATACCCTTACTGCTACGCTGGCAAGCAGTGGCTGTACTGCCAGTGATCAAATTACAGTTAGTATCAATCAGCAAGTACCATTGGTTAATGCCGGGCTAGATCTCTTAAAAACTTGTACGCAAAACGCAAGCGGAGCCAATCTTGGTGCTGCAGCGCAAAACGGCTGTACGTATAGTTGGAGCCCTGTTCAGGGTTTGAGCACGCCTTCGAGCAGCACCACATTTGCCAATCCAAGCCAAACGACAACCTATACGCTTACGGCCACGCAAACCTCCTCCGGATGCACGGCCACTGATCAAGTGACTTTCGAGGTCAATGTTACTGCACCAACTGCGAATGCTGGAACTGATTTTATAAAAACTTGTCTTCAGAACCCTAATGGCTTGCAAATCGGAAGCAGCGCTTTGGCAGGCTTTTCTTATACTTGGTTTCCGTCCTTAGGACTCTCGAATCCTTCGGTGTCTAACCCTATTGCCAACCCTACGCAAAGTACCTCCTACCTACTGACCGTAACGGATCAAATCAACGGTTGTTCTGCTACTGATCAGGTTGCCGTTACAGTCAATACAACCCCTCCTGCCGCTAACGCTGGTGCGGACTTTACAAAGACATGTGTGAGCAATGTGAATGGCTTACTCATTGGTGCTGGCGCCTCTGCTGGCCTTACCTATAGCTGGTCTCCGGCTATTGGATTATCCTCAAGCGCTATTTCAAACCCTATTGCCAACCCGAGTGTGACAACAACCTATACTTTGACTGTTTATTCTCCGGCAACAGGTTGTAGCAATACAGATATAGTTACAGTAAGCGTGAATCAGACTGCTCCGCTTGCTCAGGCGGGTCCAGACTTCTTAAAAAACTGTTATCAAAATTTCACCGGAAATACCATTGGCATGACCCCTGTAAGTGGCAATTCTTATCAATGGAATCCAATTGCAGGGCTCAATTCCCCTACAGCTGCAAATCCAATTGCCAATCCGGCACTCACCACAACCTATACGCTTACGGTGACTAACCTCGTAAACGGCTGTGTCTCTACAGATCAAATTATCGTAACCGTAGACATTTCGGCTCCAACTGCAAATGCAGGAAACGATTTTTCTATTAATTGTTTTGGCAACCTCAATGGCGCTCAAATTGGCATGAGTCCGGCTCCGGGTATGACCTACTCGTGGGCACCAACCGCAGGGCTTAGTAACGCTGCTTCGTCGAGCACATTAGCCAATCCAGGGCAAACCACAACCTATACCCTTACCGCACTAAACCCAACAAACGGCTGCCAAACAACAGATCAAGTTTTGGTGAATGTCAACCTCACTACACCAATTGCAAATGCGGGCCCTGACCTTCTCAAAAATTGTATAACCAACACAAATGGTGCTCAAATTGGAAGTTTAGCACAAGCACAAACCAATTATAGTTGGTCGCCGAGCTCGACACTTTCTAGTCCGAATAGCGCACAAACTTGGGCGAATCCATCACAATCCACTTGGTATGTTTTAACAGCAACCAATTGGGAAAGTGGCTGCTCAGACATTGATTCCGTTTATTTTGAAGTCAATATCGTTGCACCTATTATTGAAGCAGGCTTCAATCAAAGTATTTGCCTTGGAGATTCTATTTTGGTTTCGGGCACCTACCCAACAGGAACGCAAATAAGCTGGAATAACGGCATTCAGAACAATCAATACTTCATACCTACTGTTTCGCAATACTACACTTTAACTGTGATTGCAAGTAATGGCTGTGAGAGCCAAGATTCCCTTTATGTTCAAGTCAATCCCTTACCCGGAATTTATGCAGGGCCTGATATTGAAATATGTGAAGGAGAAACAGTAACCTTAGCTGGTTCTTTCGGAACTATTTATTACTGGAGTGGTGGCATATCAAACGGAGTGCCTTTTATTCCGCAGACTAGTGGGGCTTATACGGTAACCGGAATCGATATCAATGGATGTCAGAATATAGACCTCGTTGTGGTAACCGTCCATGCCAATCCACTTGTTTTTGCGGGTACAGACCCTGCAATTTGCCTTGGTGATTCTGTACTACTTGCAGCAAGCGGTGCATTGTCTTTCACCTGGTCTAATGGCATGCCGAACGGGGCGTATATTACCCCAAATTTTAATACGCTACTAGAGGTTACCGGAACCAATCAGTTTGGTTGTACGGGTAGTGATTTACTAGACATAACAGTTCTTCAGCCTACAAACTCAACCATAAATGTAGTTTTCCAAGGGCCCTATATTTTAAACGGTGTAACCTACGATGTCAGTGGAACCTATATACAGGTTATTCCCAATAGCGTAGGCTGCGATAGCACCATTACCTTAAATTACGAACTGGTCGATGTAGGGGTTGAAGAGTTATTTCTTGGGCAAATTGAAGTGTTTCCGAATCCTTTTACAGATCAAATTTGGATGACCTACGAGCAAGGACTTGTTGGCACAGCACTTTATATTCTTGACCTCAGCGGCAGGGTGCTAAGGAATTTTGAACTCAATGAAGACCTCAAAATGTTAATAGACCTCAGCGACCTTCCATCTGGAACCTATTTGATAAGTTCACCACAAACCCGTCCGCAGAAGGTGATTAAACTGTAGTGTGTAAAGGCTAAGTCAGCTATTTGACCACTTTTAATAGCTCTAAACCATGTTCATTTTGGACTTCAAGGAAATAAACACCACTTGGAATGTGCTCAAAAGAAATTTTCGTGAACTTTTCTTGCGGGTTTGCTTCAAATAGAATGCCTCCTTTTGTATCGCGTAAAATCAATGAATAAATAATACTTGTTGACTCAATATTCAATTGATTGGAAATAGGATTCGGATAAACTTTACTTCTATTTGGATCGAAATATTCAATACCTGCAGAACCTCCTCCACCGTTTGAATCTGGGCGATAGGCTGCAGCACCCAAACAATCTGAAGGGTGGCGAATCATATCAAAATATGCAGAACCTGCTGTTGCTGCATTTACAGGATGAACGCTAACTACCGCGCCCGTAGACACAGAGATGCCTACAACGGCAATTCCTCCTCCTCCGGGTATTTGACTCACGCAATAATACGTCCCGGTGAAAGGATCAATAGTAGAGCTTCCGTTTACTGAAAAGGTACTGTACGGGAGCACCGTTTGAGCAACACGGGTAACTTCACCAGTTGCAGGATTTACCTTTCCCAAATAACAAGTAAATGGAGGTGTATTGCTCACACTAATGATGCCGTAAATGGTAGTATCTGCGCAGTTGTAGGTATAATTTGAGAAACTAATTCCCCCTTCAGGAAAACTCAATGTGTGGGAAGTATAAACTTGGCCATTGTACATGTCTATGCCGTAAAACTGAGTTCCTTTTGAAAAGTAATAAACCATTTGATGCGGGTCAATAGCACTGCCAGAAAGCGAATAGGAATCGAGGATAGATTGTGGTGAAATTTGCGTGATTTCGCCAGTTGCTGGGTTCATGGAGGAGAAATAAAGTTCACCCGTACCTTGCCCCGGCCCTGCGCCCGGAATATAACGGCCCGCCAAACCATAGAGTGTTGAATCTGAGGTATTTAAACGAAAATTATTGAACGAACTTGGTGCAATTGGATTGAAAAGTGGCACTTGATTATTTACAGCGCCATCATTGATTCCAACTGTCATGGCGATACCGTTGGTGCCACCTTGCGTTAGAAAATAATAGCTATTGGTATTTAAATCGAGGGCTGCACCGGTAATATTTACGTTAGAAGTAATCGCATTATTGCCTAATGCGGTAAAACTCCCACTCAGAAGGTCTAGTGTTCCTAATTTAACGCCTGCAGGATTTGACGTGCGAAGTAAGCCATACAAAACTTGGGCTTGCGCAGGTAAAAAAAATAAACCGGCAAAGGTTAGCATGCATAAGAGTTGTTTCATAGTCGAGGCTTTAATTTTTTTTTAAAAATATCGATTTCGCGAAGGACTTATTGATTTACAAATGATTGAAAGTGATTTACTTTACCACGTTAAGCAACTCCGTTCCATTCGCGGTATGAATTTCCACCATATAAATACCATTAGAAAGTTCATTCAAATCGAGGTCAAGATGGTTTTGGAGCGGTGCCATTTCGAAAATTACTTTTCCTTGAAGATCAGTCATTATGAGTTTGTTTATTTGAGCACTTGCCTCAATGGTCAAAAAGTCCGTGAATGGATTCGGATAAACTTTACTTCCATTAGGATCTAAATTTTCAATACTTGCAGAACCGCCTCCACCGTTTGTGTCTGGACGGTAAGCTGCTGCACCCATACAATCAGATGGATGGCGTAACATGTCAAAATAGGTAAAGACGCCATTATTAACTGGTAAAGGAAACTGGCAAACCACGGCTCCGGTTGCAATAGACAAACCAGTCATGGCATATCCTCCTTGTGGTAAATTTGTTTCAAAATAATAAACCCCAGCATCCGGATCTATGGTAGCGCTTCCATTCCCGACATAAACCGAAAAAGGCAACGGTTGATTAGAAACTCTTGTAACAACCCCAGTTTGTGGATCAATTTTGCCAAAATAATAGGTTTGCGGTTGCGTAGTGGTGATGCGAATAATGCCATAAATGGTTGTATCTGCACAGTTGTAGGTGTAGTTGTCAAAAATATTACCGCCTTCAGGAAAACTAAATGGCTGCGCACTGAACACCTGACCATTGTATAGATCAAGACCCGTAAAAAGTTGGGCATTTGGATTGGCATTCATTGCCGTATAATAATATACCATTTGATGGGGGTCAATGGCACTGCTCTGGCCAGCATAGGATTGACCAATTACCTGAGGTGAAATTTCAGTTACAGCGCCGCTTGTAGGGTTAATTGAAGCCAAATAAACAGCTACACTGCTGATCCCTGGGGGCATACCTTGCAATTGTTTTCTGGCCAGGCCATACAAGGTGGAGTCACTGGTATTGAAACGGAAATTCTCAAAATAACCGCCGTTATTTGGATTATTGATTGGGGGCTGACTCACGAGTTGACCGTCCATTAAACTGACAGTGGCTATTGTATTTGCTGCGCCACTAAAAATATATTTTCCTGTATTTAAATCAAGTGCAGCTCCGCTCCAGACGTAGGTAGGCACGACACTGCTTGGAGATATTTGCGTGATTTGACCCGTTGTAACATCCATTGATCCGAGAAAAATCCCAGATGCTGGGTTGGTACGAATGAGCCCGTAGAGTATATTATTTTGTGCATTTACAATAAATTGCAAGGTGCATATGGTTCCGAGAAAAAGCGTTTTAAGTTGACTCATAATAGATGGTTTTAGCTATTCCTTTATTGTAACGATTCAGATTATCAATTGTTTAGCACCTACTAATCTAACAAATTCTATTTTTACACAATGAAAACAATGCAACAACTTATCGCTAGCCTCGAACTCACTCCACATATCGAAGGCGGTTATTTCAAAGAAACCTACCGCAGTGAAGCTCAATATACTACTCTAGATGGTCAATCGAGGTCTTTAGCCACACTTATTTATTTTCTGCTGCCTTCCGGAAACTACTCTAAGTTTCACAAAATTGCGTCCGACGAAATTTGGATTTACCAAGCTGGCTCTCCCCTATTGATCCATATGATCAACCAAGAAGGGAAGTTGCACACGGCCACCTTAGGATTGGATGTAGCAAATGGGCAACAACCACAAGTTTGCATCCCAGCTCAAACTATTTTTGGTGCAGAGGTACTCGATACTCATTCGTATTCGCTAACGTCGTGTATGGTAGCGCCTGGGTTTGATTTTAATGATTTTCAGCTTTATGATAAAGCAGAGCTCATGGAGCGCTTTGCGGATTTAGCCCCAATTATTCTGCATTTACATCAATAAAAGTTGAATTACCAGCGGTACACCACCGCATTGATATTCATCCCTGCACCTACTGAAGCCAAGATGATGATGTCGCCTTTATGAAGTTCGTGCTCAGGATATTCACCCCTAACTACTGCATCTAGTAAAGTAGGAACTGTTGCCACCGAACTATTGCCATTGAACTGAATATTCATGGGCATAATTCCCTCAGGGCGCTGGGCCTTGAACAAACGGTAAAAGCGGTCAATGATGGCTTCATCCATTTTTTCATTGGCTTGGTGTATAAAAATTTTCTTTACTTCTGTGATGTCAATGCCGCTTTTATCTAAAGCGATTTTCATGGCAGCAGGAACCTTGGTTAAAGCAAATTCATAAATTTTACGGCCCTGCATTTTGATGTACTTCTCGTGAATATGATGCTTTGAGTTTAGAGAAGGCCCATTGTTAAGAAAAAATGCTTCGTCTTTGGTAAAGGTTTGGGTCGAATGCGCCAGAATGCCGCTGGCATCAGTGTCATTATTTGCGCTCAGAATACAGGCGCCTGCGCCGTCGGCAAAAATCATGGAATCTCGATCATGGGGGTCTACTACTCTACTCAGGGTTTCGGCACCAATGACCAAACAATTGGTTGCAGCGCCTGCTTTGATATATAGATTGGCCTGAATAAGCGCTTCTATCCAGCCAGGACAACCGAAGAGCATGTCGTAGGCCACACAATTGGGGTTGGCAATGCCAAGAGCGTGCTTCACACGCGAAGCCAAGGCGGGCAACATGTCTAAATGATTAGACGCAAAGCGAACGTCTCCAAAGTTATGGGCAAAAATAATGTAATCTAGGTCCTCGGGGTCTATACCCGCTGCGGCTATCGCATTTTGGGCAGCGATGATTCCTAAATCTGAATTCGTCTGTTCTTTATGGGCATACCTGCGTTCTTGAATACCTGTAATTTCCTTGAATTTCTCAATGATGGTCTCATTACTGTCTTCAAAAGGCTGATCGATATCCTTATAAAAACGGTGAGCAATGAAGTCTTCGTTGGTCATGCGAAGCGAAGGTAAGCAGCTACCTACACCTAAAATTTTTGCGCTCATAGGATTGGATTTACAGGTAAAGTTAACAGAATTTTCAACTTAGTGTACTTTATACACTAAGTTTTTAATGCCACCAAGAAGCTGATTTCTAGAAGGCAAATGAAAAGCCTGTTAGCAAACCAACGGACTGATAACGGTTCATTATATCGTCATGATCAACGACTTTACCCAGCGAATAGCGTAAAACCGGTGCGATTGAAAATTGTAATTGCTTATTGGCTTGATAAACCAATTCGAATTGCGCGTAGGCATTAGCAGCCCACTTCTTTGCTTCAACAACTGCAACTCCATTGTTATTTGGCAAAATATATGCCCCATCTCGTTTGATACCATAACCCATCGCAAGTCCTACGGTAGGACGAAACAATATTTGACGCATTGGAATTTGGTAACTCAGCCCCAGCGGAATTTGAATATACTGATAACGGTTGGTACCTTCGACAGATATCACCTCATAAGTATATTGCTCTCCCCACTCTAGGTAATTTAGGCCCGTTTGCAAAGCCCATTTACCAAAAAATAGTTGATAACGAAGATTGAAATCCCAGCTAGAGGTTTGCCGCTCGCCGAGTTCGCGCCATTCACGAAATTCTTTAGGCGTTAAAGGCTCTGGAATAGTAGTCAAAGTACTGGGCACCTCAAAACTAGAGAAAATACCACTTACTCCAAATTGCAAGCCAATCGCATGTGTGAATCTTTTTTGCGTGTGAGGTGGCATTATTGCGGTGCGTTCCAAATTGGCTTTAGTAAGACCATTGGTATCGATTGCGATGGTTTTCGTTTCTAAAACTACTTGATCATCGGTTATTTCAATTGCTACGCTGGAAGTGGTATCAGAAAGAACTGAAATGTCTATTGACGCAGCCTCCATTGAATAGAAATCAGCAATTGGAGCAGCTTTTGCTGGCAAAAGCGAAATATGAAAGGGCGCTATTGAAAATGAAATATCAGGATGAGCTGGAGAAGAAGTAAGATTAGAGTTGTGTAATGATCTGGAGGAATTGAGTTTAGAGGAGTTCAAATGGAAGGTTGCAACTTTAGCGTTTTTTGCATCCAAAAAGCGTTGTGTTTTTTGCTCCACTTTTTGAGATTTTGAGGCTGTAGAAGTACTGGCTTCACTTTGCCAGTAAGCGAATAGCCCAATGCTGAGGATGGCACCAAACACCGACCAAAACCACCACATTCCGAGTAGTTTACGACGTTTTTGACCAAGCGCGTTTAGGCGCGCCTCAAGGTCTTGCAGATAGGCTGCAGAAGGCGTTTGAGCCGAAGGTTCGGCTAAGGATGCAAAAAGTTTATCCAACGAATTTTCTTCCTGTTTTTTCATAGTGTATGATAATGAGTTCTTTTAATTTTTTTCTGGCCATTTTGGTGTGCCACTTGGATGTTTCTTCCGTAACGCCCAACATATTGGCAATTTCTTTGTGGCTGAAGCCTTCAATGGCAAAAAGGTTAAAAACCAAACGCGCAGATTCAGACAAACAGAGAAGCATTTGCTGCAATTGCTCCTCTGTAAAAATGGCATCGGTCTGAAAATCTGTGCTTCCTCTTTCCTCAACTGGCGCATCGAACTTATAGAGCTCGTGGTAGCGCTTGTTGCGGCGGTATTCGTCGATGATTTCATTTGAAATGATGCGCTTTACCCAACTTAAAAATCTACCCGTCTCGTATTGACCTAGGTACTGAATGACCTTCACAAATGCGTTGTTAACGACGGTCATTTGCTCATCTGAATTATGGTAATAGCGACGAGCAGTGCTGATCAGAACCGGATAACACAACTGGTAAAGCGCCAGTTGGGCCCTGCGATCGCCAGAAGTGGCGGCTTGAAGGAGTTCTGTTTGGGGTTCTTGACTCATCATGATAAAAACACAAACTAAAGTAACGTAAAAACCGAGGTGAAGGTGTAGCGAAACTTTAAATACGTTTGATTTGCTGTGCTTGATCGTAACGCATTAAAAGCAAAACGGCGAGTAGAATACTTGCAAAGACCAAGTGGGCCGTTTGGACCAGACCAGGCATGTCTGCGTAGGCCAGTGCTACGCCTGTGATGAGCTCGGAAGCCAATAAATAAAATGCCACATTGATACGCGCATAATGCCACTTTTTGCGGTTTTGCCAAAATAAATAAACAAGTAAAATCAGAACCAACCAACTGAAACTTCTATGAATAAAAAACGGTAGCCCGAGTTGTTCTATCCATTCTGCTCTGGTATAGCCTTTCTTGACTAAAGCGTCTATCGATTCTCTGACTTGGGTACCCAAAAACATTTGATAGAAAGTAATAACCAAAATAAGCCAGCTCAGCCACTGAAAAGATTTTTCTTTTGGGAGGTCTTGACGTTTTTTGTTTTGTACGTTATGGAGTAAATACAACTGGATGCCGATGATCACCAAGGCCAAAAAGAGGTGAATAGTGATGGTCCAGGGCACCAAATTAGTCGCTACTACTATGGATCCAAACCAAGCTTCAATACCCATTAAGACAAGATTAAGCCCAGCTAAAAGGAGCCACTTGCGTTTGCGATAATAAAGCAACAACCAACCAAAACTCAGCAGCATGGCATTACCAGCCAAAAAACCAGCTAAGCGATTGATGTATTCAATCCAGGTTTTGCGTGCATTGAAAGCCTCTTCAATATATACTGTTGGGTCGTTTTGAATTTTATGGGCGGTTGCATCCATACCAATTCGATTCAAAAAAGAACAGAACTTTTCGACTTTTTTTTGACGCTTCAGTAAATAAGCTTCTCGGTAGTCTGCAGGTAATTCGGAAAGTTCAGTTGGCGGAACCCATTTTCCGAAGCATTTTGGCCAATCAGGACAACCCATACCGCTTCCTGAAATACGCACAAAACTTCCAGCAAAAACCACCAAAAAAATGAGGACCAAAACCACCCACTGAAACCGAATAAAACGCGTTGAACCTTGCATGCAGCAAAATTACGACAAATCAGTATTCCGTTTTTCTATTTTTAGCACTTATTGTATCTTTGTGCTTTAGATACGACATGGAATTTAACGCTCTTACCGCGATCTCCCCTATAGATGGTCGCTACCAATCCAAAACAGCAGCTCTTCAAGCCTATTTTTCAGAATTTGGACTCATTCGCTACCGCGTCTTAGTAGAGGTCGAATACCTGATCGCCCTTGTAGAAAGTGGTATTTCTAATTTGCAGGAGTTCCCCAAAGCCCAATTCCCAGCGTTGCGTGCTATTTATACTCATTTCTCTCAAGCCGATGCACTTTGGATCAAAGAATCAGAGCGCACCACCAACCACGACGTCAAAGCCGTAGAGTATTTTCTAAAAGAAAAAATGAAAGCACTCGGTTTAGAAGCCTATCTTGAGTTCATCCACTTTGGTCTGACCTCGCAAGATATCAACAACACCTCTATTCCGCTTTCACTCAAAGACGGAATTGAAGCGGTTTACTTACCTGAACTCATGGCCGTACATAACAAGCTCGTGTCTTTGGCACAAGATTGGAAAGAGGTGCCGATGCTTGCCCGCACCCATGGCCAGCCTGCCTCGCCTACCCGCCTTGGTAAAGAAATTCAAGTTTTTGCAGAGCGTCTAAATAAGCAAATTACACATTTAAAAACCCTGAAGCTACCCGCTAAATTTGGCGGCGCTACTGGGAACTTTAATGCGCATTTTGTCGCCTACCCCAATACCGATTGGGTTGCCTTTGGCAATCATTTTGTGAACAATACCCTCGGTTTAGAGCGCTCTCAAACCACTACCCAAATTGAGCACTACGATCAATTAGCTGCTATTTTTGACTGCATGAAACGCATCAATAATATTCTACTCGACCTCGACCGAGACATGTGGACTTACATCTCCATGGATTACTTCAAACAACAAATCAAGGCCGGTGAAATTGGCTCCTCAGCGATGCCTCATAAAGTAAACCCCATCGATTTTGAAAACTCGGAAGGCAATATTGGTTTGGCCAATGCGCTTTTTGAACATTTAGCCGCAAAACTTCCCGTTTCTCGCTTACAACGAGACCTCACAGATTCTACCGTACTGCGCGTGGTTGGTGTACCTCTTGCTCACAGCATAATTGCATTTGGCGCCACGCTCAAAGGCCTCGAAAAGCTTCTACTCAATCAGGAGGCCCTTACACAAGATCTCGAGAATAACTGGGCTGTTGTCGCTGAGGCCATTCAAACCATCCTGCGCCGTGAGGGTTTCGAAAAACCATATGAAGCGCTTAAAGGCCTTACGCGCAAAAATGAGCGCGTTACCAAAAAGAGCGTTCATGCGTTTATTGAAGAACTTGCCATCAGCGACCAACTCAAAACAGAACTCAAACACATCAGCCCCACTAATTATTTAGGTGTTCAACTCGTGAAGTAATGCAACAAGCCCTATATTTTGCCTTTCTACTTGCTTTTTCGTTTGCATTAAATGCGCAAGAGCTCAATTGGCAATGGGGTCAACTCCAACGCAACAAAGGCCAACTGCTATCAATTTTGGCTGACCAAAACCAACAATTTTCGACCATTCATGCCACAAGTCAATTTGGGGGTTCCGGTTTTCAACTTACACAATTTGAGCAGCTCAACCCGACCATAGGGACCAAAGTTAAACCCGTTACACCAGAGGGTTTTGGATATTACGTCCAAACGCTTAGAGGCGATCAACAACATCTTATATTTGTTGCAGATCGCAACAATAAAGAAATGAAGCTCTTTGTAAAAGTCTTGGATGCAGAATTCAATGCAGGAGAAGAGCAAGAAATATTACAATATATAGATCCAAGGCCAAATGCACTTCCTGAATTCAACATACTCGAGTCGCCTGATAGATCCTTATTTGTTGCCTATTATCAAATTCCTGGCAAACGCAATGGGACAGATACTTACGGATACAAAATCTTCAACTATGCGCTCGAAGTGCTTCATTCGGGAGAATACAGCTTGCCTTACGACGCAAATTTGAGTTCGATCGAAGATTATTTTTTAACGAACAACGGTGAATTTTTTATAGGCATAATTGAACTTAACGCCATCGAAAACCAAGGTGTGAGAATCCGTAAAGCATTTAAAAATATACACGTTTATCAACTCAATAACGAGGGACTCAAAGATTATACCTTTGAACTTGAAGGAAAACGCATCTCTAATTTTATAATGAATGCTCAACACCCCGATCGCCTTACCCTATTTGGAATCTACAGCAACAGTGAATGGGACGGCATGCAAGATGGTTTTTTTAGTGCGCAACTCAATTTAACTACTGACACCGCTATGGCCGTTGGCTTTCTTCCTTTTAGCAGTGAAATTATGCTCAATGAATACCGCACTTCGGAGCAAATGCGCATCCAAAGAAGATTAGAAAGACGCAACGAAGATCCTCAACTGTCGCGTTACGATGTTCGGGACATCTTTACCTTACCCGATGGTAGCTATGTAGGATCTATTGAAAAATACTACGTTTACACCAGTACAACTTTCAATAATCAAACAGGTCAGCGCATGACCACCAATTATTATTATTACAACGATATTGTTGCCTTTTGTATTGATACGAACGGGCAATTGCGCTGGGAACAACGCATCCCTAAAATTCAAGTGAGCATCAACGACTACGGCCCCTATAGTTCCTATGCAAGCTTTATCGATGGCTCCTCATTGCATTTCATTTTCAATGATTCCAAGTCGAATTACGATGAAGCAGGCGACTTCAAAAATCAAACCCAAGATGTAGCAAGTTTTAGCTTGTCTAGGCAACGAAACGTAGGTGCATGGGTACAAATTGATTTGAAAAGTGGAAATATGAGCCGCCAAATTAGCTATGAAAGAGCTAACGAAAACATTTTGTTAGTTCCTAAAGCTTTTGAATTTGACCGCAAGAATATCGGTATGTATACATATGGCATCTTTGGGCCGCAAGAAAAGTTTGGTTATATTCAACTAAAAACCAATCCCTAATGCGCTGGTTATTTATTCTTCTTCCTCTATTTCTGGGGGCCTGCAAAAGCCCACCAAACAAAAAACCTTCCCCAACAGAACAACTTCGGCAGCAACCCCAAGATGACCACAGTTATGCCAACCTAGAACAAATCAATACCAAGCACCTGCATCTCGATCTCGAGGTAGATTTCACAGCCCAAACGATATACGGTGTGGCGCGCCATCAAATGCAAAACAAAGGTGCCGACACCGCTATATTTGACATAAAAGGATTGCTCATTCAGAAAGTAACTTTAGGAGCAAAAGGTGCAGAAAAAGAAACAGACTTTACAATTGGCCCCATGGACAAAGACAGCATCATTGGCCAAGCTTTACTTGTCAATGTAGATGCGAAAACCATCAATGTCAATATTTATTACCAAACAACGGAAGCCTCAGCTGCTCTTGATTGGCTAGACACCACGCTAACAAGTTCAAAAACCAAACCATTTTTGTATACGCAGGGGCAAGCGATTTTAACGCGCACCTGGATTCCATTACAAGACGCCCCTTCAAACCGCATTACCTATAGCGCAGACCTCAAGGTTCCCAAAGATTTGCTCGCGCTCATGAGCGCAAAAAACCCAAAGAAACTCCAAAATAATGGCTTATATCATTTTGAAATGACCAAACCAATTCCGAGTTACCTCATTGCTTTAGCAGTTGGAGACATTGGTTTTCATGATTTTGGTAACAACTGTGGTGTATATGCTGAAAAGGAATTACTTTTTGATTGTGTCGAGGAATTTGAAGACCTACCACAAATGATGCAAGTAGCCGAAGAACTTTACGGAGCGTATCAATGGGAGCGCTATGATGTTTTGGTACTGCCCTACTCTTTCCCTTTTGGTGGTATGGAAAACCCAATGCTAACCTTTGCCAATCCAACACTACTCACCGGCGACAAAAGCTTGGTCTCTGTTCTGGCCCATGAATTAGCACATTCATGGTCTGGTAATTTAGTCACGAACCAAACATGGTCTGACCTCTGGCTCAATGAAGGCACGACCGTCTATTTTGAACAGCGCATCATGGAGGCGCTTCGTGGCAAAGAAATTGCAGATGTCTTGGCCCAAGTAGAATTTAATGAGCTCGAACAAACGCTCACTGACATGCGCGCCAACAATACTTTTCAGGACAGCAAACTACACCTTGACCTCTCAAACCGCGACCCCGATATTGCAATGTCCGATATCGCTTACGTTAAAGGTGCATTTTTCTTTAGAACACTAGAAAATACCATTGGAAGAAAAAGACTTGACGCCTTCTTGAAAAGCTACTTCGACAATTTTGCATTTCAAACGATTAGTGCAGACCAATTCATTGACTACCTCAATGCGCAACTCTTGCATAAGACAAACCTCCATTTTAACCATAAAGACTGGATTTTCAAGCCCGGTTTACCTTCCAATTGCAGCAAAGTTGACGCGCCTAGACTCTCTATAATTAACCACTATGCTACCGATTTTAACAAGGGAAAAAATCCATTTGAACCCACCTACAAATACGAATGGGTCCGTAAAAACGGTAAGCGAAAAAAAATAAAAAGAATCCTCACTATTACTTATCAAGACCACCTCATCCAAGAATGGCAAATTTTCATTCGATCGCTTTCTAAAGAAACCGAACCCAAACGACTCCAATTACTTGAGCGCCAATTGCATTTCGGTCAAAGCAACAACAGCGAAATACTATGCGATTGGTTTGTTTTGGCCTCCCATTCAGACTATATTTTTCAAATTGAAAAAGAGTTGAAGCAATTTTTATTCAAAGTAGGGCGACGCAAATATGTTTTACCGATTTATGAGGCTCTAGCCCGCACAACGAAAGGGCACGGTTTAGCCCTAAGTATTTTTCATGAAGCCAAGGAAAATTACCATAGTGTAACGAGGTCCTCCGTTTGGAAAGTCTTGCAACCCAAAAAGTAAAGAAAATACGACTTAGTTGCCGTATTCCGATAGGAACTTGATGCGGATCAGGCGGAGTTCTTCTTCGCTGTAAAGCCCATCGAATTCTCTATATGCCGTAATGAGGTCATCGGAGTCGGCATTCATGAAGTAATCAATGATTTCTGCTTGGTTATCTGCGTCTAACACTTCCACTAGATAATAATTGATATTGAGTTTCGTTCCGGAATTAACCACCGTTTCCAACTCTTCCAATAAGGCATCGAAAGATTTACCTTGCGCTTTGGCGATATCCTCTAGAGGCAATTTGCGGTCAATATTTTGGATGAGCTGAACTTTAGCACCTGATTTATTGATCAAGGACTTGACAATCAGGTCTTGCGGCCGCTCGATCTGCTGGGCTTCGACATGGGCCGCAATATGTTCAATAAAGGGCGCTCCATAGCGTTGGGCCTTTCCCGTTCCAACACCCTGTATTGAGGTCAGTTCTTGCATATCAATAGGATACTGCAAACACATATCGCGCAATGAAGGTTCTTGAAAAACCACAAAAGGAGGAACGCCGGCTTGCTTTGCTACTTTTCGGCGTAAATCGATCAATTGGCTGTACAATAATTCGTCAAAAGCAGCCCCTTTTTGACTGAGAATGATGTCGTCGTCGTCTGTATTGGAGAAATCGTGTTGTTTATAAAGTAGAAATGAGCCTGGTTTGACAACAAAATCTTTACCTTTTGTAGTGAGCTTGAGCGTTCCGAAAGTCTCGATGTCTTTGTAGAGGTAGCCCGCAACCACAGCCTGCCGTATGACGGCATTCCAAAAATGTTCGTCGTGGTCTTTACCTATTGCAAATAAAGGAAGTTGATCGTGCTTGTAGGCTTTGATGTCGGCATTGATGTGGCCTGATAAAAACGCGCAATAGTGCTTGGATTTTTGAGTCTCTTCCAATGCTACCACAGCGTTTAATAGGTGATGAAGATACCCACCGCCTTCCATACGATCTTGTGGATGTTTACAGTTGTCGCATTTTTCCTGGCAGTTTTCTTGATTGAATTCCTCCCCAAAATAATGAAGAATAAACTTACGACGACAAACAGATGTTTCTGAATAAGAAACGATTTCATGCAGGAGTTGGCGACCAATTTCTTGTTCTGTGAGTGCTTTTCCTTGCAAAAACTTCTCCAGTTTCTCAATGTCTTTGTAGCTATAAAATGCAATACATTCCCCTATGCCACCGTCTCGACCTGCTCTGCCTGTTTCTTGGTAATAACTTTCGATTGATTTAGGGATGTCGTGGTGAATTACATAGCGCACATCTGGTTTATCGATGCCCATACCAAATGCAATTGTAGCTACAATCACTTCGACGTCTTCCATCAAGAATGCATCTTGATGACGCGCACGCGAGTTTGCATCTAGGCCTGCATGATAAGGCAATGCATTGATACCGTTCACTTGTAAAAGCTCTGCGATTTCTTCTACTTTTTTTCGGCTCAGGCAGTAAATAATACCGCTTTGGCCTTCGTGTTGCTTGATATAACGGATGATTTGTTTTTCAACATCGCGCTTCGGACGAATTTCGTAATAGAGGTTATCGCGGTTAAATGATGATTTAAATACATCGGCATCCAGCATATTGAGGTTTTTCTGGATATCGTGCTGAACTTTCGGCGTAGCAGTAGCGGTCAGGGCAATGACCGGTACCGAGGATATTTTTTCGAAGATTTCGCGCAAGCGACGGTACTCAGGACGGAAGTCATGGCCCCATTCAGAAATACAGTGCGCTTCATCGATGGCAAAAAATGAAATCGGGACAGCCGCTAAAAAATCTATATTTTCTTTTTTGGTCAGTGATTCAGGGGCTACGTACAACATTTTTGTTTGCCCACTCAATACATCGGCCCTCACTTGGGTAATTTCCGCTTTGGTTAATGAGGAATTTAAAAAATGTGCGATTTGACCTGTTTGTGAAAAACCCCGAACAGCATCGACTTGATTTTTCATAAGGGCAATGAGTGGCGATACAATGATGGACGTACCAGGTAAAATGAGAGATGGTAGCTGATAACAAAGTGACTTGCCACCACCAGTGGGCATGAGTACAAAGGTATTCCTGCCCGCAAGGACGTTTTCAATGATTTGTTCTTGAGCACCCTTAAATTGATCGTAACCAAAATGGTTTTTAAGTGCGTCTTTAAGTTGGTATGTAGGTATAGTGAGTGACATGGAGATAGTTATAGAACAAGCAGTTTAAACTGTTGTTCATCTAAATATAACCCAAAATTTGCACATAACGACTATATGCAACGAAATTATCCGTTAAAGGCCACAACTTCTTTTACTTCTGGCAAATGTTGTTTGAGTAAATTCTCGATTCCGCCTTTTAAAGTGGCGGTAGAAGACGGGCAACCCGCACAAGAACCCT
Organism: Flavobacteriales bacterium UBA952; assembly: GCA_002293185.1. Taxonomy (GTDB): domain Bacteria; phylum Bacteroidota; class Bacteroidia; order Flavobacteriales_D; family Crocinitomicaceae; genus UBA952. The sequence goes on along the minus strand of DBCS01000002.1, from coordinate 202,948 downwards.
TCAACATTACCGTTACTTTACCCGCTTCATAACCTAGAAAATCAATAGCTCCCCCATCGTTAGCCACTGCAGGGCGTACATATTGGTCCAGCAGGTCAATGATGGCGTCATCGAGTTCCGACGGTGCGAAGGAAACTGATTTTGAAGTTTGTTGTGGCTGGCTGTCATCGGTGTGTTTAACTTGCTCATCTAACTGAATTTGACTCGGCATGGCAATCAAAACTTCTTTTTCAAAGGCAATCCATTCGCGGATGAATTCACGTAGCTCCATGGTGATGAAATCCCAGGGTACATTATCGGTTTTGGCAATCGTGATAAAATTAACGGCAATAAAAACTTTCGATACAAAAGGAAAGTCGAAGAGCGCCTCGGCGAGTGGCGAATAGCCTTTAGCTGCTGCTTTGTTTTCAAATTCTACAGAAGCGCCGGTTGGCAAGAGATATTTGTTAGCCACAAACTTCATGGTAGAAGGGTTGGGCGTCATTTCGCTATAAATAGTTACGGGTATCATGTACTTTGCTTTGAGTTACAAAAGTAACCAATTCTAAGCCCCTTTGTTTGCCTGATGTGCTAAATCTAATAAATCAAGTACAGATTTTACAGGAGAAAAGACGATAGATGGCACTTCAACAAATAAAGTGTTCCAATGTGCCATTGCCCCATTCCAAAGACCGGGTTGTTCTACAAATTTTACGCTTTCTCCATCTTGTTGTTTATCCACCACAAAATAAGTTGAGTGGTCTACAAAATTTTCCAACAAATGTGGCTTGCCATCTAGATCGCAAGGGCTAAGCACCATCATGACCGGATTAAAATGCGTGCTTTGCAGCAGTAGTTGACTGGCTTTCGGCAATTGGGTCAATTGCGCTTTTTCGACGATTTGCTTTGATTTTTGACCGTTTATAGAAACAAAGAATGGCCCACCACCAGGCTGACCGTCGTTCTTCACCATTCCACAAACCCGCAAAGGTCTATTGAGTAGCTCTTGCCAAGCGTTGTGTTTTTGTTCCTTTAACCATTGCTGATCATACAATGCGTAGCGCTCATTCCACGAGCAAAGACCGTCAAAATCATTACGTTTAACAAATTGTTTTAAGTCGGATCTGATCTGCATTTGCAAGCCCAATAAAACCTCCCAAGTTATGTTGCTCGTTGTTTGCTGACTAAAGTGCTGGACATTATCAATATTTTTTACCAAAATGTATTCAGCATCGAGCACATCTAAATTGCGAAGCAATGTGCCGTGGCCAGCAGGTCGACGCACAACCCGACCATTCTGATCTTTGAAAAGCTGACCATCGGATTTAAATACAAAGGCATCAGTTGAAGGATCTTGCACAGAATACGTCACCTCATAGGTTCGGGAGGTGAGCGCTTCTATTTGGTCAATAGCCACCTTAAAATCTTGTTCAAACTCTTGTTGAATGGTAAAATGATACTGACAGTGCGCCACGCTCAATTGTGCAGCCTGAAGGAGCTGTTCTTGAAATGGATTGAGAATAAAGGGCTCTTGGATATGAAACGGAATCAAGCCTTTTGGGGTGTTTGCAAAATTCAGCCACTCGGGCCCAAGTAAGTAATCAATGAGTTCTTCAAGTTGTAATTTACCGTCCAAATAATTCTTTTGAAATTTCTGAGGCAATTTTCGAAACAAAGCAAATTCAGAAAGCCTACTATAAAATCTTGCTGCCTTCTGGGCATTTTCTGGATTTGGATAATGGATGAACTCCTTTAAAAATTCGAACATCCTAGAACCAGAACCCGATGCCGGAATAAATAAAGTAACGGCTACCGCACTTTGATGGGCAAGTTGTCTAAATTGCTCCTTTTGATCTTCACTTAAAGAAAGGATGCCGTCTCCAACCCTACAAGGACTCATTACCGCTAATGGGTGTGCTCCGTGCTGAATAAATTCAAGTTGCTGTGCTATCGACCGCTGCTCTTCCAAGTAAATGACTTCTTAATTGTTATTTTTACGCTATGTTTCGCTGCATCGAATATACAGCTTTTCTATGGAAGGCCAAAGGTCGCCACGGAACGCACTCCCCATTTGCCTACTGGTTAGTAGATCAAGTGGCTGGTCAAAAACCAGTCATTAAGCAACAGATTTTCACAAATATTACTTGCAAGAGAACGAAAAAATTTTTGGATCAGCTCTATACTGCTATTCCTCATTTTCAAGTTTTAATTACCGACGAATCAGCAAGACAATTATCCATCAAAAGGGACTTACAAGAACCTTGTATTTATATTCAAAGTAGCGAAAAACTCAAACAATTTATTGGTCAAATCAATTTTGAATTACTGCATCCGGATTCCATTTTTGTGGTCTTTGAGCCACGTCATACAAAGCAAAAAATAAATTGGCAAAAGCTCATAGAAAACCAGCAGTTTCATTTTTCTGCAGATTGTTTTTACTTTGGCCTACTTAGCCCAAAACCTGGGCAAGCCAAACAACATTTTCACTTAAAATTGGGTGGAGGAACCAATAATCTTTAGCTTTACACGTTTCAACATCAAATGCGGATTTTAATCGGTTTTCTTATTGCAAGTTGCCTTCTTATGTGGAGCACCTTGAGTTCTTGCAATAAAAATGTGCTCCTTTCCAAAGGCAATCTTACCTTTTCTACTGATACACTCGTATTCGACACCGTGTTTACAACGGTTGGCTCTACCACCAAATCATTAAAAATATACAACCCTGACCAGCGCAGTCTTCAAATTGAAGAAATTGAACTAATGGGCGCGGACCAATCTGTGTACCGTATCAATGTAGATGGTATTGCCGGCCATCTGCATAAAGATCTCCTGCTCGAAGCTCAAGATTCCTTATTTATTTTTGTAGAAGTCACACTACAAGTCAACAATACGACAAACCCACTCATTATCGAAGATTCTATCCGTTTTAGAACCAACGGAAAAGACCAATACGTCAAGTTAGCAGCTTGGGGCCAAGATGCGTATTTCCATTATTCTAATTTTCAAGCGCAAATTTTTGATTTCAACGAGGGCATTTGGCCCAATGACAAACCGCACGTTATTTATGGCGCAGCCATTGTCGACTCCGCAAAAAATCTCACTATACCCGCCGGCACAAAAATTCACCTCCACAAAAACTCTTTATTGTACGTATACAAAGGTTCTTTACAAATAGAAGGGCAACTCGGCAATGAAGTGGTTTTTCAAGGAGACCGCCTAGAACAAGACTACCAGGATATTGCAGGCCAATACTACGGAATTTACTTGCATCAGGCTTTACCGAGTTCGATCAATTACGCCATTCTCAAAAACGGCACTTCCGGGGTTCATTTATTCAGTGAAGACCCGAATAATACAAGTTATACTCTCGAAATACAAAACACTCAAATCTACAACCAAGCACGCTATGGCATTTTCATATTTGCCGGCGCAAAGGTCAAAGCCGAAAATTGTCTGATTTCTCAGAATGGAACCCACGCACTGCTCGTTTTACAGGGAGGAGATTTCCATTTCAATCATTGTAATTTACTAGGCTACGGAGCCTCTACTAATCCGGCAGTTGGGATCAGTAATTATTACAATGACTACCAACAAAATCAAACATTGGTATCGAGTATAGAAGAAGGCGTATTCAAAAACTGCGTTATTTATGGCAACCTAAATACAGAACTTGCTTTTGACACCATTCAAATGGCGGGCGTACAACTCAACTTTGATTTTGACTATTGTGTTTTCAAATCCGAAAATACCTATACCGACAGTTTCTATGGGGCCAACACATTTTGGAATCAAGCACCCTTATTTACCAACCCAAGTGAAAGAGACTTTACTTTCAGTAGCAATTCGTCTTTATCCAACAAGGGTATTAATTCGGCTGTTTTCGCAGATATTCTGGGCCAAGGACGAGGAAATCCGCCAGATATTGGCGCCTTTGAGCTTCCTTAACTCGAACTAAAGCATTAAGCGTTCGCATTCATGTTGTCTAGCACATCCATGACGCCTTTGACGGCCTCTGCTGAATCGGCAAGCAATGCACGTTCTGCCTCGTCTAGTTGGAGCTCGATGATTTTTTCGATACCGTTTTTGCCGAGCACTACAGGTACGCCAAGATAAATATCAGAAAATCCGTATTCACCTTGTAACCAAGCACAAACCGGGAAAATACGTTTTTGATCGCGGACTACAGCTTCTACCATCTGAGCTGCTGCTGCGCCAGGTGCATACCATGCAGAAGTACCGAGTAGCTTTACGATTTCACCACCACCAAATTTGGTACGCTCGATGATGTCATTTAAACGAGCTTCGTCGATGAGTTCTGTAACAGGAATACCACCAACCGTTGTATAGCGCGGTAGTGGAACCATGGTATCGCCGTGGCCACCCATTAATACCGCTTGAATATCTTTTGGAGACACATTGAGTTCTTCTGCCAAAAATGCACGGTATCGGGCAGTATCTAGCACCCCAGCCATGCCAAACACTCTTGAAGAGGGCATATTAGCATTCAAAAAGGCACAGTAGGTCATGACATCTAAGGGATTAGAAACCACAATAATAATGGCATTGGGGGAGGATTTCACGACGTTTTCGGTCACGGTCTTAACGATACCAGCATTGGTTGCGATAAGGTCGTCACGAGACATACCTGGCTTACGTGGCAAACCTGAAGTAATGACTACAACGTCTGAATCTGCGGTACGCGCATAATCATTGGTACAACCAACGGTACGAGAATCATAAAGATTAATAGGGGATGTTTGCCAAATATCGAGCGCTTTTCCTTCGGCAAATCCTTCTTTGATATCTAGTAATACAATTTCATTGGCGATCTCACGGGTAGCCAGTACATCAGCACAGGTTGCTCCTACGTTACCTGCACCTACAACAGTTACTTTCATTTGTCTTTTTTTTAAATGGATAAAAGCTTTGCGCGACGAATTTACGCATAGTTGAGAAAAAAATCATTTTTTTATCGCTATTTCCAGGACATATTACAAACAAAGGCAACCCTCTGCTTAGCTTTGCGTTTAACATATATTGAAAATTGGAGCAGCAAGACAACTTAAAACGAATCGTAGAGGGGTGCCTCAAAGGTGAGCGACGCTCACAAGAACGCCTATTTACGATGTTTTATGGCAAAATGATGGCTGTCAGTATGCGTTACATTGGCGAGCGCGACAGCGCTCAAGAAGTGCTTCAAGTTTCATTTTTAAAGGTCTTTGACAAATTGGAACATTTTGATTTCTCAGGCTCTCTCGAGGGCTGGATTCGAAGAATTGTAAGCAATACGGCTATTGACCATATTAGAAAATCGAAAAACAATCCTTTTTTAACTGACAAGGATAACGACTTTAAATCTATAGCAGCAGACCCCATGCAAGAAAAAGAAATCCTTGAATACAACCAAATCAAGGCACAACTTGCGCATGAAGCGATTGCCAAACTATCACCAGCATACCGGACGGTTTTCAACCTTTATGTGATGGAAGAGCGCAGCCACAAAGAAATAGCAGAAATGCTTGGAATCTCCGAAGGAACGTCAAAATCCAATTTATCGAAAGCAAAAATGAATTTGCAACGCCTATTAAAAGAACAATTTATACGGATCGAACAACAATGAAAGATCAATTTGAAACAAAAATAAAGGAGCTAGTAGAAGAATTCTCCTACGACTACGACCCCACAGCTTGGATGTCGTTGTCTAAGAAACTACCAAAAGCCAACACCGGATTATCTCGGTTGGGTAAAGTCGCTATTGCTGCAATTCTCTCTATCGGCTTAATCGCTATTTGGTACAATTTTAGTCCAAAAAATGAACGTTCCAACAATGCGGGTCGAATCGCAAAAAATAAAACCCAAACGTTGGAGAAAACCAACCAGTTATCAGCACTTAATACACAAAAAAGCAAGAAGCCAACGAAGCCAAATGCGAACCAAAACATTTTAACTATTGCTCCAAACAATGCTACCAAACAAGGTTTTACACCCTTCACTCAAGAAGTAGTTTTAGACCCAGATTGGTATTTACCTCCTATTTTGTTCAACCAACAAGAAATAGCGCTTTCTGTTCCCAATGAGCAATTGAATGCAAATACTGATTCGAAATCTCAAAATGAAGCGCAAAACTTAGCAAATGATCAAAATGGTAACCAAGCGTCAAGTGCGGTTCCAATACCTTGCAAAGTACCAAAAATTATACTTGATGCCGATGCCATAAATTACGAAGAAGGTACGCCGCGCATTCGTATCAACGCAGAAAATACCGGTGCAGATATTACCTGGAGTGCGAACGGCACCCTCATTAACCAAACAAATAGAAGTGTAGATTTACTCGCCTTTCAAGGTCAAACCTACACAATTACCGCACATGCTCAACTCGACGGATGTCATAGTACAGAAAAAATCAAGGTAACCTCCAATGAAGACTACAACTTACTTGCGGTCAATGCCTTTAATCCAGCATCTAGAGATGAGCGAAATGCCACCTTCATGCCGTATGCCCTCACCATCCGAGAGGTGCGCTTTGAACTGCTTATTATAGATCCTGACAACGGAGGTCTTGTTTTTAAAACCACTGACGCACAAAACCCATGGACTGGCATAGACCAACGCAATGGGCAGCTTGTAGGTGCACAAAAAGCATATATTTGGAAAGTTACCCTACAACAGGTGCTTCCAAACGAAAAAACAACCTACTCAGGCACAATCGTGAGGATATAAGCGCGGCGAACTCAGCGGAATTAATTACATTTGTTCAGCACGAAACAACGTGAGCCCGCATGAGCATTATCCACTTACTGCCCGATCATATCGCCAATCAAATTGCAGCCGGAGAAGTCATTCAACGACCTGCCTCTGTTGTCAAAGAACTACTCGAAAACGCTATAGATGCTGGGGCTTCCCAAATTCAATTAGTAGTTAAAGATGCTGGCAAAACACTCATTCAAGTGCTCGACAACGGAAAAGGCATGGATACCCAAGATGCTGAAAAGTGCTTTTTGAGGCATGCCACCAGCAAATTGCAGAAAGCATCTGACCTTTTTGCGCTAACGACCAAAGGATTCCGTGGCGAGGCCCTCGCCTCCATTGCAGCAATAGCCCATGTGAGCCTCAAGACCAAACAAGCAAACCAAGACACCGGTATGCATATTGAAATCGAGGGCAACCAAATCAAATTCAAACAAGAAGTTCTGTGCAATAACGGAGCATCTTTCGAGGTCAAGAACCTATTTTATAACGTACCAGCCCGCCGTAACTTTTTAAAAAGTGATACCATTGAACTCAGTCATATTCAAACTGAATTTGAACGCGTTGCCCTAGCCCACCCCGAACTTCAGTTTAGTTTTCAACACAACGGCCAAGAGCTCATCCAATTGCCCGCAGGAAATCACAGAATGCGTATTGCTGCCATTTTTGGCAAAGGGAGCAATGAAAAATTGGTCCCCATCAACGAGCAGACCGATATCGTGCGTATTAGTGGCTATGTTGGTAAGCCTGAAATGTCCAAAAAAAGCAGAGGTGAACAATATCTTTTCGTTAACAATCGCTTTTTTAAAGATCCGTATTTCAATCATGCAATCACGAAAGCCTATGACGGCATGATATCCGAAAAGCACCATGCCAGCTACTGTATTTTCCTAGATATTGATCCACAAAAAATCGATGTCAATATTCACCCAACCAAAACAGAGATTAAATTTGAAGAGGACCGCTTTATCTATTCCATCCTATTGAGTAGTGTAAGGCAAGCGTTGGGCAAACACAATATCTTTCCTACGCTCGATTTTGAAACTGAGAACGCTTTTGACATACCAAATGCACTTAGAAAATCAGAGCCCATTGAGCCTCAAATAGTAGTAAACCCAACTTATAACCCGTTTCAAACAACGGTCCATCCCACTTCAAATAGCGGATCAAGTGCAAAGAACTATAGTACAGCCTTACAACAAGAAGGTTTTGGTAGTACGCCTCCTAGCCCTGAAGATTGGCAACAATTTTATCAAATAGAACACCAAATACCCTCAGACAATCCAATTGATTTCTCAGCTGAACTTGAGGCCAAGCAGTTCTTATTGCACGATAAATATTTAATCAGCCCGACTAAATCAGGTTTTCTAATTATCGATATCCACAGAGCAAAAAACCGCATTTTATTCGACGAACTCATACAGCACTTTGTATCACAACCACTGGCCTCACAACAATTGCTCTTCCCGCTTGAAAGAACTTTAGCAAAAGAAGCCAAAGTCACTTGGCAAGGTCAAAAAAGTCTATGGTCACAATTAGGTTTTGCCTTCGAGATACACGAAGATCAACTACTTATTTCAGCTGTTCCGGCCCTCTTATCGGCTTTAGACCTTGAAGCCTGCCTAGACGACCTCACCAATGCAGCGACGTATTCAGACATCGACAGCGGCGATGTAGCCCATTTTATCGTTGCTAAACTGGCCTTGCTAGGCTCCAAAAACTACCGCATACAGCACCACCAAGAAGTTGAGCATTTCATCGATACCTTATTTCAGTGCCCGCAGCACACCACTACACCCAATGGCAAACCAATTATGTATACTTTAGGCTTCGACGAATTAGCCAAAAAATTATAGCTATGTTTCAGAATCTACCCCAAGTTACCAAAAATATTTTATTGCTGAATATCGCTTTTTTTGTAGCAAGTTTGCTACTCAAAAGCCAAGGAATTGGTCTTGAAATGACGCTCGGTGCCCATTATATCAATTCGCCGTTTTTCGAACCTTATCAAGTGGTAACGCATTTTTTTATGCACAGCACCGATAATTTCTTACATATTTTCTTCAACATGTGGCTATTCGTCATGCTCGGTGCCTACCTCGAAAATATATGGGGGCCCAAAAGATTCTTTATCTTCTATCTCGTTAGCGCCATGGGTTCTTTTGCACTATATAACATGATCGGGTTCATCGAAATCATGAACTTGAAGCGCTCACTAGCTGCACAATTTGATATCGATCAATTCAATTATTTTTTAAAACATACCGTTGATCTAAACGGCAACCTGATTGGTCAAATCAATTCATATATCTCTGAAAATCAAATTAGTGTAACCCCTTCATTACAAAGTTATTTAGATAAATCCATCACGCCAATGGTGGGTGCTTCTGGTGGTGTTTTTGGTATTATGACCGCCTTTGCCATCTTATTTCCAAACACAGAATTCCGACTCTACTTTGCCATTCCGGTCAAAGCCAAATTCTTAGTGACAGGCTATTTTTTACTCGAACTTTATTTAGCTTTTCAAAACCAAGCTAGCGATAACGTAGCGCACCTCGCCCATGTAGGAGGAGCGCTTGCTGGTGCTATTTTGGTTCTTGTATGGCGCAAAAAAGACCGTTCAAACTTTTGGTAATGAATCCCCTCATCGCACAACTCCAAGAGCAATTCAAAAGCGGCACCATGACCATTCGTTTGGTAATGGTTAACATCGGTGTTTTTGCACTCATACAGCTCATTAATGCGCTTGAAAGATTAGAAGTATTTAGTACAGCAAACGCTGCTATATATGAATACATTAGTCATTATTGGTTTGCATTGCCGGTAGATACTTTTGGTGTGCTCCTCAAACCTTGGACACTCCTGACTTCTTTATTTGCTCACTTTGGCATTTGGCATTTATTTGGAAATCTATTATTTCTTTATTTTGCTGGCCAAACCTACGAGCGTTTTTTTGGAGGCTTACGGCTTTTACAACTTTATATTCTTGGTGGTTTAGCGGGTAATTTAGCAGAAATAATAGCCCATCAACTTTTTCCAGCACTTCAGGATAGCACCTTCTCTGTAGTTGGTGCTTCAGGGGCCATTATGTCTATATTTACGGCCTTAGCCATTGCACAACCGCAACTAAAAGTGCAACTTTTTGGTGTTTTTCCGTTGCGGATTTATATGTTGGCCATCTTCTTTTTCCTCAAAGACCTCAGTGCCGTTGGTACATCTGATCAAATCGCACACTTTGCACACATTGGTGGGGCGCTATTTGGTCTCTGGAGCATCCAACAATTTTGGCATATTCGACTTTCTAGACCGTGGCTTGGTATCAAAGTATCCAAAACGAGCCCAAAGTTAAAAGTGAAGAAAGGCGGACGCCCGCTAACTGACGACGACTACCGCGCTCACAAACAAGAACGCCAAAAGCACTTGGATACCATTCTGGATAAAATCGCCAAGCGCGGCTACGACGCCCTATCTAAAGAAGAGAAGGACTTTTTATTTCAACAGAGCAAAGATGTCTAGAAAGCAGCGTTCCTTGCTCTTTGCACCCTTTAAAATAGCAACTGCACTTACCCTGATCGGACTGCTTTTAAGTTATCTGGCCCCTTTTATTCACCCATCTACGATACCATCACTACCTTTTTTTGGGCTGAGTTATCCAATTTTTCTCGGACTGACCATTTTTTGGTTGATCATTTGGGGTATTTTTAGATCTAAATGGGCTGTGATTTGCTTGCTTACCATACTGATTGGTGGGAAACTACATTTTCGCAATTTTTCTTTAGCCAGCGGCAATCCTGATTTAACAGCGACGACTGGCCTCAAAGTGCTCAGCTATAACGTTAGGCTTTTCGATTTATTCAATCCTTCGTTCTCAGAAGCACTAAATGCGAGAAACGAAATTTTTCAGTTTATCGACAAAGAACAACCGGATATTTTGTGTTTGCAAGAATTTTATCGCCAAGATAAACCAAGTCGTTTTGAAGTAATGGATTCTCTCAATCACATCATGAGTACAAAAGACTACCACGAGCGGAGTGCGCATAAAAGGCGTACCAGAGAAAATTACGGTATTGCCTTATTTTCTAAGTACCCGATGATAGCAAGAGGAGATGTAATGTTCGAATCACAAGGCTTACAAGACTTTAATTATTGCATTTTTGCCGATATTGTTAAAGGAACAGATACGTTTAGGGTCTATAACGTTCACTTGCAGTCCATACGACTAAATACTGATCCAAATCTCGAAGGCAAGGAAGTACAAACCTATGGAAGTAAAAAAGGAGCCATTGCAGTATACCGCAAATTGAGAGGAGCATTTGAAAAGCGAGCTGAACAAGCAAGAAGAGTTGTTGAACACCTTCAAACCTCACCGTATCCTGTAATTGTCTGTGGAGATTTCAATGATACCCCGATGTCCTATACCTATAACCAATTTCAACTGCTTTTGCTCGACGCCTTTAGAGGTAGCGGTTTCGGTCTGGGAAGTACTTACGTCGGTCGCCTTCCCGCAGGCAGAATAGATTATCTTTTTTACAGTCCTCAGCTTCGTGCTACCCGTTTTCAAATTCAAAAACACACACGCAGCGATCACAGAGCGGTGAGCTGCGTGTTTTATAAGCCCAATGAATGATCGCACTACTCGATTGTGGAAGTAACAAAACACCAGCAATAGCTGCTCAACTCGATGAATATATCGATGTACAAACCATAGGTTTATATGATTTCGAGGCTGCTCAATTGGGTAATTTTAGTGGTGTTGTTATTTCAGGTGCACCTATTTTACTTACCGATATTGATCCTACACCCTATTTAACGCACCTTTCCTGGATCAAGACCTACCCTAAACCTTTACTTGGTATTTGTTTTGGACATCAAATACTGGGCTTACTCAATGGCGCAAGGGTCTCTAGAATGCGCGAAGATAGAAGCATGCAAGAAATTGAAGTCATTAAAGATGATATTTTATTTGAGCGCCTACCTGACATTTTTGAAATGCAAGAGGACCATTGTGAACACATTTCAGTTCCTAGCGGTTTTGAGCTACTGGCTTGCTCAGACGCCTGTATCAATGAAGCCATGAAACACAAGTTGTTGCCCCAATATGGGGTGCAGTTTCATCCGGAAGTATCAGGTAATTACGGACATGTGCTGCTCTCTAATTTTGCGGGTCTTGTGCTCGGTTAATTCGCCAGCAATTTGCAGCGGGACACATAACGTAAAAATTTGACACAAAAAAAGGAGACCGAAGTCTCCTTTTCTAATTCTATTGCAAAAGCTTACATTTTAATAAACTTAGCTGTATCAGACTGTTTACCTGAACTGAACTTCACGATGTAGGTGCCGGTTGGTAAATCAGACCCGTCAATGCTGATTTCTTGTGTGCCATCAGACATTTGGGCAATCTTAGACCAAACCAAACGACCAGTAATGGAGTACACCTGAACCTCTACTTTTCCACTCTGTGCTAATTCAAAAGCCAACGTTGTGTTATCTCGGGTTGGGTTCGGGTAAGTACGCAACTTCGTTTTGAACTGACCAGCAGGTGAGCCCGAAGGATTATTTGTTCCGAGGAATTGCGTAGTTCTCCAAATACCACGTCCGTATGTACCTAAGTAGATTTCGCCTGGTCTGCTGTTTCCTTCGTCGAAGGAGCGCCAGCTTTGGAGTACTTCGTAAACAGGTGTGCCTTCAAAACCAGTAGAAGCGTTAGCCCAAGTTGCACCACCATTTTCGGAAACCCATGCACCATTAGAGGTTCCTACCACTAGAATATCTGGATCGTTGCGATCGATGATACCGTCGTATGTAGCAATACCGGAAACAATGGCTCCGAGGTTTGTAAATGAAGGACTACTTGCAGTTGCATTGTTTGTTCGTTTATTTGTACCATTGAATCCTGCAAAACAAACGAGATCATTGGCATTGTTCGGATTGATGGCGATACCTTCATAAGAAGTATTGGTAATCTTGGTAAGGGTAGTACCAGACGGAGGTGTTGTGTTGGGGCCTTGGGTTACATAGCCTGCTTTGGAGGCGAAATCTGGGTCACTGGTGTAGATGTCACCGAGGCCATCTAAACGCCATACACCGTTGCCTGAACTGATGTAACAATGATTGAGATCGCGTGAAAACTCGACATCTACAGAATTGAAAGTACCACCTCCAAAACCTCTAGCCACACAAAGCCATCCAGGATTCGTTACTGAAAAACGACCGGCGTTTCGCGTTCCCCACAATTCACCACCATTTGCATTTACATAAACTAAAAACCAAGATTGGTAAGGGTCGGCAACGCGAAGTGTATCCCAAGCGACATTGAAAAATACGGTATCAGAACCCATTTCTACGGTTTCCCCGGTTGCGGTATTAATGCCAAAATTGACATTGTTCACGGTTAAAGATGGATCATAATAGAGTGTATCATCAAAATAAAGAGCCGTTGGCGTAGCAATAGTAATGGTATCTCCAGAGGCCAAAGAAGGAATGCGAAGCATAGCGCCTGCGGCATAGTTTTTCTTGGGTATGTAAGTTACCGAGTCTTCGGAATTAGGATCGAAATACTCTGCTAAGAAGAGTTCTGTATGGAAAGGATGATAGGGGCTTCCGTCCGTACCTGGTGGGTCATATGTTCCAGGGAGGTTAGGGCTAAAGTTAGTCCAGTTGACACCGCGGTCTCCGGAACGAGAAATGGTGTTGTAGTAAATCGAGGAGATCATGACGTTCGGATTAAAGAACGATATCTCACATTCGAAACCATCACCACCATTTACCTCGCGGAACTCATGGTATGTTGATAGGGAGAAGTCGTTGTAAAGCGTACCGTTGTCTTGGGTGCCACCCATGACGCGTCCGGCTGCATCGTATGCGATTCCGTAGAATTGAGTCACGTTGTAGCCGCGATTAGCAGGGTACCAATTGGCACCTTTATCGACGGTAATACCAACACCTCCGTCATTACCTAGGTATAAACGGTTGTTGTTGTCCCATTTCATTTCGTGGTTGTCAGCATGTACGTAGGTGGGTGAGCTTGGGTTCACAAACCAAAGAGAAATTTTCTCAAACCCACCTGAGGGCGGATTGTTAACGGTTTGTTTCCATTCCCAAACGTCAATACCACCTATCAATAGACGCTCTGAGTCAGTTGGGTCTACAGAGAGGATGCTGTTGTAAGTACCTTGGTTACGATAGATATCAAATTCGTTTGGAGGACCAGAAGCACCGACAAATTGATTCCAAGTTTCGCCGTTATCGTGAGAAACGTGCATGGACATTAAACTTGAGTTGGTACGGGTTGCATAAATCGTATGTGCGCCATTGTCATTTAAGGTTGGAGAAATGGCGTATTCAATACGCGAGGCACCCGTTGGAACCAAATTATTCGCATTCGTTCCTGACTTATCGACGAAATTATTACCACCATCATTAGAGATGAAGGTTTTGTTGGCGCCGTATGCCGCAACAATAACTTGACCATTGGTAGAAACTTGAAGTGCAAAACAACCTCCAGAAGAGGCAGGTACGCTGGTGAGAGCAGCGTCGCCAACTTTCCATTTTTTAAGACCTGAGGCCGTTGCCAACCATACGTAATTATCTGCATTTGAGCTGGCGATTTCTGTAGCGCTCGTAGTTCCTGGGATTTTATCGAAGGTACTTCCGAAGTCTGTAGAATACCAAACGCCGTTACCACCCCATCCTTCGTCATTAGATCCAGTAGCAACGTAAAGGGTGTTGTCTGGAGTCATGGTCATGCTCGAAATAAATGGGTTACCACCTGCTTCAAAGTAGGGAAGAACACGTTCCCAAAAGTTTCCTTTGTTGTTAGAAACAAATAAACCGCCCGAAACACCACCCGCCCAAACACGGTTGATATTACTGCGATCTACGCATATAGCACGGGTACGACCACCAATGTTATCAGGGCCCATAGATTCAAAAACGATGGATTTGGACATCCCCTTCTTGCGTATGTCTGCTTCAATCTGCGCAAGCACAGCATCAGAAACAGGCTCGCCTGTATTGACATCAATATAACGCGCTTTTAACCAAGCTATAGCGTCGGTTGCACGACCTTCTTGAAGAGCTGACAACCCTTCTTGGCGATAGAGCGCCGATTTTGGAAGGAATTGGAAGGCAACAAAAGCAAGTGCAAAAACACCTGTAACTATCAGAGAACCAAATACATAAACCTTTTTATTCATACTGCAAATATTAATAGTGCATAAACAATGTGCCAAATTAAGAAATATTCTGTTAATAATAGACGAAGAAGCTTAGCATTTACACAATTTTTGTCATTAAATTTTGTTGGGCAAGCTTTCAGATATTTTATAAATCGAATAGATGTTTTTCGGCGTGGTAGGAGGAACGAACCAGCGGACCACTTTCCACAAATCTAAAACCCATCTCAAGGCCTTTTTGTTCGTAAAAAGCAAATTTTTCTGGCTCAATGAATTCGACAACTGGCAAATGTTTGGGTGTGGGTTGCAAATATTGCCCAAGCGTCAGAATATCTACATGGACCGCTCTAAGGTCTTGCATTGTTTCCAACACCTCCTGTTCTGTCTCTCCCAAGCCGAGCATCACGCCTGATTTGGTGCGCATTCCTCCTTTTTTCAGTCGGAACAATACCTCTAAACTACGGTCATATTTCGCCTGAATTCGGACTTGCTTGGTGAGTCTTCTCACCGTTTCTAGGTTGTGTGAAACAATTTCAGGTGCAATATCAATAAGCACTTGAAGATTTGACCAATTACCCGCAAAATCAGGTATGAGGGTTTCTAATGTGGTACCCGGAGATTGCTGCCTGATAGCTCTTACGGTTTGCGCCCAGATGTCAGCACCGCCGTCTTTGAGATCGTCCCGATCAACAGAAGTAATGACTGCGTGCTTGACCCCCATAATTTTAACCGAATTCGCGACCTTGCCAGGTTCAAAAATATCAACCGGCTCAGGCTTTCCGGTTTGCACGCCGCAGAATCCACAAGAACGCGTACAAACATTACCTAGAATCATAAATGTTGCCGTACCTTCACCCCAGCACTCCCCCATATTTGGACAGCTTCCACTTTCACAAATTGTATGGAGTTTGTGCTCATCAACGAGCCCCCTCACCTTGCGGTAATTTTCGCCTGTAGGTAATTTGACGCGAAGCCATTTTGGTTTTTTAATTCGAATTGTATCTTCCATTAGAATTGAAGTTTTTCTAATTGTTCAAGCACCCTTTTGCGTTCTGCAACAATTGTTTGCAGACTTTGTGCGTTATATCGTAACGATTTACTTAAAAGAGTAGTGTTTTTGATAAATAAATAATAAGCCAAAGCCACAAAATTCAATGAAACAAAATAAATAAGCCAGAAATACCATTTTTCGTGTATCAAAGAAGATAAAGCCACAAAAACCAAAATATTCCAAATTGGCAACAATACTAAAAGCATCCCCAATTTTGTCGAGGACCAAAATACTTTGCGCTCAAACTTACTTTCGACAAAACGCTTTATTAAGATGTGCGGAATGGCCACGTGAATAAGTCCAAATAAAAAGAATGGCAATTGAATCAATGCAAGCATAATTGTGCGGACTTTCCAATTCCGTTCTAAGGCAAACCAATAGAGTTCGGCTTCTGACAATCCGATTTGCGCCAACTGCTTCAAATATGGGCTTAGCGTATCGTTTGAAAAGTTGATGAGTTGTTGATTTGCCGATTCATTGAGTCCATTCATTTGCGCGGCAAGCTGACGCGAATAATCCCAACGATCTTCAAGAGAAATATTCGGATCATAGCAAGAGACGTGCATACCTTTGCGATTGAGCATCATGATTTGTTCGTGTAACAATACATGGTGGTCAGCATTCAAATGCGTAATTTGACCTTGCATGCGGATTTCTAACTCCCGATTGAGTTCGGAAATTACCTTACTTGGATTTTCTAGGTAAGCCTCTTTGTAGTTATTGAGCACAATTGGCTCAGCTGCCGAAATGAGGACGGCGCTGCGCAGTACGCCCGGGTCTGTGTAATTGATGCCCAAGCCTTGTACTTCTATCTGAACGCTCCAATCGAGGTCTTCCAAGGCAGTAAAGCCAATGCGAATAGCACCTTTCTTGATAGGCTTGAGCCTACGTTCGAATACGTCGTCTGTAATGCCTTCGCCAAAAAGCAGCAAATTACGGTTGCGTGCCAATGCTTGGGTTGCTTTTTTGAAAACCGCTTTATTTTTTTCTTGTGAATTTCCGCCATCTTGTTGGCGATAGATCGGCAACATATGGGCCAACCAAAAAATAGGCCGAGTAAAGCGATTGAATACATCTGAGCGCGTCATAAAGAAAACAACCGGCTTTCGCAAACGAGAAATCACCAGTGGGTCTAGAAATGCCGAAGGATGATTACTTACAAAAATGGTTCTGCCAAAGCGTTTGTTGCTCGGGCGCACTTGTTTTACACGTCGAAAAAACAAGCGAAAACTAAAACCTAGGGCGAACCAAAAAATAAAATACAAGGGCCTCATGGTGCGAAATTACCAATTTTAGATAATTTCGTCTTAAAATAAACGCATGAAGCGCATCGGACTCATTTGCGGAGGATTCTCCTCCGAATACCATATCTCTGTAAAGAGTGCACAAACTATTCAAAAAAATTTCCCTGACCACTTAACTTGCATTCTGATTGAAATTTCACGAGAAAACTGGCAAGATCGCCTTCAATTAGAAGAAAATATTGCTGCTGCCATTATCTATACCCATGGAGATCCCGGCGAAAATGGCCGCATTCAAGCCTATTTGGACATGCTTCAAATACCTTACATCAATTCGGGCGTTTTGGCAAGTGCCCTCTCTTTTGATAAATGGTATTGCAACCAGTTTCTGAAAGGCTTTGGTTTTGAAGTTGCCCAATCAAAATTATTTCATTTTGGAGATCAAATTGATGCAGCCTCCTTGACAAAGGAGCTTGGGCTTCCTCTTTTTGTAAAGCCATCAGATTCCGGATCTAGCTTTGGGATTTCTAAAGTTAAGTCAGTAGATGGCGTTCAAATCGCTTTTGAAAGCGCCTTTAAAGAAGGCCGAACTGTAGTGGTAGAATCATTTTTGGATGGTATTGAGGTCACTTGTGGTGTTTTTAGAAGTACAAGTGGACTTGTTGCCCTACCCCTTACCGAAATTGTTTCCGAAACCGAATTTTTTGACTATGCTGCCAAATATGATGGCAAATCAAAAGAAATTACCCCGGCCCGGGTAGCCCAGCAAATTGCTGAAGATGTGCAAGATCAGGCCAAAAAAATATATGAACTTCTCGGATTACGAGCCATCGCTAGAATTGATTTTATGCTCGTTCAAAACAAACCGTTCGTTATCGAGGTCAATACAACGCCTGGGTTTTCTCCGGCAAGTATTGTTCCGCAAATGCTTGGTGTTGCTGGTATGCGTATCCAAGATTTTTGGAAGGAAATCATTAAGGTTGAGCTCAATATGTAGCCAAACTATTGAAAAATGGTTCCATTTTTTTTGCCAATTGATACCCCCCAATTGGAAAATCATTGGCAATTATTGCAAAAGCAATTTGATGCCCGCTTTTTGAATCGACATAGCCAGCAAAAGACTTCACGCTATCTAGACTCCCGCTTTTTGCATGAATTTTGCCCTGTCCTTCTTGTCCGTTACAAAGATAACTTACCGTGCCTGAAACCCCAAACATAGGAATACTTCGGTAGAAAGCAGCAAAATAAGGTGCAGCTACTTGTTTGCTCAGTAGCTGTACAAATTGAGAAGCACTCATTCGATTGTTCTTTGATAGACCACTCCCATCTACAATACGGCAAGGGCCTATTTGCCATGAAAGCAAAATACTGTCCAAGACAATTAAACTATTTTCATAAGTCCCTGTTCCAAAACGGTGCAAACCCAATTGCAATAAATTTCCTTCAGCAAATAAATTAACGCTCTGCTGATTGGTCCAATAAATAATTTCACTAAGCGTCTTTCCTTGCTGAACAAAGAGTGGCTTATACGCCAATTTCAGGGTATCTGTATTGTTAGGCCTTGTTCTAGCAGAAACAGCAGCACCTTGAACTTGTATGCCCTCTGCCTTGAGTACCTGACAAAATTGTTCGGCAAGAAGGCGTTCTGGATCGGGCATACTCGCTTTCACTACAAAATTATCTCGATTGGCAGGCAAGCGCCCTTTGATGGTCCTGAGGTCCTGATAAGGCTGACCGTAAATATAACTTTTATCAGTAGAGATATCAGCGGCTTTGGCCTCTATGCCAAGCTTATATTTGGAATCGTACGGGGAAATTTGTTTCAAGCGAACAGCTGTGCCGACGGCGCCTGTTTGAAAAGAAAGTTTCAATGTATTATCATAAAAATTGAGTCCAAAAGCACCGCAACCATAATAATTACCCATATCTACCTGCTCCCAACCTAAAGGGCATTGATTGACCCCAAAGCCCGTGGCATCTGCAATGATATCACCGGTAATAACTTTAACCCCATTTTGCTTTAATAATTGGGCCCATTCATGTAAAAATTGAAGCTCGGTCCCAGATGCATTAAAATACTTAGAGCCTAATGAGACATCGCCAAAACCAACAATTCTCACATGACCTGTTAATACTCCGTTTGATTGGACTACACCTTCCACATTGAGCAGCGTATTTGCACGATGCTCAGTCCCAAGAACAGCAAGAGCTGCTGACGAACTCACCAATTTAGTAATGGAGGCGCCAGGTAGTTGCTGAGTTGCCTTGTAAGCGGCGATCGTGTCTCCGGTTTGCAGATCCACGGCACAAACACTCCATTTGGTTCCTTTGAGTTGGGGGTCATTGACAAGCTTCAATAAGCTCGCTTGTACTGAAGATTGTTGGGATACTTGTGCAGAAAGCCAAAAAGGAAGAAAGAGCAATAGAAGGCGGTGCATAAGGAAAGGCATATAGACAAATTTAATGTAATTTTGCAATCCTAAAATGTCGCTAAATCGGCAATTCTAATGCTTGTTGACGCCGGCGCATTTTGACCCTCATTAAAAAGAACAATGTCGAAGTATTCTAACCCCAACGATTTCATTCGAATTCAAGGCGCACGAGAACACAACCTCAAAGACCTACATCTCGATATCCCTCGTCAAAAGCTCGTTGTTTTTACAGGTCTCAGTGGTAGTGGTAAATCTTCATTGGCTTTCGATACCATCTTTGCCGAGGGGCAACGCCGCTATTTAGATACCTTTTCAGCCTATGTACGGCAATTTATTGGCAGTCTAGAACGGCCCGACGTCGACAAAATCGATGGCCTCAGCCCGGTTATTGCCATAGAGCAAAAAACAGTTGGACGCTCGCCAAGATCAACCGTAGGAACCATCACAGAATTATACGACTTTTTTCGCCTTTTGTTTGCAAGAACCGCTACTGCCTACTCCTTTCAAACCGGAGAAAAAATGGTTCAATATGCCGATAACGAGATTACTCACCTTGTTCAAGATACTTTCAAAGGTAAAAAAGTAGCCCTACTTGCCCCCAAGGTTAAAGGCCGAAAAGGACACTACCGCGAACTTTTTGAGCAAGTTCAGCGCATGGGCTATATTCGTGTTCGGGTTGATGGCCAATTGCTCGAGTTAAGCAAAAGTATCAAATTAGATCGCTATAAAACCCACGACATTGAAATCGTTGTCGATCGTTTTATAGCAGGCGAGGTTGACCAAAAACGCTGCTTGGAAACCATACAAACTTGCATGAAGCTCGGCGAGGGCACCCTCATGGTGCTAGATCTAGAAAACGGAAATACGCGGCATTTTAGCAGGTCATTGATGTGTCCTACGAGTGGCATCTCCTACCCAGAGCCTGAACCTAATCTTTTTTCATTCAACTCTCCCTATGGTGCGTGTACCACCTGTAAAGGCCTTGGCGAAGTCAGTGAAATGGATAAAGATAAAATCATCCCAGATCCTAAGCTTTCCATCCGAAAAGGTGGACTTGCACCACTTGGCCCCTACAAAAAATCATGGATTTTTGACAAAATTGAAAAAATTTTACAAGCCAATCAATGCTCATTGCACACGCCAATCGCAGACATCGACCAAGAACTTGTAGAGTTGTTGCTTTACGGCAATGAAGACATGGAACTGGGGCCTTTAGATGCCCAAGAACGCTTTGAAGGACTGCTTCATTTTATGGGCCGGCACGCCGAAGATTCATCTACCGCAATTGAACGCTGGGCCCAAGGTTTTATGCATAAAAAAGCTTGCCCAGACTGCCAAGGCTTTCGTCTCAAAAATGAAGCGCTGCATTTTAAAATTGGCGAACAGCACATTGGTGAGCTTGCCATCATGGATTTGCAAGCCCTTCAAGAATGGTGTGCCAAATTACCTGAAATGCTCGATGCGCAAGCCCTATTTATTGGTAAAGAAATAATCAAAGAAATCAATGCGCGTTTGGGTTTCATCCTAGAAGTTGGCCTGGACTACCTCACCATGCACCGCAGTGCAAAAACGCTCTCAGGTGGCGAAGCTCAACGCATAAGACTAGCAACACAAATTGGAACAGAACTATTAAACGTTCTTTATATTTTAGATGAACCGTCTATTGGCCTTCACCAACGAGACAACACCAAGCTTATTCGTTCACTCACGAAATTACGAGACATTGGCAATACTGTTTTAGTCGTTGAGCACGACAAAGAAATGATGGAGGCTGCCGATTTCATTGTGGATATTGGCCCGGGTGCAGGACGCCATGGTGGCCAGATTGTTTTTGCAGGTACATACGCCGATATGCTGCACAGTGATACCGTTACTGCGGGGTATTTAAATGGTACAAGAAATATCGAAATACCCAAAAAAAATAGACCTGGAAACGGCAATTTTCTACAATTAAAAGGCGCTACGGGTCATAACCTAAAAAATGCGTCCATCCAAATTCCACTCGGAACTTTCACCTTTGTAACGGGGGTTAGCGGTAGTGGAAAGTCGTCATTGATCAATCAGACGCTTTTCCCCATTCTAATGAATCATTTCTACGACCCTATTCGAACACCGTTGCCATTCAAACAGATCAAAGGACTAGAATACCTCGACAAAGTGATTGAAATAGATCAAAGTCCAATTGGCCGAACACCACGCTCTAACCCTGTCACCTACACCAAAGTATTTGACGAAATCAGGAGTTTATTTGCAAGTATGCCCGAAGCACTTATCCGAGGCTACAAGGCAGGGCGGTTTTCTTTTAATGTGGCGGGTGGCAAATGCGAAACCTGTAACGGAGGTGGAATGCGTTTAATTGAAATGAATTTCTTACCTGATGTATATGTCTTGTGCGAACAGTGTAACGGCAAACGCTACAACAACGAAACGCTTGAAGTTCGCTACAAAGGAAAAACCATTGCGGACGTCCTGCAAATGACAATAGCTGAGGGATGTATTTTCTTTGAAAATCAACCAAAAATTCATCGAATGCTCCTAACGCTCGAAGAAGTAGGGTTAGGTTATGTTCAACTTGGGCAATCTTCTACCACGCTTTCAGGCGGAGAAGCACAGCGTATTAAATTAGCTGCTGAACTTGCCAAACGCGCCACCGGTAAAACCATATATATTTTAGATGAGCCCTCGACCGGTCTGCACTTTGAAGATATTCAATTACTGCTCAAAGTACTGCAAAGACTTGTAGATGAAGGAAACACCGTCGTAGTAATAGAACATAACCTCGACATGATTAAAACTGCCGATTACATTATCGATATAGGACCCGAAGGTGGGCAGCGCGGAGGACAAGTACTTTTTGAAGGCAGTCCTCAACAAATGGTGAAAAAAGCGCAAAAAGTATCCTACACCGCAAAATATTTGGCCCAAGAATTAAAAAAGCGTTAATTTTGACGCTCCTAAGTTAGTAACGACAAAAAAATTATAAAATGGCAGTAGAAATTACAGACCAAAACTTTGATGAGCTCGTAATGAAATCAGACAAGCCAGTGATCATCGATTTTTGGGCAGAGTGGTGTGGTCCGTGTCGCATGATCGGCCCAGTTATTGAAGAAATGCATCAAGAGTACGAAGGAAGAGCCCTCATCGGTAAAGTAAATGTCGATCACAACATGGGCGTATCTGCTCAGTTTGGCGTGCGCTCGATTCCAACCATTCTATTTATTAAAAATGGCGAAGTAGTCGATAAATCAGTTGGTGCAGTTCCAAAAGCAGTACTCGCAGAGAAATTAGACGCACTCATGTAAATTTGAAAGGGAGTTCGCTCCCTTTTTTTATGCCATGGAATCATTCTGGAGAAGACTGCGTTATTACGGACTAGGTTTCGGACTTGGCCTCATCCTTACTTTCGGTATTTTCAATACACGGGGTTGTAGCTGGACGCCGGGAAACCGGGTCAAAGATGCCATCAACAAACGTATTTGGATCATCGATAATCGAGATGTTCGTTCTTTTTACAAAGACCACAAACTCAACGACAAAAAATTTTACAGGCTGATCCAAGATGCTGATGTCTCTTTTACCAAAAGCATCCGCAGCGGCCGCCACAAAGTCTATGACCTCACTTTTACAGACGGCAACAACAAAGAAGCGCATTGCTTGGCCCGCATGACCGACGAAAGCTTCGTTGTCGAATTCATTCCGTTTGTGCGCAGTGTTAAATTGCTCAAAAAAGCGCTCAAAAATAGAAAAAGTACCGCGTACGGCGCCGGAATAGTGCATACACCCAAAAACAAAAATTTAGTTTATTCCGACACGAGCCCTGGCATCAAAGAGCACCTGCGCGCGCTCGGTATCACTAACGACATCCAACTCCAAAAAGAACTTTTAAGCGGGTCCTTTGATTACCAAAATTCAAGGCTCAATGAACAACCAAGACCCATTCATGTCTTTAAATTTCGACCAACACTGCGCCCTAAGCTTCAGGTTGCGGCAGCTTGCATTTGGTACAAAGACAAGATCAAAGTTTACAACCTGAGCGAAGAACTCCTCAATTTTTAGTACAATTCACAAATTTTGGCAAAAAATTGTTTAAAAGTTCAGTAATTCTAAGGCGTTGCTTCTCTGCGAATTTTTAACTTTGAATTATGGAATTCACTGCAACGCAGATTGCTGGTTTATTAAACGGAGAAGTCATTGGCAATCCCGACACGGTCGTAAGCATTTTAGCCAAAATCGAAGAAGGTGAAGCTGGTGCGCTTAGTTTTCTTTCCAACCCCGCATACGAGCCGTACATCTACACCACAGGTTCAAGCATTTGTATTGTCAATCAAACCTTCGAACCATCTAAGGCGCTGCCTTCTACACTCACTCTTGTGAAAGTAACCGATGCCTACGCATGCTTTGCACAATTGCTTGCACTCTACGACAGCATGAACAAAAAAGAGGCTATCATAGAACAGCCCTCCTTCATTCACGAAAGCGCTCAAATTGGCGAAAACGTCTATATTGGCGCTTTTGCATATATCGGCGCAAACGTCAAAATTGCCAACAACTGTCAAATTCATCCAAACGTTGTCATTCAAGAAGAGGTCAGTATTGGCGAAAACACAACTATTTATCCTTCGGTGAGCGTGTATAAAGATTGTCGTATTGGTTCCAACTGCATTATTCATGCAGGCACCGTGATAGGTTCTGACGGTTTTGGCTTTGCCCCAGACGAAAACGGTGTGTATAGCAAAATACCGCAAATTGGCAATGTAGTCATTGAAGACGACGTCGAAATTGGCTCTAATTGCAGCATAGACCGCGCCACATTGGGCTCAACTTTTATCAGAAAAGGCGTCAAAATCGATAACTTGTGCCAAATTGCCCACAATGTAGACGTCGATCAACATACGGCCATGGCTGCCCAAGTAGGGATTGCGGGTTCTGCCAAAATTGGCAAGCATGTCATGATCGGTGGTCAGACCGGCATTGCCGGCCATATCAGTATTGCCGACCACACCAAAATTGTAGCCCAATCTGGCATTCCATCCACAGTTAAAAAAGCCGAAACCCTTATGGGGACTCCGGCCATTCCAATTAATGATTACAAACGCTCGCATTTTGGCTTTCGCAAATTGCCAGAACTCCTCCGTAAAATTTACGACCTAGAAAACAAACTAGGCGAGCTGCTCAAAAAGAAAGAAGCATGACAGAACAACAACGTACCATTAAAGAACCTGTAGTATTTGAAGGCGTCGGCTTGCACACAGGCCAAACAGTTCGCCTAGAAATATGCCCGGCACCCGATAACCACGGTTATAAATTTCAACGCACAGACCTCGAAAATCAACCTCTAATCAAAGCAGATGTCGATTATGTAGTAGCAACTGACCGCGGCACCACCTTAGAGCAAAATGGAGCTCGCGTTTACACCACTGAGCATGTACTAGCCGCTTTATACGGTTGCCAAGTGGACAACGCCTTAATTAAACTAAACGGTCCAGAAATCCCAATTTTGGATGGAAGCGCACTCCCTTTTGTTCAAGCCATTGAAGCAGTTGGTTATGAGCAACAAGAAGCCGTCAGAGATTACTTCGAGCTTACGGAAAACATCCCCTGGGAAGACCTCGAAAAAGGCATTGAATTTCTAGCCATTCCGGATGTCAATTATCGCCTAACCGTCATGGTAGATTACAAATCACCTGTATTAGGCACTCAACATGCAAGTATGTACAACATTGGCGAATTCAAGCAAGAAATCGCACACTGCCGCACCTTTGTTTTTCTACGAGAACTCGAAATTTTAGCAAAAAATAACCTCATCAAAGGTGGTGACCTCGACAATGCTATTGTCTTGGTAGACCGAGCCGATGTCAGCAAAGCCGAACTTGACAACCTTGCAGATTTGTTAGGAAAGGAGAAACTTCAAGTAACCATGGACGGTATTGGCGTATTGAACAGCAATAAACTACAATGTGAAAACGAACCTGCTCGTCACAAACTACTCGACATCGTTGGCGATCTCGCACTGATAGGCAAACCAATTAAAGCACATATTCTTGCCGCTAGACCCGGCCATTCAGGAAATGTACGCTTTGCAAAAGTGCTCAAAGAGCAAATCAAAAAACAACAACAAGCTGGTCGCGTATTCGATCTTAGCAAAGATCCATTTTATACCACCCAAGATATCGAAGGCATGTTGCCACATCGCTACCCATTCTTGATGGTAGACAAAATCATGGAGATTCATCCTACTTCTATTATTGGAGTCAAAAACATCACCATGAACGAACCTATTTTTACTGGCCACTTCCCTGGGAACCCTGTATTTCCAGGTGTTTTACAAATAGAAGCCATGGCTCAAGTTGGCGGTATTTTTGCATTATCTCAAGTAGAAGACGCACACCTCTACTCCACCTACTTCATGAAAATTGACAATGTGCGCTTTAAGCAAAAAGTAGTGCCCGGGGATACCGTCGTTTTCGAACTTATACTCACCTCCCCGATACGCAGGGGCCTCGTAGAAATGAGCGGAACCGCTTATGTAAATGGCAAAATAGTCTCAGAGGCCAGCATGCTCGCACAAATCATCAAAGACAAAACAGAATGATTTCTAACCTCGCTTCTGTATCACTCGATGCGCAAATAGGTCAAAACGTACGCATTGATCCTTTTGCGGTTATTCACCCAGATGTTATCATTGGTAATGGTTGCCATATACACTCCAATGCGGTATTGTATCCTGGCACTCGTATTGGAGAAGATTGCGATGTTTTCCCCGGAGCCTGTATTGGTGTAATTCCGCAAGATTTAAAATTTGGCAACGAATACACTACTGTAGAAATCGGGAACCACACCAAAATTCGCGAGTGCGTAACCATTCACCGCGGCACCAACGATAAACTCAAAACGGTTATCGGAGACAACTGCCTGCTCATGACCTACGTGCACATTGCCCACGATTGCCAAATTGGCAATAACGTCATTTTAGCCAGCTACACAGGCCTTTCTGGCCACGTAACCATAGACGACTGGGCTATTTTAGAAGGAAAAGCTGCTGCTCAACAATTTACTCATATCGGTAAACATGCTTTTATTGGTGGTGCTTCTTTGATCAGAAAAGATGTACCCCCGTTTGTTAAAGCTGCAAGAGAGCCACTCTCCTTTGCAGGTGTAAATTCCATCGGGCTAAGAAGACGAGGTTTTACAGAGGAACAAGTCAAAGAAATAGAAGATATCTACAGGGTTCTATATGTCCAGAACAGCAATGTGTCAAAAGGTGTTAAAGTGGTAGAATCTAGCATGCCCAATAGCCCATTACGTGAGGAAATCATTGGCTTTATTCAAAAAGCAGAGAATGGTGTAATTCGAGGTATGGTATGATCCTACTGCGCGCACAAGAAATTGACCTTCAAATCGTCGATTATGCATTTGGAGGCCGTGGAATTGCAAGAATTGAAACCGAAAAAGGACCGTTTGTCATTTTTGTAGACAATACCTTTCCGGGCCAACTCGTGCGGGCAAAAATAGAAACCAAACGTAAGACCTTCGCAGAGGCCAAATTACTCGAAGTACTTCAACGTGCACCAATCGAAACCGTTTCTGAATTTCAAGAGATCTCGGGTGGCCCCTATATTCACGTACCTGTTGCCATACAAGAGCAGTATAAAAAAGAGAGTACGCTTTCTACTTTTGCCCGACTCAGCGGTATCCAGGACAGCATTAACAAATTTGATTGCTTTATATCCTCTCCAGCTCATTATCATTACCGCAATAAAATGGAATATAGCTTTTCGTGTATAGAACACGATTTGCAAAACAACGAAGAACTCGACGACGCCTTTGCCCTTGGTTTTAAAAGACGCGGCACGTGGTGGAAAGTCGAAAGCCTTAATAAAGCGAGTGGTCTTTTCGACCAAGATTGGGAAAACAAACTCAAAGAAATACGCATCCACCTTCAACAATCGGGTCTGCCTGCTTGGCATCCGCCCAAAAAAGTTGGTTTTTTTAGACATATCGTAGTACGAAAGTCCTTTTTGAATAATCAGCTACTGATCAATTTAGTGACCTCCAAAGAAGGAATTGAAAATTTTGACATTCAAGCCTTTGCCCAATTTATACAAGAACTGCATCCTGGAAGAATTGCAGGACTTTGGCATACGGTTAATGATAACGTTGCGGATCGTGCCAAAATAGAAAACGGTCATTCATCCCTTATTTTTGGACAAGCCGTGATCGAAGAAGAACTTTCCGGACTTCGATTTCAAATTAGCATGGAGAGTTTTTTTCAAACCAATCCTGCATGTGCCGAACTACTCTACGATAAAGCCCTCGATTATCTTTTTGAAGATTCTTTTGAACCAGGCGATATCGCTATGGATCTCTTCTGTGGTACCGGAACCATTGGTCAATTGATGGCAAAACGGAACCCTCATGTGCGTATCATCGGCGTTGATATCGTAGAAAAAGCCATTGCAGATGCACGCAAAAACGCAGCTAAGAACGGCATCCATAGCGTGGAGTTTTTTGCAGCAGATGTCGGTAAGTTCTTAAAAGAATACCCTGATTTTCAAGGTAAAATTAAGCGCATCATGCTAGACCCACCAAGGGCCGGAATTGCGCCTAAAACCCTTCAAAAAGTTATTGCACTTCAAGCAGACAGCATTGTTTACATCAGTTGCAATCCGTCTACCCAAGCCCGAGATGCCGCCACCCTCACAGATGCTGGCTACGTACTACAAAAATATGCTTTGGTGGATCAATTTCCACATACTGGCCATATCGAGTCAATTGCCAAATTTAAAAAAGCATGAAAGTAGAGGTGCTCGCCATTGGCGACGAATTACTCATTGGGCAAACTGTCAACACCAATGCAGCCTGGATTGGCCAAGAAATGTCAAACCGTGGTTACCGCGTACAGCGCTGCCTGACAATAGCCGACGACCAACATTCCATTATTCACGCTTTGGATCAAATTCTTCCTGATACCAGCTGTGTCATTATTACGGGTGGTTTAGGTCCAACTAAAGACGACATCACTAAATATACACTTGCGCAGTATTTTGAGAGTCCTATTGCCATTCATCAAGCAACGCTCGAACAAATAGAAAGCTTTTTTGCGAGTCGCAACAAACCAATGCTCGATGTAAATACACAACAAGCAGCACTGCCTACCAAAGCCAAAATTTTAAAAAACCGTTGCGGCACAGCTGCAGGAATGTGGTTTGAACGAAGGGAGGTCATTTTCATCTCCTTACCTGGTGTTCCCTATGAAATGAAAACCATCATGACTGAAGAGGCCTTTCCGCTGCTTGAAGAGCGCTACAAAGGGGCAACACTGTACCACAAAACGATCCATACGCAAGGTATTGGAGAGTCCTTCTTAGCTGACCAGATTTCAGACTGGGAAAAGCGCGTTCGAGAAGCCGGTTTGGGTTTGGCCTACTTACCGTCTCCTGGAATCGTTAAACTTCGACTGAGTTCTTATACAGGTAAGGAAAATAAAACTCAAATCTCTGCTTTCTTTAAGGAATTAGAAAGTCTTATCCCTGAAAATATTTATGGTTACGACGACAGCAATTTAGCGGCAGCGCTCGGCGCTCAATTGCGGGCAAAAAAAGCAACAATTGGAACAGTCGAGAGCTGTACGGCGGGTCTACTTGCAAAATATATTGCGGGTATTTCTGGTTCATCTGCTTATTACCAAGGGGCGCTATTGACCTACTCCAACAGCCTAAAAGTAAAAATAGCACAAGTAAACGCGGAAACATTAGCAGAATATGGTGCAGTAAGTGAACAAGTGGCTGTTGAAATGGCTGCCAACGGACGAAAAATTCTAGGTGTTGATTATTGTTTATCGACTACAGGTGTGGCGGGTCCGACCGGTGGCACGCTTGAAAAACCTTTGGGTTTGGTATGGGTGGGCTTAAGCGGCCCTTCGGGTTCCGTTGCCAGAAAATTTCAATTTGGCGACAACAGAGAACGCAACTTAGAAATGACAGCCTTGAGCGCAATGAATTGGTTGCGTTATGTCCTAAAAACCAATAATTTTTGAAAAGTGTAACTTTACTAAATGATACATCACTCTACTTTGCCCGTCATGGAACACTTCTACACGCTTCAAGGCGAGGGAAGCCACAGTGGTAGAGCAGCTTACTTTATTCGACTCGCCGGCTGTGATGTAGGCTGCGTGTGGTGCGACGTCAAAGAAAGTTGGAATATCTCCCCGGATCAATACATGAGTATTGATTCTATTCTAGAGGCTGTGGGGCAAACTGCTACCGATTTTGTCGTGATTACGGGTGGTGAACCAACAATGCATGACCTCTCGCCGTTGACCAGTGCTTTAAAAAATGCAGGTTATGAAATCGCTATTGAAACTGCCGGCGTTAACCCGTTGTTAGGCCAAATTGATTGGTATTGTTTTTCGCCAAAAAAATTCAAAGCTCCTGTTGAAGAAGCATATGTTTTGGCCCAAGAGTTAAAGGTGGTCATTGCACACCCCTCCGATTTTGAATGGGCTGAACAACACGCAGCTAAGGTAGCGCCAAATTGTGTATTATATCTTCAGACAGAGTGGGAGAAACAAGAGCGCTTTCTTCCCCTTATTATAGACTACATCAAACGCAACAAAAAGTGGAAAATCTCGTTACAATCGCATAAATACATGCAAATTCCATGAGGACGAACCTATTTTTCTTCTTTATTTTTATTCTTACTCTTCAAACTGTTTTTGCACAATTCCCGTACTCAAGTACAAGTAAAAAAGCCATCAAGCTTTTTGAAAAAGGCCAAAAAGCACCTACTGAACTGCGCAATGCTCAGACGGGTGTGCTCAATTATCAAGAAGGTATCCTTTTTTTAAATGCTGCAATCGACAAAGACCCTAATTTTTGGGAAGCTTATCTACTGAAAGCTGAATTCCTAGAGTATCAACGCAATTATGCAGATGCCGCAGCATGTTATCAAAAAGCTTTAGCGATCGACCCTACCCATAGCATTAGCGGGAGTACTCATTTTTTTTTAGCCGTCTGTTTACTGACAATAGGAGAATATAAAGAAGCCTTGCAAACAATTGATGTCTTTCTGAGAAATCCCAACGCAAACGAGAAATTACAAGGACAAGCTTATCAAATCAGGGCTTGCGCTGAATTTTCTGTTGCGGCTGTCAAGAACGCCAAGCCCTTTGCACCAAAAAATGCAGGTGAAGGCGTCAATACCCCTTTTGCAGAGTATTACCCCACACTAACCGTAGATGGTCAACAACTTCTATTTACCCGCCGACTTCCCATGACACAAGACGGGCATCAAGACGAACAAGAAGATTTTTACGTTTCCTCATTGGACCAAAAATCCAATGTTTGGACGCTTGCCCAACCCATGACTTCCGAAATCAATACAACATGGAATGAAGGGGCACCAACTATTTCAGGCGATGGTAAAACCATCATTTTTGTTGCTTGTACAGACCCTTCGGGTGTGAATTACGGCGCAGAAAGAACCGGCAAGGGTTCTTGCGATCTATTTATCACTCAAAAAATGAATGGCCGCTGGAGTACACCCATCAATTTACCCGGAGCTGTGAATACTGCCAATTGGGAAACGCAGCCATCACTCAGTGCTGATGGCCAAACATTATATTTTATTCGAGCCGTCCGATCGCGAGATGGTCGTGCAAATAGTGATATCTATGTGAGCAATCTTCTGCCCAATGGCAAATGGTCTGAGGCTGAACGTTTGCCAAATGTCATCAATACGGCTTCTAACGAAGAATCTGTTCAGATTCATCCAGATGGCAAAACACTCTACTTTGCATCTAGAGGCCATATTGGGCTGGGTGGATCAGACCTTTTTATGAGTCAAAAAGATGCCCAAGGAAATTGGGGAAAACCAGTGAACCTTGGCTTTCCTATCAATACACACTTCGATGAAAACTCCTTGTTGGTTTCTGCACAAGGCGATATCGCATTTTTTGCTTCTGACAGACAAGGCGGTTATGGGAATTTAGATATTTATTGGTTTGAACTACCTGAGGAACTACAGGCAAATCAAACCTATTATTTCGAAGGAACCGCCTTTGACGCTTTAAATTTGACCAAATTAGCAGCACACATCCAACTTACGGACCTATCGAACGGTCAAATTATCTTTGATGGTTTTGCCGATGCATTTGATGGTAAAATTACCGTTCCACTGCCAATAGAGCATCGGTATGCCGTTCTGGTGAATCATCCTGGCTACCACCCGTTTTCTCTTAATTTCGACTTTACTCGATTAGAAACCTCCCAAAATTATACGCTTAATATGCCGCTTAATCCGGTCAATTCGACCGCTGAAAACATCCTAAACAACGTCTTTTTTGACTTGGCAAAGGCCAGCTTAAGACCAGAATCAAAAGTAGAACTCATCAATTTAAGTGCTTATTTAAAACGCAATCCAAGCATTAAAATAGAAATTCAAGGACACACCGACAGCCAAGGCGATGCCGACCAAAATTTAATTCTATCAAATTCCAGAGCAAGAACAGTAGCCGACTTTTTAGTTCAAGAAGGAATTGCAGCTGAAAGACTCACATACAAAGGCTACGGCTCAGGCCAACCGCTTATTACCGATGCACAAATAGCACAACTCAATAATGCTTCCGAGATAGCAGCAGCACACCAAAAAAACCGTAGAACCAGTTATAAAATTTTGCCATGATTCCTTTACTGAGACTGATCCGCATCAAAAACTTATTGGCCATTCTGCTTGCCATGGTTGGAGTAGCCTATTTCTTGCAACGTCAGAATCCCTATGAGGTGATTGATTTCGATGCACCTTACTACGGTCTTTTGATTTTTTCAACACTCATTATTGCGGCCGCTGGGCACATTATCAATGACTATTTTGACCTAAAGGCCGATCGGATCAATAAACCTGAAGCACTTGTTCTCACTAAATACCTCAACAAGCGCTGGGCCATCTTAGCCAATTGGCTGCTCAACATAATAGGTTTCGTTATTGCTATTGTACTCTCTTGGCACTACCATACGCTTTTATTTATTTTCGTTCACCTGTTTTCTATAAATCTACTTTGGTTTTATAGTGCTTATTGGAAAAGGAAGTTAGTACTTGGCGCAGCCATTGTTGCGTCCTTACCTGGGCTTGTACTGTTTCTTTCCAGTTGGTATTTCCAAGTGCTCAACGAAAATAGTCTTCCGTTTTCTCCGTATCATAACAACACATGGTCTACTTATCTCGATTACCGCTTTATTTATTTTGTAGCAATCTGTGCCTTCTTTATCAACTTGAGTCGTGAAATTATTAAAGATATCCGCGATATTCCCGGAGACAGCATTATCGATGCACCAACTATACCGCGTCAAATAGGTAGTCGAAAAGCTGCTTTACTTTCTTTATTGATTCTTCAAATGCCAGCTCTGTTCTATCTTATCCTTAAATTGATCTCTGACTTTGCCTTACCAAGTAGATATACTTCAGTTGTACTTTTGACATTAGAACTCCTATTTTTAGCCGGATTAATCGCCTATTTCATCGCTCCTACATTCTTGGATCGTTGGCTACGCCTACTGCCAACCTTGGCACTTCTCTTAGGTCTCACTTGTTTATTCTTCTAAATGCAGCTCGTACTTGGATCGGCATCGCCACGCAGAAAAGCGCTACTTAGTGAACTCGGATTTGATTTTCGAGTAGTTAGCGCCGATACTGATGAATCTTTCGACCCTGCACAAAGTCCGGAAGAAATCGTTTTATCGATTTGCCGCAAGAAAATAGCTGCTATTTGGCCACAATTAGCAGCCAATGAAAAACTCATTTGTGCCGATACCATCGTATTTCTTAATGGTAAGGTTTTAGGGAAACCGCAAAGTAAAGCCGATGCTATTCAAATGCTTCAGCTACTATCTGGAAAAACACATGAGGTTTATACCGGTATAGTCATTAAAGATCGGAGTGCAGAACACCAACTCGTAGATTGCACCACTGTTCGTTTTCAAGAACTCAAATTAGAAGATATTATTCATTATATCGATGTACATCAGGCTATGGATAAGGCTGGTTCATATGGCATACAAGACTGGATTGGCCACATTGGGATCGTGGAAATCAGAGGTTCATATACCAATGTAATGGGCTTACCTACTCAACGGCTCTACCCATTTTTAAGAAACCTCTCTAAATAATAGGTGTTCAAATTCAAATAAAAAAAACCGCAGGGATGCTGCGGTTTTTTTTATTTGTTTTTAGGTTTGATTGTCTAACCTCAGAGCGAAACCTTAAATTCAATTCGTCGGTTTTTAGCATCCTTTACTTCTGGATCGTCGTCTTCATCAATTTCGATACTTGGTGTGGAATCTGTCTTAAAAGTTTTGATAAGTCGGGACTCATCGATGCCATTATTAGTTAAGTATTTTACTGCAATTGCAACTCTTTTGCGATCCATATCAAGATATACTTCGTTTTCTTCTCCGGCTTTGATTTCAAGTGCGTTGTTATGACCAATTATTTCTACTCTCAACTTTTGATCAGCATTCATTTGTGCAATAATGAAATCTAAATTTTCTCTAGCGTTTTCTGTTAGGGAAGCTTTGCCTTGACGGAAGTAAATCGTTTGGGCTGCAATTTTTTTATCGATAGACATTTTGTCATCGATTTGCGGTGTTTTTTCGTATACTAACTCAGAAAATGAGTCTTCAATTTTGGGTGGTTTAGCGTTGTAACAAGCACACTCAGTTGAGTTATCGACCAGACGAACAATAATGTTGTCTATGTAATAATATGCATGCGTAAGAGGGTCTGCCTCGGCATCTTTTGGTTTTTTGACAGCTTGATATGTTGTTTTGTCGTTGAGATCAAAGTTGCCGATAGTCAGGTATTTTTCATCACCTTTGGCTGTATAGATATTACATACCTTTTCCCAATTAAAAAAGCCGTTGTATACTTTGTTGACCGTAGATTTCATTACGTGGTCTCCACTCATGTAGATAGAACCGGCCTCGCCATTGGCAGGTTTGTCTTTTGAAAAGTATGCAGCCATGTTATTACAAGCAAATTTAGAAGACTCGGCCAATGAAAGTGAATATTCAACACAGTAGGTGAGGCCTTTTTTAAGGGTGACGGACTCCTTCCCTTGCATCAGTTGAATGGTGATGTAAGAGCGCTCGCCTGCTAATTTTCCGGGCTTAAAGGCAACAATACCTGCGTAGACATTTCCTCCGTTTTCGGTAGTAGGCTCTTCAGAACCATAGATATTGGCTGGAATTCCGATATCCCCATTTACTGATTTGGAGAATAAATCTGCTTTGATTTCTGTTGGAGAACTAATAGCTGAGCCTGCGGCATCTATTCCATTCAGTTCAGAAAGATCGTCAGCAGCACCTTCAAAAGTAATGTTGATAATTTCCTTTTCATTGGTTTTTTTGCCCTTTTGAGCAAAAAAGCTTTGAGTGAGCAATAGAACTGAACAAGCAAGTAATAAGCTACGAATTGGCGTGGTTTGTAATTTCATAGTTTTTAACGGTATTTATAAATACTTTGACCATTTCTGGATCAATATCGGGATACACCCCGTGACCCAAATTTACAATATGTCTTTGACTTTTAAAGGAATTGAGCATTTTTTTGGTTTCTTGCTCAATCATTTGTGGGCTTCCATAGAGCACACAAGGATCCAAATTGCCTTGTAAGGTTTTTTGACCTTGGACCAAACTTCGTGCCACAGCAACAGACATGTTCCAATCTAGACCTATGGTGGTGCACGGAAGTTGTGAGATTTCTGGTAATGAGGCCACTGCTCCTTTGGAAAATACAGTAAGTGGAATTCCTTCTAAAGCCTGACAAATTTGTTGGATATAGTGCAAACCAAACTCATTGTATTGGTCTTCGCCGAGAATGCCAGCCCATGAATCAAAAAGCTGAAGGGCATCGGCACCAGCAGCAAGTTGACCTTTTAAGTACGCTATGGTTACGTCTGTGATGCGCTGCAGGAGTTCGTGTGCTAATTTTGGCTGCGTGTAAAGTAATTTTCTCGATTCACTAAAAGTTTTGGAACCTTTGCCTTCTACCATATAACAAAGAATAGTCCAGGGTGCGCCTGCAAAACCAATGAGAGGAACACGGTTATTTAAAGCAGTTTTGGTTTGCTTGAGCGCCTCAAAAACATACCATAAACGATCTTGCACATCTATGTGCGTATCGAGTAAATCTAGTTGCGCTTGCGTCCGAATGGTGTTTTCAAACCATGGGCCCTTTTGCTCTATCATCTGATAAGGCAAACCCATTGCTTCTGGTATCACCAAGATATCAGAAAAAATAATGGCCGCATCTACACCAAGTAGATCGACAGGTTGTATGGTTACTTCGGTGGCAAATTCAGGTGTTTCTACTAATTCTTTAAAGCCGGAAAGCTTGGCGCGGACTGCGCGGTATTCGGGTAAGATTCGGCCTGCTTGACGCATGAGCCATACTGGATAACGCTCGATGGCATCGCCACGGTGTGCGCGTAGAAATAAATCGTTTTGAATCATCTTTACAAAGGTACGCAATTACCATTGAATTTCTTGCGTTCCAAGCTTCTGCAAATAAGCATTTGTTTTACTAAAATGCCTGCAGCCAAAAAAGCCGCGATGAGCTGAAAGAGGGGAAGGATGCACTGCCTTCAAGATTAAGTTCCTAGATTCATTTATCCAACTTGCTTTCGCTTGGGCTTTTGCCCCCCAAAGGATATATACAATATGCTCTTTTTCAGCGGCGATTTTTTGAATAACTGCATCGGTAAACTGCTCCCAACCCCAGTTTTTATGGCTATCAGGTTCTCCTTCTCGTACTGTAAGTACATTGTTAAGCAACAAGACTCCTTGGCGCGCCCAGCCCTCCAGATTTCCATCAGGTAAATATGACAAATCTAGGTCTGAAGTCCTTTCCTTGAAAATATTATTCAAACTTTTAGGCAATGGCTTGACATCAGTTGCAACAGAAAAACACAAACCATGCGCATGACCTTTTGTTGGGTAAGGATCCTGACCTAAAATCACCACCCGAAGATCCTCCCAAGGACATAATTCAAATGCCTTAAAAATTTGCGGCTTTGGTGGAAAAATACGATCGGGGGTTTGCTTAAATGCCTCCTCTACTTTGTTTTGAAGCTGTAAATAATAAGGAGCCTTGAATTCATCTATTAAAACACGATGCCAGGAGGTTTCTTTTGGAAAAAACATGTCAGTCAAGATCAATTAAAGCTACCCACAAGGAAATTTTACTGTTGTCCATGCGCGGCCAAATTGGTCTTACCTTTCCATTGTAAGCAGCAATTCCAAGGTAATCACCAAAAAATACCAACGGATTTGGCACAAATGGTTGTTCAGAGATGCGTTGTTCTTTAAAAGAGACGCCTCCGTCGGTACTTGTTGCCCATATGACATCTGTTCGGTTATCTTTAAAACGCCTGCGATCATAGTAGACAAAATGTAAATCTCCGCGCACAGGATCTACACACATCGAGGTGAGAAACTGATGACGGGATTCTTTATCCTGATTCACGCGTTGAGGTTCGGCCCAAGTAAGTCCTCCGTCCGTAGATTTCATGAGCCAAACGTCGGTATTATCCGAGCCATTACGCTGGTCACACCAGTTGAGATACAGCGCGCCATTGTTTGGGCCACCACTGAGATCAGACATCAAAAATGGAAGGCCATTGGCGCGATAAATACCTGGAATTTGGATGTCCCAACCGCCAATATGGTCGGAAAGCTTTCGTTCTTGAGCCAACCACGTGCGTCCGCCATCGGTAGATTTTTGAAACATGATGCCGCGCGGGCCAGTCCAACACACGTAGATTTCACCGTTTGGACCAAGTGCTGGCACTGCACCTTCAACCGTGTTGTCGCCATCGAGGCAATCTCCACCAAATTTAGAAATCCGAAGGGGTTGGGTCCAACTTTGGCCTCGGTCTAAAGATTTGGAAAAAACAATGATAGAGCTGTCTTTAGGATCTGCAGAATCATAGGCGTCAAATTGTGTCCAGGTCATGTAAACCACATTTGTTTTGGGGTCTATCACCACCCAATGCTTGTCCTGTACTTTTGTACCATTCGGTGCTGGAAAAGAACCCTTTGAAAACTGACCTGGTTTGTCTGCAACCTGGCAAACAATTCGGTCGAGGTGACTAGTTTTGATGTAATCACTCAGGTGGAAATAATACAAACGGCCATTTTGATCATATTGCAAAACAGGGTCGCCGTAGACCCCAAATGGACTTTTTAAAGCATTTGATTTCCACGTTAAGCCTCCGTCGGAGGAATAATGATAACCCTGCAAGACGGTACCTGCAGAAATTTCTTTCGGATTGCGCGGATTAATCGCAATTGAAGGCTCGCACTCATTGAAATCATATTTAGAAGCAACCGGCGGAATTTGAATATTTTTGAAGGGTTGAGCCAGCAGCCCAAGTACCAAAAAATTAGCGCAACCAATAAGAAAGTAACGGTGCATTGACATCTGTAATTTGAAGTGAAAATTGAGGTTTAGCATAGGTTTTCATGACGCATTTAGTGGTAAAAACTTTACCGTCTCTCGAAACTAATAATTCAAGTTCAACGCCAGGAAGCAAGTTATTGTATTTGTTCTCCAAGCTCGTTTTATCTATTCTATAACCATCACAGGCAAGTATTTCGTCGCCTGCACTAATGCCTGCGTCTTCTGCGGCTGATCCGCTGCGTACCGTTCTTACCTTTAGTAACTCCCCTCCTTCTAAAGCAGCACCAAAATTGGTGAGTGTATTGGTGAGGTCTGTTACTTTTATACCGAGTGGTTCAAAGTACTTTTGATACGGAATAATTTCTGTTCCATTTACGTATTGCGCAAAAAATGCATGCATGTCTTGCCCGCAATAATTAGCCAATTCTTGTTCAAATTCAGCCTCAGAAAAACCGCGTTGGAGCCCGAGTGCATACTTTTGATAGAGCAGTTGCATAAAACCATCTAAGCTTTGTTTTGCTTTTGATTTCTGTATTAAAAATGCATCGAGAACTGCGCCTATTACAGCACCCCGAGAATAATAGGTCATGGTAGTATTGGCAGAATTCTCATTGGGCCGATACGCTTTGATCCAAGCGTCAAAACTTGCGTGGGCTACAGGCTGTACTCTTGATCCTGGGCTTCCTTCCACATAATTAATTTGGCTTTGTAATTTATTGAGAAAATCTGTTTTGGTGTAAAATCCTGCGCGCAAAAGAAGTAATTCATCATAATAAGAAGTGATTCCTTCCATGACCCAAAGCAAAGAAGTGTAGCACTCTTGGTCATAATTAAATGGCCCAAGTTCTATTGGTCGAATCCGTTTTACATTCCAAAGATGAAAGTACTCGTGTGCAACTAAATTGATGAACCCTAAATAGTCAGCGCCGGCGTAAGACCAACGACTTACACTTAAAACGCAAGAATTTTTGTGTTCGAGACCACCTTGGCCATCCTTTACATTGTGTACAATAAAAAGATAATCATTGTTGGGGTTGCTGCCAAAAACACCCGTGGCTGCCTCTACGACTTTGGGCATGTCTCTTTGCAAATCTTTGATGTTTGCATTTGACGCTCCATACATGGCAACGCGGTGTCTGACACCCGACGCTAAAAAGGTAAATTCTTGGTGATTTCCAATTTCTATTGGGCTATCTACGAGTTGGTCATAATCTTCATATATAAAAGATTGTATGCCAATTTCAAATTTGTCCATTACCCCTGCATCGGCCTTGTAATCAATCGGTGCTAACGCTGTGCTAATCTTCTTAAAACTCGCATGCGGATGAATGTGTAGAACTCCTTTTTGATTGCGGGTTTCTTCTGTGTACATGAATACCCCTGCACCGGCAACAAAACCATGTGTGTTGTCTAGAAAAGGGGTGCGAACAGAGAGCTCGAAAGCGTAAACTTCATAGAAGACCGTGTAAGTGGAAACACCTTTACACTGAACTTCCCATGCATTTTTAGTCGTTTTTTGAACAGAAAGTTGCTTTCCTTGGGCATCAATTGCGCGCACCTGATTGACATTTTTAGAAAATTCGCGCACTAAATACGAACCCGGCGTCCAAACTGGCAATTTGAACTGCTGCACTGCCGCTTCATTTTGCTGAATCTCTATTTTGACCGCAAAGTAATGTGAGTTTGGCTGCGGCATGGATAAATGATAGGAGAGCTGACTAGCATGCAAGCAAAGTGGAAGCCAAAATAAGAAAACAAGAAAAAAACGAGGTTTCATCATCTAAGTTGTTTGAAATATGGAGTTAATCGTTTGAATAACTGAGTTGAACAGCTGCCGCTGCTAATTTAGCTTTTTGAACCAAACTTTCTACCGGGTCTGATCCAAAACACAAAGCAACAGCCATGCGCCTGTAGGGGCGAGTACTCGGCTTGCCAAAAATACGAACCTCTGTATTTGGGTCCTTTAATACGTGGTCAAGGCCCAAAAAACTGGGTGCGGTTGGGCTGGTTTGATCGGCAAGAATGACTGCACTCGCCCCATTTTGGATTTGATGAATTTCTGAAATAGGCAGGCCAAGAATAGCGCGTGCATGCAGCTCAAATTCATTGAGATTTTGGGTGCCGGCTAAAGTAACCATTCCGGTATCGTGAGGGCGCGGCGAAAGCTCTGAGAAGTAAGCTCCATCCTGTGTAATAAAAAATTCTACACCCCAAATGCCAGCGCCTCCTAGTTCTTTTGTAACCCGAGCTGCCATGTCTTGTGCCTCTGCTAAATGAATGGGGTTCATGGGCATCGGCTGCCAACTTTCTTGGTAATCACCGCGCTCTTGGCGGTGACCAATTGGTGCGCAAAAAAGCGTTGGGCCATTCTTTTGGGTCACCGTTAGCAAAGTGATTTCGTAGTCAAAATTGATAAATCCTTCGACGATAACTTCTTTTAAATCCCCGCGTGAACCTTCCATGGCGTAATTCCAGGCTTTCTCGATGTCCCCTTCTGTATGAATCACTGATTGCCCTTTTCCGGAGCTAGACATTAAGGGCTTAACCACACAGGGCAAACCACAAAACGAAACACCCTCTTTGAGTTCTCGTAGGCTGGTGGCGTAGCGATAAGGAGCGGTGCGAACACCTACTTCTTTGGCGGCTAAATCGCGAATGGCCTTGCGATTCATCGTGAAATTTGCTGCTTTTGCACTCGGTACCACTTGAATGCCTTGTGCTTCATAGCTATAAAATCTTTCTGTTCGAATCGCTTCAATCTCTGGAACAATGAGATCTGGATGATGTTTGGCGACAACCCTGTCAAGTTCGGCTGCGTCTAACATATCAATCACCTCAAAATGGTCAGCAACCTGCATTGCAGGTGCACCTGGGTAGCTATCCACAGCAATAATGGTCTGTCCGTAGCGTTGAGCAGCTATAGCAAACTCTTTTCCGAGTTCGCCAGAGCCGAGTAGTAGAATATTAAACTTCATAAGACAAATGTACACAAACAGCAAAGAAATTGTTATTTTTGAAACATATTGATGAGTAGTATTATAACAGCAATCGAAGAGTTTGACCCCATTTTTCTTAGAGAAATGGCCGACGTCAACCTAATGAATCGCATAGACACCAAATTTGCCTTCCGCCAAGAAGACCTCATGCGTTTTCTACCTATTTTAGCCATCGACTATCGCGCGCTTAAAGTAGAAGGAACCATGCTGCCTCATTATGAAAGCCTTTATTTTGACGATGCTACATTTTCCTTTTTTCGGGATCACCACAATGGTAAAGCCGATCGATTCAAGGTGCGTATTCGCAAATATGTAGAATCCAATATTTTCTTTTTGGAAATCAAGCACAAGTTCAAGGGTAGAACAGATAAGCGTAGAATCCTTACCAATGATTTCAATGAACTTCAGGATGAAAAGGAACGCGATTTTTTGCGCAGACAACTCAATATAGACGCCCAATTAAAACCAACTATGTGGAACGCTTTTCAGCGCATCACGCTCGTTTCTAGGACCTCCAGAGAAAGACTTACCCTCGACTTCAACATCCACTTTCACATGGGTGAAATCCAGCGCAATTTCGATCAGTTGGTGATTGCCGAACTCAAACAAGAAAACCTAGACCGCAATTCCCCTTTTTACAAACTCATGAAAAAGGAACGAATCAGACCATATCGCCTCTCCAAATATTGCATTGGAAGTGTAGAAATCTACGGCGAAGAAGTACTCAGATTTAATCGCTTCAAAAAGAAGCTACTTTTTTTAAATAAAATCAACCATGCTCACTGACCTCTTATTTTTCTTTCCGCTCAAAAAAGCAATCTCACCGAATACCATCACCTGGTTTAGTGAAGACTTTTACGGTCTTTTAATCAGATTCGGAATCAACCTTCTCTTTTTGACGATTTTAATTCGTGTACT
This sequence comes from Flavobacteriales bacterium UBA952, assembly GCA_002293185.1. Classification (GTDB taxonomy): domain Bacteria; phylum Bacteroidota; class Bacteroidia; order Flavobacteriales_D; family Crocinitomicaceae; genus UBA952. The sequence continues at coordinate 160,957 of DBCS01000002.1, read as the reverse complement.
CTATTACGCTAAAACGCGTCGCAAAGATTACTTATTTACCTATTATTTAATTGGTACGATTACCTTTTTCTTGTGTTTTGGGCTCATGCAAATGGATATTGATACCGGAATGGGTCTAGGATTATTTGCGATTTTTGGAATTATCCGATACCGCACCGATGCCATTGAAATCAAAGAAATGACCTACTTATTTATGGTCATCGGTGTAAGTGTAGTGAATGCATTGGCATCCAATGAACTCAGTATTTCAGAGGTAGCTGTTATTAATGTTACAGTCGTACTACTCACCTATGTTTTAGAGAACGTGGTACTGATGAAACACGAAACACGCAAGACCATAAACTATGAGCGTATAGACCTCATTAAACCGGAAAACCAAGACCTCCTCAAAGCAGATTTAGAGAAAAGAACCGGACTCACCATCAACCGCGTAGAAGTCGGTAAAATTGACTTCTTGAACGATACTGCAATGGTGCGTATATATTACTATGCCGACGAGCAAGAATATTCTGACTATCACGTGCAATAATATGTGCAGACTGGCGCTCTACCCTCTTTCACTCCTCTACGGAATGGCTATCTGGGTGCGTAATCTGTTTTTTGATCTCGGTATGCTCCAAACCCAACACATCTCAGGCAAGTCCATTTGTGTCGGAAACCTAAACGTTGGTGGCACTGGTAAATCTCCACACGTTGGTTATCTAATCGAACTGCTTTACCCAGCAGTCAAAGTTCAAGTATTAAGCCGGGGGTATGGTCGTAAAACAAAAGGATTTATTGCGCTTTCGAAAAATTCAACTGCTGCCCAAGTTGGAGACGAACCCCAAATGCTATATAATCAATACCAGGAAAAAGCCCAATTTGCAGTTTGCGAAAAACGCAGCATCGGTATCGAGCACCTAAGAACAGAAGATCCCTCTTCCGTATTGATCCTAGACGATGCATTTCAACACCGCTATGTCAAGGCCGGGCTAAATATCGTGCTTAGCGTTTATGACCAACCGATGCATCAGGATTTCCTCTTGCCAGCAGGCAGGCTACGCGAACCTATAAGTGGTTTAAAACGCGCCGATGCAATTGTGATTACTAAATGTCCGAAATTTGAAACTTTTGATTTAAATGAGCTCAAAAAGCAATATCAAAAATGGCAAATTCCCGTATTTTTTTCCCGGTATACTTACCATGCACTTCAATCCAAAGGAAGAATTATTGAACAAATCAATGAGGTATTCATTGTGAGCGGTGTAGCGCTTCCAAAACAACTTAATGACGCATTTGCACCAAGTACCAATATTAGACATCGAACTTTTCGTGATCACCATACCTACACGCCAATGGATATGGAAGAAATTCATCATTTTTTTGATACCTTTGCAATTGCAAATACTGCAATTGTTACTACCGCCAAAGATTGGGTCAAAATCCAGCCTTTGTTGAGCGCTGAAGACCTACAAAAATACCCCTGGTATTTGTTAACTTTTGAGCTCGAATGGTCAGATCAAACTGCATTTAATCAATTTATAAGCGCTTATGTTGTCTCAAATTAAAGAAAGTACCGCCTACATCCAAAGCAAAACAAACGTTCAGCCTACAATTGGCATCATTTTAGGCACAGGACTCGGTGGTTTAGTCAAGGAAATTGAAATCATCGACGAAATTAATTACCAAGATATTCCTCACTTTCCAGTTTCTACCGTTGAAAGCCACTCAGGCAAGCTCATTTTTGGGCGCATCGGCGGAAAAAATGTTGTTGCCATGCAAGGACGCTTTCATTATTATGAAGGTTACACGCTACAACAAGTAACCTTTCCCGTCCGCGTGATGAAACTACTTGGCATTGAACGCCTTTTCGTTAGTAACGCTTCAGGAGGTGTGAATCCAGATTTTGAGGTTGGAGAAATCATGATCATGAATGATCATATTAATCTCTTTCCAGGCAACCCGCTCATTGGTCAAAATATCGATGAACTCGGACCCCGCTTTCCTGACATGAGCGACCCCTACGATCAAGAAATGATCGATAAAGCAAGTGATATCGCTAAAAATATCGGTATTCGCGTTTCCATAGGTTGCTATGCTGGCCTAACTGGCCCAACCCTCGAAACACCCTCTGAATACAAATATGTGCGCACCATCGGAGCCGATGCCGTTGGAATGTCTACCGTACCAGAGGTTATAGTTGCGCGCCATATGAGTATCCCTTGTTTTGCGATATCCATTATTACTGACCTCGGTGTTCCGGGTAAAATCAAAAAAGTGAGTGTTCAGGATGTTATTGAGGTAGCGAGCCGACAAGAACCGAAAATGACACAAATCATGAAAGAACTCATATCCAGCATCTAAACAAATACCAAACATGGAACAGACGTTAAGAGATCGCTATGAGGTTGTGATCGGACTAGAAGTCCATGCACAATTACTTACCCAAACAAAGGCCTATTCGTCGGATCTCAATTCTTATGGTTCCGCACCAAATACAAACATTAGCGCTATCACACTTGGGCATCCGGGCACCTTGCCTGTCATGAATAAAAAAACCATTGATTTCGCCATCAGACTTGGGCTTGCCTGCGGCTGTCAAATTGCTCCTCAACAGCACTTTGCCCGCAAAAACTATTTCTATCCAGATCTTCCAAAAGGCTATCAAATTACACAAGATACCACGCCAATATGCACCGGTGGTCAGATTTTAATCCGCACCGAAGACGGTGCACAAAAATCAATTGGCCTGACTAGAATCCATATGGAAGAAGATGCAGGCAAAAGCATACACGATGTCGATGTTTACGATACCCTCGTTGACCTCAACCGCGCCGGCACTCCCCTTTTAGAAATTGTCTCAGAACCAGATATACGATCTTCCAGTGAGGCATACAATTATCTGACAGAAGTTCGCAAACTACTCCGTTATCTCGATATCTGCGATGGCAACATGGAAGAAGGCTCAATGCGTTGCGATGCCAATGTCTCGGTTCGGCTTGTTGGCGCCAAAGATTTCGGAACCAAGGTAGAAGTTAAAAATATGAACTCGATACGTAACGTTCAACGTGCTATTGAGTTTGAAATTACGCGCCAAATAGAGGCACTAGAAAGCGGCGAAGTGCTCACGCAAGAAACCAGAGCTTTCGACGCACTCAAAGGCAGCACCATTTCTATGCGAACAAAAGAAGCCGCCAACGACTACCGCTACTTCCCAGAACCAGACCTCCCGCCAATAACAGTGAGTTCAGATCAAATTGCGGCTATTGCCAAGGATATGCCGGCGCTCCCGCAAGCGTTGTTTGAGCGTTATACCAAAAGCTACGGTCTGAGTGACTACGATGCCTACAATATCACCGATCAAAAAGGTCTAGCACGCTATTACGAGGACCTCATCAGCCATACATCCAACTACAAAGCTGCTGCCAATTGGCTCATGGGAGAGATCAAATCTTATTTAAACGAACAAGGAGTTGATATAGCCGCTTTCCCAATAAATGCAGTGCGCATCGCTGACTTAATTGCGCTGATCGATCAAGGTAAAGTATCGAACTCTGTAGCTGCACAAAAATTGTTTCCGGCGCTATTTCAAAGCTCCGAAACCCCTCTAGAAATTGCCGAAAGGCTCAATTTAATGCAGAGTTCAGACAGTTCGGTCATTGAAGGGTTTATTGCGCAAGTTATAGAACAAAATACCGCTGAGGTCGAGCGTTATCGAAATGGTGAAAAACAACTCATCGGCTTTTTTATGGGGCAACTCATGAAAGTTTCTGGTGGAAAAGCCGACCCAAAAGCCTCCAATTTGCTCCTTCGTCAAAAATTAGAGGCCTAATGAAAAAGCAAGCCTGGACACGCCAACAAATTGGAATAACTGCAGGAGTTTTACTCGGCATTCTTAGTATTATTTGGTGGATTTCACGCAGCGAAATCGAAAAAAATGGACTAGAAGAGAACCTATATATAAGTGGTCAAATATCGGGCGCTGGAGGTTTACAGCTCTTTTTAGAGGCCCCTAGTGACCGCGGAATTATCTCCGTAGCTCAGACAGAAATAGATGAAGATGGCCATTTTGAATTCCCAGCTAATATTCCTGGTTTAGGTATTTACAATCTACGAATTTCTGACCTGAACGGCAGCACCCTTTGGTTGCCATTAAAACCAAAAGATGAACTCACCCTCAATTGTCGCCTGCAAGATTTCAGTTATCAACCAGGGCTTAAGGGCGTCTCATGGAGCAAAACCTACGCCAAACTCCTTTTAGAAACCAAAAAATTCGAAAACAAACAAAAATCGCTGCAAACGAACACGCAAGGTCTCACACAAGAACAAATTAGCAACAGATATCAAATGGCAAAAAAAGCCTACGAACAATTCTGTTCAAACGCCATCCTACAAGACCTCAACAGTCCTTTAAATATCTTGCTGAGTATGAATTTGATGCCTACTACTGGTTTTGAAGACTGGGACGCTACACATTTACAAACACTCGCCAAACTTAGTAGCGCCTATGCAAAACATTACGCTGGTCAAAAACCTAGTGAAAATATGCAGGCGCAATACACACAAATTGAAGACGCTTTTTTTGCATATACACAAATGACGAACGGCACTATGACTGCCCCAGAAATTTCATTGCCCGACCCAAATGGAAAACTGATCAACTTAAGCTCTTTAAAAGGCAAATACGTACTTATTGACTTTTGGGCTTCTTGGTGCGGGCCTTGTAAAATCGAAATGCCGAATGTGATTGCTGCCTATAACCGATACAAGAATAAAGGATTTGATGTCTTTAGTGTTTCTCTAGACGAAGACAAAAACAAATGGGTAGCAGGTATTAAAACCTTAGCCATGCCCTGGCCCAATCAAGTAAACAACAATAAAGGATGGAATTCTGAATTACCGCAACAGTATCAATTCGATGGAATACCCTATACCGTATTAATCAATCCCGACGGAAAAATTATCGGAACTAACCTTCGCGGTCAAAAACTTCTCGATAAATTGGCTCAAATATTTGAATAAAATGAAAAGACAACTACTCATTTGTTTAATGATTCCAATCCTTAGCTTTGGACAAGGACAGGCCTTTAAAATTAGTGGGCAGATCTTTGCGAGCGGAGCTGACTCCATTTATTTGTCGCAACAATTCGGAACTACTTTCAAAAATTATATTTCGAGTCCGCTCGGTGAGAATGGCTCATTTGAGCTAAAAGGTATCCTTAACGGTCCAGATTACTACCTATTGCGTATAGGTCAAAATAATCTCAATGTAGTGATCAGAGATACCACACCTATCCAAATTTTTGGCGACGGTAGAAATCTACTTCAGTTTTGCAACTTTGTCAATTCAGAAGAATCTAGACAAATGCACGAGTATATTGTTTTAACTGCCAATTGGCGCTTCAAAGCAGACTCCGCACTCAATGCGATCAAACTAGATCCTTCTAAAGAAGCGGACATCAATACCTACATGACCCAAGAATACAGCAAATATCAGACAGCCATACAAAGTTTTTTAGGGCAATACGGCAACTCAGCAGCACTCATCATGCCCCTAAGTAGTATAGAGCTTCAACAAGATTTTGAATCTTACGAAAAACTCATACTACCGCTTTACCAGAGCTTTAACCATAGTGCCAATGTGCAAAATATGTACAAAAATTACCTGACAGAAAAACAAGCAAGGGATGCCGCTAATCCGTTCGCTAGAGGAAAGTCTGTTCCAGATTTTGAAGAACTGCGCGTAGATGGCAAAAAGAAAATGAAATTATCTGAGCTCAAAGGGCAAGTTGTGTTGCTCGACTTTTGGGCCTCTTGGTGTGGCCCATGTAGAGCAGAAAATCCGAATGTTGTCAAGAACTACCAAAAATATAAAGATGCAGGTTTTACTGTCATGAGTGTTTCCTTAGACTCCAACAAAGACAAATGGTTGGCCGCAATTGCGGCAGATCAATTAAGTTGGCCTAACCACGTAAGTGACCTTGGAGGCTGGCAAAGTAAGGTAGCTCAGCTCTATGGCGTCAATTCTATACCTTTTACAGTTTTGCTAGACAAAGAAGGACGCGTCATTGCCACCAACCTCAGAGGCGCTGCCCTTGAGCAAACACTACAACAACTCTTCGGGTTTTAATGGCTGCAGATGGTAAATACCTCTATTTTGCCTCTGATTTACATCTAGGAGCACCAAACGCGCTTCAAAGTATTCAAAGAGAGAAGGCGTTCATTGCTTGGCTCAATTACATACAACCTACTGCAAAAGCGATCTACTTACTAGGCGATGTTTTTGACTTTTGGTTTGAGTACAAAACTGTGGTTCCAAAAGGCTACACTCGTTTGTTTGGCAAATTAGCTGAGCTCTCTGACACCGGTATTGAAATACATTTTTTCAAAGGGAACCACGACATGTGGGTTTTAGACTACTTTGAGAAAGAACTCGGCTTGCAAATCCATAGCAATGAACTTACTTTTGAATGGGCAAATAAGCGTTTTTATCTGCATCACGGAGATGGCTTGGGCCCCGGAGATTACAAGTATAAGTTTCTTAAACAGATTTTCAGAAGCCCTATTTGCCAATGGTTATTTGCCCGTTTACACCCGAATTTTGGCATTCAATTGGCAAGCATTTTGTCAAAAAGAAGTCGGGCTAACGGTGGCACAAAAGATATCATTTACAACGGGCCACAACAAGAATGGCTATATGCTTATGTTCAAGAAATTGAGTCAAAACAGCACCACGATTTCTACCTATTTGGGCATCGCCACCTCCCTTTATCTTTACCCCACCAAAACGCGTTGTATGTCAATACTGGCGATTGGCTGAAGTATCAAACCTTTGCCCGATTTGACAACGATCAATTAGCGCTTTTACAGTGGGTAGACAACGAAGTCCGACCATACAATGCCGACTGAATTAAGAGCAAAGTGGTCTAATGTCGGGCTTGAAACGCTCCCTGCGCTTGCGCAAGAAATTTGGGCGCTCATGCCTAAATCATGTATTTTGACGCTCGATGCACAAATGGGTAGTGGCAAAACTACATTGGTCCGCCACCTTCTTGCCGCTACGCAAATTGAATACTTCCAAGGCTCTCCAACCTTTGCGATTGTGAACAGTTATAACGACACAACAAAAGGAGTTATTTATCATCTAGACTGCTATCGTATTGAAAATGAACAAGAAGTTCTACGTTTGGGCTTGGAGGATTTACTCGATTCCGCTGCTTACATTTTTATTGAATGGCCAGAAAAAATCCAAACATTTATTCCAAAACCCCACTTTAGGCTGTATATTCGTATTGAATCTGACCTAAGTCGAGAAATGACACTTTATTATGACTACTGATCCACACTTACTCAAAACACTTATCCAACAGGGTGCTTTGTTGCCCAAGGAGGATTTACTAGAGGTGCGTCGTAAAAAAGGAAAACTCCTCATCGGTATACCAAAAGAAACTTCATTTCAAGAAAGAAGGGTCGCTTTGGTACCCGAGGCGGTAAGCTTACTTGTTGCCAATGGGCACGAAGTACTAATTGAAAGTAAAGCTGGTGAAGGCGCACATTTTACAGACAATGAATATAGCGAGGCAGGTGCTCAAATAATATACGATCGTCAGGCCATTTATCAGTCAGCTATTATTTTAAAAGTAGCACCGCCCTCAGAAGAAGAAATTTCTTTTATGCCGGGTAATCAAACGTTTATTTCTGCGCTGCAGCTAGCTACCCAACCCAAAGAAATATTAAAACAACTCAGCGCCAAAAAAATTACTGCTATCGCCTGGGACTGCATCCGAGACGAAGAAGGTGTTTTTTCCATCGTACGTACAATGAGTGAAATCGCCGGAACCACCTCCGTTTTAGTTGCAGGCGAGCTCTTGTCTTCTTTTTCAGAGGGTAAAGGTCTCATGTTAGGCGGTATTGCAGGTGTACAACCAACAGAAATAGTCGTTCTCGGCGCAGGAACAGTTGGTGAATTTGCTACCCGTGCGGCCCTTGGCCTAGGTGCGTCGGTGAAAATTTTTGATAATTCTCTATCGAGATTACGACGACTTCAGAACGATATTGGGCAGCGCGTTTTTACCTCCATTATACAACCTAAAGTACTGGCGAAAGCTGTAAGAAGAGCGGATATCGTCATAGGTGCGCTGCGCTCTACCATAGGCCGTACACCATGCGTTGTAACAGAAGAAATGATTGCTCAAATGAAACCCGGATCAGTTGTTTTAGATATCAGTATTGACCAAGGAGGATGTTTTGAAACTTCGCGGATTACCAATCATAGCGAACCCACCTTCATTAAGCATGGCGTGACGCATTATTGTGTTCCAAACATAGCATCAAGAGTTTCAAGAACAGCTTCTTTTGCACTTTCCAATACACTTTCTCCATTGCTCTTAGAAATGGGCGAACGCGGAGGTGTAGCCGATCTCATTCGCAGCCATTCAGGCTTTAGAAATGGTGTTTACATGTTTCGAGGTATTTTGACCAACGAAGTGCTCGGTAAAGTTTTTGATTTACAATACAAAGACATCCACCTTATTTTACCAGGAATCTAATGTCACTTCTGCGCGCGCTGAATTTGCCAAAGGCTCCACTTAAATTAAGTAGTCGTGCAGGTCGCATTTTTGTCAATTGCCTTGTTCGAAAAAAAGCAATCATCCTCACTCCAGAAGAATGGGTAAGACAACATTTAATTGCCTACTTGCATTTAAACCAAGGATATCCTTTTGAAAAAATTGCCGTTGAAAAGCAAATTCAATACGAAGGTTTCACCCGACGCTGGGATATCGTTGTCTATAACCAACATTTTGAGCCGGAAATTTTAGTAGAGTGCAAAGCGCCTGAGGTTAAGCTCACGCACGAAGTATTTATACAAATTTCTACTTATCAAAAAATGCTTGGCGCTAACTATCTCATTTTGAGCAATGGAGACACCCACTTGATTTATGCCGTCGATCAGCAAGAAAAGCGTTTGACAACAATGAAAGAATTTCCTAAATCAAACTAAGTGCCCTGCCTAATTTTGAATAAAATTAAGCGCTCCTGCCTTCATACGTTGATAATTTTTGGATAAATACGCTAATTGAATACGAAATAAATCAAAAGCAGATTCCGTTTCTGGACTGATTTCTTGCCTTTTCATTTTAAGCTGCAACTTCATAAACATGGCGTGTAGTAAAACCTCTACATCGTGACGATTGGCCATATTAGACTTCGTTTTAAAGGCGTTTAACGCATCTTGGGCGTGCTCACACAATCCTCTATACTTTTCGTCATTTAGAACCGTTAGTAAGGTATTGTGCAAATAAATCAATTCCAATAAGATTTCATCTACATGATCGATATGCCCCTCCTTTTGTAATCCGCGTTGGCTCATTTCCGTGACCAATTCTTGGTACCATGAAAGTTGATAGCTCAACTGCTCAGCATCTGAAAATGAAGGAGCCAAAAGCTCGTGTTGGATACGTGAAATATCGAGATCTAGGGTGCGTACCAGCGCCTCTAGCTGAAAAATATAGAGCAAGTACTCTGCAACGTTTTCGGTTTGTAGTTTTGGATTTGGGCGCATGGGTCTTAACGATCTTTTTCTATTTGGGCTTGATTCTCGTTCAAGAAATTGATAAATGCTTCAGTGACATCCATTTCTTTATTAATGAAGTTAATTTGCCCTCCTTGTCCTTGTATCAATAAAATATCGATGTTGTGTTGCTCACAATACTTCTTGCCCCACAACTCGACTTTTTTATTGATCGCTTCTAGGGATTTAAAGGTTTGCTCTTCTATGCGTTGGCCTTCTTTTTGCTGGTATTGCATTAATTCATTTTGCATTTGTTGTGCCTTTTGCTGAACCATTGCAATCTCGTTCTGAGAGAGCAGTCCAGAACGTGCCTCTTGATCTTTTTTGATGATGTAATCTTCGTAAGCTTTGTTGCGTCTTTTAAGTTCGTTTTCAAAGCGTTTTTGATTTTTCTCGGCAACGACTTCTTCGCGCTTGAAATACGCAAAATACTTTTTTAGGCTATCATTGGCATAATAAGCAATTTTTAGCCCCTCTGTACGGGTAGTCGGGACTTTTGGTGTCGTGTCTTTTTTTGACGGTTTGGGTGCTGAGCATGCTATTAAAAGGCACAAAAGAAACAGAGAAAGAAATGATTTAGTCATGATGTAACGTTTTAAGTAGTTGCAGCCAGCGCTCGCGCATGCGAATGAAATCGTGTAAACAGGCAGTATAAAACGCTGGACTCAGTTGTTGTTCAAGTTGCTGAACATCTAGTAGGTCTGAAACCGGGACTTTGAAGTGCTGCTCGTAGTCGTCAAGGGTAATACTGAGCATGTATTTATCATTGTATTGATGAAGCGAGACTAAAAAATGCTCGTGGGGAATTTGACGGACCAAACGCATATTACAAATATAATTCTTTTCTACTAAGCCTTAGAGAATGATAGAACTCGATTGATTAGAATATTTTTTTTGAAAAAGTAGGCAGTTTTTCATTTTTATTCTAATTTCGAAGCAAGAACATAAAGTATTTACCTAAATCTGTGTTGTTTATCTTAAATTATGACAAGTATTTTTGTTGCCAAACTTGATTTTGGTGTCAGCAATCAGGAGTTGCGCCAACTTTTTGAAAACTACGGTACGGTACTCAAAGCCACTGTAGCTACTGACCGTGAAACAGGTAAACCACGCGGATTCGCTTTTGTTGAAATGGCGGATAGTTCAGAGGCCCAACGTGCCATCCAAGCACTAGACGGACACATCATTAACGGTCGTGCACTCGCTGTAAAAGAAGCGGAGCAGCGCACAGACAACCGACCAAATCCAAGACCTGCTTACTCACCTCAAGAAAATGCTGCGCCAACACGAAGCACAGATTCTATTGTGCCGCGTACAGATGTGCGTTCATTAGACGGAGACGACAGCAGCCCGGTATCTTCATTTATTTTACCAAAAGTAGAGCCGCGCAAAAAAACCAAAGATAAAGAGCGCAAAGTCGAAGAAGACAATCGCACTAAAAAACCAAAAATGGATGCTTACAAAAAAAGCGGCAAAAATCCACGGTTTTTTGACGAAGACGAAGACGACCTGGACGATGATTTGCTCCATTACAAAAAGCCAGACGAAGACGATTTCCTTGACGAAGACCAAGACGAAGACGATTTCTAAGAACTGTCAGGTGCACAATTCAGCGATTACGCTTAACTTTGCACAACATGGATGTTTCTTACGCTAGTCAACTCAAACACCCCGTATTTAAGGTCTTAACCCAATACGCAACAGCGCAACAGCTAGACGTATATGTCATTGGTGGTTGGGTTCGTGACCTTCTCATGGATCAACCAAGTAAGGATATCGATATTTTAGTACTCGGCGATGGACCTGCACTCGCAAAAGCAAGCGCAGCACTTTTAAAGGTAAAAAAAGTCACTATTTTTAAAAACTTTGGCACTGCACATTTTAAATACAAAGACCTCGATATCGAATTTGTTGGTGCCCGAAAAGAATCTTACAGTCCGGAATCACGCAAACCAACAACAGCAGCTGGCTCTCTTCAAGACGACCAAAACAGAAGAGATTTTACCATTAACTCCATGGCAATTAGTTTGAGGCAAGAAACCTTAGGCCAACTAATAGATCCCTTCAATGGACAAGCAGACCTCGAAGCAGGTATTATTAGAACGCCGCTAGAGCCACATATTACTTTCAGTGACGATCCACTTAGAATGCTCAGAGCTATTCGCTTTGCGACACGTTTAGACTTTCAAATTACAGCCTCTTGCTTAGAAGCGATGAAAGCCAATGCCCAAAGACTGGAAATTCTATCCCAAGAGCGCATCACCGATGAACTCAATAAAATCATCTTGACAAGGCAACCTTCAAGAGGCTTTAAGTTAATGCAAGCTACTGGAATGTTAGCCTGTTTTTTTGAAGAATTACTGGCGCTGCAAGGTATAGAAACGCGCGACGGAAAAGCGCACAAAGATAACTTTCTACATACTTTAGAGGTACTCGATAATGTTGCGCAGCATACCAACAATTTATGGTTGCGCTGGGCTGCAATTCTACACGATATTGCTAAAGCACCCACCAAACGCTTCGATCCCGAAGTGGGCTGGACCTTCCACGGTCATGAAGAACTCGGTTCCAAAATGGTACCTAAGTTATTTAAGCGCTTGCGCCTACCGCTCGATCAGCAAATGAAATATGTCCAAAAGTTAGTAAAATTGCATTTGCGCCCCATTGCTTTGGTTAAAGGATCAGTTACCGACGCCGCTATTCGGCGACTATTAAATGAAGCCGGTGACGACATCGAAGACCTCATGTTACTCTGCAATGCGGATATTACGAGTAAAAATGAATTCAAAGTAAAACGCTACAGACAAAATTTTGAACTTGTTTCCGAAAAACTCAAAATCGTTGAAGAAAAAGACCGCGTCCGTAATTTTCAGCCTCCGGTGACTGGACAGTTGATCATGGACACTTTTCAAATTAACCCTTGCTCGGAAATCGGCACCATCAAAACACATATTAAAGATGCCATTTTAGAAGGGCAAATTGCCAATGATTTTCAAGAGGCATATGCCGAAATGCTGCGTTTTGGTGCAGAACTTGGTTTAAAAGCCATTGACGCAACAACAAAGCCTGAATAATACTTATCTTTATCGGAAATCCCAACTCATGCCTGGTTTAAAATTTCGCGTATTACTCGATAGCGACAAAAACGAAGAAGTCTTTCGAGATATCATCATTTCAAATGAAGCTGATTTTGAAACTTTTTACCGTGCCATCATGTCGGCATTCGGATTTAATGGTGACCAAATGGCTAGTTTTTATGTCTCCAACGACAACTGGGACAAAGGCCATGAGCTTTCTCTTATCGATATGTCTTACGACGATGACGCCATAGATGAACCTGCGTCAGTTATGAAACATGCCAGTATTCAAAATTTTTTAACTGAACCTGACCAACGCTATATTCTCGTCTATGATTTTATGCGCATGTGGATCTTTCTGATTGAACTCATTGCCTACGAAAAAGACACACCGGAAGCTCCTATTATGGCCTTTGCAATAGGCAAAGCACCGCAAGAAAGCACAAAGTCAATGCTCGATGAAAATTTATTTGGACCTGAAAGCCAATTGGCCGATACCGATGAAGAAGGGGACGAATTCGGTTTTCAAGATTTTGACGACGACTATGCCGACGACGACCTCAACGATTACAGCGAATATGAATACTAATCAACCTATCGAAAATGGCGATCCAATTGGTCAGGCCATACTAGACTACGCGCAGTCGAAAAAACCTTTTGATATCATTGTCAGTTCTGACCTTTGCGATGACGACATCATTCCAATCGAAGTGCTTTTTCGAAAGGAAGAGCAAATGCCCGAACTCGAACTAATGGCACTAGACCAATGCAAGGGCCATGTGTTGGATATCGGCGCAGGAGCCGGTGTACATGCCCTTGCCCTACAAGACCGCGGCCATCGTGTAAATGCCATTGATACGTCAGCGGGGGCAGTTGCATACATGAAACTAAATGGAATTAGTGCCCAACAGATCGATTTCTATGCGCTCAAGCCACAAATCCAATATGACACTATTTTGTCTCTAATGAATGGTCTTGGCTTGGCTCAAAATTTAGAAAATCTACCTATTTTTTTAAAAAAAATTCACGATTTTCTTCTACCTGGCGGTCGATTTGTAGCCGATTCTACAGATGTAAAATACCTTTATGAAGACGAAGACGGAGGTTATTGGCTAGATTTAAATTCAGCCTATTATGGTAACTTTCAATTTCAAATGCACTACAAAAAAATCAGTGGCCCCACTTTCGACTGGTTGTATATCGATTACGACACCCTTCACGAGCATGCAACGGCCTGCGGCTTTAAATGTCGACGCGCCTACACTATCGAAGAAAATTATTTAGCTGTTTTAGAAAAAATATGAAATGCTTTTTCTTGTTTTTAGGTATTATATGCTTTTTGAGCTCTTGTGGCTATTCAAAAACAGAACGCTCGGCATTTGAAACACAAATAAAGGCTTACAACAGAAAATACAATTTAGGCCTGAAACCCACTGGTAGTGGCTTATACTTAAAAATAGACTCCCTTGGCACAGGACGCAACATTCAAATACAAGATAGCGTTTGGGTAAGCTACTCCCTCAAATTATTGTCAGGCAAAATTATTGAAGTGCAAGATCAACCCATTGGGCTTCCACTCGCTGGTCTTATCAAGGGATGGCAAGAAGCCCTTTTTGGTTTGCCAGTAGGAAGTCAATTGAAATGTATGATCCCCCCCCAACTTGGATATGGTCAGAGTGGAACAGACAAAATTGGAAAAGATAAAATCCTTTATTTCAAAATGAAGGCAGTTGCTGCCAAATAAATGCTAATTTTGACACGCAAAAAAAAGAAGATAATATGAGCGTATTGGTCAATAAAAACTCCAAAGTAATAGTACAAGGTTTCACAGGCAGCGAAGGTACCTTCCATGCCAGTCAAATGATCGAATTTGGCACCAATCTAGTTGGTGGCGTCACGCCTGGAAAAGGCGGGTCTACGCACTTAGAAAGACCCGTTTTTAATACCGTTGTAGACGCAGTTTCTCAAACAGGCGCAGATACCTCCATAATTTTTGTTCCACCTGCCTTTGCAGCCGATGCCATTATGGAAGCGGCCCAAGCTGGCATTAAAGTTATCGTGTGTATTACCGAGGGCATTCCTGTGAATGACATGGTCAAGACCAAAGAATACATCAAAGCCTTTGATACCCGTTTAATCGGGCCAAACTGTCCGGGTGTAATTACTGCTGGCGAAGCCAAAGTGGGTATCATGCCCGGCTTCGTATTCAAAAAAGGAAAAATCGGTATCGTGTCAAAATCAGGAACATTGACCTATGAGGCTGCTGACCAAGTAGCCAAAGCAGGAATGGGTATTACCACCGCTATCGGTATTGGTGGAGACCCAATCATTGGTACCACAACCCGAGAGGCCGTAGAACTCCTCATGAATGACCCAGAAACTGAAGGAATCGTCATGATAGGAGAAATTGGCGGCAACCTAGAAGCAATTGCAGCGCGTTGGATCAAAGAAAATGGCACCAAGCCAGTGGTTGGTTTTATTGCTGGAGAAACCGCTCCAAAAGGACGCACAATGGGACACGCCGGAGCAATCGTTGGCGGAGCAGATGACACTGCAGAGGCCAAAAAACGAATTATGCGCGAATGTGGTATCCATGTTGTTGACTCTCCTGCGCAAATCGGGTCAAAAATGGCTGAAGTACTTGCTCTGTAAGCAAAATTAATTCCAGAAATCCCAGGTAAGGCCCAACCTAATTTGTGTGGTTGGATACGGAATACCTTTATACAAACTTGCCGTCGGATCTATAAATCCAAGCAAGTTATTTGCTTGTACAAAAAATCTGAAGGTCTTGACTTCTAATACGATATCGATTTTTGCATTTACAATTCGACTCAAGGAATCCGTTGTAGCACTTTGGTAGTATTGCCAATCTATCGTTTCTAAAAATGGTAAATATGCCAATCGGCTAAAAGAACCCCCATACATTGCCTGAACTGTGGCAGCAGCAAGTAGTTTGAGTTGTTTATTCTTGAAAACTCCACCATTCCACTGCAAGCGCAAATCAGAGGTCAAAGGCGGTAGTACATGCTGATCAGCTAATTGCCAGCCAATGTAAGTCGTCTGGGTTGAAAGTTCTAGAGATTTCCTTTCATAGGCTAACCCTAAGCCAATTTGCACTGCGCGTTGAGGCCCAGTAAGCTGCCAATCCATCTCTTGGCTATTAAAACGGTAGACTTGTTTATTGCGCATAAAAGACAGCGAGTAATTACTTTTAAATGACCCAAAAGGTATTGCCAAATTCGTGGCAATTAACATGCTTTGTTGTAATTGAGGTTGATAAACTTGATAACTCGTGAGGTTACTCAAATAGGTACGCTGCAGAAGTTCAGGCCATCCGCGCAAGAAAAGATGTTGAACTTGTAAAATACCGAAAGGTAATTCCGTCTTTAAACGTGTATCAGTGTTGATGCCATTGCCTGCGCCATAGAAATTAAGTGTGCTGTGGTGATTCAAATAACTTGTATTGAATTGATACTGTAGCGTATTCACAACGTTTAATTCTGTCGTGTCGTAACGCAATTGGGTATCTTGCCAAAAAAGCCTTCGCAAAGCCAACGTCGAGCTTAAAAATAGCCTATTTTGAACATAAGCTAAACCCAATTGATGGTCCCAGATTTGGGTGGCAAAAACATCTCGACAGGAGTCTGGACTGAAATTGAGTTGGGTGTAAAATAGTTCCAGAGAATCTGTTTCTTCATAACGACGTATTTGGTTGTGGTAGGAATGCTTGGTGATGAGTCGCAATCCAGAAATACTGTCTGAATTTAAAAAGTAGGCGGCCTCTATTTTAGCACGGTATCCATTCTGAAAGCTGTAGGCATTGGTCTTGACAACTGGAAGAAGTTCTGAAGAAAAAATTCCAACCTGAGACCAACTAGCTAGTCCACTAGACCACTGCCGGTCATGGCTGACATTTGCAAATGTAGCGCCAAAGTGATAGCGCTTAGCAAAGTGAACGACTTGCATGTCTAGCGCGCTAAAGCGCAAATCACTAGCTCTTAAAAAGCCTGTTTGTTGGTGACGGTCATAGCGCAGGTTAAAGAGTGTCTGTTTTGCAAATTGTTGCTCGTAGTCTAAGCGCAAGCGCTGCGAACCCTGTGCGCCAAAACCGTAAGCAAAACCCAAATGTGGTAAGGCACTAAAAACGAGCTTTCGCTCGCGAAATACCGTTGGTGAAAGTGGAGCAATTCCCGGTTTAAAAATGGTCCAGAGGTCTGGGTTTGCTTGCCCAGTGCCAATAAAAAAAGGAGAAGAGAAACCTTCCATGAATTGCAATAAAGAATCAGCAGTACCCAAAACGCGTTGATGAGCGCACAGTGTGTCTGGTGCAACCAAAAGTTGAGACCGAGCACTGAAGGCGAGGCAGCAGGAAATGAATAGCGGTAAAGTCAAGCGCATGTTACAAACTTACTAAAAAAAGAAGGGCCACCCCATTGAGGTAGCCCTAAGCATTCGATAAAGCGATGAACTTAAAGTGCGTTGATACGCAACTGCAAGCCAGACTTCAAATTTGCTGCTTTGTTCTTGTGAATGATGTTGCGTTTAGCTAGTTTGTCTAACATAGCCACAACTGCAGGAAACAAACCTTCGGCTTCTTTACGGACTTTGGTTGCACGCAATTTACGCATTGCATTACGTGTGGTTTTGTGCTGGTATTTATTCAATACGCGCTTAGACTCATTTGAACGAATGCGCTTGATGGATGATTTATGGTTTGCCATAGCTGTTTTTATTAATAATCTCGTTAAAAAATGCAGCCCATAGGAGAATCGAACT
>DBCS01000002.1:0-143422 GCA_002293185.1 Flavobacteriales bacterium UBA952 | reverse complement strand
AACCACTAGACGAATGGGCCAAAATGTCAAAACCCCAGAATTTGGGATTGCAAATATAGTAGGAATTTCTTGAAGCGCAAGGGAGCTACCCATTTTTTTAAGAAAAATCTGCCTGGTCTGAACTCATTTTGAAGCCCAAGCGTTTCCCTGTTTTTAACTTTAACTGTTCGCCCATCAAAAATATCTGACCCACACTGATATTATCCATGTATTCAAAGGGTGGAATATAGAGGTCAAATTGCAAAGCATAAGCAAAAGTCATTTGTGCAATTAATTGCAAAAGCTGCTCGGAAAGTAACATGTGTTCAGGATCGTTGAAAGTTGCCCCCAAAGACCCTTTTCCTTCAATGAAAAAATGACGTTCGTGATTGACAAAAATACGAGCAATTAAATTTCCGACATCGTCAAGACGGTTTTGCTGCATGGATTCTGCCAAAAAATTATAAACATGGATGGTGCCAAAATAACCATTATTAGGGTTCGCTTTGAAATAAGAAGTGCCCCACAAAGGATTGTTATCGGGCAGGCGAAAAACATTGTGATGTAAATTAAATACCAGAACATCACTGCCAATAAAAACATGAAACTCGTGGTCACCTCTATCTTTAACCCACAACCGCACACGCTCATCAGTTACGGCCTCTTTAAGGGCTGCCATTTCTGTGTCGATCAAGGAACGTAGTTCGCTAAATACCCTTTCGAGATCATCGGCGACATCTTGCTTGAGCGCAGATTTGTGCAATAGGATGTCAACAAGTTGTTGTCGGTTTGCTTCTATGGGATTTTTGGTGACTTTTTTTTTCATGGCGCGGTTTTTGTTGTTAAAAATACCGCAATTGTAAGATTTGTGAGCTTAAAGAAGATAAAACTTTTGCGCTCATTGCTAAAAATTGTTTAACTTTGAAAAAGCGCATTGGCGCACTGCTTCTATGAAAAAGCGTATTTGGTTTATTATTAATCCCATTTCTGGAGTTCGTCGCAAAGACGATATCCCTGCGCTTATCCGTCGCTTTTTAAACCACGAAACTTATGCTTTCGAAATTCAATACACCAAGTATAAAGGCCATGCCATCGAAATAGCGAAAGAAGCTGTTCAGCTCGGCATAGATACCGTTTGTGCTGTAGGTGGCGACGGTTCTGTTCACGAAGTAGGCACTGCGCTTATCGGTTCAAACACAAGTCTGGCCGTTATACCTATTGGTTCAGGTAATGGTTTGGCACGCCACATGTTCATACCCCGAAACATTAAAAAAGCCATTCAAACGATCAACCTCAACCACCAAATTACAATGGATACCGTTATGGTCAATGACCAACCATTTTTAGGTGTAGGGGGCTATGGTTTAGATGCAGTTATTGCCAAAAAATTTGATGAAGACCACAGGAGAGGTTTCTGGACCTACGTCAAGCACGTCTTCAAAGAATTTTTCCGTTATAACCCAATGAACATCTCTATCGATACCAACGGCCAAATCAAAAAATTACCCGTTGTACTTTGCACTATTGCCAACACTTCTGAGTTTGGAAATGGATTTAAAGTGTCTCCTAAATCAGATGCCACCGACGGCAAACTCGAACTATTCTTACTCAAACCTTTTTCTTTGTTTGGCATTCCCAAAATGATTTTTCAGTTCTTTACTGGTCGTTCCGATCAATCCTATTACACAGAGGTCATCTCTTTTAAAAAAGCTAAAATTTCTTTGCCAAATGGTGTTGCTCATCACGACGGCGAACCCATTACAGTATTGCGCGAACTCAATGTACACGTAGTGCCTCACTCTCTTCACATCATCGTAGGCCAAAAATAATGTCCAAAACCTTCTCATTAGCACTCGAGCCACTCTTGGCCCAACTCTGCAATCTCAATCCAAACACAACACCCGCTTGGGGTCAAATGCAGCCACAGCGTATGGTTGAGCACCTCGCTGACGCACTTTATATGTCCGTCGGAAAAGGCGACTTCAAAATAGAAGTGTCGGAAGACCGTATCGAACGCATGCAAGCATGGTTAGAAACTGACAAACCAATGGCCAAAGACGTTCAAGTCTCTTTTGCTACGCCTGAAACCCCCATGCGCAACGACGAACTCGAAACCGCTATAGATGAGTTTACCGATGCCTTTTTAACCTTTGAAGAATGGTACGAAGAAGATGTGCACCGCACTGCAATTCATCCATTTTATGGAAATCTGAACTATACTCAATGGCAGCGCTTGCACAGCAAGCATTTTGCGCATCATTTTGAACAATTCGAATTAATTTAACCTACTTTCCAAAACGTGGCCAAGGAATAAATCTCGGCACTCGCTTTTGATAATCTGTATAGCCAGCGTATTTGGTGGCAGATAGTTCTTCGGAAAAATCAGAGCTTCCTTTGAAGAGTATCAAAAGAAGTATGCAACCGCCAATTGTCCAGTTGATCCATTGACCCGTAGCATTGACACTAAACAAATAGAAAATTACCCAAATGCTTTGCTCCATTGCGTAGTTCGG
Organism: Flavobacteriales bacterium UBA952; assembly: GCA_002293185.1. Lineage (GTDB taxonomy): Bacteria > Bacteroidota > Bacteroidia > Flavobacteriales_D > Crocinitomicaceae > UBA952. Next base: position 140,930 of record DBCS01000002.1, on the reverse strand, counting down.
ATGGCGAACAATTCCCCACAAACCCGTAGAAACAAAACCAATTTCATACGCACCGAGAGGTTCACCGGCTTTCAATCTGCGGTGTTTTTCTGTTTGGAAATCATACTGTTGCTGATCAGCAATAAACTCTATAACGACCGCAACGATGAAAATAAAAGACAACAGCCAGTCGGTTGCATTGATTTGAGGTTGTGCATTGGATGAAAGCGCGGAAAGAATGGGTACCGTAAAAGAAAAAATCAGGATATTTTGATAGGCTGAGATAAAGAAAAGATTAAAAACACCCCAAATGAATTTGTTATTAAATCCAGGGCGCTTGCGCAATTCTTCCCAACGATAATCTTCTTCACCTGCCCAAAATCGCCAAGTGTAGGCGCCTCGACGTGCAAAATTAAAGGTGAGTCTTACCCCCCATATGGTAACTAAAATAGCCATGAGTATCATTCGATCAGATATTATTGGCGACAATAAAGTCATGTGCCAAACGTAGTATATAGGCACGATGCTCCAAAGCTTATCTACTTGCGAATTATTTCTAGAGATTTCACCAACAATAAAACAATAGGCAATAACCATAGCAACAGGGAAAGCCATTTGACCAAGAATTTCGTACTGTAATTCATTGGGTGTATATCCAAAATTAAAGCAAATAAATGGCGCCACCACTACGGTGAAAATGAGCAATAGGATAGTTAGTAGCATGTGAATATAGTTTTAGTCGCTATTAAAAAATAGATAAAATTAGGTTAAGTCGAATTTAAGATTTTTTTTTTAAGATTGAGCAAATGGAATTTTTACTTCTCTTAAAGCCTCGATAAGTAAATGCTGGCCTTTGAAAAAATAATTGCTGTAGTCCGCTGTTTGAACCCAGCACCTGACTTTAACCTCAAGACCCTCATTAGAAATTTTTTGAATACCTACAATTGGTTCCGGCTTTTGAAGAAATCCTTTGTTCGCTTTTAATGTTGCAATGATTACCTGCTCAATGCTTACAATTTCAGCCGAATGTTCAAAAACGAAAGTCCATTCAATGCGACGCATTACTTCCTTCGTGTAATTAATGATGGTCCCGTTGGCCAGCGGACCGTTCGGAAAAATCAAAATTTTATTATCAGAGGATTTTAAATAGGTATTGAAGATTTGAATTTCAGAAACAACGCCCTGCTCACCAAGGGCCTCAATATCATCGCCCACTTTGAAAGGTTTTAAAACAAGAATCATGATGCCCCCTGCAAAATTGGATAAGGTCCCTGAAAAGGCCATGCCAATAGCAATACCAGCGGCCCCAAGAAGGGTCAAGAAAGAAGTCATTTGCACCCCCAATTGGGTAATGGCGGTAATGACAACCATAATTTTTAAGGCCATTGACAAAAAACTGGTCAAAAAAGAGATGAGCCCCGCATCGGTGTCACTTTTTCTTAAAATTCTATTGACTACCCTCGTAAGCACGCCAGTTAGCCAAAAACCAATTACCGCAATCAAGATGGCGAGAATTAAATTGGTCAGTAAAGAAAAAATTACTTTACTGAAATCTCCGGATTTAAGATTAAATAGCGTTTCGATGAAGTGCATGTCGTATTTTTACCACAAAAATAGGAATGTTTAGCGAGTTCGAAAATTTAGAGAAAATTGAAGTGCTTAGAGAAGATGGCATGGTAGATTATTACCCTCATTTTTTGGATTTAGACCAAAGCACTGCTTTGTTTCAAAAAATAAGTTCCTCTGAAAAATTCGAGCAGAACGATATTCTACTCTTCGGTAAAAGAGTCAAAGTACCTCGGCTAGAAGCTTATTATGCCTTGAATGGAGAGGCATATGGCTACTCAGGTCAGGCATTAACGGTGCAATTATTTCCGAGCTACCTTAATGAGCTGCGTCTTCAGGTACAAGAAAAGACCAAAAGTCAATTTAATGCGCTTTTGATCAATTATTACCGCGACGGGCAAGATTCGAATGGTTGGCATGCCGATAATGAGAAATCTCTTGGCGAAGAACCCAATATTGCATCCCTTAGCTTGGGTGCAGTGCGTCGTTTTGAACTCAAGCACATGGCAAATGGCATAAAAAAAAATATCCTTTTGGCCAACGGGAGCCTATTGCACATGCACGGGCAACTTCAAAAGCACTACAAGCATCAGCTACCGAAAATAAAAGGTTTGCAGCAAGCACGCTTGAATTTAACCTTTCGCTGGGTCCGGCCATCTGTTTGAAATCAGTAACTTTGAAAAAATGAAACCACAAGACTACATGCAGCGCTGTCTTGATCTTGCTCTTCTTGGGCAGGGTTCTGTTTCTCCAAACCCAATGGTAGGATGTGTTATCGTCAAAGATGACAAAATTATTGGAGAAGGGTATCATCAAAAGTTTGGTGGGCCGCACGCAGAGGTAATGGCTATTGCCGCGGTTAAAGAACAACACTTACTAGAAGGAGCAACGGTTTATGTGAGCCTGGAGCCCTGCGTACACTTTGGTAAAACACCGCCCTGCAGCAATTTGTTAATTGAGAAAAAAATAGCGCATGTGGTTATTGCTTGTAAAGACCCCAATCCAAAGGTAGCCGGAAAAGGCATTGAAAGACTTCAGAAAGCCGGCATCGTAGTTGAAGTTGGCATGCTAAATACAGCTGCACAACAACTCAATAAACGTTTTTTTTGTTTACACCAAAAACAACGACCACACGTGGTGCTCAAGTGGGCTCAAACCAAGGATGGTTTTTTAGACCGCTTGCGTACTGACAATCAAAAAGGAATCAATTGGATTTCTTCAGAAGAATCTCGATCGTTAGTACATCATTGGCGCAGTCAGGAAATGAGCATCTTGGTCGGTAAACATACGGCACTCAACGATAACCCCTCACTTACGGTTAGAGATGTCAGCGGCAAAAACCCTATTCGAATCTTAATAGATAGTCAACTTCAGGTTCAAAACGACATTAGTCTTTTTTCGACAGATGCCCCTACCCTCATCTTCAATCGCCTAAAAAATGAGAAAAAAGAAAATATTGAATGGATAAAAATACCCGAAACTTCGACTAAGTATATCTTAGACGAGTTGTATCAAAGAGGTATTCACTCTGTAATGGTAGAAGGCGGAAGCCGCACACTACAATATTTTATTATCGATAATGTCTGGGATGAAGCCTATGTGCTCGTAGGAGATTTATATTTCGGAGAAGGCGTAAAGGCACCTGTTCTAAATAGGGTACCGACCCATGTTCATCATTTTGGTACCGACCAAATTTATTATTTCAAAAGACGCACGTGAGAAAATCAACTATACTTTTTATTGTACTAATCTTGTGCTTTAAAATTGCCGCTCAAGGATATCAAATTGCCGTTTTGAAATATAATGGTGGCGGAGACTATTATGCCAACCCTACCGCCCTACCTAACCTAATCAAATTTTGTAACACAGAGCTTGGAATGAATATTTCAAAAGAGGTGCCATACGTAGAGGTTGGTAGTACCGATTTATTTCAATACCCACTGGTTCATATGACTGGGCATGGCAATGTTGTATTCTCTAGAGCAGAGGCTAATAATTTACGAACCTACTTGTTGTCTGGTGGCTTTTTACATATAGATGATAATTATGGAATGGACGGCTTTGTTCGGGCCGAACTCAAAAAAGTTTTTCCAGAAGCTACGCTCATTGAACTTCCTACAGACCATCCGATTTATAAAAAGCGTTATTCTTTTCCAAATGGTTTACCAAAAATTCATGAGCACGACGGCAAAAGTCCACAGGCTTTTGGAATCGTTATGGACGGGCGCTTGGTTTGTTTGTATACCTACGAAACTGACCTCTCAGATGGCTGGGAAGATCCTCAGGTGCACAATGACCCACCAGAAAAAAGGCGCCAAGCTTTACAGATGGGCGCCAATATTATTTCTTATGCTTTTTCCAATTAATGCTGATGGCCATCGTGCTCATTATGGGGCGCACTATTTGCATCTGTGACCTGCAACAATTCAATTTCAAATACTAAATCGGCATAGGGTGGAATAGCACCAGGCCTGCCTTGTTGACCATAGGCGTTGTAGTATGGAATGAACAATAAAATTTCTCCTCCTTCTTGAATATAGGTAATCCCCTCTTCAAAACCCGGAATCATCCGCTGCACTTTGTATTGAAAGTCCATAGGCAGGTTGCGGTCTTTGGAAGAATCGAATTTTTTACCACCACGTCTAAAAGTTCCTGTATAGTGTAGGCTTACTTTTTTACCTTCTGCAACCACATTACCCTTTCCATTATCTAAGATAACATATACTAAACCTGTAGGGCTTTGTTGGGCTTTGGGATAATTTTTTTTAACCTCGTTGTACATGTATGCTTTGTAGTCGTCTTGGGACATTGCTGCAATTTTAGCCACCTCTTCTTGTTCTGCTGCTTCTTGTGCTTTTCTAGTTATAAATACACCATCGAAGGCTGCTTGTGCATTCCACTTTTGAGCTTCTCTGCCCACCCGTATAATCTCTACTTTCTGCATGATGTCGTTTTGAGCTATGGCATTGACGACCTCTTGACCCGAAACAACTTGTCCAAAAACGGTGTGCTTGCCATCTAGCCAAGGCGTTTCTTTGTGTGTTATAAAAAACTGAGAGCCATTGGTATTGGGGCCTGAATTGGCCATAGATAAAATACCTGGACCGCTGTGTTTGAGCGTTGGATCAATTTCATCATAGAACTTGTAGCCGGGGTCACCCATACCCGTACCTTGCGGGTCTCCGCCCTGGATCATGAAGTCGGCGATCACACGGTGAAAAATAAGCCCATCGAAAAATGGCTTGGAAAATGATTGATCGCCAACCTTAAAATTACCTTCAGCCAAACCAACAAAATTCCCAACGGTCATGGGTGTTTTTTTATACTCAAGATTACAGACAATAACACCTTTGTTGGTCGTAAAGCGCGCGTAAATACCATCGTCGGTTGGTGTAGTAATTTGGGCATTTAACAAACTCGTAAATGCAAAGGATAGCAATGTAAAAAATAGATTTTTCATGGGATTATTTTTCGATGTCTAATAGTTCAACTTCAAAGATCAGTACAGAGAATGGTGGGATGAGTTCGGTTGGAGAACCTGGCCCATAAGCCAATTGCTGAGGAATGTAAAAACGGTACTTTGAACCCACACTCATGAGCTGTACGCCTTCGGTCCAGCCGGGAATGACGGCATTGAGTGGAAACGAAATCGGTTCTTTTCGCTCTACAGAGCTATCAAAGATTTCTCCGTTGATGGTAGTGCCGGTGTAATGCACTTTTACTGTCGAACTCGCCGATGGTTTGTCGCCTCGACCCTTTTTCAGGACTTCGTATTGTAAGCCGCTTGCCGTTACTTGGATATCCTTTTTCTTCGCGTTTTCTAGTAAAAAAGCTTCCCCTTTCTCTCGATTGGCTCTGCCCTCTTCTTGGGCGGCGGCTAATGCTTCTTGATTGCCCGCCTCTTCAGCTTCTTGAATAGCTTGCATTTTATCTTGAAAATAAGACATGACGCATTGATTATTTGGATCTTGGACCAAGCTTTGGCGTTCCATCATGGCATCACTGAGTCCTAAGAGAAGAAGTTCAACATTCGCTTCGGGGAAATCCTTGAGCACGCTTTGGGCAATATTTTGACCCGCAAGATAACTTACGGAGTCAATTCGGGTAGTCACTTTAGGCATTTGTGCGTTGAATTGCGTGACTAGCAACACACTGAGTGGTAAAAAATAGTGTTTCATAGGAGTTAGCGTTCGTTTCGGATATCTGAGCCCCAAAACATTTTGTTACGGATGGTATCTAAAAAATTATTGTCTTCAAATTTGATGACGTTGATCATAAATTCAGCTTTGGTAATCGTGACCTTTTCACCTTGTTTGATGTGTTGTGAGTGGCCATCTAAGGAGAGCAAATAAGAGCGGTCTCGGCCCTCTACCTCCAAGGAAATTGGCATGTGGTCTGGAACAACAACCGGACGTACATTTAGGTTGTGCGGCGCAATAGGCGTGAGGATATGAACCTGGCAGCCGGGGGTAATAATAGGGCCGCCACAACTTAAACTATAGGCCGTAGAGCCTGTAGGAGTAGCGACTATGAGGCCGTCGGCCCAATATGTATTTAAGAACTTATCTCCGATATACGCATGAACTTTAATCATTGAGGAAGTGTCTTTTTTCTGCAGCGTAAGTTCGTTGAGTGCAAAGTTTTCATCGGATAAGAGGTCGTTTTCGGTATGAACTCTAAGTAAGGAACGCTTTTGAAACTCGTAATGGCCCGCATTGAACCTTTGTAGGGTTTGGTCAATATGCGTCTTGGGAATATTTGATAAAAAACCCAAGCGACCCGTATTGATACCGAGAATTGGAATACCGGAATTGCGCACAAACGAAACAGCCTTCAGAAATGTGCCATCGCCACCCAAACTGATCATGAGGTCAAAACCCTTTTGCAGATCTTGATACGAACTAAAAGTTTGGTGCGTGGTTTTCCATTGAAATTTAGTGTGGAGTTGTTGGGCTAAATCTTGCTCCAATATAGGCTCCCACCCGAGCTCGATAATTCCTTTGAGTAGGTTTTCAAAGACACTGAGGTCTTGCTTAAATACTTTTTTTGCGAATATGGCGATTCGTTTCATTACATGCTTAAATAATGCATGAGTTCTTGATAGCGGTCTTGGAGTTCGTCGGTTTGTTGACTATTTTGATAACTGGCAAGAACTTGGTAGTCATAGCGCTCAAAGGTACGTATAATTGCACTTAAATTATGTTGATTGATGCGCAAATTCACTTGTATTTTGGTGCTATCTGCGATATTACTCACAAATACATTTAGGATTTTAGCTTGGTTACTTTCCACGATTTGAGAAATTTGAGCAAGCGTGTAATCGATGGCATTCATTTCTAAAACCAAAACAGAGCCCGCTTCGTTCAGTCCGCTGGTTTCTGCCAAAAGTTGTAATAATTCTTGCGCACTAATTACGCCAAGAAAATTTTCTTGTCGGTCCAGTACTGCAAGCACAGTGAGCTTAAAAAGTGCAAAATGCTGTAGCAAGTCAAATAAGTGTGCATCAGCGTAAACAAAAGGACGAGGTAAATGTTGGAAAAGTTGATCTAGGCTTTCTTCTAGGGTTGTCTGATCTAATAATTCGGATTCGGATACGAGCCCAACAAAATTACCGTTCTTGAGTACAGGTAGATGATTTACTTGAAATTCATCCATCCAGAAAAGTGCCTTCTCGCCGGAATCGGAATGCAGTAGTGGTGGTATTTGTTCAGAAAGAATATTAGAAGCTCTCATAGCAGGCGCAAAATACTAAAATACTTGAATCTTTTGTACTTTTGCGTCTCAATTATTGTGCCATGACCAGACTTAGCGTGAATATTAACAAAATCGCAACCTTGCGCAACGCACGAGGCGGTCAAACTCCTAATGTCTTGCAATTCGCGCAAGACGCAGAAAGATTCGGTGCACAAGGCATCACCGTTCATCCAAGACCAGACGAACGCCATATTACGACCAAAGATTGTTATGACCTCTTCGATCAAATTCAAACAGAATTTAATATCGAAGGGTATCCCGACGCTCGCTACCTTCAGCTGATCAAAAACCTACGCCCAGCTCAAGCAACCTTAGTACCCGACCCTCCAGGCGTACTCACCTCAAATGCAGGTTGGAATTGCACTGCGCAAGCCAAATTTTTGGAGCCCATCATTGCACAAATTCAAGAATTAGGTGTTCGGGTTTCTCTTTTTATAGAAACCAATTTAGCTCAGCTCGATACCGCTAAAGCAATAGGTACAGACCGCATCGAATTTTATACGGGTCCATATGCAGCAAATTACAAGACTGACAAAAGTGCAGCTGTTTTGCCCTACGTATTGGCAGCCCAACATGCACAGCAACTAGGTTTAGGTATCAATGCAGGGCACGACCTCAGTTTGGAGAATTTGGCATTCTTTAAAACGCAACTTTGCGCACTAGACGAGGTTTCGATTGGACATGCCTTGATTGTAGATGCGCTATATTTGGGCATAGAAAATACCGTACAACGCTATCTTTACGAATTGCGCTGATTGGCTTGGTGCACTACCCGTTGAGGGAACGGAATTTCAATAGCGTAAGTTCTAAATAAGCGGTCTATTTCAAAGCGAATTTCCGATTTATAATTATTGATATCCCAACTTTGGTCGGCCCAGAAAACAAGCTCTAAATCGAGGCCGGAGTCGCCAAAATCATGTAATCTGACAAAAACCGGATTGTTTTTTTTGACTTTTGGATGGGCAAAGGCCGCTTGCTTTAATAAGCGCTCAATTAAAGTGAGGTCTGACCCATAGGCAACTGTAACCTTTATAGAAAAACGAGTGAGTTCAGAACCATGGCTCCAATTTTCGATTTGATCTTGGGTCAGGTGCGTATTTGGAATGATGAGTACATTTCCTTCTCTGGTCTGAATTTGGGTGGTGCGCACATGGATCTTCACTATTTTCACTACCAAGGAATCTTTACTTTGTCCACTAGCGCCTGATTTGCCAGATATTTCGACGATATCACCTACCCTTAAATTACCTTCAAAAAGCAAAACAACACCTGCAATCATATCTTTAAAAACATCTTGTAGCCCGAGACCTATGCCTACCAGAAGACCAACAGAACTCGTGAGTAGGATCATGAGGTCAATATCGAGTAATCTAAAGCAAATTAAAATGGAACCTACATAAATGAAATACTTGGCCAATTGGTTATAGACAAATTCTGTTCCGGGATCAATATTGGATTGATTGGTAAAACGTCGAGCAAAATAAAGTCTAGAAAGGTTAGTAGCTATTTTTGCGCCAAAAAATACAGAGATAACGATAAGTACATCCGAAAAATCAATTTTAAAGCGCTCAAAAGCTAAAATTTTGAAATTCAAGAAATCATTAAAAGTGACGTGTCCATTATTGTAACGAAAACTGAGAATGGCCACATAAATTGCCAATAGATATACGCTTTGACTGGCCAAACGCAGTCGGGCCATTTGCTTGGCTTCTAGTTGTAAATTGACACTTTTAACGTATCCTTTTAAAGCTTTGTGAAACAAACGACGCAGCACTGCCGCTATAAAAAAGATGAGTAATAGAAAAATGAGATTCCAAAAACAAATCTTATAAGGACCAATATAAAATAAGGTTTTTGCAAACATTTTAACGAATTAAGGTGATTCCTATTTGTTCGGAGAGAAGCATTTTTACTTTTTCCAGACTGACGAGTTCGCCTAAAGCCAGAAGTAAATCGTTGTCTTTTAGGAGGTCTTGGGTGAGTTCCGAGCGAATTTTGTTGATTTTCTCTTCGACAGACGCAAGCTTGAATCGGTAGATCACCTGCACAACTGTTTGATAGAGGTCATCGGATTCTGACTTTGTTTGAATTTTATAGCGCGCCACCCAATTATGACTGAGTTCTTGCTCTTGCGCTTCGATGTCTGCTACAAATTGAACAATTTGCTGATCATCGTGGCGCAGGAAAAAAGTGGACTCGTAAAAGGTGTTTTCTTCTAAAACACCCTTTTCAAATATGGAATAGATTTCTTGATAGAGAGGCGTCACAAAATGAAGATCATCCTTTTTTAGTTCCTGAACGATGAGTTCAATTACACTTGTTTGCGTTTCGGGCTGCCCCGGCTCTTGCCAAATGAGTGCGCGGGTCCCGTATTTGATCAGCATCCGAATTATTTCGGCCTCAAAAATAGTTTGGTCTGCCTCCTTTTCTGGGCTCGCTTCAAGAGATTGCGGACTTGGGTTTTTAGGGAGTTCTATGTTACCCAATGCTGGGTCTTGATACGTTTTGGCCAAGGCGGTTTTGCGCAAATTCAGTAATTCAGACTGCACAATGGACTCTGATATATCGAATTGTTGGGCTAATTGCTGCACATAAACAGATCTAGTGATTTGATCTGGTATAAGTGATACGGAATTTACAATGTCTTTAATGAGGCCTGCACGCAAGATGGGGTCATTGGCACCGTCGGCAAGTAAAATACCTGCCTTAAATGAGATAAAATCTTGTTTATGAGCAGCGATGTATGCACTCAATTCTGCAGAAGATCTTGATTTGGAAAAGGAATCTGGATCTTCCCCATCCGGAAAAAGAACTACTTTGACATTGAGACCCCCTTCGAGAATAAGATCTATGCCGCGAAAGCTCGCTTTAATACCCGCTGCATCGCCATCGTAGAGAATGGTGAGATTCTTGGTATAACGACTGACTAATTTGACTTGTTCTTTGGTGAGCGAAGTGCCTGATGAAGAAACCACGTTTTGAATACCGGCCTGATGCATGCTGATAACGTCCGTGTATCCTTCGCAAAGTAAGCATTCGTTGTATTTGACGATATCTCCTTTGGCGAAATGTAATCCGTACAGAATTTCACTCTTATTGTAAATACTGCTCTCAGGCGAATTGAAATATTTTGCTACTTTTTTGTCGGAGAGCAAGGTTCGGCCGCCAAAACCCAATACACGGCCAGAAACGCTGTGAATTGGGAAAATTACCCTGCCCTTGAAAAAGTCAAAATATCGATTCTCTTTGGATTTAGTAAGGCCAATTGCCTCTAGATAAGCTTTATTATAACCTTTATCGAGCGCTAAATCGGTGAAGGCAGAACCGGTATTTAGACAATACCCAAGCTGGAATTTTTCGATGGTAGCACGAGAAAAACCCCGCTCCTCAAAGTAAGACAAGCCTATTGCCTTTCCTTCTTGATCGTTGAGGAGCATCTGCGAAAAAGTATTTTTGGCAAATTCATTAATGATCAAGAAGCTTTCGCGCTCGTTGAGTGCGGCGAGCTCCTCAGCGCTTGCTTCGCGCTCTTCTGGAACTTCTATATTGTAGCGCTTAGCCAGCCATCTGAGTGCTTCAGGGTAACTAAAGTGCTCTTTTTCCATCAAAAAGCTAGCTGCGTTTCCTCCTTTTCCTGTAGAGAAGCATTTGAATATTTGCTTGGCAGGAGAAACGACGAAAGATGGCGTTTTTTCATCGGTAAATGGACTCAGGCCTTTGAGGTTAGAACCGGCACGCTTAAGTTGCACAAATTCTCCGATTACCTCCTCTATTCGGGCGGTTTGAAGAATTTGATCAACGATATGCGGCGGAATTTTACTCATTAAGGATTGAAGTTTTGAACGGTTTTCTCACCTTTTTCATTGTAGGTAACCCATTCCCCTACCATTTGATCGTCTTGATACTCGCCATAGTAGTGAATTTTCCCATTGGGGTATTTTACGACTGAATGTCCATTCTTTTTACCAGCGCTGTAAAAAGTAAATGAAAGTAAGTTGCCTTTTTCACTATAAAAGTTCCATTTTCCTTCGCGATCACCCTTTTTATTGAGCATTCCTTCATACTTCACCTGTTTTTTACTGGGGTACCACTCTTTGTAGTGGCCATCTTTGATTTCGACAAGGTCTTGAGGTTTGGGTTGTGTTGTCGTTTCTTTTTGCTGGGGATCAGCACAAGACCAAAGTGACATAGTAAATAGGACAAGAAGAGCTGTTATAAAGTATTTCATGACATTATTTTTCACGGTTCATAGTATAGGAAACTAATCCTATTAACGAAGCTTTTGCTGTGCTATCGGGGTAAGTGGCTAAAATTTCTAGTGCCTGAGCTGCTAATGACTCCATGCGCTTTTGGGCATATTGTACGCCACCCGATTCCCACACTAATTGAATAGCGCGCTGTACACGACTGCTGACGTCGTATTCATTTTTGATGATATAACGCAGTTCTTTTTGAATGGCAGCAGAAGAATTTTGCAGCGCATAAATAAGTGGGAGGGTCATTTTTTGTTCGCGGATATCGATACCCGTTGGCTTGCCTATGTGGGCACCTGTACCGTAGTCAAAGATGTCGTCTTTAATTTGAAAAGCAAGGCCAATAAGCTCACCAAAAAGGCGCATTTGAGCACGATGTTCTTGAGCACCCACACTCAACGCACCTGCCTCACAACAAGTTGCAATGAGCGATGCTGTTTTTTTGCGGATAACCTCATAGTAGATATCTTCGGTAATGTCTAGATGCCGGGCTTTTTCGATTTGTAGGAGCTCTCCTTCAGACATTTCTTGAACGGCACGGGCAACAATTTCAAGTAAATCGAGGTTGCGCTTTTCGATGGAAATCAGTAAAATGCGAGACAGCATGTAGTCTCCGACTAAAACGGCTATTTTATTTTTCCAAAGTGCATTGACAGAGAAAAAACCTCTTCTTTCGGCAGCGTCGTCAACGACGTCATCGTGAACGAGTGTAGCGGTATGGAGGAGTTCGACGAGCGTAGTGGCATCAAAAGTAATGGGATTGATTTCTCCGAGCATTTTGGCACTCAAAAAAACGAACATAGGGCGCATTTGCTTGCCTTTGCGTTTGACGATATAGCTGGTAACTTTGTCAAGAAGTGCGACATCAGCACGCATTGCGTTTTGAAAATGGATTTCAAAATCGAGCAGTTCTTGCTGAATAGGTGCGGTAATGTCGTCTAGGCGCTGCATCTAACAAATATACAAAAAGCCATGGCCTAATCATAGACGATAGTAGGAAACTTAACGCGAGAGGTGCATATTTCTCTCGGAATAAATTTTGGTAAAGAAGGGATCTTTTAAATCTTTAATAAAGCGGATGGCCTCACCGGTAGATTTCATTTCAGGACCTAACTCTTTTTTGATATCAGGAAACTTCTCGTATGAGAAAACTGGGATTTTAATAGCGTATCCTTCTTTGCGCGGCTGGAAGTTAAAGTCGGTTACTTTATTGTGACCGAGCATCACTTTAGTAGCGTAGTTGACATAAGGTTCGTCGTAAGCCTTGGCAATGAAAGGAACAGTTCGAGATGCTCTAGGGTTGGCTTCGATAACGTAAACTTTATCGTCTTTAATGGCAAATTGGATATTGAGCAAACCAACTGTTTTGAGCTCGATTGCAATTTTTTTGGTAATGTCTTCAATTTGCGTCATGACGAAATCGCCGAGATTATATGGGGGCAATACGGCATAGGAGTCACCTGAGTGAATTCCGGCGGGCTCGATGTGTTGCATGATGCCAATGATGTAGACGTTCTCGCCGTCGCAGATGGCGTCGGCCTCGGCTTCAATAGCGCCACCGATGAAATGATCTAGCAAGATTTGGTTATTGCCCATCTCATTGAGGATATCCACAACATGGTGCTCTAACTCTTCTTTATTGATGACGATTTTCATTTTCTGCCCTCCGAGCACATAAGACGGACGAACTAAAAGTGGAAAGCCAAGCTCCTCTGATAATTCTATAGCCTGCTCAGCGCTTTCTACAACGCCGTATTTAGGGAAGGGGACATTGTTTTTCTCGAGTAGTTTAGAAAAGCGGCCGCGGTCTTCGGCTAAATCTAGGGCTTCGTAGGAGGTGCCCAGTATAGGAATGCCATAACGCTGGAGTTTTTCTGCGAGCTTTAGTGCGGTTTGACCCCCAAGTTGGACAATGACACCGATTGGCTTCTCGTGTTGAATGATATCGTAGATGTGCTCCCAAAAGACGGGCTCGAAGTAGAGCTTGTCTGCGGTGTCAAAATCAGTAGAAACTGTTTCAGGATTGCAATTAATCATGATGGTCTCGTAACCGCACTCTTTAGCTGCTAAAACGCCATGCACACAAGAATAATCAAATTCAATACCTTGACCTATACGGTTGGGGCCAGAGCCCAATACAACTACTTTAGGACGCTCGCTCACGACACTTTCGTTTTCGTATTCAAAGGTGGAGTAATAGTAAGGGGTGAGTGCTTCGAATTCTGCAGCACAGGTATCGACTAATTTATAGACGCGGTTGATACCTAATTCTTTGCGCTTGACTGCAACTTCTGACTCCAAACAACGCAGTAAATGCGCAATTTGGCGGTCGGCATACCCTTTTTGCTTGGCTTCAAAAAGAAGGTCTTTAGGAAGATTTTCGAGGTGGTATTTCTCGATTTTGCGCTCTAACTTGATCAGGTCTTCAATTTGTTTTAAAAACCAGATATCAATTTTTGTCTTTTCGACGATGGTTTTAAACGGAATGCCAAGTTTGATCGCGTCATAAATATGGAACAGACGATTCCAACTTGCAAATTCTAAAGAATGTAGAATTTCATTCTGATTGGTGAGCTCTTTGCCGTCAGCACCTAAACCATTGCGGTTAATTTCTAAGGACTGACACGCTTTTTGTAAAGCCTCTTGAAAACTACGGCCAATACCCATGACCTCACCGACCGACTTCATTTGAAGGCCTAGTTGGCGATTGGTGCCGGGGAATTTATTAAAGTTCCAACGCGGTATTTTGACAATAACGTAGTCGAGGGTAGGTTCAAAAAGTGCGGAAGTAGTTTTGGTGATTTGATTACTTAACTCATTGAGGTGATAACCAATAGCCAGTTTAGATGCAATTTTGGCAATTGGGTAACCCGTAGCTTTAGAAGCCAAAGCCGAAGAGCGAGAAACACGTGGGTTAATTTCAATGGCGATGATGTCTTCTTTGGCGTCAGGCGAAACGGCAAATTGAACATTACAGCCCCCTGCAAAATTTCCAATGGAGCGCATCATATGGATGGCCATGTCTCGCATTTTTTGAAAGGTGGTGTCTGATAGGGTCATGGCCGGAGCTACGGTAATGGAGTCGCCGGTATGGATACCCATAGGATCAAAGTTTTCGATAGAGCAGATGATCACGACATTGTCATTGGCATCACGCAATAACTCGAGTTCGTATTCTTTCCAACCTAAGAGCGCTTTATCGATCATGACCTCATGGATTGGAGATAGTTGTAATCCACGTTCCAACAGATTGTCAAATTCTTTAGGTTCGTGCAAAATACTTGCTCCAGAACCACCCAGCGTGTAAGAAGGGCGGATACAAAGTGGGAATCCAAATTCTTGGGCAATTTCCTTGCCTTCTAGAAAAGATTTTGCCGTTTTTTGCGGTGCCATTGGTATGCCAATTTGCAGCATAAGCTCGCGGAATGCCTCACGGTTCTCCGTAATTTCAATAGCATTAATATCGACACCAATAATGCGTACGCCGTGTTGCTCCCAAATGCCCATTTCGTCGCATTTGATACACAAATTGAGTGCTGTCTGCCCACCCATAGTTGGCAAAACGGCATCTATTTGATGGTTTTCAAGAATTTTAATGATGCTTTCTGGTTCTAGTGGCTGCAGATAGATGTTATCGGCAACGACTTTATCGGTCATGATGGTAGCTGGGTTGGAGTTGATTAGGGTAACTTCAATACCTTCTTCTCTGAGCGAACGTGCTGCTTGAGAACCAGAGTAGTCGAATTCACAGGCTTGACCAATTACAATAGGACCACTACCAATGATGAGAACGGATTTGATCGAATGATCTTTAGGCATAGGGGCTTCAATTTACGAGTTTCTTTGAGCGAAACCTTCGCTGCAAATTGAGCACAAATTTAAGTTAAATTGAGCCGTTAGCGACATGTATCCAAGATTGTTTTTGAACAAAATGTGAGCAGAATGTTAATTACATCGCAATCATGGACAATGGCGAGAAATAAATTGCAAGGCTAAAGAATTAAATGTTTCTGCTTGTTCGTAGTTGACCACATGGCCACACTCAGGCACCACACTGAGTTCAGACGCTTTATCTTGGCGCACAATAATGCGTACAGGATTCAAAAACATATGGTCTTGTTCTCCCATTACATAAAGCGTTGGAATGGTTTCAGGGGTAGCGTTGATGCGGGTGAGATATGCCGTGAGACGAGCTGTAAGTTTAAACCAACGCTGAAATTCTTTGTCCACGACTTTTTTGGCTTCATTGATAAAGAGATGGCGCGAGGCTTTGTGGTTGGCACGCGGCATCATGATGCGTGCCATTAAACGATAAAGCGACATCTGAGGCAAGACACTATAAAGTAAACGCCCTGCCCTTAAAATGGCACGAGAACGTACATTGAGCTTGGTAACTGCCCCTGCAAAAATCATGCTTTTGACGAGGTCTGGACGCTGCGTACGCAATGCTTTAATGACAATAGAACCTAGAGACACGCCAACAAAATGTGCTTTTTTAATTCCTTTTTGATCGAGAAGTTCGATGACATCTTTGGCTATTAATTCAAAGGAATATTTTTTTGTTTCTGAAATCGCTTTCTGACTTTTACCATGCCCACGCAAATCCAAGACCATTACGTTGTGCTTTTCACAGAAATCTTTGAGCTGTTTGTGCCAAATAGACGAACTCCCTCCTGCCCCATGCACAAAAACCACCCATTCGGTGGCATCTTGATGCAGAAATGATTTAGAGTAGAGCATGGGCAAAAATAAAAAAACACCCGTGCAAAACGGGTGTTTTCCTTAAATATTTATTTGCTGAGACTTATTTGTCTTTCACTTCTTCAAAATCGACGTCAGTGACTTCGTCGTGAGCAGCACCTGATCCTTGATCAGCTCCAGGATCACCAGCGCTAGCGCCCTCGGCATTTGAAGCATTGTACATTTCTTGAGAGGCAGCAGCGAATACTTCATTTAGTTTATCCATTGCAGGCTGAAGATTGGCCATGTTTTTGGCTTCAAATTCAGTTTTTAAAGCGGCTAAGGCGTCTTCTATAGGTTGTTTTTTGTCTGCAGGGATTTTATCTCCATATTCTTTAAGCTGACGCTCTGTTTGGAAAATAAGAGAGTCTGCTTTATTGACTAACTCGGCCTCTTCTCTGCGCTTGTTGTCTGCATCGGCATTTGCTTCTGCCTCAGCTTTCATGCGTTGAATTTCTTCGTCAGATAAACCGCTAGATGCCTCAATTTTGATGGATTGCAGTTTGCCAGTTCCTTTGTCTTTGGCGGAGATGTTCATGATACCATTTGCGTCGATATCAAAAGTTACCTCGATTTGTGGAACACCACGCTGTGCAGGCGGGATGTCTGTAAGCTGGAAACGGCCCAAAGTTTTGTTGTCGTTTGCCATGGCGCGCTCGCCTTGTAAGACGTGAATTTCAACAGAGGGTTGGTTGTCTGCAGCGGTAGAGAATACCTCAGATTTTTTGGTAGGGATGGTGGTGTTTGCGTCAATTAATTTAGTGAACACACCGCCCATTGTTTCGATACCCAAAGAAAGTGGAATCACGTCCAAAAGCAAAACATCTTTTACTTCTCCGGTAAGCACACCGCCTTGAATAGCTGCTCCAACGGCAACAACCTCATCCGGATTCACCCCTTTGGAAGGTGCTTTTCCGAAGAAACGCTCTACCGCTTCTTGGATCACTGGAATTCGGGTAGAACCGCCCACGAGAATAACCTCATCGATATCTGAGGGTTGTAAACCAGCATTCGAGAGTGCCGAACGGCAAGGTGCAATTGTACGCTCAACGATACTTGAAATGAGTTGTTCAAACTTAGCGCGTTGCAAGCTGCGCACAAGGTGTTTTGGAATGCCGTTTACGGGCATGATGTAAGGCAAGTTAATTTCTGTAGAGGTTGTGGAAGACAACTCAATTTTGGCTTTTTCAGCGGCTTCTTTTAGGCGCTGCAATGCCATTGGGTCTTGACGTAAATCTAAACCTTCTTCAGACTTGAATTCTTCTGCCAACCAAACAATAATTGCTTCATCGACGTCGTCGCCACCAAGGTGGGTGTCGCCGTCAGTAGCTAATACTTCAAAAACGCCATCGCCCAATTCGAGGACGGAAACGTCGTGGGTACCGCCACCGAAGTCAAATACAACGATTTTCTGATCGATGCCTTTTTTATCTAAGCCATACGCAAGTGCTGCGGCTGTTGGCTCGTTGATGATACGTTTGATGGTTAAGCCGGCAATTTCGCCAGCTTCTTTGGTGGCTTGACGCTGTGCGTCGTTAAAATAAGCAGGTACAGTTACAACGGCCTCAGTTACCTCCTGACCAAGGTAATCTTCTGCAGTTTTCTTCATTTTTTGAAGAATCATGGCAGAGATTTCTTGAGGAGAGTAAAGTCTGTCGTCGATTTTGACGCGTGGCGTGTTGTTGTCACCTTTGACTACTTGATATGGCATACGCGACACTTCTTTAGCAGATTCATCAAAGCTAGAGCCCATGAAGCGCTTGATAGAAGAAATCGTTTTGGTTGGATTGGTGATGGCTTGTCTTTTAGCAGGGTCGCCAACTTTGCGTTCTCCGCCCTCTACAAATGCCACAACTGAAGGTGTGGTGCGCTTTCCTTCTGAATTGGCAATGACCACTGGCTCATTGCCCTCCATGACCGAAACACAAGAGTTTGTGGTTCCGAGGTCAATTCCGATTATTTTTCCCATTTTATATTATTTTTTGATATTGAGCTTGAGTCAAGGATTGTGCCATCCAATAAAGCAGTCTATTTTATGACATTTTGATCTAAATTTAAAGTTGGCAAATGTCTTTTTGTCAGTTTAGCTGACATTAGTAACTTAAGTTACGGAGCTTGAATAAAGAACTATGTAACTTTGAGATATGATATTTGGAAAAGGAACAAAAATGTATAGCATTGCCAAAATAAAATGTCCGCACTGCCATGAAGGTCAATTTTTAGTCTCGCACCCGTATGACCTCATAAACTTAGGAGACGTAAAAGAAGAATGTGCGGTCTGTCATTTAAAATATGAAAGAGAGCCCGGCTTTTACTACGGAGCCATGTATGTATCGTATGCGCTTGGCGTTGCCCTATTTGTAACCATCTGGACATCTTGCAACCTTTGGTTTCCATGGCTGAGTGCCTGGAGTCAGATTGGCTTGGTCGTCTTTTTTACAATTGTACTTTCACCCTATCTTTTTGCCCTCTCCAAAATCATTTGGGCTCATTTTTTCATCCCTTACGACGCAGATGCTAAGATCAGTAAATAAACTCGAAATGCTTCAGGCTCATCTGGGCTATATTTTGGAAAGCACTCTTTTGGAGGAAATGGCGCAGGTAGCTAAAATTCGAGAAACAGCAGCAGATGAAATTGTTGTCAATGTCGGAGACCACTTACAAATGATTCCGATTGTAATCGACGGTTCTATCAAGATTTCGAGAGAAAATGAAAGTGGCGACGAATTATTACTCTACTACATGGAGGGAGGTGATACCTGTGCGATGTCTTTGCAATGTTGCACACGAAAAATTGATTCACAAATCAAAGCGACTTCGATGGAGCCTTCCTTATTATTGATGTTTCCGACCGAATATATGGAGCGCTGGCTCGACCAATACAAAACTTGGCGCCAATTTATTTTGGATAGTTATCAAAGGCTACTCAAGCAACTTGAAACAAGAGGTGAAATCAAGTTGTCTCGCAATAAAATAATTCTTCTAAAATTTTAATTTGTTGTAATCATAATAATTCGTTAACTTGGCACTAATTAACCACTTAAACCACTATTATGAAAAAAATACTACACCTACTTTTGGCATTTACTGTGCTTTCGTTTTGGTGGCAGGTAAAAGCCCAAGGGCTCACTTGCGCCACCGCCTCGCCTGTAACCCCAGGAACTTTTACGGCTAGTACGCTCATTGGAACGCCATCGCAAACTACCGCAACCGCTGCGGGCTGGTATGCATACACCCCAACCTCTAATGGTATCCTGAACATCAACTCTTGCAGTGGTGGTTCGGATACCCGTCTTTGGATTTGGTCTGGTACTTGTACGGCATTAACAGCAGTAGCCAACAACGATGACTTTGCAGGTTGTATCTCTTCTGGTACCAGCCCCTACGCTTCCAAAATAGAAAACGTTATTTTAATGGCAGGAACAACCTACTATTTTGAATGGGATAACGTTTGGGAGGCAACAGGTTTTACTTGGAGCTTTACCTTTGCAGCCCTCCCTGCCAATAACGATGCGGGCATCACTTTTGTAACCAACCGCAACACAAGAATTCCAATTTCTCAGGCGAGTTACGGTATACCTTTAGGGGCTACTGTAAAAAACTTCAGTGGCGCTACCTTAACAAATGTAGTTTTAACTACTGAAATTTATGAGCTTCCAAATACCACCACACCAGTACAAACCTATGTAAGTACGCCTGTTTCTTTGGGCATAGGTGCGCAGCAAGTCCTTACTTCAGGTACTTGGGCTCCAGTATTAACGGCATCTAAATCTTATCTAGTAAAGTATATCAAGACGCAAACTGAAGTCGATGGCGTGACAAGCAATGACATCACTACCCAAAACCTAACCCTAGACTTCAACTACACAGCAAGAGATAACAATGCGTTTCAAGTAGCCTACAACTGGTCTACAACACTGGAGTATACGCAAGGTGTTGTACACACTGTATATGGTGCTGACAACATGACGGGTGTCGCTTATTACCTTCAATCCACCTCCACTACCCAAGTGTACAATGTTCAGGTTTTTCAGGTAACGAACGGTGTGGTTGCCACCACACCACTTTATACATCTGCCAACATTACAGCAAACGGCGCTGGCCTTAAGCTGCATACTTTTCCGACTCCAATTGCAGTAACTGCAGGTGAATACCTTATTGCCATTAAAAAAACCGGAATTGTTAGTTTCCCTGTAGGGGCAGACCTTGGTTTATTCACAGCGGGTAAAAACTTAGTGAGAACAGGTGCAGCCGGTGCTTGGAATCCGGTAGAAGCTTATGGTGTGAGCCCAGCTTTTATTATTCGACCTAAGTTTGGAACAGATCCAACGAGTGACATCGCATTTATTAACAACCGCAACCCAGGAGGTGAAAACACAAAAATTCACACGCGTCAATCTTTGAGTGGCAATGACCTCCAGTTTTGGGCACGTGCAGCAAATGTGGGTACAGCAACTGTAACTGGTGTAACCATGACAGTAACCGTTAAAGATGCTTCAAATGCAACTGTTTACACAGCTACTAGTGCGGCGCAAGATCTTACAGCTGGGCAAATCGATACCTTTACTGTTGCTAATTTCAACGTGACTGCTCTTGGTGCCTACACCATCGATTATGTTTTTAATAACACCGGTGATCAAATCCCGCAAAACAATACAAAGACAACTACATTTACCCGAACAACTGGTGAAATGTCCAGAACAGTTGGTGTCACAGGCTCTCTTGGTTTAAATGCAACTACAGTTGCCAATAACATCGTTTTTGGTAATAATTATGCACTTACCCAAAATGACTTTCTTGACTCTGTTCAGTTTGTCTTAAGAGCCGGTACTCCCGTTGGTTATGTGGCTAGCGTAAATATCTACGCAACAACGCTCAACGCAACTACTGGTGCAATGGTTCCGGACCTTACGCCAATCGCATCAACGCTAACCTATACCACCACTGCAGCGGATAATCTAAACGGAGTAACTGTTAAAGTCCCAGTTTCTGGCGGTACCTTAAATTTAGCGCCGGGCACCTACTTCTTTGGTGTCTATCAAGCAGCTTCTACCAATGGGAATATTCGCTTAGCAACTTCTAACGACTACTTTAGCCCCGGCATGACATATTACCGTTGGGACCAATCTACTGGAGGTAACTGGCAGTCACCTGCCTCAATAAACTACTCTTTTGTAGTGGACCCTATATTTAAGTCTTGTGTTGCCTACAACCAAACTGTTGCAACAACAGCCGCGGCTTGTGGTGCAAATAATGGATCTGCTACAGTGACAACTACAGGTGGCACAGGCACCATCAACTTTGCGTGGGCGAATGGCAACAGCACACCAACCATTAGTAATGCGACGGCAGGTCAGTATGGCCTTACCCTAACCGATGTGAATGGTTGTCCGTTTACTTTTAATGTGGTCGTGCCAAGCCAGTCCAACTTAACAGTTACGGCTACAACGCAAGATGTGACTTGTGGTGGACAATCAACAGGTAGTATTGTTTTGAATGCTTCTCAAGGGATTACGCCTTATGTTTACACTTGGGCAAATAACCTTGGTAGTGCTGCAAGTTTGACTAATATTCCAGCCGGTGCCTATCAAGTTACGGTATCAGATGCAACAGGTTGTATTGTTATATTCAATGATACAGTTGTGGAGTTATCTAACCTAACAGGAACTATGAATGGTACAGCCGTATTGTGTAACAACACTCAGACCGGCAACCTTGAAATCAGCGCAACAAGTGGAGTTACTCCATATACTTACCAATGGGTTGGCACTTCCAATACAGGTACCTATGTTACTTCTGTAGGCCCAGGTACTTATTCTTGTATCGTTACAGACGGCCTCGGATGTACAGACACCGTTACAACAGTATTGGCGGTTACAGATCTTTCTGCAACAGCAAGTACTTCAAATCCGCTTTGTTATGGCACCAATACAGGAAGTGTTACTGTTGTTGCTTCCGGCGGTACAGGCCCTTATACCTATGACTGGGCTGGTTCTACAGCCAGCAACACTGTACTTTCAGGTCTTGGCGAAGGAAGCTACTCTGTTGTAGTTACTGATGCCTACGGATGCAGTACTGCTGCCTCAGCGTCTGTAAATGAGCCTGCTGCATGGTCAGTAAGTGCTGCTGTAACTCCTGCCGTTTTCGGAACAGATGGCGCAATTGACCTCACGGTAAATGGTGCAACTGGCCCTTATACCTACAGCTGGGACAACAACGCAACTACCCAAGATCTCAATAATATCGACGGTGGCACTTATGTGGTAACTATTACGGATTCGTTAGGTTGTACCTATTCTGATTCAATCGTTGTGAATTCGATTGTTGGTCTGGATATTCAAGACCTCAATGCAGCACAAGTATTCCCTAATCCAAGCAATGGTGATTTCTTTATTGCAGGCCCTGCTTTGACGAGCATTACACTTTACAACCAATTTGGTCAAAAAGTAAATGCAGCATTCAGCACCATTGGTGAAGGTAAATACCAAGTATTGACTACACAACTTGCCAATGGCAGTTATATTTTGGAACTCCAAAATGAAGGCGCTATTGTGCGAAAGTCTATTCAAATTATTCAATAACTGAATTCTGAATATTCCCAAAGACCCGGCTAAATGCCGGGTCTTTTTTTTTGTAATTTAGTATCGTGAAAATTTTATTTGGAGTCCTCCTTTTTTTATGCATCCCAACTATCTTCGGACAGGTTCTGCTCAACGAAGGTTGCAATAAAAACGCAAACCATTTAGACGAGAATGGCGATGCCCCAGACTGGATTGAACTATTCAATAATGGGCAGAGTAGCATTTCTTTGGAAAATTGGAAATTAGCTGACCGTTTGAACGGAAACGATGCATGGGTATTACCAAATGTTACTCTGGAAGCGCAATCATTTTTACGCATTTTTTGCAGCGGCAAAGACCGCTATGCAAGTATGCCGTTTTTTGCAGCCAATTATACCGCCAATTTTATTCCAACCCTAGGCTGGAATACACATCTTTTTGCTCAAAATTTTATCTGGGACGGCATCTCGAATATCGTTATCAACATTTGCTCGTACAATAGCACTGGTTACACAGAAAACTCCGTGTTTTATCAGCATTCTACACCATTTGCTTCCTGCGCAGCGAGCTTTGTGGATGGTTCTGCTGCAGCTTGCAGCAATAATAACGGACAAACCTATTTCCAAAGACCAAATATCAAACTCAATAATGCAATTATTGGCAGCGGTACAATCACCAACGGGGCCACCGATTATCCGGCACCCTATGGAAATTGGTATTGGAGTGCGCGCCATCAGATTTTAATTAAGGCAAGTGAACTAACAGCTGCGGGCCTTACTGCAGGTCCTATCTCTTCGCTTTCCTTCCAGGTTGCCAATACCAACGGTGAATTTTACGACTATATTGACATCGCACTTAATCACACCACTCAAATAGACCTCGATCCTTATTTTATGCCGCTACAAGGACAGCAATTTCATACAAATTTCAAACTAGATGGTAATGGAGAGCAGGTATATTTATGGAATCAAAGTAATCAATTAATAGACCAATTTGAAATTAAAAGCCCCCAGCCCGATATCTCTCTGGGTCGTTTTCCAAATGGTTCGAATCAAATTGAATGGATGAGCCCGAGCCCTGGAGTAAGCAATAATGCCAATCAAATATTTTCAGATACCCTTCCTAGCCCCCAAATATCGGTGTCTAGCGGCATTTACAACGCCAATTTAAATGTCAGCATTTCTACCCCAGTGCCAAGTAGCGTGGGTAAACTCGTTTATACCATCAACGGTACAGACCCTACTTTCAATTCAACAATTTATTCGGGTCCGGTTTCTATCTCTTCAAATACAGTTTTGCGTGCAAAGATTTTTCCGATTGGTAATACAGCAATACTAGCCAGTGAACAAGCCATTGAAACGTATTTATTCAATGTATCACACACGACCCCAATTATTCTGGTCAACACACCCAACCAAAATCTATATGGTGCCAACGGTATTTTTGACAACTGGTGGACCGACTGGGTAAAACCAGCCTATGCGGTAGTTCTCGATACCGGCCAAACTCATCCCGTTATACACCAAAGTAAAACCGCAATTCGTATGGACGGCGGTGCGGGTGGCAGCCGCTCACAGCCACAACACTCCTTTAGACTCAGCTTTGCACATGGCACCTTCGGTAATAAACCCATTGAGTTGCCTATCTTGCCAGACAGACCCAACAGATATTTATATAGCGACATCTATCTTAGAAATGGTTCTAATCAATTCCTAAAGTTGCCTTATAAAGACGCCAGCCAGGTGCGCATGATGAGCGAAGGGAGCAACAACTATTATTCGAGCTACCGACCGGTTAGTGTGTACATCAATGGTGCTTATTTTGGACTTTATGAGCTGCGCGAAAAATTCAATGCTGAATACTTTGAGCAGCACGATGGAGCAACGCGTGACTCCATCGAAATTCTCTCCTTGAGCTATTGGTACAACCTCGTTTTAAGAGCACTTGAAGGCGATGTAGATCATTTCTGGACTGACTATGTAAGCTTTAATGCGCTAGACCCTATTTCACCGAGTTATTGGCAAGATGCCGATCAATATTTTGACCTCAAGCACTACACTGACTATATCATTGCTGAATCCTGGATGGGCAATGTAGACTGGCCTGGAAACAATATTAAAATTTATCGGTCAGACGCAAGTCAGAAACGTTGGCGGTTTGCGCTCATCGACCTCGAACTATCTTTACAACCAAACGGCTGGACAAATTGTAATGAAAACCACATCGCATACATGATGGGGCAATCTGAAGCGAATCCGTATATCAATATCTGGAAACAAAGCATCCAAAATCTAAGCTATCGCAATTATTTCATCAACCGTTTTGCCGATCAAATGAATACGAGCTACCGCAGTGAGCAGCTCATTACAACAGAAAATGCGTTCTACCAATCCATGTTACCCGAAATGCCAAAACAATTTGCGCGCTGGGGAGACCCCAACAATATTGCGGGGCAAATGGCTGATTTCGAAACCGATCATTTAACTTTTCAACAACAACTTGAATGTCGGTCTACTTTTGTTTTCAATCAATTGCGCTTGCAATTCAATTTAGAAAAGAAAGTTCAAGTGCAATTAGCAATTGAGCCACCAATGAGCGGAGAAATCCATTTAAATACGATTCAACCGAGTAGCTACCCTTGGTCTGGCACCTACTTTGATGGTGTGCCAATAGAATTGCAACCCAAACCCAAAACTGGCTTTGTCTTTTCTCATTGGCTGCCCGCAAGCAATATTCCCGACACCCTTTCTGATAGTTTAGTAGTAAACGTTTCCCAGCAAACGCAAGCCTTCACTGCCGTTTTTAAAGCTGCACCCCTTGCGCCAGATGGGCCAGATATTCATTTTAGTGTTCAACCAAATCCAAGCAATGGTTTGTTCTCCATCATAAGCGACAACAAAACAATTGCAAAAACATGTGATTTCGAGGTTTACGACCTGCAAGGAAGACGCATTCTTAAAGGGCAAGTTTCACAGAGCAACGAGACCACCATAGATTTGACTGCTCAGCAGGCGGGCATCTACTGGATCAGTATCTATAAAGGAGAGGAAAGGCTAGAAAACCTGAGCATTTTAAAGTATTAATCTTCCACAAACAAAACCGATAGGGCTTCATAAGCAAGCAACTTTCCTTGACTCAATTCTTGTTTGAGACGCTTGTAATGCGCTATTTTATCCGCATTTGTAAAAAACTGTTGTTGTAAAACATCCTGAAGTAACTGTTCAAATAACAATAACTCTTGTTCTTTACGTTTGTGTTGCAAAGCACCATTGAGCTGCATATGGACAAAAAAGGCTTCTATCTGAGACCAAAGTTCTGTGAGGCCTGTTCCGTTTAATCCAGATGCGCACAGTACCCGCGGCTGCCAGTCGTCAGGCCTTTGACTGAATACATGTATGGCACCTGCATATTCAGAACGTGCGGCTTTGGCAGCAACTTCATTGGCTCCATCGGCTTTATTGATCACAATAGTATCGGCAAGTTCCATAATACCGCGCTTAATCCCTTGTAGTTCATCACCAGCCCCAGCGAGCATCAAGAGTAAAAAGAAGTCAACCATGCCGTGGACAAGCGTTTCTGACTGCCCAACCCCTACGGTTTCTACAAGAATAATATCATAACCTGCCGCCTCGCAAAGTGCAATAGCTTGGCGTGTATTTTTGGCAACACCCCCGAGCGTACGGCCTGCTGCACTTGGTCTGATGAACACATTGGGTTCTTGAGAAAGGCGTTCCATGCGGGTTTTGTCGCCGAGTATACTTCCTCCTGTGCGTGAAGAAGAAGGGTCAATGGCCAGAACTGCAACTTTATGACCTTGAGCCACTAATTGCAATCCAAAGTTTTCAATAAATGTGCTTTTCCCGACGCCCGGAACACCAGTAATGCCAATTCGCTTTGCCAATTGGGTTGCTTGCGGTAAAGCCCTGAGCAGGAGATGGGCAAGCGCTTGATCGGAAGACTTCGTGCTTTCGATGAGTGTGATTGCTTGTCCGAGGGCTGAACGCGAACCTTTTTGAATACCTTCCAGCAAGGCAGCTTCATTGCGCGCCGCGCGTTGAGACTTACGTGCTGCAAGCCAGCTTTCAATATGTGTCTGCTCAGGCTTCAAGGAGTTGTTGAAGAGCTAAAATAGCTTGATGGATATTCTGTTGAAGTTCAGGTAAGCTGGCCTCTAACATGTAACAAGGTGCAGTAATAATGCGATTGGATGCATCGATACATATTTCTTGAATGCTGCAATCTGGTGTTTGCGCACCTTTCGCTTGCAAGCCCGCTTGAAAATCGGATATGCTATATGGAGAAGTTGCAGTAGTACTACCTATAGTTAGTTGCTGACCAATGGCCATATCTTCAAATGCAAGCGCCAAAAGCACCGGGCTCACACACAAGGCAACAATCGGCTTTCCAACATTGTACATATTCACCAATAAGAGCTTGACGTCTGGCCTAATTTGGCCATTTGCACCCTCAAAGGCCCAGGAAGAAAAGTTCTTGGCACTACCAAAGCCACCCGGAATAACGAGCGCATCGATATCTGCTGGAAAAACCTTACTGATTTCAATTATGTTGCCTCGTGCAATGCGCGCAGCTTCTTGCAGCATGTTTCTAGGAGCAGTTTCTTCTTCTCCATTTAGGTGATTGATGACATGGTGCTGGGGTGCATCTACGCCAATACAAACCGCCTCATAACCTAGCTTTTCAATTTCGAGCAGCGTTAAGACAGATTCGTGAATTTCTGCGCCATCGTAGACGCCTGCTCCGGATAATAAAACACCGATTTTCATGCCTTTTTTTGAACTAATTTACGGTATAATTCTTCGTATTGTGGTAAGATTGCCATTAAACTGAAATTTTGCGAAGTGCGCAAGGCTCCTTCTTTCATTTGAGGCAAATGAGCGGGCTCTAAAATTGCCAAAACCTGTTCGGCCATTTGGTCTGTTTGCCCAACATCGGCAAGATAGCCAGATATACCGTGTTTGTTCACTTCTGGAATACCTCCGGTATTCGAAGATACAACGGGCACACCCACAGCCATCGCTTCTAGTGCTGCCAAACCAAAACTTTCCGTCTCTGATGGCAATAGAAATACATCGACAATTTCCAAAACATGAACGGTGTCTCGTACTTTTCCTAAAAAAATAACATCGTTACACAAATGGAGTTCACGGCACAAGCGTTCGCAGGCATAACGGTCGGGGCCATCGCCTACTAATATGAGTTTACAATCTTTTTGGGCGCGAACCTTAGCAAAAATACGAATGACATCTTCTGTTCGTTTTACTGGCCTAAAATTGGAGATATGACAAAGTATAGCCTGCTCATCATTGGCATATTTACTTCGGATATAAGCTCTTTGTGTTCCTTGTGGAGGATGGGGAGGTACAAAATTCGGTATAACTTGAATCTCGTTTGTTACCTTAAAATGAGCCAAGGTGTCTTGCTTAAGGCTTTCAGAAACAGCCGTGACCGCATCGGACTGATTGATACAAAATGTAATGACGGGTTCAAAAGAAGGATCTTTACCTACTAGGGTAATGTCGGTGCCGTGTAGGGTCGTTACAAACGGAATATAGATGCCCTCTGCTTTTAGAATTTGTTGGGCCATAAATGCAGCAGAAGCATGCGGAATAGCATAATGCACGTGCAAAATATCGATTTTTTCGTACTTCACAACATCGACCATTTTGCTGGCAAGTTGGGTTTCGTAGGGCTGAAAATCAAAAAGTGGGTAATCGGTAATAGATACTTCGTGGTAATAAATGTTTTCTCTAAAGGAACCCAAGCGTACAGGTTGTGAATAGGTAATGAAATGAATTTCATGACCTTTGGAAGCCAAAGCTTTTCCGAGCTCTGTAGCAACAACGCCACTGCCACCAAAAGTGGGATAAAGGACAATACCTATTTTCATTCGTGTTGATCTAATGGGATAAAAAATGTGAGTCTGTAAATGATTGGCAAAATGCGGACTACTTGGCCAAATTCATTTTTAATTTGAAAAGTGTAACTGCTTCTAAACGGACTATTCGGAGCATTAATGACGTCGTAAAATAGGGCTGCATTTAAACGGACTTTATCGGTAAGTTTGAGGTAAAATCCACCGCCAACCATGAGTGTTGGAGACCACGGCCTCACTACTTCTAAAGGATTTACAAAACTAAACGGACTTTTGAGGTATTGAAATTCAACACCGCCAAAAATGAGGTCT
Organism: Flavobacteriales bacterium UBA952; assembly: GCA_002293185.1. Lineage (GTDB taxonomy): Bacteria > Bacteroidota > Bacteroidia > Flavobacteriales_D > Crocinitomicaceae > UBA952. Next base: position 111,873 of record DBCS01000002.1, on the reverse strand, counting down.
TGATAGCGATAATGTGCAAAAACACCGCCGCCCCAAGTGGTCATTTGGCTTTGTACACCGAGGTTATTTGCCCAGGTGCGCTGCACACGCAGCGAAGGCCCGACGAGTAAATTTTCAGAAAGCCTTGCTGCATATTTGAGTTCACCGCCAACGGCACCACCCATATTAGAGAAACCAACGTAGGGTTCAAGACCGAGTTCAGAACCCATGTAACTCAGTTGCGAATGTGTTGGCACGGACGCAAAAAATGCGAAAATGAAGATAAATTTATTCATATTGATCATTTGTACAAAGATACAGGATTTGCAGCCACCGCGCTTCTTTGTATCTTTGTAAAAAAGACAAGAATGATATTACTCGACGGAAGAGCCACCGCAGCTCAAATTCAAGAAGAACTAAAAGCAGCTGTGCAATTGCGCAAAGATGCCGGTCAAAAAATACCGCATCTTGCTGCAATTCTAGTGGGTAATGATGGAGGGTCTGTATCTTATGTCACTTCTAAAGTCAAGGCGTGCGAGGCCATCGGTTTTGAAAGTACTCTTATACGATACGACGAAACGGTACCCGAGGACATCCTTTTAGAAAAAGTCGAAAGCCTCAACCAAGATCGCAGCATTGATGGTTTCATTGTTCAATTGCCCCTGCCTAAACATATCGACGAACTAAAAATTACCCAAGCAATAGATCCTAAAAAAGATGTCGACGGATTTCACCCGCGAAACATTGGCAACATGATCTTAAACCTTCCTGGTTTTTTACCCGCCACACCAGCCGGTATATTAGAACTCATGCGCCGCAATGCTATTCCTACTGAGGGTAAAAATTGTCTGGTAATCGGTCGCAGCAATATCGTTGGGACCCCACTTTCTATTATGCTGGGCAGAAACAGCAACCCAGGGAATTGTACGGTAACGCTAGCACATTCCAAAACGCGCAACCTCAAAACCATTTGCAAAGAGGCCGACATCATTATTGCAGCAATCGGGAAACCTAATTTTGTAACTGCAGATATGGTCAAAGATGGTGTTGTCATCATCGATGTAGGTACTACCCGCGTAGAAGACCCAAGCCGAGAGCGCGGCTGGAGGCTTGTGGGCGATGTTCATTTTGACGAAGTTGCTCCGAAGGCCAGCTTCATTACACCGGTACCCGGCGGGGTTGGCCCCATGACTATTGCCTCACTCATGATGAACACACTCAAAGCCATGGAGCTCAAAGGCAAATAAGATGCAAGAATTTCAGATCAACGGCCCTTACATCGAACTAATTGGCTTACTCAAAGCACTAGGAATCGCCGAAACAGGAGGCCACGCAAAAGCAATTGTGGAAGAAGGCTACGTTCTTAGAAACGGTGAGCAAGAATTGCGCAAGCGTGCTAAACTCATCAGCGGAGACCTCATCGAAATAGATGATCTTCAGATCAAATTGATCTAAACAGCGCTCCAAAAAAAAAATCAACCTATTTCAAGGTTCTGAAATCTTGTCCTGCTTTTAGGCGCAATAGCGCAGCATAAATGAGGCGTATGCAATTTTCTACATCCTCTTTTTGCACCGTTTCTACGGTAGTGTGCATGTAGCGCAAAGGCAGCGAAATGAGCGCAGAACTCACTCCATCATTGGAATAAGCAAATGCAATCCAAAAAGATATTTTTCATGCTTGGTGTGATGATTTTTTTCATGTTTTTATCTAATGAGCGTAACGTTCCCTTTGATGATATTCTCCAAGCCGCCGACACAGGTTGCTTGTAAATAGTAGTCATAGACATCAGGGTCAAGGAGTTTGCCTCGGAGGGTGCCGTCCCAGCCTTCTGTTAAGTTGGTTGTTTCCCACACGAGCTCGCCCCAGCGGTCATAGACTCGGAATACAAAACTTTCGATGAAAGGCCCTCGGACATAAAGTTTGTCATTGTTTCCATCTTTATTGGGAGAGAAGGCATTCGGAATAAAAACAAAAGGCGAAGCACAAATGCTGTCGTAAACCTTAATTAATACGGTATCAGAACCGCTGCAAAGGCCGTCTGAAACCGTAAGCGTATAAAGTGTGGTTTGGTCGATTAAAGCCTGGGGATTGGATATATTTGGATTAGAAAGTCCGGCTACAGGTGTCCAAGAATAAACAAAAGTACCAACAGGAAAGCCACTCAATTGAGAACTTGTATTGGGCAATAGAATAGTTGGGTTTGCGCTGGCCGCTACGGCTAATGGATCTAGTGCTGAAACATTTACAAAAATAGAGTCTTGTAATAGACAATTTTGGGTGGTAAGCACCTCGACATAAATATACTGGCTGGCTGACAGCGCTACGCTTGCAGTTGGTAGCGCATTAGACCCTAAAATTAAGTTTGTTGGGGACCATTCGATGCTTTGCGCATTGGCAGTACCCACGAGCAGAAGCTCAAAAGGATCTTGTGAACAAACCAAGTTTGGGCCAGAAATATCAAGCGAATCAGCGGTAATAAGGAGTTGAAGACTATCGATTGCAGTACAAAAAGAGGAGACCACTTGAACATAATACCAACCTGTTTGCGGATCTATTAGTGTCAGATTTGGCTGATTGTTAAGGTTGAGGGTATCTTGAAATGCTGCCGTACTCGACCAAATAACCGACGATGGACTGCCCACAATAATAGGTTCAATGTTGGTTTCAATTGATGAACAAAGTAAAATATCTTCCGGCGCAGTTACTTCCAAAGCAGGGCCAATAGTAATTTGGATACTCATTTGGTCAGAACCCAAACATAAAGTATCGGAAATAACTAGCGAAATGGTGTAGGTCCCGGGTTGGGAATAGGTAACTGTTGGTTCAAAAGTGGTACTGTCGAGCATGCCATTTCCAAAATCCCATAAATACGCGCTCGTAAGCGTTGAAGAATTGTTGAAGAAAATACTCAAAGGAGCACAGCCAATGGTATCAGTAGTTGTAAAAGAGGCATTAATAGGGGTATCAAAAGCAACAAAAACAGAATCCGCCAACGAACAAAAACCATTACTGACTTGGCAAAAATACCAGCCACCTTGCGTAATAATTATGCTCGAGTCCTGAAGGGCGTTTAAAGGGTTGGATAGGTCATTCATTAAAGACCAAATAAATTGCTGCGCAGTTCCTTGGGTTGCCGCAATCAAGCTATAAGGCAAGGAACTACAGAGGCTAATGGTATCATTTAACTGGATTAAAAGTGAGTCCAGGACAAGAATTTGAATTTGAGCGGTATCCGTAATGAGACAAACACTGTCCGTCACATACAAAAACACCTCATATGTTCCAGGATCCGTATAAACAATACTTGGGTTAAATACGATACTTGTGGTAGCTCCGTTACCGAAGTCCCAGAGATAGGAGTCCCATTGGGAAGAAGTATTCTGAAAATTGACACTCAGGTCTTCACAGCCTTGAACGTTTGAGCTGGTGAATTCTGCCGTCGGAATAAGTTGAAAATCAAACTTAAAGACCAAATTATTGCAATTAGCACTGTTATTTGTGCTAGACCAAGCTTGTGAGGAAGTTGGAAAATCGGAAAACCCGCCACAACCCCCGCATACGGATTGGTACACTACTCCGTTTTTATCAAATCGAGAGGTTCCGCCATCGACGTGTTCTTGGGCAATAGTACCTCCCAGATAAGAGCCATAAAGTAAGCCATTGAAATTGTTTTGTAATACCATCAGGTAAAAATCAAAACCGGTAGTTGTGGATTGAAAAGCATTTGAAGAAACGGGCATACCGCTCATTGGCGTAGACTGTAAGATATTGGCTCCCCAGCCGGATATATAAACATTACCACAAATATCTACTAAAAAGGCCGCAGGAGATATATTGATTTGACTACTTCCATTACCGATGACAGTAGAAGCCAGATTAGATGTGAGTGCCGAATTGAGCTTCAAAACAAACTGACTACTACCTGGATTACTATACAGCGCATTGTTGACCACAAACCCACCACCTACCGCTTGGCCTAGTAAAAAAACGTGGTTATTGCGGTCAATTTCCACAAAAAATACTTGATCGTAATTTAGAGTTCCGACATAACTCGCTTTTATTATCGACGTTCCGTTGGCATTGAGCTTCGCCACAAAACCATCTGTTTTACCGCCATTGTAGGTGCTTTGATAAGCACCAGTGGTACCAATGAGGTTATTTGAACTCGTTCCACCCGCAAAAACGATTGCCCCGAGTGTATCGGTCTTTACTGAATAGGCAGCATCGTCTTTGTTACCGCCATAAAAGGAGGAAAACTCCAACGCAGAAAAAGATGGATTCAAGCGAAAAACGACAGCGTCTTGCCCCACACCTTTTACCCCTTGAAATGCATTCTGAAGCGGAAAATTTACCGACCTAGTGCAACTCGCAACTAGAACAGAACCGTTATGATCTAAATAAATTTCTCCTCTAAATTGATCACCGTAATTGGTGGTTAAAGAATCATACGCAACGACAGAATTATAGGGCAAGCCCAATGTTCTGTAGTTGACACCATCGTTGGAAGAACCACCAATATAGGTGCTGGCCATAAGATTTTGCCCACTAGCACTGAGCTTCGAAACAAAAAGATCTGAACCCTGCGCACCAAAGTAGATGCCGTTATAGAAGAAATTGGTATTTGGAGTACCGCCCGCGTGAGCTGCTTGAAACGCACCTGTGCTAACCGGAAAATCCAAACTTGAAGTTGCTCCAAATAAATAGAGGTTATTCAGCGAGTCGCAGATCAAACTATGCGCGGTTTCAGTTCCTTGAAGATGATCTCCTCCACCTAAAAAACTCGACCAAAGCATGGTGCTTCCGTCAGAAGAAAAGCGCGTAACAAAAACATCTGTTATACCATAGTTGCCCGAAATAGAAGTAAAATTAGAACTCGTGTCGAAACTTGCCAGGCTTGGCAGCGGAAAATTATTACCGTAGACAACGCCTGCAGAATAAGCTGAACCGTCATTCCCATAGGTTGCCGTCATGCCAAAATTGTCTGAAACGGCTCCGTTGTAGGTGGCAAAAACCAATATGGGGTCAATCACTAGGGGATAATTTGGATCATAGGCTCCTACCTCGTAATGAAAAAGGCCATCTTTTGCGATGTTATAGGTACAATTGACCTCTTTTCGTTGCCCATTGATTTCTTGATAGGCATACGGGCGTTCTTCTCTGACTTCACCTACTGTTGTTTTTAGGTACAAAGCGCCTTTTTTGATACTGAGCTCTTGAGCGCCTGTATACTTCCATTGTATTTGATTGACTGAGGCGCCAGGCGACACTTCAAAAGCATATTTGTAGTGCCCGTTCTCATTTTGCCATTTCAAATTGACACCCGGATAATAATTTTGATAATTTACCTCCTTAAAAGCTGAAACTTTGCTAGCCCATTTGTTCTGGTCTTTACCTAGGAAAAAGTTATAGGTATGAGCGTAAGGTTCATAACCGCTGCTTGATACGCCCAGATTTATACCTATAAAGCGCTGTTCAATAAAATTTGAGGCGAGCGTTGGGTTATCTATTTGGAGGTGTTCGTGATGCGCTTTTTCTAAATGAGAATAATCGGTGAGTTGATACAAAAAACGGTCTGTGCCCATCCAAATTTTGACAGGGCCTTCTTTGGCTAAAAATTGGACGTCGGAGGGCCATTGCCCTTTGTTTTGTACAAATTCTTGACCCTGAAATTGCGCATGTGTTGGCAAGCCAAAGAACAGTACCATGACACAAAACCATAAAATCCGATATGAGGTCAACTTCATTCTCGCTAAGTTAAGCATTTCGACTAATTTTGCAGGAGGCATTTCTTTATGAATTCAATAAGCAACAAAATTTGCGCGCTATTCGGCATCAAATACCCCTTAATACAAGGCGGCATGATCTGGTGTGCCGGATGGGAACTCGCTGCGGCGGTTTCTAATGCAGGCGGCTTGGGTCTTTTGGGCGCAGGATCGATGTATCCTGAAGTACTTGATGCCCAAATTATTAAATGTAAAGCAGCAACCAAAATGCCTTTTGGTGTCAATTTACCACTGCTTTATCCTAATATCGATGCGCATATTGCCACCATTATCCGACACAAGGTACCTATCGTTTTTACCAGTGCCGGCAATCCTAAAACTTGGACCGAAACACTTCAAAAAGAAGGCATTACGGTGGTACATGTAGTGTCAAGTGTCAAATTTGCACTTAAAGCAGAGGCCGCTGGCGTCGACGCAGTGGTAGCAGAGGGCTTTGAAGCAGGAGGCCACAACGGTCGGGATGAAACCACTACACTTTGCCTGATTCCGATGGTGCGTAAAGCCATATCCATTCCGCTTATTGCTGCTGGTGGCATCGGCGACGGCCGCGCCATGTTGGCCGTCATGAATTTGGGTGCCGATGGCGCACAAGTAGGCAGCCGCTTTGTGGCGTCTATTGAATCTAGTGCCCACGAGCAATTTAAAAAAGCTGTGGTCGATAGTCAAGAAGGCGATACCCTTCTTACGCTCAAAGAACTTACGCCTGTTCGCTTATTACGCAATCCGTTTTTTGACGAGCTCATGGCTGCCTATCAAAACGGGGCCAGCGCCGAGGCGCTCGCCGCTCTTCTCGGCCGGGGCCGAGCCAAGAAAGGAATGTTCGAAGGCGACCTCCATGCCGGAGAACTCGAAATTGGGCAAATTGCTGGTAATTTCGAAACTATTTTACCGGCTGGTGCTATCGTTCAAGAATTTATTACCGATTTCAACGCTGCATTAACAGCACAATCTACATTTCTACTATGATTCATTTTGAGCGTTTTATCCTAGAAAACGGCCTGCGTGTCTTGTTTCACAAAGAACCCTCGACGCCACTGGCAGTTGTCAATGTGCTTTACGATGTAGGCGCGCGCGATGAAAACCCCAAGCAAACTGGTTTTGCTCACTTATTTGAGCATCTCATGTTTGGCGGCTCTGTGCACATTCCAGATTTTGATGCGCCTTTGCAAGCGGCGGGGGGCCAAAGCAACGCCTTTACGAGTAATGATATCACCAATTACTACAATGTACTACCCGCACACAACCTCGACACCGCACTATGGCTCGAAAGCGACCGCATGCGCTCCTTGGCCTTTACACCCAAAAGTTTAGAGGTACAGCGTCAGGTAGTGATCGAAGAATTCAAGCAGCGCTACCTCAATCAGCCCTACGGCGATGCCTGGCTCCAATTGCGCCCGCTCGCTTATCAAAAACACCCATATCGCTGGGCCACTATTGGCAAAAACATCAAGCACATCGCCGATGCCACCATGGACGACGTTCGCGCTTTTTTTCAGAAACACTATCACCCGAGTAATGCGATCTTATGTATTGTAGGCAATTTTGAATTAGCCGAAATTCAACAAAAAGTCGCCTACTTTTTTGGAGACATCCCTGCACAAATAAAAGTGGAACGCAAACTGCCAGAAGAACCGATTCAAAAACGCCTCAGGCAAAAAGTAATTGTACGCAAAGTACCGGCAGACTCTTTTTACTATGCTTTTCAGATGGGCAAACGCTTAGACAAAGACTATTACCTTGCCGACCTCCTCTCAGACCACATCGGCAATGAGAAAACAGGCCTGCTTTTTACAGAATTGCAGCGCAAAAAACGCTTGGTTTCTGAAATCACGGCATATATAACCGGTTCTATAGATAATGGTTTGTTTGTGATTACTGGTAAAATCAATCCTAAGCGAACATTAATGGAACTTGACGACGCACTCTGGCCCTTGCTCGAAAAATATAAAGGCAAGAAAATGAGCAAAAGTGCCCTACAGCAACTCATATTAAAATTGCAAACCGCAAAAGCATTTCAAGACCAGGGCTTGCTGAACCGTGCCATGAACCTCAGCTTTTTTGAGTTACTCGGAGATGCTGCGCTTATCGACAAAGAAAGTGAGCGTTTCACAAGTATTCAAACTGCAGATCTTCAAACCTACGCCCAACAACTCTTCGATAAAAATCGTTGTGCATTGTTGCAAATTCAAGCCCAATTACCATGAAGCAACAAACAAATCGTGCTGTAATCGATAGAACTATTGCACCTTCATTGCGCCCAGTAGAACATATTTCTTTTGTAGCACCTCACACTTACCACTTAAAAAACGGCGCGGTACTCTATTTTCGACAAGGCCTTCAAAATGACACCAGCAAAATTGAACTCCATTTTGCCGCAGGATCAGTATGTGGCGACCCACTTAGCGCTTCATTGTGCGCCGGTCTTTTGATCAATGGCACTAAACAAAAGACAGCCAAGCAGATCCAAAAAGCGCTAGACGCGGTTGGTGCCTATTACGATGTGTCGCTCAGCCAAGAAACAACGGTGGTAACGCTTTATGCACTTAAAGACCAACTGTTGAAGGCATACCGAGTTTTCCATGACAGCTTATTTGGGGCAAGCTTTCCACAGAAAGAACTCAACGAACTGGTACACGAGCGCCAACAAAAATTCATGGTGCAACAACAAAAAGTAAGTTTTTTAGCACAGCGGTTATTTCAGCGCAGCCTTTTTGCTGGATCTATTTATGCACAACAAATTCAATTAGAAGATTTCAAGCGTGCAGATCGGAGCGCAATTATGGCTTTTCATCAACAACATTACCTCCACGGTCTCAAAAAAGTTTTCCTAATTGGTGATATTTCAGAAGAGGCCCTCCAAGCTTTTCAAGTCTTACTGAATGTCTTTGAAAGTCAAATTGCAGCGCGCAAAGCGTTCGAATGGCAACCCGAGCAAGGCGCTACCCACATTGAGCATGAAGGTGCGGTGCAGAGTGCCGTGCGGATTGGGCGGCCGCTCTTTAACAAAACACACCCCGACTTCTGTGCTTTTAGCGTGCTCAACACCATTCTTGGCGACTACTTTGGCAGTCGGCTCATGAGCAACATCCGAGAAGACAAAGGATATACCTACGGGATCGGCTCACATATCGTGGAAAATAGCAAATTCGGGTATTTCGTTATTGGGACAGAGGTTGGCGTTCAAACCCGAACCGCAACTTTTCTCGAAATACAAAAGGAGTTCGAACGCCTTCAAAATGAGGCTATTTCAGACGCAGAACTCGAACTCGTCAAAAGTTATCTCATGGGGCAATTGCTCAAAAGTGCCGACGGCCCTTACGCTATGCTCGACCTGTTCGCGAACGTCGAAACCATTGGGCTTGACCTCAGCTTCTACGACCATTACATCGCTGAAATCAAGGCTGTTGACGCCAAAAAACTCCAAGAATTGGCAAAGCAGTACCTCAATTGGGATCAAATGTTGATTATTTCTGCAGGATAGCAACCTTTATAGGCCTTTGACGTTATACTAAATAAGTAAAAAATACGTTATTCAACGGATGTTTAGGGCGCTTATTGTATTGGTAATGCTACTCACGGCTTTCACAAGTCTGGGCTCACATGTCATGGGCGGCGAAATCACCTACAAACATCTTGGCAACGGCAACTACCAATTTGAACTTGTTTTTTACCGCGACTGCAATGGCGCCGATGTCAATGCAGTTTCTGAATCACTCCGCGTTTGGAACCACCCTAGCCTTACTGCCATTCCAGTATTATTTGTACAACGACAAGATTTATCGCCAAATTGTACACAAGTTCCAGGCGGCGCGGGGCCATTACTCTGCGGTACCGGCAATAATGGTGGAAACGGTATTGGAGCCATCGAAAAAGTCATTTACCGCAGTGCGCCTGTTGCACTTAATGGAAATCCTCCAGCTCAAGGCTGGGCTTTTACTTATGAAAATTTCTCGCGCAGTGGCGCACTCACCAATCTCAGTAATCCTTCGACCTACGGGATTACCCTTGTAGCTAAAATTTTCAATTTGTCACAACCCGACGACGCTCCGGTTTTTAATGAAGATCCCAATTTTGTGACTTGTGCCGGTTTACCTTATCAATACAATGCGGCAGCAAGTGATGCAAATCTAGATTCTTTACATTTTGAATTTGGCGTACCCTATGACCACTTTCCGTTGGGCACATATAATCCGCCAAGTAATCCAGCACCTATTCCATTTAATAATGGGTTCTCCTACCTCAACCCGACACCCGGACCAGCCATCAATGCAAGCAATGTAGCTGCAGCGCTCGACCCCAGTAACGGTAATCTAACCTTCAATAGTTTTACGATCGGTAATTACGCACTCAAAATTGTTGTTAAAGCCTACCGATCAGGGGTGCTTGTTTCTGAGACGGAACGAGAAATACAGCTGGTACTTCAGCCTTGTAATAGTAGTAATTTTCCGCCTACTATTGCACCTCCTTTTGCTAGTGGCACTTCCTATGAACTCACTGTGAATGCCGGTGAGCTCATCAATTTTGATTTGGTCGTGACCGACCCAGACACCCAAATGAATGGAAGTGCGCAAAATATCACGTTAGAAGGGAACTTACCCTGTACAATTGGGCCCTGCCCTAGTTTGAATGTCGCACTTCCTTTTACTGCAGCCGCACAAATTCAGGCACAGTTCTCGTGGCAGACAACTTGCGATCATATTTTAGACGGTCAAGGCCAGGCACAAGCTCAAAAAACGTATCATTTTGTATTTAAGGCGTCAGATGACGTTTGTCCTATTCCTCAGGTGCAATACGCCACCATCACCATTCACGTTTTGAATTCAGGTATCATAGCTGCACCACAAATTGCCTGTATTCAAACCAATAATGCCAATGAGCTTACGATCAATTGGCCTTCCATCAATTCAGGAAGTACTTCCGGATTTACCGCTTTTCAATTGTATTCCCTCCAAAATGGTTTATTATACGATACGTTAAATGTGAATGCCACAAATATGACCATTCCACCTATTTGGAGTAGCCATGACTTCTATATTGCTGTAGCCTCAGGTTGTGGAGGTTCTTTTTTAAGTTATTCAGATACCGTCAAAAACATACTGCTTACACTTAACAACCCCAATAACGGCACGGCAGTGCTCAACTGGAACAAACCTAAAACCACGCCCTCACCGCTGTACAACAGCCACTATTACATCTACCGCGAATACCCCACCAATTTCTTTAATTTCTTGGACAGCGTTCCGTACAACCAAACTACTTACACAGACACCATAGACCTCTGCAATGAGTTTTTGCGCTATCGCGTGAATTTAAAAACCAGCACCTGCAACTTCAACTCCAACCGACCCGGCGATTCGCTCACCGACATGATGACGCCATTCATACCGGTTTTATCGAGCGTTGGTTTTGACACCAGCACACAACAATTGCAAGTACAATGGAACGTCAATGCCGCGCCCGACACCTATGGCTACGTTATTTATACTTTTGATGCAAATGGTTTTCTAATCGAACTCGATACGGTTTACGGCCAAACCAATACCTCTTACCTACATAATGTTGCTTTTGATAACGGCCCGTACACCTATACGGTAGCTGCATTTGACTCCTGCTTTACCACAAGCAATCCACCCTCATTTCAGACCTCGGCAAAAGCCAATCTTCATACATCTATTCATGCCAATTACCTCATCGATATGTGCCCTCAACGTGTAGATTTGAACTGGAGTAAATACGTTGGCAATACTGTTCTAGATTACGAAATCTGGAGCAAAAACAACAATACCTGGACGCTCTTATCCAGCACTACGGATACCAATGCAAGTATCAATCTGCTCAAAAACGAAAGTTATTGTCTGTATATCAAAGCGAATTTACAGAATGGTTTTTCGGCGTTTTCGAACCCCTTGTGTTTTGTCATGCCGCAGCCTACTCCGCCAAGCTTTCATTATTTTAGTGTTGCGAGTGTCTTAGATGGCGACATCGAGCTCAAGGCCTGGGTAGACCAAAGCGTAGGAATTACCAGCGTGCTTTTTGAAAGGAAAGACACCAATGGTGTTTTCCAAAGTATCGGTGAAGGGCCTATTTTGAACAACATCGCTTCTTTTCTTGACGAAGACGTAGATACCCAGTGGGGGCCTTGGACCTACCGCAGCATTTATTTGGACAGCTGTGGCAACCCCGGTGCCTACGCCAATGAAAACACCACCATTTTTGTACAAGGTAGTGCCGATCAGTACAACATGATCAATTCCCTTTCTTGGTCGCCTTATAGTCAATTTGCCGGGACCATTGCAAACTACCAGGTATTCAGAAACGCCTACGGAACCTGGGAGGCCGTGCCCGTTCAAGTGCTACCCGACGGCAGTTATGACCTCACCGATGACGTTTCGCAATTGCGCAACAAAGGCGAAGTATGTTACAGGGTAATGGCCCTAGAAAACCTGAATCAATTTGGTTTGATAGACAGTAGTTATTCCAACGAATTTTGCCTGACCTACGACCCCCTCATGTTTGTTCCGAATGCCTTTACGCCAAATGGCCTGAACCCTATTTTTTTACCGGTGGTGCAAAACGTCGATCCTGAAAAATATACGTTTAGCATTTTTGACCGCTGGGGCAAAATAGTTTTTGAGACCAATGACCCTCAGGAAGGTTGGGATGGCATTATTGGCAGCTCTGGCCTACCTGCCACCAACGACGTATTTCAGTACCGCATCGAAATTATCCTCAACAAAACCGATGCCATTGTCAAACTTGGCTACGTCACGCTCATCCGATGAATTTAGACCGCATTCTTGTTATTCAAACTGCTTTTTTAGGTGATGTTATTTTAGCCACTCCCATTTGGGAAAACATACATGCCGCTTATCCTCATGCGCAAATCGATGTAGTAGTCAAAAAAGGAAATGAAAGTTTACTAACTGGGCATCCGTTCTTGCACCAAGTTTTTATTTTCGATAAAAGGCACAAGGTAAAGAACCTTTGGAATTTGGGTAAAACCTTGCGTTCTCACCAATACGACCTCGTTATCAATCTACAAAGATTTGCAAGTTCAGGTATCTTAACGCTTTTGGCGAGAGGTAAAGAAAGTCGTGGGTTTCAAAAAAATCCGTTGTCGTTTTTTTTCTCCAAGCGCTTGCCACACGAAATGAAGCCCGATTGGCATGAGGTGGACCGCAATTTATGTCTGATTTCAGACTTGGTTGCTGCACCTATCCGGCGACCTCAGTTGTTTCCAAGTAAAGAAGATTTGAATTCAGTTCAAATTTATCAAGATGTTCCGTATTACTGTTTGGCACCCACTAGTGTTTGGTTCACCAAGCAAGCGCCGCTAGAAATCTGGCTGGAGTTGATAGAAAAGTTGTCGCAAACAAAGGAGCAGATTTTCCTTTTAGGAGCGCCTTACGACCGCGCTTACCTCGATGAAATTGTAAAAAATACAAGAAGCACACAAGTCATCAATTTAGCTGGTCAGTTATCGCTTTTACAATCGGCCGCCCTCATGGCTGGTGCCAAACACAATTATGTGAATGATTCTGGCCCTTTGCATTTGGCTTCAGCCACCAACGCTCCCGTAAGTGCTTTCTTTTGCTCAACTGTACCCGAGTTTGGTTTCGGGCCACTTTCGGAAAATGCCACCATTATAGAAGTAAAAAACCTAGACTGCCGCCCTTGTGGTTTGCATGGTCACAAAGTATGTCCGAAAGGCCATTTCAAGTGTGGAAAAGATTTAAAAATTTAGTTTATTTCAACTTGCCTACCTCGTACATTGGAGGATGGCTTTTCAAATATAAATGAGTTGGAGCTTATGCCAATACTTCTTTTACGAGGTCTGCAGCTTCTTGGAGTTGTACTGCGGAGTGTACGTTGAGGCCTGATTCGTCGATTAAACGCTTCGCTTCTTCGGCATTTGTACCTTGCAAGCGAACGATAAGTGGAACAGGTAGTTGGCCGATATTTTTGTAGGCGTCAACGATGCCTTGGGCAACGCGGTCGCAGCGAACGATACCACCAAAGATGTTGATGAGGATCGCTTTTACGTTCGGGTCTTTAAGGATGATGTGGAAGGCTTTTTCTACGCGCTCTGCGTTGGCTGTTCCGCCGACGTCGAGGAAGTTGGCAGGGTTACCGCCAGACAACTTAATAATGTCCATGGTAGCCATAGCGAGGCCTGCTCCGTTGACCATACAGCCTACGTTACCATCTAATTTAACGAAATTGAGGCCAGCTTCGTCGGCTTCTACTTCGGTTGGATCTTCTTCTGATTTGTCGCGCAAAGCGGCGAGGTCTGGATGACGGAACAAACCATTGCCATCTAGACTTACTTTGGCATCGACTGCGATGATTTTATCATCGGAGGTTTTGAATAGTGGATTGATCTCAAACATAGAAGCGTCGATGCCAACGTATGCATTGTATAAACATGGTACGAATTTGACCATATTTTTGAAAGCCTCTCCAGAAAGGCCAAGATTGAAAGCAATTTTGCGCGCTTGGAAACCCTGAAGACCAACGCGTGGATCGATGTGTTCTTTGTAGAGTTTTTCTGGGGTGTGCTCGGCAACGTGCTCGATGTCCATGCCACCTTCAGTGGAGTAGATAATAACATTGCGGCCAGACTCGCGGTCTAGGAGAACAGACATGTAGAATTCCTGAACTTCTGTTGGGCCTGGGTAGTAGACATCTTGTGCAATGAGCACTTGATTGACTTTTTTGCCTTTACCGTTGGTTTGAAGCGTTGTGAGGTGACCACCGAGAATACCCGCTACTTTTTCTTCAACTTGGTCAATGCCTTTTGCAAGAACAACACCGTGAGAACCTGTTTCTTCGACCGTTCCTTTACCACGACCACCCGCATGAATTTGGGCTTTTACCACATACCATGAGGTACCGGTTTCTTCTGTAAGCTTTTGAGCTGCAGGAACTGCTGCTTCAATGCTATCAACTACAATGCCTTCTTGCACGGCCACGCCGTATTTTTTGAGAATTGCTTTTCCTTGGAATTCGTGTAAGTTCATACTTTCAAATTTGCGCCGTAAAAATACGCTTTTTTCGAGAGCCAATGACGGCTGTTTTTTAAATATTTATCTGATTTGGTTTTTCCAAGAGGAGGAAATATTGCAAGAAGCAAAAGCGTTTTTCTTCAGGTCTTGGACATCTTGCCAAATGGTATCTAATCCAGAAATTAAAGCACGTTCTTCTTCGTGCATGGCGTCTTTGAGTAAAGCCGGATCTGAAAAGTGTATTTTCACAAAATTGGTATCGAAATTGCCACTTCGAAACGCAGGATGCTTCAAGACAAATTTACCGAAGTCTAGGGTGGTTTTGACGCCGGAAATTTGGTAATTGTCTATGGCTGCAATACAGCGCTCTATTGCCTCCTCACGGGTTTTCCCCCAAACGACGAGTTTGGCAATCATAGGATCATAATAAATAGGGATTTCCATGCCCTCTTTAAAAGCGTCGTCAACACGAATATAGCGTCCGGACGGAATACGGTAGCGATCTAGCGTACCGATGTCAGGGGTAAAACCACCGAGGGTATCTTCTGCATAAACGCGCACTTCAATGGCATGCCCGTTGATATGTAATTCGTCTTGCAACTTGGGCAAGCGCTCGCCCCGAGCCACTCGAATCTGCCATTCGACGAGGTCAAGACCCGTGATTTCTTCAGTAACTGGGTGCTCCACTTGCAAGCGCGTATTCATCTCTAAGAAATAAAAATTAAGCCCTGCGTCGATCAAAAATTCTACAGTGCCCGCACCTTCGTAATTACAGGCTTTGCATACTGCAACTGCTGCCTCGCCCATTTGCTGGCGAAGTGCTGGGGTCAAGACCGCGCTTGGAGCCTCCTCTACTACTTTTTGATGCCTACGCTGAACCGAGCACTCGCGTTCGAACAAATAGACTACATTGCCCAGTTGGTCGGCGAAAACTTGAATTTCAATATGGCGCGGTTGGTCTACAAATTTTTCAATAAAAACGGCGTCGTCGCCAAAAGAAGAGCGCGCTTCGTTTTGGGCAAGTGTCATTTGTTCTTCGAATTCCGCATCATTTTGTACCAAACGCATTCCCTTTCCGCCGCCACCGGCCGACGCTTTGATCAGAATTGGATAACCGACTTCTGCTGCAATTACTTTTGCTGCAGTAACATCTGAGATTGCTTCGTCGACCCCCGGCACGAGCGGCACATTGTAAGATTTTACAGCTTGTTTGGCCGATAGTTTATCGCCCATAATTTCCATAGATTCTGGCGAGGGGCCGATGAGTTTGATACCTTCAGCCTTTAATTTGCGTGCAAAACCTGCGTTTTCGGAGAGAAAACCGTAGCCCGGATGCACCCCATCTACACCGAGGTCCTTACAAATCTGTATGATTTTATCCTGCTGTAAATAACTTTCTGAGGACGGGCTTTGCCCCACATAAACAGCTTCATCGGCTTCGAGCACGTGTGGTGCATTGGCATCGGCATCGGAATAAATGGCCACACTGCGGATGTCCATTTTATTGAGGGTTCTAAGCACGCGTCGAGCGATCTCTCCGCGATTGGCTACTAGTACTTTTTTCATCTTGTGGTAAAATTACAGGTTGTCGATGTCTTTTGGGTATGGATTCTCCAGATTTTTTTGAATCATTTTTAATGAACTGTTTGAGTTGTTTGATCAATAAAATATCGGAAAACTTATGAAACTCTTCATAATAAGAAACCCCAAAGCCTTGGGTAAACGGACCCTGATTTTCATTTACTGAGTTGGTATTGGACTGGTTAAACGCCTTTACACGAAAATTATCTTGAATCTTGTATTCAATATTTACATCCCCGATCATTGAATTGGTGTAGGCCTGCGCACCATTAGCCGTTGCAGCACTGCGGTTTTCTACCCCAAAACTTCCTGTAATTACGAGCTTATCGTCGAGGAATCCTTTTGCTACACCGAGTTCCACTTTACTCTCTCCGGCAACTTCATCGGCACCGTAATCTACATTTAGTTTGTAGTTATCAGACAATTTACCGAGTGCCGCATTGATTTGAGATTCGAGCAGGTCCAGTGCCGCTGAGCCTCCAGCTGAAAGATTGCCTTTGAGGGGTTGAAACTTACTGACCAATAACAAGGAGAAAAACTGTCTGTTTAACTCATCTGGGTCTGACTTCACCCGATCTATGAGTGCCTTTCCTGTTTCGGTCACTCTCGGTGCAACGAGATCAAATGTAATTTTAGGAGCCAACAGAGATTCGGTTAATTTGAGATAACACAAGATTTCTTGATTGACCAATGTATTGTCTTGGATTTCAGGGCTGAGCTCTAAAATGGAAGCGCGCTTAGGCGTTACCGTGGTAATGGCAATGTCTGCATTGTAAGGGTCGCCGGTCCATTCAATTTTAGAACCTGCTTCAATATCAAAAGTTTGCTTGATAGAACCCAATGCAAAATTGTAACGGCTACCTTTAGCTATAACATAAGGCCCATTCATGGTAAGTTGATTGTACTGATCGAGTTTAATATTGAGTTCGCCGCTTCCCTTCGCTGTAATTTCGTCGCCGGTTTGCTCATTAAAAATGAGCTTCATGCTGGCCTCAGGAGTTACGTGAAAATTAAGGTCTAGGAATAGTCCAGTAAAGTCGATGCCTTGCTTTTCTACTTGGGTTGAAACGCCTTCTTGAACAAATTGAACAAAGTTATCTTCGTCGTCAATTTCAGACATGCCATACATTGGAAAAATCACTTCTGTACCTTTCCGTGTAGTGGCGTCAACGGTGATTTCGGTATTGCTCATAGTGCCAAAAATATCGGCAGTACCTCTTCCGTAGGCCTTGCCATAATAGATATCGCCCTCCTTGAATTTTGTATTGAGTACCAAGAAGCGCTCAATCGGAACTAATTGATTGGTGCGTGGATCTATTTTATTGAGGTCATCTTCAAAGTTGATTTGGATGTCGTAGTTCCATTTGTCAAAATTCGTGTGGTTAACAGCACTCGATAGGTAAGCAATATTGCCCTCTGGGTCTTTAACTGGAATATTATCCATGAAAAAAGCATCTTCTGTCACTTGTATAGCTCCCTCTAGTTGATAATTAACGCCAAGAATAGCTACCTCAGCGCCACCATTTTGTAGGCGCAACTTTCCGGATAATTTTGGTTCATTCGGACTGCCTTTTAAACGCAAACGACCACTCAGTTTGCCTTGAATACCTTGCACCACCTCTGGATCTAAAAAAGCATTGACAAAAGAAATATCAGTTTGCTTAAAATTTAGCCCCAGGTCGAGTTGGTCCTCTTTAAACTTATACAACCCGTCAAAATCAAAAGTGCGTTCATTTCGGTATTGTAACGTTCCTTCTAAGACAATGCTTTGCCGCTCATCGTTCCAATCTGAGTGCAGCATGATATCACCAACGGTTTGCCCGTCTATTTGCAACTGCTCCATATTTGCATCAGCGGTAATGCTCAAATTGGTATTCGGTGTGGCTATTGTTCCCCAACCACTAAACCTACCGCTGTACAAATTAGGTAGGCCAAGAAGCGCGCTCAGCTCTCCTAGATCGAGACCTAGGATATCAAAACGGAGCTGATCTCGCTTGTTATCTGATAAACAACCGTTTAATTTGATGCGTTGAAAGCCTCTATTTAACTCAAAGTTATTGATATTAAGCTCTGATGCTGTGAGCGTAATATCGGATTGATTCGCTATTTGCCATTTGACGCCATTGACAGTAAAGAATGAGGGCTGTAGGGCAAAACTTATGTAGTCGTTGGGTAAAATTGTGGTGCGCCACGTGAGCGCAGAGTAGTCATCTGTATTTGGGTCCCAGGACAAGATGGCATCTTGGATACCGTGAGCGCCCGTATTGGTAAGCTTGAGCTCATGAAAAGAAGTGGAGTCGGCAATGCTGAGTTTACCCACTGTTAAAAGGCCATTTACCTCGTCGTGCTGCACATTTTGTTCTAAATTGAGCATTTCAAAATCTAGATCGGCATAGCTCAATTTTGGACAATTGAGGTTGAGGTTAAATGATTCTTGTTTAGAATTAAAACTTCCATTGAGAATAGTACCCGCAGCTATTTCTATTTCTGGCAAAAAGATGTGAAATAATTCTTGGGTGTTACGCGCCAGTAAATTGAACTCAAAATTTGCGTCGGTATGAAGAAAGCCCCGATCTTGTCCCTCTATTGGCGGGTAGAGTATCGCGAGGTGATGCGTGAGGTCTTCAATTAAAGTCTGCTCCGCTAAAATACCCTCAATAGCAAAATCTAGGATGGAGCTGCTCAAATCGATATTCGTATAATTATTTTGATAACGGTAATGAACTTGCGCAAGCTCTGAAGCCACTAAGCGGTCATTGGCGCGATATTTAAAGTCTTTCAGACTTGCAAAAGCAACCATTGAGGACCAATTTGGACCTTCCACACCTACATTGAGTTGGGCACTAAATTGATCGTTTTTTATCGTACTGAGTTTCAAGGAACACAAGTTTGCTTTTTCGATATTTGCCTGAACCTGGTAGCTCGGGGCAGCCCCTAAATAGAGCTGTAAAATACTTGTCATGTTTAAATGTTGATCGGCAACTTTAACACTAGCCAAAAGCTGATTATCTATGATTTTAGCATCTTGTATATTGATGTTGGTGTAATTATAGTCATTGACAAAGAGCGCTGAGACTTGTGCCGCTGCTTCTTTTAATTCATAGCCGCCATCTGCGTCAATGCGCAAACTAAATTTGAAATCACCACTCATCCTGCCCATGGTTGGAACATCTAGCAGTTGCCCAAGATCAAATTGATCGAGACTCAGAAAACTACTGTCTGCGATTCCTTTGATGCGAATTAAATCAGGTTCTTGATCTAGTTTGATTGGTGCTAAAGATATGGAACCAATTGCAGTATTGACTTTGTCAATGGATACTTGCAAATGAGCTGGGCTTCCTGAAATTTTGGCGTTTTTTATCTTAAAAAACCCGGCTTTTTGTAGCGTTTCGGGTATTTGAATAGGAGCGCTTCCGCCGGGTAAATGTAGGAGTGATACATCGTTTAAATCGATATAGGCCGTGGTGATTTGTTCTTGAAGCCACTGTTGACTTGTTGGTTTTCTGAAGTCAGGTAAGCGCAAGTTTGCTTGTATTTGAGTTGCTTTGCCAAAACGTAGATTCAAGTTTTGAATTTGCAGCGCACGCAGCTTATCCTTGACAATTCCTGAAACATGAACCGTTTGGTCCATGCCACGCATTTGCGGCGCAAAGTAAGCGATATCGTTCAGGTGAATTTTGCTTGGCGCCAAGTCAGCATCAAAAACAACACGGTCATCAAAATTGTTAAAATCGTCACTTGAATGGGTTCGCAAAGCCATTTTTGGCAGATTAATTTGAGATTTTGCGGTCTGTATTTTGGCCTTTCTGAGCACAAGGCCTTTTTCTGAAAAATGAGCTTCAGCAGCTAACTGTTCTAGTTTAAAACCAGAGCGCTCAATAAAACTTAGGTTTCGAATTTGACATTTGAAATCTGAGCCATTCGTGCTAATTTGCTTGGCATTTAACTGTAGCTCTTTGAGTTCAATATGATCAAAATCGACACCGAATGTGGCGGTGTCTTTACGTAAATCATGGTAACTAAAATCGATGTGTTCAAGTGAAAGATTGGCTAATTGAACCTGAAAATTTGTTGAAGACTGATCCTGTGAATCAGATGAAAAGTAATCTACTAGAAAAGTAAAATTATACTGGCCTTCTTTTAAACCGTGAGAGATAGCCGCTTTGCCTCCATACATGCGTAGCTCATTAATAAGTAGTTTGTTTTGAAGCAGCTTAAATTTATTGAGACCAAGAAATAAATGCTTCAATTTCAAAATAGGCTGCTGAGCTTGATCTTCTATGTATACATTTTTGAGGTCAACAAAGCGAAACAAAACGATATCAACTGCACCAATTTCCACTTTCGCATGGAGTTCTGAACTCAGGTAGGCAGTAGCTTGGTTTGCAAGGTAGGTTTGCATCCAAGAGCTGCGGATAGCAAAAATAAAAACAATGACAACGATCAGCAGCCACTCGAAAAGAATGGCAAGTGCCAGGCCCGTGATTTTAAGTACCTTTGTCATGTTTGTTACAAAATTAGCAATCTTTTGACAGCAAAACCCACCATTATACTAGGTATTGAGTCTTCTTGCGACGACACCTCCGCGGCCATCCTTGTCGGTAACGAAATTCGTGCCAATATCATTGCTGGGCAAGCTGTTCATAAACAGTTTGGTGGTGTAGTACCCGAGTTGGCCAGCAGAGCGCATCAAGAAAATATCATCCCGGTAGTTCAAACCGCACTCCAAACTGCTCAGATCAAACTATCCGATGTCGACGCTATTTCGTTTACCCAAGGGCCCGGCTTAATGGGTTCGCTTACTGTAGGTACCTCTTTTGCAAAAGCACTTGGTCTAGCACTTGATGTTCCACTAATTGGTGTGCACCACATGAAAGCACATATATTAGCCCATTTTATAGACGACGCCAGCGATTACAAACCGGATTTTCCTTTTTTGTGTCTGACGGTAAGCGGTGGTCACACCCAAATTGTGCGCGTCAATAACGCCCTCGACATGCAAGTGTTAGGCAGCACTATCGATGACGCCGCTGGTGAAGCCTTCGATAAAGCTGCAAAAATGCTTGGCCTGCCTTATCCCGGTGGGCCGCTAATAGATCAATTGGCGCAACAAGGTAATCCAATGGCGTTTTCCTTTGCTAAACCTCAAATTCCGGATTTGGACTTCAGTTTCAGTGGGCTAAAAACATCTATTTTATATACCCTTCAGGCCGCTGAAAAAAAGGAGTCGGCGTTTCGTCAAAATCACCAAGTTGACCTCTGTGCCAGTATTCAAAATAGTATTGTAAGTATTTTAATGAGCAAACTGGAGAAGGCTGTAAAGCAAACTAAGATTCAAACGGTTGTGATTGCAGGAGGTGTTTCTGCCAATTCTGAACTTAGAAAACGCTTGCTGGCCAAAAAAGAAAACGGCTGGCAAGTAAGTATCCCAAAAATGAGTTATTGCACTGATAACGCCGCGATGATTGCTATGGCAGGTTCTTTCTATCTAGCTGCGGGCCTCACTGTTGGTCAGGATATTGCCGCAGATCCGCGCCTTAAATGGTAACCTATGGCACAATTTGTTGCCAATATTTTTCGTAACTTCGAAGGTTCAAAGTTACCGGTTATGTCGTCAGCACTGAAATCTGTTTTATTTTTCTGTTTCTTAAGCACTTGGGCTTTTGGGCAAGATAAAATTCAATGGCATTTTGATTTCTTACCTAACCCGGCTTCGCTTCAAATTAGCGCAACAATTGAAAAGGGCTGGCATCTATATGCCCTAGATTTGGATCCAAGCATTGGCCCCGTTCCAACACAAATTGTTCTCGAAAAAAATAAAGCAATCCAAGTTTTGGTTCCTTTTGAAGCGTCCACCAAAGCACAGCAATCTTTTGACGCCAATTTTGGAGCCGAAGTTGCCTACTTTGAAAATAGCTTCGAAGCACGAAACCGCATCAAAGTCAAAAAACCAACCACAGCCACAGGCGAGCTCACCTACATGCTTTGCGACGACAAGCGTTGTTTGCCGCCCAAAACCATCCATTTTGAAATCAAGGTCACACCCTACAAATTAGAAAAACCAAACTAACACCAATGAAAGCTCTTCTATTTAGCATCCTCTTTTTAGGCTTATCCTTTACAAGCAGCGCCCAAGATTTCATGAATCAGTTCATCAAATGGAGTTGTAGTGTAGAAAAAATCGACGAGAGTCATGCCAATTTGGTTTTTACAGGCAAACTGATTCCTGAATACCATATCTTCAGTATCAAGCATGACCCAATGGCAGCCGATGGCACAGGTATTGTTCCTGAGTTCAAATTCAAGACCGATAAAAACTTTAAAACTGTTGGTAAAGTATTTGAAGTAGGTATACCACTTGTGCAAAAAGACGAGCTCGGCACCTCTTTGTATTTCGAAAATAAAGCCGTCTTCAAACAAAAAATTGAGATTTTAAGTGATCAAGCTTTCACAGCCAATTGCAATCTATTTTTTCAACTCTGCAACCACGAGGGTTGTTTACCCCCATTTGACTACACCGCAAAATTCAAAGTAACAGGCTACAAAGCTTCCGGTGCAGCTGCAGCAACTATTGACACAACCGCTACTTCGCAGAACACAACTGCAGATACAAATAGCTCTGAAACAACCATCAAGCAAGCTTCAACGCCGATCCAGCAAAAAGAAAAGAAAAAAGGCTCTAACGTTGTCATCTTTATTGCGGGCTTTATTGCTGGTTTAGTTGCCTTACTTACGCCTTGTATGTTCCCAATGATTCCAATGACCGTTACTTTCTTCACCAAACAATCCAAAACGCGCAGCGAAGGTATTTTCAAAGCCTTGATTTATGGCGCTTCGATCGTCTTGATTTACGTTGCTTTTGGTCTCGTCTTCACCGCTATCATGGGCCCACTTGGCCTCAATGACCTCTCTACAAACGTCTGGATGAACCTCATCTTCTTTAGTATTTTTGTGCTGTTTGCCTTTTCTTTCTTGGGTGCTTTCGAAATCCAGTTGCCAAATTCCTGGGTCAATAAAATGGACAAACAAGCAGACCGCGGAGGCTACCTCGGCATCTTCTTCATGGCCTTTACACTTGGCTTGGTTTCTTTCTCTTGTACCGGGCCAATCATCGGAAGCTTGCTTGTTGAAGCCGCTACCTCTGGCTCCTACCTCACCCCAGCTGTGGGCATGACCGGCTTCTCATTGGCGCTTGCCATTCCATTTACGCTCTTCGCCATTTTCCCAGGATGGCTCAATAGTTTGCCACAGTCAGGTGGCTGGCTCAATTCTGTAAAGGTTGTTTTAGGACTTACAGAGCTTGCACTTGCCCTTAAATTCTTGTCATCTGTAGACCTCGCCTACCACTGGGACCTCCTCACCCGCGAGTGGTTTGTTGGCATCTGGTTTGTATTGTTCTTTATCATGGGAATCTACCTACTCGGCAAATTGCAGTTCTCCCATGACTCACCCGTTCAAAAATTGAGCGTAACCCGCTTTATGTTTGCACTTTTGGCACTTGTTTTCTCCGTGTACCTATTCACAGGTATGTTTGGCGCTCCGCTCACACTCATCGATGGCATTGCACCGCCGCGTACGCACTCCGAAGACAATTTCCGTTGGGTAAACGGCGGGCAAGAAACCGGCTTAGTCGAAGACTCCGTATCCGCTGCATTTGCAGCCGACATGCATCCAGTAGGCGATGGCTCTATTTTAGTGTTCCATGACCTCGAAAAAGGCCGTGCTTATGCTAAAAAACGCAACTTGCCAATTTTGTTAGATTTCACCGGACACGCTTGTCAAAACTGTCGCAAGACAGAAAGCACCGTCTGGACCAACGACGAAATCCGCCCGTTGCTGCAAAAGAAATTTGTGATCATTTCATTGTACGTAGACGACCGTGAATTACTTCCGGCAAACGAACAACGCGTTTCTAAACTCAGCGGCCCGATCCGCACAGTAGGCAACAAATGGGCCGATTACCAAATGACGCGCTACAAGAGCTTCCAACAACCTTTGTATGTCGTCACCGACCACGAAGGAAACGACCTCACGCTCGCCATTGGCTACACCCCAGACATCGATTCTTATAAAAAGTTCTTAGAGGGTGGTATCAAGCGTTTTGGCAATTAATGATTGTTTGCATCGCTGAAAAGCCAAGTGTTGCCCGCGACTTAGCGGAAATTTTAGGTGCCAAAAACCGCAAAGATGGCTACCTAGAAGGCAATGGCTATGCTGTCACTTGGGTTTATGGACACCTGTGTTCACTCAAAGACCCCGAAGACTACAACCCCAATTGGAAATACTGGAAATTAGAAGATTTACCTATCATACCGGCGCAATTTGGCATCAAGCTGCGCGGCGACGACGGCGCTAAAAAGCAGTTCCATGTTATTGAGCGCCTGATTAGCCAAGCTACAGAGGTGATCAATTGCGGAGATGCTGGGCAAGAAGGAGAACTCATTCAGCGCTGGGTGCTGCTTAAGGCCAAATGCAAAGTGCCGGTCAAGCGGCTCTGGATTTCTTCTCTGACCGAAGAAGCCATTAAAGATGGTTTTAAAAAACTAAGGCCCGGCTCAGATTTTGACCGCCTTTTCGCTGCAGGCAACGCCAGGGCGGTTGGGGATTGGGTCTTAGGGATCAACGGTACGCGGCTTTTTACACGCAAATATGGCCGTGACAAACAAACGCTTTCCGTTGGGCGCGTTCAAACACCAACGCTTGCATTGATTGTTCAGCGTCAAAAAGAAATAGAAGCCTTCAAAAGCGAAACATTCTACGAACTCAAAACAATTTATCGAGAAACAGAGTTCAATTGCCAAATTGATCGACTCAAAACCAAAGAAAAAGCGCAAAAAGGGCTCGATTATCTCCAAGGCAAACCCTTTGAAATCATCAGCTTTGAGCAAAAAGATGCCAAAGAAGGCAATCCAAGACTCTATGACCTTACTTCGCTTCAGGTAGACGGCAACCGTTATTATGGCTACTCTGCAGAAGAAACCCTTAATAAAGTCCAGAGTCTTTACGAAAAAAAATTAGTGACCTACCCGCGTGTAGACACCACATATCTTTCTGAAGATCTACACCCAAAAATTCCCGGGATTCTCAGTGGCCTCCGAGACTACAAGCGTTTTACAACAGCACTTGAAGGCAAGCCAATCAAGAAATCCAAACAGATTTTCGACGACAAGAAAATTACAGATCACCATGCGATCATCCCAACTGGTGTGGCGCCATCTGGTATCAGCCCCGATGAGCAACGCGTATACGACCTCATTGTCCGTCGGTTTATAGCCGCTTTTTACCCAGAATGCAAAGTATCCAATACTACAGTTATTGGCAAAGTGGAAGCGCTCGAGTTCAAAGCAACTGGCAAGCAAGTCCTCGACAAAGGCTGGCGCATGCTTTACGAGGATCTCAAAGCACAACAAACCAACCCCGAGGACAAAATTTTACCGCTTTTTACCAAAGGAGAAAGTGGCCCACACGCACCGTATATCCACGAAGGTAAAACCAGCCCTCCCAAATACTACACTGAAGCTACCTTGCTGCGCGCCATGGAAACTGCTGGAAAGCTTGTCGAAAACGAAGAAATGCGCGAAGTCATGAAAGAAAATGGCATCGGGCGCCCGTCTACGCGCGCTAGTATCATCGAGACCCTTTTCAAGCGCCAATACATCGAGAAAAAGAAAAAAAACCTCAGTGCTACACCAACCGGAATGGCACTCATCGACAAGATATCATTTGACTTGCTAAAAAGCCCCGAGTTAACAGGGCAATGGGAACATAAACTACGCATGATCGAACGCGGTACTTATGATGCGCAAACATTTAAGGATGAATTGTTTGTAATGGTGCGTCAACTTACCGATGAAGTCATCTTCGGTAAGCACTAAATGTATATTACCCTACATGCGCTGGGGTGCTTCCACTCCCAATAAACCTAGTGCTTGAGCTAGCACCTGACGAACCGTAGCACTTAAAGAAAGTCTGAACTGACGCACGGCTGCATCGGGTTCAATGACAATTTTAACGCTTTGGTAGAAGGTATTGTACAACTTCACCAACTCATAACTGTAGTTAGCGAGTAGCGCAGGTGAATATCCTTTGGCAGCCTCTTCTAAGGTGGTGCCAAACAAAGCCAATTGCTTGATGATTTCCTTTTCCTCAGCGCGCATTGGCGTGACCAAAGAAAGTGTTGTTTGTAAATAAGCAGCCTTCTCCAATAGTGTAGAGATACGCGCATGGGCATATTGTAAGAACGGACCAGTGTTTCCCGTAAGGTCGATAGATTCTTCCGGATTGAACAACATTCGTTTTTTCGGATCTACTTTTAACAAGTAATATTTAAGGCCACCTAAGCCAATTTGTGTGTAAAGTTGCTCGCGAGCAGCGTTGTCAAGGCCTTCTAAGTGGCCACGCTCTTGGGTCATTTCTTTGGCTTTCTCGATAACTTCTGCCATGAGGTCGTCGGCATCTACAACTGTTCCTTCTCTGGATTTCATTTTACCGCTGGGAAGATCAACCATGCCGTAGCTCAAATGAAAGCAATTTTTTGCCCATGCGTAACCTAATTTTTGAAGGATCAAAAACAACACTTTAAAGTGGTAGTCTTGCTCATTGCCAACTGTATAAACCATACCGTGTAAATCCGGAAAATCTTTAAAGCGGTCAATGGCGGTTCCGATATCTTGGGTCATGTAAACAGCGGTGCCATCTGAACGCAAGACTAATTTTTCATCGAGCCCATCTGCGGTGAGGTCTATCCAAACAGAACCGTCAGGTTTCTGATAAAAAACGCCGCTTTTAATGCCCTCCATGACTTGGTCTTTACCGAGTAAAAAAGTGTCGGATTCGTAATAAAGCTTGTCAAAAGACACGCCCATTTGCGCATAAGTTTGGTCAAAACCTGCATACACCCAACCGTTCATGGTAGACCAAAGCAAGTAAACTTGTGGATCGCGTGCCTCCCACCTCACCAACATATCTTTGGCTTCTTGTAAGATGGTTGTTTGGTTCTTGGCTAATTCCTTGATTTTATCATCGAGTGCAGCTACTGCTTTTTCGTCTTTACCTTCCTTAGCTTTTTCAAAATTGAGCACTGCTTCTTCAATGGCAGCTGGGGTGTCAGAAAAGTTACCACTTTGCCATTGTATCATGATTGCCTTCGCTTCAATTTGGAGTGCTCTATCGAACTCGACGTAGTATTTTCCCACGAGCTTATCGCCTTTCAGACCTGTATTGGCTGGTGTTTCACGCTCACCTCGCGCATTGACGGGGGAGAATTTTTCCCACGCAAGCATTGATTTACAAATATGAATACCGCGGTCGTTGATGACTTGCGTACGCACTACTTTGTGCCCGACGGCACGTAAAATTTGGGCAACGGATGCACCCAAGAAAATATTGCGCAAATGACCCAAGTGCAAAGGCTTATTGGTGTTGGGCGAGGCATATTCCACCATTACGGTTGGCTTTGAATTGGCTAGTGAAAATCCGTAATTTGCTTGATTTTGCATTTGGATGAGCTGCTCGAGCCAATACATATTCGTAAATACAATATTTAAAAAGCCACTCACTACATTGCAATGAGAAACACCATCAATGTTTGTCTCGATCCAAATTTTGAGCTTAGCTCCAGCCTCTTGTGGAGTACAGCGCAATAATTTGACAAAAGGAAAAACGACCAATGTGAGATCGCCTTCCATGTCGCGTCGGGTTTGTTGAAACTGAATGAAGGATTCCTGGATCGGCACGCCAAATAAATCGGGTGCAGCAGCAAGTATGGCTTGACGAATATGTTGTTCCATTTTAGGAGAGTTGGGTAATGATGTTTTCGATAAGGTCAAGCGTGCGCTCTGCCATTTTGTTTTTCTCGTCGTCGAGGCAAGGATTTACTTCTACAATTTCAAGGGCGCATAGCCTTGGGTCTTTTGAAAAGTACGTCAATATTTCATTTGCTTCCACAAAATGTAAGCCGTCGGCAACCGGAGTACCGGTTCCGAAAGAAGTTTCTACTGGGTCAATGCTATCTACATCAAAAGAAACATAAATAATATCGCAAGCCTTCAGTTGAGAACTCATTTCAGCCAAACAAACAGAAAGCCCTTTGTGGCGTAATTCAGCTACAGTATAATTTTTCAACTGTAATTCTGTCATCAGGAGTTCTTCTTCTACTTCTGTGTCACGCACACCAATATAAACAAGGTCTTGAGGTAAAATTGCACGGCATTTAAGATCATTCCAATGGCCTACAGTAGCAGAATCTGGCATGTTTTTAGCCAAATGAAGGTGATCGAGCCCAAGGGCTGCAGCAATCGGCATACCGTGAATATTGCCAGATGGGGTTGTATATGGAGAATGAATATCGGCATGTGCATCTATCCAAATGACACCGATACGCTTCTGACCATACAACTTGTGAAGCGCAGCTAAGGTACCTGCTGCTGCACTGTGATCTCCAGATATCAATAAGGGTAAGGCTTTATGCGTAAAACAATTTTGCATTTTTTCTTCGAGAGAATCAAATACACTGCGCAAACCGTCAATATTTTTAGCAAAAACAAAAGGGCTTTTGTGGTCGAGTAGATCATTGTATTGATCAACAATTTGAACGGGATAATCGGCAAATAAAGTGCTTCCTTTGGAACGGGCAGCAGCTCGAATTGCTTCTGGGCCTAGCGAAGCGCCACGTGTGCCTGCTCCTAATTCAGAAGGATTGAAGATAAATTGTAAATTTCTCGGCATAAAGGACCCTTTGGGGGCTGATACAAAGATAAGGCTATTTTGGCAATGCTTTTGACCATTTTACTTAGCTTTGTTTATGCCGAAGTACATCTTTCTGTTCTTATTTTGCGCTTTAGATCAAATTTATTCAGCTCAAAAACCATTTGTTGGTAGTTTAGAATATCATCTAATTACCGTAGACTTCATCAGTAAAGACACTACCGAGGGTAAACTTTTTATCTATGCACTTGACTCCTTGGTGCGTTATAACTACCTCATGGCCGATGGCAAAAACCAAGAAAGCATCCATCATTTGAAAAGAAAAAAACTACTCTCGTTAATCGAAATAGATGGCCAATTTTTTGCAGTTCAAATCGGTGATTCACTCCCTGAAAATAACAAGCTCGACTACAAAGTGAAACGCGGAAAAATAAATGTCAATGGGCTCATTTGCAAAGAAGCAATCATAGAAAATACCAAAGGGACAACGCCCTTACTTTATACCAAGACAATAGCCTCAAGTTACTTTGTAGGGCTCAAAGGTGCACCTGGTTTACCAGTTAAAGGGCAAATTCCTACAGATAACGGTTATATGGCTTTCGAGCTTCGAAACTGGAATGTGCGCACCCCGCCTATTCAATTATTTATCCCAGACAAAAAATACAAAGTACTTCCACTCGAGGCATTTTTAGAACAGATACAAACTCAAAATAGCACCTCACCTCAAGATTAACTAACAGCATACTGTTTATAGGTTTGCAGCCTTTTCATTTTTGGTGTACCGCTTTACTGTATTTTCGTTTCATTAGACGCTAAAGCCTCATGGAAGAAAACGAATATATCCCAAAATCAAGCTTCAAACCTGCTCCAAAAACAGAGGAACCAACTCGTGCACGTTCTAAAAAGCAAGAGGATGCTGAGCTTGGGCGTCATAAGGAAACCAAAAATTCTTCAAATGACCGTCCTTCCGCTGCTGCAAAATTCAAGGAACGGTTCAACTTACCAAAAATTAAAATTATTGTTGGTGCGCTTTTAAGTTTGTTGAGTATTTACTTGTTTTTAGCCTGTATTTCTTACCTCTTTACCTGGACCAAAGACCAAGACCAACTGCTCAACAGAAGTTTTGTCGCCTATATTTTCAATAACGAACTTCCTGCAGCAGCGAATTGGCTTGGGAAATTCGGTGCCTGGACTTCTCACCTTCTCATTTACCGCGGATTTGGCCTACCCTCTTTTGGTCTTATTTTCCTTTTGTTTCTTGGCGGTTTTAAAATTCTATTCGGGACAGCCCTGCTTCCTTTAGCAAGGGCAACAAGTGTAACGATTAGTTATGTGCTTTGGGGTTCAATATGCTTAGGGTTTTTTAGCCCGCAAATGAGCTATGCTGGCGGTGCTTTTGGTTTTTACACCAATCAGTGGCTGCAAATTACTTTTGGTGGCTTCGGTACCTTATTTATGCATGTAATTGCCTTTTTTGTCCTCACTACGCTTCAATTCAGCCCAAATTATCGAGCGCTTTTACAGCGTATTTTTGGAACAAAAGAGCAAGGCAACGATTCAGATGAAGAAGCCTTGAATGATGACGCTGCATCTTTTGATGATATATACGTCGTCAATACGATCAAAGCGGACCAAATTAAAGCAGACAACATCTCCCAAACTGTAGTCTTTGACGACGGCGATGAGGATGATATTTTTGAGCAAGAAAGCGAATTAATTCTTCAAGTAGACAAAGATCCAATCCAAGAAAACAGCTTTGACTCGGACTTTGAAATTGAATTAGGGGCAGATCCAATTCTCGATACTCCCTTTAAAACCCCAATGTCTGAAGAGGAAGACCGCGCTTCACAATTAGTGAGTGAACACGGTGAATACGATCCCACCAAAGACCTAGAAGGATATTTACTGCCGCCTTTAGAACTCATGAAAGAGTATGTATCTACGGGTGTTTCTGTCAGTAAAGAAGAACTTGAGAATAACAAAGATAGAATCGTTGAAACGCTTTCACATTACAAGATCGATATCGCAAAAATCAAAGCAACAGTAGGGCCTACAGTAACACTTTACGAAATTGTACCAGCACCTGGTGTTCGCATTTCAAAAATCAAAAACCTCGAGGACGATATTGCCTTAAGTCTATCCGCTTTAGGCATCCGAATCATCGCTCCTATTCCGGGTAAGGGCACAATCGGTATTGAGGTACCGAATTCAAATCCAGAAATGGTTTCAATGCGCTCGCTTATTGCCTCCGATAAATTTCAGAACTTCGACGGCGAGCTACCAATCGTAATGGGAAAAACAATCACCAACGAAACGTATGTTTTTGACCTCACCAAAATGCCCCACCTACTCGTAGCGGGGGCAACTGGGCAAGGAAAATCAGTGGGTCTTAATGCTATTTTAATATCCATCCTTTACAAAAAACATCCGGCGCAAGTTAAATTTGTGTTGGTGGATCCTAAAAAAGTTGAACTGACCCTCTTCAATAAAATTGAACGGCACTTCTTGGCCAAACTACCGGGAGAGGAGGACGCCATTATTACCGATACTTCTAAAGTCGTTAATACACTTAATTCCTTGTGTATCGAAATGGACGATCGCTACGAACTGCTCAAAGATGCAAGTGTCAGGACGATTAAGGAGTACAACGCTAAATTTATTGGGCGTCGCTTAAATCCGGAAAAAGGACACCATTACCTTCCATATATTATAGTGCTCATAGATGAATTTGCCGATCTCATCATGACTGCAGGAAAAGAAGTGGAACATCCCATTGCGCGTATTGCGCAGTTGGCACGCGCTATAGGTATTCACCTTATCGTGGCTACGCAGCGGCCGTCCGTTAACGTGATAACAGGTATGATTAAAGCAAACTTCCCAGCGCGCATTGCATTTAGAGTTTTGTCAAAAATTGATTCGCGTACCATACTAGACGCTTCAGGTGCTGACCAATTAATTGGTCGTGGCGATATGCTCATTTCTACTGGCTCCGAAATGAAGCGCTTGCAGTGCGGTTTTGTGGATACCCCTGAAGTTGAAGAAATCTGTAACTTTATTGGTTCACAGCGGGCGTATCCCGAGGCTTTAATTCTACCTGAATATATTGCAGAAGGATCCGAAACCAGTGGAGATATTGACATGAATGAGATAGACAATATGTTTGTCGATTCTGCTCGGATCGTAGTTATTAATCAACAAGGCTCAGCAAGTTTATTACAACGTAAACTCAAACTTGGTTATAACCGCGCAGGGCGAATTGTTGATCAGCTCGAAGGCATGAATATCATTGGGCCTTTTCAAGGAAGCAAAGCCAGAGAAGTTTTGTTTTCAGATATCGAAAGCCTCGACGAATTCTTGCGCACTAAAGGCCTGCTATAATCATTCTACTTTACGCGATTTAGGCCCAAAACCTTTAACATGTATTTTGGTAAGTGCTTTGGTTTTGCACCTTGTTTTAAACGAAGGTAAAGCCCTAGTTTCTTCAAAATTGGAACCTTATGGGTCTCCACAAATTCTATCCAATAACCGTCCGGATCCTCGATATAGGCAAAACGCCCGGCTGCCTCGCCCATATCAAACGAATTATCAGAATCTACGGTGAATGGATTGCCAAATTCAGCACAACGCAATTTTAGGGCATCCATACCCTGTACATCAAAACAGAGATGAATAAAACCCCAATCTCCCCAAAAACGATTTTCGAAAATTTGACGTGCGCCATTCTGATTACTGAGCGCTACCAATTCTATTTCAGTAATGCCTAAAAGCGCTGCAAAATAGCCTTCTCGAACTTTTGGATGCGCCAACAATACCCTTCTAAATGGCGCATTGCCTCTTGGTAAAAAATCAAAATCTGAGAACACCATTTCTTTATCGTAGTCCACTTGATCAAAACCAAGTAAATCCTGATAAAAAGGTTTGCTACGCTCCATGTCTGAAACGCCAATGACAGCCCCGGCCACACCTCCACACTTGGAAGGGTGCTTAGAAGAGGAAAACCAAGATCTGGCTTCTACAATTTGAAAATAATTACCGTTAGGATCTAGAACATAACAGGTCCAACGACCCGCTGGGTCTTGCTGAGCAGGGCTTACTTTGGCACCCATTTGCTGGAGGTGTCTTTGCGTGTGGCGCACATCCTCGGATTTGATCTTACAAATAAAAACACCGTAGTCTCCGAGCTGAGGCTCAAAATTTGCTTGAACAGTAGGTCGAGAAGTAAATTGCCAAATTTCAAAACCTCCGCCACCGGCCATATTTAAGGCTAGTGTTGCGGTTCGGTGCTGCACCTCTCCACCTGTATAACGGGTCATGAGGGGAGCTGGTGCCGCCTCTTCAAAAATCCGTACATCCAGACCAAAAGCCTTTCTATACCATGTCCAAATGTCTTGAACTTCGGGTACACCAATACCAATTTGTTGAATACCGTTGATGTAGAATGTATGATTCATTTTATTTAGCGTATTGCGCGTTCATTAAATAGTAGATAACCAAAACTAAGTTGAAGCTGAATGGGCTGGACATATTTAGGCAAATAATTAATCGTAGCTCTAATGGGCCCAACGGGTGAATGATAAATGATATTTGCAGCTGCCAATATACTTCTTCCATCCAGAGGCTTTGCATAGGTAAATGAACCATCCGGATTTAAAACCAATTGAATGATCGGTAAAAATGCATACGCATCTAGCCTTAAATCTATATTTTTAAGCGGACTCACTATCAATTGTGCACCGCCACAAACATACTGTGTAGATCGATACGCTGCAATAAAATAGGTATCTAAATCTGGTAAAACATTGATTCCGGGCAAGGCGAGCATACTCGCAGTATAGTTTGCAAATAAAGACTGACTATTGAGCACGGATTTAAGGTGTAAGCCTAAATTGACCACTTGTTTCTTTTGAAATGGAAAAGTAAGTAGCTCAAACTGTAAACTAAGCCATTGGTGCTTTTTGCTAACGGTGTCAGTGGAAGTGGAGGTGGTTCCGGGAAATGTAAGTTCTTTACCCCGGACATATGTGGCTTTGAACTCTAAAAGGGTTCCCGAACTTGCGTATTGTTTGCGATTGAGTGTATTGCTCGTATATGCCAAACGAATACTTTCACCAATAAACGACGTGTAATCTGCAGTGTCTTCTTTTGTAAAGTACTCCGTCTGGTAGTAGGAGTCATCTAACCAAAATACACGCGTATTTGCGGTAATAATACTATGTGTTCCGGTTGGGACTTTGAATTGCAAACCTGTGTAGCGCTCCTCTTGTATCAAAAAAGAGGGCTTCACATCTTCGAAAAAAGTAGCAAAACTCTTAAAATAGTCCCAACGATTCAGCACAAAATAAGCGCTCAGCGAAACAGGAATACTACCCGGAAAAACCAATTCGTAATTGATCTTTCCAGAACCATAAAATTTTCCAAAATAAGAAGATGCGTCTATACGCTGACCCACAAGTCCTGCTCTTCGATAAGTCAAACCTAAGAAACCTGTGTTGATTGCTCTGGAGGAGATGATTCCGCCGAAATCTACCCGAAATGCATTTGCTTTATTGACCTTTAGCAGTAAGGTAAGCGTAGAATCGTTACGGACCACAAAATTTGGACTGACAAAACTGTAATAAGGGGCGGCTAGTGCTCGTAAATAACGCTTTTCTAGAGATAGACTATCTAATATTTGCTTGCTGTATTTTGGTAAGATAGCATTTCTAACAAATGGTAGGTCAAACTTGCGACCCGAATTAGAACGCACCTCGCTCACGGCTAAGGGCAACAATTTTGCTTTGAAATTTTGTCTCTTTATCAAGCGTTCGTTTGGGTCTACCCGGCTATATACATGTGCGAGAATGCTGTCAATTTGAAGCATGGTTGCCGAATAACCATCTTGTATTGCTTGCTGTACATCGTCAAAATCAAAAGTACCAACAACTGTATTTGGTTCGATAATTAAGCCCTCTTTACATGGCATCGTATAGTTGGTCGGCGTGGTCATCATGCTAGTGAGCAGACCTAGGAAATCGCGATCGGAAACTGGGGATAAATTTTTGGAAACATTACTCCCAATAATAAAGTCAGGTTGAAATTCGCTGTACAAAACATCGATTGGGAAGTTATTATAGAGTCCTCCATCAAAATACAAAACACCATTTATTCTAATAGGATTAAGGTATAATGGAAAGGTCATTGAAGCGCGGACCGCTTGATTGAGATTTCCCTCAGAAAAAGTAATACTGCTCTTTGATTCAACCGCTGAGGCCACGCAACGATACGGAATAAATAATTGGTTGAAATCTTCTTGAACCGACGCGCTTGCTCGACCAAATATTTTGAGCATTTCAAAGTCCAAATAGGTTGGATCTATTAAGGCAAGTGGTAATGATTTTTGCAGAATACTATCTTGTGCAACGCTGAAATTAAACATAGAAGCATTTGTAGCATCTTGATAAAATAAAAATTGCTGTTCAGCATCTTCTTGGCCTTTGACCATGAGCTCAAAAGATTCAGAAAGCACGTAGGCTTCAATTTCTTGAGGTGAATAACCGCTGGCATACATCGCGCCTACCAATGCGCCTGCCGAAGTACCTACGATAAAATCAATAGGAATATGATTATCTTCGAGCGCTTTTAGAACCCCAACATGGGCCAAACCTGAAGCGCCGCCGCCGCTTAAGACTACCCCTACGGTTTGTCTTCCTTGAGCCAAGAGCTGCAAAGTAAAAAAAAGGAAGGGTAAGAGGTATTTGGTCTTCGACAAATTCGTTCTTTTGTACAAAGTTAACGAATCCCAAAACAATGCAATCCCCCACCAGTTCAAAAAACGACTTACTCACCATCACCCTCAAAAGTTTTTTTGGCTTTGAGGCTACTCTTGCCGAAGAGCTACAAGAACTCGGATATCCAGAGCCCGTATTGCTCAACAGAGCAGTTCAAATCAAGGGCACTTGGACTGATGTCTATAAACTTAATCTATATTGTCGTTGTGCGATTTCCGTTTTGGTAGAAATCGAAAAGTTCTATATTCAGACTGAAGAAGATTTATATAAACGCGCGATGCGCATCAAATGGCACGAACTTTTTGACGTCAACAAAACTTTCGCCGTTAAGGGAGCTATCTTTTCGCCAATTTTTAGCAATACACACTACCCGTTTCTACTCATCAAAGATGCAATTGTCGATGTTTTTAAGGCTAAAACTGACGAACGCCCCAACATTGACGTCAAGAAACCAAGTATTCTTTTCGACCTCTACATCAAAGACAAAGAAGTAACGCTCTCTGTAAATACCAGTGGGCTTCCTTTGTTCCAGCGCGGTTACCGAACTGCAGTAGGCCCAGCTCCTATAAATGAAGTAGTTGCTGCTTGTCTGATTAGAATGTCTGGTTGGGACCGCAAACAAACGTTGGTCGATCCCTTTTGTGGCTCGGGAACACTGCTCGTAGAGGCTGGGCTTTTGGCTAGCGGTATTCCTAGCAACATAGAAAGACAACATTATGCATTTAAAAACCTCAAGAACTATGATGCTGCTATTTGGGAAGAGCTTTATGAAAATGCGCCAAGAATAGCAAGAACACTTCCCTGCACGCTTATTGGTGGCGATATCTCAGATGAAATGGTACTAAAAGCACGTAGAAATCTTCGAACTTTTTCTTTTGGCCGTTTCGTTGAAGTTTTTTCCACTCCCTTCGACAAACTAAAAATAGAACCGCCTGTATTTATCATAACGAATCCGCCCTACGACGAGCGCCTATCTACAGATATCGAAGAACTTTACGGCACTTTTGGTACTTGGCTCAAGCATCAAATGGCCGGCAGTAAAGCATGTGTAATCAGTGGTAGCATCGAAGGCTTTCATGCCATCGGTCTTAAAGCAGCAAAAAAAGATCGAATTTTTAATGGCGATATCGAATGTGAATTCAGACAATACGACTTGTTTCAAGGAAAAAAGCAGTATTAGCGCTCGTCGACTGGTACATAGTTACGGTTCGTATGGCCCGTATAGATTTGACGAGGGCGTCCAATTGGCTCTTTGTTTTCGGTCATTTCTTTCCACTGAGCAATCCATCCTGGTAAACGGCCAATCGCAAACATAACAGTAAACATTTCTGTAGGGATACCCATTGCTTTGTAGATAATGCCCGAATAAAAATCAACGTTAGGATATAAATTACGTGCTTTGAAGTATTCGTCTTCAAGGGCCACTTTCTCTAATTTCTTAGCAATTTCTAAAAGTGGGTCATTGACGCCTAGTTTTTCTAGGACATCGTCACAAGCTTTTTTAATAATTTTAGCGCGTGGGTCAAAGTTTTTGTAAACACGGTGACCAAAGCCCATGAGGCGGAATGGATCTTCTTTGTCTTTGGCTTTGGCGACCCACTTGTCGACGTTACCTCCGTCGGTATGAATTTGCTCTAGCATCTCGATAACTTCTTGGTTGGCTCCACCGTGAAGTGGACCCCAAAGTGCTGAAATACCAGCTGATACGGAAGAATATACATTGGCATGCGAGGAACCAACAATGCGAACAGTTGAGGTAGAACAATTCTGTTCGTGATCGGCATGAAGAATTAAAAGTTTGTTCAGTGCATCTGTGACAACAGGATCTACATGGTAGTCTTCAGTAGGCATAGAAAACATCATATACATTAGGTTCTTACAGTAGTCGTACTCATTGCGTGGATACATGAACGGATGACGAATGAGATTTTTGTAAGACCATGCAGCAAGCGTAGGTAACTTTGCAATCAAACGGTGAATTGTGAGGTTTTTTGCCTCGAGGCTGCGGTTAGGATCGAGAGACTCTGGGTAGAAGGTGGCCAATGAAGCAATCGTTGAGGAAAGTACGCCCATCGGATGCGCCTTTGAAGGATAAGCTTCAAAAAACTGTTTCATATCTTCATGAACCAGGGTGTGTTTACGGATGCTATCTTGAAAAGCATTTAGTTCAGAACGATTCGGTAAATTACCATAAATCAGCAAATAAGATACCTCAATAAAAGTGGCCTTCTCTGCGAGTTGTTCAATGGAATAACCTCGGTAATGAAGTATCCCTTCTTCACCATCAAGATAGGTGATAGAACTTTTGGTTGCCCCGGTGTTTTTGTAACCCGTATCTAAGGTGATGTATCCGGTTAGATCACGCAATTTGGAGATGTCAATTGCTTTTTCGTTTTCGGTTCCTACAACAACGGGTAGCTCATAAACCTTGCCGTCGAGTTCAATTTTGGCTGTTTCACTCATGTGATGAAAATGTGTAGTTTGATAATGTGTGCCTAAATTACAAAAGAATCAGCAAATGAAGCGCAAGAAGACCGATAAAAACTATTAATGATGATGAAAATTTATAGTTCATCTAATATGTAGGAATGAATCATATTGAAAAGGTGATTTCGTGTATTGCCTCCATAAATACCATGGTTTTTATTGGGGTATATAAATAGGTCAAATTGCTTGTTTTCCTTTACCAGCGCGGAGATCATTTCCATGCTATTCTGGTAGTGAACGTTGTCATCGGCTGCACCGTGAATGAGTAAATATTTACCTTGTAAATCTTTGGCAAAATTTATCGGTGAGTTGTCGTCGTAGCCGTTCGCATTCTCTTGAGGTGTGCGCATAAAGCGCTCCGTGTAAATATTGTCGTAGAAACGCCAGTTTGTAACGGGGGCTATCGCTATTCCCATCTTGAATAAACCGTTTCCTTTTGTCATGGCGAGCGAAGACATAAAACCACCGTAGCTCCAGCCCATAATTCCCAACCTAGAAGGGTCTACATCTTTGCG
Organism: Flavobacteriales bacterium UBA952; assembly: GCA_002293185.1. Taxonomy (GTDB): domain Bacteria; phylum Bacteroidota; class Bacteroidia; order Flavobacteriales_D; family Crocinitomicaceae; genus UBA952. Next base: position 73,050 of record DBCS01000002.1, on the reverse strand, counting down.
CTCGGCAAAGACTGTGGTGGCATCGATGATATCTTGGATTTCTAGTTTGCCGAGTTGTAAATAGGTTGACTTTTTGAAATCAGCGCCTCGGTATTGGGTGCCTCTTGGGTCTATACTTAACACCATATATCCTTCTTGAGCCAGCAGTTGGTGAAAGAAATAATCATTGCCATCCCAGCTATCCAACACTTCGTTGTGGCCCGGACCACCGTAAACATTGACAAAAACAGGATATTTTTTTGTCGAATCATATGAAGTCGGCAAAATAAGAGAGGCGTTAAGCGTTACACTCGAAGTGTTGATAGAAATAAATTTTTTAAGGCTTAGGTTTTCTTCATTCATCTTAGTAACCAACGCAGCGTTATCTTCAAGAATTTCAACCAACGCACCACTTGCTTTTCGCAAGGCAATTACCGGAGGCGAATTGGCATCTGAAGTGTTGTGAATAAAATATTGCATGCCATTTAAGAATTCTGCATTGTGATACCCAAGGTCAGGCGTAAGGTTCTTTTTTTGGGTGCCATCTTGACGAATACTGTAAATCGATTTGTAAATTGCTCCTGGTTCTGCGCTTGCATAATAAATGGTTTGGCTCAATTCGTCAATGCCTAAAAATTCAATGACGTCCCAAGCGCCCGAGGTGATTGCTGTACTTTTACCATCGAAGCCGAGTTGGTAGATATGGTTATAACCACTCACCTCACTGGTTCTCAAAATAGACTTTCCATCTTGTAAGATGAGTAAATTGTTGTCGACATCGACGTAAGTAGAAGAGGTCTCTGTGAAGAATTCCTTGCTTGTTATTCGTTTTTGACTTGCGTCAATAAGCCAGTAATGGAGTTCGTTTTGATGTCTATTCATCGTTTGTACGATAAGCTGATTGGATTTAGTCGACCAATTCAATCTCGGTATGTACTCATAAGCTCCTAAATCGATTTTTTGAAGCTTTTCACTTTTTACCTCGAGTAGATTTAAAGTGACCACACTATTTGACTCGCCAGCTTTTGGATACTTGTATTTAAATTGTTTTGGGTAAAGATTGCCATACAATGCCATTTGAAATTCGGGTACTTCTTGCTCATCAAACTTTAAAAAAGCAAGGTATTGACTATCAGGCGACCAACTATATGCTTTAGTGAGTGCAAATTCTTCTTCATAAACCCAATCAGTAGTGCCATTGATGATTTTATTGCGCTTGCCGTCTTGGGTCATTTTACTAACCTTCCCAGTATTGAGGTCTTTAATAAAAATATCATTGCCATGAATAAATGAAACCAATGTGCCATCAGGGCTGTATTCCGCCAAGGTTTGGGGCGCGTGTTCGGCATCGAGCGCTTCGAGTTTGTTTGACTTCAAATCATATAGGTAGTAAAATGCCTCGAAACTGCGTCGGTAAATAGGTGTAAGTGCAGTCCAAAGCAATACCTTTTGCTCATCAGCATTCATTTCAAAACCGGCCACGTTAATCTTTTTACCCTCCCAAACCAAGGATTCTTTGGCAATTAATACCTCCGAGTCATGAGCTGAACTTTCAATATGAAGTTTGACTAAATTGCCGCTTTGGTCAAATTCTAAATAGTGTTTTCCATCGTTCATCATTTGATAAGCACCTGCCCCTTTGGCTGCAAACTCATAATTGCGCCAAATACGCTCAACTGTTAAATCTTGAGCAACAACTTGCTGAAAAAGAAAAGAAATAAATAAAACGCTAAGTAGAATTTTCATGACCATTTAATTGAATCCTAAAATTACGATAGATTTCCGACGTAATGTTTAGCTCATGGAGTCTTAACAAATAAATCACTTATCTTTTTTTTAAAGTATTGCGTATTTCTACCTAAAAGCACTAAATTTGTTCTAGCTCTTTTATGACCTCCTTGACGCCTCATCTGTGCCGAAACCATAAAAACAGCACCATTAAAACCAAAGCTGATTGTCAGTTGAATTAAACTTAACACCATGAAGCAAACTCTACTTCTATTATCTTTATTGACCTGTACGAGCTTGTTTGCTCAAAACACATGCAATGAGCTATTTATTTCTGAATATGTCGAAGGTTGGTCCAATAACAAGGCACTTGAAATCTACAACCCAACCAACAATCCTATTAACCTATCCGGTTATTTCGTAAGTCGTTATTCCAATGGTGCTACAACGGCAACAGTTGCCAACTCAGTTCAACTATCCGGAACAGTTCCTGCAAAGGGTGTGTACGTTGGTGTTATTGAGAAGCTCGACCCTATGGGAACAGGGCAAGAAGCCCCAGTTTGGGACTCTCTTCAAGCCAAAGCAGATGGTTTTTATTGCGCAGATTACAATACTTCAAACGCTTGGTATTGGAATGGCAATGACGCTCTTTTATTAGCGAAAGGAACGCTGCCTGCCTCTCCAACCACAGTGATCAATGCCACCAACGTAACTGGTTTTGCACTAGTTGACGTCTTTGGTAAAATAGGAGAAAACCCAGCCAACGAAACCGGTACTTCTTCTGGTAATAACGGCGCATGGTCCACACAATTTCCGTACAGTACAGGTCTTGGCGTTTTGCTCACTAAAGATCACAGTCTTCTTCGTAAACCTACCATTTTAAAAGGTCAAACAAGTAACCCATCATTTTTTGATCCCCTACTCGAATGGGATAGTATTCCACCTGTTATTGTGCGTTTAGATGCAAACGGAGACACTCTTTTCGGCATGAGCGGCAACCCAATTTTGGATGGGAACTGGTCTTCTTTGGGCGTTCATGAGTGCGATTGCAACACGATAGCTCTGAACCCAGCCACAAAAGCCTTACCTAGTATTTACCCCAATCCAAGCAGTGGTATTGTTTTTGTCAATACACAAAATGAGATCCGCAAAATTCAAGTCGTCTCTGCACTTGGTCAGCTTGTAAAAGAAATCAACGTTAGTGCAGCACAACCAAGCGTTGAAATCAACCTTCATGAATATCAGGGTGTTTATTTCTTGCGTTTGACCTCACTTTCGGGTCAGCAAAGCCTTCATAAAGTGATCATTCGCTAAGATGCGCCTCTTATTTTTTGGGTTGCTCTTTGCACTATCTGGAGTTTCCTTCGGTCAACAAATAGGAAAAATAAGCGGTGTGGCTCAGATGTCACCCGGAGAGGTTGTTGTTGCGGGGGCCAAAATTACCCTTCTCAAGGAGGGTGCTGCAATTGCACGCGTTGCTACCAACGATCTCGGCTCCTACGAAATTCCAAACATACCATTTGGCAACTACCAAATCATGTTTACCCTCCCTCTTACCGATACCATTCGCTTCGCTATTCAGCTCAATCAGGTCAGTCTTGTGCAAAACTTTACCATCCGAGCCACCCAAGAAGTACGTGAAATCCGCGTGATAGGCAACTTAGTCAATGGTCAAAATGTTCCGGTTGCCGTTACCAAAATTGATACCAAAAAAATTACCGAAGAACTAGCCTCTAGAGATCTTCCCATGCTCTTAAATGGTACCCCAGGTGTTTATGCTACCAACCAAGGTGGGGGAGACGGCGATGCGCGCATCAATGTGCGTGGCTTTGACCAGCGCAATGTTGGCGTTATGATCGACGGAGTTCCAGTAAACGATATGGAAAACGGCGCAGTTTATTGGTCTAATTGGTTTGGCCTAGACGCCATTACCTCTCAAATGCAAGTACAACGCGGACTAGGTGCTACAAAAATTGCAATGCCGTCAATTGGCGGAACCATTAATATTATTACGCAAGGTGTGGGCACCAAAAAGGGTGGAAGCTTCAAACAAGAGTACGCTACGGGTAATTTTTTGCGTAGTTCACTCTCATACAACACCGGCATGACCCCTTCTGGGTGGGGGCTTACTTTTTCTGCCTCCTACAAACAAGGCCAAGGTTGGGTAGACGGTACCCCAACTCAAGGTTTTTTCGGCTATACCAAAATCTCTAAAAGACTCGATAAGCATTTACTTACGCTTTCTGCTTTTGCTGCACCACAACAACATGGTCAGCGTTCCTTTTTTCAAGGAATCCAGTATTGGGATGCCAGTCGTTCTCAAGCGCTTGGCGTGCAGTACGACTCCACCCTATTACTCAACGATATGGGTATTCGTTACAACCAACATTGGGGCTACGTGACCAACGATGCAGGGGAGCGTGAAATCCTCAACGAACGTCGTAATTTCTACAATAAACCACAAATTACACTCAAAGATTTTTGGTCGGTCAACGACAAATTAGATATTTCAAATTTGGCCTACCTCTCTGTCGGGCGTGGTGGAGGCACCAGTATCTTCAATTCTTCAGCCATTCTGCGTGATAGCAATTTTAACATCGACTGGGACCAAATGATCACCGAAAACCAAGTGAATTCTTTATTCGGAACGCCAAATATTGACCCGCTTTATTCAGATACAGAGATCAAGGCCAGCCAGATATTATTAGCGAGTATCAACAACCATTTTTGGCTAGGTTATTTGGGGCAGTTCAATTACCAATATTCCAAAAAGACTTCTTTTTCAGGTGGAATCGATTACCGCTATTATGAAGGTCGTCATTATCAAATTATCACCAACCTTTTGGGTGCCGACTACTTTTTAAGCGCAGCCAACTTCAATGATCCCGATCCAATGCAAAGGGTTGGAGATAAAATTGCCAAAAATACCTTCAATGCGGACCGCGATGGTGTCGTTACCTATGCCGGTGTTTTTGGCCAAGTGGAGCACAATGGTGAACGCATCAATTGGTTTGCTAACGTTTCAACCATCCTTAACGGATACAAAGGCATTGATTACTTTCAACGCAAAGTACTCGAGCTCAGTGATACCACCCTCAGAATTGGAGCACTCGACACCATTCAATACAATGGTCAGACCTATCATGCGGGCTCACCAGGGCTCAATTTCTTCGAAACTGATTGGAAATACATTCCTGGCGTCACCGTAAAAGGCGGCCTGAGTTACAAATTAAACAAATATCAGGACGTCTATTGTAATTTGGGTTATCTCAACCGCACGCCGCAATTCTCTAATGTCATTGACAACAATAGCAATAGTTTTTTTGGCGAAATCGTCAATGAAATCATCTATGCGGCAGAAGGTGGATATCACTATTCCAACAAACATTTTGGAGTCAATTACAATGCGTATTTCACCAATTGGAAAAATAAACCTTTCCCTTATGGCGTCGCTGTTCCTGACCCTAACGACCCAACAGAATTCATTCGGGTCAATATCAATGGAATGGATGCCATACACATGGGCCAAGAAATCGATGTTGCTTGGGAAATTTCACCTAAACTTTCTATTGACTTCATGTTCTCTATTGGTAACTGGATTTGGAATTCGAGTAAAACCGTATTTATACCACAATACGACTCCTTAGAATTTACTTTTGACGCAAAAGGTGTACATGTGGGCGATGCTGCGCAAACTGCAATGGCGGCGTCTTTACGCTATGAACCCATTAAAAATGCCTACATAAAGGTTCAAGGTCAAATTTTTGATCGTTATTACGCCAATTTCGATCCATTCTCCTTGCAAGGTAGCAACGGGGGCCGTGATTCCTGGCAAATCCCCTCCTACTCATTGATCAATATTTTTGCAGGTTACCGCTACAAACAATTTAGCCTAGGAGGTGCCATTACCAATCTCCTCAATACCTCTTTTATATCGGATGCCACTAACAATGCGAATGGCATTTATGATCAATTCGATGCGCGCTCTGCCTCAGTCATGTTTGGCCAAGGTTTGCGCTTTAATATCAACCTCGCAATACAATTCTAACTATGAAAAAATTATTACTCAATCTTGCTATCTTGGCACTCGGACAACAAGCTTTTGCCCAAACAATTGCCCAAGTTCGTAACCTAGGTATTGGACAAACTGTAACCGTTACCGGAGTTGTAACCAACGGAAGTGAACTCGGCCCTATTCGTTATTTACAAGATGGAACAGCAGGAATTGCCTGTTACGGATCCAATCTAAATACCGTCCAAAAAGGAGACTCCATAACGGCTACTGGTGTCCTATTTGAATTCAGTGGTTTACTAGAACTATCACCAACCAACAGTTTTATCAATCATGGACAAGCAATTGTTCAGCCTGTAGCTCTCGTTATTCCAATCTCAAGTGCAGGTGAAAGCTTAGAAGGTCAATTGGTGCGTTTAGATAATGTCAATTTTGTGCAAACGGGCAACTTTGCTTCCGGAAATAGCACTGTTCAAGTTTTTGATGGCTCCAGTACTTTTGATGTACGCATCAATGGCACCACCAATATCGATGGATCTGCTATCCCATCAGGCCCAATCAGCATCATTGGCCTAATGGGGCAATTCAATGCGAACTACCAATTGATACCACGCAGCACCCAAGATATGTTCACTTATGTTGCACCTGCTAGAGAAATCAATGTAAAAATCAATGGTAATAGTGTGCTCACTGGCGATACCTATGTAGTTGGAACAAGTGCGACTACAACCATCACAATTGAAAATTACGGCGTACAAAACTTAACTGTTTCTGGTGCTACTTTAACCGGGGCAAGTGCAGCCGACTACAGCTGCAATGCCAATGTTGTTGTGGGTGGCACAAGCAGCCAAAACGTTACCCTCAACTTTACACCAACAGGAACAGGTTCTCGCTTAGCGACACTTTCTATTGCCAACGACGATGCCGATGAAAATCCATATATTATCAATCTTTATGGTATTGGTTCTAATAACCTAGCTACCGAACCCGCTTCCAACCCTGCTGCGCTTACCTTTCCTAATGTTAAGGCTTACACACTTTCTGGTGAATATCCTACCGTAAGCGCAGAAAAATACATCGTATTGTGGCGCCAAGGAAGTGCAGTTGCTGGCTTGCCAATAGATGGAACTAACTATAAGCGTGGAGATATAATAGGTAATGCAAAAGTTGCTTATATCGGATCCGGAACAGGTTTTACGCCTCGTCATATTGAAGCAAACACGACTTATCATTTTGCTGTGTACGCCTTCAATGGCCCAGCAGGTTACGAAAACTACCGAACAATGAACCCTGCGACAGGAAACGTAACAAGTGAAGGAAGCCAGATTGGAAATTACTACAATGGGATCTATTCAGGTACAAGTTCATTCTTGCCCAACCTCAGCGCATTGATTAATTCACACACATCCATCACTTACTACAACTACCTCACCACCATGATGAATCAATATGAGGTCCGCGATACCACCAATGGTCAGTCTTATGTAGAATGTGTGTATTCAGGAGAACGTAAAGTGTTCAATGATCCATTCTCCTGGACAGCCACTGGTTACTCTAGAGAACACACCTTCTCGCATTCTTGGATGCCTACTTTCCCTTGCGATAGTCCAGAAAAACCTGAATACAATGACCAACATAACCTTTGGCCAACCAACCTTCAGCAAGCCAATACACCCAGAAGCAACCTTCCATTAATGGATATCGATGGCAATGTTGTATTTACTTATCTAGGTGGCAGCGTTGGCTATTCTAGTAACCAATTGGTATACGAACCACGCCCAGAACAAAAAGGAAATGCAGCGCGTTCTATCTTTTATATGGCAACCTGCTACAATGGCATTTCTGGCAATAACTGGCAATTACCTCCAACCCAAAGCCAAGAATCTTTAAAAACTTGGCATTTTGCAGATGCTCCTGACAACTACGAAATTGCACGTCATGAATATGCAGCTGTTTTACAAGGCAACCGCAATCCGTTCATTGACTCCGCATATTTTGCCTGCCATATCAATTTTGCCAACATGAGCTACTTGAATTGTGACATGGGGCTAGAAGAAAAACTAGACGTCAACTTTTCAGTTTTCCCGGTACCAACAAGTGAAAAATTATATGCCCAAGTAAATGGCCTCGATATCATTGCTTACAATATTGTCGATATCCAAGGTCGATTAATTGCCAACGAAAAAAACATCAAACTACCTGTTCTCGAATACACTACTACAGATTTGAAAGCGGGTATATATTACTTGAATGTTGAAACAATCCACGGCTCAGTACAACGAGAATTTGTGATTGAATAACAAATAATACTATTTAATTCTTAGTTCCTTCTTTTTAAAAAGACTCAAGTCTGAAATTGGCTTGAGTCTTTTTCAATTTACTATCTTTGCGGTCTAGAAAAAATATTATGTCTTCAGTACCTGTTCGCGTTCGTTTTGCCCCATCACCTACTGGCCCGCTCCATATGGGGGGTGTGCGCACCGCTCTTTACAATTACCTCTTCACTAAAAAACACAACGGAACCTTTTTAATACGTATCGAAGATACAGATCAGACGCGTTTTGTGCCTGGTGCACAAGACTACATCATGGACGCTCTAGCCTGGTGTGGCATCATGCCAACTGAAGGCCCCGGCTTAGGAGGTGAATACGGCCCATATGTGCAATCCGAGCGCAAAGAGATGTATAAACCATATGCCGAGCAACTCATTGCCGAAGACAAAGCATACTATGCATTTGACACCGCTGAGGATCTCGATCGAATGCGCGACCAAGCCAAAACCATGGGTATGCCCAATTGGCAATACAATAGCGTTACGCGCAACAGCATGCGCAATTCACTCACACTTCCACAATCTGAAGTTGAGCAACTTCTAGCAGCAAACCAACCGTATGTTATCCGCATGAAAATGCCGCGCAACCAAGACGTTCGTTTTCATGACCTCATCCGCGGATGGGTAGTTGTCAATACCAACAACCTCGACGACAAAGTCCTGTTCAAAAGTGACGGTATGCCTACTTACCATTTAGCGAATATAGTAGACGATCATACCATGGCCATAAGCCACGTTATTCGCGGTGAAGAATGGTTGCCCTCAGCACCACTGCACGTATTGCTTTACGAAGCTTTTGGCTGGCCTTGCCCCGAATTTGCGCATCTTCCACTTTTACTCCGCCCAGATGGCAATGGCAAACTCTCCAAGCGCGATGGCGACCGACTCGGCTTTCCTGTTTTCCCAACAAATTGGCTGACCTCAGAAGGAGAACTCTACTCTGGTTACCGCGAAAAAGGATATTTACCAGAGGCCTTTATTAATATGCTCGCTCTTTTGGGTTGGAACCCCGGAACAACCCAAGAAATTTTTAACCTTGACGAACTCGTTGCTGCTTTTTCACTTGAACGCGTGAGTAAAGCTGGTGCCAAATTTGATCCTGAAAAAACGAAATGGTTTCAACAAACCTATTTACGTGCACAATCCAATTCAGCTATTGCGCAGCAACTGCGTCAGATTCAAAATCTAGACTATACTGATGCTACCCTAGAACAAATTTGTCACCTCATGAAGGAACGTGCCACCTTTGCACAAGACATTCTAACAGAAGGAGCCTATTTATTTGGCCAACCTGCTTCGTTCGACCCAGAAATTATTCTTAAAAAGTGGAAGCCAGAAACAACAGAATACATTCAAGAATGGAAAAATGTTGTCGCTGATCTTTCTGATTTTTCAACAGAAGCGATCGAAGCGGCATTTAAAACGTTTTTAGCAGAAAAGCAATTAGGAATAGGCGCAGTGCTCCTGCCTTATCGTTTGGTACTCACCGGCGTTGGCGCTGGCCCTGGTATGTTTGAAATTTCAGCATTCTTAGGTAAAGAAGAAGTACTCGCGCGAATAGAAATTGGTTTACGTGCTGTAAAAAGTATCCTCCATGAAGCATAAAATCTTTGTAAGCGGTATAAAGTGCTACGCCTATCACGGCTGTCTGCCTGAAGAAGGGCGTATTGGTGGCCATTATGAGGTAAATATCGAAATTCAAACGAACTTTAGCAAAGCTGCTGAACACGATTCATTGGCAGATACCGTAGATTACGTTGATGTCAACCATATTGTAATTGAAGAGATGGCCATAAGATCCAAACTCATTGAGCATGTTGGCCAACGCATCGTGACGCGCATGAAAACTGAATTAAGCGGTATCGAAAACTTAAAAGTTCAGATTACAAAAATTTGCCCGCCCATCAACGGTGATGTTGCTTCTGTAGCCATTACCATAGAAGCGTAATTTAAAGCGCAACCCGTTCTTCTAAAAATTTCAAAAACTGCACGGTTGCTCTTGCTCGGTGGCTGAACTTGTTTTTATCGGACAACGGCATTTGTGCAAAAGTCTTATTTTGATTCTCAGGAAAAAAGATAGGGTCATACCCAAAACCTAGTGTTCCGATCTTCTGAGTTCCAATTCTTCCTTTCACAATTCCGGTAAATTGATATTCCTGATGACCATCTAAATAAGTGATAACTGTTTTAAACTGCGCACTGCGGTCTGCGCTATCTTGTAACGCCAACAACAATTTATTCATATTGGCATCATCACTGCGCGCTTCGCCTGCATAGCGAGCTGAATGCACGCCTGGTGCGCCATTTAAAGCCGTTACTTCTAGGCCTGTGTCATCGGCAAAGCAAGGCAAACCGAAATGCTTGAAAACCCAGTTTGCTTTAAAAGCAGAATTGGCCTCTATGGTGGGTTCATTCTCTGGAATTTCCTGCATTAAGTCAAGGTCATGTAAAGTTAAGAGGACTATACCGACAGGTAAGAGGGAACGAATTTCTTCTGCTTTTTTTTGATTGTGACTTGCAAATATGATTTTCATATCCTAAAAATAGGAAATAAAGCCAACGTGTAATTTACCCGCATTTAATTGTAGTGCATTGCCTAATTCAGCGCCAAGTGCATAACTCAATTTAAACTGACCGTTTTCCGAACCGATGACCAAACCTAAGCCTAAAGCATAAATAGAATTTTGTTGACCAAGCACTTGATTTTCTAACCAAGCCCAATCTGTAAATACCGAAAAATGAGCGTACTTATCTAATAAATAACGATACTCTAAACCTGCAAAGGCTATAGTCGACGCAAAAAAAGCATCTTCGTCGAAACCTCGCATGCGTTCTAAGCCACCAAAACGATACAACTCATTACTGAAAATGGTCGTCGCTTGAACATGCTCAAATTGTTGATTGATACTGAGCACCTGACGTTTGGCTATTGGCAAAAAATAGCGCTGTGCAAGTTCCAAGCGCCAGGTGAGGATATCGTTTTGAGCACGTTTATTACCCACCAGATAATTTACCTTGAACAGCATGCCTTTTCGCGGGTTTGGCAGAAAATCGAGTTGCTGGCGTTGAATCCCGATTCCATAGGAGCGAGTGCTAAAGGATTTTAAATCATTAGAAGAAGCCGAGGAAACCAATGCATTCGATTGCCAAAAGTCAATGAGCGCCAATAATTGCCAATTTTTAGCCAATAAATAACTCAGCCCCAGATTGGCTTTTGCTTCGAGAAAAGAGGTGTCTCTTTTGTACAAAGCAAAGCCTGCATTCATGCCATAAGATGAACCACCTATATATGGCCATCCGAGGGTAGCTTTGAGCATTTGTGTCTGGGGTGCAATACTGCGCCAATGCAAAAAGAATTTTTCATTTCTCTGCCAAGTATTTTGGAGTTGTAAATGGAGTTCTCCTACTAAGTCATTTTTCTGAGTTCCTGGATTTTGCTGCAGACCAATAATTCCAGTAGCGGAGCTCATTTTAATGCGCTCTAAGTAAAAGTAAACATCCGCTTGTTGGTTGTCAAGCATCCATTCAGGAGCTCTGCGTAATTTAAAAGGTAAGCTTCCTTCGACTTGAAACTGAGCTTGCTGTAATTGTTGCTCTTTAAAAAGACGCCCTGATTCGATTTGTATCAAGTTGGCAAGTACTTTTTCTTTAATTACGCCTTCAGGCTTAACCACCAACTTGCCCCACCTGACCTCCGGGCCTTTTGTGATGCTCATTTTTGCAGTAGGTGTTTGTCCTGAAGTAAAAATCATTTTGACTTCAGTAAACGGATGGCCGTTGTTTAAGTACCAACTCAAAGAATCTAGAACCAAGCGCTGTAATTGTTTAGCATCAATGTATTGCTGATCCGTTTCTGTTACAAGTGTAATCCTTTCAAAAAAAGGCCCGAAATCAATTTGAAAATACTGACAGGAATCTTTTTGCCCAAAAGCTTCGAGTGCAAATAAAAAATAACCCTCAGCAATGGCCAACGACTGCCATTCTCTGTTTTTTTGCAACCATTGGTTAGCGGTGTATTTGATTGATATATCTTTTTTAATGGGAGAAAGTGAGCTTGGAATAGCCTCTAGGGGGGCTTGCAATACAAAAAAGGTTTGCCCTACAGCAGCGCAAGTCATGCCTAACGAAAAGAATAGAACTATAAGAGTGCGCATGCTAAAATATACAAGACTTAACGTGCTAATTTTTTAAAAATTGTAACTTTGACGAATATATTCCGTTAAAAGCAACAACAACAAAACAAACACCATGAAAACCAAAACAACATTCATATTAGCAGCTTTTGTAACTCTTCTGGTCTTGACCTCTTGCGGAGCAGGTCGCAAAGCAAGTTGCGATGCATACGGAAAATTAGAACAATCCACACAAAACACAGATTTAGCCACACGCTAAATACAAATTACCATTTGAAGCGCTGAACGTGCAAAGCCATTTGAGCTTGTACCTTCAGCGCTTCTTTTTTTGCAGCTTCTGCAAAATCTTGTCCTGAACTTGCATAGATGATGGCACGCGAAGAATTTACCAGTAAACCACATTCCTCGTTTGCACCATATTGAACCACTGTATCCAAATCACCACCCTGTGCACCTACTCCTGGTACTAAAAAGAAATGATTCGGGGCTAAGGCCCTTACCCGAGCGATATCTTCAGCACGCGTAGCACCAACAACGTACATCATATTTTCAGGGCTACCCCATTTTACTGATTTTTCCAAAATAGTTTCGAAGAGCGCTTTGCCATTGTTTTGCTCTAATTGAAAATCTTTTGCCCCCTCATTGGAGGTAAGCGCAAGCAAAACCACCCATTTATGAGCAAATTGCAAAAATGGCAGGACTGAGTCCGAACCCATGTATGGTGCAACGGTTAATGCATCAGCTTGCAGGTGCTCAAAGAATGTTTTGGCGTAATAAGATGAGGTGTTTCCGATATCTCCACGCTTGGCATCTGCTATAATCAAACAATTCTTCGGGATGTATGCGATTGTTTTGCGCAGTGATTCCCAGCCAACGGCACCATGGCATTCAAAAAAAGCAGTATTGGGCTTAAATGCCACTGCAAACGCATGAGTAGCGTCTATAATTGCTTTACAAAACTCGTAGAGTGGATCTTCAGTTTGCAATAAATGTTGCGGTATTTTAGTAAGATCTGGATCGAGTCCAACACATAAAAAACTTTGCTTGTCCTTTATTTGTGCGATGAGTTCTGCTTTGGTCATGCGGTTTCTCCTTTAAGTTTCTCTGCATTTTCTGCCATTTTGAGCGCGTCGAGCATCTCTTGGATATCACCGTTCATAAATACACCAAGGTTGTACAAGGTTTTGTTAATCCGGTGATCAGTAATACGGCCCTGCGGATAATTATACGTTCTGATTTTGGCAGAGCGGTCTCCGGTAGAGACGAGGGTCTTTCTTTGGGCTGCGCGTTCGTTGTGAATGCGGTCAAGCTCTAATTGATACAAGCGCGAGCGCAATACCGAAATGGCTTTTTCTAAGTTTTTGTGTTGTGAACGACCATCTTGACATTCTACCACTAAACCAGATGGAATATGAGTAAGGCGAATAGCCGATTCAGTTTTATTGATGTGCTGCCCACCAGCACCTGAGGCACGGAAAGTATCTTTTCTGACGTCGTTCATGTCGAGTTCAAAATCGACTTCTTCTGCTTCAGGCAATACTGCAACTGTAATTGCAGAAGTATGAACCCTGCCTTGTGATTCTGTTTCGGGTACGCGCTGCACACGGTGAACACCAGATTCAAATTTTAAAGAACCGTAGATACCAGCACCGGTGATTTCCATAGAAATCTCTTTGTATCCTTTTACGGATCCTTCCGAAGAGTTGAGCACTTCGCAGGTCCAGCCCATGGCTTTAAAATACATGGTATACATGCGGTAGATATCCTCTACAAAAATACATGCTTCGTCTCCGCCTGTTCCTGCGCGAAGTTCAATAATGGCATTTTTGTCGTCTTCGGGGTCTTTGGGAATGAGCAGCAATTTGATTTCTTCTTCAAGAATGGGCCTAGCCTGCTCAAGTTCGTCAATTTCGACCTTGGCCATTTCGCGCATTTCAGGATCTTGCTCTTCTTCGAGCAAGGCTTTGGCACTCTGTAGGTTACTTAGTAAGAGTTTGAATCGCAAATAAGTGCCGTCCAATACTTCGAGGTCGCGGTATTCTTTGTTAAGTTTTACGTACCGACTCATGTCCGAGATGATATCGGGATCTGTAATCATTTTGCCGACTTCAATGAAGCGAAAATGAATGGCTTCTAACTTATTCAGTAAATCTGACATGCCGCAAAGATAGGCATAAAAAAACCACCCGAAGGTGGTTTTTAGTTAGTTAATAGATCCGGTAACCCGTTTCATGAAGCCATTTAAGGCATCTCGTTTAGGTACGCCATTCTGAATTTCTTTGTGTACTTCGAGTGCTCCTGAGAAATTAGAGAGCAATTCGCCGATTACATCGAGTTCTTCGTCTTTGATACCGGGTGCCTCAATTAAGAACTCTAATGTTTCTATTGTTTCGATGAGGTAGTCTTCGTCGTTCTGCTCGATAAAATCTACGAGGTGTTTAATGACTGGTAAGCGCATCTAAAACTTCTTGAATGGTTTCTATTTTATTTCCTTGTGCTTCGGCCACTAACTTGCCGCCTTCAAAAGCTGCAAAAGTGGGTAAATTGCTCACATTGGCAAACTGACGAGCATTCGGGTAATGTTCGGCATCGACATAGATGAAAGCGATGTCGGTATGGCTTTCGGCCAAACGCTTGAATTTGGGTTTGGTAATTTTGCAATTGCCGCACCAACCCGCACCGTACTGCACCATTACTTTGGCATTTGTAGCCAAAGATTGGTCGAGCGTATCAGAAGTAAGGTCGCTGAACATGCGTTTAGTGATTACTTAGATAATCTGCTACACCGTCGCGCGTGGCATTCATGGCATCTTTTCCTTCTTCCCAGTTTGCAGGGCAAACCTCACCATGTTTTTGAACATGTGTAAATGCGTCAATGAGGCGGATATATTCTTGAACATTACGGCCTACAGGGAAGTGATTGACTGAATCATGGAATACCATGCCCGTTTCGTCGAGCAGATAAGTTGCACGATAAGGGACGTTATCGCCAGCCATGTTGTCTTCGTCGAACATATCGTAGTCTAGAATACCCAATTCTTGAGCTAACAAACGGGTAGAATCTGCAATTAATGGAAAGCGAACACCTTCGATACCACCGTTGTCTTTTGAAGTATTTAACCATGCAAAATGCACCTCTGCGGTATCACAAGAAGCGCCTATAACAATCGTATTGCGTTTTTCGAATTCTGCTGCAGCTTCTTGAAATGCATGAATTTCTGTTGGGCAAACAAACGTAAAGTCTTTGGGATACCAAAACAAAACAACTTTTTTATTATTGTCTGTGGCTTGCTTTAGTACATTCAACTGAAAAGTATCGCCCATTTCGTCGATGGCTTTTACAGTGATGTCTGGGAATTTTTTACCTACTAGTGTTGACATATTTTTTGTTTTTATAATTATATATTAGGTAACAAAGATACGGTTCATAAGTTGCTCAATTGTTATAATTTATTTCAATTTATTTTATATTTGCATAGATTCTATCTATATGATTTCCATCCAACAAATGAACTATATCGTAGTCCTTAGCGAAGAACTACTCTTTCAACGGGCCAGCGAGCGCTGCTTTGTTACCCAACCTACCCTCTCCATGCAAATCAAAAAAGCAGAGGAGACTTTAGGTTACACTATTTTCGACCGCGATAGCAACCCCCTACAACTCACACCTTCTGGACAAAAACTCATACCAATTCTTAGAGAAATCCTGGCTGAAACCGACAAGATAAAATTACTCACTGACCAACTAAAAGGAAAAGTCAAAGAAGAGGTACGCATTGGAATTATACCAACAATTGCAGCCTATTTATTGCCAGACCTTTTTAGCACTTGGATAAACGACTTTGGCAATATCAAGCTCAAAATAAGAGAGCTCAAAACCAAAGATGCACTCGATGCATTAGAAAGAAAAGAAATAGATTTGGCTATTATAGCGGGGCCGCATCTCGATCCAAGACTACAAAGTGTTCCGCTTTATCTAGAGGAAATACAGGTGTATTGTCCTGAGGTAAAGACCAAAGAAATTCACTTTGAACAAATTCAACAAAAACATCCATGGCTGCTCAATAAAGGAAATTGCTTGCGCACTCAAATGCTACATTTTTGTCAATTAAAACAAGAAAGCGCTGCGCAAGATTGGGATTACGAAGGTGGGAATTTGCCCTTACTCATTGATATGGTGAATAAAAATGGTGGCTATACTTTAATTCCTGCTCTTTTCAAAATAATGCCCGAACTTCAAACGGGTATCAAAACCATAGCCAATTTAGAGGCTGCACCTGCTCGGGAGGTGATTGCCCTAATGCCCAACCGAAGTATGAAAATGCCGCATCTCGAGGCTATAACAAAGCAAATCGAGCATTTCTATAGGCAAAAAAAAACCAACAAAAAATTGTTGGTTTTAGATTGGGACGTCGCTTAAAGTCAGTCTATCCTTTTATAAAAAGTTAAGCTTGAGCAAGCGCCACGAAATCATCATAAGCCAACTCTTTTTTGGCCATTGTAACTGTAGCTTTAAAGAAAGTAGTGAGCTTGGCTTCGGCTAAACGATCATAGATTCCGTTTGCTTGTTCTTTGTTTTGCAATAAGCGCTTGGCTGTATCGGTAAGTTCGGCGTCGTCTGGCGCTGGAAGGCCGTACTGCGCATAGTTGCCAAGAACCAAAGATTTGGTATAGTTGATGACTTCTTCGTTGGTGAGTTGAATGTTGTTGTCTTTGAAAATTTTAGTTTGAATCAACTGCCATTTTAAAGAATTGAGGTAAGCGTCGAACTCGCGGTCGAGGTCTTCATCAGAAACAGGTTTTTCAGAGGATGATTTGATCCATCTTTTCAAAAACGCCTCCGGAAAACTCATTTTGGTCTCTGCGATAACGCGGTCGAAAACCTTTTTAGTAAACAAGCGGTCTGCATCTTCCTCAAACATACGCGCGAGGTCAGCCTCAATGCGTTTATTCATTTCTTCTTCTGTCTTTACTTCATCTCCGAACAACTTTTGGAAAAGCTCTTCGTTGAGTTCAGCCATTTCCATGCGTTTAACATCATTAATAGTAAATTGAAAAGTACTGGCTAAAGAAGCATAGGCATCTGGTGATATACCGAGCATTGCTGCAGCATCTTCTGGACCTTTTGATACCAAATGAAGATCTAATTCGAAGGTATCGTTGATTTTTTTTCCCGTAAGTAGCTTAACACCTGCTTTGTCGGTCAAAAATTCCATAGAAATGGTGGTAGAATGGCTGATACCGCCATCTTTTACGCCATTTGTGTCTAACTCTTCAAATTTACCCATGACCATGTCTTTCTCGCTAACAACATCTGAGGAAATAAGTTTGCCATAACGACGACGGAGGTCTTCTGTTTGTTTGCTGAGTAACTTTTTGTCAATCTTTACTGTGTGGTAATCGATCTTGGTCTTGGATGAAATGGGCAACTCAAATACGGGGCTGTACCCAATTTCATAACTAAAAATAAAATCTGCAGGCGCATCAAAATTGCCTTCTACTCCGTTTTCGATTGGAAGTGGATTGCCTAATATATCAAGTTTTTCATCGATAACGTATCTATAAATGGCATCGTTGGTGAGTTTATTCAGCTCTTCGAGTAAAACAGACTTGCCATATTGCTTTTGAATAAGGCCTGCTGGTACATGGCCGGGTCTAAAACCAGGGATCTTAGCAGTTTTGCGGTATTTATCTAATGCTGTCTTTACTTTATTTTGGTAATCCGCTACTGCAATTTCTACTTTTAATACGCCATTTTGGGCATCGATTTCTTGACGTGTAATTTTCATGCGTTCGTTTATTTAAACCTAATATTAAAAAAAAAAGGCCTCGTTGAGCCAACGAGACCTTAGTGCGGATGGAGGGACTCGAACCCGCACACCTCTCGGCACCAGATCCTAAGTCTGGCGTGTCTACCAATTTCACCACATCCGCAAATTTATGTAATCCTTATGCCGTTTGCACAAGACCCTGTTGGGGCTGCAAAGATAATAAAGAAATCAATAATACAATAATGGTTGGTAAAAAAAGCACAGAATAATTATGCTTTTTTTTGAAGCTGCGAGCGGATTTCCTTCATAAATGAAGAGGCATAAACAAAACTTTCAATCTCTGGATTACTCGCGTTGATAATTGAGTGGCGATTTCCTTCCCACCACTTTTTGCCTTGATGTATAAAAAGAATATGGTCGCCAATTTCCATAACGCTATTCATGTCGTGGGTAATGACAACTGTGGTAATATTATACTCGTGCGTAATATCTCTAATGAGTTTGTCGATGACTATTGAGGTTTTGGGATCTAAACCAGAATTAGGCTCATCACAAAATAAATAACGCGGATTCATGGCAATTGCGCGCGCAATTCCTACTCTTTTTTGCATGCCCCCACTACATTCTGACGGCATTAGCTTATTGCGGCCCGCCAAATTGACGCGTTCCAAACAAAAATCAGTACGCACCTGTATTTCAGCTTTGGTCATGTTGGTAAACATCTGTAGCGGAAACATCACATTTTGCTCTACTGTCATGGAATCAAAAAGTGCTGCAGCTTGAAAAAGCATACCGATCTCTTGTCGAATATTGCTGCGCTCACTGCGATCCATTTGCGTAAAATTGCGCTGATCGAATAATATTTGACCGGCATCTGCTTCATAAAGACCTACAATGCATTTGGCTAAAACAGATTTCCCTTGGCCGGATTGCCCAATAATCAGGTTAACTTTTCCCTCCTCAAAAATGTGATCGATGTCAAAAAGGACCTTTTGACCATTAAAGCTTTTGGAAAGTTGTTGTACTTCTATCATGAGAGCAGCATGAGTTGGGTAAGTATAAAATTGGCAATAAGTATAGCCACACTGCTGCTCACAACCGCTTGAGTCGAGGCTTTACCCACATCCAGAGATCCGCCTTTTACGTAATAACCAAAAAAAGATGAAATACTCACAATCAAAAAACCAAAAACAAGCGTTTTGGATAGTGCATAGGTAATATGAAACGGATTAAAGAATGACCGAACCCCCAAAATATAGATTTCAGTGGTGGTTAGATCG
This sequence comes from Flavobacteriales bacterium UBA952, assembly GCA_002293185.1. GTDB lineage: Bacteria > Bacteroidota > Bacteroidia > Flavobacteriales_D > Crocinitomicaceae > UBA952. The sequence continues at coordinate 53,815 of DBCS01000002.1, read as the reverse complement.
GAAACCAACAAAGCGAGCCAACCACCGAGCATGGACAAGGCCATAGAAAAAATGACCAAAACTGGAAAGAACACAAAAGCTGCGGTGATTTTGGGTAACACTAAAAAATTGAGTGAGTTCACACCCATGATTTCAAGGGCATCGATTTGTTCGGTAACGCGCATGGTGCCAATTTCGGATGCAACATTGGACCCCACTTTACCCGCAAGGATAAGCGAGATGATGGTCGGGGAAAATTCTAAGATGGTACTCGATTGGGTTATAAAACCAACGGTGTAGTCTGGTAGTAATGGGCTCTCCATGCTAGAGGCCGTTTGCAGTGCTATAACGGCACCCATAAAAGTAGACATGAGTGCAACGATTGGCAAAGAGTTGATGCCAATTTGTTCAATTTCCAAAAGTGTATGCTTCCAAAAAAATCGCCAACGATTGGGCCTCGCAAAGACTACCCCTAACATGAGCACGTATCGACCTATTTGTTGCAAAATTTTCACTACGCTAAGTTAAACATTATTTTTGTGGTCATGCAGACCAAGAGGCAACACTTCATTGATACCTTACAGAAATTTGCCCCAGCAGATTTTACTCCCTATTTGGCCGACTGCATTTTAGCTGCAGGCGTACAATTCAAGATTGTACCCGGCCGCAAAACAAAACTTGGCGACTTTCGTGCGCATCCTGCGCAGCGCAAACCTATCATTACGGTCAATGGAGACTTAAATCCTTATAGTTTTCTTATTACCGCTTTACACGAACTCGCGCACCTCGATACCTACCGTCAGTATGGCTGGAAGGTTGCAGCCCATGGGTTGGAATGGAAAACCGCATTTCGGCAACGCTTATTGCCTTTGTTGGAGCGCAAAGCATTACCACAAGAATTGCAAATTGCGCTAGAAAGGAGTTTTGTAAGGCTCAAAGCTTCTAGTGGTGGCGATGTTCAGTTGAGCAGAGTTTTGCGGTCTTTTGATCAGCTGCAGCAAACAACGCTTGAATCGCTGCCAAAAAATGCGCACTTCTACCTTAACAACAAACGCTTTATCAAAGGTGAACTCCGCAGAACTCGTTATCTTTGTACCGAATTTGGCACCAATCGCATTTACCTCATCCATGCACTTGCTGCCATTACAAACCCAACTCATGAATAGTAAAAATACCTATGGTCTTATTATGGCGGGCGGCGTTGGAAGCCGTTTTTGGCCACTTTCTACGCCTGCATATCCCAAACAATTTATCGATGTCTTGGGGATAGGTAAATCTCTATTGCGGCTCACCTTTGAGCGCTTGCAGAAATTTATTCCAACTGATCAGATTTACATCCTTACCAATACCTCTTATGAGTCATTAGTGCTAGAACAACTACCGGAATTAGCCAAGGAGCAAGTCTTGTGTGAGCCTGAAAGAAAAAATACTGCACCTTGTATTGCATATGCAGCTGCTAAAATTCAAGCGCTAGATGCCGATGCCACACTACTCATCTCGCCGGCCGACCATCTCATTATCAATGAAACGCGCTTTGAGCAAATTATTCGGACTGCTTGGCAAACAGCACAAGATGGCAAACTTGTTACCCTTGGTATCGCCCCAACCCGACCCGATACAGGCTATGGCTACATCGAATTTGAAAAAACCGAACACACCCAACAAGGAACGGCCTGTCCGGTTTTGCAATTCCGTGAAAAACCAGATTTGCAAACAGCTGAACAGTTTCTTGAAGCGGGTAACTTTTTTTGGAATGCAGGAATTTTTATTTGGAAAGCGCAAATCATTTTAGACGCGCTTGCCCAGCATCAGTCAGATGTCTATCAAATATTTAGTGCACAACCTGAAGTTTACGGTAGCGCGCATGAACATACTTTTCTAAAAGATGCCTTTGCGGCTTGCCCAGATATCTCTATCGATTTTGCAGTCATGGAAAAAGCGCAAAATGTGAGTATGGTGTTGGCAGATTTCGATTGGAGTGACCTCGGGACCTGGGGCAGTCTCACGACCCATTTACCCAAAGACGAACAACAAAATTCCATTATTGGTAAAAATGTATTTGCCTTTGAGTCAGAAAATTGCCTAGTTAATATTACGCACGACAAAACAGTCTTACTCGATGGCTTAAAAGATTATATCGTTGTAGAAACGGCCGACAAACTAATGGTATTGAGGCTCAGCAACGAGCAAAAACTCAAAGAATACCTCAAAACAATGGGGGTCAGTTAACAGCACCTATGGTAAAAATCCGCAATATAGAACTTGGTGACTTCCCACTGCTGTTAGCCCCAATGGAAGACGTCAGCGACCCACCATTTCGTGCGCTTTGTAAGCAGTATGGCGCAGATCTCATGTATACTGAATTTATCTCCTCGGAAGGCCTAATTAGAGATGCGGCCAAAAGCCGTCAGAAACTTGATATTTTCGAATACGAGCGCCCTGTAGGTATTCAAATTTTTGGTTCAGAAACAGATAGTATGGTGCAGTCTGCACAAATTATCGAGGCTGTTCAGCCCGACCTCATCGATATCAATTATGGTTGCCCTGTAAAAAAAGTAACCTGCAAAGGCGCAGGCGCAGGTTTGCTTCAAGATATACCCAAAATGGTGCGCTTGACCAAAGAAATTGTCAAAGCCACTTCATTACCCGTAACCGTCAAAACACGCTTGGGTTGGGACGAAGACACCAAAAATGTTGTGGATGCAGCAGAACGGCTACAAGATATCGGTATTGAAGCCATTTCTATACATGGCCGCACCCGAAAACAAATGTACAAAGGCGAAGCAGACTGGTCTTTAATCGCTGAGGTCAAAAACAACCCGCGCATGCACATTCCTGTTTTTGGCAACGGTGATATCGATAGCCCAGAAAAGGCACTAACCTATAAAAACCGATATGGCGTCGATGGGGTCATGATTGGCAGAGCATCTATTGGTTACCCCTGGATTTTCAGAGAGATTAAGCATTACGTTCGAACAGGAGAAAACCTTGCTGGGCCAACTCTTTCAGAACGTGTTTTAGCCTGTCGTGAGCATTTACTCATGAGTATCAAATGGAAAGGACCCAAACTTGGTATAGCCGAAATGAAGCGCCATTACACCAACTATTTTAAAGGCATTGCTCACTTTAAAGAGTACCGCACTCGCTTGGTAACAAGTGCTGAGCTCGATGAAATTCTAGGCATCTTGTCCTATATCGAACAACACCAAGAAGAGTTCGTATTTGCTTGAGTTAGAGGAGTTGATTGCGCCTCAATATCGACTTTACAGGAATTTGTAAACTACCCAAAATTTCGTAGCGCGTAATTTTGTCAATTTTGAAGTAATATTTGGTGCCTTTGTACTTCCAAATCACTTGGTTCTGATTACTGCCTATAAGCGGCGGATTCGCCGAAGTAGAATAGTACTGATAATAAGGCCCTGACTTCTGAAAATGCAGTAAGGGTGAAAATAAAAAACGGTAATCATTATCTTCTTTTCGGAGCAATCCTTTCTGCATGAGTTTACCTATAAATAGCGGAGCTGCTTTATTCATGGAAGCAAGCACAGAAAAGCCAGGCACAGTATCATAACGCAGCCGTTCAACTTCTGTTTCGTTGAAATCATCATCCAAAATTGTTTCAATGTAGCGCACCTCCTGAACTTGACTTCCACCCTCTTGATAAACCAAATCTCCATCCCAGGCGGACAGAAATTGCACAAATGGAAAGCCAATTTTTTTACTTAATTGCGCTAATCTTACGTAAACCGAATCTTGCTTTTGTCGCTTGAACTCAGCAAGGTCCAAATGTACGTCAATGAGATGATCTGTTTGAGGGTAATTGCGGTAGCTCAGGCCCGTTTTTTTTAGCGAAAAATAAAGCGGACTGCGCTTCTTAATATAACTTTTTAATTTAAAACCGAGTGAATCACTATCATGAGCAAACATAGCCGTTTGTATATCATAACTTTTTAATTTCGGCCAATTGGCGTAGATAACGAGGTGTTCGTTTTTAAACTGTTTTTGCCTTAAAAACTGCTTCCAAACCTTTTTCTGAGCACCGTAATGGGCTGATACAACATGATTTAGTGTTGTGATAAAATCTGTGCCCTGATAAATCAAGGCATAGTCTTTACCGTAATGAAGATACGACTGCTCCTTTTTAATAAAATAAAATTGATTACCACCCACTGTTGAATCTTGTAAATCCGTGTATTTAGACAAGCGCTCTATGCCAAGCTGTATCTTAGAAGAGTCGGTTAGCCGAATCAAGGCGCCCCAATTGCCATTTTCATTGGCAAAAAGATATAGATTCGATTCTAGGTCAAGGCCGTATTGCTTGCCTTGCCCCAATAGAAATTCATAAGTAGTGAAATCTCGCATGGAGAGCTTGTTGTACTGAAGTAAAGAACTGCTTTCTTTGGCGAGCTCTAAAATATTGACTTTGCCGAGAAAATCTGCAGCTGGTAAACGATCGAGGATATTTGGTGATTTAGGTTGCTCAAACAAAAAAGACTTGACAAACAAGACCAAACCGAGGCTTCCAGCAATGAGCACAAGTGTTAAGAACTTACGATACATTTCCTATGGATTCAATGTATAAATAAGGTATAAAGAGTTGACGAGGTCTAATAAGTGCTTACCAGTTGATTCATCGGATTCAAAGCGATAACTCAATTTAAAGGTGGTGTGCGCTTCGGTCGTTTCTGAGGAGGTGAGTTCGAGGTGCCCAGATTTCCTTTTCAAAGAATTGACAATCTCTGCATTTCTTGGTGTAAGCACTTCTGTGGGGAAGCGATCTAATGTTTTAGTGATATCGACAGATCCGTACATTGAACCACTTTTACGTGCTAATTTGCTTTGTTTTTTAGTCAATGCTAAATTTCCGTAACCGGAAGAATGTAATCTTGCGAGCTCCTCGTCATTGGTAAAGATGAGTAACTTTCCGGTGTTTAATATATACAATGGCGCCGCATCTAAAATCGCATTATTGATGCGCCAGTAGTTTTCGAAATGTTGTACCCGTGAGCTCAGACGAGCTAAATGTTTGAGCACCATTTCAGGGATATCTGCACGTGCAGTGGAAAAACCTAAAGTGAAAATAGGCATGTCGGCATCAGCTTCTGTCTCTTGCTCTTGGTATGCAAAAGTTTCTTCGTCGTATGAAAAAACAACTTTTTTGGTTTTGATTTTTTTCACGCCATTGAAAGCGCCAAACATACTTCCCTTGTAGGTGTCAAATAAAGCCTCCTTATCTATGAATTCATTGAGAAGTTCTAACGTAAGCACATTCATGGCTATTTGCGCATTTTTTTCATCGCTGAGTAAAGGCAATAAAATTTGATATGCCTGCTCGTAGGCTTGTTCAAGATTGATGTTGTAAGTAAAATATGCAGGGCTTGATGCAGGGATGTATTTGAGTACATTTGAATCAAAACGCGCATCGTTCATTTGTGCATATATACTTCCCAACGAGGGGCCATATAGCGCCTCCACTTCAAAGTCAATTTGGTTATCGCGCAGAAATAAGTCACCGAGAATGACGTTTCCAGCATAGAGTTCTTGCAAGTCTTTGTATAAATTGGGGAGGAAGGTCTGAAAATACCAAAGCCCCTGAGATTTATCGAGGTTTCGTGCATTGTCTAGATAAAAAACGCCCTCTGCATTGTGGGTCAATTGCGCTGCAAAGCGAGCGTCGGTGTTGTGCAGATTGATATTATCTACAAAAAGTTCGTCGATTACGCGGGTGAGCTCTTCCTGTTGCAAAACTGCTTGGACGCTATCGCGCAACTCGTAATAATTTTTAATTGATGGATTCTCGGAAGCCTCTGGATAAAAGTTGGTGTTGGTGTCATCTTCGAATGTTTGCTCATTGAGAATTTGATCGTCCTGAGGTGCCGAATCAAAAAATTCAAAAGGAGTTTCATTACCACGCGCATACCAAATGGAGTCTGTTACCTCATCGATGTAATCCATAGTTGGCTCTATTCGAATAAGAATAGCATTGTTATTTTTAATCAGTAGATGATTGAAAAATGTACCATAGATTTTCAAACCAGGTATGGTGGATTGCAATTCTTGAAAATCATCGAATACCTCAAACAACGCTTTTTGGTCTGAAACTCCGAAGGTAAAACCAGTTAGTTCATGTGTGAAAGTTTTACCATAGAATAAATTAAGACGTTGGTTAAAATCCAAACCAGCATCTTTAAGTGTTTTGCCAGAGGTTGAGCCATCGAATAATTCTTGGTGCACTTCTGACATAAATTCGTAATTGACGAGGTCGTCCATTGCTATTTTCTGTAGAAGGCTGATATTATTAATACTGAATACCGTTACTGCGTCTTTTGGAAGTAATTGTTCAGATTGAATACCTTTGAGCTGAGCGATTGGATTTGAACAAACAACCAACGACACAACAACTAGTAAGGCGAACTTGACGGAATTATTCACGAGTGTAAATTAGATACTGCGAAGTTAAGCATAATACTTTAGTATCATCTTGGCGCTAATACAATTGTATTATCCAATAAATGTTGATTGGCCTTTAAATCAAAAGTATTGGTCCTGACCATGACGGCCATTTGATTTTTACTGAGTGTGCCCAACTTGTTTTCAAATCTTAACACTGGTCTTTGAAAGCGAGCTATCGAGGTATAAATACCTTCTTTAAGCAGATCTTCATTATCTATTTTATAATTTTTAATTTGTTGTGTTACGTAGCTAGGTATGGTTCGCACGAGCGTATTGCCGTCCCAACTTAGCCATGATGACTCAGAAGGCTGACTCCATTTGTTGTTTGAAATTTGAGCTAAACTCAATTTGATTCCTTCTTGTAAGTTTTTTACGCTCGTGAAATCACACGAAAATTTAAAAATATAATCGGTATAATTTTCTTCGACGAGTACATTAGAGATTCCCGCTTGAGCATCGAGAATTCTTACAAATTCATTGATTTTTGAACTTATCTGTGACTTACTTGGAACGGGTTTACCATCAATGCTATCCAACGCTAAAATAGAATTGACCTTTATTTTACTCGCACTTAAGTTGATCTTGTAACGCAAAGTTCCGGAACCATCATTATTGAGCGTGAGGTCATCGGAAATTTCTACGCAAGAAAAAACCAATCCAAGTAAAATCGAAAGGAGCAAATATTTCATCTGTTTGCCTTATACAATTGTAATGCCAAAATTAGTCAAATATATAAAAAGAAAGCCACCCGGAGGTGGCTCTATATAGACGTTTCTCACTATCCGTAAAGACGGGAAGAGAGCAACGAAAAAGAGCCCGAAGGCTCTTGTATACATTACATCATGCCGGGCATTCCGCCGCCCATACCGCCCATTGAAGCAGCAGGGTTCGCATCTTCTGGCTCATCGGAAATGACGCACTCTGTAGTGAGTAGCATTGCCGCAATTGAAGATGCATTTTCAACGGCAATACGGGTCACTTTAGTAGGGTCGATAACGCCTGACTTGTACAAATTTTCAAATTTGTCCGTGCGCGCATTGTATCCGAAATCACCTTTTCCTTCACGTACTTTTTGAACAATTACTGCACCTTCACCACCAGCATTGGCAATAATTTGACGCAGTGGCTCTTCGGCAGCACGCTTCACAATTTGAATTCCGGTCATTTCATCTTCGTTAGCGCCCTTCAGTTTATCTAAAGTTTCTATAGCACGAATAAGTGCAACACCACCGCCAGGTACGATACCTTCTTCGACAGCTGCACGGGTAGCTGCCAACGCATCGTCTACGCGGTCTTTTTTCTCTTTCATTTCCATTTCGGTTGGCGCACCAACGTATAGAACCGCTACGCCACCTGCAAGTTTTGCCAAGCGCTCTTGGAGCTTTTCTCGGTCGTAATCTGAGGTGGTTTGTTCGATTTGAGATCGGATCTGACCAATTCTAGCTTGAATATCGGATTTTTTTCCTTTACCGTTAATAATGGTGGTATTGTCTTTGTCGATTTCAATTTTATGAGCTGAACCCAACATATCCATTGTGACATTTTCGAGGGTCATGCCGCGGTCTTCTGATACAACAACACCACCTGTCAGAATTGCGATGTCTTCGAGCATTGCCTTTCTGCGGTCACCGAAACCAGGTGCTTTGACTGCTGCAACTTTTAAAGAACCGCGCAAACGATTTACGACAAGTGTGCCTAAAGCTTCACCGTCTACGTCTTCTGCAATGATCAATAAAGATTTTCCGGACTGGACAACTGGTTCCAAAATAGGAAGTAGTTCTTTCATGCTTGAAATTTTCTTTTCAGATATGAGAATCAAAGGATTTTCCATATCTGTGATCATTTTCTCTGCGTTGGTCACAAAATAAGGTGAAAGATAGCCGCGATCAAACTGCATTCCCTCTACCGTTTTAACCTCTGTTTCAGTTCCTTTTGCTTCTTCGACGGTAATAACGCCATCATTACCTACTACTTTCATAGCCTGCGCAATGAGTTTACCAATGGCTTCGTCGTTATTTGCAGAAATGGTGGCAATTTGTTCAATCTTGCTGTTATCGTTACCGACTTGCTTTGAGATTTTACGAAGATTAGCCACTACCTCTGCTACCGCTTTATCGATTCCGCGTTTGAGGTCCATTGGGTTTGCACCTGCAGCTACGTTTTTAAGGCCCGCAGTTACGATTGCCTGAGCCAATACAGTTGCTGTAGTTGTACCATCGCCAGCGATATCTGCTGTTTTAGAAGCAACTTCTTTAACCATTTGCGCACCCATATTTTCAATAGGGTCTTTGAGCTCAATTTCTTTGGCAACCGTTACACCGTCTTTGGTGACGTGTGGTGCGCCAAATTTTTTACCGATAACCACGTTACGACCCTTTGGCCCAAGGGTTACTTTTACTGCATTTGCCAATGCGTCAACTCCTTTTTTAAGTTTCTCGCGTGCTTCAACGTCAAAGTGAATTTCTTTTGCCATATTGTTTTAGTTAATGAAGATTAAAAAATACCATAAATGTCTGACTCTCTCATGATGAGAAAAGTGTTGCCGTCAATTTTAATTTCAGTTCCTGCATACTGACCATAAAGGATGGAGTCACCGACTTTCACTGACATTGGCTCATCTTTTTTACCGGATCCAGCTGCTATAACAGTACCACGCAATGGTTTTTCTTTTGCAGTATCCGGAATGATAATTCCACTTGCTGTTTTTTGCTCTGCTGGCGCAGGTTCTACCAGAACTCTGTCTGCCAAAGGTTTAAATTTTACTGACATAAAAAATATTTTAAGTTGTTATTTGAGCTTCGAAAAACATGCCAAGTGTTGTTTTACGTCAAAATTACATATTAGACAAAAAAAATGTCAGTATGCGTGACATACTGACATTTGAAATGTTGAGATATACTATTTACTGACCTTGGTTTTGGCCTTGGCCTTGATTCGGTGCTTGTTGTTGTTGTTGTGTTTGAGGAGCAGCTTGTTTAGGTGGTTTAGGCTGGCTGATAGAGATGCCGAGACTAAAAACAACAATTGCTGCAGCAAGACCCCATGTAAGCTTGTCGATGAGCTCATTGGTGCGTTGTACGCCTCCCAATTGTGAAGCACCGCCGAAATCAGCACTCAAGCCCCCACCTTTTGGATTTTGAACGTAAACCACTAGTATCAGCAATGCGCTGGCTACGATAATTAAAAAAGAAAGTATTCCTGTCATGATGATGCGTTGAGGTTTTTCTTAAGTACTTTAATTTGGTTTGCAAAGAAACTCTTTTTTTCTGGATTAAGCAAAATTAATTGTTCGTATACTGCTATTGCTTTGGCAACGGCACCTTGCATTGCATAGATTTTGGCTAAGGTTTCGGATACTGGGATCTGAGCTGAACTTAGACTTTCTTTGGCCTTTTTTGCAGGAGAGTAAAATTCTTGTTTAGGTTTGTCAAAGGTCAAAAATTCTTTAGGGTCTTCTGTGCTTGGGTGGTCGTTGAAATGCAACCATTGCGAAAATGTTTGTTTTTCTTGTAAGGAAATAGAAGGAGTTGACGCACTCGGCCTCAACTCATCTCGGTTGATTTCTTTGGATGTCGTTTGCTGCTCTTCACGATCATTTGTCAGTAGACGCTCTTCTTGCTCGGCTAAAGCCTTAAGTTCGTCGGTATAAGTGAGGTCAACAAAGGAGGTACTTATGAGGCTTGCGCGAAGTATTTGATCGAGCGGGTCAGCAATTGGTTCAGTGGTAATTTCTGTTTGGGGAGCAATTTCCTCTTTTGTATGAAGTTCTATTTTATCATCAGCAATCATTATACTGCTGTCTTGTGAAACTTCTTGAATTTTTGAACCCTCTACGAGGAGTTCGTAGAGAAAAATTCTATTCTGAATAGCAAAAGCATGTTGTTCTAGGGCTTTTGAGAGCCTCACATCTTTTTCGTTAGCTAAGGTTTTGAGGTAAAGAATTGAAAAAGTCGTGGCGTAAGGATAAGCTTGATTCAGCGCCTCTAAATCTGAAAGGTAATTTGCTGAACACAAGTTTGTATTCAATATTTGGGCATGAAGTTGTTCTTGACTTAACACATTACGAATTTACCAATTACTATATAACTTATTGATGAGGTCTTGAACCATTTGCTCAGAAATTTCAGCAAAAAGCTTTTGCTCTACATCGGCCAAATTTGCTGAGGCAGAAAAATCTGCAAAACGCGTACTGACCATTTGCCATTCCTCTTCTTTAGGCGCTTTAATTTTAATTTTTAAAGACAAGGACATTGTAAGTCTATTACTAGTGGCATTATCTGAACCTTGTATAGCAACTGGCTGCACTTGATAGGTAGTAATACTCCCTTCAATATTTACCTCCCCGGCCCCTTGCTGCGTATTTAATACAAGTCTTGTATTATTTTGAACGCCATCTTTGAGTTGCTCGGTAAGTAAAGGCGCAAAAGACAATGGGCAATTTGGAGCTGAATTTTCTAAATTTTGAATGGTAAAACTTTGCCATTCGACGGGCATTCCACCGCTATCTCTAAAGGAGAAGCTCTCTGGCCAGCAAGCACTCAGTAAAAGCGCAGAAAAAATAAACAAGAAATATTTCATCATTCAGCCAATTGGAATTCTTTGATCTTTCGATACAACGTACGTTCTGAAATACCGAGTTCTAGCGCCGCGTATTTGCGTTTACCACGGTGTTTCTCGAGTGCTTTTTGAATGAGCTCCTTTTCCCGATCCTCCAAGCTCAAAGACTCCTCGAGTTCGATATGATCTTCAAATTCATCTTGATTCGAGGGGTTAGACAACTGCGTGTGATCGGGGTGGACTGACGGAGGAGCCAATATTCTTGCAGGGGAACTTGTTTCTTCATATACCTCCTGATACAGACGCGTTACGGCTGCCGACTGATCTGCACTTAAGTTGATGTTTTGAGTTCCGCGCGCAATATCAATCACTAATTTTTTAAGCTCTGTCAGGTCCTTTTTCATATCGAACAAGAACTTATACATGAGCTCTCTTTCGGAAATAGATTCCTGATTATGGTCATTGAGCTGAAGCACATTGCTCTTTTCGGCAATTGGCGTTAGGTAAGCATTTAGGGTAAGCGGATCTATTTCACGCGCTGTTTCAATTACAGAAAGCTGCTCTACTAAGTTCTTTAATTGTCGAATATTACCTGGCCACGGATAACTCAATAGTAATTCTACCGCTGAATCAGTCAACTTAATTGCTGGCATACGGTATTTGTCTGCGAAATCGTTGGCAAACTTTCTGAATAACAAATGGACGTCTTCGGCGCGTTGTCGCAAAGCTGGAAGCAGTATTGGAACAGTGCTTAGCCGATAGTAGAGGTCTTCGCGGAACTTACCTGAACTAATCGCTTTTTGCATGTTTTCATTGGTAGCAGCCACCACCCGCACGTTGGTTTTTAGGGGCTTGGAAGAACCAACTCGAATGTATTCTCCGGTTTCAAGGACACGCAGCAGACGAACTTGCGTTTGCATTGGCAGTTCAGCCACTTCGTCTAGGAAGATTGTGCCGCCATTTGCCACTTCAAAATAACCCTGTCTGCTACCTTGAGCACCAGTAAATGAACCTTTTTCGTGGCCAAACAACTCGGAGTCGATGGTGCCTTCGGGAATGGCACCGCAATTGACGGCAATGTATTCTCCATGTTTGCGTGCACTCAGCTGATGAACGACTTGGGGTATGATTTCTTTACCTGTTCCACTCTCGCCGGTGACCAATACAGAGATGTCTGTAGGGGCAACCTGCATGGCAATTTCCAATGCTCTATTCAGCAAAGGTGCTGAACCAATGATGCCAAAACGCTGTTTAATTTGTTGGACGTTCATTCAATTGATATTTCGGTTAAGCATTAGCTACGATTTCTCCGAGGAGCGTTGCCGACGTGCAGTCGGTAATTCGTACTTGTACATAATTGCCTTTTTCTTGATTTTCTTTTGGGAACACAACCATTGCGTTACTTCCAGTGCGTCCACACAAATGTTCCTCTGATCTTTTGGAATTGCCCTCAATAAGTACCTTCTGAATAGTGCCAACCATGCGTTGATTCGACGCTAGAGAATGTGCGAGTTGCTTTTCAATAATTTCATTTAAACGAAGCCCTTTCACTTCCTCGGGAACATCGTCTTTAAAACGTCTTTCCGCAAGGGTTTTGGGTCTTTCAGAGTATTTAAACATATAAGCGAAGTCGTATTGCACGATATCCATTAGGCTTAATGTTTCTTCATGTTCCTGCGCAGTTTCACCACAAAAACCTGTAATAATATCTGTTGAAATAGCGCAGCCTGGAATGATTCTTTTAATGGCGGCAATGCGCTCGAGGTACCACTCGCGAGAGTAGCCTCGATTCATGCGATAGAGCACGTCGGTATGACCTGATTGAACTGGGAGATGAATATATGAACAGATGTTTTCATATTTGGCCATCATTTGGAGAACGTCGTTGGTCATGTCTTTGGGGTGCGAGGTACTAAATCGGACGCGTAATAACGGAGAAACCAACGCGACCATTTCCATGAGCTGTGCAAAATTGGTGGTAGGCTCGGCCTCGTTTTTGACTTCCCCTTTAGCACTGATATTCCAGCGGTAGGAGTCGACATTCTGACCAAGTAAGGTCACTTCTCGATAGCCCTTATCAAAAAGATCTTGGCACTCTGCAACAATTGTTTTGGGGTCTCTGGAGCGTTCTCGTCCGCGCGTAAAAGGAACAACACAAAAAGAACACATGTTGTCGCAGCCGCGCATGATGGTTACAAATGCAGAGATGCCACCTTGATCTAAACGAACCGGTGAGATGTCTGCATAGGTTTCGTCTCGAGATAATAAAACATTTACTGCCTTCTGACCGGTTCCAACCTCGTCTATCAAATTTGGGAGGTCTCGGTATGCATCAGGGCCAGCAACTAAGTCCACAAGCTTTTCTTCGTCGAGTAAATTCTTTTTTAAGCGTTCGGCCATACAGCCGAGAATTCCAACTACAAGCTCAGGATTGCGTTCTTTCTTGATTTTAAATTCAGTTAAGCGGTTGCGCACGCGCTGTTCTGCGTTTTCTCGAATAGAACAGGTATTGAGCAGAATGACATCAGCGTCGTCGATATTGCGGGTAGTTTGATAACCCTGACTCGAAAGTATGGAAGCAACGACCTCGCTGTCCGAAAAATTCATTTGGCAGCCGTAACTCTCTAAGTATAGTTTTTTTGCTGCTGAATTGTCGGTGGTTGGTATTTCTATTGCCGAGCCTTGAATGGACTCATCTATTACTTTATTTTCGTATTCCATCGTTTTTGTTGAACTGCAAAAATAGGACAAATTCAAACTACTGACAAATTGTCAGCAACCAAAGTAAGTAATCATTTCAAAAAAAATAACCATAGGTTAAGTGTAAATGAGCACAAAAATGCAACTGACATGTTCTTTATTGTATTGTTTTCCTTTTACATTTGTCCCCAAATTCTTCTTATGGCTAAAAATCTTGTAATTGTCGAATCTCCTGCAAAAGCGAAAACCATCGAGGGTTACCTGGGTAAAGACTTCATCGTCAAATCTAGCTATGGGCACGTTAGAGACCTCGCAAAAAAGGGTCTAGCCATAGACCTTGAAGCTGCTTTTGCACCGCAGTATGAAGTGAGTGCAGACAAAAAACAAATCGTAGCCGAACTTAAAAAATTAGCCAAAGCGGCAGATACCATCTGGTTAGCTACCGATGAAGACCGCGAAGGAGAAGCCATTTCTTGGCATTTATATGAAACATTAGAACTACAGAAGAAAGATACCAAACGTATTACCTTCAATGAAATTACCAAAACAGCCGTAACCAGAGCTATCGAAAACCCACGACAAATCAATCAAGAACTGGTTGATGCACAACAAGCGCGTAGGGTTCTAGATCGAATCGTAGGATTTGAACTCTCGCCGGTGCTTTGGAAAAAGGTTCGTCCGAGTCTTTCGGCTGGTCGTGTTCAATCTGTGGCAGTGCGTTTGATCGTAGAGCGAGAACGCGAAATCGACAAGTTTAATTCAGAAGGATTTTATCGCGTACAGGGTCAATTTATGAGTGGGAATGGTTTAATCATGGCCGAACTCAACCAACAACTGACTGATAAAATAGCTGCTCAAAAGCTATTGGCTGAAGCCCAAAATGCAACATTTAGTGTTGAAGATGTGCAGCAAAAACCAGCCATCAAAACCCCTGCAGCGCCATTTACTACCTCGACACTGCAACAAGAAGCGAGCTTAAAACTCGGTTTTTCGGTAAGCAAAACCATGAGTGTAGCGCAAAGATTATACGAAGCAGGTCATATCACTTACATGCGTACAGACTCCGTCAACTTATCTCAAACAGCGCTAGATGCTGCAAAAATTGCGATCACATCGATGTATGGCGAAAACTACGCCAAACCAACTAAATATAGCACCAAAAGTGCAGGTGCACAAGAAGCACACGAGGCCATTCGACCTACTGATTTTACAAAGCCCAGCATCAATTCCGAACGGGACGAGCAACGCCTTTATGAACTCATATGGAAGCGCGGTATTGCCAGTCAAATGGCTGCTGCACAACTCGAAAGAACAACCATTAAAATTGGTGGCCTTAGCCAACCTTATTACTTTCAAGCAAAAGGTGAAGTCTTGATTTTTGATGGTTTTTTAAAAGTCTATTTAGCTGCCGATTTGGACGATGACACAGAGGAATCCGAGACAGAAGGGCTATTGCCAAAAGTTGCCACAGGTGAAACACTGCAGCTTCAACAAAGCACAGCTACCGAGCGCTTTAGCCGTCCACCATCGCGGTATGTCGAAGCTACACTCGTTAAAAAATTAGAAGAACTTGGCATCGGTAGGCCCTCTACTTATGCGCCAACGATTTCGACTATTCAAAAACGCAACTACGTCGAAAAACAAGAAAGAGAGGGCTCGCTGCGTAAATATGTTCAGTTGGTGCTCTCCCAAACAGGTATTCAAGAAATTGAAAAGTCAGAAACAACTGGCAAAGAAAAAAATAAGCTATCACCCACTGACATCGGGGTTGTCGTTACTGACTTTTTAGTCGAAAATTTTGAACAAATTCTCGATTATCAATTTACGGCCAAAGTAGAAGCATCATTTGATGAGATCGCGAATGGTCAGTTGAAATGGACCGACATGTTGCAATCTTTCTATGGGCCTTTTCATTCAACTGTTGAAAATACTCTCGAGCACTCTGAAAGAGCAACTGGTGAGCGGGAATTGGGCATTGACCCTAAAAGCGGTCGTAAAATGATTGCACGCATTGGGCGTTTCGGCCCCATGATACAAATTGGTGATGAAAAAGCGGATGGTCTCAAACCCCAATTTGCATCTTTGCAAGCCAACCAATCTATCAACAACATCACCCTTGAAGAAGCACTTAAGTTATTCGAATTGCCAAAAATACTCGGTGACTACGAAAATGAGGTTGTAAAAGTGAACATTGGTCGGTTTGGACCTTACGTTCAGATCGGCAAACGTTTTTGCTCGATCCCCAAAGAAGAAGACCCGATGTCAATAAGTCTCGAGAGAGCCATTGAACTCGATGCCATTAAGCGCGATGAAGCAGCAAAAGCAATCATTCAAACGTTTGATGAAAATCCCGAAGTTCAGTTGTTAAATGGTCGCTACGGGGCTTATCTCAAAATTGGCAAAGACAATTTTAAATTGCCAAAAGATTGTCAACCCGAAACCTTGAGTTTGGCTGAATGTATGGAAATTGCTGCTAATCAGCCAGTAAAAAGTACAAAAAAACGCCCCATTCGAAAAAAATAACTATTATTGATTGAAAAAATCAAATGAACGGCAGTATCAATAAAGTTATTTTAATCGGGAATCTGGGCAAAGACCCGGATGTCAGGCGCTTGGAAAATGGAGCTGTAGTTGCCTCATTTCCTTTGGCTACCTCAGAAATCTATACCGATAAACAAAGCGGCGAGAAGAAGGAAGTGACCGACTGGCACGATATCGTTCTTTGGCGCGGACTTGCCGAAGTAGCAGATAAGTATCTACGCAAAGGTGCTAAAATATATGTTGAAGGGAAACTTAAAAAAAGATCTTGGACAGATAAAGAAGGTCAAACCCGATACGCCACCGAAGTTATTGGCGACGATCTCACTATTTTATCGCGTACTGAAACGCAAGACAGACCTTCAAACTATGGCAATGAAGGCAAACCAAATCCTCCCTCAGCAATCGCTGGTTTAGCCTCAGATACAGACGATAACCTCCCCTTTTAATTATGAACAGTTCTATAGAACCTCCGAGTAGCAATGCATCGCTTGTTGATTTTTTTACTCAGTTCAGCGATGCAACTTACCTCTACTTACTCATTATCACATTACTACTCTTTTTGTCAGCATTTGCCTCTGGTTCTGAAAGTGCTTTTTTTTCGCTCAAGCCCAAAGACAATGAATCGATTAAAAATTATTCGTCTGCCAGGGCTCAACTAATTCGCGAATTATTAGCTAAACCACAAGAATTATTAGCTACAATTCTTATTTTCAACAACTTCGTTAATGTCGGTATTGTCATCTTATCCTCTTTTGTTTTAAATGATATTTTTCCATCTCAAGAAGGATTTACGCTTGTACGTTTTGTTGTAGAAGTGATTGGTATAACATTCGTTATTCTTCTTTTCGGGGAGGTGATTCCAAAAATATTTGCCAATAGAAATGCGCTCAACGTCACTTTGCTTGCCGCTTATCCACTGAATTTAATAGGAAAAACGCCACCGATTTCGTGGTTGAAGCACGTTTTAGTTTGGGGAACAAACTTCATTCAAAAATTAGGAAACAAAGGCGCTGCGATTGACCAAAATGAACTAGAACAAGCTGTTGCCCTTACCAAATCTGAGTCGGGCTCTGAGGAGGAACAGCGCATACTCGAAGGAATTGTTCGTTTTGGTAAAACAGAGGCTTCTCAAATCATGACGCCTCGGGTAGAGGTAGAAGATATTGATGCCGCTGATAATTTCGCCGAAGTGCTCAGTAAAATTATAGAAGTTGGCTTTTCTAGAATACCCGTTTTTGACCAAAGCCCGGACAATATCATCGGTATATTGTACATCAAAGATTTGCTTCACCACTTAGGCCAACCTGCTGATTTTAATTGGCAACAGGTCTTGCGCAAACCCTATTTTGTTCCGGAAAATAAAAAAATAAACGATTTGCTGCAGGAATTCCGAAACATGAAAATGCATATGGCAGTGGTTGTCGATGAATATGGAGGCGCAAGTGGAATTATTACTTTAGAGGACATTTTAGAGGAAATTGTTGGTGATATCACAGATGAGTTCGACGACACCGAAGTTCAGTACACCAAACAAGCTGACCATATTTTCGTTTTTGAGGGTCGAACCTCATTGAATGATTTATTAAAAATTATTGGCGAAAAACACGAGCAACATATCGAATCTGCCCGTGGTGAAGCCGAAACACTTGGGGGGTTAATTATCGAAGTAGGCGGAAGAATTCTCAAAAATAAAGAGTCTATTCAACTCGGACCTCTTAAATTCATCGTTGAATCTTCAGATAAAAAACGCGTTAAATCGGTAAAAGTCCAATTATATGAGTAAGCGCAATTTACTATTGACTTTATGTTCAATTATATTCATGCTAGGTGCTTGCAATGATTCAAACCCTGTGCCCAAACCTAGTTCATTTTTACGCACAGAATTTCCCGAGCACACCTATAGACACTACCTAAGCCCGCAAAACTTTCGTTTTGATTTGGCTAATCTCTATATGCCTAAATCATTTGAACAAGCTCAAACAAACTACAGTATTCAAGAAATTGATTTAGGACCCTTAAATGGCACCCTGTTTCTGTACTATCTTCGCATCCCAAATAAAGATTCTTTACCCGATATCATCAATTTTGCAAATGACAAAGTAGATGAACATAAAATCATGGCGGACAAAATCGACTTTGAACAAATCATTGAACCTAGAAAAAAGGTCTACGGCACCTTCTTTGAGCTCAAAGGTAATGTCGCGACCAACTTTCAATTTTATCTTACGGATTCACTCCAGCATTTTCTTCGAGGCGAGGTTCTGCTCAATTGTAGACCAAATTATGACTCACTGAGGCCCGCTTTGCAATACCTGAAAACTGATTTGCAATCCATGCTTAAAAGTTTTCAATGGAACCAATAGGTAAAAATAGGGTGGTCATTGCTTTTGGTTCAAATCTCGGTGCAAAAGAGCAGAACATACAGCATGCCATCAAATTGCTCAATCAAACTTGCGGGCATGTTGCTCAAGTTTCTTCTCTAGTCAAAAGCGAACCAATGGGTTTTGATTCGCCTCATGAATTTATTAATGGTTGTTTGTTGTTATTGACCGACTTACCTCCCCTGGAGCTTTTACGAAAAATCAAGGAAATTGAAAGCTTAATGGGTAGAATAAAGACCAAAGAAACCTACGAAGATCGGATTATTGATTTAGATATTATATTGTATGAAAATCTGTGTATCAATTCTCCCGATCTTCAAATTCCGCACCCAAAATACATGGAACGTCCCTTCGTAACCGAACCACTTCAGGAATTAGACTTAGGTTTTTCATTGACTTGAGCAGAGAACCACTCCTCAAAAAGAATCATGCCTATTAAATGCAGATGTTAAATTAATTCCCTAATTTTGCAAGGAATCATAAAATATATAAACATGAATCTTACTCGCTTCAACGGAACCTTACTCATCGGAACTGCTGCGCTTTTAGTTGCCTCTTGCGATCTCGTCAAAGACATCACTTACACAGTCAATCCCAATCCACTTGAAATGCACGGAGATTCCGTGAAAGTAAGCATTACCGTTAATGTTCCCGAAAAAGGAATTCAAAAGACAGCCAAGGCAGAAATTACACCTAAAATTGGCTCAACAGCCATCGGAACTTGGTATGTGAATGGTTCCAAAGTTACCGGAAACGGCACAAACATCGACTTCAAAACAGGTGGTACTGCTACCTTTGAAGAAACCATCGCTTATGACCCGTCAATGGAAGCTGCTGATCTCATCATTACTGGTAAACTTTATAAGCAAACCAAAGAAAAAGGAGTTTTGCCCGAAACTAAAATTGCCGATGCCACCATCATTACGCCATACTTAGTAGATAAAACTTTCAAAGTGCTCACCGAGCAAGATGCATTGGTTCGTCAGTTTGACAAAACAACCACAGCAACTATTAATTTTGAAAAAGGAAAATCTGATGTTCGTGCCAACGAAATCAAAGATGCAGACATTCTTTCTTTGTTGGCTTGGTTACAAGCTGCTCAAACCAATCCTAAAATTAAGATTACAGGGATAGAGATAAACGGTTATGCCTCGCCAGACGGCGAAGTCGCCAAAAACGACAACCTGTCCTCAGACCGAACGATAGCTGCTCGCAAGACCTTAACTGACTTAATGAAAAAATCAAAGCTCACTGCCTATGCCGATACCAGCGCTTACACACTTGCTAAATTTGGCGAAGACTTCGCAGGATTTAAAAGCCAATTAGCAGCAACAACAACAATCCCTGAAGCAGATAAAAACCTATTTATACGCATTCTAGAAATGACCAAAGACGCTGAGCAACGCGAAAAAGACATGATCGCCTTAGGTAAAGCATACACCGAACTTGAGCGCGATGTTTTCCCTATGATTCGCCGTGCAGTTGTTGTTGTAAAATACACGGAATATGGCCTTACTGACGATGAACTTCGCGCTGCAAGTGTACAAAATCCCAACAGTCTTTCTGTTGAGGAATTGCTCTTTACAGCAGCCAAACTAACCACAGATGCCAACGAGAAAGCACGCATTTACGGTATTGCAGCAGCAAACTACCCAGCTGATGTCCGCGCCCATACGAATCTTGGTGCAACGCTTTTTGAATTGGGTAATACCAAAGATGCTTCAAGCGCCTTTAAAAAAGCCAACGAACTTAAAAGTACGCCTACAACAAACAATAACCTAGCGGCAAGTTTAATATTAGAGAACAAGACACCTGCTGCTAAAAAATTACTCGTCAATGCCAAAACTGATGTTTATGGCTACAACCAAGGCATCATCGACATCATGGAAGGTAAGTATAGCACTGCTGATAAAAATATCAGCCAGAAGTCATACAATAAAGTTCTTGCGCTCCTATTATTGAATCAACTAGACGCTGCTAGAAAGGTAAGTGCCAGCCTAACAGAAACTGCAGAATTAGCATACCTCAATGCAATTATCGAGGCACGCAGCGGCGCGAGTGCTGATGCAGTTGTTGCCAAACTTAAAACAGCTACTACTAAAAATACAAATTTGAAAGAGAAAGCAAGTAAAGACCGCGAGTTCATCAAAATAATGAACGATGCTTCTTTTATTGACTTCATCAAATAGTAAACGTATACTCATTCATAAAAATCCTGGATACGTTCAGGATTTTTTTTTGATTCAAAGGTAGGCCCAAAGCCAACCTTTATCACTAAATTTAGAACCTAAATAAAATCAAATGGACAGTAACGAATTTCGCAAGTATGCTACCAAGCATATGGGCATCAGCAGCATGAACGTGGATCACTATATCGAGTCATCCATGACCCCATACATTATAGAAGAACGCCCCTTGAACATGACCCAAATGGATGTGTTTTCGCGCCTGATGATGGACCGAATTATTTTTCTAGGAACGGGTATCAATGATCAAGTAGCCAACATTATCAATGCTCAATTACTATTTTTGGAATCCGTAGATGCCAAAAAAGACATTCAAATTTACCTCAACTCGCCAGGTGGGTCCGTTTATGCAGGTTTGGGTATCTATGACACCATGCAATACATCCGCCCTGATGTTGCTACCATTTGTACAGGCATGGCAGCTTCTATGGGTGCAGTCTTACTTTGTGCTGGTGCAGAAGGTAAACGTAGTGCGCTCAAACATTCTCGTGTCATGATTCACCAACCTTTGGGTGGTGCCCAAGGACAAGCCTCAGACATCGAAATTACAGCGCGAGAAATCCAAAAATTAAAAAAAGAACTTTATCAAATCATTGCAACACATAGCAAGCAAGATTACGATAAAGTCTGGGCCGACTCCGACCGCGACTACTGGATGACCTCAGAGGAAGCAAAAGCTTACGGAATGGTCGATGAAGTCTTATTGCGAAACCCGAAATAAATCATGGCTAAAAAAGAAACCATTTGTTCTTTTTGTGGCTCACCTCGCTCTGGCGTTAACATGCTCATTGCAGGTATCAACGGCCATATTTGTGATTCCTGTGCCAATCAAGCGAGTAAAATAGTTCAAGAAGAACTATCATTGAGTCCGACAGGAGCAAATACAAATATTCAAGGACTTAACCTACTGAAACCAAAAGAAATTAAAGCACATCTTGACCAGTATGTCATTGGTCAGCAAGATGCCAAAAAAGTCATATCAGTTGCCGTTTACAACCATTTCAAAAGGTTAAAGCAAAAAACAACCGAAAACGAAATTGAAATTGAAAAATCAAATGTCATTCTGGTTGGTCGAACTGGAACAGGCAAGACCCTACTTGCCAAATCTATAGCCAAACTATTGAATGTACCTTTTTGTATTGCAGACGCAACAGTACTTACTGAGGCTGGCTATGTTGGAGAGGATGTCGAAAGCATTTTATCTCGCTTACTCCAAGCTGCAGACTACAACGTAGACAGCGCCCAAATGGGAATTGTTTTTATCGATGAAGTAGATAAGATTGCCCGCAAGAACGATAATCCGAGTATCACTAGAGATGTTTCTGGTGAAGGTGTTCAGCAAGCACTACTCAAACTGCTAGAAGGCGCAACAGTCAATGTTCCACCCCAAGGCGGACGCAAGCACCCTGAGCAAAAAATGATTGCTATTGATACCAAAAATATCCTCTTTATTTGTGGGGGAGCATTTGACGGGATCGAAAGACACATTGCCAATCGTGTCAATCGCCAAACCATTGGCTTTTCGACTTCACAAGAGCAAAGTATTGAAGATGATTCTCTGCTCAAATATATTACGCCCAGCGACATCCGTACATTCGGACTCATCCCAGAACTCATTGGGCGCTTTCCTGTGCTCACCTACCTTGAGCCATTGAAAGAAGCAGACCTCAAACGCATCCTCACCGAGCCTAAAAATGCGTTAGTCAAACAATACACCAAACTTTTTGATATGGACGGTGTAAAGCTTGAAATCGATCAAGAAGTTCTCGATTTCATTGTTCAAAAAGCAATGGAGTTTGGTCTCGGGGCTCGAGGTTTGCGCTCTATTTGTGAGGCTATCCTTACCGATGCCATGTTTGAGCTCCCTGGGTCCTCGAAAAAATTACTTTCCGTCAATATCGATTACGCCAAACAACAATTCGGCAAATCAAAAATAGCCACACTTAAAGTAGCATAAGCATTTATAGTTTCTGACTTATTTGTAATTTTGCTAATTGTAAAAATGACACTATGAAAACCCTACAGTTCAGAGAAGCCCTTAGAGAAGCCATGTCAGAAGAAATGCGCAGAGATCAAAGCGTATTTTTACTCGGTGAAGAAGTCGCCGAATATAACGGTGCTTACAAAGTATCTCAAGGGATGCTCGATGAATTTGGTCCTAGGCGCATCATTGATACCCCGATCGCTGAACTTGGTTTTTCTGGTATTGCAGTTGGTGCTGCCATGAATGGTTTGCGCCCAATTGTAGAATTCATGACTTGGAACTTTGCCATTCTTGCCGCCGACCAAATCATCAACTCTGCAGCTAAAATGCTGCAAATGTCTGGTGGCCAATACGGTTGTCCGATCGTATTTCGCGGTGGTAACGGCCCTGCTGGGCAATTAGCAGCCACGCACTCTCAAAGTTTTGAGGCTTTTTATGCGCACGTTCCTGGCTTAAAAGTCATTACTCCTTCTAACCCAGCCGACGCCAAAGGTCTTTTAAAAGCCGCCATCCGCGACAACGACCCTGTCGTTTTCTTGGAGTCAGAAAAAATGTACGGCGACAAAGGCGAAGTTCCAGAAGGTGAATACATCATTCCAATTGGCGTTGCCGACATCAAACGCAAAGGTACTGACATCACACTCGTTACCTTTGGAAAAATCATCAAAGTAGCTCAAGAAGCCGCTGACGCATTAGCCGAAGAAAACATTAGTGTCGAAATTATCGACTTGCGCACCATTCGCCCACTCGACTACGGCACCATTGTTGAATCCATCAAGAAAACCAACCGTTGTATAGTTGTCGAAGAAGCATGGCCATTGGCGAGTATTTCTTCTGAAATTGCATACCACCTCCAACGCTATGCGTTTGACTACCTAGATGCACCTGTGCAACGCGTTACCCAGACCGACACCCCATTTGCGTTCTCACCAACACTCATCAACGAAGCTTTGCCAAATGTAGAGCGCATCGTGAAGGCCGTAAAAGCAACGCTATACAGATAACTGAATTTACCTTCCAATAGGTGAGTTTTATTCACAATTAAAAAAGGAATCCATTGGGGTTCCTTTTTTTTTGAAAATCAGCACAAAAATTGCCGATTATTTTTCAAACGGTCTTGGATTATAAAAATAAATAGTTATCTTTGCACCCCTCAAAGTGCGTTTGGGGGCTATTATTTATTATTAAAAACAAGAGTATTTTATGCCAACTATTCAACAATTAGTTCGCAAAGGAAGAACTGCGGTAGTGAAGAAAAGTAAGTCTGCTGCGCTTGATTCATGTCCACAACGCAAAGGTGTTTGCGTTCGTGTGTACACGACAACTCCTAAAAAGCCGAACTCGGCCATGCGAAAGGTAGCGCGTGTACGTTTGACCAATGGAAAAGAAGTCAACGCTTACATCGGTGGCGAAGGCCACAATCTTCAAGAACACTCATTAGTACTTGTACGCGGAGGAAGGGTAAAAGATTTACCTGGGGTACGTTACCACATTGTCCGTGGTGCAGAGGATACAGCCGGAGTTCAAGGCCGTTCCCAACGTCGTTCTAAGTATGGTACAAAACGTCCTAAGCAGAAATAATTAAAAGCTAGACATCATGAGAAGAAGAAAAGCGAAAAAAATTGCGATACTACCAGATCCAAAGTTTAACGAGGTAGTTGTCACTAAGTTTGTCAACAACTTAATGCTAGACGGTAAAAAAAGTTTAGCGTTCCGAATATTTTACGACGCATTAGAAATCGTAGAAAAGAAAATCGAAGACGTAAATGGTCTCGAGACTTGGAAAAAAGCGATTGAAAACATTACTCCAAGTGTAGAAGTACGTTCTCGCCGCGTTGGTGGAGCTACTTTTCAAATCCCTACCCCAGTTCGTGAAGAGCGTAAAGCATCATTAGCTATGAAATGGCTAATTGGTTACTCTCGCAAGCGCAATGAGAAAACAATGGCACAACGCCTTGCCTCTGAAATTATTGCCGCTTCTAAAGAAGAAGGTGCAGCATTCAAGAAGAAAGAAGATACGCTTCGCATGGCTGAAGCAAACAAAGCATTCTCACACTTCAGATTCTAAGATAATGGCTAGAGATTTAAAATTCACAAGAAACATCGGTATTGCCGCTCACATTGATGCGGGTAAAACAACAACCACCGAGCGTATCCTTTATTATGGTGGCGTAAGTCACAAAATTGGTGAGGTACACGACGGCGCAGCTACAATGGACTGGATGGAGCAAGAGCAAGAGCGTGGTATCACCATTACTTCTGCTGCTACTACCCTAGATTGGAACTACCGCGGTCAACAATACCATGTTAACATTATCGATACCCCAGGACACGTTGACTTTACGGTTGAAGTTAACCGATCGTTACGTGTACTAGACGGTTTAGTATTCTTGTTTTCTGCTGTTGATGGCGTTGAGCCTCAATCTGAAACAAACTGGCGCTTGGCAAACAATTATAATGTTCCGCGCATCGGTTTCGTTAATAAAATGGACCGTCAAGGCGCTGATTTTTTAATGGTCTGTCGCCAAGTGAAACAAATGTTAGGTAGCCACGCGCTTCCACTACAAATCAACATCGGTGAAGAAGATAACTTTAAAGGAGTTGTTGACTTAATCAATTGGAAAGGAATTGTCTGGAATGAGCACGACATGGGTATGACTTTCCAAGAAGTAGAAATTCCTGCAGATATCGTCGACGAAGCACGTCAATTGCGTTCTGAATTATTAGAAGCGGTTGCTGAATTTGACGAAAGTCTTATGGAAAAATTCTTCGAAGATGAAAATTCTTTGACTGAACGTGAAATCCTCGACGCTTTGCGTCAAGCCACTATCGCTGGTAAAGTTGTACCAATGATGTGTGGTTCTTCATTCAAAAATAAAGGCGTTCAAGCTATGCTTGATATGGTAATGGAAATTCTTCCATCTCCAATGGATGTAGAAGGTATTACAGGTATCAATCCTAAAAATGACCAAGAAGTTACGCGCAAGCCATCTTACGACGAACCTTTCTCTGGTCTAGCGTTCAAGATTGCAACTGACCCATTTGTTGGTCGTTTGTGTTTTGTTCGTGCTTACTCAGGTAAACTCGAAGCAGGTTCTTATGTATTGAATACGCGTTCAGACAATAAGGAACGTATTTCTCGTATCTTCCAAATGCACGCCAACAAACAAAACCAAATTCCTGAATTAGGAGCTGGTGATATCGGTGCCGTAGTTGGATTTAAAGACATCAAAACTGGTGATACACTTTGCGCTGAGAATGCCCCGATCATCCTAGAATCAATGAACTTCCCGGATCCAGTAATCGGTTTGGCAATCGAACCTAAAACACAAGCTGATACCGATCGTTTGTCAATCGGTTTATCTAAACTATCAGAAGAAGATCCAACTTTCCGTGTGAATACCGACGAAGAAACTGGTCAAACCATTATTTCTGGTATGGGTGAACTTCACCTCGAGATCATCATAGACCGTTTAAAGCGCGAATTCAAAGTTGAAGTGAATCAAGGTGCTCCACAAGTAGCCTACCGTGAGGCTATCACTGGCAAGACCGAACACCGTGAAGTTTACAAAAAACAAACAGGTGGTCGTGGTAAGTTTGCCGACATCTACGTTAAAATTTCAGCACAAACCAACGAAGAAAAAACCGGTCTTGAATTCATTAACAGCATCAAAGGTGGTAACATCCCGCGTGAATTCATTCCTTCGGTTGAAAAAGGCTTCAAAGACTCCATGAAAAATGGCGTCTTGGCAGGTTTCCCTATCGACGCAATGGTTGTAGAATTACTTGATGGTTCTTACCACAACGTTGACTCCGACTCACTTTCATTTGAGTTGTGTGCGAAAATGGCTTACCGTGCTGCATTAAAAGCATGTAGTCCAGTACTACTCGAACCAATCATGAAATTGGAAGTCGTTACCCCAGAAGAAAACATGGGTGACGTCGTTGGTGACCTCAACCGTCGTCGCGGCATGATGAAAGGCATGGATGACCGAAATGGCGCCAAAGTCTTAAAAGCAGATGTTCCCTTATCAGAAATGTTCGGTTACGTAACTCAATTGCGTACCATCACTTCAGGTCGTGCGAGTTCTTCTATGGAGTTTTCACACTACTCAGAAGCACCAAGAAACATTGCCGAAGACGTAGTAGCAAAAGCAAAAGGTTAAGTCAAAGCATAAAAAAATTAAGCAGATGAGCCAAAAAATCAGAATAAAATTAAAATCTTACGATCACAATTTGCTAGATAAATCAGCAGAGAAAATCGTAAAAACAGTTAAGTCTACAGGTGCTGTGGTAAGTGGTCCTATTCCACTTCCAACACACAAAAGAATTTACACCGTACTCCGTTCACCACACGTGAATAAAAAGGCGCGTGAGCAATTCGAGTTGTGTGCCTACAAGCGTTTGATGGATATCTACAGCAGTTCTTCTAAGACAGTAGATGCCCTCATGAAGTTGGAGCTTCCTAGTGGAGTTGACGTAGAAATCAAAGTGTAATTTTTAACAACTAGTATATGCCAGGAATTATTGGACGCAAAATCGGGATGACTAGCATCTTTAGTGCTGAGGGCAAATCATTGCCATGCACAGTGATAGAAGCTGGTCCTTGTGTTGTGACGCAAGTCAAAACACAAGACAGAGATGGTTACGATGCAGTTCAGTTGGGATTCGGTGCTCGTAAAGAGAAAAACACCCCCAATGCATTAAAAGGTCATTTCAAAAAATCAAACACGGCTCCGAAAGCGAAGCTCGTCGAATTCAAAGGATTCGATGCTGCTAATCTCGGAGACACCATTGACGTTAACCTTTTCCAAGAAGGTGAATTCGTCGATGTAACCGGAACCTCAAAAGGTAAAGGTTTTCAAGGGGTTGTTCGCCGCCACAAATTTGCTGGTGTAGGACAATCCACACACGGTCAGCACAACCGTCTACGTGCACCAGGGTCAATTGGTGCTTGTTCCTATCCTGCCAGGGTATTCAAAGGAATGCGCATGGCGGGTCAGATGGGTAACAAACGTCGCAAGCAGGCCAACCTACAAATTTTAAAGGTAATTGCAGACAAGAATCTCGTGATCATTAAAGGATCGATTCCAGGTGCAAATGGTTCAACCGTAACAATTGTCAAGTAATGAAACTGAAGATCTACGATTCAAAAGGTGCAGCTACTGCAAAGTCAGTAACCCTTGCAGACGAGGTGTTTGGAATTGAACCAAACAATCATGCCATTTACTTGGATGTCAAACAACATTTGGCCAACAAACGTCAAGGCACACACAAATCCAAAGAGCGTAACGAAATTGCTGGTTCTACCAAAAAAATCAAACGCCAAAAAGGTACAGGTGGTGCTCGTGCAGGTTCAGTTAAATCTGGAACACGCGTTGGTGGAGGCCGTATTTTTGGACCACGACCACGCAACTATCATTTCAAGTTAAACGTGAAACTAAAGCGTTTGGCTCGTAAGTCTGCCTTTGCCTTCAAAGCAAAAAGTGACTCCCTAATGGTCATCCAAGACCTCAACATGGAGGCCAAAACAAAAGACTTTAAAGCGCTTTTGTCTTCCATGAAACTTGAAAACCAAAAAGTACTTTTTATCCTCGGTGACAAAACGGATAGCGTATACCTCGCTGCACGTAACCTTGGGCGTGTAAAAGTCGTAACAGCAGATTCCTTTAACACCTACGACGTGCTCAATGCCTCAAAAGTGATATTGGCTGAAAGCTCTATTGAGAAAATTCAAACGATTCTTAACTAAGCGTTATGCAAACAATTATCAAGAAGCCGGTCATTACGGAAAAAGCTACAAAGCAAAGCGAGCTTTCTAATCGCTTTACATTTGAAGTAGACCGTAAGTCCAACAAAATCGAAATTAAAAATGCCATCGAAAAGATGTATGGAGTACATGTCACAGATGTTCATACATTAAATTATGGTGGTGGGGTATCCTCTGTGAAGTACACGAATAAAGGCATTGTTGAGCAAAAAAGCAAGCAATGGAAGAAGGCTGTAGTAACGATAGCAGATGGTGAAACCATTGATTTATTTAACAATTATTAATGTTTAACCATGAGTTTGAAAAAATTTAAACCGACAACTCCAGGTCAACGCCACAAAGTAGCTACTGATTTTGCAGAGCTAACCAAAGCGACACCAGAGAAGAGTTTGTTGGCCCCGATGAAAAAATCAGGTGGTCGTAACAACGATGGTCGCATGACCATGCGCTACCTAGGTGGAGGTCACAAACAAAGATACCGTATCGTAGATTTCAAACGCGAAAAGTTTGACATCCCTGCTACCGTAAAATCTATTGAATACGATCCAAACCGCACAGCTAATATCGCGTTGTTATTTTACGCAGATGGCGAAAAGCGTTACATCATTGCTCCTAACGGGCTCAAAGTTGGAGACGTAGTTCTTTCGGGAAAAACGGCTTTGCCAAATGTTGGTCATACCATGTTCCTTTCTGATATTCCACTTGGAACAGTCATCCACAACATCGAATTAAAGCCAGGAGCTGGAGGTATCATTGCACGTGGTGCTGGTACTTATGCACAATTGAATGCACGCGATGGTAAATATGCTATTGTCAAAATGCCTTCAGGTGAAACACGCATGATCTTAACTACTTGTCTAGCTACAATTGGTTCTGTTTCTAACGCTGAACACAACCTAGTTGTCTCTGGTAAGGCAGGACGCTCTCGTTGGTTAGGTCGTCGTCCACGTGTACGTGGAGTCGTCATGAACCCCGTTGATCACCCAATGGGTGGTGGTGAAGGCCGTAATTCTGGTGGTCACCCACGCTCAAGAAATGGTATGCCTGCAAAAGGATTCAAAACAAGATCCAAGACCAAGTATTCCGATAAGTTAATTGTAGAAAGAAGAAAGAAATAAGTAAGGTATGAGTCGTTCATTAAAGAAACCACCGTTTGTTCACTATAAGTTGATGAAACGAGTTGACGATGCTCAAGCGTCTAGCAGCAAGGCTGTTATCAAAACATGGTCACGAGCATCCACAATTACTCCGGAATTTGTCGGTTTAACTTTCGCTGTTCACAACGGCAACAAGTTTATTCCGGTATTCGTTACGGAAAATATGGTTGGTCACAAACTAGGAGAATTTTCTCCTACTCGCAACTTCCGTGGCCACGCCGGTAATAAAAAAGATAAGAAACGTTAAGAATTATTACAGTCATGGGAGCTAGAAAACGCTTAAGAGCTGAAGAGCTTAAAGAAAATAAAAAGTCATTGGCGATCGCCCGCTTAAACGATTCACCTATTTCTCCTCGTAAGATGAGATTGGTGGCTGATTTAATCCGTGGTGTTGAAGTCAACAAAGCTTTGAACATCCTTCATTTCAATGGAAAAGATGCCTCTACAAGCCTTGGTAAACTTCTCCGTTCTGCAATTGCAAATTGGGAACAAAAGAACGAAGGAGCAGATATCAGCCAAGAAACACTTGTCGTGAGTCGTATTGAAGTAGGATGCGGTACAATGCTCAAACGCATTCAACCAGCACCACAAGGTCGCGCACACAGAATTAGAAAAAGATCGAACCACGTGACGATCGTAGTTGATGGTACAAAATAACTAGAAGAAATGGGACAAAAAACGAATCCAATTGGAAATAGACTTGGTTACATCCACGGATGGGAATCAAATTGGTACGGCGGCAACGACTACAAAGATAAAATCGTTGAAGACGATCAAATCCGTCGCTACCTTAACGCTCGTTTGGCCAAGGCAAGTATTGCTAAGATCATTATCGAACGCACCCTCAAACTAGTTACTGTCACCATCAATACTGCTCGTCCTGGTGTCATCATCGGAAAAGGTGGTCAAGAAGTTGACAAACTAAAAGAAGAATTAAAAAAATTGACTAAAAAAGAAATTCAAATCAACATCTTCGAAGTGAAGCGTCCTGAATTAGATGCACGCTTAGTAGCTGATGGTATTTCACGTCAATTAGAAGCACGTATTTCTTTCCGTCGTGCCATCAAAATGGCAATCGCAGGATCGATGCGTATGGGAGCAGAAGGGATTAAAGTTAAAATCTCTGGCCGTTTGAACGGTGCTGAAATGGCACGTACAGAAATGTACAAAGACGGACGTACCCCATTGCACACTTTCCGTGCAGATATTGACTACGCAGTTTCCGAAGCACACACTACATACGGTCGTATTGGTGTTAAAGTGTGGATTTGCCGCGGAGAAGTGTATGGCAAGCGCGACCTCGCACCAAACATCGGTATGAGTACTGGTGCTGGTAACAACCAAGGTGGTGACCGCAAGCCTGCATCATTCAAGAGAAAGAAGAAGTAAAAAGACAGTTAAATTGACAGGAAATGTTACAGCCTAAAAGAACAAAATTTAGAAGAGTACAGAAAGGTAGAAACCGTGGATTGGCCCATCGTGGTTCAACAATCGCATTCGGATCTTTCGGATTAAAGGCTTTGGAACCAGGATGGATTACTTCACGTCAGATTGAAGCTTCTCGTATCGCCGTTACTCGATACATGAAGCGTGAAGGAAAAGTTTGGATCCGAATTTTCCCAGACAAGCCGGTTACCTCAAAACCAGCCGAAGTACGTATGGGTAAAGGTAAGGGTGCACCAAGCCACTGGGTTGCCGTGATCAAACCAGGAACGATCATGTTCGAAGCAGATGGTGTGGCTTACGACATTGCTAAAGAAGCAATGCGCCTTGCAGCACAGAAGTTGCCTGTGAAATGCAAGTTCATTGTTCGCAATGATTATGTTTTACCAGTTTAATCGATAAAGATGAAACAAGCAGAAATCACAAAACTTTCTACAGCGGATTTACAGGGTCGTTTGGACGACTTCAAAGGTCAATTGACTAATCTGAAGTTGACACACAAAACAACTCCCATTGAAAATCCATTGCGCATTCATCACATGCGCAAACTGGTAGCAAGATTGAGTACAGAGTTAACTAAACGTTCAAATCAGGCTTAATCCTGAGATAAAAAAATGAACATGGAAAAACGAAATTTAAGAAAAGAAAGAATTGGTGTCGTAACCAGTGACAAAATGGAGAAATCCATTGTCGTTTCTGTTGAGCGTAAAGTGAAGCACCCTAAATACGGTAAGTTCGTTAAGAAAACTACCCGTTTTGTTGCTCACGACGAAAACAACGATTGTCATGTTGGTGATACCGTTCGTATCATGGAAACACGTCCTTTGAGTAAATCAAAGAACTGGAGAATGGTAGAAATTGTAGAACGCGCTAAATAATCGGATAAAATGATACAAACAGAATCCAGACTATCAGTAGCAGACAACTCAGGAGCAAAAGAAGTTTTGTGCATCCGCGTATTAGGCGGCACAAGAAGACGCTATGCTTCCGTTGGTGACAAAATTGTTGTTGCCGTCAAAAGTGCAATGCCGAATGGTGCCGTTAAAAAAGGATCAGTAGCAAAAGCAGTTGTGGTTAGAACGAAAAAAGAGATCCGCCGTCAAGATGGTTCTTATATTCGCTTCGACGACAACGCTTGTGTAATCCTTAATCAAGCCGGTGAAATGCGTGGCACGCGTATTTTCGGGCCTGTGGCTCGTGAACTTCGCGAAAGCAACTACATGAAAATTGTTTCACTAGCACCTGAGGTGTTATAAATCATTGAGTAATGCAAAAGAAATTACACATCAAGATTGGCGACACCGTGAAGGTTATTTCAGGTGAATCCAAAGGTCGTGAGGGCAAAGTTGTCACCATCGATCGCGAAAAAATGCGTGCAACAGTAGAAGGTGTTAATATGATAAAAAAACACAACAAACCAAGCGCGACAAACCCTCAAGGTGGAATCGAAGAAAAAGAAGGTTCTATCAATATTTCTAACCTTATGGTCGTAAGCAACGGTGTTGCAAGCCGCATCGGTAGAAAAGAGGAGAATGGAAAATTAGTACGTTATTCAAAGAAATCAGGGGAGGTGATAAAATAATGAATTACACGCCAAGATTAAAAGAAAAGTACAGGAACGAAATCAAGCAAACGCTTCAAGAGCGTTTCAATTACAAATCAGTAATGAGCGTTCCTAGGTTAGAAAAAATTGTACTCAGCCAAGGTATGGGTGAAGCAGTTGCAGACAAGAAATTGATCGACAGTGCAGCAGCAGACCTATCTCGCATTGCTGGACAAAAAGCAATTACTACAATTTCTAAAAAAGATATCTCGAACTTTAAGTTGCGTAAAGGGATGCCAATTGGTACAAAAGTAACGCTTCGGGGTGACCGCATGTACGACTTCCTCGATCGTTTACTTGCCGTTGCTTTACCACGTACCCGGGACTTCCGCGGTATTAATCCAAAGGGTTTTGACGGGCGCGGCAACTTCAACCTCGGTGTCAAGGAGCATATCATTTTTCCAGAAATCGATATCGATAAAGTCAATCGTATCCTAGGTATGGATATCACCTTTGTTACATCAGCTGAAAGCGACGAAGAGGCAAAAGCATTGTTGGATGCATTTGGTTTTCCATTTATTAAAAAATAAAAGAAATGGCTAAAGAATCAATGAAAGCGCGTGAGCGCAAGAGAGAAAGGTTAGTAAACCGTTATGAAAAGAAACGCGCTGAACTCACCAAAATTTTGAAGTCAACAGATACATCTGAAGAAATTCAGTCTCAGAAATGGGATGCAATGATGCAAATACAAAAGTTGCCGGCGAACTCTTCTAAAATCAGAAAACACAACCGTTGTGGCTTAACCGGTCGTCCGAGAGGTTATATGCGTCAATTTGGTATCTCTAGGGTAACTTTCCGCGAGATGGCTTTGGCTGGTAAAATCCCCGGAGTTAAGAAAGCAAGTTGGTAATTAAGAAAAAACTAAAGAAATGAATACAGATCCAATAGCAGATTTCCTCACACGCATCAGAAATGCGAGTGCAGCAAGCTTGAAGACCGTAGATATACCTGGTTCTAACATCAAACGTGCAATGACACAGATTTTGTTTGACCAAGGCTATATCCTCAACTACAAGTTTGAGGAGGATGATAAACAAGGTAACATTAAAATTGCTTTGAAATACAACACCTCTACACGTGTACCAGCAATTACTAAATTGCAACGTGCCTCACGTCCAGGCTTAAGAAAATATAGCGCTTCCCAAGAAATGCCACGCGTATTGAATGGTTTAGGTATTGCCATAGTTTCAACGTCTCGCGGTGTAATTACAGATAAAGAAGCACGTCAGCAAAATGTTGGCGGAGAAGTTCTTTGTTACGTTTACTAAAATTAAAGAGCAATGTCAAGAATTGGAAAAGCACCTATAATTATCCCAAGTGGCGTCGACGTGACGTTCAACGATTCCGTCATGACGGTCAAAGGGAAAAACGGCGAATTAACACAACACATTGAATCTTCAGTAAGCGTAAGCATCGAAGACAATGTAATTACATTTGCGCGTGAAACAGACGCACCAGATCACCGTTCAAAGCATGGTTTATACCGCGCTTTAGTATATAACATGATCCAAGGCGTATCTGTAGGCTTTAAAAAGGATATGGAAATTATCGGAGTTGGTTACCGTGCAAATGCTACCGGTCAACTACTCGAATTAGCCCTCGGATTTTCACATGCCATTATTTTGGAAATCCCGAAAGAAGTGAAAGTTACCACTGTAACTGAAAAAGGTAAAGCACCTATCGTATCTCTAGCGTCTTACGATAAGCAATTACTCGGACAAGTTGCTGCCAAGATTCGCTCTTTCAGAAAACCTGAACCATACAAAGGAAAAGGTATCCGCTTTGTAGGTGAAGAAATTCGTAGAAAAGCTGGTAAGTCAGCAGGTAAAAAATAATCGAAAGAATTATGGCACTAAATAAAGTATTAAGAAGAGCAAAAATCAAGCGAAGAATCAGAAAAAAGATTTTCGGAACTTCAGCTATTCCACGTCTCACTGTTTTTAGAAGTAACAAGCAAATCTATGCACAAGTAATCGACGACAACACTGGTCGTACAATAGCCTCTGCTGGTTCTCTTAAAATTGAAGATGCACAAAAAGTGAACAAAGTTAATCAGGCGGCTATTGTCGGCAAACAAATTGCAGAAGTTGCTCAAAAAGCAGGTGTAGAACGCGTTGTGTTTGACCGTAATGGTTACTTGTATCATGGTCGAATTAAATCCTTGGCTGATTCAGCTCGCGAAGGAGGACTCAAATTTTAAGAAAAAATGGCAGCTCAAATCGTAAACAGAGTGAAATCAGCCGATATCGAGTTAAAAGATAAACTCGTGGCCGTTAATCGCGTAACCAAAGTAACCAAAGGTGGTCGTACATTTAGTTTTTCTGCAATTGTTGTAGTTGGCGACGAACACGGTGTTGTAGGACACGGTCTTGGTAAAGCAAAAGAAGTAACCGAAGCTATTACAAAAGGCATCGACGACGCAAAAAAGAACTTAATCAAAGTTCCTATCCTAAGAGGTACAGTTCCGCACGAACAAAAAGGTAAATACGGTGGTGCTGAGGTTTTCCTCAAGCCAGCAACCGAAGGTACCGGAGTAATCGCAGGAGGTGCCATGCGCGCCGTACTCGAAAGCGTTGGTGTACACAATGTATTAGCAAAATCTCAAGGTTCTTCAAACCCGCACAACGTAGTAAAAGCTACAATAGATGCACTCGCTCACATGCGCGATGCAGTAGCAGTTGCTCGTCAACGTGGAATTTCCCTTGACAAAGTATTCAACGGTTAAAATATTCAGCAATGAGCACAATCAAAATCAAACAAGTGAAAAGTGCGATCAAGCGTCCAGCTGATCAAAAAGCTACAATCAAAGCTTTAGGTTTTCGTCGCTTGAACCAAGTTTTAGAGAAAGAGGTTACGCCTCAAATTATGGGAATGGTGAATAAGGTAAAACACCTTATTCAAGTAGTGGAACAATAGACTAAGAAAGAAATGGAATTACATAATCTTACACCAGCAGCAGGCTCGATCAAAGCAGAGAAGCGCATCGGACGTGGTCAAGGATCAGGACGTGGCGGAACATCTACACGTGGTCATAAGGGTGCAAAATCGCGTTCTGGTTACAAAACTAAAATTGGTTTTGAAGGTGGGCAGATGCCCTTACAGCGTCGCGTACCTAAATTTGGTTTCAAAAACATCAATCGTGTTGAATACAAAGCCATTAATTTAGACATAATCGAGAACCTCGCAAGTGTCAAAGGCATATTGGATATCACTCCAGAAGTTATGCGTCAAAATGGTCTTTTATCTAACAAAGAACTTGTCAAAGTACTCGGTCGTGGTGAGTTGAAAGCAAAAGTAAACATCTCCGCCAACGGTTTTTCAAGCACAGCAATTGCTGCGATTGAGGCGCTAGGTGGTACATGTACAAAAATCTAACTATCTTTGCACGCTTTTAGATGAAACGATTCATAACCAACCTGCAAAATATCTGGAAAGTTGAAGAGTTGCGCAAGCGCATCCTCCTGACACTTGGCCTTATCCTTACTTACCGAGTAGGGTCATTCGTGATTTTGCCTGGTGTCAAGTACGATGCCTTAACCAGCACAGCTACAGACCAAAACTTTCTAGAAAGTATCCTCTCTGTTTTTTCTGGAGGAGGTTTCACCAATGCTTCCATAATGGCCTTAGGAATAATGCCTTACATTAGTGCCTCCATTATCATGCAATTACTAGGTATGGCTGTACCAGCTGTGCAAAAGATGCAAAATGAAGGTGAGTCTGGAAGAAAGCAAATCAACAACTACACGCGTTTACTGACAATTGTAATTTGCGCATTGCAGGCACCAAGTTACCTTACACTTTATGTAAGCAACAAAAACGCCATGCCTGACGATCCAAATACTTTTTGGTGGACACAAACAATTATGTTGCTGATTGCAGGTTCTATGTTCGCAGTATGGTTAGGTGAACGCATTACGGAACGCGGAATTGGCAACGGTATCTCCTTGCTAATTACAGTCGGTATCCTCTCTCGCCTACCAGGAGCATTCTTTGCTGAGTTCGGAAAATCAGTAGAAGCGGGTAACTTAATTCGTTTGGTATTGGAAATCGTGATGTTCTTCTTGATCATCCTCATTACCATCCTCATTGTTCAAGGAGTCCGACGCATACCACTGAATACCGCCAAACGCGTTGCCGGGGCAAGAGCAATGGAAGATGTAAACGGAGCACGCAACTACTTGCCAATCAAAATCAATGCAAGTGGTGTAATGCCGATTATCTTTGCCCAAGCAATCATGACTATCCCAATGATGGTTTACCAAGGAGTAACCCAACAGCAAGATGCAGGCTGGCTAGCCAAAACACTCGGAGATCCGTATGGTTTTAGCTATAATCTATTGCTTGTTATCTTGATCGTTGTCTTTACGTATTTCTATACAGCCATCATGATTAATCCGAATAAAATTGCAGACGACTTGAAAAAGAGTGGCGGTTTCATACCAGGCGTTCGTCCTGGAGAAGAGACAGCAGAACACATTGACCAAGTTGTTTCGCGCATTACGTTCCCGGGCTCCTTATTTCTTGCCGTGATTGCAATTTTGCCGTCTATTGCCAAGTTAGCTGGAGTTAATGACAGTTTTGCCATGTTCTTTGGTGGAACTTCCATCCTCATCATGGTAGGCGTCGTTTTGGATACCCTACAGCAAATTGAAACCTATCAACTCAATCGCAACATGGATTCACTTATGGAAGGTACTCGTGTAAGAGGACGAAGAGGTGCTAACGAATTATCTGGAATGTAAAATGGCAAAACAAACCTCCATAGAACAAGACGGAACCATCCTAGAGGCATTGCCGAACGCAATGTTTAGAGTTGAACTAGAAAATGGACATGTTCTTACCGCTCATATTTCGGGTAAGATGCGCATGTTTTATATTAAAATACTTCCAGGAGACCGCGTAAAGGTTGAAATGTCTCCTTATGATTTAACCAAAGGTAGAATATCTTTTAGATACAAATAACTAGAATTATGAAAGTCAGAGCATCAGTTAAAAAGAGAACTGCAGATTGCAAGATTGTGAAGCGTAAAGGTAAAATTTACGTGATCAACAAGAAGAATCCGAAATTAAAACAACGTCAAGGATAATAACAAGTATATGGCACGTATTGCAGGTATAGATTTACCAAAAAACAAAAGAGGAGTCATTGGTTTAACTTACATCTACGGAATCGGTAGAAGTACAGCTAAAATGATTTTAACCACTAACGCTATTGATGAAAACATCAAGGTTCAAGATTGGAACGATGATCAATTAGCCGCTATTCGTAACACCGTTAACGAAATCAAAACGGAAGGCCAATTGCGTTCTGAAGTTCAATTGAACATTAAACGCCTTATGGACATCGGATGTCAGCGCGGAATTCGTCACCGTCTAGGCTTACCACTTCGTGGTCAAAGAACCAAAAACAACTCTCGTACGCGTAAAGGAAAACGTAAGACAGTTGCAAACAAGAAAAAAGCAACTAAATAATAACTAGTTCCCAGTAAAAATGGCAAAAGCAAACCAAAAAAAGAAGAAGAACGTTAAAGTTGATGCTTCCGGAGAAGCGCATATCCAAGCGAGTTTCAATAACATCATCATATCTTTAACAAATAATGCTGGACAAGTGATCTCTTGGTCATCTGCCGGCAAGATGGGCTTCAAAGGTTCTAAAAAGAACACACCTTATGCTGCACAAATTGCGGCAGAAGATGCATCAAAAGAAGCACATGACTTCGGACTACGTAGAGTGCGTGTTTATGTAAAAGGGCCAGGAGCAGGACGCGAGTCTGCTATCCGTGCACTTCACAATTCAGGCATTGAGGTAACAGAAATCGTTGATGTAACACCAATGCCACACAACGGTTGTCGTCCTCCAAAAAGAAGAAGAGTATAGTATTTTTTAACCAGTGGGCTTATTGTCATCGAAGGAATGCCTTAATTCATGACGCCCACACAATAATCATATAAAATGGCAAGATACACAGGTCCAAAATCAAAAATTGCGCGTCGTTTCCGCGATCCAATTTTTGGTCCAGACAAATCTTTGGACAGAAGAAATTATGGTCCAGGTCAACACGGTCCATCTAAACGAAGAGGTGGCAAGCAATCTGAATACGCAGTGCAATTAGGTGAAAAGCAAAAAGCAAAATACACCTACGGTATTCTAGAGCGCCAGTTCTCCAACATGTTTGAAAAAGCTTCTCGCATGAAAGGCATTACC
Organism: Flavobacteriales bacterium UBA952; assembly: GCA_002293185.1. GTDB lineage: Bacteria > Bacteroidota > Bacteroidia > Flavobacteriales_D > Crocinitomicaceae > UBA952. The sequence continues at coordinate 14,796 of DBCS01000002.1, read as the reverse complement.
GGTGAAAACTTATTACAGTTGTGCGAGGCTCGCCTAGACAACACAGTTTTCCGCCTTGGTATTGCTCCTACGCGAAGAGGTGCTCGTCAGTTGGTTTCACACAAACACATTACAGTAAACGGTGAAGTAGTAAACATTCCTTCTTACACTTTGAAAATTGGTGACGTCGTTGGCGTTCGCGAAAAATCAAAGTCTCTGGAAGCAATCACAGGCTCACTTACGGCTAGTAATAAAACATTTGATTGGCTTGATTGGGACTCATCAAGCATGAGCGGTAAAGTATTGAATTTACCAGCAAGAGAAATGATCCCAGAAAATATTCGCGAGCAGTTGATCGTTGAATTGTATTCTAAATAACCCTAAGAGATAGAAAATGGCAATATTGGATTTTCAAAAACCTGACAAGGTTATCATGCTCAACTCTGATGATTTCACCGGAGAATTTGAGTTTCGTCCGCTAGAACCGGGCTACGGAATTACCATTGGTAACTCCCTTCGTCGAATTTTACTTTCTTCTTTAGAAGGTTTTGCGATTTCGTCTATTAAAATTCAAGGTGCAGACCACGAATTTACAACCTTAAAAGGTATTGTAGAAGACGTTACTGAAATCGTACTAAACCTGAAACAAGTACGTTTTAAGCGTCAAATCGAAGGAACAGATTCTGAAACAGTTATTGTTTCTGTAAGTAACCAAACACAACTCACTGCAGGTGATCTCGGTAAGTACACAAGTGCTTTCCAGGTTCTTAACCCTGACTTAGTGATTTGTAACATGGAGACATCTGTGAAGTTTGAAATGGAACTTACAATTGTCAAAGGTCGCGGTTATGTGCCGGCAGATGAAAACAAATCTGCAAATGCCTCTTTTGGAACAATTAGTATCGACTCTATTTTTACGCCCATTGTTAATGTTCAATACAGCATTGAAAATTACCGCGTTGAGCAAAAGACAGATTACGAAAAACTAATTTTCAATATCAAAACTGATGGCTCTATTCATCCAAAAGATGCATTGAAAGAAGCGGCAAAGATCCTCATTCATCACTTTATGCTTTTCTCGGATGAGCGCATCACCCTCGATAGCGAAATCAAAGCGGAGTCTGAAGAATTCGATGAAACTTCTTTGCACATGCGTCAGCTACTCAAAACCAAATTAGTAGACATGGACCTTTCCGTTCGTGCACTAAATTGCCTAAAAGCTGCAGATGTAGAAACCCTAGGAGACCTCGTATCTTACGCTAAATCTGATTTATTGAAATTCAGAAACTTTGGCAAGAAGTCACTTACTGAGCTTGAAGACCTCGTTGATAGCAAAGGCTTGACTTTCGGTATGAATGTCGCAAAATATAAATTAGACAGAGATTAAGATTTTTAGTCATGAGACACGGAAATAAAATAAATCACCTTAGTAGAAAGACAGGCCACCGCAAAGCAATGCTTCAAAACATGGCATGTTCTTTAATTGAACACAAACGCATCACAACAACTATTGCCAAAGCAAAAACGTTGCGCGTATTTATTGAGCCTTTGCTCACCAAGTCAAAAAGCGACTCTACCCACTCTCGTCGTATCGTTTTCTCTTACTTACAAAGTAAAGATGCCGTGACAGAGTTGTTCAGAGAAGTTGCTCCAAAAATTGCAACACGCGACGGCGGTTACACACGCATTATTCGCACCGGTTACCGTTTGGGTGACAACGCTGAAATGTGTATGATCGAACTCGTAGACTTTAACGAACTATACAGCAACAATGAAACCAAGAAAACAACACGTCGTTCACGTCGTGTAGTTAAAGCAAACGAAGGTGTTGCAGCCGTAACGTCTGAAGAAACACCAGTTGCTGAAGTTGTTGAAGAGACACCAGTTGTTGAAGAGACACTAGTTGTTGAAGAAACACCAGTTGTTGAAGTTATTGAAGAAACACCAGTTGCTGAAGTTGTTGAAGAAGCACCTACTGCAGAATCAACGGAAGAAGCAGACACTGCTACTGAAGAAGAGAAAACAGAAGAATAAATTGAAACAATGTTGATAAAAAAGGCGGACTGTGTCCGCCTTTTTTGTTTTTATATCCCTCCTATTTTAACAAAGTCCGTAATTTTGGAGAAAATTAATAAATGCAACAAAATCAAGAAGCCATTCTTCTGCTAGCAGATGGCACGGTGTTCAAAGGTATTGCCATTGGCAAGATTGGAACCACCGGAGGAGAAATCGCCTTTAATACCGGCATGACTGGTTATCAAGAAGTTTTTACAGACCCTTCCTACCTTGGTCAATTACTTATTATGACCACTGCCCATATTGGGAATTACGGCGTACATGAAGCCGAAATTGAGTCTGATTCAGTCAAAATTGCGGGTCTCATTACAAAAAAGTTCTCCAATGGTTTTTCAAGAGTTGCTTCTGTGGAGTCACTGCAAACATTCTTAGAAAGAAACCATACTGTAGGAATCTCAGATATCGACACCCGGGCTTTGGTGCGTCACATCCGAAATAAAGGTGCCATGAACGCCATTATTTCATCTGAAATTCTGGACATTACCCTTCTTACAGAAAAATTAAAAGAGGTTCCTTCAATGGAAGGTCTAGAACTATCCTCGTGCGTTAGCACCAAAGATGCCTACGAGGTTAGCCCTGAGCAACCTAAATACCGGGTATCTCTTATAGATTTTGGTGTCAAAAAGAATATTGTCAGATGCTTGGTGGAAAGAGGTTGTCATGTAAAAGTATTCCCAATGAACACCACCAAAGCCGAATTAGATGCATTTGCGCCCGACGGCTATATGCTTTCCAACGGCCCTGGCGACCCATCCGTCATGACGGATAGTATTTCACTTGTCAAAGAGATCGCCGCAGACCACAAACCAGTTTTTGGCATCTGCTTGGGCCATCAAATACTTGGCTTGAGCCAAGGCTTGAGTACCATCAAAATGTTCAATGGCCATAGAGGTATTAATCATCCCATTTTAAATTTACAAACAGGTAAAGGCGAAATTACTACCCAAAATCATGGCTTTGTCATTTCTAAGGAAAGTATAGCTACGCACCCAAATATTGAAGTGACACACGAGCACCTCAATGACCAAACTGTTGCGGGTATTGCGATTAAAAACAAACCCATATTTTCGGTACAATACCACCCTGAAGCCTCTGCTGGTCCACACGATTCACGCTATCTTTTCGAAAATTTTATTGCTTACATGCACCAATACCAACAAAAATGAGTTTTATAGCCTCCATTCACGCACGCCAAATTTTAGATTCTCGTGGTAACCCAACAATTGAAGTCGATGTACTCACTGAGAATGGGGTACTCGGACGCGCAGCAGTACCGTCTGGTGCTTCAACAGGTATTCACGAAGCAGTAGAACTCCGCGACGGCGATCAAACAAAATACCTGGGTAAAGGCGTTCTCAAAGCCGTAGAAAACGTCAACACTATCATACAAAACGCTTTGCTCGGCATGGACGTTTTCGAACAAAAAAAAATAGACTATCTCCTCCTCGCTTTAGACAATACCCCTAATAAATCTAATCTAGGTGCGAATGCCATTCTTGGTACCTCATTGGCTGTGGCTAAAGCTGCAGCTGCAGAAGCCGGGCTCAGTTTGTTTCAATATATTGGTGGTGTGGGGGCGGTTACCATGCCGGTTCCCATGATGAATATTCTCAATGGTGGCTCACACGCAGATAACCTCATCGATATCCAAGAATTTATGGTCATGCCACTTGGTGCATCTAGTTTTTCAGAAGGTTTGCGTTGGGGCACTGAAGTATTTCATCACCTCAAAGCAGTACTCAAAGCAAGAGGAATGTCTACAAATGTTGGTGATGAAGGCGGATTTGCACCGAGCCTTGGCTCCAATGAAGAAGCACTCGAAGTTGTGATGGAAGCTATTCAAAAAGCTGGATTCACGCCAGGAAAAGACATGTTCATTGCCCTCGATGCAGCGGCATCCGAATTTTACGATGATTCCACGGGTCAATATAATTTTGCTTCTACCGGAGAGTCAAGAAATTCAGAAGAAATGGTCGCCTTCTGGGCTGATTGGTGTGCCCGTTACCCCATCATCTCCATAGAAGATGGCCTTGCCGAAGACGACTGGGCAGGTTGGAAACTTGCTACTGAAAAACTTGGCCATCAAATTCAATTAGTTGGCGATGATCTTTTTGTAACGAATACAAAAAGACTTCAACAAGGAATCAATCAAGGCGTTGCCAATTCAATCCTTGTAAAAGTTAATCAAATTGGTACCCTTACTGAAACAATAGAAGCTGTCCAACTCGCAACGCGCAATGGCTATACTTCTGTCATGAGCCACCGCAGCGGCGAAACCGAAGACAACACCATTGCCGACCTCGCTGTAGCGCTCAATTGCGGGCAAATCAAAACAGGCTCTGCCTCCCGTTCTGACCGCATGGCCAAATACAACCAATTGTTGCGCATCGAAGAAGAACTCGAAGAAGCAGCTTTATACCCGGGTCTAAACTTTAAGTATATCCGTTAGTTGGCGCGCTTCAATCTACGGGTTTACGCCTTAATAACCAACGAATTCAACGAAATTCTAATTGCTGACGAATGCCGACATGGTCAATTTTTCAGTAAATTTCCGGGAGGAGGGGTCGAGGCAAATGAAGGCATCAAAGAAGCGCTATTCCGAGAATTAAAGGAAGAGCTCCAACTAGAAATTGCGGCTGCCGACTTCTTTTATTTCAATGAGTTTTATCAGGCCTCGGCTTTTGATGACCGTAATTTGATTGCTTTTTATTATCGTGTTTCAGTCAATAAAAATGAAATCGCCATTTCAAATTTAATATATAAAATTCCATTTTTTATAGAAGAAGAAAAACAGCGTTGGATTAACCTCAACAGCATTCAACCTTCCGATCTTACGTTTCCGATAGATCAGATTGTACTAAAAAAGCTAAAAGCACTTTAAGCTATTTTTTGAAATTAGCGGCTACCACTAAGTCTTTAGTGCCATGGGGCCAAGAATAGAAACCTTCACCTGACTTCACGCCTTTTTTACCCGCCATGACCATATTGACCAAAAGTGGACAAGGTGCATATTTTGGATTGCCAAAACCGTCGTGTAAAACTTCCAAGATGGCCAAACACACATCAAGGCCAATGAAATCTGCGAGCTGAAGTGGGCCCATTGGGTGTGCCATTCCTAATTTCATGACGGTGTCAATTTCTTCAACTCCTGCAACGCCCTCAAATAAAGTATAAATTGCTTCGTTGATCATCGGCATTAAAATACGGTTGGCTACAAAGCCCGGGTAGTCATTGACCTCAACCGGAACTTTTGAAAGACTGCGCGAAGTTTCCATAATGAGTTGGGTCACTTCATCAGAAGTTGAGTATCCGCGGATAATTTCCACTAGTTTCATGACCGGAACCGGATTCATGAAGTGCATGCCAATCACTTTATCGGGTCGTGTGGTAACGGCTGCAATTTTAGTAATAGAAATGGAAGAAGTATTGGTGGCAAGAATGACGCCTGATTGCGTAAGTGCATCTAAATCTTTAAATATTTTAAGTTTGAGATCTACGTTTTCTGTAGCGGCCTCTACAACTAATTCCACTCCTTTTACGCCTTCAGCCATGTTGGAAAACGTAGTTAAGTTTTGTAAGGTTTGTGCTTTTTGCGCTTCTGTTAGGCCTCCTTTGGCCACTTGGCGGTCCAGGTTTTTGCCTATTGTTGCCACAGCACGCTCGAGCGCGGCTTCAGATACATCGATGAGATTGACTTGATATCCAAATTGTGCAAAGACATGCGCGATGCCATTGCCCATTGTACCTGCTCCGATTACTGCTACGTTTTTCATTTGACTAAAAGTTTGCACAAATATAGTGCTCCTCGCTAATTTGCCCTAAAAATGCAGACATTTTGATTTGATTATCTTTGTAGGGTTAGCCCAATTATGTATACGCGCCTACGTCAATATATTTCCAGCTCCGGACTGCTTCGTCATTCAGCGACCCTAATTCTAGGAACGCTAATTGCTCAACTGATTCCTATACTTTTTCAACCCCTGCTTCGCCGGATGTTCAGCGCAGAAGAATTTGGAATTGCGGCATTGTACATCACTGCGGTTGGCATGTTGGTTGCCATCGCCAACTTGAAATACGAAAGTGCTATTGTTTTGCCGGAAGAGGATTTAGATGCGCAGCAAATTGTAAGTGGCGGTGTGCTCATCAGTAGCGTGTTATCTCTTGTATTTTGGGTGCTTATTATAATGAATGAAGCAACGATTATTAAACAATTTAATCTAGATGTACATGCAATTTGGTATTTACACCTTTTGCCATTAAGTGTGTTTTTAGTGAGCAGTTTCCAATGCTTTAATTTCTATCTGATTCGTAAAAAAGCATTTAAAGAGGCTGCTCGCAATAAAATATACCGCCGTACCTCAGAGGTGCTAACCCAGACCGGTAGCGGCTTATTCAAATGTCAAAGCGGTTTGCTTTTGGGCAATTTAATTGGCGATTTGATCAATTTTATCGGTGGGTTTCGCCAAGCCAAAAAAAAAGGATTTTTATTTAGCTTTGAATTAAATAAAATAGCAATAGTACTAAAGCAATACTGGCAATTCCCGGTATATCAAGCAGTGCCCTCCTTGCTGAATACAATCAGTTTGACCTTACCTGTTTTTATTGTTCATGCCGCTTTTGGCACGGCTCAAACAGGTCAATTTGACCTCAGTAGACTTGTGCTGTCTTTACCGATGGCGCTAATATCTATTGCACTCTCGCAAGTTTATCTACAACATCAAGCGGAGAAAATCAGAAACATGCAAGACATCAAAACAGATTTTAAGAAGGTAAGTTGGGGTCTGCTTTTGCTTAGTCTACCTTTTGCCCTGGTCTTGTTTTTCTTAGCAACACCACTCTTCGCTTTTGTTTTTGGACACGAATGGCAACTTGCTGGTCAATTAACAGCCATCCTTATTTTTGGACAAACGCTAAAATTTATAGTTTCGCCGCTCAGCTCGACACTCATTGCACTGCAAGATGTGCGCTATAGTGCCATTTGGCAAGTCCTTTACTTTGTAGCCATGATTTGGCTCTTTATACAACCTGGTGCATCTATAGAAGATTTCACCATTCGCTACTGTTTGATAGACTTAGTTGCTTACAGTCTTTATTTTGGACTGATCTTTTTGCGCATCCTACACTATGAAAAACTGCGTTCATGAAACAAATAAATGCATTCGTGTTCGCCCACCCTTATTTTACGAGCTATTTATTCGTTTATGGCCTTTTACAAATCGGCTTGATAGCTACCACGGCATTCGATTTTGCACCTGCCCTTTTCTTTTTATTCTTTTTGCCCTTTGTACTTTTCTACTTTGGACTGCCTAGACCTAAGATAAATATTGATTTACCTAATTTTCCTCTTCAAAAAATTGAATGGTTTCTTTTTACAATAGGATCCATGGTTGCTGTTCTGCATCTCCTATGGTTAGGTAAAATTCCATTTCTAGAAGCATGGCAAGCCCCCAATTTATCTAGTGCTAATTTGCTGAGAAAAATCGGTACAACTGGCTTACCCAAATGGTTACACTACGCGAATACTTGGTCAGTTAGAGTTTTGTTGCCAACTAGCGCTTTGTTCTTTTTACATAAAAAAAATAAAATCGGATGCATACTTAGCCTGAGTATTGGTTGTTTATATGGCCTAGCGCTGCTCCAAAAAAGCCTTTTGCTATGGGTTAGTATGCCCATCCTCATCTACTGCATACTTCATCGAAAATGGTTTGTAGCTTTTATTGTGACCGCGCTGTCTGGTTCACTATTTATTTTGGCCATTTTTGCAAATAATCCTCAACTTCATGGTGGTCAAAATGATTTACAAACCCAAGTCAAAACGACAAGCAAAACCAATCAAGTTTCTGAAGGATTACTTCGACGTATTTTGATTGTTCCTGGACAAACACTCGGAATGTGGTTTAAACATGTGCCGCATGACAAACCTTATTTATATGGTCGGGACTTTGGGCTTTACACGAAATTAACTGGGCAAAAAACAGCTGATTACAACCTTGAACTATATGCTACCTTTTACCCTGAATATGCCAAACAAGGCATCAAGGGTAGTGTAAATACAGCCCATTTTATGCGTGCTTATACGAACTTCGGATGGTGGATACTACCCATTTCAGCTGGCCTATTTGCATTATTTTTAAGGCTTTTAAACATTATACACAGGAAAACACACGGTGCTTTGGCTTTCAGTCTGCAGATTTTCCCGTTACTTTTGTTGAGTTCGGGATCCTTGCTGACCTTGCTATTTAGCGGCGGCTGGGCGCTTTTGATACTGCTGCTCATCATTAGCCAAAAAAAGGAATTGATTCATGTCTAAACGCTTGCGTATTTGCCACCTCACTAGTGTTCATCTCGATGGAGACATTCGTATTTTTCATAAAATGGCCAGATCAATGGCCACTGATTTTGAGGTTCATGTAGTCGTGCCAAATACTGAAACAAGAATGCAAGACGGCGTACAAATCCATAGTTTTACTGCGCAAACACAAAATCGACGCATTCGCATGAAACATACTGTCGATGAAGTCTTAGAAGTAGCTTTGCGCATCAGTGCAGATATTTATCAATTACACGACCCAGAACTATTGCGGATTGCACCAAAACTAAAAAGGCAAGGTGCTAAAGTGGTATTTGACTCACATGAAGATGTGCCCAAACAAATTATGGATAAGTTTTGGATTCCATGGACGCTCCGAAAATTGATTTCTTTTGCCTATAAGCAGTATGAAAAACGCCATGTAAAAAAACTTGATGGGATTATTTCTGTGACTCCAGGCATTTGCACGCGTTTTGCCAAAAGTCATCAGAAAGTAGCGTTGGTCCGAAATTTTCCAATACTTTCTGAATTCCCCACCCCGCAATGGCAGCAAAAAAATATTAAAAACATCTGTTATATCGGAGGCCTGTATGAATCACGTGGCATTAGAGAAGTGGTGTTAGCAATGGAAAAAGTGGATGCGCAGTTGCACCTTGCAGGTACCTTTGACGACCCGTCGCTACTTGCTGAACTAGAATGCACGAATGCTTGGCAAAAAGTAAGATTCCACGGGCAAGTTGGACGCACTGAAATCCAGGATATCCTTAGCAAATGTACAATTGGCCTTGTTACGCTTCATCCAACACCCAGTTACAAAGAAGCCTATCCCATTAAAATGTTTGAATATTTAGCTGCTGGGTGTGCGGTAGTTGCGAGTGATTTCCCGTTGTACAAATCCTTATTGTTTGGTAGTCAGTGTGCACATTTTGTAGACCCACAAGACACATCTGAAATTGCGCGCGTTTTGCAAGAATTAATAGCTGACCCCCAACAAACATTAGCAATGGCAAAAGCTGCAAGAAGCTGCTTTGAGCAAAAGTATAGTTGGGAAAGCGAAGTCAAAACACTTCACGAATTTTATTTATCGCTATAAATGTCGGGGATAGAGAAGATATTCAGAATTACACTCATCGTATTTTGCGGTGCCTGGCTTCTTTGGAAACCCTTGGCAGGTCCTTTGCTCATTTTCCTTTTACTATTAAGTGTGATTGGCCGTTTTCGGAAAATAAATCAATTTCGCTTACGCAAAAACCAGCTATTTTGGCTGGTGCTTTTTATCTTTTACGGGTGTTCCTTATTTTGGTCTTCGCAACCAGATTTCCCAGCTCTCGAAAGAAAACTCGCCTTTCTTGCCTTTCCTATTCTCGTTGGGTTTAAGTGGCAAAAACCGCTTCCATTGGCGCAGATGTGGCTAAGTCATATAATCGCTTGTATTCTTTTAGTCGTCATCGCCTACTACGACGCCGTTATGTGTCAAATGACGCTTGGTAACAGCGTTCGCTGTTTTAGTACTACTTACTTTTCACAAGTACACCACCCGTCCTATTTTTCGGCTTTTCTAATTTTTAGTATCATAGGCCTTTTGTTGCGCAGAGTGGCTTGGTTCTTATCAAAGCCACGTTGGCTTTCTTGGTTATTTATAGCCATATTCACTGCCATGCATCTGCATCTCGGATCACTTGCGGGTATTATGAGTTTAGCACTGGTTTTCATGACCTATAGCAGTTGGCAATTTTCCAAGAAAATTGGCTGGACAAAAAGTTTAGTCATCGGGTGCAGCACATTGTTTATTGGTGTCTTGCTGGCCTTACAAAGTCAAGAAATTAAAGCGGATGCGCAGAATGCTTGGCACTTCACGAAAAGTTATCTCAGTAATCCGACCAAATTCATCAAAGGACGAACGGAACCCCTTCAAGGCAATGAAGTAAGATTATTACTTTGGACCGCAAGTTATCAAATTGGAGTTGCACATCCGTTTGGACTAGGCCTCGGCGGGTTAGAGCCCAAATTGATGCAAAAATTAGAGCAGTGGGGTTATTCTGAACAAGCCAAAAAAGAATTCAACCCACACAATCAATATTTACAAATTTGGAACGAACTCGGATGGATTGGCCTTTTGCTATTTCTTACCACCATCATTTCTTTTGGTCTGTTTTTTTATAGCGAGCAAGATATAAGTTCACTACTTGTATTGGGAACATTCATTGTTTTTTGTCTTTTTGAAAGCATGCTTCAACGAGAATCAGGAATTGTCTTTTTCATCTGTTGGCTGCTGGTGTTATCGGCCCAACCCATCAAAAAAACATCATGAGAATTCTCATATTAACCCAATACTATCCACCCGAAATTGGCGCGCCTCAAAATAGATTACACGAACTTGCAGTTCGTTTAAAATCGAATGGTATTCATGTAGAAGTATTGACTGCATTACCCAATTACCCTCGAATGAAGATAATGCAAGGGTATGAAAAAAGAAAAAATCGGGAAGAAATCATTGATGGAATCGAGGTGCATCGGTCATGGATTTACGTCTCTCAATCCAAAGGAATTGTAGCCCGTTTACTGAATTATTTTAGTTTCGTGTGGTCCGCTTATTGGCGCGGCCGTCAGATGAAATCCTTTGATTTCTTAATGATAGAAAGCCCACCGTTATTTTTGGGCTATACTGCAATGGCCTTATCTAGAAAGCTAAAAGCAAAACTTATTTTTAATGTTTCTGATTTGTGGCCAGAGAGTGCAGAAAAATTAGGGATTGTTCAAAATCAACTTTTTTTAAAATTAGCCTATAAACTTGAAGCGCAATGTTACCGACGCGCTTCACTAATTACGGGGCAAACCCAAGGAATTGTTGACGACATAAAAAATCGTTTTACGCATCAAAATGTCTATTGGTTACCAAATGGTGTGAATATTGATTTTTATGATCCTGTAAAATTTGAGCCAGGTGATTTTCGGTTTCAAAATGGTTTTTCTGACCAAGATATTTTATTCTTTTATGGCGGCATTATTGGCCATGCCCAAGGTCTAGAAGTCATTTTGAATGCCGCCAATTTACTAATAGAACAAACCAACGTTCATTTTATTATTCAAGGCTCTGGCCCGGAGAAAGAAAAACTACAGACCTTAAAAGAGGCCCGTGAATTAAAAAATGTACATTTTCTGGAACCTGTTGCCAAAAAAGACATGCCGCAAATTCTCAAAGCAATTGATGTAGCTTTAGTACCTTTAAAAAAATTACCACTCTTTGAGGGTGCAATTCCTTCAAAAGTTTTTGAGGCACTGGCTATGGAAGTTCCCTTACTTTTGGGTGTAGATGGCGAAGCGAGGGGTCATTTTATTGACAATGCGGAGGCTGGTTGGTTCTTTGAGCCTGAGAACCATACCGCACTAGCCGATGCCATTCAAGTTTTGATTCAACATCCAGAAAGCATTAAAATTGCTGGGCAAAAAGGCCGAAAATATGTAAGTGCTCATTTTAATCGCGACCAAATTGCCGCCTCATTTTATAAACAACTCAACATTCTTTCATGATCCCTTTTTCCCCTCCTCGCATTGACCAAGCTGTAATTGACGAAGTAAGCGCTGCACTGAGAAGCGGCTGGATTACTACAGGGCCTAGAACCAAAAAGTTTGAGAAAGAAATTAGTGCCTATTGTGGCGCCAAAACAACCATTGCTGTTAGTTCTTGGACAACCGGCATGGAAGTATTATTGCGCTGGTGGGGCGTTGGGCCTGGCGATGAAGTCATTATTCCGGTCTATACCTATTGTGCAAGTGCTAATGTAGTCTTGCACACAGGTGCAACTCCCATCTTTGTTGACATCAATGACGCCGATTTTAATCTTTCAATAAGTGCTGTTGCAGCAAAAATTACAAGTAAGACCAAAGTCATTATGCCCGTAGACCTTGGTGGCTTCCCCTGCGATTACACGTCGCTTTATCAACTCATTGAAGAGAAAAAGCACTTGTTTGAACCCAATTCAGCTGAACAGGCGCAACTTGGACGCATTTTAATTGCAGCTGATGCCGCTCATAGTTTTGGTGCTTCATACAATAATAAACGCATAGGAAGTGTTGCCGACATTACAGTTTTTTCTTTTCATGCAGTAAAAAACCTCACTACTGCTGAAGGTGGAGCCATCACATTTAATTTACCAGAAGGCTTTGATCATGATGCCATTTACAAGACCTTCAACATGAAAATCTTACACGGGCAATCTAAAGATGCTTTGGCAAAAACTCAAAAAGGCGCCTGGCGCTATGATGTTTTAGAACCAGGTTATAAATGCAACATGACTGATATTCAGGCAGCTATCGGCTTAATTGAACTCGGGCGTTACCAAGAAAATTTAGACCGACGCAAGGTTATTTTTGCCGCCTACGATAAAGCATTTAACCCATTCGCATGGGCTATAACTCCAATTTATCAAACCGAACAAAAGCAAAGTTCTTACCACCTCTATCAATTGCGCATTAACAATTGTACTGAAGCACAACGCGATGCAATCATACAAGACATTTTTGAACGCGACGTTGCGGTAAATGTCCATTTTCAGCCCTTGCCCCTGCTCACGGCCTATCGGAATTTAGGCTACAAAATGACTGATTTCCCACGGGCCTACACCCACTACTCCACTGAAATTTCGTTACCTGTATATTATGATCTCCATGATGAACAAGTACAAACCGTTATTAAAGCGGTCATTGCTTCGGTTGAAAAAATAATGGGCCATCTACATTGAATTGAAAACTTGAAGGTTAAATCAAAAATATTGCGAAACAAGAATTTTTCCATGACTAAATTTTTTCTATTTCTCATTTCATTTCTACTATTACCTGCATTTTATAACGCTCAGGATTGGCCAATTAAAGGAACACATGCTTGGCCCAATGACAAAGACTTCAACGATACCTGCGAGGTCATTCCTTTTGGTGTAGACTTTGGCTTGTGCGCCATGGCCCTCGGTTGGGCCCTAACAGATTCAGGCTGTGTGGTGCTTTCAGGCTGTGGCTGGATTGGTAGTGACGGCATCAATTACGAGAGTTCTTTTTTCAGTTCCTCTTATGAATGCAATAGTGCCTGTCTTCAAGACACCGTTGTCATTTTAAGTTGCATTGATTCAGCATTGATCGACCTTCAAGTGCTGTGCCCAGGCGTCATTGACCCCGTTTGCGGCTGCGATTCCATCACTTATCAAAATTCATGCATTGCCACCAGTTATTATGGCGTCAGTTCATTTTATCCTGGCGAATGCGTCACGAGTAAAGTGCAGGCCATGGCCACTAACCCAATTCTTGTTTATCCAAATCCGAGTAACGGTGTGTTTAGCTTGAAGCCCCTTCAATTGGGAAAAACACTTCGGTTTTATAATTTCTATGGCCAACTGGTTTTCTCCACCGAAGTACATGCCATCGAAATGAAAATTGACCTCGAACGGCTACCCAAAGGATGCTACTTATTCACAATTGACAACGGAATGAGTCAGAAATTACTGATAGAATAGACATTTAATTTCCAAAAAGCACCAGACTCCGTAGATCTACTGAAGCAACGCAGCGCGGTTCTGATGAACTTTGAAAAAATCAAGGTTCATTATGTTCATCAAAACTTACTCTAGCGCCGTTTTTGGCATCAGTGCCACCACCATACAAGTCGAGGTCAATATCGATATAGGTATTAATTTTCATTTAGTTGGGCTTCCGGACGTTGCCGTACGCGAAAGCCACCAGCGCATTAAAGCTGCTTTTCGCAACAACAAACTCCATTTCCCTGGAAAGGAAGTCACGATCAATCTTTCACCTGCCGATATCCGCAAAGAAGGCTCTGTTTTTGACCTTCCCATTGCCATTGGAATTCTTGCCGTTACCAAACAAGTCAAAGATACGCGCCTCGCAGAACTGCTGTTGCTCGGTGAGCTCTCTCTCGATGGCAGCATTCAACGCACCAAAGGAATTTTAGCTATTGCCTTACAAGCCAAAACAGAGGGTTTTAAAGGTCTTATTGTTCCAATAGAAAACGCCGCAGAAGCCGCAATAGTAGACGGTTTAGAAATATTTGGCGTTCAAAATATCCAAGAAGTCATTGACTTACTAAATGGCAAAGGATCGCTTCAAAAAACCCCAACTATCAAGCCCGAAGAATTCGAACAACTAGCTACCCAAACGACATTAGACTTTGCCGAGGTAAAAGGCCAATTACACGTCAAGCGTGCCTTTGAAATTGCGGCAGCAGGCGCACATAATCTTATTTTGGTTGGGCCACCCGGAGCTGGCAAATCCATGCTAGCGAAAAGGCTGCCATCTATTTTGCCACCAATGTCGTTAAACGAAGCGCTAGAAACCACAAAAATTCATAGCGTTGCTGGTAAAAAACGCAGTAGTGGAATTGTAACGCACCGGCCGTTCCGAAAACCCCATCATACCATTTCAGA
>DBCS01000006.1:21115-132328 GCA_002293185.1 Flavobacteriales bacterium UBA952 | reverse complement strand
GGTAAATAAACGCCGATAAACAACGATAACCATCCATAACAAAAGATAACTGAAACCCTTGCTAGTCAAGGGTTTTTCGCGTTTTTAATTCAACTGACATTTTTCGACTTTTTTGGTGTTTTGCATCAGTTTTGTTGCTCATTTGTTGCTCGGATTTTTTGAGCAACAGCTCAGCAACAAATTCAGAACGTAATTTAAAGTATTTGCACCACCCTGCACCATGTTGCACCATTTTGCACCACGCTGCACCAAAACGAAAAAATTGAAATGACTGCTAGTAAACATGCTTTTCCCAAAATTTGTGTTTTCTGCCAAGAAGTATTCGTGGCAAGAAAAAGCACCACACTTTACTGTTCATTGAATTGTGCCTCAAAGGCTTACAAAGAGAACAAAAGACAGGCGAAAGTCCTGGAAAACAAAGAACAGATCAAAAGCAAATTGATTGCACCCGTAATTCAAATTCAAGCAAGGGAGGTTTTGAGCGTGAATGAGGTGAGTTTGTTGCTCGGCGTGAGTCGTTGGACTGTTCAACGCATGCTCAAAGCCAATAAATTCCAAAGTTTTACCATCGGCGCAAGACGCTTGATCCTCCGTGAAGAATTAGATCATCTTTTTAAATCCAAATAGTTATGAGAGTTACACTTAGAATGCGTCCGTTAAAGACGGGTCGAATCAGCCTTTATTTAGATCACTACCCGCCAATTGTGCATCCAGAAAGTGGCAAAATTACACGTTGGGAATACCTGGATATGTTTCTGTTTAACCCTCCTCGCGATGAAATGGAGAAACGTCATAACCGTGACGTTGAAACCTTAGCACGCTCGATAGCCTCCACGAGGCAACTTGATAGATTGGCAGGAAAGTTTGGCATCAAGCGCAGCTCACAATTTGATGACTTCTTACCATTCTATGAAAAGCAGGTAAACAAATGGGTAGGTAATCCCAATACACATGGAGGTTGGGTTGCTTCGTATAAAACATTTATTCAGTTTTGTAATGGACAATGCAATTTTGGAGATATCACCCCACAGTTCATCAATGAGTACAAAGAATTCCTTCAGAAGAAAGCCACTCGCATCAACTCGCCAAAAATGCGCATTTCTGCCAATTCATGTTACACCTATTACAATAAACTGAGGGCAACAGTACGTGAAGCCATGGTATTTGGCCATATGATCAGTAATCCTTTTGATGCGGTGAAGGGGATTCAACAACCGGAAACCTACCGAGAGTTTTTAACGAAAGAAGAATTGATCAAGCTCTATCATACGGATGCTGAGTCTGACTTGTTAAAGCGCACGTGTATGTTTTCTGCTTTAACAGGCTTGCGTTTGGGTGATGTCATTAAACTTAGAGGTGATCAGATTCAACATTCAGAAGGCATGGGCTATTTCATTCGCTTTACACAAAGCAAAACCAAAGGGATGGAGACTTTGCCTATTTCTGATGAGGCATTGAGTTTACTCGGTGATTTTGAAGCAAACCAGACTCCCATTTTTGGGGAGTATCAATTCCAACGAGACTATGCAAATTTGAACAGTTGGTTACTCAGAGCAGGTATCCGAAAGAAGATCACCTTTCATAATTTCCGCCATACGTTTGCGACCTTGCAGCTTGCGGAAGGAACCGATATCTATACCGTTTCAAAACTACTTGGGCACAAGCATATTCATACCACTCAAATTTATGGTAAGGTGATGGATACAACGAAAACAAAAGCCATGAAAAGCATCCAATTAGGCATTACAACTGACAACAAAAAACAAGAAAACGAATAATTGGCAGTGACAAAGTGTCAGATAATCAGCGCAATACGAACTCGAACCTAAGTTTCTCGATTTTGCGCAGTTCTATGATTTACTACGCAATTTGACACACCCTGACATATTTTGACACTGAAAGCATGCGGAGATTTTAGCACTATGAACCCTCAAAGAATCGATAAATAAAACACAGAAACAAAAAGTATTGGCACGGTCTTTTTTTTGATGAAGGGTGAGTAAACAAATCTATATGAAAGAAAGTATTACTCATTTACAAGCATTCATCACAGAGTTGGTGAATGAAGCTGTTCAAACAGCATTAGAACAGCATCAAGAAACGTCAGTTACAGAACTGGCAGAGAACAATCAAAAAGCAGAAGTACTCAATGCCACCCAGGCTGCGGAATTTCTGCATATTGCCAAACAGACTTTATACTCCATGACGAGTAGAAGAAAGATCCCGTTCTACAAGAATGGAAAGAAGATTCTATTTCGAAGAGGCGATTTAGAAGAATGGCTCAATGCTGGAAAGCACGAGCAAGAGAAAAATATTCATCGCCAAGCATTGCGATATGTGCAGGATAAACCTTTAAGTCGTTAATCATGCACACCAAACCATACACTATCGAGCAAGAAGAAGATTTGTTCTTATTGCCGCAATACCAAGATGAGCTTTGCGCTACTTTGCCTAATGACATATACGAGCATTTGCCCGAGCCACTCAAGTATTTATTTGAAAACATCACTAATCCGTATGAACGAGACATCTTATTACTCGGCTCAATCACTGTTTTATCGGGTTGCATGCCAAATGTGATTGGCTTCTATGACCGCAAATGGGTTTCTCCAAATCTCTACACGTTTATTGAAGCACCAGCAGGTTCAGGGAAAGGTGTGCTGAGTTGGACTCGCCTCATCGGCATGGAAATCCATAAAATGCTATTGGAAGAGACACGCTTGGCCAAACAAGCATTCGAAGAACTCAAAAAAGAGAAGATCAAGAACAAAGACCAGGATCTTGCTCAACTGAAAGAACCACCATATAAACTGCTTTTTATTCCTGCCAACAATAGTGCAAGTTCGGTCGTACAAACCCTTAGTGAAAACGACGGCGCAGGAATTCTCTTCTCAACAGAAGCCGACACTCTTGCCAACGCCTTAGCGCAAGACTGGGGAAATTTCAGTGATGTACTACGCGGCGCATTTCATCATGAACCAGTAGAGATGCAACGCCGGCAGAACCGCGAACACTTTGCGGTAGAACATCCAAGACTATCTGTACTACTTACCGGGACACGCGGACAGGTTTTTCGGCTGATACCAAACACCGAAAACGGACTGTTTAGTCGTTTCATGTTTTATTCGTTTCCAGCTGTCCCAAGTTTCCGGGACGTATTTGCCCACAATGGGACAGATCCGGGACACTCTTTTCGTGAATTGGGACAGCTGGTTCATGAAATGTACCAATTTCTCAAAGCACAACCCGAACCCATACAACTGTATTTCCAACCCGAACAACAAACTGATTTTATTGCCTTTTTTCGTGAAGTAACCGAGGTTGCTCATCGAGGTTCAGGTGTTCCTATTTTAGCTACCATTCACCGCCTCGGCCTCATTAGTTTTCGCATCGCGATGGTCATGAGTATGGTGCGCTATTACGATTTTAAGAAACGAAAAAACCAGCATACAGTCAAAATACAACAAGCAGATTTAGTAATTGCCAAAAAGATCTGCCTAACGCTACTCTACCACGCCAATATGCTCATCGCCGATATGAAAGATGGAAGTAAAATCATCCAAACACAAGCAAAGCAGCAACGCTTTTTCGCCGACCTACCCAATGAATTCAGTTGGGCCCAAGCACTCGAAGCAGGAAAGCAATTCGGCATGTCACCGTCATCTGTCCGCCGCTACTTATTAGGTGGCCAATTCGAACGCATTACCAAAGCAAATTACCGCAAAGTGTTCAAACCAGTAAGCGGTGAACATTGAACAAATGAATAAATGAACATTGGGGATCCCAGAAAAGTAGATTTTAAGAATTAATTATAATTTTAATTGGCTTTTGTTCTGTCAATAGTATTATTGTTTACTGGAAAAGATGCTCTTCTCCCAAACTACCTTATTAGTTGAAAGCAGAATTATGCACTTCAAAATAGTAATTTAAGTTTTTTCTAAATGTCCACTATTTCTAAAATATCATTCTAGTTGGAAGATCTAATTGAATATCATTATTATTTCCTCAATGAGAATATGCATTCTTTGGATCCAAGTGATTTATCTGCTGGACCTAGAGTATTTAAAATTAAATCTAACTATCCTTTTCCAAGCAATTCCAGAACTAATGGCCCTTATAATTCTATACGGGCATTAAAAAAATATTCGACACTTTGGAAAAACTACAATCATTTGAATCACAAGCGGGCAATGAAAATTTGTGAAGAAAATTGGATTTCTGAATTATCAAATCAGGGTATTGTTACAACTTCAATAAAGGGTTATCCTATTGAATTTATAAAATGTGTTCAACATGCAACAATAGGATCCATTAAAAAGGGAGTATTAAGTGGAGTACATTTTTACGACCCACGTCGAATTAAATTAATAGAAATTCTATGTAAAAATGAATTAGGCGTGTTTCAAGCAAGATTTCAATTTTTTAATCAAAAGACGAAAGAATGGATTGAAAAACCAGGAACAAGTACATTTTTTCCTATGAGCTGGTCCTTAACACAATTATTTCATGAAATCGCTTATGCATACTTTGATTTTGAAAAAGAAAAGGTTGCAGGGCGAGAGAAATTAATCAGATCACAAACAATTTCAGGCATTGAAATTCGTATAGTTAAAGTTGAAGAAAAGGTGAAATCTATTTACCCTATTTTGTAGTCTGTTACAGGGAAGTCATTAATCCATTCAAATTACAGCTTTTAATTTCAATGTTATACTATAAATTTGAAAAAGTGTAATATAGCTTCTTAAACCTACATGAAAGTAGATATCCAAATACGATCCCAAACATTACTCCAAAGCATCCTTTGTTTATTAACGGGGTAAAACTTTATGCAACCAATACTTTGCAGTTGAAACGTCACCAATATCCAAATATAACATTACTTTGCCGATGGCATTTTGAAGGGTTTGAACCTTAGTATTTTGAGTGTTGTTTCCTGAATAAGTACAAAGACTATTACACGCAGCATAAAAAGCATGTTCCACAGAATTATTCCAGAACCATGGAGTTTTTTCTAATATTTCCTTTTCTAATAAGTAGGAATCAAATGGGTATCCAGCTTGAATATTCCATGCTTTTATAAGTCTCAGAACGGGCTTAACAATGTAGTTTTTTTCTGAGTGTTTATCTTTAACTTTTTGGGTGAATTTAAATGGCTCGGTAGTCATCCAATTGTTTCCACTATCAGGTATGTAGTGTATTTCAATTATGTTAAGAATATTGGTTACCCTTGTAGGTATAAGGTCAAAAGTAATATGATTCATGTCTAATCGTACTGTTGGAAAATCCTTTTGTACAATTGATGAAGAATATTTTTGCTCGGCAAAAGTCTTTAGCCATGTTCTATACGTCTCAGCTGTTTTGTTTAGATTTTCGTGATCAAAAATGATCATAATATCAACATCGGAATAGAAGTCATATTTTCTTGGTAGAGTTGTATCTCTATCCCATGACCCAAAGATTTTTATTGCTTTAACATCCGTACCAAAAAAACTATTTAAACGACTTTGGAGAGTGACTATCGAATTTATAATTTGATTACGTTCCGTCGAACCATGGCTAATAAAAAAACTTGATGCCAAGCCTAATAAATAAGTATTTAAACTACTTGTCATTTAAATTATATTTAGTTTTAACTTGTTGCCATTCTTTTTCTAAAGCATCATTGTATTTATTGTAAACACGATTACTAATCAATACTTGACCCCATGATATATTTGTTTCGTAATCAAAGTACTCTTTGAGTATGGTTGAATCATTCGGTGAATTCTGGAATGAAACTTTAATTTCTTCCAATATTCTATTATTTTCACGATGATACATGTGGAATTTTATCAAATCGCCAAACACTGTTGCTGAGAACATGAATTGAAGAAAAGGAAGCATTATTGGGCTATTCTTAATCCCATAAATACCCATTGAAATTATTGTTATACCAAATATTGATGACTTTACGAAATAACCCACCATCATTCTATCAGATAAACGTGTTGTATAAAACACATTTTGGAAGAGATTCACTCCTAACTTTTTCACGCCAGTGGGAATTTCATCATTCGTAAAATACTCTTTTGAGCTTTGTATAGAGAATTTGGATCCAAACGCATTATCTAAAGCATCATATCTACGTTCTCTTTCGGCTTTCGGCAAAAGATAATGAGATTTAATAATTGACAAGACAAATTCACATGGAATCAAAATTATTAGCAACCATTCAAAAAAATCTAAGATCCCTTGAGCATCTTTTTTTGTTACAAAAAGTGGTATTACGGACATTAATAAAATAAGCCAAATAAGCCATTTGCCAACAGCGTCAAGTTGAGTAACAAAATCAAAAGTCTTTTTTTGAGGAACTTGCTTAGCCATAATTAATTAGTCTTTACGTGAATTAAGGTATTAAACTCTACTCTACTGAATTGAGTCTTGTTAGTTGTGTTTTCGGTCTCAGCACCGGCATTAAAGATTTTTGCTACTGTAATCTTTCCTCCAGCCCCACTTTTATCCTCGTCAGTTGTTGTAACAGCGACATCAAACATAATACGTTTATAACCATTTTCTACGCCTTCACCACCTTTTTCCTTGATGTATGCATTGGCTTCTTGCAAACCGTCTGCGATCTGTTTGATTGTATTCGATACAAACTCTTTTAATTCCATATTCTTTTTTTAACACTATCTTCCCCCGTCAACAACTTCTGCATTAAGCTTTTTTCTGATCGGTTAGGACAGTTAATTTTTGTTTCAATAGTTTTGATCCGTCATCCACCATAGAAAGTATGGCTGCAATCATTTGTCGTTCAATTAACATCGGTTTAGCTATCTTCAAATTCTTCTTGTTCAATTTCCCCCATTTGCTTAGGTATTTAGAATCCACCTTATTTATAAATGCTTACTTATTTGTAAGTGGAGTAAAATGCAATATACACACTCCCCACCACCAATCCAATGGTATAAATACCCGAATTAATTAGTATTTATACCAAAATAACGTTCAAGTGCATTTTCCGAAAGGATTATTTGCAACAGAACTTAATGAAATGAAGATTTAGCACGCTAATTATAACATGAGTCGAAAACAGGGTAGGAGTTGATCGTTAAATTTGGGATGATTAGTAGAGATTCGCTGGTCCTGCAGCTGTTTTTCTAGCGAATCAAGTACGTTTGCCTTGTATTTGAGAACTTTTTTCGGGTCATTCCTTAGAATTTAATGGAAATCCCCATGAAACTACATCAAGATTCCAGTTTTTGTTGAAAATTCCGAGTATTTCCGTTGATTTTACCGTAAAATTCCAATGGATTTGTAAACTTTTCATGTGATTTACCTTAATCTCCAGAAAACTCACGATTTAAGACTCCCAAATTAACCTTAAGTCTTCTAAATCACTTGAATTTAGCTCCCATATTTTTTTAAGCTCTAAATATTCGTCAACAATTTCGGGATGAATGGCGATATTAACATCATGTTTCGAAACAATACTGGGATAAATGATTGCATCTGTGTTTTCTACAGTACTTATTCTTGTACGGTACATTTCTTCGTACCCTAAAATTGCACTTGCAAAATAATCATCTTCAATTAGGAATAAATCCGAGAGATGTGCTGAGTCAATCAACATTTCTTTTATCAGATTATTTTTTTCAATTGGACCTTTAAGATTTTCTATTCCCGCATGATATTCTTCTATTGTTTGAATATTAAATCTTTTCAGAGAATCACTATGTTTAATTTTCGCAAATAATTTTGTTCTTATTTTGGAGCTTTCTTTCCATTGCCATTCCGTTAATATAACAACTTCGTTATTAACTTTAATTTCAGCCACTGCGCAAGCTGGGTCAAATGATCCATAAAAGACAGGATGATAAGGGATATTCGCACGACCTATTTTATTGCATTTTTCTATTGGAACGTAAGTGAGGTTTTTAGGGTCATCTATATTCTTAAAATCCTTTTTTCTTGCTCTATAAATTGGTTTTGAATGGTCTATTTGTGTATAATAACCAGACATAGACACTACCGAGTTTTTAAAAAACCCAAAATCTTCCCAAAAATTCATAATTATTTTTTTAGCAGATTAATGTCTTCATTCGTTTTATTCATGATCATTCAATTTTTAATCTCGAGCTTTCAAAACATAAAGATTCTTCCGTTAGCGTCAAATTTTTGTAATGAATCATTCAAAATCGATTCAAGCTATTTAATGGTGAATTTAAACAACCTTGTAAATCAATTAAGATTTTTTAAATAGGCGTTGTGTAGATTTCAACATACTTAAAATTATGCTCAACGAATGTTTCTAAATAACCAATTACATTTTTATTTTGATAAATACCGTATTGAGTAAATCTGCCTTGATGTTCTTTTAATAGTTTAGGATTATCAATTCTTATTACCTTGAATTCACATGAATCATTTGCTTGTACGATTGTCTCCATTGCGAATTGGACACATTTCTCAAATTTACATTCGAAATGTTGCATCTATTAGTGTTTAATGAAGTTATAATTTACTTAAACCAGGATTTAAAGTTGTGTATTATACTTCATCTGAATGATGTAATACTTATGTTAAGCAATAATTAAGAATTCTACGAAATGGAGGATATATAGATTTTCTTCTTAATAATTTGCTATATCGATAGAGATCTCAATAGTTTAGCTTTTGATCAGTTTTTTAATTTTGCCCATTACTTTTTGGTAGCGTTTCAAAAGCCGGACAATGCTATTTTTCTGTTCAACAGTTAAATTGTCAAACCACCTTATGAACTTGATTAGTTCTTCCATTTCAAAATTTTCAAAATCCTCTACGATTTCTCTGAAATTTTCTTCAATGGAGTCAATGAGTCTGTCAAAGTCTTGATAATATTGCTTTACATTTAAAATTATTGTTTGACGATTTGTAGCTAGTAAGAATAATAGTATTTCAAACCAGTTTTTTTCTATAAATGCAAAAATTTCAAGTGGGGATTGTTTCGTGAAAGAAACGACTTGGGTTTTTTTGAATTTTCTCACATGCCGTTGATATGGCATTTCATTGGTATATTGAAAATAGAGTTTGTCAAACTCATTTAAAAATCTAAAAATATCTTCAAATTCTTCGAATGTATTTTCACCTTCTTCAAAAACTATTTTGATTTTAAAATCCCCATCTAAATATCCGAGACTGTTCATTTTAGATTGTGTCATTTTATTGTTTTAGTTGTCATCTTTAATCTTTCTTTTCCCTACCTCACCACCAACTTCTTTACCCATTGCTGATCACCTTGCGATACATGCGCAAAATACACACCAGGTGCTTGATTTGCGAGATCAATTGATTGTTTTCCGTTTCCTACTAATACAGCGTGATACACAATTTGCCCAATTTCATTGTAAACAAAAAGTGTTGCATCTACTGTTTGGATGCCAGAAACATCGAAAACACCATTTGTAGAGGGGTTAGGAGAAATTTGAATTGGATTGTTTGCATTGTCTTCTATTCCACCGACATTTTGGAGCGGTTGAGTGACATAATTTGTTGTGATGCCGCCTGCGTTTGTAGTTTTGAGCAACTTGATCATCCCGGAATCTTGGTTCACAGCCAAAGCGTAGGCGATATCGTTGTCGATAAATTCAATTCGTGTAAAAAAAAGTAAGGAATCCGAAGGTAATGTACACGCTTGTCTGAAAAAACTTTGACCACCATCCATGCTTCGTAATGGATTTTGGCTAACTGCGTATATTCCGCTTGCATTGATGGCCACATCTGAAATGCCTTGGTCTAAAAAGTGAATAACCGATGTGCTACCACCAAGTTCGGAAATTGTTAGCGCGCGTAACGTATTTCCCCATCCATCATTACAATTGTTTGTTCGTATCAAGGTATCTCCGTATGAACTCGTAAATCCAACGCCTCCAATCCCATAACAATCAAGCGTGTTTGTTTGAGAAGCAAGGGAAGTTGTATTCGTTAAATACACGTCATTGTTGTAAAAAGTAGCTATTTCCGAACCTAAATTAACAGGGAATTGTCCGGAGGTGGCATTTAATAAAGTCCAATTCGTGCCGTAATCATTTGTAAAATACATTCCTGCATAACAACTCACAAATCCAGTGCTATCATTAGTGAACACCATGCAATTTCTGTCTAGAAGACCAAGCGTAGAGAATATTTCATGTTGAGTCCAAGTCTGACCAGCGTTTAATGAACGATAAATTTGTTTGCTTTGATAAGCATTTGGTGTCCCAAGATTGATCTCCACATTACCGGCAGTATAAATAATTGAATCTGTTACCATAACAACACTTCTGAAGAAACCATCTACTGTAGTAGTAGAATCCCAGGACATGCCACCATTTGTAGTCCTGTAAAAAGTACTTTTGTTGTTATTGTATGAAATAAGAAATCCTTTTTGCTCACTTAAAAAATCGAAATCCGTAATAGATTGAATAGGCGATGAAGAATAAAATGTTTTCACGGGGCTCCATTGAGCAAATGTCATGTTGCTGACAAGAACAAGTAATATGAGGTGTTTCATAGTTTAATGATTATTTTGTCAAAATTGGAAGTATTTGATTGGTAATTAATCAGATATGTTCCTGGGGAAAAATTGTTTATGTCAATTTCAACCTTATTATTCATGTAGTGATTTTCGAATACTTTTTTACCTGACAAGTCAGTCATAATGATTGTAAACTCACTATCCTCAGTTTCTAAATTTAATATTTTGTTCGTTGGATTCGGATAGAATCTAATGTTGCTTTCAAATTCTTCTACCGTAATTGTTCCATTTCCTGGAATTTCCAATCCATCTAATTCAAACATACCAAACCAAGTTGTTTGAAGATATGGAGTGGTAGATCCTTGTAAGTTACCAAGGAAGAAGTCGTTTGGAGTTGTATTATCAAACTCCTCAAGAACTAAATAGTCTGTTGGATCACAATTTAATTCATTCTGAGAATTTGTATTTCCGGCAAAGAACAAACGATTGTCAAATTCTGAGTAACTAATAGCACTTGGACCATCTGAGCGTTGGCCATTTCCAAAATAGGTGCTATACTTGAGGTCGAAATTTTTATCAAAGACAGCAATGTAGGCATCATATGAAAGCAGTTGTGATAGATTTTTATCACCGCTCACATAAAAATCAAGAGGTTGTAAAGTAGGCATTTGAATAACTGGACTTAATACACTTGAACTATTTGTAGCTCCGGAAATCGAGCATATTCCTGATTTACTTACTGAAATAGAAGCTTCGGTATAAGCCAATCCAAGTTCGCTGGTTTTCTCCATTTCAGAACCTCCACCGCCAAAATAACCGGCATGTGAAATGACTATTGCGGCACCCGCTGTAATTGGCCGTGTCTTAAAAATGAAGTGATTTATATTTGACATATTACTTGTCGGCATCTGAAAACCACTTCCTAAATACGGTAAATTGGTACTACCAGTACATGTACTATTCCCAACTTGAGGATATGCTGTTTTCCCTATTGCATATATCGAACCACTTAAATCTGAATCAAGACCTGTAATTCCATCTCCACAATTTCCTCCATAATACATGCTGTGGGTTAATATTCCTTGTTCTGAAAAGACAGCAAAGTAGCCATCAATTAATCCTCCACTAAAAGAATGAGTTGACGCTATATTTGATGGATTAAGTACTGTCATAGAAGTACTTTTAGTATCACCCGCTATATAAATCTTATTCGATAAATCTGAAGTAATAGAGGTTATATGTTCGCCATCCCAGCTATTCACCCAAGTGAGTTGATCTAATGAATTAAATTTAATTAACATTCCCTTGCCAATTGAAATGTTGGTCGCATTGGTAAGTGGAAAAAGATTCGTCGAGGGGCTTTTGGAACCAACTACATAAGTGTTTTCTGCATGATCTAAATGAATATCAAATACAACCTCGCTGTCATCTCCACCATAGTAACTGCTCCAAATTAATTGTCCATTTTGATTGAAATGTGCAATGAACACATCAATACAATTTTGAGAATTTGAACCACACGTATTGCTTTGATCATTTGTGTAACCAGTTTGGTTGATGTTTGCCATCGGTAAATCAGTAGATCTGGTTATCCCCGAGATGTAAATTTTTGTGCCATTTTCATTACAAGTAATCTTGGCACCAGTTTCATCAGGGTGATACTCTGTAGAGATGTAATTTGGAATTTCACCTCCAAAATATGTAAACCATTCTGGTTGAATTTGATTGTTAAATTTTAAAATAAATGCATCTAATCCTCCTGCATATGGAATGGATGTAATAACCCCAGGAACATCAAGTACATTTGCAACATTTGTTTCACCACTATAATATGCATTTCCAAATTCATCGGTGGTAACATCTCTTGAGGTCGTTTGTCCGTTTACACCAAAATAAGTACTCCATTGAAGATTATCACCTAGAAGTTTTGTTATTCCTTCATCTTGGTTCCCATCCTTCATAACTATATATAGCGTCTGGAAAGGATTGTATCCTAAAACATTAATTCCAATGTTGCCATTCGAGTTTATATAGTAATTTGCCAGATACGAAGTAACAACATTATTTGATGAGACTTGATATGCAATCGGCTGTTCAAAGTCAATTATTCCAATATTATTATGCACTATTAATTTTTCATTTAAAATTTCAAATGAACTAATGCCATTCCAGTTTATTTCAATGTCACTTAAATTACCCCTTTTTCCCTTTGCGAAGGTTAATTTTATTCCAGAGGAATTATGACTTATTTTCAAATCAGTAAAAGGATAGATTTTTGGAACATAAACACTATTAAATTCACGAATACCAACAACACCCTTATTGTAAATACTGGTGAAGTAATTTCTTTTTACTTCGTTTGGCCCTCTTTCAACAAGATTGCTCAAATTTCCGTTTATAAAATTTAAATCCGATCGATTAACATCGTATAATTTTTGAATGGAATCTACAAGAGCCATTTGCGTAAAAGAAATATGTTCATTTGATATCCCGTCAATATATTTTAAACCGGATGAATAAAAAGCTACTTTATCAGCGTAATCATTTGAAGAAGAAAAAGATTTTAACTGCCCACTATTTTTAATATATCCGTAGTAAACAGTTTCAATTTCATTATCAAGAATTGGTATCGAATCAACTTGAAAGGATTGGAGTTTTAATAGCGTTGATTTGATGGTATTACCATCTGTCGTTTCACCTGAAACCCAAATGCCAAGTGGTGTTGCAATAATTTTTTGGTTGACATCAAGTTGACCGGCTCTATCAAAACGATATTCTCCAGTGATCTCACCTGAGTTATTTAATTCATAAATTAGCCAATCTTTTGAATCGCTTTCACGAACTATTCCTTCTGCAATTATATAAATTTTGTTATTCGCGCCTTCAACAATATCTATTCCTTCGAATTGAACTTCATTTATTGGACTACTTATTATTTTTCTCCAAACGCTTGCGTAATTGGTTGAAACAGATTCGATAGTAATATTTTGATTACCAACGGAGTCGAGATAATTTCCAGTGACATAAATTTGATTGTTAATTAGCTCTATATCTTTATAAATACTTTTTTGTAAGTCACTTATGTAAGTACCAATAACATTCATGCTGTTCAAGTCTATCGCATGAATAACACCAAAATGACCATTTTCATTTTTTTGTCCTACAATTACACAATAGTCCATATAAGTTCTAAGGGCATTTGGAAGATGCTGTCCTGATGTGGACTCAATATCAAATTCGTTTATAAGAGAGAGCGTATTTGTAAACTTTTGGATATGTGAAAATGATGCTGAATTAACTTGCTTTTTACTTAACACGATCAGATTCCCCAAATAATCAATTGAAAAATCTATAGGTTTGAGAGTAAAACCATTTGAAAGCAACTGAGTATATTCAGAAAGACTTTGGCCATTTGAATATTGGTATGATTTTAATAATAATTGTTCTGAGGAAGTGATATTTTTTGATCCTAATATGTAAACTTTGCTGTTAGATTCTTGTATTCTTATAAATTTAGTGTTAAGAGGTGTATTGGATGTTTCATTCCAAATCAAGTTTCCAGTTAAACTGTATTTGTGAATATGCATATCGACACTTTGGCTATTGTTTTCTTGAGTTAACAATAGTAAATTTTGATCAGAGGTTAATTCGAGATCAACAATGTCTGCACCAACATTTGGATTCAATACTATTGTATTCCAAATAAGACCCCCTCCTGGGGTTACACTAAAGAGTTTAACAATGTTATTATCAATGACAGAATAATATAAATTGCCAGAGGTATCAATAACAAAATCAGAGTTCTCATTATTAAAGGTTATGCCATAATCATGTTTCCATTCTTCATCCAGGTACGTAATTTGTGAAAGTGCATTTAGATTTGTTAATATCATTAAAATACCCGAAATCAAAAGATTTTGAATTGTTTCTTTTTTAATCATTATTTTTCAGTTTAAAATTGTGTTGATTGATTATTGAATAGATGCGTCTTAGAATTAACTTTCAAGATAATTTTTGCCCTCATTATTTAAAAACATAGTGTAGTAATCCTAAGATTGTTTTGACGATTTACTATCTAAAGTCTTAAGGGACCTAGAATAAATACCTAATTAGTTCTTTATAGGTAACTCTGATGCTATGCTCATATGAATAGATTATATTTAATAAACAAATCTATTTGAGTTTTCGGTCAGTGAAAAAAATAAGACACCTTTATTGACAAGGTAGAATTACCCGTAAAAATCGAATATATTCTATTTATATCTTGAGAATCTACGCAATTTTGAGGCTGCTTCTTTCTCTTTAATTTCATCTAAGATTTCTTTATTGGTTCTAGGTTTATAGAGCCCATCAAGTATGCTTAGGCGTATGAGCTCGTTAGAGGATTTTACATCGTATGCTTTTAAAATCCTTAGTCGATCATTTTCAATTGTTTTTCTTGCCAGGCTTAATCGATCTCCAATTTCTTTGCTTGTAAGTCCGTCACAAATAAATCTAATTATTTGCACATCTCTTTCGGAGAATTGATGTGGGTTGTATTTATTTGGAGCTTTCATTTCTTCAAATATGACCTTTTCGGCAAATTCAGAAACATACCTACCTTTTTCCATCACTTGCTGAATAGCTTGAGTAATTTCTTGGATTTTACTCGTTTTTAGGAGATACGCAGACACACCTTCTTTGATAAGCTCCATCGCAATATCAGGATCGCGGTGTGTTGTGAGCATGATAACATGAATATCTGGGTGAGATAATTTTAGTTTGCGAAAAGTTTTAATCCCATCAAGGACCGGCATTTCAATATCTAAAAAAACGATATCGATCTTATGTTTCGGTAATTCATCTAAGAAAGCCTGACCATTTTCGGCGCTAAATACAAACTCAACATTTGGAATGTTACCTATAATACTAACAAGACCATCCCGAACAATATGTTGATCTTCAACTAATGCAAATTTTATACATTCAGCCATATTATGATAAATTTAGTGTTGTATTTAGAAGAATCTCACCGTTTATTTTATATCTGGTAAAATTTAATTGACCGTCTATCAAATGAAGTCTGTATTTAATATTCATTAACCCAAGACTATCTGATTCTTGCGAGAATTTTTCATAATCTTTTTGAGACAAAGCCAACCCGTTATGTTTTATGTACAATTGTAATTGATCACCATCCAAGCTTAGCAAAATATCTACTTTCTCGGGCCTACTGTGCTTCATTAAATTTGTAATCAATTCACTTGAAATGTAGAAAAAATGAATCATTTTGTTCTCTTCAATTTCTACATCTTCAGCAATTTGAGACTTGAAGGTATACTTTGTAGTTAACTGACCCATTTTCTGTGAAATGGTTTTTTCTAAGGCTTTAGTCAATCCGAATTTAACTAAATAATGAGGCACTAAACCCTTTGTTATTGATCTCAATTGTTCATTGCCTAATTCGAGAAGATTAGCGGCTTTGGTCACATAAGTTTGATCAACCTCCTTATTTTCTTCTTGAGCTGCCAAAGAAAGATTCAGTTGCGCCATTGATAATATGCCTCCAACTTCATCGTGTAATTTGCGTGCAATTTCATTTCTCTCGTTTTCCTGAGTAGTTATTGCAATACCAACTTTTTCGAGTTCTTTTTTTTCGAGTTCTTCTTTGAGTAATTCTGCACTTAGCGTTCTAATTTTTTTATTTTTTCGTGATAATAAAATTATACTTACCCCTAAACTCAGCGTAAAGATCATGACAAGTAAAATCAATATACTTATCTCCGCTTCACTGTACATACGACAAAGGATAATGAAATATTAAAAAGGAATGTAGCCAGTGCAAAAAAGTAAAAAGCAATATCATTCAATAACTCTGTTTGGAAATTGAATTTTTGAAAGAAGGTATAAGACAATGCTAAAATGTAGTACAAGAATATTGAATAAACTAACAACTCGTTTTTAGGAGAGGTATTGTTTGTTATGATCATTCTGCCCGCAATTACAATAATCAAAAAGAACGTAATTAACGTACTATAAACATTATCCGTAAAAAGACTCATTGTCAACAATAAATCAATAATTAATGAAATAAACCCTATAAGATATAACAACTTTCTGTATTTGATAGAATAGGCTTTATCGAATAAGCTGACTAAAATGAGAAATTCGCAAATAACAGAAAAGTAAAAAACTGGAAAAGAATTTCCGTAGATTTTACTAAATATAAATACCGAGATGTCTGTTAAAAAGCGAAATATCAGAAATAGTACAAACAGTTTATTTTCTTCATTGATTTCTTCAATTTTTTTCGAATTCTTTAAAAGAAAAATTACTGGAAGGGAGCTAGAAAAAAGTACGGTATAAAAAATGAAATAAAAATACATCAAGAATTTAATGCATTTTTAGGTGAACATCTTTTAGGACATGGTCCAAATTTTTCAGCGATTAAACCTGTGGTCATATCATTCTCCGCTGAATCAATGCCTACTACAACCAATGTTTTTGTGCCGTCTGGCTCAATAGCAAAGTACATTCTTAAACCTTGGCAACCAGATTGCGCTAAAATTTGGTCAAAAATTTCTCTAGAACCTGCAACAGCAATAGTGTCACCCGGTTGAATAGTTGCTCTATAGCTAGCAGTCATTTGTGAAGCTTCATCTAACGTAATAAACTCCCCCATTTGATCATTTGTAGACATAACTTTTATTTTAAAATTAGTAATTAGATTTTTTTCTTTCCCAAAAATATGTTTTTGATGAAAAATTCAGAGTATGTCATTGCTTGGATAGGGTAATATTCCTTGAATAAAAAGGTGTAATTACCTTTTTTTGAATTTATTGGAAAATCAATTTAATTCTAAGATAAACACGAATGAAAACTAATATGAAATAATAATGTGTTTTTTCATTTTCTAATTCCAGGTATTTTAAATTCTTGGCCTGTTATTTCACAAGCGATACCATAAATGAATTGTGTTGGTGCTAAATTTATAAATTCAGAAAGCAACCAGTTGTGTTGGCAATCAAAATGCTTTTTAAGTCGAATTGGATCATACCGTGACAACTCACTCAATCTATGCATCAAGGCGAAACTAATTGATAATGGACTTTTTTCAATTGAATTGCTAAAACCAGTTCTTTTGAAATACCATAAGTCTGTACTTCCATAAATGAAATGTATATCTTTTCTGATTATTTTATGATATGTTTTAAGACGGTTTAGATTGGCAGACTTATTCTCAGAACCACTTTGCCATCGAATCCTTTTTTTGCTTCTAATAATCCACTTCTCTTGATTACCCAAATCTCTTTCTAATCTGGCTGGTAATTTATTTATTGTTTTTTGATTCTGGTAATAATTAGATATAATTTCAGCCGTAAAGTACGCTTCAGTTTGTCCATTTAAACGCACAAAATGTGGATTGTGAATTGGATAAAATATTTCCGGGTCAGAGCTGTAAGTTAAATTGTAAGCACGATGTAAATATCCCAAATTAAAAATTAGATTTTTGAAGGTAAATTCATCTCCATTTACGGATTCCACTAACAGACGACTTAATTCAGACAGCACACCATTAGATTGAAATTTAATTATTTCATTGGATAATGATGAAATGTTATTCACTGAATAACCTGTGACCCCATGTTTATCCTGATATTTAACACCTTTAATTTCTAAAAGTGCTTTTGTCGCATTTAAAAAACAATAGTATGCAGGTAGGGGAGAAGAAGTTTTAGGTAATTGCTTTGTTGCTTCATAAAATCCATTCGCTTGTTGCCAATAAAAAAGTGCATCGCTATTACCATGCCGTTTTATCCATAATTCAACATATTCCCATGGGTTCTCGACTAAAATTGATTTCTTATTAAAATCCGGGTCAATGGTAGCCTTATGAAGAAGTATTGGCTTGCTATTTAATATTATTTTTTTCGTCGACATTAGATTTATTTCTATTAATCGGGCCAATTATTTTTTACGAATCACGTTTCGAAATTATTGAACTAGCCCACGACAAAACTACACGCTCGCCCTACTAAAAATCAATGGTAATTACACCTTAATCTTCGGCAAACTTTCTCGGTTCATTACAATTGATCTAGATTTGAAAAAAATATATCAATGAAAAAAATTACAAGTTATTTAGTTATTTCAATTTCCATTTTTGTTTTTTGGAGTTGTAGTAAAAAGGATGGGTTAGGCAACATCAATTCACAGACATTAAAAACACAGGTTTTTATTGACACAATTAGAGGTCTAGAAAAGGTAGGCTCGATATTAAGATTTGAAACAACAGATGATTATGTTGAATTTGTAGAAGATACTAGTCAAATGAAATGGGAAAAGCTTGCAGATTTTTCTACGGAAAAAGGATTTGTAAATTATTTCCAACAAAGCCCTGCAATTACTAATTCTGATTCTTCCTTAATGGATGAAGATTTTGGACAACTTTTAAATGTAGATGGTGTATTAATTATTGGTGATAAAGCAATAAAAGTAGACAAACCTAATGAAAGCGTCTATATTACATCGATGCAAAACCTCAATTTAAATTATCAAGATTTAATTATTGGTGATACACTTAATAAATCAATATTTCATTTCTCAACTAGTGATGACGTCATTGATTATCTTTATCTTGGTTTCATTGAAAAATGCGGGGGTTCAGATGATATAGATGTAACATCGAATAAACTTTATAGATTTCAAGGAAATGAAGAGGATTACGTTGAATACAAAGCAAGATATGCAAAGTTTGGCATTTTCTTTTCTGTTAAAATATATGCAATTCACCATTATCAAAATTCTCATTTGTCGGATTATGACAATTTGAGATTCAAAATAAAAGTTGATGATTTGAATCAATATAAATCGATGCGTTTTAGACCACGCCCGTGTTCTGGTTCAAACAATGTTTACCATCACGGGGGTAATAGAATTTTTCAGAAAGTGTATGATAGAAACGGAGTCGTGTATCTTGTTTTTGTTGCATATCAACGAGTTAGGTCATTAAATGGTTATCGACTTTGGATGAAAGGATTGTTTAATGGTGCGGCTGGGGCTCAGGAAACGTCTGAATGGATTGGCGATGAAGTAAACTCAAATTTTTAAAATGAAAATCAATATAACTATAGTTCTACTATCATTAATCATTTCCAAAGTAGGTGCACAGAAATCCATATTCATTAGACCATTAATTGCGCAAAAAGTAAATTACAGTTCTTTTCCGGGAGATGGATTAAAATCACCATTAAATTATTCGGGAAACGACTATTATACTTTCTATAACTATGGTTTACATTATAAAAATAATACGTTAAATCTCGGAATTGGTATTGGATTAAAATTGAATGAAAAAGAGCAAGTGGAATTAACCCTAGCTAGTGATAATGCAAGTGTTAAGAGCGCTGTTGTTTACAATTCAAACTATTCAAGCTATTTGATTGGAACTAGTTTAATTCGTACAACATTTGATTATCAATATCAAAGTGTCTCAGCACATCGATTGAACCTTCGATTCGTTGCGGGTACTGGCTTGCTCTTTTCTTCACAAAATTCTATTGATTTTGATTCAGTACAAATAGAATTAGGCAATTTCAAGATCATGGGAATTGACGAAGTTCAGCGATATAAAAGAACCTCCCCTTTCATTAAAATGGGGTTAGGTTTTGATATCAAATCAAAAACGGAAAAACAAATTTGTTCTCTTGATATTTTCTGGATTTACAGTATGGGTAAAAGTTTTATCTCCAATACAAAGAACCTTTTTGTAACAGAGAATGGACTGCCGGTAACAAACTCCTTAACTCATGCAATAGTTTCGAATGGGAGTGGATTTTGTTTTCAATTGTCTTTTCCCATTCAAGTCTTTACTTTGGGTAAAAAATCAGACGAATAATTACGAATAAAATAATTTGAAATAAAAAAGAGCGCTAAGAAGTCTATTGGCGCTCTTTTTTTGTAACCTCGGATCTACTTCAATTATTGCTTATAAAGTTTATTAACTTTTCAACAAGGCATCCATCAGTTTTGTATTAATGTAGTAGTTTGATTGTCCTACCTTGTGTTTGATTAAAACTTTGTCTGCAGCTAATTGATTCAAATAGCTTGCAGCCGTAATCCGGCCAACGCCAAGTTCATTTTGTAGAAATTCGATTTTGGTGTAGGGTTGCTTGAATAGGTGATTCAAGAGTTCATGTGAATAGAACTTATAGTTGCCTCTCAGGATCATTTTCATCTCTTGCATTTCATTTTTGATCACATTGACTTGGCGCAGTGTCTCATATGAAGTTTCTTCAACAGCATTTAACATGTACAAGATCCAATCTTCCCATTTATCATGATCACGAACACCTTGTAATAGGGAATAATATTGTCCTTTGTTCCGTATGATGTAGCGGCTGAGGTAAAGAATAGGAATGTCTAAAAGTTCATTCAAGACTAGATATAGGATATTGATGATTCGACCAGTTCTTCCATTTCCATCATAAAATGGGTGGATGCTTTCAAATTGAAAATGAATAATAGCCATTTTAACAATGGGATCAAGTTCAGACAGCGAGTTATCGTTCAAAAACTTTTCTAGGTTAGACATCAGGTCTCTAACTTGTATATAATCTTGAGGTGGTTCGTAAACGGTTTCACCAGTTTTCTGATTTTTTAATGTTGTACCGGGTACTTTACGCAAACCCGCGTTGTTTTTTTCAAGTACTTGCTGAATTTCAAGAATGTTATTCGTAGTAAGGACCTTCTGTTTTTTAACAAGATCATAACCGCGCTTCAATGCAGACACATAGTTCTGAACTTCCTTTGTTGCCGGAGACACTAGCCTGTCAAATCCCAATGATCCTTTAAACAATTCATCATGGGTAGTCACAATATTCTCTACCTCAGAACTATCTTTTGCCTCCTGTAATGTGAGCGTATTGATCAATATTTCTTGCCTTGGTATTGTAAGTGCAACACCTTTTAATTCGGCAAGTGCCCGGTGTGCACTCGCCAGTTTCTTGAGTACTGCTTTGGTCTCGTACTCCACATTATATGGTAAATCAGTCGGCTTCCAACTCATGTCAATCAATTTAGTGCTCCGTAATTTTAATATAGCTTATGTTCAAAAAGTACAAAAAACTATATGCATTCACTAAATATACACTATATATGTATAGAAAATGCAATTATTTATACATAAGCCTAAAGAAATATATAGAAAAATGAAAAATATATACATAAGGAAATGCGGCCAAAGGGGGAGATTCACCATTCTCAAACCGATACTGCAAATTTTGCGCATAGTCAGCAATGTCAAGATAATTGAAAATTTCAGGCAAATGCATTAATTCCTTCACTTTTTCCACTTTAAAATAATTGCGATTTTTAATCCAAGTAGGAGTTGACTTTCCTTGAAGTAATTGTACATAGTACGTCGACTCATAAGTAGTATTATAGTCACATCATAGGTTTCTAACCGCTTTGAAGTAAATTCGCCAACTAGTTTTTAGGTTTTTCGATAAAGCCATTAAACCATAATTAAAGCTAAACGTGTACTAGAACTTCCATTAACATTCATGTACTTTTAAGCCTATTGATGTCCCATTTGCCCACCTTGCGATTTCCACTTCACAAAATGATTTCATTGTAGTTGCGATTTGTTCAGGATTGTTTTCATATAATTCATAAGCAGTTCTTGCTTCTTTTATTAGATGGCTTTTTTTGAATTTAACCCCATGAAAAAGCTTATCTCTAATTCTACCTGCAATTTCTACTACATCATACCTGTATTTTTTCCCATCTATATGGACTTCAGAGAAAGCCCCACCTTCAAGCCCCAATAAGTATTTTACTGCTTTTCGACTAGGTCTTTCATCACTCTTTAATTTGTAAGCAAGACATTCTAAGCAACTAAAAAATCGAGCTATTTGAAAATGCGGATTGGATTCTTTTAATGCATCATGGTACAAACTTAAACCAAATTCAAAATGTTCATCTTTTTCAATTGCTTCGATTATATTGTTTATCTGATTTTTATATTCCCGTCCTGTATTTCCGAAGCCTAGTCGTAATTTTTTATTACTATGTGGTAACAATAACCTGAAGTAGCTTTGGTCTTTCGTTAGGGTAAGGACTCCGAAAGCTGCTAATTCATCTCCGGAGGCCCAACTAATCACTTTAATGGCCTTTTTAAATTCAACTTTAGCTTCATTTTCTAAAAGTTCAGGTGATGCATCTGTTGAGTTTATAAATACAAGAGCAACCACAGGAAATACATCACTACCTTGAGTAATCAGGTTATTAAGGCCACCTTGGTCCACAGCTACCTTTGCAATTTGCTCTGAGTATAGGCCTAAATATTCTGCCTGAGATTGAAATCCTAGGGCTTTTAATGGAATTGCAAACAAATTTGCCTTTATCTCTAATGGTTCCTGAATAAATGCACCATAATACAACTTATGTACAGCTGGTCTTAATTGTAATATTTCCTTTAGATATTCTTCTTTCATAAAAATAATGCTAAAGATTTGCACGTCAATCCGCCCCGCCTGACGTATATATTGATTTTTATTTAAAGTTTATTTTTTCCAAAATATCTTGAATGGTGATGTTTTCAATAACAACACCATTATGAACGGAAATCGGCACTCTATCTTTTTGAGGTATTTCTCTGGTTAGCATCGCAATATCAACGCCATATACTATTCCATCAGCATCAAAAACAGGGCCACCACTCATTCCATTTAATGATGTGTCTTGAGTCATAAAGCCTATATAGTTTTTGCCATTAGTGCTTGCTGTAATGCCATCAATAATAAACGTAGGTTGCCAGTATTGTCTTACGTTACCAACATTTATTGAGCCATCAGAGTTTTGAATGAGCTGCGCTAAAGGATACCCGCATAAACAGACATTTTTCCCAACCTTCGGTTTATCAAAACTTAATTTTACAGGAGGCAGTCCGCCCGTCTCAACTTTTCCTAGAAAAATGTCTCGAACAGGGTCGCTAAAAACTTCTACAATTTTAACAGGCGAAATGACATTGTCAGGAACATTTCCTAAATACAATAATGTAGAATTTGGAGGAACATCTGTTGTTACATGATGTGCTGTAATAAAGTGTCCTTGATCATCTATAAAAAAACCAGTTCCAGAAACTCCAATTTGAGTTGTCGGGCCTTGAATAGATTGAAAAAAAACAGGAAAGATTGAATTTTTGATTTGCGCAATTGAATGTTGATACATGATTTTTTATTTATGCCTAATTTGTATTTTTTACTCGTTATTTGTTCCGATAAATTAATTATTTGAGCATTTAGTCGCATTTGATTTTCAACTCCATCAAAACTACACGATCCCCCCTCAAAAAATCAACGGTAATTACACCTTTATTCCATGGGCTAATTCAATATTTTAATTGTATTCAATAAGCTATTCATCATCAATTTTACTATTAGATCCATTCTTATTCATCTAATTTGCATGTTTTGACCCCTTTTTAGACCTAAATAGTTGGTGTTATCAACAAAAAGGCGATATATTTGTGAATAAATCACAAAAACACGGCATTATGATAAATAGATTTTCGTTTGAAAATATGCTATCCTTCAAAGAGCCACAAGCGTTTTCGTTGAAGGCTTCTGCCAAAAAGGAGCGCTTGTTTGATGATAGTCAGAACTATGTGGAAAATGCGAAGGATGTGAAGACACTTACATCTGCGGTGTTGTATGGTGCCAATGCAAGTGGGAAAAGTAATTTGATTAAAGCCTTTTTGCATTTTAGGAATTTCATTATTACCGGGAATCAGAACCTGGATAGTATGGAGTTTGTTGTGCCAAATTTTCAACTTGATTCAGAGAAAGCTAAGATGCCGGCACAATTTGAAATAGATTGTTTTTGGAAAGGTAAAAACTATCGTTACGGATTTAGTGTCGTGAGTGCCGGTATAGAAGAAGAATGGTTGTATGTAAAAGAGAGGCGTGAGTCGGAAGTTTTTTACCGCAAGAATCAATCATTTACAATTCCTGCTAAGCATAAGATTCTACATGAATTGACATCTAAAAAGATGGTTCATTCCAAAGCATTCCTCGTGACAATTGGCGCACAGTTTAATGATGCTGCCTGTGCAGGATTTTTGGAGTGGGTACATCATTTCAATATTATTTCCGGTATCGAAGACCGCTCTTATAAAGCATATACGGTTAAACGAATGAAGGAAAGTAGCGCATTTAGTAAGAAGGTAGTGGAGCTTATCAAATTTGCCGATTTTGGTATAGAGGATATCTCCATTAATTCTTTTCAAGGTCAAAATATTAAACTCACAGTTGGCGACAGTTCTTCAGTGGAGCTTGAGCCCAGTACCGTTGATGACTTGATGTCAAAAAGGTTTGTGATGAATTCAAAAGGCATCCCTGAGTTAAAGGAATTTCACTTTGGTTTATTTGAATCAGAGGGCACCCAAAAGTTTGCGCATATTGCAGGGCCAATTTTAGATGTATTGGAAAATGGAAGTGTGTTAGTCATTGATGAGTTAGACACAAAACTGCATCCAGAACTGACCGAGCGTTTGGTACTGTTATTTCACAATAAAGAAATGAATCCGAACCATGCCCAATTGATCTTCACCTCCCACAATACAAACTTGCTGGATGCTAAAATTTTCAGAAGGGATCAAATATTTTTCGTCGAAAAAGACGCCTTCGGAGCCTCCAATCTATACTCCCTGGCTGATTTCAAAAAAGACGGAAAGTCCACGAGAAATGACGAGAACATCGAACAAAATTACCTCAAGGGTAAATATGGCGCCCTCCCTTTCTTAGGCGATTTTGACAACCGCTTAAATCGTTGATGCATGCCTCGTAAATTGATCCATAAAAGTCCGATGAAAGCGCATCAGGTTGTGCAGCCCCACGATCTGCGTAAAACTTTTATGATTTTTACCGAAGGCCAAACTGAGGAGGGGTATTTTAAAAAGTTTAAGGTGCGGTAAAAGCTCAATTTTGATGGAAATTTGTCAAATAATTATTCATTGATGTTTAATTATTATACATTCAAAATGCAAATGTTCCATCTTAGAATTGTAAATTATTGAAAAATAATGTATACTTGTAAAGTATTGAAAAATAAGGCTTAAACAATTA
The DNA here is from genome assembly GCA_002293185.1 of Flavobacteriales bacterium UBA952. Taxonomy (GTDB): domain Bacteria; phylum Bacteroidota; class Bacteroidia; order Flavobacteriales_D; family Crocinitomicaceae; genus UBA952. Next base: position 106,747 of record DBCS01000006.1, on the reverse strand, counting down.
TTAATGTTAATTCAAACAAATTACATCTGTTAATTTATTAAAATAGAAATTTCAAATGTCAGAAGCAGTATTTAAACATTATAACTTGAAATTAGTGGAGCCGACTTTTGACTCTACGCTAACAGATTTAATCATTGAATTGGATCACTTGCGTAAAAAACAACTAGGGGGCTCAACGCACCCTAAAGTGTTTTTTCAACTGAAACACATCTTCCACACTTTAGAAAGTATCGGATCAGCTAGAATTGAAGGGAATAACACAACAATTGCTGAATACATAGAGACAAAATTATCAGACGTTAAAGTCGTTACTCCAAGTATTCTTGAAATTCAGAATATTGAAAAAGCGATGGCTTTTATAGAAGAGAATGTTAACGACTACCCAATTAACAGGGCATTTCTTAGTGAGATGCATAAAAAGATTGTTGATGGTTTACTTCCACCACCAGATGGGGAAGGTGATTCTACTCCAGGGGTTTACCGAAAAGTAAACTTAAAAATTAACAAATCTTCACACAAGCCACCTGAGTGGTTAGCAGTTGAAGATTATATGAATGAATTGCTTGAATTTGTAAATAAAGATGACAGCCCCAAATATGATTTACTTAAAACAGCAATCGCACACCATCGTTTTGTTTGGATTCACCCATTTGGAAACGGAAATGGTAGAACAGTAAGGTTATTTACATATGCCATGCTAGTAAAAGCTGGGTTCAACGTAAATGTTGGTAGGATTATTAATCCTACGGCAGTGTTTTGCAGCAATAGGAATGACTATTACAAGTTTTTATCTGAAGCCGATGAAGGCACTGTTGAAGGTCTTACATCATGGATTGAGTATGTTTTGAAAGGTCTAAAGGATGAGATTGAAAAGATTGATAAGTTGTCTGATTATAATTTCTTACGCAAAGAGATTTTACTTCCATCCATCAATCATTCTTTAGAACGAAAGTTTATCACAGATGTAGAGACTAAGATTTTAAAACGAGTCGTAGATAAACAAGTAATTTCAGCATCAGATATAAAAGATATTTTCCCGGGAAAAGCAGATGCAGAAGTATCTCGACAAATCAGAAAATTAATTGATCGTAAAATGTTGATTCCAGAGAAAGAGGGTACACGCAAGTATGTTTTAAGATTTGATAATAGTTATTTAATTAGGAGCATTATTAAACAACTAGGCGACAAAGGCTTTTTGCCAGTTCGTGATGAGGAGTAAGTTAGTGCTAGTTCAGTGCACAATACTGAACCTTCTTTTAAGTTGAAAAAATAATTTTAAATCTTTGCTTTGCATTAGGTATGACGCAAAATATGTATTAGAAACGGTGCAACTTAGTTTTAGTTATTAATTGAAATACTGAGAAGCACTAAGCTTGAATTAACCACTGAATCACCACTTTTGGGTAGGTGCTGTTATATTCAGATTGTTTGCTTGTCATTGCTCAAGTTAGCACGTATAAAAACTTCTTGTCGCCTCACCTTTTGTCGCAACCATTAGGTCTTTGTCTTTTAAAGCTTTTTCAATTAATGTTTTATTTAAAGGCAAATGTATAGTTGGTACATTATCCAAAGAGTCTCTGAATATTGGAAGATTATCCCATAAGTCCTTAATTTTCTTTTTAATCGTTTTTGATTCACAATTGATAATGTCACTCATTTCCGAATACTCTGGATAGATTACAATTACGGGTAAACCATTTGTGTTTATTCCGAAATCAATTTCCTCTCTTAAAGCTCTTGAACTTACTGTGTCAGAACTTAAAAATAAGATGATATTTTTCGATTTGTTAAGTCTGTCTCGCAATCTTGGTTTTAATGTTGTTTCCCAATCACTATCGTCACGGACATTGTAATTTTTGTCATGTGAATCAACAAAAGGAAATGATGAGTCTTTTCCTTTCCATGCTCTTAGCATATTGTAATACACGAAATCTTTAGTTGCATGAGCACCTAAATTTGATTCTTTGAAAGGCGTTTTTACGTAAAACGCACAGTAGTTTCCAGTTCTGTTTGCCATAATTATTCCCAGTTATTTTTTATTATTTCTAAATCAATTTTTTCAAAAATATCCTCAGTCAAGACAATCCTAATTGTTGAACTCAAGTCTCTTTCTTTTGCTGATTTAAGGAGTGATATCAAAGTCAACTGAAGTAACTGACTAGGTGGTAATCCAACTCTTGAAAGTCCGTTTCCAATCAAAGGCACATTAATGTCAATTCCGTTTCCTTCTACCCTCACCTTATTCCAAAGCCCTTCAAGTGCCTTCAACATTAATGATGGTGTACTACTTGCATTACAGTCATTGTCTGCATTTGATAAAGCAAAAATAAAATATAGCGATTCGTTATGTTTAATAGTAATTGTAGTTCCAAGTTCGTATTTAAGCGTTTTGCCGTCATTCCTTTGTACAATGCCAATTTCTTGTCCCGCCAGTTGTGTATTCACTACATCATCAAAAATGTTAGTGTGTCCACCAAGTATTTTTTCGATAAAGATGCCTTGTAAACTCTTTGGTGAAACAGGTTTGCCGATTTTGCTATCAAAATATTCATTTGCGGAAATCACTTTATGTCCTACAGATTTAAACAAGTCACCAAATTCAATTTCAACTTTGGTGTTTGTATTTGTCAAACTGAATTTCACTTTTCTTTTTGGGTAAACAACAATAAATGCAATGATGGAACTTGTAAGAATGTACGCAATTAAAAACCAACAATTATACCCATTCGGTTTTATGTCAAGTATCGCAAAAAGAGGTTCTAAAAAAGTCCACAGGGCTGTGTAACCAAATACTATAGCGAATAAAAATCTTTTTGGATGTCTGCTTATTCCAGTAATTATTTTTTTAGTCATTGTCATTGTTGTCGTGTCTACACAATTTGAATATATCTTAATTATGTGCCCCCTTAAACCTAAAATTCAAGCGCGCTTCAATTATCCCAACCCCAACAAATCTATACATCAAAACATCAAAATAAAAAGGTAATCATACCCTTTTTTAAGGCATGCATTCAATTTGGCTTTCAAATGATAAATCGTGATTTTAATCTTCTCCTTTCTCCAAATTTGTCATGTTCTGGATCATCTTATTTATATCTTACTGGTATGATATGAGTTTATGAATATACATCACCTCCTTTACCTTCTCCACTTCAAAATAATTGGGTTTATTCGCTAACACTTAGGACTGTTTTACCGTGGGGTTGAATAGGTACATGAACCAGGAAAATAGTATATATTCAGTTACCGAGAAATGCTCGGTAGTTGAAAAAATTACTTGTTGAATTTGACTTTTTCCAAACTGGAAATATTCATGAATGATGAGATGTTGCAAAAAATGCAATAACTCAAATGGCATAATCATCCCCCATCTCCAAAAAAGGCCGGACATGTTCTCGTAACCAAGGGACATCGACACCATACGAAAAAAGCCTTTCATCCGGAATTTTCATGAGCGCTTTTACTTGTGAAACATCGAAGTAATTCCTCTTCCTAATCCGAGTGGGCGAGAGCTTTCCCTCCTTGATATAATTGTCCATAGTGCGCCGACTCACGCGTAGCATTCGCATCACGTCATAGGTATCTACCCATTTAGAGGTAAACTCACCAACGGGATTTTTGAAGCTTTCCATGTCGGCTTGTAATTGCTGCATTTGATACTTCAAGATTTGAAGCTCTTCAAAGATCATTTCGTTGGTGATGGCTTTACTATTTTTTGCTTCCATAGACGACTAAAGTAAAATCATTTTTTCTGAAGAAAAAGACATCGGACACATGAGTACGGAATAGGACGCAAACTTAGACTTGTTTGGACATATTAAGACTATTAATCGATTTTGATCAATAAGAAACAGGCCGATTTTCAATATTCATTTATTCATTTGTTCAATGTTCACCGGGGTACTTTTTGAAGAAATGGAAGCAGGTAGAAATCGGAAAATATCGATAAGAAAAAACAACTTTCGTTAAATTATTTTATCTTCGTTTTGTAGTTCTTTTTTGTTGCTTATCTGTTGCTCAAAGAAGCCGAAATCTGATGAGTTGTTGCTCATTTGTTGCTCGTGAAAATTGCGAAAAACCGCTATAGTAAAGGGATTCAGTCTTTATCTATTGTTATCAGTTCATGTATAGGGAAGTAATTCCCTACCTTCGTATCCTAAATTTTAGAGTTATGAAACTGCGTTTAATCGCCATTTTTTGCCTTACAATTTTAACGCTTAAGCCTGTCTTCGCCGAAGAAGGCATGCTCATTCCATCGCTTATTGCCGCTTTTGAAAATGACATGAAAGCCAAGGGGATGAAGCTCAGTGCTGCTGATATTTATAGTGTGAACAGCACAAGTATCAAAGACGCTATTTTTCAGTTTGGAGGAGGTTGTACAGCAGAGTTGGTTTCAGACAAAGGATTGTTACTCACCAATCACCATTGTGGTTATGGGCAAATTCAAGCGCATAGTTCCCTTGAACACGACTATTTAAAGAATGGTTTTTGGGCTAAAAATTTAGCAGAAGAATTGCCCAATCCGGGCCTTACGGCACTGCGCATCGTACGAATTGAAGACGTGACCGCTGCGGTTTTGGCGGGCGCTACATCTAAAGCAGATCAAGCAACTATTGCAGCAAATATCAAGAAGTTGGTGGCGGCCGCCATTGCCGGAACGCATTTTGAGGCTGAGATCAAGCCGTTTAATTATGGCAATGATTTTTATTTGATGGTCAAAGAAACATTTACCGATATTCGTTTTGTAGGTACACCGCCTAATTCAATCGGAAAGTTTGGTGGTGACACCGACAACTGGGTTTGGCCACGCCATACCGGTGACTTCTCTGTTTTCAGAATTTATGCAGGCAAAGACAACAAGCCAGCGGCTTATTCACAAGACAACCAACCGTATAAGCCGCTTCATTATTTGCCGATTTCATTCCAAGACCGCAAAGAAGGCGATTTTACAATGGTCTATGGTTTTCCGGGCACAACAGAACAACATGTGGTTTCTGAGTACCTCAAATTCATCATTGAAAAAGAGCGTCCTGCTCGTATCGAAATGCGCAATCAATCTTTAGCCGCAATAGACGCCGGCATGAAAGCTTCCGACCTCACGCGCATTCAGTACTCAGCCAAACAAGCAAGTATTGCCAATGCTTGGAAAAAATGGATTGGTCAAGTAGAGGGTCTTCAAAATTTAGATGCCGTTCAATTGAAGCTCGACTATGAAGCAAATTATAAAGCGATGGCAATCAGCAAGCCTGACTGGGCTAAATATGCGGTTGCACAACAAACGCTCAATGGCCTCATGGCAGAAGGCACAAAGTCCGAATACAACTACGCGGTTGGTGTGGAGTATTTTTCAGTGGGGCCAGAATATTTTAAACTCGTTCGAGGTCTCGAAGATTTAATGACGAATTATCAGAAGTATGAGGCCAATAATGAACTCGAAAGTGTCATTGCTAAAGTACAAGCGAGTGCAGATGGTTTCTTCAAAAATTACAACGCTGAGGTTGATGCCAACATTTTTAGGGCCTTAACAAAACTATATTTAAGCTATTCACAACAAGAATTAAAAGGAACTACCTTAGAAGATCTGACCATCTCCATTTACACTAAATCTATCTTTACCGATGCAGTACGCTTTAAGGCATTTTTAGATGGTTTTGGCGCAAAATCGATCAAAAAAATGCAAAAAGACCCTGGTTTTGTCCATTTTTATCAATTTTTCACGCCATTTAGAAATGAGGTGGTGCCGGCGTACAGGAATTTCCAGGTGGAGGTTAATAAGTGGATGCAAGTCTATGTGGAGGGTAAATACATTATGTTCCCACTGGCCAAACATTGGCCAGACGCTAACTCTAGTTTGCGCATTACCTATGGGCAACTCGAAGGATCTGCGCCAACTGATGGCATGCGCTATACTGAACACACTACCCTTGATGGTATCATCACAAAATACAACACCGGCAACCCAGATTTTGAGTTATTGCCGCGCATGCTAGAATTGCACGCCGCCAAAAACTACGGCCCTTATGCTCAAGGTAACGAACTTTGGGTTTGTTTTACAGGCTCAAACCATACAACCGGCGGCAATTCGGGTTCACCGGTGCTTGATAAAAATGGCTACCTAATGGGTCTTAATTTTGACCGCAGTTGGGAGAGCACCATGAGCGATTACTTGTTTGATCCGATTCGTTGTCGCAATATTGTGGTAGATATTCGCTATGTACTTTGGGTTATGGATATCTACGCTGGAGCCAAACACTTGGTTGATGAAATGACCTTAATGAAAGAATAAATCTATATTTGCTTTTTATTTTCAATTTCTTGTTGCTTGACCCATGAATAAACTACTCTTAAGCGCATTACTTAGCCTTTTTATCAGCACTGCATTTGCCAATAAAACATACATAGGTCCGGTATCGAAAAAAATCGAAGGTTTTTTAGTTGATTACAAAACCAAATCTGAAGTTGATGAAGTAGCGGTTCAATTAAAATCATTAGTTACAGGAAAGGTATATCTTGCAGAAACCGATGACAACGGAAAATTCACTTTCAGAAATGTTCCGATCGGAAGGTCCAAATTGCGTTTAATAGACAAAGACTACCGCGCCACCACATTAAAGGTATTTCAAACCAACGAGAAGGAGCATTTAATCCACTATACCTTTAGTAAGTCAGACCCATTTACAGCACAACTCAAGGTTTCCTGGATGTTCAACTGGGGAGATTACCAAGGCAAAGAACATTATTGGTCGCACATGGCAGCGCGTGTAATCCTTGTTATTTATGGTCTTTGTCTGTTACTCATTTTCTTTTATAGTGTGATACAATTGAGCCTAGCAATTGCATATGTGCGCAACAAAAAGAAACAACAAAGTCGAGTCACCCCTGATTTTGATTTGGCGAGCGCACCAAAAGTAACGGTTCAACTGCCAATGTTCAATGAAATGTACGTGGCGGAACGAATCATTGAAACGGTAGCCGAAATGGACTACCCACGAGACAAATTTCAAATTCAAGTACTCGACGACTCCACTGATGAAACCAAAGACATTATTGCCAACAAATGTGCTGAGGTTGCCGCTCGAGGCATCAATATTCAACATGTACACCGTACAGACCGCACAGGCTACAAAGCCGGAGCACTTGACGACGCCATGGACAAAGTAGAAGGTGAATTCATTGCTATTTTTGATGCTGATTTTGTCCCGAGCAAAGATTTCTTACTGCGGACTATCCCTTATTTTCAGTCAGACAACGTAGGCGTGGTTCAGACCCGTTGGGGGCACCTCAACAAAGACTACTCTTTGCTCACTGAGTTGCAAGCTTTTGGTTTGAATGGGCACTTCGCTATTGAGCAAGGGGGACGTAATGTGAGCGGGCACTACATCAACTTCAACGGAACAGCAGGTGTGTGGCGCCGGTCTACGATAGACGATGCAGGCGGTTGGGAACACGACACCATCACTGAAGACCTCGACCTCAGCTACCGCGCTCAAATGAAAGGATGGCGTTTTGTCTATTTAGAAGAGGTTGAATCTCCTGCAGAACTCCCGATTACAATGTCGGCACTCAAAAGCCAACAACACCGCTGGATGAAAGGCGGAGCAGAAGTATTTATCAAAATGTGGAAGCGTTTGGCTACCACCAAAGGCATTAAAACTAGCGACCGCATACATGGGTTGGCGCACTTGTTCAACTCATCTGTTTTCTTTTTTATCCTTATTCTTTCCTTGTTGAGCCTTGCCGTATTGCACATCAAAGATTCCTTCTCTGACTTGAATATTTATATCAAATTTGGAATGTACTTCTTCTCTAGTACTATTTTCTTAGCTTTCTATTATTGGAATTCTTTTCGCGATAAACGCGGTAACTTCTTCGGAGACCTCTTTCGTTTCTTGGGTCGCTTTGTTCAGTTTTTGACTGTTTCTATGGCGCTTGGGCTCAGCAATGCAGTTGCCGTCATCGAAGGATATCTAGGTATTAAGAGTTCTTTTGTGCGTACACCAAAGTTTAATGTCGCCAAAAAAGATGAATTCAAAGGCAACAAATACGATAAGAAGAGCCTTTCGATCATTAATATCCTAGAAGGTACGTTTATGGTGGTATTCGGATTTACGGCCGTGAACCGCGCAATTTATGGTGATTTAGGAATGGTTCCTTTTCATGTAATGCTCGCTGTGGGTTACGGAATAATCTTCTTCAATACGCTCAAAGAAAATAGAGGACAACAAGCCTAATTTTTATTCTTTCACAATACTCAAGCTTTCGAGCTTGGTTTCGTATTTTCCGCTCCTGAATTGAAAAGTGCTCCGAAAACTCGTGCCTTTTGTAACATAAGAACCTATAACCGCACCGTTTCCTTCTATTGATTTTGCGTTTTTGTAGCGCAAAGTAAAGGTTCCTTTTGGGTTTTTTTGAAAAAAGCTATTTAAGATCATTTCGGCTTGAGATAACGGGTAAGCACCGTCGGAGCCTGGAACTTGCAAAACAATTTTGTCTTTTGCAAGATGAACGATAGCATGAGCGTCGTTACTTTCCATCCCTCTTTGAATCGTGGAATAGGGGATGTCACCACTAAAGCTGAGTGCTAGCAGTAGGGTGCTGAAGAAACAATAAATTGCGTTCATGACACAAACTTAACAAAAATGATGCCGCAAAATTGGCTAAATTTGTATCTATAATCATTCTAAATGAAAGAACAGCAAGATCAACTTGTCATTTATAACAGTCTAAAAGGTGAAAAAGAACCTTTTGTTCCGCTAGTGGAGGGTAAGATCGGTATGTATGTTTGTGGCCCAACGCTTTACAGCGAGCCCCATATGGGCAACATGCGAACCTTCATTAATTTTGACCTCATTTACCGTTACCTTTTACATCTGGGGTTTCAGGTTAAATATGTGCGCAACATTACCGATGCAGGCCATATTACAAATTCAGCAGGCCAAGAAGTAGATAGCATTGGCGCCGCAGCCAAAGCAGAGCAGCTCCATTCTTTAGAAATTGTCTACAAATATGCCGTAAAGTTCCAAGAACTACAGCGGGTATATAATATGTTGCCACCAAGTATAGAACCTACCGCAACGCAGCATATTCAAGAGCAAATAGAAATTATAGAACAAATTATAACCAATGGTTACGCTTATCAGGTGAACGGTTCGGTTTATTTTGATACGCGTCGTTACATGCAAGACTACAACTACGGCATTTTGAGCGGTCGAAAGGTAGATGAACTCGAGAACGAAACGCGCACACTCAACGCACAAGACGAAAAACGCTTTTTTGCTGACTTTGCGCTCTGGAAAAAATCCAATCCAGACGACATGCAAGTTTGGCGCTCGCCTTGGGGCAATGGCAACCCTGGTTGGCATATTGAGTGCACCGCTATGAGCACCAAATACCTTGGCAAGCAGTTCGATATCCACGGTGGCGGCATGGACCTCAAATTTCCACACCACGAAGACGAAATTGCCCAAAGCTGCGGGTCTTTTGGTTGCAACCCTGCACGCTACTGGATGCATGCCAATATGCTCAATGTCAATGGCCAAAAGATGTCCAAGTCTTTTGGCAATTATTTCTTACCTAAGCAGATTTTAGATGGGTCAACCGGGCTTTTTGAGAAGTCCTACACGGCCAATGTGGTTCGTTTTTTCATGATGCAAGCGCATTACCGCAGCAACCTAGATTTTACGCAAGAAGCTTTGAATGCCTCAGAGAAGGGCTATTTGCGTTTAATGGAAGGCCTTAAGACATTAGATAACATCCAAACTACTGCTTCTACTTCTTTTGATGTTGCAGCGCTCGTCAGTTCTTTTTACAAGGCCATGAACGATGACTTCAATGCGCCTATTTTAGTAGCTCAGTTGTTTGAAGCCGTGAAGCACATCAATTTAATCAGTGATGGTAACGCTAGTATAAGTATAGCTGATAAGAGTGAATTAAAAGCAGCAATGGAGGTCTTTATTCATGATGTATTGGGTCTTGCTACTGAAAGTAATGCTACTGAAACGCGTTTAGCCCCCGTCATGGATCTTGTTTTGGATTTGCGTCAGCAAGCCCGTGCCAATAAAGATTGGACGACCTCAGATCAAATTCGGGATGGCTTAGCTAAAGCTGGAATTATCGTAAAGGATGCCAAAGACGGAACTACTTGGAATTAAGATTGGTCTCAATACCATTCCAGAGTTCGTAGCGTTTGTGTAGCGCTTGAATAGATACGTCTGTAGCTTCTTGCCACTTTAGCGCATCCGTACCACAAATTTCTTCCATCATTTTTAATGAAATTGGTCCGTGGTCTCCGCCGTCTACCTCGATGTGTCTTTCTAGATAATACAGGAGTTTGTCAATGTTGGTTTGCCCTTGCCCTTGCATTTCGCGCAAGATTTCAATAAACATATCTGGAATGAGGTCTTCTCGGCCAAAGGTAAACAATGCCGCAATTTTGTGTAGCTGCCTGCTCTCTATGATTTCAAAGGTAAAGCGCACAAAAGCACGTGTTTCTTCTCTTATTTCTAATTGGTAAAGCGCTTCATCTAGTGTCTTTCCATAAGACAACCATTCGGTGAGTTGATGAATAGGAAGGGTATTGGCGCCGATTTGTTGCATGGCTTCAAGATACATTTCAAAATGGCTCAGTACTTTGCTATCTTGGTCAACGTCGCTTTCCTCGCCAAGTACAATCTCATTGATAAACCGGCGCGTTACTGGCGATCCTTTTGGCGCCCATGGAACCTCAACACAAGTAAGATCGCGTTGCAATGCTTTGAGCAAGCTCATGAAATCCCAAACGGCAAAGATGTGTTGCTCCATGAAGCATTGAAAATCCTCTATACGTTTAATTTGCGCATACATTGGATGCGCTAGTAGTTGGTTGCGGTGGGTAATGAGTGCTGCTTGCAGCTGATCGATTTGTGGGTTCATGATGCTATAACAATTAACAGGCAGCTTAGTTGAGCTTTAGACCTAATTCTTTAAGTTGGGCTTCATTGAGTGGAGATGGCGCGTCGATCATGGTATCGCGTCCGGAGTTGTTTTTAGGAAAAGCGATGTAGTCTCGGATAGATTCTGAACCACCCATAGTGGCTACCAAGCGATCTAAACCAAAGGCCAAACCACCGTGTGGAGGCGCACCATATTCAAATGCGGCCATCAGAAAGCCAAATTGTGCTTGTGCTTCTTCTTTGCTGAAACCGAGTAGGTCGAACATGCGAGATTGAAGCCCACGATCATGGATACGGATAGATCCACCGCCGAGTTCTACACCGTTCATGGCAAGGTCATAGGCATTGGCACGTACTTTACCTGGTTCGGTATTGATGAGGTGGAGGTCTTCGGGTTTTGGTGAAGTAAACGGGTGGTGCATGGCGTGATAGCGGCCGCTCTCTTCGTCCCATTCAAGTAAGGGGAAGTCAAGTACCCACAATGGTTTAAATACGTTAGAGTCACGTAGGCCTAGTGTTGTCCCTAAATAAAGTCTGAGCTCGTTGAGTTGCTTGCGTGTTTTGGCAAGTTCACCACTCAGCAATAAAATTAAATCACCCGGCTTTGCTTTTGCTTGCGCAGCCATTGTTTTTAAATCTTCTTCCGTGTAAAATTTATCGACACTCGACTTGAATGTACCATCTGTATTGTACTTGATGTAGACTAATCCTTTAGCACCAATTTGTGGTCTTTTGACCCATTCGGTGAGTTCGTCGAGTTGCTTTCGGGTGTATTCACTACAACCTTCTGCATTGATGGCCAAAACTGCTTCAGCGCTATTGAAAACCACAAAATCGTTTTGTTGCGCCAAGGTAGTGAGGTCTACGAACTCCATACCGAAGCGGATATCGGGTTTATCTGAGCCATAGCGCTCCATGGCTTCGGCGTAGGTCATGCGTGGAAAGGCGCCTTCGAATTTAACGCCACGCACTTTTTCAAAAACGTGTTTAATGAGACCTTCGAACATTTCGAGAATATCGTTTTGTTCTACAAATGCCATTTCGCAGTCAATTTGCGTAAACTCTGGTTGGCGGTCTGCACGCAGGTCTTCGTCGCGGAAGCATTTGACAATTTGGTAGTAGCGGTCAAAACCACTCACCATTAAAAGTTGTTTGAAGGTTTGTGGCGACTGAGGAAGCGCATAGAATTGCCCTTCGTTCATGCGGCTAGGTACTACGAAGTCTCTTGCACCCTCAGGGGTAGACTTGATGAGCACGGGTGTTTCTACATCGAGAAATTCTTTAGAATCTAAATATTTGCGGGTTTCAAGCGCTACTTGATTGCGCAGGCGGAGTTTTTCTAAGACTGGATTGCGGCGCAAGTCTAGGTAGCGGTATTGCATGCGCAGCTCATCGCCGCCATCTGTGTCGTCCTCGATGGTAAAGGGAGGTAATTTAGCGGCGTTCAAAATATGCAGTGAAAGCACATTGATTTCGATTTCGCCGGTGGGGATATTTTTATTTTTGCTGCTGCGTTCAATGACTTCGCCTTCTACTTGAATTACAAACTCACGACCCAACTTGCGGGCTTGTTCGCACAGCCCAGCATTGAGCTCCATATTGAAAGCCAATTGTGTAAGGCCGTAGCGGTCTCGGAGATCGATGAAGGTCATGCCACCCAGGTCTCTGGAGCGTTGCATCCAGCCAGCTAACGTGACTTTTGTTCCTACATGTTCTAATCTTAATTCTCCGCAAGTGTGTGAGCGATACATAGCCTTTGATTTTGAAGCAACAAAGTTAAGCAATCTCGGTTAAAAGCCGTTTCTGAGCAGGTAAGAAGTATCTACTAACGCATTAAAAAACGAAAGTAGTTGCTGTTTTTCTTTCTGACTCAAATCGAATGCAACAATTTGTTGGTGTTGAAGCGGATGTTTGGCACCACCTTTTTGGTAATGCGCAATGACTTCTCCAATGGTTTGAAGACTGCCGTCGTGCATGTATGGGAAGGTTAAGGGTAAATTGCGCAGGGAAGGCACTTTAAATTTACCGATGTCTGAGGAGTCGTGGTGGATCCGAAAGCGCCCTTGGTCTGTCTTGCCTTCATAGCTCGGGTATAAGCCGTTGTTGGCCGCCTCATAGGTTGTGAAATAGGGTGCCGGATGGCATTGGATGCAATATAACTTATCAGAAAAGATGCGCCAGCCCGCGAGTTGGTCTTTACTGATTGCGTTTTTGTTGCCGGCTAAATATTGGTCAAAAGGCGCATTCATGGACAGCAAGCTTCTTTCAAAGGCGGCAATGCTTCTAGTGAGTACCCAAGCATCGAAGTCTCGACCATAAATTGCTTTGGCGGCGGCCTGGTATTCGGGTATTTGCTTGAGTTGTTTGATGAGGTGTTTCATGTTATGCCCCATCTCGACAGGTTCTTGTATTGGAACAATAACCTGTAGTTCTAGAGTTTGCAGGTGTGCATCGAACATGGCTGTTTTTAGAAAGGCAGAATTGAGGAGACTTGGTGCATTGCGCTCGCTAAGTTGCCCGTTTATTCCTTTGCTTTGAGCAAGATTATCTGTAAATGCTTTGCGAGGGTCGTGGCAAGTGGCACAAGAAACGGTACCATCCAAAGAGAGGCGGGTATCAAAAAAGAGCTGTCTGCCTAAGGCAATTTTTGCAGCATCTTGGGGGTTGTCTTGGGGTGCAGGAATACTGACTAATGCATTGAGATCTTGGCTACTACCACAGCGCAAGGCCACAAAGCCTGAAATGAGCATAAGCGCAAAAGCGGTAAAGCGCAGCATAATTTATGGTTTTACAAACCGAAACGCTTGACTTCTACCGTTGTTCATTTCCACCTTTAAGAGGTAGAGTCCAGTAGGAAGTTGTTCGAGCGCAATGCGAGCAGTAGGGCTATTGAGCACTTCTGTCATGAATTGCTGCCCAGCACTATTGTAGAGGCGATAATTTTTAAGCGTCAGGTTGTCTGCGGCAGCTAATGTTCCTTCATTTTCGTCTTGGATCCAGCTGACAATGGCTGCAGGACTCTCTGTAAGGCTTGCGTTGGTTGAAAGCGTGAAAACATCTTGGCTATTGACGTTCTGCAGAATTTGTTGGTTCAGGCCTACTTCACCATGCACTACCCCAATATTAGCCAAGGAGATTTGCTGTAGCCAGCGGTCTACGTGACAAATATAGTTGAGGTCTATTTGGCTGCCAATATTGGTTTGAATGCACGGCAATGCGATATTTTGTTGGTTGTTGTTGCCGAGGTTGTGCAGTTCAAAATAAGCATTGGGAATGTTGTCGTTGTTGTTGTCGGCCTTGCCACCAACGATCATGTGCATATAGCCAAAAGCCCAGCCCCAATACATAGAAGGACTTTGAAAACTGAGCGGATGTGTATCTGGATAGGCAGATATGTCTTGGGCAAGCGCCCCCGCTTGCGTATTGTAGAATTTTGGAACACCAACAGTAAAGTTGATTGAATCTATTTGAATTAAGTTGATATAGCCAAGATATAAACTGGTTTGCTCAGGTGTAACAAGCCAAATGTCTGAATCGAGGTTTGTTTGTAAGCCGTTGTCGTGAAAAAGTTTCACTTCTGAAAGGTAATAATTAAAATGTTCAATTTCTATGGCTATACCGTCATTACCGATGAACGTTTGGTTCAGGTCAAAAGCTTGGGAGCCAAATAAGGGTTCTAAATTCAAGAACACATTTTTCTGAGACCAAGACAAAGTAGCTAATGTTAAACACATTATGATAAATAGATTTCTCATGGATTTGGTTTTTTAAAAATGTAAAGAACTTCGTTTTTCATGAGGCGAAAACATTCGATTTCTTCTCGTGAATAATGTGCATTTAGGTCAAAGGCAGTGGTCTGAAAACCAACGCGCTCAGCATAAGTCGGGTAATCTTTGCCGAAGAGACGGACGTGGTCTTTTTGCCAGTAGTGTTGTTCGCGATCGGCCTCTGAAATGATGCTCGGGTCTTCGTAGGTGGATTCACGCGTAAAATCTTGAGGAACTTGCATGATGGCCCAGCCTCCGGGCTTTAAAACTCTAAAGAGTTCGGACATACATTGCACAGGATCAGCTACGTGTTCCATGACATGGTTGCAAAAGACAACATCAAAACGGTCTTTTTCTAGGGGAATTTGGTGTAAATCAAAATGCAGGTCGGCAATTGGTGACACTAAATCAGCAGTGAGATAGTTGAGGTTTTTTTGCGCTTTAAAGCGATCGACGAAGCATTGCTCCGGGGCCATATGCAATACCGAAAGATTTTCTTGGGTAAAGAAGAAACTGTGGTTTTTGAGGTAGAGCCACATGAGTCGGTGGCGTTCAAGGGTAAGGTCATAGGGGCAAAGAACGTTATCTCGGTGGGCCACTTCAGAGCCATAAGACAGAAACTTTGAAAAAGATTTTTCGCAAACAGGACAACTCACAGCAGTGCCTCGGTACAATGCTGGGGCAAAAATGCGAAAGACATAACTTAGCCGAATGAGTAGCGGTCTTGGTAATTTGTTGAGTAGGAATTTATAAAGTTTCTTCACTTTTCAAAGTTAACCTTTTCAATAGAGAATATCGTTAATTTTGCTAGAAATACTGCCATGAAAAAGTGCTTCTTTTTTACTTGTTTATACTTGTTTATGTACCAACAACTCCTTGCTCAAGAACCTGTTGCCCCTCGCAAAGATCAAATTTTAGAAAAGCATGGCCATCAGCGTACTGATCCCTACTATTGGATGCGCGAACGCGATTCACAGCCGGTTTTAGACTACCTCAGCGCAGAAAACAACTACGCCAAGACCTATTTTAAAGCCCTAGACCCACTAGTGAACGAACTCTTAACTGAATTTGAGCAGCGCATCGATCCCAACGAAACAAGTGCACCATTTATTTTGAATGGTTACCAATATCAGGTTCGCAATTTAGATGGCCAAGATTACCAACAAATTTTCCGCTACGAAGCGGACGGAAAAGCAGTATTGTTTTTTGATGAAAACGAACGCGCTAAAGGAAAGTCATTTTATGAATTGGCAGGGTGGGCACCAGCTCCGAACAATCAACTTTTAGCTGTTAGCGAAGATTTCAAAGGTCGTAGACAGTACGAGGTTCGCTTTCGAGTGAATGGAAAATACCTCAAAGATATTTTAACGCAAACAAGTGGCAGCATGGTTTGGGCTAACGACAACAAAACGCTGTATTACTCCAAAAAAGACCCCGAGACCCTACGTGAATACCTCATTTATCGCCACGTCATTGGCACCCCTCAAAGTGCCGACGAACTTATCTATGAAGAAAAAGACGATAAATTCAGCGTTAGCATTGGCAAAACATTAACGAACAAATATATTCAGATTTACAGCTACAGCTCCACCACTTCTGAAGTTCAAATGATCGATGCCGACAACCCAAAGGCGCAAGCGCAAGTTTTTTTGGCGCGAAAGGCAGGTCATATTTATGAGCTTGAGCACCACGAAAATGGCTTTTATATCCTGACCAACGACAACGCCTTAAATAATCGTATTGTTTTTAGTCGTTTATTCCCTTCCGACCTTCAATCTTGTAAAGAAATCGTACCTCACCAATCAAAAGTGCTCCTCGAAGGATTAAGTGTTTATAAAGAATACCTTTTGATTGAAGAACGCACTAATGGTCTGCTCAAACTCAAACTCAAAGGTGTCGAAGACGGCACGGAAAGCTACATTGCTGTGGACGGTGAAACCTACTACCTCGGTTTGGCAATGAATGACGACTATGCTGCCGCAAAATTATATTACGTATACAACTCCATGACCACGCCTTCAAGGGTATACACCTATGATTTAAAAAGCGGTCAGCAAGAAATTTTCTTCGAGAAAAAGTTACGCGATACAAATTTTGACCCCGCTCATTATGTTTCTGAGCGCGTGTGGGCAACTGCCAACGACGGCACTCAAATTCCGGTGAATATCATGTATAAAAAAGGCACTGATTTATCAAAAGCGCCTTTGTTGCTCTATGGTTATGGTTCCTACGGCTATACTTTACCCGATATTTTTAGCCCAACCCGTTTGTCTTTGGTCAACCGCGGTTTTGTTTTTGCTACGGCACATATCAGGGGTTGTAAATATTTAGGAGAAGAATGGTATCAAAACGGGAAATTCGACAAGAAAATAAATACGTTTACAGACTTCATTAATGCTGCCGAATTTTTAGGCCACATGGGCTATTGCGACCCCGCGCGCATTTATGCTAATGGGGGTAGCGCCGGTGGTTTGTTAATGGGAGCAATCGCTAACATGGCGCCGTATTTATTTAAAGGAATCGTTTCTGAGGTACCCTTCGTGGATGTAGTTACAACTATGCTAGATCAAACCATTCCACTTACCACCGGAGAATACGAAGAATGGGGCAATCCGCAAGATCCGCATTACTACTACTATTTGTTGAAGTACTCACCTTATGACAACATCCATGCAATGGATTACCCTGCCATGTACGTGACCTCGGGTTATCATGACTCACAGGTTCAGTATTGGGAGCCCGCCAAATATGTAGCTAAACTCAGAACAATGCGCACAAATCAGGCCGCTCTTGTTTTTGAGTGCAATATGGATGCGGGCCACGGTGGTGGCTCGGGCCGTAGTATAGAGCGCTTAGAGCGTGCTAAAATTTATGCGTTTATTTTAGGGCTTGAGCAAGGGATTACACATTAGTTATTGTCTCTTTTTATGGAGTACGATTTCCTTGGCCCAAAATTCTGCCCTAGAGAGTTTTAGGCATAGGCCCATAATGTACGCTGATTTGGGTTATAATGTCAATCCATTTCGGATAGATTACCCTTTTAGTGCGCAGCAATCTTCATTGGCCTATAAGAATAATTTTAGTCCTTTTTTGGGCTTGGGCTTTGCTTACAAGTGGTTTCATCTAAGAGTAGGTTTTCCGGTTATTGGTAATTTGCGTCCAGCGGATAAATTTGGTAAAACTACGCAATACAACTTTTCCTATGATATAACGCACAAAGGTGTTTGGTATGATTTCGAATTCAAATCTACTTTTGCTTACGCCCTCAAGCAACCCCAGCAGACGCTTCCTGATACTTATTCTTTTAACATCATGGCCAATGCGTGGTATTTTAAGAATGTAGATTTTCAGATGAATGGCTTACTCGGAAAAAGGGCGCATTACAACCAACAGATTTTTACATGGTACTTAAAGGGCACCCTGAATTATTTTGGGTCTGAAAATAGAAGTGGCGGCCTGATTCCAGCGCCTCTGCAAATCCCACAACAAGACCTCACGAATGCCACAAAACTTCAGGCCTTTGATTTTGGTGCTGCACCTGGTTTGGCTTATGTCAATCGAAAGAACAATTGGCAAATTGGTGGATGGGCAGGAGTGGGCCCTGTTGTACAATTTAAAGAATACGAAACACCAGAATATTCTAAAATTCGTTTAGGATTGGCGCCTCGCTTCGATCTTCGTTTGATGGGAGGCTATTCTTCAGATGAAAAATTCTTTTTTATTGTGACCGATTTTGACAACAAAAGCATTCGATTCGACGATTTC
The DNA here is from genome assembly GCA_002293185.1 of Flavobacteriales bacterium UBA952. Taxonomy (GTDB): domain Bacteria; phylum Bacteroidota; class Bacteroidia; order Flavobacteriales_D; family Crocinitomicaceae; genus UBA952. The sequence continues at coordinate 88,284 of DBCS01000006.1, read as the reverse complement.
AAATACCGTCAAAATTATTTTGCGCTTAAGTTTGTAGCAGGATACCGCTTTAAAGAAGCTGATTAATACTTGATGAATACATTTTTGGCCTCTGTAAAGAAGCGCAAGGCCTCCCAACCACCTTCTCGGCCAACGCCAGAGGCTTTAACGCCGCCAAATGGTGTGCGCAAATCGCGAACAAGCCATGCATTGACCCAAACGATACCGGCGTGCACCAAATCGGCAACACGGTGCGCGCGCTTGAGGTCGGAGGTCCAGACGGTTGCAGCCAAACCATATTGGGTAGAATTGGCCATAGTAAGCACTTCTTCTTCGGTGTCGAATGGCGTGATGGTCACTACTGGTCCAAAAATTTCTTCTTGGTTGGTACGGCATTGGTAATGCAAGCCTTCGATTATCGTTGGCTCAATGTAGTAACCCTCGGCATGCGCACCCGGTAAAATTTTTCTTTGTCCACCACAGAGGATGGTACCTCCTTCTTCTTTTGCCAACTCGATGTAGCCTAAGATTTTTTCCATATGTGGTTTTGAAACCACTGCACCTAATTTGGCTTCGGGATCTTCTGGAAACGAAACTTTACTTTTGGAAACCGCAGCTACAAATGCTTCTTTGAAAGGCTCATAGAGGGCGCGTTCAATGAAAATACGAGAGCCACAAAGGCAAATTTGTCCTTGGTTGGCAAAAGAAGATCGAATGGTTGTGCTGAGGGCGTCTTTGAAGTCGCAGTCGGCAAAAATGATATTAGGGTTCTTGCCGCCCAGTTCAAGAGACAGTTTTTTAAACATTGGCCCCGCTGTTTGTGCAATATATTCGCCGGTTTTGGTGCCGCCTGTAAAAGAGATGGCCTTAATTTTTGGGTGTTTAACAATAGCATCTCCCACGCTTGGGCCGGTGCCGTGCAAAATGTTGAGCACGCCGTCGGGCATACCGGCTTCTTTGGCAATTTTGCCGAGCATATAAGCGGTGTAAGGCGTGACCTCTGAAGGTTTTGCTACCACACAGTTACCCGCGGCTAAAGCAGGGGCAATTTTCCACGAAAAAAGATATAATGGTAAATTCCAAGGAGAAATACAACCTACTACCCCGATAGGTTTGCGTGTCGTATAATTCAAGCCTACTCCTTCCATCTGATGTGATTCAGAGGCAAAGTGTTCAATTGCGGTTGCAAAAAAGTGAAAGTTAGAAACCGCCCTAGGGATGTCAACATGTTGTGCTAGACTAATGGGCTTCCCGTTATCTTTGGACTCAGCGGCTACAAAAGCGGCCATGTTAGCCTCGATACCCTCGGAAAGTTTCCTTAATATTTCGGCACGACCCTCTATGCCCATTGACGACCAAATAGGGAAGGCCGCTTCTGCAGCTTGAACTGCGGCTTCAACGTCTTGCGCATCAGAATCAGGGATTAACGAATATACTAGGCCTGTTGCAGGCTCATAGTTGTCGATATAGCGCCCATTTTTAGGTGGGGTATATGATCCGTTGATGAAATTGCTCAATTTTTCCATACTATACAAAGGTAAGCATATCAACGAGAGGTTTTGATACCTTTGTAGCATGGAAATCAAAGAAGCGCAAGCAAAAGTAGATCACTGGATTCAAACGATAGGAGTTCGCTACTTCAATGAACTGACAAATATGGCCGTCTTGATGGAAGAAGTTGGTGAGCTCGCGCGCATAATGGCTAGGCGATATGGCGAACAATCTGAAAAAGAAAGCGACAAAAATAAAGACCTCGGCGACGAAATGGCCGATATCCTTTTTGTACTTTGTTGTTTGGCCAACCAAACTGGTATAGACCTCGATGCAGCTTTAGAAAAAAACTTAGCCAAAAAAACCGAGCGTGACGCCACGCGTCACCTTGACAATCCAAAACTACAATCCTAACCATGGAAAGAATTCAAAAAGCATTGCAGCCTTCACAGTATCTGCTTGTTTCTGCACTACCTGAGCAATACGAAATGAATTTGTGGTCCTTCATCGATGAAGTTATTGCAAAGCCAGAAGAGGGCTCGCCAAGAGCCATTATCTTATGTACAAACGATGCACAAGCCAGAGCCATCCATGCCGAGTTTGTTCAACTTGCCAAACCTAAAGACCTTACCGTAGATTTAGTCGTAGAGAAAGGCAAGAAGCTCCAACAACGCAACGACCTTTTTGATGGCACTGAAATCATTGTGGGTACTACACGACGCATGGCCGAGATGTATTTTCAAAACGGCTTTAATATCAAGAAATTAAAGTTGTTTATCATTTTGGGTTTAGAGGAACACATGCGCGCTGGTCACAAAGGCTATATCGTTCGTTTAACGGAGAGCTTACCCAAATGTAAGGCCTTGTTTTTTACCGCCAACCCCGACGAAGAGCGGATGGCAGACTACCTCGAGGAGTTTTATCCGAACATTCGCTTACTAGATTTGTCTGAAGAAGCATGAATCGAAACGAAAGTATAGTTGCACTTAGACCAACTGTTCAAAAACAAAGCACTGAGCATACCAAAGAAGAACTTTTTCAGAATGAAGTATTGCGGCCGATATTGAAATTACAACACGATCTCTTTCTCCATGAGTGGCAAGAAAATCCACTTTTTCTGTCCATCAAAAAAGCAGACACATTAGAAGAGCGCCGCAAGCTTTTAGCGCTGCTTTTTTCTAAGCACCCCCCCTTTTTACAAAGATTAGTTGGAATGATCATTGGGCTTCTGACATCTGTTGAATTTCAATATTATTTAGAAGAAAAAGCAGCACTAGACAAACGCATTAAAGCGTTATTATTGACCCGCTTACTTTCTTATTAATATAGCGCTTAGACCATATCAAACCCGGCAATAAAAAAAGGATTTTTAGGCTCGAAATCACCTCTTACTACAACGTCAACTTCAGCAACTCCAATTATCTGATGCAATAAGCCCCACGAAAGTTTTTGCTTTGCTTCTCGATAAAGAAGGTCGCGGGTATCGTTCCACCATAATAAAGAATGCAGGCTTTCCTTGGCTAAAACCGCCTCAAAAAGGCGTTCCACATCTTTGATATTCCCAGACGGATTACAAACACTATCAGGAACCAAGAAGGTATGTTCTTTGGGTTGAATCAATTGATTTAGAAGGGGGATAAAAGGCAATAGCTTGACGCTAAGCCCCCCAAGTTTACCAGGAAGCCTTTGTATTTCCCAGCGCACTTTATGAAATTGAGCAAACGCTAAGCGCTTTCCATTTGAATCAAATAGACTATAAATGTTACCATCTTCAAAGAAATGGGTAAAATACGCGGTATAATGGCGGTAGTTTTTTTCGATGGTTTCAAAAAGTTCGGAGCTCATGCGCTCTTCCTTTAGCAATGGATCTGCTTTTGGCCAAATACGACTGAAACTTTGAGTGGCTAGGTATGCTTTGGTTCGAAAGCCAAACGTTTCGCTCATCCATTTACTGCGGATATTTTTGGCATCAATGTAAGCGTAACAATAATCATCTGAACCGGGATATTTTGCAATAATGTCGTCAAAAACAGTTGCTATTTCTTGCTTGATTTTAGACTTTGGATTGGCGCGCGCTTTTCCTTTAGAATGAAAGCGTTGCTCAAAAGCAAAATAGCGCAAATACAAACCAAAAGGTCGCTTGCAAAAAGTAATATTGGCAATGAGTTGTTCGCTCCTTCGCAATGAAAAACTTAAAGGATTATCGGTGTGCGCGACACTTTGAGCAACATCAAGGTGTTTGTATTTGGCACCGTTTGTGCCTAATACAGTATTTTCAAATAAATGAATTAAATCGGTACTGATATGATCGGATTGCTCAAATTTCATAACATCTGATAAAATTTAGCGCACTTTATTTAGCCATGTGAGTAAATCGGTTTGTTGTTGTCCGTTGAGTATTTTAGTTACACTTATTTGGTTTTGTGCCAATTCCTGGGCAGTTGTGCTTCCCCATGCAACAATTTGCGCATTTGCCGCAATGGTGTTGTACGCTAGAAAAGCACGCACATTGCTTGGTGAAGAAAAAATATAGATGTCTTTTGCGCTGATCTGCAAATTTTTAAAGTGGGTGTTATAAACGTGCAAGATGATTTTTTCTTTTTCGGGAATCAAAGAGGAATAGGTACCTACAGATAGTTGGCTACTTGGAAAGCAAATGCTCCGACCTTTTCTCCATGCATTGAATTGTTGGGCTTCAAGTTGAGGTTGGTCTGAATGTTGGGCTATAAAGTGTACTTCTTTTTGAAAGTATTCGGTTACTTTTTTGGCGGTCTCTAGACCAGCACAAGCAATTTGCGCATTTGTCTGACACTGAGCAAAAAAGAAATCAGCCGCTCGGATACTTGCTATAAACAAAATGTCATAGGCCGACGGGCACAAAAAAGGTTGGGCACTAAATTCAATGAGTGACTGCGCTTCGAGCATACCTTTTTGGATGAGTTGTTGAAGCTCAGGGCTGAGGTATTGAGGGTCTTTAGAAATAAAAATTGTACTCATTTAGCTTGGAGGCTAGCTGTAATTTCTGAAACGCTTGTACTTAAGTCAAACTGATAAAATTGTGCAGCAAGGTTTGCCGAAGTAGCATGAGCTGCATATATTTTGTTGGGGCCATAATAGACACCTAAAGGCAATTGGCATCCACCTTGCAAGGCCTGTAAAACGCCGCGTTCGATCGCAATTTGTGCAGCTACTTCTGGATGGTTGAGCTGCGCAACAATTTGTTGGGTTTGCGTATCATTTTGGCGAATTTGTAAGCCTAATACCCCTTGTGCTGGTGCCGGAACAAATTCTGTTGGATCGAGCACGAGGGTGTGTAAATCATCTAGTGCGATTTGTAAACGGCTAACACCCGCATTGGCAAGTAAGATGGCGTCGTATGAGCCACTGCGGAGTTTTTCTATGCGGGTGGGCACATTGCCGCGGAGTTCGTAGATCTGAAGATCTGGTCTTAGGGCCTTGACAATCGATTTTCTACGCGCTGAAGAGGTACCGATAATTGCTCCAGCTTTAAGGCCCCAGCGCTGATTTTTATCTTGCGCGGTTTTGCGCATGAGTAAAAGTTCAGAGGGGTCTTCGCGATAAGAGACAGCTCCAATGCATAGCCCTGCTGGCTGGCTTGTTTCAAGGTCTTTGTGCGAATGTACAGCGAGGTCGATATCGTTGTTGAGGAGTGCCGCTTCAATTTCTTTCGTGAAAAACCCTTTTCCTTCTAATTTGTCAAAGCTAAGATCTTGGATGCGGTCGCCTTGCGTTACGATAATTTGGAGTTGCACCTCGCAACCGAGCGCTTCTATTTTTGCCTTGACAAAATGAGCTTGCCATAATGCGAGGTCGCTGCCGCGTGTGCCAATGCGGATGAGCGGTTTAGTCGGCATGATTGAGGATGATTTCTTTGGCCAGCTTCATGGGGCCACTGATGTACTTTTTTTCGAGGTAACTCACGACTTTGTCCAGGACTTCTTTTGCCTGCGGGTCTAAATTTTCTAAGTCTTCTTTAAAGATTTCAGTGTAGGCGGTGGCACGAAGTTCTTTGACTTGCGCAGGTACTTCGCGCATGGCAATTTCTACCTTTCGCTCGCGAAGAAGGTGCTGAAATTCATAGCGTGCATTGGCAATAATTTCTTCTACTTGTTGGAGTTCTTTGGAACGCTCTTTTACGTTTTCGTTAGAAATGCGCTGAAGATATTCGATAGAAAGGTATTTAACTGAATGGGTATCGATAATAGTCTGGTCTAGATCTTGAGGAATGGCAAGGTCTATGACGATTTTTTCTTGGACGTCTCCGTTGAGTAAATTGCTGTAGAGTTCGGGTGTGATAATAATGCCGTCGGCAGCGGTGCAGGTTATAAGGACGTCAAACCCCTCTTTGTATGAAGCAAGTTCTTTTAGGGTATAGGCATTGCCATGGATTTCTTGTGCTAACTTTTGACTATTGGCAAGGGATCTATTGAAAACCTGAAAATTTTTGAAACCGTGCTTTTTAAGGAAGCGCGCCATTGTGGTGTTGGTGACTCCTGCCCCTACAATCAGGATACGTGCTTCTAGAGGTATATTGAGTTGTTTGAGGTATTGATAAGCTAAAGAAACAACGGAAACAGGCTTGGTTGATATGCTGGTTTCTGTATAAACTTGTTTGGCTGTTTCGATTACTTTTTTCATGAGTAAACGCAGCAGATCTCCGGTGAGGTTGTGCTCGTGGCAATATTCGTAGGCCAAACGCACTTGGGTAATGATTTCGCGCTCACCAATAATCATGGAGTCAATAGATGATGCCACAGATAAGGCATGTTGTACGGCCGAACTTCCGGAGTAAATTTCTGCTTTGCGTACAAATTCTTCTAGTTGAATGGGGACGAGTTTGGGGTAAAGTGCTTGTAATAATCGGGTTAGAAATGGTGTATCGAGTTCTTGCGCATTTACGAAAGTTATTTCGACACGGTTGCAGGTTGTCAAGAACATGAGTTCTTTGAGATCTAAAAGCGTTTGGAGTTGAGATAGGACCTCGATTTGCGCTTCTTTATCGATGTGCAACAAACCAATTTTACTGACATCTAGTTGTCGGTGTGTAAAAGCGATAATATGTAGTTGTTGCAACAAGGCGCTCGATCTATGCTGCAAAATTAAGTGCTAAACTCCCCGGAATTGTCATTGAAATGTCATTATTGCTAATTTAGAATGGGTTCAAATAGTTGAATTGCGCTACCTTTGAAAGATGCTAAAAACCTATGACGCAATTTTATTTGACCTCGGGGGTGTACTCATCGATATCGACTATAAGGCTACTGAAATTGAATTTAAAAAATTGGGTGTTTTAGACTTCCAAGAACGGTATACGCAATTCGCTCAAAATGCGCTTTTTGACCGTTTTGAATGTGGTGAAATATCGGCACAATACTTTATCAATTTATTATTGCCTCACACACAGCCAGGAACAACTGCTAATCAGATTGTAGCTGCTTGGTCTGCGATGTTAGGTACTTTTCCACTCGAGAAAATCTCGCTATTAAAAGCGTTATCAGCAACCACACCCTTATTTATGCTTAGCAATACCAATGCGTTGCATTGGTCGGGGGTGCAAAGGGCGTGGAGCAGTGTTTCTACTCAACCGATGACAGATTTTTTCGAAGACATTTATCTTTCACATGTCATAGGAAAAAGAAAACCGCACCCTGAGACTTTTTTATGGGTCTGCCAACAAATGGGTTTTGATCCGGCTAAGGTGCTATTTATAGACGACAGCCCACAACATATTGACGGCGCAGCTTTAGCGGGCTTACAGGTGCATTATTATCAACGTCCTGCTGAATTTTACGCACTTTTTTCCTGACAAAGTTCTACGAGCAACCCTTTGGTTGCTTTTGGGTGTAAAAAGGCAATTTTTTTGTTGTCGGCTCCGTCTTTAAAGCGCTCATGAATAAGCTGAAAACCTGCTTTTTGTAAACGTTCAAGCTCAGCTTCAATATCATCTACTTCGAAAGCTACATGATGAAAACCTGGCCCATTTTTGGCGATAAACTTTGCAATAGGAGAGTCGGGTATACTAGCCTCTAATAATTCAATTTTTGATTCGCCAACTTTAAAAAAAGCGGTTTTAACGCCTTCAGACACTACTGATTCTTGTTTGTAGCAAGTCACATTAAGCAAAGCTTCGTAAAGGGGAATGGCTAATTCTAAACTTTCAACGGCGATACCAAGGTGTTCTATGCGTTTCATTTAGTGGTCAATTTTGATGAATTTTTCTGATTTATTATCGTAGTTAATAAAGTAAACGCCACTTACTATATTTTGACAATCTACGGTGGAGCCAAACCCTGTTTTCAGCAAATTTCCGTAGGCATCATAGATTTCATATTTTGTCTGGACAGCCTTGCTTTTAGCGCTAAAAGCAAGCGTTGAATGTACTTTTGTGGGGCTAAAACTAACGGGTTCCACTGCAGACGTAAAACTGGCGCTTTTGGAAACCCGAGGCTTACCCTCACTATCTGTTTGGCTTACCCTCACTATGTTTTTGCCAGAATGTGGGGTGAGTTGAAATTGATACGTAGTGCTTCCAGGGCTTCCTTTTCCTTTTACTTGGCCAACTTCTACCCAACGCCCCCATTTGTATTGTTCTATACTGTAGTCGAGAACTGCTTGTTCTTTTGTGCAAGTCCAACTGAGTTTTCCATCTTTTTGGGCGCTAATTTGTGCGCACTCAAAGGTGCTTTTTGGCAGTAAAATACTTGGGTTTAGAAATCGAGGTTCACAACCAAGCGCATGCTCAAGTACCACAAAGATGTCGTCTCCTTTTTTGAGGTGAAACAATTGAAAATCAATTTCAAAATGAGAAGTTTGAATAACAGCGGGGAGAATTTCACCATTGACTAGTACTTTACTGACACAAAAGCCGAAACCATCCGGCATTGGCGGGTTATTGACAATCAAGTTCTTTTCTTGGTAGGTACCTTCGAGAGAAAGCAATTGTACTTGCGTAAAACCAGCCGTTAAATTGGCGATCATCAACAAAAAAAGTACCCTAGACAGCATAAAAAGCTTTTTGTACAAATATAACATGATTCAAATGCTTTCGTTTAAATTTGTACAATGTTGAATGCAAACTATGACTTCATTAAAGCACTGCACCTTATCTTTGTGGTGAGTTGGTTTGCAGGCCTTTTTTATATGGTTCGGCTATTTATTTACTTCAGAGAAGCGACAGATAAAACCTCCCCCGAAAAAGAAATTTTGCAGCAACAGTTTGTCATCATGATGCAACGCCTTTGGTGGATCATTACGACTCCTGCAATGGCCTTAACAGTGTTTTTTGGCGTCTGGATGATCGCTTTAAACCCGAGTTATCTCTTGAAGGCACCTTGGATGCATCTTAAATTGAGTTTTGTTCTACTCTTATTAGTTTACCATTTTTATTCACAAAAATTACTTCGTAATTGTGAAAGAGGAACCTTGAGCTGGAGTTCAGGCCAACTGCGCCTTTGGAATGAAGTAGCCACCTTGTTTTTAGTAAGTATTGTCTTTATCGTCGTTTTAAAGGGTCAGCTCGGTTGGATATCCGGAACTGTTGGTTTTTTTGCTGTGGGCATTCTATTGATGTTAGGGATTAAATTATATAAAAAATTGCGCAAAACTCAGGGCTGAATTGTTCAAAAATTAAATTGTTTCTTTAGAAAGATTAGTTATATTTGCACAAATTTTCAGCAAATAGGTACAAAAATTACCACAAAATGAAGCAATTTGTTCATCTTACCACATCTCTTCACTTCGTCATATTCGCTCTGTTTTTATTGGTTTCAAATGTGAATGTTTTCGCTGCTGAAAAAGAAGAATTTAATGTCGGTGAAATGATCATGCATCACATCAAAGATGCTCACGAGTGGCACATTGCCGGCCCAGAACACGGAGGGACCAGTATTTATCTCCCTATCATTCTCCACGACAACGGTTTCAAAGTTTTTAGTTCAAAACACTTCTACCATGGAAAAGAAATAGAAGTTCCAGGTAAAGACAATATTACCTACACTTACATGGAAGGTGTTGGACCAGCTAAAGGTTACGGCCTGTACCATGAAGAAATTTACAAACTAGACAAAATCGGCACCTCAAATGGTTTCCCTGTTTATGTCATGAAATTCCAGGGCGAGCACCCTCACAATAAATCCCCACTTGACTTATCCATTACAAAAAATGTAGCCTCGCTTTTTGCAGGAGGCTTGTTAATCATAATGATTATGTTGGGTGTTGCACGGGGTTACCGTAAGAACGGGCCCGTTGCACCTACAGGATTGGCTAAATTCATTGAACCTTTGGTTATGGTGATTCGCGACGACATTGCCAAGGAAAATATAGGACACGGTAAGCATCATAAATATGTGCCATATCTCCTCACTATTTTTTTCTTTATTTGGATCAATAATTTATTGGGTCTGATTCCTATTTTTCCCGGAGGAGCAAATTTGACTGGAAACATAACCATTACTTTCTTTTTGGCTTTGTGTACTTTGATCATAACGCTTTTATCCTCCAATAAGAATTACTGGAAACATATCTTTGCTACCCCAGGCGTTCCCATAGCCTTGATGCCTATCATGATTCCAATAGAAATAGTAGGTATATTCACAAAACCATTTGCATTAATGATTCGTCTCTTTGCAAACATATCTGCAGGACACATTATTATACTAGCTTTAATTTCAATCATTTTCATCAACAAAAATATAGCGTGGGGCGCATTATCCGTGCCCATGGCGCTCTTTATTTCCTGTTTGGAAATGTTAGTAGCAGTTTTGCAGGCTTATTTATTTGCCTTGCTTTCTGCCTTGTTTATCGGTGCAGCAGTTGAAGAATCGCACCATTAGTAGTTGTAACTTTTAAATATACATAGTATGATTTACGGTAGTATCGCAGCAATCGGAGCAGGTCTCGCAGTTTTAGGAGCCGGCATTGGCATTGGCCAAATCGGTGGAAAAGCTGTAGAAGGGATTGCAAGAAATCCTGAAGCATCAGGAAAAATCACAACAACAATGATTATCGCCGCAGCACTTATTGAAGGTGTTGCCTTATTTGGTGTAGTAATCGGTTTGTTAGGAGCTGCAAAGTAAACATGTTTTCTACCCAAACGGTTGGTTTGGGTAGAAAACTTTTGTGTTAAAGTATTTTAAAAGCCGTTAAACATGGATTTAGTTACTCCAGATTTAGGATTATTATTTTGGACAGGTTTGGTATTCTGTCTATTGTTATTTGTTTTGACAAAATTTGCTTGGAAACCAATTTTAAATGCGGTCAATACCCGCGAGCAAAACATCACCGATGCCCTCGAACTCGCTGAAAAAACAAAGGCGGAAATGCAAGCGCTCAAGGCGGAGAACGATCAGATTTTAAAAGCTGCCCGTGCAGAGCGCGATCAGATTTTAAAGGAGGCAAAGGAAGCTGCAAATGGCATGATTGAAGATGCCAAAGGAAAAGCGAAAGATGAAGCGGCTAAAATTGTCGAATCTGCGCGTCAAAACATCAACAGTGAGAAAGCTGCAGCAATGGCTGAAATTAAAAGTCATGTTGCCAACCTATCGCTAGAAATTGCAGAAAAAGTAGTGCGTCATGAATTAAGTTCCGACGATAAACAAAAATCGCTTGCGACTCAACTTGCTGGCGAAATCAAAATGAACTAATACATGAAGTCCAATAAATCTGCTGTTCGTTATGCAAAAGCTCTTTTGGAGTTGGCCCTTGAGCACAATAAACTAGAGCTCATTGAAGCAGATATCCTTCAGCTTTTGAAGGTTGCGCACGAAACACACGACTTTCAAGTTTTCTTGAATTCCCCACTCATCAACATCGATAAAAAGATTGCTGTCATTAAGCAAATCTTTCCTGAGTTCAATAAAACTACTTCAGATTTTTTGGCGTTGGTCACCAACAATGGCCGAGAGTCCGTCATGATCGACATTGCCAAACAATTCATTGCTCAACTGAAGGCACATCGCGGTATTGTACCCATCACCATCATTAGTGCTCAGCAATTAGAAGAAAGCACAAAACAATCCATTCTTTCCAAAATTTCAGGTTCTATTAAAGGCACACCCGAAATCACAGAAGAAATTGATGCCACTCTTATCGGTGGTTTTATTGTTCGCATGGGCGATCACCAAATAGACGCGTCGGTTGCAAGTCAACTTCAGCGACTCAAACAACAATTCATATAATCGTCAATAGACAAAAAAATAAGTATACATGGCAGATATTAAACCAGCAGAAGTTTCCGCAATATTGAGAGAACAACTCTCAGGTTTCCGCTCAGAAGCTGAATTGCAAGAAGTAGGAACGGTACTTCAGGTAGGAGATGGTATTGCACGCATTTACGGCATGAACGGCGTTCAATACGGCGAACTCATCGAATTTGATGGTGGAATGCAAGGTATTGCACTTAACCTTGAAGAGGACAACGTCGGAGCCGTATTACTCGGTCGTTCTTCAAGTGTTAGGGAAGGTGATACCGTGCGTCGTTTAGGTAAAATTGCCTCCGTTCAAGTGGGTGACGGTATGGTGGGTCGCGTTGTAGACACACTCGGACAGCCCATCGACGGTAAAGGTCCAATCCAAGGCGAACTTTTCGAAATGCCAATCGAGCGTAAAGCGCCAGGAGTTATCTTTCGTCAGCCTGTAAATGAACCTCTTCAAACGGGTATCAAAGCAGTTGACGCCATGATTCCTATCGGTCGTGGTCAGCGCGAGCTCATTATTGGTGACCGCCAAACCGGTAAAACAACGGTTGCTATCGATGCGATAATTAATCAACGCGAATTTTATGATCGTGGCGAGCCTGTATATTGTATTTATGTTGCTATTGGTCAAAAAGGTTCTACCGTTGCAGGTATAGTTAAGAAATTAGAAGACGCAGGTGCAATGGCATATACAACTGTTGTAGCTGCTAACGCTTCTGACCCAGCTCCAATGCAGTTTTACGCTCCAATGACCGGTGCTGCTGTTGGAGAGTACTTCCGCGATTTAGGAAAGCCAGCACTTATTGTTTATGATGACCTTTCTAAGCAAGCAGTAGCTTACCGCGAGGTATCACTTCTTTTGCGTCGCCCACCAGGACGCGAGGCATACCCAGGTGATGTATTCTACCTTCACTCTCGTTTGCTCGAGCGTGCAGCTAAAGTGATCGCCGATGACAACATCGCCAAGCAAATGAACGACCTTCCTGCATCTTTGAAAGACAAAGTTCGCGGTGGTGGTTCACTCACAGCGCTTCCTATTATTGAAACGCAAGCCGGAGACGTCTCTGCCTACATTCCAACCAACGTAATTTCCATTACCGATGGTCAGATCTTTTTGGAGTCTGATTTATTCAATGCTGGTATACGCCCTGCGATCAACGTAGGTATTTCTGTATCGCGCGTTGGTGGATCAGCTCAAATTAAATCCATGAAGAAAGTTGCTGGTACTTTAAAGTTAGATCAAGCTCAGTATCGCGAGCTCGAAGCCTTTTCCAAATTTGGTTCTGACTTAGATGCAGCAACAAAAGCAGTACTAGACAAAGGCGCTCGCAACGTGGAAATCTTGAAACAACGCGAGGGTGACCCTTATCCGGTAGAGAAGCAAATTGCCATTATTTACGCAGGTGTAAAAGGCCTTATGCAGCCAGTGCCAATTGCAAAAATCAAGGAATTCGAAAAAGATTATTTAACTGTTCTAGAAGCAAACCATGCAGATACGCTTGTTGCGCTCAAAGCAGGAAAATATACAGACGAAATTGAGGCTGTTTTGACTAAAACAGCCAAAGAAGTAGCTGCTAAATTTGCATAATTAAAGCCTAATTTAGGATTATAATGGCGAATCTAAAAGAAATACGTAACCGCATCAGTTCAGTAGGCTCCACCATGCAGATTACTTCTGCCATGAAGATGGTATCTGCTGCCAAATTGAAACGCGCTCAAGATGCCGTAACGCAAATGCGTCCATATGCGGGCAAATTGCGCGAAATCCTCGAAAACTTAAGTGCTAGCCTCGATCTTTCTGAAAATGCATATGCCGAACAACGAGAAGAGACTAAAATTCTGATTATTGGTATTACTTCTAACAGAGGTTTGTGTGGTGGTTTTAACAACAATATCATCAAGAGGGTTGGTGTACTCATCTCTGACGATTACGCAGGTAAAGAGGTATCAGTTCTTTGTGTAGGTAAGAAAATCAAGGATTTTTACAAGCGCACGCCAAACTTCTATACCAATGAAAAATTAGAAAGCATGGAAGATGTCTATGCCGACTTACGTTTTGGTGTTGTTGCAGAAATAGCCGATGAAATCATGGCGCAATTCCTCAATAAGTCTTTCGATAAAGTTGTTTTGGTATATAATCGTTTCATCAATGCGGCTACGCAAAACATCGAAACCGAACAATTTTTACCAATTGTTCCTACCCTAAGCGATTCAGAAGCTGGCGACTACATCTTTGAACCTTCAAAAATGGACATCGTCGAAGATTTATTGCCAAAATCAATGAAGCTACAGCTTTACAAAGCAATTAGAGATTCATTTGCAGCTGAACACGGCGCGCGCATGACCGCCATGCACAAAGCCACAGACAACGCTAAAGAACTTCAGAAAAACCTCAAATTGAGCTACAATAAAGCGCGTCAAGCTGCTATTACCAACGAAATCCTCGAGATTGTTGGTGGTGCAGAAGCACTTAATGGCTAGAAAATATTTAGATAGTAGAATTAAAAAGAGCGCTGAAAAGCGCTCTTTTTTTGTTTAATAGTTCCAGTCAAAACGTTCTGCTATGCGCTGATGCACGTAAGCAAGTGCCTCGTCATGCTTCACATAAGTAAGGACATCTTCCATAAAAGCTTGTAAGAGCAATGTTTTGGCAGTTGCCGCACTCAGACCTCTCGCCCGCAGATAGAACAATGCGTTCTCGTCTAACTGGCCAGTTGTAGAACCATGCGAACACTTAACGTCGTCGGCGTAGATTTCTAATTCTGGCTTGGAGTTAACACTAGCACTATCAGAGAGCAACACATTGGCGTTGCTCTGATAAGCATTTGTTTTTTGGGCGTCTTTGCGCACAAATACTTTACCATTAAAAACGGCAGTCGCCTTATCTCCGGCTACCCCTTTGTAAGTTTCAAAAGATTCACAGTTGGCTACTTGGTGATCAATGGTGGTGTAGTTGGCTACATGTTGTTCCTCTTTGAGCCAATAAGCGCCGTTGAGATATGTTTGGGCGTGTTCCCCTTGGACGGCGACCATTGTGTCATTGCGAACAAAACTACCGTCTAGCGTAAGTGTATTGATTTCAAAATGTGATGTTGCGTTTTGTTTGGCGCGGTCTTCATGGAAGTCAAAATGTCCAGCGCAACAATCTTGTATTTTGTATACTTTGATACGTGCAGACTGTGCGATATCGTACTGAAAATGGGTGTGCGCAAAACTATTTGAGTCTGTTGTACTTTTTGTAACGATGAATACGGCAGCCTCCGCGTTTTCTCCAAAGTTAAAATGGTGGCGATAAAAGTATTTTCCTCCGCTGTTTACTTGAATAATTTGAATGGGTTTGTCTAAAGTGCAATTTTTGGCAACACGAATACTGATTCCGTTTTGGGCGTAAAGTATATTCAATGCCCCAAAGACGTCATAAAAACTTGCTTCGTGAAAAGTGTCAGGCTCTTCGGTATTTAATTTAATTTGTAGACCAGAAGGTAAGTCTGCAGGCAGTATGATTTGCTTATTGTTAATATAAACGGTGTAAGCGTCAGTTAAGATCTTCTGTTGTGATAGTTGCGCTTTTTCTAATAGAAGGGAGTTGCTCATTTGAGCATTGGCTAGTTTAGCCAAGCGTGTATATTTGAAGCGTTCGGATTTAGTTGTAGGAAAATCTTGTGCAAGAAGATGGTTTTGGGCCGTAAGTTGTAGTGCATGGGGCATGGACATTTGTGTTGGATCGAGACCCACAACGAATTGCTGTAGTTTATTGCTCACTATTGTTTCCATCTTACAAACTTTCTTTGATCCAGTCGTAACCGCGTTCTTCTAAATCTAGCGCTAATTCTTTTGGCCCTGATTTGACAATTTTACCGTCGTAAAGCACATGTACTACATCAGGAATAATGTAGTCGAGCAGGCGCTGGTAGTGGGTAATCACAATACTTGCGTTTTCTGGACTTTTAAGTGCATTCACGCCTTGCGAAACAATGCGGAGCGCATCGATGTCTAAGCCAGAATCTGTTTCGTCTAGCACAGCTAATTTGGGGTCTAGCATAGCCATCTGAAAAATTTCGTTGCGTTTCTTTTCTCCGCCTGAAAATCCTTCATTGACTGCTCTAGATGCTAATTTGGCATCGAGCTCAACAAGTGCTGATTTTTCTCGAACAAGCGCCATGAAATCTTTGGCTGAGATAGGTTCTTGGTTGTGATATGCGCGTTTTTCATTGAGCGCAGTTCTTAAGAAATTGACATTACTTACACCAGGGATTTCTACGGGATATTGAAATGCGAGAAAAAGGCCTTCACGGGCGCGGTCTTCGGTAGGTAGTTCAAGTAGGTCTTTTCCTAAAAATGTGACGCTACCCGCTGTAATTTCGTAGTCTTCTCTGCCTGCTAATACAGCTGCAAGCGTACTTTTGCCTGCACCGTTTGGCCCCATTATGGCATGTACTTCACCAGCTTTTACTTCGAGGTTAAGACCTTTAAGGATTTCCTTGCCGTTGATGCTGGCATGTAAATTTTCGATTTTTATCATTTCGTCTGTTCTGATCTGAATTCTATTTTGTAATTTTCTTAACCTACGCTACCTTCTAAACTAATAGCTAACAGTTTTTGGGCCTCTACGGCAAATTCCATCGGCAACTGATTGAGGACTTCTTTGCAGTAGCCATTGACGATTAAACTAATTGCTTTTTCTTCGCTGATACCACGCTGCATGCAATAAAAAAGTTGGTCTTCACCAATTTTAGAGGTCGTGGCTTCGTGTTCGATTTTCGCGCTCGGATTTTTGCATTCGATGTACGGAAAAGTATGTGCGCCACATTCGTCTGTCATTAAGAGGGAGTCGCACTGCGAAAAGTTACGCGCATTATGTGCGCCTTTATGGATTTGAACCAAGCCTCTATAAGAGTTTTGAGATTTCCCGGCAGAAATGCCTTTAGAAATGATTGTAGATTTGGTGTTTTTGCCAAGATGAACCATTTTGGTTCCTGTGTCTGCCTGTTGGTGATTATTGGTGACAGCCACAGAGTAAAACTCGCCGACCGAATGATCTCCTTTTAGAATACAAGAAGGGTATTTCCAGGTAACCGCAGAACCAGTTTCTACTTGTGTCCAGGATATTTTGGCATTGTTTTCACAGATACCGCGCTTTGTTACAAAATTGAAGACCCCGCCTTTTCCTTCTTTGTCTCCAGGGTACCAATTTTGAACGGTTGAGTATTTAATTTCTGCATCTTGAAGCGCAATAAGCTCAACCACCGCAGCATGTAATTGGTTTTCGTCTCGCTGTGGGGCAGTACAACCCTCTAAATACGAAACGTAAGCACCTTCATCGGCAACTACAAGGGTACGTTCAAATTGACCTGTGCCCCCTGCGTTAATACGAAAGTAGGTAGAAAGTTCCATGGGGCAGCGGACGCCTTTTGGAATATAGCAAAAAGAGCCGTCTGTGAATACGGCGCCATTTAAAGCAGCATAAAAGTTGTCTGTGCTAGGCACAACCGTACCCATGTATTTTTGAACGAGTGCCGGATGTTCTTGAACAGCATCCGAAAAAGAGCAAAAAATAATACCAAGCTCACTGAGCTTTTCTTTGAAAGAGGTAGCAACTGAAACGGAGTCCATCACGAAGTCTACAGCAACTCCGGTAAGGCGTTGTTGTTCCTCCATTGAAATTCCCAGTTTTTTCATGGTTTCTTTCATTTCAGGATCGACGTCGTCCCAGGACTCGTATTTTTTAGTTTGCTTTGGTGCCGAATAGTATGAAATACCTTGAAAGTCTGGTTTTTGATACCGCACATGTGCCCATTCAGGCTCGGTCATTTCTTGCCAAATGGCATAGGCTTTCAGACGGTAGTCTAGCAACCACTGCGGTTCATTTTTTTTGGAGGATATCAGACGTATAATACCTTCGTCAAGCCCTACAGGTACGGTATCTGACTCGATATCGGTTACAAAACCAAATTTATATTCTTGGTTTTCGAGGTCTTTGGCAAGTTCGTTTTCGGTGTAGTTAGACATCGTTACACAGAAAAGGATTCACCACAACCACATGTTCTATCGGCATTGGGGTTTTGGAAAAGAAAACCCTTACCATTGAGACCACCTGAGAAATCTAGGGTGGTGCCCACTAAATAGAGGTAACTTTTTTTATCAACTACGACTTTGACATCGTTGTTTTCAAAGGTCATATCGCCTTCGTGTTCTTCGTTGTCAAAGGTAAGTTGGTACATAAGGCCGGAACAGCCTCCACCTTGAACCCCAACACGTATGAATAAGCCTTCTTTTGCTTCGTCTTCCATGAGGCGAAGCGCCTGTTTTTTGGCGGCATCTGTTACAGTTAACATTTTGTTTTTATTTAGATTAATTATAAATAAAACACTTTGTTTGGTGCAAATTTACCACTTTAATGGTATTGCATCCAAAGAAATAAACAAACATTTTTTATGCTTGTTTGGCTTTATCCTTAATTTTAGTCCGTGAATAAATTACTCGTATTAATTTATATTCCTTTTTTTGTTGTTTTTCAACTCTTTGGGCAAGCTGATCGAAGCAATTTTCAGACCAAATACATCTATATATTGGCCATCGATGGCCCTCGCTATTCCGAAACTTACGGTGAACCAACTTGTAAATACAGTCCACTTCTTTGCGATTCACTCAAGAAAGAAGGAACATTTTATGCCAATTTCAGAAATAATGGCCCTACTTACACTGTTCCTGGTCATACTGCAATTGTAACAGGCACCTACCAACGCATTTCAAATTCGGGCACGGCCTTGCCGAAACAACCCAATATTTTTCAGTATTATCTAAAAGCAAGTGGTAAAGATTCTACTGCGGCTTATGTTGTAGCAAGTAAGGGCAAACTAGATGTATTGGTCAATACTTCGTACAAAAAATGGAACAACCAGTTTGTAGCACCAACCTATTGTGGCCCCAACGGTAACGGCTTGGGTTACGGCCGCGACGACAAAACATTTGCTAAAGTAACGGAGTTGGTTTCGGGTGTAAACCCGCCGCAGCTTATGCTCATTAATTTGTTAGCTGTAGATGTCTATGGCCATGCCAACAACTGGGACAAGTACCTTGAATCAATAACAAAATCGGATCAATATGCGGCCAAACTTTGGCAAATGATCCAGGAAAATCCTTTGCTCAAAGACCAAACTACACTTTTGATTACCAATGATCACGGACGTCATTTAGATGGTGTACGCTCAGGGTTTGTGAATCATGGTTGCCGTTGTGAGGGCTGTCGCCACATTTCTTTATTGGTATTGGGACCTGATACGCCAAAAGGAAAGGAAGTAACAGAGGCTGCTGAATTGATAGACATTGCTCCAACAATCGCAGAAATATTTCATTTCGAGATGCCGACGAGTAAAGGGAAGTTCTTAAAAGGTGCCTTTACTCAAAATGACCAGAACTAGATTGATTCTTTCATTCGTAGAGATCTTCTAATAACTGCTCATCAACTAAATTTGGGAGTGTTACTTTTAAAAGTGGCTCTGCTTCCATGGCGCGTTTGATGGCAAAGATGGCGTTTTCATTGCGCGCCCAGTTGCGTCTGGCAATGCCATTATTGACGTCCCAATGCAACATGCTCGTGAGGTTGCGCTGTGCTTGTTCAGAGCCGTCTAAAAGCATTCCAAAGCCACCGTTGATGACTTCACCCCAACCTACGCCGCCGCCGTTATGGATACTCACCCAAGTGGCGCCTCTAAAGCTGTCGCCAATTACGTTTTGAATGGCCATGTCTGCGGTAAATCTTGAACCGTCGTAAATATTCGACGTTTCACGGTACGGCGAGTCGGTACCAGATACATCGTGGTGGTCTCGACCTAAAATAACAGGTCCAATTTCCCCGCGCGCAATGGCTTGATTGAACGCTGCAGCAATGCGCATGCGTCCTTCTGCGTCGGCGTATAAAATTCTTGCTTGAGAGCCAACGACCATTTTATTTTCTTGTGCTCCTTTGATCCATTGAATGTTGTCAGCCATTTGTTGTTGGATCTCTTCTGGGCATTCTTGCATCATTTTTTCAAGTACAGCGCAGGCAATACCATCTGTTTTTTCGAGGTCTTGCGGATCGCCGCTGGCACAAACCCATCTAAATGGTCCAAAACCATAGTCAAAGCACATTGGCCCTAAGATATCTTGAATATAAGAAGGGTATTTGAAATCGATTTGGTTGGCAGCCATGACATCGCCTCCAGCTCTAGAAGACTCAAGTAAAAAGGCATTGCCGTAGTCGAAAAAATAGGTTCCGCGGTCGGTATGTTTGTTGACGGCTGCAGCGTGGCGCCTTAAACTTTCGCGAACGTAGGTTTTAAATGATTCTGGATCATTAGCCATGAGGTCGTTGGCCTGATCAAAGTCAAGACCAGCAGGATAATACCCACCTGCCCATGGGTTGTGTAAAGAAGTTTGATCTGAGCCAAGGGCCACATATATTCCAGTTTGGTCGAACTTTTCCCAGACGTCGACAACATTTCCTAGGTAGGCAATAGATACCACCTCCTTGTTAGCTTGGGCTTTTTTAACTCTAATTACGAGTTCGTCTAGGTCGCTGATAATTTCATCTACCCAACCTTGCTCATGTCTGGTGTTTGCTGCCTTTGGATTTACTTCGGCCGTTACGGAAATAACACCGGCAATATTACCAGCTTTTGGTTGAGCTCCAGACATGCCGCCCAAGCCAGCAGTTAAGAATAATTTACCGTTGATATCGTCTCGTGTTTTGGCCATTCGACGCACTGCATTCAAAACGGTTATGGTGGTCCCGTGGACAATACCTTGAGGCCCTATATACATATAAGAGCCAGCTGTCATTTGGCCGTATTGGGTAACACCTAGCGCGTTGAATTTCTCCCAATCGTCGGGCTTGGAATAATTAGGAATCATCATGCCGTTGGTTACTACAACACGCGGTGCATTCGGATGCGATGGAAATAAGCCCATTGGGTGGCCTGAGTACATGACGAGTGTTTGTTCATCGGTCATTTCTGACAAATACTTCATGGTCAGGTTATATTGTACCCAATTCTGAAAAACAGCACCATTACCGCCATAGGTGATGAGTTCATGCGGGTGCTGAGCTACCCGATGATCAAGGTTATTTTGTATCATGAGCATGATGGCTTTTGCCTGCTCAGATTTACCTGGGTATTCGTGAATTGGCCGCGCAAAAATGGGATGCTCCGGCATAAAGCGGTACATGTAAATGCGGCCGTATTCGGTAAGTTCTTGTGCAAATTCTTTGGCGAGAATGGCATGCTGCTCTTTTGGGAAATAGCGCAAAGCATTGGCAATTGCCAATTTTTTCTCAGCAGGACTTAAAATATCTTTTCGCTTTGGCGCATGATTAACTTGGATATTCCAAGCTTTAAGTTGTGGAAGTTCTTTAGGAATTCCTTGCTTGATTTCATCGGCAAAACTGATCATTGGTAGCGTTTTGCTACAAAAATAAGCAATGTTAGTACTTCAGCACGATAAAACCGTGTTTTTGAATTTCAATGCCACCATCTAGGGTAGCGTCTATACGGTAGAAATAGGTGCCTTCTTCTACGGTATCGCCAGTCGCCGTTTTGCCAAACCATTTTTCGGCGGGGTTCGAATACTCAAAAATAACATTGCCCCAACGATTCAGTATGGTGCACTTAAAAGTTGCGATGCCTTCATAATTGACAAAAAACGCCTCGTTACCTGTTTGTGAGGAGAGCACCACAACATTTGGCGCCGTGATATCACAAGGTTTATAGGTAATATTTGCGGTGTCGCTGATGGTATTACATGAATTTTGTGCGGTGTAAATATAATTTCCAGCTTCGGTTGCCAGGCGCGGAACTTCAGTGCTGCCGTCCCACCATTGTCCGTTAAATGGCGGGCTATAACCACTTTGGAGTGGGGTTGAATTAATGACATATGGATTAAGCCAAAGGCTAGCCCCTTGACAAATAGCAGAATCGAGAATGGTGGTATACACATACGGCAAGAATTCAATACTTGCGGCTACGGTGTCTTGACAAGCGTTGTCGATAAAAAAGACGGGAAATACGCCACCCATATTGTAGGTCATAATTTCTGGATTATCGACCAAATTATTGGGTAAGAAGTGAACGGCAGTGTCTAAAGCATACCATTGTCCGCCGGCAAAGGAGGCTGTATTACCTACAAAATAACTGTAATGGCAAATTGCGGTATCTGAAAAAATCGCAGGACGAGGAAGGACTACAAAAGAGACGGTAGTGTCGTAGTTACAGCCAAAGTTATCTGTGATGCTGTATGTGTAATTCGTAATACCTGGTGTGCTCGGTTGAATCACAATAAGGGTGTCGTTCTGTCCGGAAATAATAGTCGGGTCAGCGGCCCATCCTTCGGTAACCACATAATTTTGATAACCTTCGCTTTCAGGATAGAGCGAGGCATTAAAGTAAATTCCCCACGAGAAGATATAGCCGTCATCTATGCCCTGGTTGTCTTGTACTAAGATGGTCCAGTTTCCGTTAATCGGACAACCTGCAAACTGGTTGAAATCGCCGTCTGGGAGGTATACCCCATTGGGGTTCATCGATGCAAACCCGTAGTCATTAATGATGGTGTTGCCTGCTGTGTTTTCTGCACAAATGGTATTGAATGTATTGTTGGTAGTAGAGAAACAGTAAGACCAAACTGGTGAGCCTGGGTTGCCTCCGTCGATATTGGTATCGTTACCTAGGAAAGTACCGATGCCGTTGCCGCAGCCACCAGGCACGAGTTCAGCCCAGCCAAAAGGAGTTTGGTTGTAAGCATTCATCAAGGAAACAGTTGTTCCATTCGGACAAGTTAGGGCAATTTCGATATCGCCGATGTAAGAGTGTTCGATATCCAAACAAATTTGTTCGATGTCGGCACCAGAAGTGATGACGGCTGTGGAATCAAAACCTGACATAGGGATGTTGGTTTGGTACATTTGCCCAGCGCCATCTGGCAGGAAGGTAAGCCCAGCGAAGGTACCACCAATTTGGAAGGTGCCCCCAGGAATTTCGATACCAACTGTGTCTTGTGGGGTTACTCCACCCACTAAATAAGAATTTTGACCCAAACACACGGTGTCTTCTAGCGGGCCTGTTCCTGCAAATATAGGTGGGATAGAAATACGTATTTTAAAGTTGGAGTGAATGGTTTGCGGAAATTGATCGGTGACAGCAAGGTCGACATAATAACCCGTATTTGCAGTTGGCACGAACCAAATTTGGTCTCCAGTAAATTGCCCGACTCCTCCAATTGTCCAGGTAAAGGTGCAGTTGTTATTGGTTTGAGAATAGCCAGTATTGGTGTTCTCTAAGGAGTGCGGAAAACCAGGCAAGGCTTTGAGTAAAACGCTATCGCCAGGGCAAAGATCTACAAAGCCGGTGTCTATTGGGTTCATGATATTTGAGCCGCCACCGTTTTTGAAGGCCTCTACATGAGCAATGATCGGTTGTGGCGGATTTCCGCAGGCTACATTAGCTACCCAACCCGTACCCTCATTGGCACCATTAGATTTGAAACGCAAAGTTAGACAGCCAGTGGGGTTGTTCCAAGAGGCTTGTGCAAACAAGCCAACGGGGTGCGTACCACTGTTGTAGGCGCCAAGTAGGGGCGCGGCAGTAGACGAACCATCGTAGATATAGAGTGTGTCTGTTGGGTGCACATCCCATTCAAAGCCAATGTTGGTTGCAAAAGAAATGGAGACCTTTGAACCTTGTGTGAGGTCTGGGCAGAGCACTAGTGTTTCGTTCATATTGGGAGTGTAGTTGCCCGTTCCGTCGATGAAGTTAGTACCGCCTGTCGGCACAATACCTGCGCAGTTCAGCGGGTTGCTAGGATTGTAGTCAGGGCCGGTTAATGTGAGGGTAACCTGCGCATGAACAGAGGAAATGAAAGCTAATAAAAAAAGGCAAGCGTGTAATATTCGTTTCATTTTTTCTGATTTTGCATTTCTAATGAGAGGATATTTCTGGATTTAACGACCAAAATCTTGTTGGTATTGGCCACTAAAAAGTACTGTGTTTTGTCCAAAATCTTTAAGCCTAAATCTGTAAAAACGATAGGTTCTTTGGAGATTTCCATAGGGATATTGGTGTTTTTGCTGAGTTGAATTGTTTGGAAATTAGAAACGTCTTTACCTTGAGGCGTATCGATGAGGTAGCAAGCGTGTGTGAGTGCAAATTCGAAGAGCGGAAGTGAATTGCTCTCTTTGATTTGTGTAATTTCTTCTTTGGAATAACTTTTGCTAAGTTGAGAATCAATGGTTTGAGACCAAGATGTTAGGCTCAAAAATGCAAAAAGGAAGGTGTAAAATAGTTTCATAATAGATAGGATTCGGTTGAAGACGTAATTTCTAGTTGAAAAGTTGCGTCAATTGTTTAAAGTTTTAAAGAAAAAGCAAAGTTAATAAAACGTAGCTTTGTGACTCGAAAAGTTCAATTATTTAGCATGGAAAACACAGCGTTGGCAGGCATTGCCTCACAGGTCAGAAGAGATATTGTCAGAATGGTTTCGGCCGTTAATTCTGGGCACCCCGGCGGGTCTTTAGGTTGTACTGACTTTTTAACTTATCTCTATTTTGAGCAAATGCAGCACAACGCAAATGACTTTCAAATGGACGGCAAAAACGAAGACCTCTTCTTTTTATCGAATGGCCATATTTCTCCAGTTTGGTACAGCGTACTTGCCAGAGCAGGTTATTTTCCATTAGCAGAATTAGGAACATTTCGCAAATTAGGGACCCGCCTTCAAGGCCACCCCTCCACTGATAAAAATTTACCAGGCATCCGAATGGCTTCAGGTTCACTGGGCCAAGGATTATCCGTCGGATTAGGCGCTGCTCAAATTAAAAAACTCAATCAAGACTCTACGCTAGTTTATACACTTCATGGCGATGGCGAATTGCAAGAAGGTCAAATTTGGGAAGCGGCAATGTATGCAGCTGCTAATAAAGTGGACAACATTATTGCGACCATAGATGCCAATGGACGCCAAATTGATGGCGACGTTGACGAAGTGCTTTCTCTTGGCGATTTAAACCAAAAATGGCTCGCCTTTGGATGGGAGGTATTGCACATGGATGGCCATCATTTTGACAGTATTCGCCATACAATGCAAAAAGCCAAATCATTAACAGGAAAAGGAAAGCCTGTCTTGATCATCATGAAAACAGAAATGGGTCAAGGTGTTGATTACATGATGGGCTCACACAAATGGCATGGTGTAGCGCCAAATGCCGAACAACTTCAGGCAGCGCTCGATCAACTTCAAGAAACCCACGGCGATTACTAGTGAAAGCAGTTTGGAGCCTTTTTTTCATCACATTATTCAGTTTCGGCTGGGCCCAAACCACTACGCGTATCCTTTTTATCCTGGATGCCTCTAATTCCATGAACCTCGACTGGAATAACCAGACGAGAATGGCAGCGGCAAAAGAAGTCCTTACAAAAAGTCTGGAAAGTTTGCGCGGTGTGCCAGATCTAGAGCTCGCCTTGCGCGTTTATGGGCATCAATCAAATGTGACCAATACTTACCAAGACTGCCAAGACACCAAACTTGAGGTTGCTTTTGGCCCTTCGAACATAGCGCCTATTCAACTCAAAATTAAAGGCCTACAGGCCAAAGGCGCCACGCCTATTGCACGCTCTTTAGAGGCAGCTGCCGCTGATTTTCCGGATACGCTTGCGCGCAATTTTATTATTCTAATTACCGACGGCCTAGAATCTTGTGACAACGATCCTTGTATTATTGCCCGCAAGCTTCGAGATAAAGGCGTAAAGGTAACTCCCTTTGTCATTGGCCTTGGCATGGACCTCAGCTACCTCGATAAATTTGAGTGTATTGGTAGTTATACCGATGCAGAGAGCAAGGCTGCTTTTGAAAATGTGCTTTCTAATATACTTTCCAAGGCGCTGCTCAATACTACAGTTCAGATTAATCTCAATACTACCGAAGCAAAACCACTCGAAACAGATGTGAGTATGTTCCTATATGAAGCCGGAACCACCAATCTCAAATATACTTTCGTGCACACCCTCAACCGTAAAGGTTTACCTGACACCTTAGTCCTGGACCCAAGTCTTAAATACGACTTACAAGTAAACACTGTTCCACCCATCTTTAAATCGCAAATTTCAATAGCCCCACATACCCACAATGTCATTCAGGTACCTGCCGGGCAAGGTCAGCTCAAAGTCACCTCCGTAAGAAGTCCAGAGGGCACTATTTTAGAGACCCGTATTTTAGAGACTACCTCCAGTAAAACACTTCACGTGCAGCAGCTTGGCGACATCCAAAAATATTTAGTTGGCACCTATCAGTTAGAAATACTGACACTCCCAAGAACCTATAAAGAAATTCAAATTGAACAGTCAAAACTTACAAGCATTGACGTAACCCCTGCTGGTGAGTTGGTATATCAGGCCACAAAAGGCATTGTTGGTCAAATATTTTACGAACGCAACCCCGGGCAATGGGAGTGGGTAATCGATTTAAAATACAACCAAAATTCAGGTAAAATCAAACTGCAGCCGGGCACTTATAAACTCATCTACAGAGAAAAAGAACAGCGCTCCAGCGCCTACACGAAAGAAAAGAAATTCACAATTACATCCTTAAAAATTACTAATCTAACCTTATAAAAATGGAATTTGAAGTACTCGGAAACAAAGATACCCGTTCGGGATTTGGCGAAGGTTTAGCTGTTCTAGGCGCACAAAACCCCAACGTAGTAGCACTTTGCGCTGACCTCACCGGATCTTTAAAAATGGATGCATTTCAAAAGGCGCACCCAGATCGTTTCTTTCAAGCAGGTATTGCCGAAGCCAACATGATTGGTTTGGCAGCCGGCATGACCATCGGCGGCAAAATTCCTTTTACTGGTACGTTTGCAAACTTTTCTACGGGTCGTGTTTACGATCAAATTAGACAGTCGGTTGCCTACTCCAAGAAAAACGTCAAAATTTGCGCATCGCATGCTGGTCTTACATTAGGAGAAGATGGCGCCACGCACCAAGTACTCGAAGATATCGGCATGATGCGCATGTTGCCCAACATGACGGTCATTGTTCCGGCTGACTTCAACCAAACCAAACAAGCAACTATTGCTATTGCCGCTCACGACGGCCCGGTTTATTTGCGATTTGGGCGCCCCGTTATGCCCATTTTTGTGAAGCCAGATGCCGAATTTATTATTGGTAAAGCAGACGTCTTAACAGAAGGGACAGACGTTACAATTATTGCTTGTGGCCACATGGTCTGGAAATCAATAGAAGCACTCAAAACATTGCATGAAATGGGAATTTCAGCTGAACTGATCAACATGCACACCATTAAACCGCTAGACGAAGCGGCAATTCTTAAATCTGTTGCCAAAACGTGTTGTGTAGTGACCGCCGAAGAGCACATGATGAACGGAGGTTTAGGTGAAGCGGTATCTCAAGTATTAAGTAGAAAGCATCCAGTGCCTCAAGAGTATGTTGCGGTCAACGATACCTTCGGAGAATCTGGCACACCAATGGAACTCATGACAAAATACCATATTGATACACCAGATGTTGTTGCGGCTGTTCAGCGCGCTATTGCGCGCAAAGTTTAAACGACAACTATAGGAGAAGTGCTTCTTCGATGCTTTGAACAGGCCTGTGACAAACACCAAACTCACACACTGATATCGCATTTGGGGTATAGATCTCTGACATCGGAATTTGCTGGTGATACGATAGCAGGCAGTTGCTTTGCGCGCTCTTTTTGAAAACCTCCATAGGTGCGCTTTCATTGAGCACGTGACATTGCTTCTCTGGATGGAGTTGCCTCATTAAAAGCAGGCCCCAATTGGAGTAACCTGAGCCATACGTTTCCATGCCGTCGTATAGATTTTGCAGCATTTGCTGAGCGCTTACGATCCATTCTTCCTTTTGAAAATAAGTGCCCATTGTCAAAAATGCATGGGCCATCACTGAATTGCTTGCAGGCAAAACGTTGTCGTGGAGTTCCATATTGCGACTGATTAATTCGGAGTCGTCTGCAGTGAAATAACACATTTTACTACCACTGTGCTGGAATTCATTGGCGACTTTTTCTGTGAGTGTTTTGGCAAATTCCAAATATTCAAGTTTTCCTGTGCTTTGATAAGCCAAGCTCAAGGCTTCTATTAAATGTGCGTAGTCTTCTAAAAAGGCTGCAACATGACGTTGTTCATTGGTATTGACGCGATACAGTTGCTGACCATCCCATTGCAGCTCTTGTATCCAATTGAGTATGCGAAGTGCACGTAGTAAATAAGCCTCTTCTCCTAAAACCCGGTAGGCTTCCAATAGGCCTTTTGCGGCTATGGCATTCCAACTGACTATTATTTTATGGTCGAGTCCTGGACGAATTCTTGTCGATCGGTGACTTAATAGCGTATCGTTCATTTTGGTCTTGAAAGCAAGCCATTCTTGTAAATCGATGCCTTCTGATTTGGCAAACGAAGCATCTGTTGCTTTGCGCAGTGGAATGTATTTATCTTCTTCCCAAAATCCGACCTGATTGATGTGATAATATCTTTTTACACGCGCTGCGTTGCTCCCGAATAAGTCGTCAATTTCTTTTGGGTTCCAGCAATAGAATTTTCCTTCTTCACCCTCGCTATCTGCATCTAGAGCACTATAATAAGCGCCATTTTCTGCTAACATTTCGCGCTCTAAAAAGTCAAAAGTTTGAAAAACAATATCGCGGTAATGCGGCTCTTGGCCCCGTGCAAATGCCTGTGCATATAAACCAATCAGTTGTCCATTGTCATAGAGCATTTTTTCAAAGTGTGGTACTTTCCATAAAACGTCTACACTGTAGCGGGTAAAACCACCACCTATCTGATCATAAATACCTCCAAAAGCCATTTTATCTAGCGTGAGGCGCACTTGCTTTTCTATTTTGGCTTCGTCAAATTGTTGAGCATAGCGCATGAGGAAAAGCCAATTGTTGGGCAGTGGAAATTTTGGGGCCTTGTTGGGGCCTCCTTCAAAGGTGTCAAAACTACGTGCCCACCGAACCACCATTTCGTGTAGCCTTTCAGCACTAAAGCCTGAAATTTCTTTAGGGGCATCAATAAGTTCGGATTGCTGTATGCCTTCGTGAAGCTGGCGCGCATAGTCGATCGCTTTTGGGCGGTCATTTGCATAAGTGTGGGCCAAAGACTTGAGCACGTGCATCCATTGGTCTTTTGGAAAATAAGTGCCGCCGTATATCGGCCTTCCATCGGGTAAAGTAAAACAATTGAGTGGCCACCCACCACGCTGGGTCATGAGTTGAACAGCGGTCATGTAAATTTGGTCAACGTCTGGTCTTTCTTCGCGGTCTACTTTAACATTGATAAAATGCGCATTCATGAGTTGAGCTACCTCCTGGTCTTCAAAGCATTCGTGCTCCATAACATGGCACCAATGGCAGGCCGAATAGCCTACGCTGATAAGCACCAACTTATCTTCTGCTTTTGCACGTTCAAAGACCTCGTTAGACCAAGCTTCCCAATGAACAGGATTTTGAGCATGTTGTAACAAATAAGGGGAACTTTCTTTGCCGAGTTGGTTGGCCATATATTTAAATTTTGACTGAAGAAGGACTATATTTGCCCAAGATAGTTAATCGTGCAACAAATACGCCCTTACAAAGTTCTACTTTTTTTAATTCTGGTCTTGTCACTTTTGTGCATTCCGAGTGCATTTATTCCGGCAGAGGGTGTCAAATGGATGGGAATAAATTGGCGTTTTTTGCCGCTCGAGCGCATTTGGGTTGCTAAAAAACAAAGCAAGAAAAATATCGAGAAAATAGTCAGTGCGGTCGATACAACCAACATTAATGATGGCCTCAAACATAATGGCCAAAGCACAGGCCAGACGGGTCTTCCTGAAGGCGGTAGTTTGGCAAGTGAGACAGGTAATCCATTGTATATCAGTAGCAGTGCTGCAGCTAAAATGAATCGATTTTTTGCTGCGCTACAGTCCGCGGCAAAAGGCAATAAAATCAGTATTTTTCACTACGGAGACTCCCAAATTGAAGGAGACCGCATGACAGGCTACATTCGCCAACGGATTCAACAACAATTTGGCGGCATTGGCCCCGGCTTTATACCGGCTCTCAATGTATACAGCACCATGAGTTTCAAGCAAAAAGTGTCTCCTAACATGAAACGCTACACCGCGTTTTGGCCACCAAAAATGGGTTCCCGCCGTTATGGAGCGCTACTTTCTGCTGCAACGTTTGCCATTGACAGCGCACGTTCACAACAACAGCTCCCTACCGAGGCATGGGTCGAGATTGCCCCTTCAGCTGCTGCTTTTGCGCGAGCGCGGACCTATAGCCATGTCAAATGTTTCTACAATAGTTGTTACAAATCCTGTGCTGTAAAAGTCTATGAAAATGATAAGCTCATCCACGAAGACTCCCTTGTGGATGACGGTGGAGCACACGTTCTTCCTTTAAGTTTTGATCATACCCCAAATAAATTGCGTTTTGTGTTTTCGTCTACCAAAAGTCCGGTTTTTACGGGCTTTAGTTTAGAGGGCGACGTCGGTGTTCAAGTTCATAACGTGGCCATGCGCGGCTCTTCTGGCCACGACCTCAGTTCCTCTGACGCAGGGCTATTTGCCCAAATGCATCAAAATGCGAATACCAAACTTTTTGTTCTTCAGTTTGGTGGCAACTCAGTCCACACCTTTAAAGACAGCAGTAATGTTCGGGGGTATATCGGCGCCCTTAAAAACCGCATTTTATATATTCAAAAATTGGTTCCTGATGCTGCCATTATTCTTATTGGCCCTAGTGATATGTCTCGTCTCAACGATGGTATTTTTGAGACGTATCCGCTGCTGCCATATACGGTTGAACGCATGCAAAAAATGTGTACCGAAAATGGGGTAGCCTTTTGGAACTTATATGCTGCAATGGGAGGTTACAACTCAATGCCTGCTTGGGTTTCACAGGGTTTAGCAGGTAGTGATTATGTGCATTTTAGCCCACAAGGAGCAAGCATTGCCTCACAGTATTTCTATGAGGCCTTTGGTGCGGCCTATACGGATTGGCTTGCTAAGAAAGGAGGCAATGAATGAGGCGCCTTTTTCTGCTCTGTTTGGCCCCCTTATTTGCTTTAGGACAATATCTCCCGATATGCGACAATGATTCGTTGAGTAAGACTGAACGCGAAATGGTAGCAAAATATCCCTTTGTTCAAGTTCAATGCAATCAATTTCAATTCTTTGGTCCGGAAAGCCCGAATTGGATGCACCTCAACAAAGAATTATCCGAAATGATCCAAACGGGTAAAGGAAAACTTAACTTTTACCATATTGGGGGTTCGCATTTACAGGCAGATATCTATTCACACGACTTTCGAACGTTTTTACAGTCGAATTGGCCGGGTTTGAGCGGAGAAAGAGGTTTGGTTTTTCCTTTCAATTTGGCACATACCAATAACCCATCTAATTATGACTTTTCATCGCCAAATACATGGAAAGGCTACAGAAGTGTAAGCCAAAGACCTGAAGACTTTGATTACGGTCTAAGCGGAGCGGCAATTACTTGTACTGATTCATTAATTATGATCAATTTCAAGCATTTGCGGACACTTGTTAAACCGCCTTTTGACCGCTTGCGCATCTATCACAATACCGGTGAATTCCCATATGATCTCAATTTCGGAGATCAAGAACTTTTAGTAACGAATGTGGCGCATCACAGAGATTTGGGCTATACAGAGATTCACTTTTCTGATCACCTCGACTCTCTTGATCTATTATTTGCAAAGAATTGTAGTGAAGCCTTCTCTTTAGAGCTATTTGGCTTCGAGTTTCTCAATGACCTCCCAGGCATTACCTACACGGCTATAGGTATTAATGGCGCGAGTCTACCTACTTATTTGTCTAATGTCAATTTTAGCCGAGATCTTCAGCTCAGACAGCCTGATTTATTTATCTTTTCAGTCGGAACCAATGATGCGCATTGTAGTTATGAAGCTTTTGACCCATTGGTATACAAACGAAATTTGGAAAAAATGATCCAACAAGTTTTAAAAAGCAATCCCAACTGCGCCATTCTTCTCACTGTACCCAACGATGACTACTACATGCGCAAATACCCCAATCGCAATACGGAAAGGCAGCGTGAAGTCATTTATCAACTTGCAGCCCAGTATCAAATGGCTGTCTGGGATTTATATGGAATTATGGGTGAGTTAGGCTCTTCTAAAACCTGGAAGAATGAAGGATTAATGCAAGCTGATTACGTCCATTTTACAGGGGTGGGCTACCATTTAAAGGGCACTTTATTGATCGAAGCCTTCCAAAAAAATTTGAGTGGTTTACAAAACCTGCGCTACTAACTATGAATCGCTTACACGAAATATTCTCCTGGCAACAACAAGAGAGCCTGCTTTTTACCAGACTCGATTTTTGGTTGTTTTTTGTAGCTGTAATGGCTGTCTTTGTACTGATTCACAAGCGGTTTTTGCTCCGAAGTATTTTTTTGACGGGAGTCAGCCTCTTTTTTTACTTCAAGACTTCAGGCAATTTTGTATTGCTTTTGGGTTTTATGCTTTTGTTTAATTACCTGATTGGATTAGCTGTCCATGCCAAAAAAGGTTTAAAAACAGGTAAAATATGGCTCATTTTGGGCCTAGTCATCAACTTATTCGGTTTATTTTATTTCAAGTATGCTTATTTTTTTACCGATGCCTTTAATGCACAGTTTGGGACAGATTACAACGTAGTCAATCAGTTTGCTGTCCTTGGTAATGAGTGGTTTGGAAAGGGGAGTTTTGTGGATAAAATATTGGTTCCAATAGGCGTATCCTTCTTTACTTTTCATAACATATCCTATCTAATAGACATCTCTCGCAAGGAAATCGCGGCTGCCAAAAATTTCTTTGACTACGCATTCTATGTTACGTATTTCCCGCACCTTATTGCAGGCCCTATCGTACGTGCCAGAGACTTTATCCCTCAAATTCGCCAGCCGTATCAACTCAGTAAGTATGATTTTTCTTGGGCACTTTGGATGATAGGCAAGGGCTTATTAAAGAAACTTATTTTTGCGGACTACATTGCCGTTCATTTTATTGATAAAGTACTCGATGCGCCAGATGCATATCCTGGTTTTGTGGCACTCATTGCTATGTTTGCATATTCTTTACAGATTTACGCGGATTTTTCTGGATATACCGATATGGCAATTGGTGTATCAAAATTGATGGGCTTTAATTTGCTCGAGAACTTCAATTCACCTTATAAAGCGGTTTCTGTTGCAGATTTTTGGCGCCGCTGGCACAAATCATTAAGTTCTTGGCTTCGAGACTACCTTTATATTCCTCTTGGCGGCAATCAAAAAGGCTCATGGGGCACCGCCATCCTGACAGTCGTCATTCTGAGCTTCTTGTATTTCATTACTGGCTGGATCGAGTTGTGGTATACCTATGGAATTCTACTGCTTGTTTATTTATTGCTTTGGCAATTTTGGAAAGCCTTTCGCACTTTTGCGGTCCGAGATCTCAATTTGCTGATTACGATGATTGTTGGCGGCTTGTGGCATGGTGCGAGCCAAAATTTTGTGATTTGGGGTGCCATGAATGGTACTGCTTTGGTCTTGTATAATTACTGGAAACGCATCAGTCCTTATGAGAAAAGTACTTTTTGGTTCATTCGTGGTTGGCGCATCTTTTTGACCCTAACTTTTATCACCTTTACGCGCATTTGGTTCCGCTTGCCCGAGCCAGACCAACCGCTGCAGTTTCTGAGTGTTGTAACTACGCATTTTGATTGGACTTCCGCAATTTGGTGGAAAGTATGGACCAATTTCCAATGGGTATTCTGCCTGATTATGCTCGGCTTCATCAGCCATTGGTTGCCTCAAAAATGGAAAGACAATACGGTGTTATTTTTCTCTAAATGGCCAATGCCATTACAGGCACTTACATTTGCGTTTGCTATTTTTGTCATGTACCAAGCGGTTTCGGATACCTTCAAAGCCTTTGTTTACTTCCAATTCTAGAAATAGTTGCTCAAATACTTGACATAGGGGGTCTTGTTGTTGTATCTTTGCGCTCCCTTTGTGTAGGGATTAAATGATGGTCCTATGAGTAAAATGAAACTTTCAGATTTTGACTTCAACCTCCCAGAAGAATTAATCGCTAATTATCCAGAAGAAAACCGCGACGAATGTCGCCTAATGGTCGTGCACCGTTCTACGGGCCTCATAGAACATAAAATGTTTCGCGACATCCTGGATTACTTCAATGAAGGCGATGTCATGATCAGAAACAACACGCGTGTATTTCCTGCGCGTATGTACGGCAATAAAGAAAAAACGGGGGCCAAAATCGAAGTCTTTCTATTGCGTGAGCTCAATCGTGAAAGCCTCCTTTGGGACGTTCTCGTAGATCCAGCCCGCAAAATCCGCATCGGTAACAAACTATACTTTGGTGAAGACGACTCTTTAGTTGCTGAGGTCATTGACAACACCACTTCAAGGGGTCGTACACTTCGTTTCTTATTCGATGGTCCTTACGAAGAATTCAAAGCAAAAATTACTGAGCTCGGTGAAACACCTCTTCCAAAATATATCAAAAGAGAAGTCGAACCTGAAGACGAAGAGCGTTATCAGACTGTATTTGCAAGCGTAGAAGGTGCGGTTGCAGCGCCAACTGCTGGCCTGCATTTTTCCAAGCAATTACTCAAACGTTTGGAGCTCAAAGGAATCAATTTTGCCGAGCTGACGCTTCATGTGGGTCTTGGAACCTTTCGTTCGGTTGAGGTAGAAGACCTCACCAAACACAAAATGGACTCTGAGCAAGCTATTATTCCTGAAGCAGCGGCAGATATGGTCAATGACGCCAAGCGCCACAAACGTAAAGTTTGTGCAATTGGCACCACTTCCATGCGCTCTATCGAAACTTCTGTATCAACAGACGGCATGCTTAAACCCTACGAAGGCTGGACCAACAAATTTATTTTTCCGCCATACGAGTTCAGTATTGCC
The DNA here is from genome assembly GCA_002293185.1 of Flavobacteriales bacterium UBA952. GTDB lineage: Bacteria > Bacteroidota > Bacteroidia > Flavobacteriales_D > Crocinitomicaceae > UBA952. The sequence continues at coordinate 53,593 of DBCS01000006.1, read as the reverse complement.
GATAGCCTCATTACGAATTTTCATACGCCGCTTTCCACACTACTCATGATGATTTCCGCCTTTATGGGCCACGAACTCATGCACAAAGCTTATGATGAAGCGGTCCGAGAAAAGTACCGTTTCTATTCTTACGGGGACGCCATGCTCATTCTCTAATGGAGCTTCATACGCAATTATCAAGTTTCCCTATTCATCAAAAAACGGTCCTTACCATCGGGACCTTCGATGGCCTGCATTTAGGTCATCAAAAAATACTCAAAACGGTATGTGCCGAGGCCAAACAACGGGGTTTAGTTTCGGTACTTTTGACTTTTCATCCACACCCACGCCGCGTACTTTTTCCTGACGAGCCTTTGGGCCTGATTCAAACGCAAGAAGAAAAACTTACCCGGTTAAAAGCAATGGGCCTCGACCACCTAGTTGTACTCAATTTTAATGAAGCTTTTGCGCAGCAAACGGCAGCCAAATTTGTAGAGGAGATCCTGATCAAAGGTTTGAACGCGCAAAGTGTCATTATCGGCTACGACCACCAATTTGGTCATGATCGTCAAGGCAACTTAGCATTTTTGCGCAACTATGAAGCAGCAGGAGCTTTTGAAGTGAAAGAGATTCCTGTAGAGCAAATTGACGCCGTTTACATTAGCTCCTCAAAAATACGTAAGGCCATAGAACAAGGCCAAATTGCCACGGCAAACGCGTATTTAGGCCAACCTTATCAAGTTTCTGGGTTTGTCTCGCGCGGCTTGCAAAACGGTCGCAGCATTGGTTTTCCGACCGCTAACGTACAACTGACCGAATCTGAAAAAATGCTGCCCGCCGATGGCGTTTATGCAGTATCAAGCGAGTTCGAAGGTCAAACTTTATATGGCATGATGAATATTGGTTGGCGCCCAACCATCAAAGAAGCAAAAGTTGAACGAAAAATAGAAGTTCATTTCTTTGATTTTCAGTCAGACATCTACGAAGCTTATTTGGCACTCTGCTTACACGAACGCATGCGCTCAGAGCAAAGGTTCGAAAATTTAGAGGCCCTCAAGGATCAACTCAAAAAAGATGAGTTGGCGGTAAGAGCCTACTTTAAAAGACTTAGTTCTTCAGAATTTTAAACTGTTGGCTCTGACCATTTTGAGTCTTGATCTTTACCAAATAAATTCCGCTAGTCAGTTTTGTCGTAGGTATACTCAACTCGTTTTGACTGCAAGCTAACGCCATTAATTGTTGTCCAAGCGTGTTATAGATTTCAATTGAGCTGATCAGCTCTTTTCCTTTTATTTGGACAACATCGTCAAACGGATTCGGATAAATCAACAGTTCTTCAAGTGCTGTATTTTCCAAGCCGGTTTGGCTTTCATCAAAAAACAAGACGTTATCAATAAATACAACACCGGTGCCAACTGGTTCTCCCGACAAGATAAGTTGAGAAAAATGAGCCAAGCTATTCAAACTGTTAAATTGAGACAGGGGTATTTCTATGGTGTTCCAAACTTGTGAAACAGGCTGAAAACTAAGTTCACTTTCACTGTCGTCGCCACCCGCATATTGGCCATCATTGCCAAAATCAACCAACTTGACTTTAAAAGGATCCATGTTAGCGGTCCAGTAATCTAAACGAAAATGGGTCATGTCGGTAAGGTCAAGCTGATTGCCTCCAAGGGTTTCAATCCCTGTAAAATTCATGGAGCTGTAACGTTTGGTATCGTTACCTTGAATTTGTATATCAGTCAATTGCGCACTCGACCAAGGAGCTTGCCAAGTGTCGACACTTACATCAACGTAAGGATTGCTAAACATAGAAATCACTGCTGCCGCTGGGTAGGTAGGTGTTGGTGCAGGCACCATTGGCGCTGCACTTTGGGAGCCATCTTGGTTGGAGAATTTGATATTGTCGATGTAACAAATATTGTTGTCTGAACGTTGTCCGAAGTCAGGGAAGATGATAATTTGGTCGATGCCAATTGAAGTAGGATTACTGAGCACGTTTGTAAAGTCAAAAGTAAGTTCCTCCCATTGGTTAACGACCGTATTGCTCACGAGTATTTCTCCAGAAGAAGCGCCTGCAGGTGTTGCAAACTTGAGGCCAACATTGCTGATGACTGACTTATATACCATCATTTTGATCTGACAATTGGCAGTAGTGAGGTTGAATATACCGATCCCTTGCCCGTGTACGGATTCAAAGCCCGCCCATGGAGCACCATTAATGAGTGCAACGAACTTACTTACAGTGCTCGAAGGGTTGATGCCACTTGGGTTTGGATTGGCTATAATTTCTAAGGGTGCATTATTGCCGTTTTCAAAGGTTGTCCAGGCCCAATTAGCCCCAAAACCATTGGGTTCAAAGTCGATCGGACCTGCTTGTGAAAGCCCCAATTGAGCGATTAAAAGTAGGGGAAGGGTAAATAGGAATCTCATCATGAGGAGTGTTTAAGAGGTATAGATATTGTTAAAAGTACAATTATTAAACTTATTTGCTACTATTAATTTTTCCTACCTTCGTTCATATGTCTATGCGTACTATTGTTTTTTTGTGTTATTTATGGACTTTTAGCCTAGTTTTCTCCCAAGGAATGAAATGGGAGGAAGCACTCAAGCAAGACCCTAAAAACGTCATAAGTTTAGACTGCTCAGGCCAAAAGTGGGATAGCCTTCCTTTGGAAATATTTCGATTTACAAACTTGAAGGAATTAAATCTATCAAAGAATAAATTGAGTCAAATTCCAGCGCATTTTAATTCTTTTCAAGCAATTGAAAAGCTGGATCTTAGCCGAAATAAATTTGAAATTTTTCCTTTGTCTGTCTGTACATTAAGCAACCTAAAAATCTTACAGCTTGATCGCAATAAATTGACGCGTTTACCCGAACAAATTGCCTCCCTTCAAGCACTGGAATATTTAGACCTATATGCCAATACAATTGAACACTTTGGGGAAGGTATCTTTACACTTCCAAAGCTTCAAAAACTCAATATAGAAGGCACAATGTATGGAACTGTTTTTGCCAAGCAACTGCTGAGTAGATTGCCCAATACGAAAGTACTGATTGATCCGCCCTGTAAGTGTTTGGATTAGTATCTTTGCTCATGCTATTTGTGCGCTCAATTGTATTATGGTTGCTCAATCATCCGCAGTATGTACTGGGTTTATTTATAGTCTTTGCATTGGCTTTGCTTTGGTCTAAAAAGAAATGGCGCAGAAAAAAACCTTTTCTACCTTGGTTGTTGGCACTCGGTTTTGTTGGCTATATATTTGTTTTTATCCGTTTCTATGACCGCATAGAGTTACTGCGGCCAGTGCTACGAAACAACACACTTGAATCACTCTCTGAAACCGCCCTTGCCGACGACCAAACCTTTTGTTTTGGAATCGATGTATCGCAATACCAAGGTCTGATCAATTGGGATGAGGTTTTACTGACCAAACATCCACTTCGATTTGTAATCGCAAGAGCTACAATGGGGCGTAACGGGCAAGACCTTCAATTTGTACAAAATTGGCAAAACTTAAAAAGAGTAGGCCTCCAACGTGGAGCTTATCATTATTACCGTCCATTTGAGAATTCAACCGAACAAGCGGCTAATTTTATAGCTCACGTAAGTTTAACAAAAGGCGATTTTCCTCCAGTATTGGATATAGAGCGCATGTCTCCGTTTGGTCCCGCTAACTTAAGAAAGGGTGTTCTGAATTGGCTTCATTTGGTAGAAAAACATTTCCGGTGCAAGCCGATTGTTTATACGGGCCGCTATTTTTATGAGCGTTATTTAAAAGGAAGTATAGACGGCTATCCAATATGGATTGCCTCTTATGGCCCCCATCAAAAAGTAGCACATTTGCCTTGGACCTTTTATCAATTTTCAGAGAAATTGGTGGTGCACGGAATTGATGCCTCAGTAGATGGCAATTTCTTTCAAGGTAGCTTAACGAAACTTCGTAACTTCGGCTTATGATTTTACTCACGCTCCTTTTCAAATTAGGTGTGCGTTTTGCCATCTTTAATTTCATTTGGTTTTTTTTAGAATTAGTGCATAAAGTGCTCACCGGAATGCGTCCGCCATTTTTGGCAGAACAATACATCCTAAAAGCAATAAAGTACGTCTTGTTGGTCTCCATCACATTTACCTACTGTCTCGACTTTGACCCTGCAAAGCCTACATATGCCTTAGATTGGCAAAAATTAGTGCCAGGCGGCCTTATTTTGATGCTTTATTTACTCGGTAAGTTTCAAAAACAACAAGAACAAATCAAATTTTTTGGTGGTTTTCAGCTGCCGCTGCAACAAAGGCCTTATGCTAAAAATCTAGAGATTGCGCTCCTGATACTATCGGCTATGACCTTTATCGGTTTGTATTTCTATCCGCAGCTCACCGAAATCGGCCTTTTACATTGGTTTGAGTCCAATATTCATAGCCTCGAAAACGCATTTTTATTGGGTTTTATCTTTCAAGTACTCGGTTTTTTATTTGTCATCAGCGTATTAATCCGTTTACTAAAAGCCTTTTTGCCTAAGCCGCCCAAAGCTGATCCTGAACAAATGCAAGATACAGACGACTTCACCGACTACGAAGAAATTTCAGATAAGCAACTTGACTAACACGCCTACTCATATCGATGAAAGTTTGCCAAAAGCATTCAAGCTGTGCAGCCTCAAAAAGATAGAAGAACTTTTTGCCAATGGTAGCCTAATCAAAGTTTTTCCACTTCGGGTTTTATTTTTACTTGAGAATTTGGATGGTGCGGCCTCAGATGCAGCGCCTTTTCAGGTGCTCTTTTCGGCGCCAAAGCGCAGATTCAAGAGAGCACATGATAGAAACTATATCAAGCGCTTGATGCGCGAAGTATTGCGCAAAAACAAAGGCGCTCTCATTGACCAGTTACAGGCTCAAAATAAAAAACTCGTTTTTTCGTTAACTTATGTTTCCGATGAGCGTCCGAGCTATCAACTTTTGGAACAAAAGTTGTGTAAGGCACTAGATCTACTTATTAAAGAAATGAACTTATGAAATTGATACAAATACCTTTCTTTTTATTGTGCTTTCTGTGCAGTGTACTTATTGGCCATGCCCAAACAAACGCATTTGAAACGCTGAAGAGTTTAGAGATCATGGATCAAATCTACGAGCACCTCGATCTCTACTTTGTAGACGAAACCAAAAACGGTCAGCTGGCCAAAACGGGCATAGATGCCATCCTTAAGGAGCTAGATCCTTATACCGTTTACTACCATGAGTCGAATATCGAAGACTACCGCCTCATGACAACCGGCCAATACGGTGGTATAGGCGCGCTCATTAGAAAAATTGGCGATTTCAGCTTTATTTCAGAACCTTACCAAGGCAAACCAGCTCAGGCGGCGGGCTTGAAGGCCGGAGACAAAATCATCAGCATCGACGGTAAAAGCATGGAAAAGAAAACGACCGAAGAGGTTTCAGATGCATTAAAAGGGCCCAAAGGCACTACTTTTGAATTGGTGGTAGAAAGAACCGGCGAAGGCAAGAAAAACTTCAAGATCACCCGAGATGAAATCAAATTACCCGATGTCCCTTATTTTGGCATGTTACAGGCAGAAGTAGGATACGTCAAACTCAATTCTTTTACGCAAACAGCAGCGGCCGATGTCAAAAGCGCCATCCAAAAATTACAAGCGCAAGGTATGCAAGAGTTAGTACTAGACCTCAGAGGCAATGGTGGGGGTTTGCTCATCGAGGCGGTCAAAATTGTCAATTTTTTTGTGCCTAAAAATCAAGTGGTCGTGACCACAAAGGGGCGGGTTGCGGAGGAAAACCGCACCTATAAAACGTTAGAAGACCCTTTTTTACCGACGATGCCGGTAGTCGTTTTAATTGACGGCGCATCTGCATCAGCCTCAGAAATATTAGCGGGGAGCTTACAAGATCTTGACCGTGCAGTAGTCATTGGTGAAACGAGCTTTGGCAAGGGTTTGGTACAGCGCACTTACGATCTTAAATACGGATCAAAAATCAAGATCACCATTGCAAAATATTACACGCCTTCTGGCCGCTGTGTGCAGCGCTTAGAATATTATGACAAAGAGAACGGGCAGAAACCCAAAGAGGTAGCTGATTCTTTGCTCAAAACGTTTTATACCAAAAATGGGCGGCCAGTTATAGACGGTCGGGGAATCGATCCTGACATAGAGGTAAGCTTAGCTGACCTTAGTCGACTGGCAGCTATGCTCTTAGTGAAGAATCATGTTTTTAATTATGCCACGCGCTACGCCTCTCAAAACGAAAATATCAAAGAAGCCGGTAGCTTTACGCTGACCGATGACGAATATGCAGCTTTTAAAAGTTATGTGCTGGCACAAACAGATTTTGATTATACCACAGCATCAGAAGAAGCGTTGCGCAAAATGAAAGAAACCGCTGAAAAAGAGGGTTATTTTGAGGATGTTGCTGCTCAATACGACCAAATGTTAGAAAAAGTAACGCCATCCAAAGAACGCGACCTCGATAAATTCAGAAAAGAAATCAGCGAATTACTTGAAGACGAAATCATTTCTCGTTATTATTTTCAAGAGGGCCGCGCCAAACAACAATTGAAGGCCGACCCTGCCGTTCAAAAAAGTGTAGAAATTTTACAAACGCCGGCTCAGTACAATACTATTCTGAAGATTTAAGCGTTAGTAACTTATGCTGCAACGCTGGTTCGGGAACAAAGCCCATTCAAGACTACATTACCTTACACTGCTCTTTTTTGTAGTGGGAGTGGTGTGTAGTAAGTTCCTGATGTCTATGGGTTTGTTGTTGGGAGCGCTCAATTTAATCTTCGAGGCTGACTATAAAACGTATTACCGCCGCTTGGTCGAGAATCGACTTATTCATTTGATTTTATTATTTTATCTGCTTTTTTGGGTAAGTATGCTGTGGTCCCAGAATTGGACAGAGGGGCTCGATCAGCTCAGGCGGCTTACTAGTTTGCTATTGATACCCATCATTGTTGCTGCCCGACCTTTGCCTCGGGCGAGAAAAATAGAAGGCTTATGGAGTTTCTTTTTAGGCGCTTTGTTGCTGAGCTCCTTGGTCAATAGTATTTCGTATCATTTTTTTGCTGACCGCCTGAATCTAATCGATATCCGTGAAATGTCGTTGTTTGGATCTCACATTCGCTTCGGGATGCTCATCGGCTTTGGTTTATCCTATGCCATTTCTAGATTCAAGCACAACCGCTGGTATGGTCTGTTGGCCTTATGGTTTCTGTTCTATACATTTGATAGCCAAGCCTTGACGGGCGTACTTACGGTAGTCATCGTAATTCTTGGGCACACCATCTATTTTTTATTGAAAAAAAGAAAAATCATTTGGGTACTCGGCATAGGCTTTTTTACTTCTATTTTATTAGCATCATTGGTCTATTATTTAGCTCAACCAATTGAAAGCAGAGCCACTTGCCCGCCGAATCAAAGCTCAATGGCACTCGCATGGCAAAAGCGATCATCTTTGCCGTTCGAGGGTCAAGATTTGCGTGGTCAAGTACTTTCATCTACCATAGAAAGATACGTCATGAGCAAAAATGGTTGTGCAGCTGGTGCTGGAGTACAGCAATTAACTGCTGCTGACATCAGACTTATTGAGCTTGGTTTTGCAGATGTACGCGAAGCGCAAGGAGGCTTGCAAGCGCGATTGTTTGGCTTGCGTTACCAGCTTCATCACAGCAATAATCCGAACGACCACTCTTTGCTAGAGCGTCTGGAATATTGGCAAAATGCCACCTCCCTGATTGCCGACAACTGGCTGCTAGGCGTAGGCGTAGGAGATGTCAGTGACCAAATGCAGCAACGCTACAACGAACGAGGCTCTCAATTGCGCCCTGACCGTCGCTTGCGCCCACACAATTACTATCTCACTACCTGGCTTAATCTCGGCATATTTGGTTTGATTCTATTTTTAGTAATCATGCTGCTTCTTATCAAACAACAAATGCACTATGGGCAAATACACGGATTACTAATAGGCCTGAGTTTAGCCTTCACTCTTTTTATTGAAGATGGCCTCGAAACCCAAATGGGGCTCACTATTTTTGCATTCTTCATGGCGTTTTACTCCCGAAGGGTAGCACAATAAACGTTTCTTTGAAAAATTGAGTAACTTCGCATACCATGTCCATAGAAGTCAAAAATCTCTATAAATATTACGGCGAGCAAGCCGCAGTTCGCGACGTCAGTTTTTCGGTCAAAAAGGGAGAAATCGTCGCTTTTTTAGGGCCAAATGGCGCTGGTAAGTCTACCACCATGAAAATCATGACGGGCTTTATGCCTGCCAGTGAAGGTGAGGTCTTTATTTGTGGAAAAAAGGTTGATATCGATAAGCTCGACACCCGTCAAATCATCGGTTATTTGCCAGAAAACAATCCGCTTTACACCGATATGTATGTGCGCGAATACCTCGAATTTGTTGGGCGCATTTACAAAATCAAAAATTTGAAAGCACGCGTTTCAGAAATGATCAGTGCGGTTGGTTTAGAGGTGGAGCAATTTAAAAAAATCGGCGCGCTTTCCAAAGGCTACCGCCAACGCGTTGGTTTGGCACAAGCCATCATCCACGATCCAGAGGTGCTTATTTTAGACGAACCTACTACCGGGCTTGACCCCAACCAATTGGTAGAAATCCGTGAGCTTATCCGAAATATCGGAAAAGAAAAAACAGTTATCCTATCTACGCACATCATGCAAGAGGTCGAGGCTATCTGCGACCGCGTTATCATTATTTCTAAAGGTCAAATTGTAGCAGACGACACCGCCAAAACACTCCAACAAGAGCTCGAACACCAAACTGTTTACGTTGAGTTTGATGCCAAAGTCACTAAATCACAACTCTCTAAAATACCTGGTATCAGTAAGGTCGAAGCTCTAGACCACGGTTGGCTGATCGAATCGGTCACCATATCAGACCTCAGAAAGGCAATTGCGCAATACGCCCAAAAAGAAAATTGGCTGATCCTAACCTTAAAAGTAGATCAGAAATCGTTAGAAGAAGTATTCAAAGAATTAACAAAGTAAAATGCCCAGCAACTTTATCGCAGAACTCCAATGGCGCGGCATGATCCACGACATCATGCCCGGAACCGAAGAAGCACTCCTCAAAAAAGTATCCGCTGGCTATATCGGTTTTGACCCTACCGCAGATTCCCTGCATGTTGGGCATCTGGTCCAAATCATGACCCTTGTTCATTTTCAGCGCGCTGGTCACAAGCCTTATGCACTGGTTGGGGGCGCCACAGGCATGGTAGGAGACCCATCTGGCAAAAGCCAAGAGCGCAACCTGCTAGATGCCGACACGCTCAACCACAACGTGGCTTCTGTACGCAAACAGCTCGAGGCGTTTCTCGACTTTAATTGTGGTGAAACCTCTGCCGAAATGGTCAATAACTACGACTGGTTTCAAAATATGTCTTTTCTCGACTTCATTCGCGACGTCGGTAAGCATATTTCTGTCAACTACATGATGGCCAAAGACTCTGTCAAAAAAAGGCTCGAAACGGGGATGTCTTTTACAGAGTTCTCCTATCAGTTGGTGCAAGGCTATGATTTTTACCACCTCAATAAACACCACAACTGTATTCTTCAACTAGGTGGCTCAGACCAATGGGGCAATATCGTTACGGGCACGGAGCTCATTCGCAGAAAAGCCGGCGGTGAGGCCTATGCGGTCACCACCCCCTTGATTAAAAAAGCAGATGGCACTAAATTTGGCAAAACAGAAAGTGGTTCGGTTTGGCTCGACCCTGAGAAGACGAGCCCTTATGCTTTTTATCAATTCTGGCTGAATGCGTCAGATGCCGATGCCGCCAACTATATCAGAATCTTTACGCTCAAATCTAAAGAAGAAATTGAGGCCATAGAGACGGAACATGCCGAAGCACCTCATTTGAGAGCTTTGCAAAAAGCTGTTGCTGAAGACATCACTACCCGTGTGCATGGCGCTGCTGCCTTGCAAACCGCAATAGCTGCTAGTAATATCCTTTTTGGCAAATCTACTGCCGAAGATCTTCGTGCGCTCTCTGAAAAAGATTTCTTTGCTGTGTTTGAAGGCGTTCCACAGGCTTCAATTTCACTATCTGATTTTGGCACAGGGCTATCTATTGTAGATGCACTAGCTGCCAAAACAAGCTTTTTAAGTTCGAATGGTGAGGCGCGCCGAGAGCTCAAAGCCAATGCCATTTCAGTCAATAAAGAAAAGGTCGGTGAAGACTTCATTTTACTTCCTGAGCACCTCATTAACGGCCGTTACGCCTTGTTAGGAAAGGGTAAAAAGAACAATTACATTTTATTGGTTGAGGCCTAGCTTTCTTTTACCTCAAAACCTCAAGCCTTTTACTTTTTGAACCTATCCTTATAGTGTAAGTTCCGCTATTTAACTCTTGAAGATCAATGCTGGTTTTTTCCTGGTGAAGGGTTTTTTCAAGTAGAATTCTGCCTAAAGCATCATAAATTACCAATAGAGAACCAATATTTGCTGGCTCAAATTCAATAAAGACCGATTCATTGGCCGGATTCGGATAAACGGAGAAATCCTTGTTGTTAAAATCTGAAAGCCCGGTAAAATCTAAGGTAAGGTTGAGGGTAAGCAAACTGTCGCAGCCAGCAGCATTGGTCAGTATTTGTGTGTAAGTACCCGATGAGGTATAGGTCTGCCCGTTCAAACTATAACTATCCAGAGCCGAGGCTGTAATGTTGTTGCTACTGGCGTCGTTCACACTTACATAAACAGTATCGGTACCGATACAGCCTTCATTACTTGCCCCTGTTAATACATAAGAACCGCTTATTTGGGGTACAAAAGGAATACTGTCTGCGATGTTATTACTCCAAAACATAAAGATTCCGCCTGTACCATATAAAATAACTTCTTCACCAAAACAGATCGATTGGTCAGGGCCGGCATTTATCTGTGGCAAACTGTTCACGATTACACTCACGGTATCTGAATCTGTGCAACCATTCGCATTGCTCGCACTTGCAATATATATTTGAGTTTGGTTTGGAAGAAATGGAACATTGTTACTAATGCCCCCCGACCATTGTATGCCGGGATACCCAGTTGCATTTAATTGTGCGGAATCACCTGGACACAAAAATAAATCTTGCCCTGCATTGAGGTTGACATTTTGAGCTATTACAGCTACTTGATCCCAACTTGAACAACCATTGGCATCAAAGCCAGTAACGGTATAATTCTGACTAATTGTCGGGGAGAAAGTACTTCCATTTACAATATTTGGTGTCCAAATATAGGTTGTAGCTCCTGTTGCAGATAAGGTAATCTGACTGCCATTACAAGCGTATTGGTCAGGGCCTGCACTAAGTCCGGTTAAGGTTGTACTCGATGTATATAAGTCATTGATTTCACATTGGCTCAGTGCACGGTTCCAAATCCCAATATCATCTATTTGGCCGTAAAAATGACTTCCGCCAACGCCTTTACCTATCAATAAAGGAAGGGTGGTGCTACTGACTGCGGTATGATTGAAAGTACCTGTAGCTACGGCAACATTGTCTTTATAAAGGGTCATTTGCCCAGCATTATAAACCATGACAATGTGGGTCCAAACATCTGTAGTTGTGGTACTCTGCGCCCAAATCCATGCCGACCCTTGTTTGTTGGTGCCAAATTGCATATTTAAACTCGCTAATTGGAATATCCAAATAAAATTTCCGCTTGCCGTAGTGGCATGCATGATTGGGATGCCTAAACTTGCAGTGTTCACGCGCTTATACCAAAAAGAGACCGTAAATGTAGAAGTTGAATTAAATGTATAGCTTGGGTTTGTTCGGGTTAAAAAAGAGCTGATGCCATCGAAATCATAGGCGGCATTCGCGTTCCCAAAACGATCCGCTGTTGGTGTAGCACCATTGTTGGTGAGGTGATTGTTAAATGGGCTGAGGTCATTGCCATTGCCGTTGAATGGATAATAAGACAACAAACCATTTACTGGTACATAGCTAGGTATTTGTGCTAAGACCGGAAGGTAAAAAAGAAATAGAAAAGGCAGCAGTAGTTTCATTTGACAAGTTTCATTTGTTCGAATTTAAAGATTATTCTAGTAAGTTTATACAATGAAAAAAACTTTCACCCTTACCCAACTGGTTGAAAGCGTCAAAAGCGTGATCAATCGTACGTACGGTGAAAATGCTTACTGGGTAACGGCAGAACTCGTTAAGCTCAATATTAAAGGAGGACATTATTATTTAGAATTAGCCGATTCTGTAGAGGGTTTCAATACAGCCCAAATGAAAGCGGTAGTTTGGCGCACCCAAGTTTTGGCCTTACAAACGAATTTAGGTGAAGAATTCAAGCAACTCATGCAGCCAGGCAATCGATTATTATTCAAGGTTTCTGTTGCTTATCACGAAATTTATGGTCTCTCCTTAACGATCCACGACCTCGACCCTGCATTTACTTACGGAGAAATCGAGCTCAAAAAGAAACAAACCATAGAGCGGCTCAAGCAAGAAGGATTGTACGACTTGCAAAAGCAGCTCAAGTTACCCATGATCATCAAACGCGTCGTATTGATTGGCTCACCAGACACCTCTGGGTATAGAGATTTTTTAACCGAAATAACCACCAATAATATTTACCGAAATTTTACAATACAGCAAATTGCGACAACGGTCCAAGGAGATAAAGCTGTTGCTGAAATTTGCCAGGCGCTGCAAGAGGCAGACACCTACGATGCTGATGCTATTATCCTTATAAGAGGAGGTGGCAGCAAAATGGACCTCAATGTATTTAACGATTATCAGATCTGTAGTGCAATTGCTGGCCTGCGACTGCCAGTTATAACAGGCATTGGTCATGAAACCGATGAGGTTGTTGCAGATCTCGTTGCGCATACCAGACAAATTACACCAACAGCTGTTGCCAAGTTTTTATACGTTCGGGTTGGAACCTTCAGAGCGGACCTCCAAACCAACCTAGACCGTGTCTTGACGCAAGCGCTTAGTCAAATGGCGAGGGCTACAGAGCAGTTTACCAATACCAACAAATTTTTGTCGCATTATTTTCAGCATATCATCACGGAATACCGAACAGATCTTCAGTCAAAATTGCACCTCATTCAGCTTTTCACTGCAGACACTTTGGCCGAAGAGCGTTCCATGCTGCAACTTGCCTTAAATAGGGGCGGTACAGCTTCCGTGAATTACTTAAAGGTTTTACATGAAATTGAGTTACCCGGCACACTCGATCGTATTTTGGTCAATGCGCAAAACCTAATCGATATTAGTCGCTTAGAAATGAATGCAATGCGTGATAAAATAGAATTACTCAATCCGTTGAAACTTTTAAAGGTTGGTTATACCATCAGTAGTATAGACCATACAGATCTTGCTCAATATACAGGTGATTATATCGGTAAAGAATTACAAACGCTTACTGATCAATTTACGATTTACAGTACCATTACCAAAATTCAAAAATAGTATGGAAGAAAAATTAAGTTACGAAGAGGCGCTTTCTCAGCTGCAAACCATCGTTAAAAAACTTGAAAATAAAGAAGTCAAGATCGATGAGTTAGCGGGCACAGTAGCCAGGGCAAATCAGCTTGTTGAATACTGTCAAACCAAGCTCCAACAGACCGAAGTTGAAATACAAAAAATTGTAAAGAAGGGTTGATTCAAGTACCCAGTTGTGATTTTCACAATTGTTTGGTTTGCAGTTGTGAAAACAAGTTAGGTAGAATGCAAAAGAGGCTTTAGTTTTACTCAAAATGATCAACATGAAAACGTTTTATGCACTACTCACTTTCTTTTTGGCTTTCCAAACGCACTTTGCTCAACAATTAGACCCTATTCACTACCCATCAGAATCAGAGTGGGAATTTCTCAAAACCAAACAAACCGATTCTCTGATTTACGTCATGAAGTTCTACTTTAACGCAGACGACACCTTGTTTTTTAGAGAGGCGCGTAGTCAACAAGTGGTGAAGGTAGCGCTGAGAGATGTAAAACCCCCAGATTTCTCTACAGGTATAAAATATTATTTTGCTGAGCGTTTTTATGGTCCGAATGGTTCAAAAGCCATACGCACTTCTAAAAATGAAAAGCTTGATCGGTTTTATTATTATTACCTGAATGTCCCGGAATTAAACTTTACCAAAGTTGCTTTGGTGAATGAAAAAGAGGATGCAACGACCTCGAAGGTAGATACACCTACACCATCCTCAGGCTTAGAGATAAAAAGTAACCCAATGCCGGAAGGGAATACCCAATCCTATTCACCACTTCGGCCTCAAATTTTATTAAAAAATGGTTGTGTAATATACCCTGAGCACTTTTATTTTTTATCCGAAGGTCAACTTTACTTTGGCAATGGAGTTCGAGATAATATTTACAAATTAGACACTGCTTTGGTACAAGCTGTTGTGGGTATAAACGTAGGTCAAAATTTATTCTTGAGAGATAAAGTTGGTTACGAATTTGGGGGTCGCTGTATGCGTTTTGTAGGCATATTTATTGGTGCAATTAATGTCGGAATTGTGGCTGCGTCGATTAGTTGGAATATTGGCTCAGGAATGGCCTTCATCGGGAGTATTCCAACCGGTATTGTATATGTCAAGTTGATAATGAAGGGGACCAAACGCATTCAGCATAAACGTAGGTATAGGTATGCGAAATATGCGCAATGCCAGTAAGTTTAAGCGCAAAAACATTTTAACACCCAAATGGTTATATTTATGACCTAAACCTACTATTTGTCAAGCCAAATTCCATCTTTTGATTATGCCTTTATTGGTATGGGTTGCGCCAACTCTTTAATTTTAATGGAGTTGCAGCGAAATGGTTTGCTTGAGCAAAAGCGCATTGTTGTCTACGAACCAGAACACAAAAAATCCAACGACCGCACTTTTTGTTTTTGGCTAACGCCCGAGCAGCTGCTTGAGGCTGGCCTTGAACAGCTTGTAAGTCATAGTTGGTCAGCTGTTCAGGTGAATGACCTTTCCGCCCAATCATTGGAAGGTAAAAGATATTACTATTTGAGGGCAGATGCACTTTATGCCCACGCTTCACAAATTCTTTCCCAATATCAGGTTACCTTTCATGCTAAATTGCTCAAAGATTATCCAAGCGAATTGGCGCATTTTGTGTTCGACTCAAGGCCACCGCATTTCGAGTTAAACACTTCACTCGATGTACAGATTAGCCAAAGTTTTTACGGATGGTTGGTCAAGACCGAAGCACCCATATTCGATCCAGAAGTTTTTACCATGATGGATTTCTCCATTGCTCAACATGGCCAGACCCAATTTTTGTACGTTTTACCTTTTGATTCACGGCAAGCATTGATAGAGCCAACTCGCTTTGGCCAAGCACAAATTTCAGAGCAAGATGCCGCAGCAGTCATTACCAATTTCTTAAAGGAAAAGCATACATCATTTGAGATTTTAGAAAAAGAACAGGGATGTATACCAATGTGTAGCGCCCCTTTAAAGAATGAAAAATTACCAGTAAATTGGTTTAGAACCGGAGCCGGAGGTGGTCAGCTGAAGCCGAGCACAGGTTATTCGTTTGTACGAAGCTTATCAGATGCCCAACATATAGTGGCATCCATACGTTTGAAAGTCTCTAAATTCAAGCGCCGCAAAAGTCCAGTACGTTTTGCGTATTACGACCGTTTGCTTCTTAAAATTCTCGCTCTAAAACCCCAAAAGGGTAAAGAGATTTTTACTAAGCTTTTTCGGCATAACGAAGCTTCGAAAGTGCTCAATTTTTTGGACGAACAATCTACCCCGCTTCAAGAAATTCGTCTGATGTCTACTTTACCAATCTTGTTATTTGTCAATGCGGCATTCACTGATTTATGGGCAAAGGTTGGTATTCTACTCAAAAAAAGAAGCTTAGCCTTATATGTTACCTTCGCCTGTCTTTTGCTGCAACAGTTTCATTTAGGAGTTTTTATGAATGCAATTCTCTTGGTAGGCCTCCTGGCAATTGGCATACCACACGGCGCACTCGATCACTTGTACACGGTTTCGGACCAACTGCGTATCCCTTGGAAATTTATTTTTATTTACCTCGGGCTCGGACTGCTCATTTTACTGCTTTGGTGGCTTTTTCCAGCCGCCGCGCTACTTGTTTTTTTAACATACACTGCCTGGCATTTCGGCCAAGCTGATTTTGAAATCTGGAATTTAAGTAGTGGGCTAAAAAGTTTCTTTTGGGGCAGTATGGCGCTGGCCATAATATTAGGAAGTCATTGGACGGAAACAACCCTCATCCTAAAAGAAATGGGAATCACGATTCCACTCACTTATCGTTTAAAGATGGAAAATGACTATTTATGGCAAATTTCATTATCGCTCATACTTTTTCTTCCAAAGCAGGTCATGCAGTCCAGTAAAAAGGAAACCATTTTGATGTTAATCATCGGTGCTTGGCTTCCTTTATTGCCTGCTTTTGGCTGTTACTTTATTTATCAGCACAGCTTACATGGTTGGCTGCATTTGAGACAAAAGCTGAACATGAACCACCAGAAAATGTGGTTTCAGGCACTACCTTTTACAGTAGGCGCCCTGCTGTTATTCAGTACCTATTTGTATTTAGTTCAAGAACCCAATTGGGGCCAAGTATTCATTTTCTTATCTGCACTGAGTTTTCCACATGTCTATTACATGCACAAAAGCTATCGGAAAGCGCTATAATTTTATAGTGCAATGAGAAGCGGTAAGGACTGTGCAGCAATTTTTAGAAAATAGGCGCCGCGTTCCAATTCTTTATTGAGCAAAATTTGGCCATTTGTTTGGCCAAATTGGACCACTTTGCCTTCTTGATTAATTATTTCATAAGTTAAGGTGGCTTCAAGTCCAATTATTTGCATGGCTTGACCAACTCCGATCGGATTCGGGCTTAATTTGAGTGTAGTTGGAATGTTATGATTTAAACCGCTGTCTTCAATGGTTACATTGTAAGTAACAGAACTGTCACAACCATGAATTGAGCTAAAAAATTGCGTGTAGGTTCCTGACGTTGCATATTCAATTCCATTCCAAACAAATAAGTCAAGTACGGTTGTATCGAAACTTTGAGACACGATTGGATGTACGGTAAGGTCTAAATTGATTATTGAATCGCAGCCGCTTGAAGTTTGTAAAGTGTCGGAGTAAAATCCGCTATTGAAGTAACTTTGGCCATTCCAAGAATAACTACCACAAGCACTTTCCGTTTGAGTCATTGTAGAGGTATTGTGTATAGTTAAATTAAGCACAACAACGGAATCACAGCCCCAAATGGTTGTGCCTAGATAGCTGTAGGTTCCACTTTGAGCGTATGTTTGTCCGTCGAAGGTGTATGGATTACACGTACTGATGTTTAATGTGGTATTGGATGGTAAATGTTGGGCTATTGTAATGCTTGCTGGACTACTTTGTCCGCAATTATTTTGCGTAGTAACAGAGAGTACGCCATTCTGAAAGCTCGGATTGAAAAGCAGACTGATATTGTTATTTGTACTAGAACCAGTTGAACCGGTAGGTGTAGTCCAGACATAAGATGTAGCTCCGGGCACACTCCCAATTGAATAGGACTGACCAAGTGAATTAGCACAAAAATGCAATGGGCCATTAATGGAACTTGGTGCATTTGGCGCAGTGTTGATGGTCACCGTTACGGCTAATCGGTTAACAGATACTAAGCCATTTACGGTTTGAGTGGCGTAGTATGTAGATCCGTTTATTAATAAAGTGGTATTTGCCAATGGGCTACCACCTGTTGGGGTGGCGTACCATTGAACAGCAGTGCCCGTTGCATTCAATTGCGCGACTGTTGCCCCCGAACAAAAGGTCTGGCTAGCTGCACCTGTTGGCGCTGCAGGAGGTGCTGGTGGCGGAACAAACGTAAAACTTGCCGAAGTACTTCCACGATTAGAGCCTCCATGGTTGCTATAGCTAAAGCTAGTTGAACCCGAGCGCGCCCAAATTAAACTAATGAAATTAGGTGTAGACGGAAACACGTAGTCATTGGCATCGCCGGTATTGAGGGCTCTTGTTGCAATGATGGTTCTGGTGCCTGCACTAACGGCATCAGATGTGATTGTCCAGTTTTGCTGGGCATCTGTAACGGGTGCAGCAAAACCAATTAGCATACAATCAAATGCAGAAAGTGTACCTGCACTATGAACGCCCACGACGTCAGTATCGTTGGTCATAGAACTCGCATCGAAACCAAGTGCAAACCATCGACCAGCAGGCCCTGTTAAGGTGAGCGTTACCTGCGTGCCCACGTCAATTTTTGCAGTCATGGCTAGGCCACTGGTACTACTCAAATTAACAACGCCAGTTGTGTAGGTCTGTGCACGCAGCGTTGCAAATGAGAGCAACAAAAGTGTAAAAAGGATGAAACTATTTTTCATGTGTATAAATTAATTCGTTCAGTTTAGGATTATTGTAAAGCGCTAATAATTGCGCCACCGACCTTCCTTGTGGATCTTGAATAGAAAGGTCTAAATTGTACTGAAGCAGCAATTGAATGACCTCTATGCGTTGTAAAGATAGAGCAAAATGTAATGGGTAACCTAGTTGTTCAAACTGACAGGTGTCGTTTGGATTGACGCCTTTTTGAAGCAGCATATCCAAAAGTTCAAGATTATTTTTATAGATGAGCGCGTAAATAGCAGAACCTTCAGGGTAGCAATAATGGATATCTGCACCTTTTTGAAGCAATAATTTAGCGACCTCATTATTACCACGATAAGCCGCAAGTAGAAAGGGGCTGGCACCATGTTCTGAAATCAAATGGAGTTCTTCCGGATGCTTTTTGAGATGCGCCTGCATTTGTTTGACTGTTCCATTTCGTGCCAGGTCAAATATATTTTGTGCCAAAGTACAGTTGGCTAAACACAGGAATATCAATAAGAAACGTAACATTGCGGGTATAAATATAGCCAAAAACTAGATGCTATTGATGGCGGTCCACAACATGGCACCCACGAGCATCATTTTGAGGCCGGTACCGAGCAAAAAACCCAAGAATGCACCTTTGGCAGATTGCCAGGCGTCCTGATTGCTTCGGCCCATGAATAGTTCACCTATATAAGCGCCAACAAGCGGGCCAAGTACAATTCCCCAGGGTCCGACGAAAAGCCCAGCCAATACACCTATTGTGGCACCCCATTGACCGGCCTTACTGCCACCAAATTTTTTGGTTGTCCAGATGGGTAAGTAATAATCCAAAAAAAGCAATAGCACGGATAGCAGTGCATAGGTGATTAATATAGTTTTAGAAAACGTTTGCCCACCAAAAAAATGAAGCAGGAGTAGACCCCCATATGAAATAGGTGGGCCAGGGATTACTGGTAAAAAGCTACCAATGAGCCCTGTTAAAATCAAAATAAAACCGAAAATTATCCAGAGTGTTTCCATTGATTAATTCATTGCATAAATTTTATACGCATATGGCGTTAACGAAAGGCTTGTGCCAACGGTTTCATTTTGGTTGGTGATTAAATTTAGAAAATTACCCGCAAGAATAGGGGGTAAATTGACATTAATGGTGTTATTTCTGACGTTCACGAGAATCAATACTGAGGATGTCCCACTTGTTTTCTTCCAACAAATGAGGTCATTAGAGAGTTGATATGCTGAAATGGCTTGACTTCTGGCAGCAGCATTTGCATGAAATATGCTATAGAACTTTTGATAGGTAGCGAGCATATCTTGGTTGGCTGTCCAATTAATGGTGGCATTTGAGAAAAAAGGTGTGGTACCTGTTTTTCCAACTTCTTGACCCGTGTAGAGAAGTGGAACTCCTCCTGAAAAAATATTCACAACGCTCGCAGCAAGTGCACCATTTTTGCCATTAAACAAGCTCATTGGAGATGCATCCCATGCAGATTCATCGTGGTTGGTGGTAAACCTAATTTTACTTTTCCCGGAAGGGATATTACTAAATTCAGTTTGGTGGCTGCTGGTCAAGGTACTTGTGGAGCTTCCGGTCCAAACATTTTTTAATGCCCCGTAGTAGTTCCAACCATAGGTGAGGTTGAACCCTGCTTGGTAATGATCTGTCCTTGTTCCTTCTGCTAACATCAATAAATCGCGGTTGGGAAGCGCCCGAAGTTGTGTAATTGCATCCTGCCAAAAAGTATATGGAACACCATCGGCATAATCACAACGAAAGCCATCCACATTGGCTTCGAGGACCCAGTATTTCATCGCATCTATTTGAGCCTTGCGCATGGCAACTTGATCAAAATTGAGGTCGGCAACGTCGTTCCAGTTGGTGCCTGGTGGAATAATGATTTGTCCGGCACTATTTTTACTATACCATTCTGGGTGTTCGGTAATCCATGGATGATCCCATGAAGTGTGATTGGCTACCCAGTCTAAAATGACAGCCATTCCGAGCGCATGTGCTTGATCGGTCAAAGCGCGTAAGTCTGAAAGTGTTCCGTATTCGGGGCTCACCTTCGTATAATCTTTGATACAGTAAGGAGAATTGACGCTGTTTATAATGCCCTGTTCGTAAATGGGCATCAGCCAAATTACATTCGTGCCAAGGTCTTTGATATGTTGTAATTTGGATATGACACCTTGTAGGTTTCCTTCGGAGGACTGAGCACGCAAATTCACTTCATAAATGGTTGCCTGATCTGTAGGAGGAACAGAGACCAACGGCACGCCGTATTGTTGAGGCCCTGTTGCTGGGGGTGGCGTAATAGGATCATCATCGCAGGCCCAAAGGCCGCTAAGTAAAAGTATAATTCCCGTTAATTTCTTTAGCATAGCACTAAATTAAGGATAATGCCCGTAGTTTTGCCAAGTGGCAAGCTATCAGACTATAAAAGCACTTAGCGAAGGATTCTACAAAGAAAAAGGCTCTAAGTTCTTGGCTTTTGCAGTGCCTGTAGCCTCAGAAGCAGCGATGATTATTGAAAAAGAGGAGGAGATTGAACTAGATATCTCATTTGCATATGAGAAAATACATTTAGTGATGGACCTCTTAAAGAGAGAAAGGGTACAGATTATCAGTCATGACCTTTCAGAAAAATGTAAACTCTCGTTTCGGATTTCAAAGTCAGAAATGGAAAAAATCCTGTCTTTGCTGGCTCCTCTTACTTACTAATCTTCACCTCCGCATACGGGAATGCTTCTAATAATTCGCCAGAATAATAGAAGTCGTAGGCTACGCCCCCGAAAGTGTATTCTTTGTCGCGGATCATGAAATTGGAGCCACCCACGGATGGGTATTTTTTGGGCTTGGATTTATTGTAACCAAGGTTGAATATGGAGGCCAAGATTTCTGGACGGTCGTCGATGGGGTAGCCTGCTTTTTGCCACTGAGTAGCAATTTGGCGTATGAAAATACCCGCATAGAGGTAAGAATAGTAGTGGTCTTTGTACTGAACCAAGCGCTTTACGCGCAAGTTCATGGTGTCGTTGTGCTGGTTGTTATAGTTGATGGTTGAGTCGTAATCGAGAATGTGCTCATATTTGATGCCGCAATAATAAGGGCTCTTAGGGTCTTTGAGGTAATATTCGATATTTTGCGCGGTGCGCTCTTTGATGCCAGTTACACCGTAGGATAAGTTGGTTTCAAGAGCCAGTGTTTTGAGTGGGGCCACTACATTCTTAAAGCGCTCTCTTCTCGAGTTAAAAAGTCTGACTTGCTCACCCACCAAACAGGCCACAATCATTCGAGGCTCAACACCACAGGCCAACGCTGCGGAGTCGATGTACTTTTTATCTTTGGTTACGGCTTCCTTAAAATAAGACCACTCAATGAAATTCATCCATTCAAAAGCATTACCACCTTTGGCCATGTTCTGATTGTTGCTTTTGGATAGGATTTCACGCAGTCTTTTTTGATAGGTTTTGTTGTCTTTGAGCTTGAGGTCTAGAGCGGCAAGCATCTGCAGGGCAATTTTTTCAGATTTGGACTGCGACCACGCTTCGAGAATGACCCGCGCATTTTTTGGATAATATTCATTAACCAAATTGATCCGTTGCAAGATTTCATTTCGATATTTGATCAAAGAGGTACTATCTACCTTGAAGTCTTGGTTGTATTTGTCGTGCATTTCTTGAAAATAGCGGTTGTTGCTGTCAACAAGGCCTTTGTCGTCGGTGAGGCGTAGCTTGAGTGCAACAAAAACTCCAACTAGAACTACCCCATAGGCCGCAAAACCGTAGAGCGCAATTTGATAAGGGATTTTAAACCATTTGCTTTGAAAAAGACGCTTCATGAATAGAAATAAGAACGCGGTTTATACGAAAGTTTGCGTTTTAAGTTACAAGGGCTTTTAGTACTTTTGTTTTATGGCACTTATCAAAGCATGCAGAGGTTTTACTCCTCAAATTGGCCCCGATTGTTTCTTGGCAGAAAATGCCACTGTAGTAGGTGACGTCATCATGGGCGAACAATGTTCGGTGTGGTTTTCAGCTGTCGTCAGAGGCGATGTCAATTCGATTCGAATGGGTAACAAAGTCAATATCCAAGATGGAGCGGTGTTGCATTGCACTTATGAAAAGACCCAGCTCAACATTGGCAACAATGTTTCCATTGGCCACAACGCTTTGGTACATGGCTGTACCATCGAAGACAACGTACTGATTGGCATGGGTTCTATCGTCATGGACAACTGTTACATTGAAACTAATTCTATTGTTGCCGCAGGTGCTGTACTCACTGAGGGTACTCGCGTAGCATCTTGGAGTATCTACGCCGGAATTCCTGCCAAAAAGATCAAAACCCTAACCCCTGAATTATTTGCCGGGGAGGTGCAACGCATCGCCAATAATTATGTGCTATACTCCAGTTGGTTCAAAGAGAACCCTTAATTTTACGACAAACACGCCTTATGAAATACGATCACATCGACAAATCACTATACATTAACAATCGCCAAAACTTTACGGCCCAGATGGCTGCAAATACTTTGGCTGTTTTTAATTCCAACGATATTTATCCGGTATCAGCAGACAGTACCCTGCCCTTTGCTCAGCAACGCGACATTCTGTATCTCTCTGGTGTTGATCAAGAAGAATCAATTTTAGTGTTGTTTCCTAATGCAAGTAATCCGGCTCACCGTGAGGTACTCTTTTTAAAAGAAACATCGGAACTCATTGCCATTTGGGAAGGAGAAAAACTCACCAAACAAACAGCATTTGAAACGTCAGGTATTCAGACCGTTTATTGGCTACAGCAATTTCCTACGATTTTCAAGCAGCTCATGGCGGAGGCTCATGGCATTTACTTAAACACCAATGAGCACCTTCGTGCCAATACTGAAGTTGAAACTCGTGAAGACCGCTTTATCAAACAAGTCAAGCAAGACTACCCTGCGCACCAAGTTCATAAGGCTGCGCCTATCATGCACAAAATCCGCTCGATCAAACATCAAATTGAGCTTGAGCTTATGCAAACGGCCTGCAACATCACCGAAGCAGGTGTCCGCAGATTATTGGGCTTCATCAAACCAGGTGTTTGGGAATATGAAATTGAGGCCGAATTGGCTCATGAGTTTTTACGCAAGCGTTCAAAAGGCTTTGCCTATACACCAATCATTGCTTCGGGTAAAAATGCATGCGTATTGCACTACATCGAAAACAATCAGCAGTGTCAAGATGGTGACCTTATTCTACTCGATGTAGGTGCGGAATACGCTAACTATAGTTCAGACCTCACGCGTTGTATTCCCGTAAATGGCCGTTTTACTCCACGTCAAAAAGCGGTTTACAATGCCGTGCTTCATGTGAAAAATGAAGCGACAAAATTGTTGGTACCAGGAACCATCATGGCTGAATACCATAAGCAAGTAGGTCTTTTGATGGAAGAACAATTAGTCAACTTGGGTTTGATTTCGATGGACCACATCAAAAATCAAGATCCTGCTTGGCCAGCCTACAAAAAGTACTTTATGCACGGCACCTCACATTTCTTGGGCCTAGACACCCACG
Source organism: Flavobacteriales bacterium UBA952 (assembly GCA_002293185.1). Taxonomy (GTDB): domain Bacteria; phylum Bacteroidota; class Bacteroidia; order Flavobacteriales_D; family Crocinitomicaceae; genus UBA952. Next base: position 29,687 of record DBCS01000006.1, on the reverse strand, counting down.
ATGTAGGTTTGTGGCATGAGCCAATTGCTGCCAATATGGTATTTACAGTAGAACCCGGTATTTATATACCAGCCGAAGGCTTGGGCATTCGCCTAGAAGACGACGTCGTGGTTCAGGCTAGTGGCGCACCTTTCAACTTAATGGGCAATATTCCAATCGAGGCAGAAGAAATCGAAGCTTTGATGAACGCCTAGTTTTTATGCTTCATTATCAAATTCAAGGAGAAGGCCCTGTTTGGGTTTTCCTGCATGGGTTTTTGGAATCTTCTTCCATGTGGGAAGCGCTTCCGCTTTCCTATTTGCCAATTACCACTCTATTTATAGATTTACCCGGACACGGAAAATCCGAAGTTTTGGATCAAAGCCCTTCGATGAATGCGATGGCCGAGGAAGTTCAAAAAGTGCTTGTCCATCTTGAAATCCAAAATTTCACTATTGTTGGTCATTCGATGGGTGCCTATATTGGTTTAGAACTAAGCCAACAACCCGGATTTCAAAAACTGATTTTACTCAATTCTAATTGTTGGTCAGATTCCGAACAAAAAAAGCAAGACCGCTTGCGTGTAGCTGCAATTATCACGAAAGCCAAGTCTCATTTTATTCGAGAGGCTATCCCAAATTTGTTTGCTAATCCTGAGCTTCATCCACTTTTTATTGAAGCCTTGATGGAAGAGGCCAATTTGATGAGCCCTGATGCGATTGCTTTTGCAGCCCTTGCCATGCGTGAAAGAGAAGATTACACAGCATTAGTTAACGACAACCCCGCGCAGTTCATTTTTATTCACGGAAAACTCGACCGCTTAGTCAGTGTGGAAGAACTCGATGCAAAAATCAAAGGCCCGCGCATCTTTTTGCTAGATTGCGGCCATATGGCGCATGTGGAGGCGGGGGAGGAAGTGATGAAAGTCCTAAAAAATTATTTATAATTCCCCCTTCGAATCGATAATGATGGTTACGGGCCCATCATTGACCAACGCAACTTGCATGTCGGCCCCGAACTGACCTGTTTGAATCGGTGAGGGGGCGGTTTTCTGCAGTTCTAAAAGGAAATATTCGTAAAGTGGAATAGCCTGTTCGGGGCGTGCGGCCCTGATATAACTTGGGCGCTTGCCCTTGCGTGTATCGGCGTGTAGTGTAAACTGACTCACGACCAAAAACTGGCCGCCCACGTCTTGAATACTGAGGTTCATCTTGCCTTCTGCATCAGAGAATATCCGTAGGTTACTGATTTTTTGTACCAAATAATCGGCATCCCCTTCTTGATCTTCAGTTTCAATTCCTAGAAGTATAAGTAAACCTTGTTGGATTTTACCAACGTTAGTACCGTCGATATTCACTGCGGCCTCACTTACCCTTTGAATTACTACTCTCATTTGTAGGGTTTTAAAACGCGCTTCTGCGGTAAGGGTCAGAGGGGTCTTCGTGCATCAGCTGCAAATAATTTTGATATCGATGCGGGGCAATCTGGCTTTCCTCAACAGCTGCCTTTACGGCGCAATGCGGCTCATTGAGGTGCTTGCAATTGCTAAAACGACACTCGCCCATCAGTGCGCGCATTTCAGGAAAGTAGTGTGCAAAATATTCTTTTTCTAGATCGATCAAACCAAAGGCCCTGATACCAGGCGTGTCTATGATATACCCTCCTGAGCTCAAGGCGTGCATTTCGGCAAATGTGGTGGTGTGTTTGCCTTGTTCATGCGCCTTAGAAATTTCACCTGTTCTGAGGTCTAGATTGGGGTCGAGGCCATTGACAAGGGTGGTTTTTCCTACGCCAGAGTTGCCCGAAATCATGACTTGCTTTCCTTTAATTTCATCTCTAAGAAAAGCAATTGTGCCAGCGTCTTCTGAGGTAATACCGTAACATGGATACCCTAAATTTTCATAGATAGTTCGGAGTGCTTCAAAATATTCAGTGTCGGCCTCATCAAAGAGGTCGATTTTATTAAAAAGTAAGGTTGTCGGAATTCTAAAAGATTCTGCAGCTACTAAAAAGCGATCGATAAACGCAATTTGTGTAATCGGCGACTTCAAAGTAACCACCAAATAAGCGCGGTCAACATTGGCCGCCAAAATTTGCATCTGCTTACTGAGGTTGGTGGCCTTGCGCACAATGTAATTCTGCCTCGGAAGGATAGTTGTAATGGCCCATCCTTCATCTGAGCCTGGTGCCATTTTCACGTGGTCACCGGCAGCAATTGGATTGGTCGTTTTCAGGCCTTCCAAGCGCAATTTACCGCGGATGCTTGCTTGCACTTGCTGGCCGTCTTCCAACAAAACTTGATACCATTTTCCAGTAGATTTCAGGATTAATCCTTGCATGCCGTAAAGTTAAACATTTGTATGTTTGTAGGATGAAAACAACCTTCGTATCATTCATTTCTGTTTTGTCTTCAAATGGCCGTGCTTAAACACTACGGCCTTATTGGCAAAACACTAGGGCATTCATTTTCTGCAGCGTTTTTCAAGGATTACTTTGAGAAAAAAAATATTGAAGCAAAGTACAGCAATTTTGAATTGAATGAAATTGAAGAAATTCTTCCGCTTTTCGCTCAAAACTTATCTGGTCTCAATGTGACCTTTCCGTATAAAGAAAGTATCATTCCTTTTCTAGATCGCCTCGATGAAAGTGCGGCTCAAATTGGCGCCGTGAATGTTATTGCTTTTGAAAACGGAGAGAAGGTAGGTTACAATACCGATGCCTATGGTTTTGCCCAAAGCATCAAGCCTTTTTTAACTTTTGAGCACGAACGCGCCCTCATTTTTGGAACGGGCGGTGCTTCCAAAGCAGTTGCGCATGTATTCAAGCAAATAGGGCTAGATTTGTTTTATATTTCGAGAAATGGTAATGAGGCAAATGGTGTTTTCAGATATGAAGATATAAATAACCATATGCTACGCTCTTGCAGAGTGCTTGTCAATTGTACACCAATAGGCACTTTCCCAAATGTTACAGACTGCATTGAGCTTCCATTTGAATATCTTACACCTGCTCATTTAGTCATTGATTTGGTGTATAATCCGTCTGAAACTGAACTGATGAAACGCGCCAAAAAAAATGGTGCCACAGTCATGAACGGTTTGTCCATGCTGCAGCACCAAGCTTTGAAAAGTTATGAAATCTGGACGCGTTAAATTGCGTTTTTGTCTTGACCTATATTGTACCAATCAATTTTTCGAGAGAAGTACATCACCAAACCAAGGATGATAAATACGCCAATACTTCCGATGAGGAGTGCCAAGTCTTCTAATTGAATAATCACAAAAATAAATATATAGAGCATACTCAGTAATCCGGCTATAAACAAACTCATTTTGAGTGAGCGCAAGATGGCCCGTACATACAAACTAATGAGCGCTACGGTGGCTAGCGCTGATAAAATAAACGCATAATTGAAGCGTATGTGCTCGGAAATGGAAAGAAGGAGTGTATAAAATACAACCAGTGCAATTCCGACAAGGATATACTGAATAGGGTGAATGCCCGACGCTTGGAAAATCTCGATAAAGAAGAACACCAAGAACGTGAGGCCAATAAATAGGATGGCATAATGAATGCTGCGGTGCGATTTCTGGTAGTTGTCTACAGGTAATTTCAAATCAACGCCAAAAGAGGAATCGCGGAGTTTGTAAGAGGAGCCTGTCCAGCTTTGTGGATAATTGCGGTTTAGATTCAAGACATTCCAATGGGCTTTGAATCCTGCTTTATCTGTTTTGTGTTGATCAGGTAAAAAAGCACCGTCAAATTTGGGTGTTTGCCAATCAGAATTCAATACCACATCGGTTTCTTTTCCGACAGGTGTAAAGTATAATTGCTGGCTACCTTTGAGCTCAATGTCAAAACTGAAGCGGTACAAGTGGTCGTCTGTCGGCGAAATACTTACTTTGGCATTGATCCCTGAATAGAATATATCCTGATTACTCACCCCTGGATTAAAAGGCAGTTTTTTACCTTCCCAATTGAGCTCAATTTGTTTTTCGATACCACGCAAATCATCGATTCCTGCATTGAGGGTGGCTTCATTGAATTTAAAGGAGTGCCCTTTGGCTTCGAGGTCTTTAAAGTCCAGTTTGGTGAACGCTCCACTGACATGCAGTGCTGAATTATACACCACAATTTCATAAACCCCACGGTGGCGGCGGTCTGGCTTCACACTCGCTTGAATATCGAGTTTACTTGGCAACACATGCAATCTTTCTGTTATCTGCACTAAGGTTTCTTTTCCAGTTGCTTTGTCAATTTCTTTAACGTAACGCGTATACGGAATGGTGAGTACCGGCCCTTGCAGTGTTTGCGCACCACCCCATTTTTCACTGACTTCGTCGATGGCTTCTCTTTGGGTTTGTTCGCGCTCATAAATGATACTTTTGATCATGCCTGTCGGGATGAGTAAAAGCAGAGCGATCAGGACGATTCCGCCAATTTTGAAATACAGATTGTTTTTGATTCTAGACATGGTCGTGTTTTTTTGCTACAAACGCAAAGGACGCTTTTTTATTGGATGAAGTTGCAAAACCTTTGGTGGCTCACAATTTGTGAAAGAAAAATTGGCTGCGCCTAAATTTATCCGACATTAAGTACTTAACTACCGGCTCTTGGCTCCTGACCGTCTGAACTTTGGCATTCACCAATTAAATTATTAGTTATGAATGCATTTAAAAACAAAGTAAGCCTGATGGGGCGCTTGGGCGGCCAACCAGAAATTGTCAAATTCGATTCAGGGCGTTTGCTCGCGCGTTTTTCGCTCGCTACCCACGAAAACTTCAAAGACAAAAACGGCGAATGGCATGATTTTACACAATGGCACACCATTAACGCCTGGGGCAAAATTGCCGAAAAAGTCGGCGAGAAGCTCGAAAAAGGCATGGAGGTAGTCGTCGAGGGCAAGTTGGTCAACCAACAATACGAGAACAAAGCTGGTGAAAAGCGCTTTGCCACCATCATCGAGCTCTATGATTTCATCATGGTTCAGCCCAAAAAATCCAACCATGAAGCAACAAGCACTGAAAACGCAGCCTGAGTTGCCGCGCATGTCGGCCAACCCCAACTTGCACATGAACCACGTCAACCTCATCGGCTATATGACCGCCGAGGCGCGCCACGTGCAGCTCGAAGACGGCAAGCAGCTCATGCGCTTCACGCTCGCCACCAAAGAACAATACCTCGACGCCGACGGCATCATGCGCCAACGCAGCCAATGGCACCTCCTCAGTGCCTGGGGCCGCTGGGCCAAAGTGGTCGAAGAATTTGGCGCCAAAGGCGTTCATCTCGCCATCGAAGGCAAACTCGTTGGGCGCTTCTACCGCCTCGGCGGCCAGCGCCGCTTCGTCACCGAAGTCGAAATCAATGACCTCGTTGTATTGCCCTAGACAGCACCCACCAACCAAACGATCCAAAAGGCGGCCGCAGGCCGCCTTTTGTGTTGGGTTTCCCTGAAGATTTTATGTTTGAACTTACGAGAGAAGAGTGGTTCAACTTGAGGTCGCAATTTGCGTCCTCAAGTTGGGGTGGCTCACGTTATCTACCTATTGCATTTACAGAACAAGGGGTGGCAATCATGCGCGCTTTTGTCATGATTCGTCAATGGGCATTGACTTATCAAGAACTATCCGATAAACTATCAGATCTTGAAAAACTTCATAATCAAAAGTTCAATGACATCGACCAAGTGCTCAAGTATTTATTACAAAAGGACCATTCGAAAACCCAGCAAGTTCAGCGCGAGCAGGTGGGGTATAAAAAGTAAAATCATGGAAACGAATCAACTCATTTGCTAGAATCAGGTACCGATATCAGATACATTCAAGAATTACTCGGACATAGCAGCAGTAAAACAACCGAAATATACACGCACGTATGCACCAAAAATTTACAGCGAATCCGTTCTCCTTTTGATGATTTATAAGAATTAAATTGTAGCTTAGACTTACGCAACAAACCTTCGCCAATACTCCCGAATCGGCATGCTAGAGGAAGGTTTGTAGCGGGTATAAGGTAGTTAGCGGTCATTGTAAAAAGACCAAAGTAAAATTGAACAAACAGAATAATAATATTAAAACAGACAGACAAATGAAAAAAACAGGATTGACTTTTATTATGCTTTTAACATTGGGTTTCATTGGTAAAGCGCAGACAACTAGATATTTTGAATTTTCGACAACCTGTGGACATGGAAACTGGCAGGACACCACATTTATAGCTTCTACCTCTAATCAGATAATAATAGACTCAGTTCTTGCTAACTTGGCTAGACCATTAAACCAGAGAAACTTTATTAACGGACCAATAGATTATGGCAATGGAGGACACAATCACAATGCAAATCATTGGTTTTTATGGCATTTTATTCCTAATCAATGGAGTCTTGTGGAATTGGCAATCGAAGTTTGCGATGGTTGTCCTTACACAGATGTTGACGCTGATACAGCTTATTGGGTCGGAACTGTTGGTCAATTTTGCCCTTGGTCTGGTCGTCCGGTAAGAGAAGTATCAAACCCTTTAGGAATTAACGACCCAATTTTTGAAAATGAAATTTCACTTTATCCAAACCCAGCCAAGGACGAATTAAATTTGAAATGGAATAATTTAAATAATATTTCTGTTACATTATTTAATTCGGTTGGACAAAATTTATCTACTATTATTCTTTCAAAAGATAAGAGCATAATTGACATATCAGGACTACAGAATGGACTTTACTTTCTAAAAATTAATAACGGAAATAAAACAGGAATTAAAAAATTAATTATTGATGGAAAATAAACAACGAACCGCTAACAGCACCTACAAGAAATTGGCGGTTCAGTGGTTAAATGAAGCTTTGTGCTTCGTATCAATTTCAGTGGTGGCAGACAGTTTTCGTCTCCGAAATCGCCAACTTCTTGTAGCTGCAAAACGTTAGCGGTCATGCCTAAACAGACGCGATCTAATATAAAAGAACATTAAATAAATAACGATTAAAAATCGATGATATGAAAAAAATATGCGTCATATTAGTAGCTCTTTTAAGTTTGACCTCTATTGTGAAAGCTCAGACTTTAATCAATGAATTCAACGTTATCTCGGCCGATAACGATATGATGGGTGGAACACTAGTCGTTTTTTGCGAAAATGGAATAATCGAAAACATTTCCATAGGAAAATCTGATTTTTCACGAAACATAAATTCTTCGGTAAATACAAAATATCGCATTGCAAGTATCTCAAAAACAATAACGGCAATTGCTGTTATGCAACTCGTAGAGCAGAATCTTTTAGATCTAGATGCCGATATCAGCACTATTCTGGGCTATAGTGTTCAAAATCCGAATAATCCGACTGTTCCAATAACTACAAGAATGTTATTATCCCACACATCCACCATTATTGATGGAACAACGTATAGCAGTTTCCTTGATGCAACGGTGAATAATAATCCGATTCCTAATTTGAGTGAGCTATTAACCACATCTGGAGCTTATTATACCTCAGGACAATTCAACAACACCGTTCCTGGAACCTACTTCAATTATTCAAATATTAACTATGTCATTCTAGGAACAATAGTTGAAAAAATTTCTAACACACGCTTCGATGTTTATTGTAAACAAAACATATCTATGCCATTAGGAATAGATGCCTCATTTAATGTAAATGATTTAGTGGATATCGATCAATTGGCTGTTTTGTATAGAAAACCCAATGGCATTTGGACGCCTCAAGCAGACAATTATCAGGGGATACAACCCGTCTTCAACAATCTCAATGGTTATATCCCTGGCACAAATGGTGGTCGATTCGGTCCGCAAGGCAGCTTTAGATGCTCAGGGCAAGATTTAGCTAAAATATTTCTTGTGTTGATGAATAACGGGAATTTTAATGGAGATACTTTACTTTCAGAATCATCCTGTAACGCAATGTTTGCCAATGAATGGACTTTTAATGGTAGTAATGGTAATAATTACTACGGACTATTCAGAAGCTGGGGACTCGGCATTCACAGGATTACTTCCACACCGGGAAATGATATTGCTCTACCGGGCAGTATTTCAATGCTTGGCCATACGGGAGAAGCATATGGACTAGTAAGTGATGCGTATTTCGATACAATTAGAAAGGTTGGCTTTGTTTTTATGAATAACGGCATTGGTATAGGCTATCAAACGAACAATAATTCAATTTTCTATACGATTGAGCAAGAAATTTTTGCTGCCATTGAGAATTATGGCAACATCATTAGTTGCTTACAAACTGTGGGATTTGAACAAATTCAGGAAGACCTTACTTTGATTTACCCCAATCCAACAAATGGACTTGTTCATATTGAAATACAAAATCAAACCATTCAGAGTATAAAGGTTTACGACTTACAAGGACAATTAATAAAAGAAACAGCTGAAAGCCAGTTTGACCTTTCCAACTACCCGAATGGAATGTATTTTATAAAAGCTCAAACAAAAGAAGGTTTCCTTAGCTACAAACTCCTTAAACATTAAACCAATGAAAAGGATGAAATTAGAAGCACGAACCGCTAACAGCACCTACAAGAAATTGGCGGTTCAGTGGTTAAATGAAGCTTTGTGCTTCGTATCAAGTT
>DBCS01000006.1:0-21060 GCA_002293185.1 Flavobacteriales bacterium UBA952 | reverse complement strand
GCCAACTTCTTGTAGCTGCAAACCGTTATAGGTAAGCCGTTGGACGGACTTTCCTCTGACGAAAATTCCGTAAGACAAAGTCTTTTTCTTTCGTATAACATTCAGACACTATTTTTTTTGGACAGTTTTTACTTTAATTCTTTTCGATTCTTTAAGACTATTATTAAGCATCCATTCAATTTGACCATTGACACTACGGAATTCATCAGCAGCCCATTTTTCAATGGCTTTCATTGTTTCTGAATCTATTCTTAATGCAAATGACTTTTTTTCGGACATCCTTTATTGATTTAAAGTTCCCGTATTTATTACAGGTTTCGTTTCACTATCACCACAAAGGACAACCATCAAGTTGCTGACCATTGCCGCTTTTCTATCTTCATCAAACTCAATAATTTCTTTATCTGCTAAAAGCTTTAAAGCACTTTCTACCATGCCGACAGCACCTTCAACAATTTTATGACGAGCAGCGACAACGGCAGACGCTTGTTGTCTTCTTAACATCGAATGAGCAATTTCAGGAGCATATGCTAAATATCCTATTCTTGACTCGACTACTTCTATTCCGGCAATTTCCAAACGCTCTGTGACTTCACGCTCAAGAGCCTTATTTACATCATCAAAATTAGTACTTAACGTTACTGTCGCTCTTTCATCTTCAAAATGGTCATACGGAAAAGAACCTGCAAGCTTTCTAACCGCTGAATCCGTTTGAATTTTTATAAAGTTTTCGTAATTATCTACTTCAAATGTTGCCTTAAATGAGTCTTTAACTTTCCAAACTAATATAACGCTAATCATAATTGGGTTTCCCATTTTATCATTAACCTTAATTTTTTCGCTTTCAAAGTTTCTTGCGCGTAAAGACAAACTTGTTCTATTATAAAGCGGATTAATCCAAAAGAAGCCGCTTTCTTTGACACTACCCTTATAGTCTCCAAAAAGCAATAAAATTTTTGAGCTGTTCGGACTTACTACAATAAAGCCTTTTGTTAAAAGGATAAATATTAGAAATGATCCGACTCCCAACATCATATTGTTAGAGATAAAGCCATAAAGCATTAATGCTGTTAATACTAATAGCGCGACAACAACCAAATAGCCATTTAATGGTGTAATAATTTTTTCTGTTTTCATAGTGAGTAATATTTAAATGATATCATATTGATATCACAAATGTAAACAATAATTTGACACAAAAACAAGCGTTTTAATTAATCCAGCTATCTTCCTCGACTTCTGAACAATAACCGTGGACACCGACATAAAAACTGTGTGCAATGGCCAACCTATAACCCGGGTTTAGCTCCATGCCTTCAATCTCGCTTCGAAAAAACGATTTTTATAAAAAAATAAATCTAATTTCGGAACAACAATTTATTAAAAAAGTCGGCACGTTGCCAAGCCCGAAACCGTTATATGCAACCAAAAAGAAAAACCTATTATAAATTAAACCTTTTGACAATTAGAAAGTCTAAATTGAAGAACATAAAACATTTAATATGACACAATATTTCAAATCTTGCAAAAGGTCCATATTTTATTTAATTTAAGTCAGAAAATATCACTTTAACCAAAAAAATAATTTTTGAATAATAACCCTAATCTAAATTCAATCACTTTATAATATTTGTCAACCAAAATCCTAACAAAATAAATCCATAACACAATGAAATATGTTTACCCTCTTGTATTACTACTTTTTACAAATACAATATTTGCTCAACTGACACCCGATATAACTTCTTGGAAAATTAACACGACAAACAATACAGGCTACGCAGGTATTTTGACGAATGTACAACAAGTGCAATACTCAACAAATAATGTTTATGTTAGTACAACCTGTATTCCTGACTACACTATTGGACCTTGGACAGCAAACCCAAATATTCCTGTAAATCAAAATTTTGTTTTTAAAATAACTCGTAATCCAATTCAAAATATTGGAGCTTTAACTTCTACACCCTTAGGACATGTTGGCGTTTGGAGTAATGGCGTGAGTATTTTCAACGCAAAGGACGGTATGAGTTACAATAATGCTGGAGTTTGGAACAGGGATGCGTTATTCTATGAAGGAATTAGTTTTGATGACTGCTTAGGACATCCTGCACCCAATGGCGAATATCACCTTCACGTAAATCCTACTTGCCTATATAATGACAGTTTAAACACAATTCATTCCCCAATAATTGGTTACGCATTTGACGGATTTCCAATTTATGGAGCATATGCCTATACGAATACCAACGGAACAGGAGCAATCAAAAGAATGACAAGTAGTTATGTAATGAACACAGGAACAACAAGAGTAAATGGACCTGATGTAAATGCAACATATCCACTTGGTGCTTTTATTGAAGACAGAACATTTGTAAGTGGTTCTGGAGATTTAGATATTCACAATGGAAGATTTTGTGTTACACCCGAATACCCAAATGGAATTTATGCTTATTTCGTAACTATTGATGCAAACTTATATCCTGTTTATCCATATGTAATCGGTCCAACTTATTACGGAACTGTTCAAGCGGGAAATACTGGACCAGGAAGCGGACATAATACAATTACTGAAACTGTTACGACTTACGTTCCAAGTGCATCAGGAATATCTGACTTTGACAAACAAATTGAATTTGAATATTACCCAAACCCTACGAGGAATTATTTAGCCATTTTTGTTTCACCAAGTGAAAACAATAATATAGAAGCTACATTTTATAATGAAATTGGACAACCTGTACTTCAACAAAAAAACATTCAACCAGCAGTTTCATATGTATTTAATTTAGAAAATCTGACAAGTGGGGTTTACTATTTGAGATTACAAGGGAATTCTAAAAGTTCAGTAAGAAAAATTATACTAACGAAATAGATAGAATTGGCAGCATATAACAGGGGTTTTGCAAAAAAGCGGGTTCAGTACTAAATTGAACATTCGGAATTCTAATCAACATCTCTGGTTTATTTAACATTTGTGTTTCTAATTACGCTTCTTCGCAAAGCCCCAAACCGTTACAGGCAAGTTTGACAAAAACAAAAACCAAGACGGTTTTCTAAAGCCGAAGGACTAACTACCCAATGTGACAAAAATATGGTATTATTGAACTTTGTAAGTGGAGTTCAGAACCCACTAAAAAAACGGGGCGTATTCTGAAAAGCCATAAGAGTAAAATAACAATAAGAGATCAGATGAAAAAAGCATCAAAATTTATTCTAATAATAATTTCTCTTCTGTTTTTTCAAATGGAGAGCATGGCACAAAGTGCTCAATGCGGCACGGATTATATTCATATAAATCGGATGCAAACTGATTCTGCTTATCGCACTCAAATCCTTAACCTTGAATCCAATGTTGAGGCCAATAATCAAAACCACGCAAATAATAATTTAAAATCTACGCTATACACGATTCCCGTAGTTGTTCATGTTATACATTTAGGCGAGTCTGTTGGAACAGGTTCTAATATTTCGGAAATTCAAATTCAACAAGCTATTGCAGGACTTAATAGCCGATTTAGAAATATAAACGGTTTTGGGGCTGATGTTGAAATGGAATTTTGCCTTGCGAGTATAGATCCAAACGGTAATTCAACCAACGGCATTAATAGGGTCGACGGTTCAGGTGTTGCAAATTATTCAGCAAATGGAATAACACCATCGGGTAACCCGTGCAGCGGGGCAATTGAAACTGCGATAAAGGACTTAAGCAGATGGCCTGTTTCTGACTATTATAATATTTGGGTAGTTAGCGAAATCTGTAATGGTAGTTTTGTTGGATATGCATCGTATCCAGTTGGTGGACTTTATGATGGATTAGTTATTGTTTCCACCTCTATGACAAGTAACAGTGGAACATTACCTCATGAAGTTGGTCACGGATTTTTTCTTTATCATACCTTCAATGGCGATGGTGGTAATGTTTATTGTCCGGTAGACATCAATTGTCTTACAGATGGAGATCGTGTATGCGATACCCCACCTCATAAACAAAGCGATTGCGGTGCAACTAATCCTTGTACTTTGGACGGTGTGTGGGATAATAGCCGGTATAATTATATGGCTTATTGCCCTTTAGTCAACAGATTTACACAAGGGCAGAAAGATAGAATTAGAGCTACAGCCATTGTTGCGCCTAGAGCAAGTTTACTGACTTCAGTAGGTTGTGGGCCTTTAGGAATTATTGAAAGTAGTATTAATATGTTTTCTGTTTATCCTAATCCAGCTCAAAGTGTAATTAATATAAAAGTAAATACAAATCTAATAGGCTCATTTTATGTGATTTCTAATAATATGGGTCAAACAATTATTAAAGGAAAAATAACATCTGAGGACACAACCATTGAATTAGGTAATTTATCCGTAGGTATTTATTTGTTTAGTGTGGGAGAGAATTTAAAACAGACATTTAAAGTTATAAAAGAATAAAACTAACCCATAACAGCACTACATTGACAATTTTGGATTTAGAACTTAACGATAACTATATAATTGCAGCTACAAATACTCAGGGGGTTTTTAGATTTCCACTTTCTAACTTAAATTTATCAACAGATAGTTATATATTAAGTTTCGGAGATAACATGAGACACCTTTCTAAAATAATTAAACAATAAAATTCAGTTTTTGTCTATTAACCTTTAACTTAGGACAAACTAATTTTTTATGAATACATACGAATGTAACAAGTGCGGCATGTCCGTAAAAGCAAGTTGTGGAAAGTGCAATGTACCATTGCAAAATGATCATCTGACCTTAGACAACGGAACCGTTGTTCAGATTTCAAAGTGTCCATCATGTGAGGGTAAAATAAAGTCACCCTTGTGCTGTGGCGAAGATATGAGTTGTAATATTTGATAGAAATTAAGCTTTAAGGCTGTTACCACTATCAGAATATAAATGAATACCACCGAAATCACGATTGAATCAATCCTAGCCAAAGTCCCTGAAGACAGAAAGGAAGCGTTTACCAAACAGCATCAATTTCTACCACATGGGTATATACATGAATCCTTCATTATTGGAATGGTTTGTTGCTGAATATCCGAAACATAGTGCTCAAAAACCCGATATTGGTAAAAGCTGCATCCGTTTTAAAAAACCGGAACATATTCCCTACGAATTACTAGGACAGCTCATGCAAAAAATGACAGCTGCACACTGGATAACGATCTATGAAAGTCGATTGAAAAAGTAATTTGTATAATTTATAAGCTAATTATCAATTAATTAATTAACTTCAATGGAAATCCATTGCTTATGTTTACAAATGCTTTTAAATCTCGCTTTGAGAAGCTGACGCTCTACTTCGGTATTACCGCCTTTTTGTTGCATATAGCCGTTATTTTTGCATTGCGCCTGGGTTTGCTTAATCCGCAATATTTTCCGGAGAATCTCTTTGGAAATCCATTCGCAGCCTTGTTTTCTCCCTTTAGCTCTTTACTTGTATACGAAGTCTATTTATTGATTTATTACTTGCGGCAGAGTTACACCAAAAGTGTGGCCAAGCAGCTAGAAATCATGGCGCTCATTCTTTTGCGAAACTGCTTTAAAGATATTGGCCAACTTACCGAAGGCAAGGTTACCTTATTGAATAGCGACTTAACAAAAGACCTGAGTGGTTTTGTAGCACTACTCTTACTGGTTTGGATTTTTTATCATTTAGATGCCAAACGAACAGAAGTCAAGTATGAACTCACGGCAGCATTTATCAAACTCAAGGAGCGCATGTCTGTATTTCTTTTGGTGGTATTCTTTGCACTTTCGTTTTATTCGTTTTCTATTTGGTTGGTAGATTTAATCAGGTATGCCGACAACCACGCCGCACTCATGGATCCATCTCATATTTTTTATACAGAGTTCTTTACATTGTTAACTTTTGTAGATGTGCTTCTTCTTTTGAGTAGCGCAAAAAACCTACAAAATACAATCCTCATTATTCGAAATTCCGGATATGTACTGGCTACTTTTTTAGCACGAATTTCTTTTTCATTAGAAGGCTGGGAGCGCATTATTTTAATTGTTTTGGGCGCAGCAATTGCGGTATTTATGCTTTGGATCAGTAGAAGAAGTGTATTTATTGCCAATGCTGATAAGGCACAGTAATTTAAAGAAAAGGTTATATTTCTTTTAAATGATGATCTTATCCTTTTAAATCACTAACTTTCTGAAAAACAATAATTCTTATGTTTAAAAAGTTTACATCAACGGATATCATTCTGATGGCCGCAGCCCTTATGTCAATTATTTTCTCAGAGCTCCTGTATTTTCAAGGTGAAAAAGAAGACGGGGCGTTTGTAGGCATCTGGGTTCCGTCTATTTTAGCTTTTGGTATTTATTTGAAATTAATCAATATGTCCAAAGATGATTAAATACCTTCCTTATTTTGCTGGCTTTATTACCTTTCTTTTTGGAATTGCGTTTGCGCTTGCCCTTAAGCCTAAAAAAAAGAAATAGACTGTAGTAATTCCATGGCCAATCTCGAGGCCACAACTCTTCTTGTGAATATATTTTTGCTTAACTTTCGGTATGATGTTTGTTATATGGTTCAAAAATTAGTTCAATGAAGAAGTTTTTCTTTTTATCTGTATTTTTCTCGTTAGCCCTACATCTAAATGCGCAACGACTCATGAACGGGTCTCGTTCAACGGTTGGCTATATTGAAAGTGGTAGAGTAAGCAACGGGTCTCGTTCAACTATTGGCTACATTGATAACGGTAGAATAATGAATAGCGGTAGATCCACAATTGGCTATATCGACAACGGTCGGGTCATGAACGGCAGCAGATCAACAATTGGTTATATCGACAACGGTCGGGTCATGAACGGCAATAGGTCTACCATTGGTTACATAGACAACGGCCGCGTTATGAACGGCAATCGTTCAACAATCGGTTATTATGAAGGGGTGAGGGGAGAAGACGCCGCCTTATTTTTCTTCTTTTTCTTTTATTAATCTAGCCTTTCAAGTAATCAGTTTTGTTCTATTTTTATTATAAATAATTAGATATGAAAGTCCTCATTTTGTCAACCTTTCTTCTCTTGATTTTTTCGGCCTGCGACCGCACGTCTTGTGAAAATGCACAAGCTGCCACCATTGAGGATTACACAGGTTTAGATGGCTGTGGTTTGGTGCTTAAACTACAATCAGGAGAGGTTTTGGAACCAACCAACCTCAATGATTTCAATATCACCCCAACCGACGGCATGAAGGTGTGGGTGAAGTACCATGGAGTTGGTATGATGAGCATTTGTATGGTAGGCCCAACGGTAGAAATCGATTGTTTGGCGAAGCGTTAACGCTTGCTTTCTTTCATGGCTTTGGTTCGGGCAATGAAATACGGATTCACTAAATTGGCTTTGTTGTAGCGCAGTGGCTCGCCAGTTTCGGCATGCACAACCTCACCACCCAAGGCTTCTAAAATAGCCTGCCCTGCGGCGATATCCCATTCCATGGTGGGGGCAAAGCGCGGATAAACATCGGCCTTTCCTAGTGCTAAATCAAAAAATTTAAGTGCAGATCCTTTTTTAATATAATTGATGTCGTGATTTGGTTCTTTAAGACCATTGATGAATTGAAGTACGGCCCCGCTATGGTGGCTTCTTGAACAAGCCATTACTAAAGGATAGTTCGTTTTCAGTGGCGGAGTAATTTTAATCCATTTCTCTTGAGCTTGCCAATCTTGAAAACAAAATATAAATACCCCGGTCTCTTTAGAACCCAATAAAACTTGTTCTTGAACAGGGGAGGCAATGAGTCCAAAAATGGGTTCACCATTTTTGATCAGGGCAATATTCACGGCAAATTCTCCATTTTGCTTGATGAATTCTTTAGTGCCGTCAAGAGGGTCAATACACCAACACTGCTGCCAAGATTGTCTTTGTTCAAAGGGCGCTTTGTCGCTTTCTTCGCTGGTAATGGGAATACCAAGCGATTGAAGTATTTTTTCAATACAATCACTTGCAGCAATATCTGCATCGGTTACGGGGGACCCATCTTGTTTGATCACTTGATGAAAATCCTGATTATATATTTGATCAATAGCTATTGAAGCTTCTATTGCGGCTTCAATAGCCCGTTGGTATATAAGTGGTAATTGCGGCAATTAAAGTTTCATTTCAGGAACAAATTCAGGAACGACTAAATCACCTTCTGTTTTGGAGATGATTTCCTCGATACTAACGCCTGGTGCCCTTTCGATGAGGTGAAATTTGCCCTCTTTGATTTCCAAAACAGCAAGTTCAGTGACTACTTTTTTGACACAGCCTACACCTGTCAGTGGGAGCGTACATGCTTTAAGTATTTTAGATTCACCAGCCTTATTGCTGTGCATCATGGCCACGATGATGTTTTCGGCAGAGGCAACCAGGTCCATGGCTCCGCCCATTCCTTTGACCATTTTTCCGGGGATTTTCCAATTTGCGATGTCACCGTTTTGTGAAACTTCCATGGCGCCAAGTACGGTGAGTTGCACATGCTGGCCGCGTATCATGGCAAATGAAAGTGCAGAATCAAAAAAAGAGGCGCCATTGCGAGCCGTGATGGTTTGTTTGCCAGCATTAATAAGATCGGGATCCTCCTCACCTTCAAATGGAAACGGCCCCATACCCAGAATTCCATTTTCTGACTGAAATTCTACTTCAATACCTTCGGGAATGTAGTTGGCTACGAGTGTTGGAATGCCTATACCTAGGTTGACATACCAACCATCTTGTAATTCTTGTGCAATGCGCTTGGCAATGCCGGTTTTGTCGAGTGCCATTTGCTTATTCTTTAGTGCGAACAGTGCGTTGTTCAATGCGTTTTTCAAATTTTTCTCCTTGGAAAATTCGTTGTATAAAGATACCGGGTGTGTGGATTTGATTGGGGTCTAAAGTACCTGCCGGAACAAGCTCTTCCACTTCAGCAATGGTAATTTTACCTGCCATAGCCATCATCGGATTAAAGTTACGTGCTGTGGCTTTGTAAATAAGATTGCCCTCAGTATCGCCTTTCCAGGCTTTGACAATAGCGAAATCGGCGGTAAGCGCATTTTCTAAAATATGAGGTTTTCCATTAAAAACGCGAACCTCTTTTCCATCGGCCACTTCTGTTCCGTAACCAGCGGGTGTAAAAAATGCAGGAATACCTGCTCCACCTGCACGGCATCGTTCAGCTAAGGATCCTTGCGGAATAAGCTCTACTTCGAGTTCACCACTGAGCATTTGTCGTTCGAATTCGTCGTTTTCACCTACGTAAGAGCTTACCATTTTTTTGACTTGTTTGGCTTGTAACAATAAGCCTAGTCCGAAGTCATCTACACCGGCGTTATTAGAGATACAAGTTAGATTTTTGGTTCCCATCAGAACGAGTTGCGCGATGGCATTCTCAGGAATACCGCAAAGGCCAAAACCTCCAACCATAAGCGTCATGCCATCTTGGATGCCTTCTAATGCAGCTACTGGGTCTTTTACTACTTTGTTCATGTTTAAAATTCAAATGGAAGTTCAGACTCGTCGACAGTTTCGGGTTGTGGTGCTACCGCACAGTCGTATACCGACGGGTCGTAATCAGCTGGAGGGCTGAAATCACGGGTAGAGAGTGCAATGCCGGGGTCTTTGTAAATGCGCTGCATGTAGTAGCCATAAATTGGTAAAGCCATGCGGCCACCCTGACCCCAAGTCATGCTTTTAAAGCGCACAGCGCGGTCTTCGGCACCAACCCAAACCCCCGTAACAAGTTCTGGCGTTATGCCCACAAACCAACCGTCAGAGTTGTTTTGGGTAGTTCCGGTCTTGCCGGCTGTGGGTGCGGTTATGCCACCCCAACTACGCCCACCTCTTAGGCTTCCGGCTGTTCCGAAGTTGACGGCTCCTTTCATCATTTGTAGCATTTCATAGGCCACAGTGGCATTCAAGGCTTGTTCGCGGTGCTCGGTTGCGCTGTAGATCACCTTTCCGTTTCTGTCTGTGATGCGTTCTATGAAAGTTGGACGGATATAAATACCGTCGTTAGGGAAAATACATTGTGCCGCAACCATTTGCAAAAGCGAGAGGTCCATACTGCCCAAGCACATGGACGGAACGATATCGTTTGGTTGGAGATTAATCTCCATTTTTTTGAGTAATTTCTCGATTTGGTATGGCCCACCCGTTTTCTGGACAGGATTGAAATTACCCATTCTTCCCATGACTGCTACTGTCACTTTATTGGACGATTGAGCAAGGCCGTCTTTAACAGAGGGAGCGGCCGGCCCTGCCGGGCAATACTGCCCCACCACTTTATTGGTATTGTGGTCTACGAGGTCTAGGCAGTACTCATCTGCAGAAAATCCGGTGCATGGATTTACAACTTTCATAGAAAGTGCTGCTGCATATACAAACGGCTTAATGGTTGAACCCACTTGGCGTTTCCCTTGCCGAACGTGGTCGTAACCGAAGTGCTTAAAGTTGATACCGCCAACCCATGCTTTCACGAATCCAGTTCTGGGATCAACAGAGACCATTCCAGCGTGTAAGAAAGCTTTGTAGTAACGAATGGAATCATTCGGGCTCATGACGGTATCTCGTTCTCCTTTTAAGCTAAAAACGGTCATTTCGATAGGTTCATTAAACGCCTGATTGATTTCTGATTCAGATAAACCAAGCGCAACATATTTTTTGTAGCGATCTGAGTTGTGGCGCCCAGAAGTCATGATTTGCTCGACAATTTCAGGTTTGATACTATTCGAAAAGGGATAGTTTTTGAGCCCTTTATTGTTGAGATCGAATTGAGGCTGCAGCTCTTCATAGATGTGTCTTTCAACGGCAGCTTCGGCGTAGCGCTGCATGGTTGGATTGAGTGTAGTGTAGATCTTTAGGCCATCGGCATCGATATCATATGGGTTGCCGTCTTCTCGCAAATATTTAAAGGTTCCATCTGCTTTTTTAGCTAGTAAAATAGATTGCACCTCTGTTCGCAATTCTTTTCTAAAATACGGTGCCATTCCTTCTTTGTGGTCTAGAGAGCGATAATGAACAACAATTGGTGTTTTGATCAGTTGATTATATTCTTCTCTTGTTATTTGAGTACGCAGTGCTTCGTTGCCTTTTTCGCTGTTTTTTAGCCACTGAAAAAGTACTTGGTTGCGTCGAGAATGAGCTGTTGTTGAATCTTGGGCACGTGCCGCTAAGATTTCCTCTTTGGTTACTGCACTCAGTGCAATGCCCTTGTTTTCTGCAATTCTTGCACGGTAGTTTCTTATTTGATAACTGTATGGGTTGTATATGGTTGGATTCTTGCAAAGTCCAACTAAGGTTGCCGCCTCGGATTTATTGAGGTCTTTTGGTCGCTTATTAAAATAAACGCGCGCCGCATTTTCTATACCCACGGCATTGTATAGGAAATCAAACTGGTTGAGGTACATAGTGATGATTTCTTCTTTGGTAAAACGCTCCTCAAGGCGTTTGGCAATGATGTTTTCACGGGCCTTTTCACCTACCCGTCGAAATTTACCTAAAATACCACCAACATATGGAAGCTCTATTCTAGCACCGCTGGCACGTGCAATTTCTTGCCTCTGCCTTTGTTGTAAGGTAAAGAGCAGCTTGGCTAATTGCTGCGGAATAGTTGAAGCCCCGCCAGAACGACCAAAAGAAGTGAGCGAACGTGCTAAAGCACGAAAGTCGACACCTGCATGTTGCATGAAACGCTCATCTTCGGTAGAAATCAAGGCATCGGTTATAAAGGGGGAGATTTCTCGATATTTTACACTCGTTCTGTTGACTTGCCAAAAACGCCCTATAACGGTATCTTCTTTTATACTTTTCTTGGCAAGAATTAAAGAGGCCTGAAGTTCAGGCGGGTTGTCTAGCATAGATACTGGCGGTAGATCTTCTTCGGACTGCAATAAAAACAAGCTCAGTACCATGACAAACGGCAACAAGGCAAAAACCCAGAATAATCGTGTCATTTTTTTCTGCTCTTGTTCAGAAAGGACGGTTGCTTTTCTTTTCATAGTTTTAATTTACAACTAATTAGCGTAAAACATCTTTGCGCTGTGCGTCGAGTTTTAATAAAATAAATAACATTACACTGAAAGACATCATAGAAGAGCCACCGTAACTAAAAAAAGGAAGTGGAATCCCGATGACAGGTGCAAAACCGATATTCATGCCAATGTTAATGGCAAAATGATAGAATAAAATCATGGCAACACAATAGGCATAGATGCGATTGAATGCAGCACGTTGCCGTTCGGCAATAACAATGATTCTAAATAGCATGAAGAGATACAATACAAATAAGACCAATACCCCAGCAAAGCCCCATTCTTCTGCATATGGACAGAAAATAAAGTCTGTTTCACTTTCTGGTACGTGATTGGAGCGCAAACTAGAAACGGATGCTTCTCTGTACCCTTTTCCTAGAAGCCCACCAGAACCCACGGCTGCCATGGCCCGATTTCGGTTGTAGTCGTCACCATTCGGGTCTTCGCGCAGTCCTAAAAAAAGTTCTATTCGATCTTTTTGATGCGCGCGCAGCATGCCAAATCCTTTGTCTACTCCAAAACTAATGGCACTGCTAATGAGTAGTCCGAGGGTCAAAACCACCATCATGCGCGTACGCTCTCGGCGTGTACTGAAACGCTGCATGACGAGCCAAGAAATCAGATAAATCAGTAATAGACCAAAAATTACTCCTGAAGATCCACTGAGTTCAAGTACAAATCCAAAAAGATTTAAATTTAAAACGACGCTGTCGAGCAGGAGCGTGATGATACTCAAAAAAACAAGTACAAATAGAATTGGAATAAAGTGAGACCCGACCCATGTTTCTTTGTAGCGCACGCCCGGAATTGTATTGACAAATTTGAGCAAAATAGGATCAAAGGTGAGCCCCTCACGATACATCACAAATAAAAAAGAGGTAAATACGACGAAAGTTCCTGCGTCGGGTTGTAACAAAATCAATACCATTGGAATCAATAGTATGCTGCTAGCGGTTAGTACCGTTGCTGTTGTTTGTTGCTTGACAGTAAGTCCGGAAATATACTTGGCTAGCAACAAGGAGGTAGAAATTTTTGCAAATTCTGCCGGCTGCACCCCAAAAGAGCCCACACCTAACCATGCATGTGCTCCGTGGACGGCAGGCATGAACAATACAACTACGAGCAAAACCAGCGTCGCGAGGTAAATCGGAATGGCAAATTTTCGATAAATATCTGAGTCAATTAAGAATACTAAAAGCCCTAGAAACAAAGCGAAAAGAATCCAAAAAAGTTGGCGACCGTACTTTTCTGAGAAGTTAAATATAGAAGGTACTGCTTCATTAAAAGCCACAGAGTAAACAGTAGCTAAGCCCATGAATAACATGGCAATAAGCGCTCCGAAAAGCGGCCAATCGAGGTATTCGGTGAGGCTTTCTTGTTTGCGCATTAATTGTTCGTTTGATAAGCAATTTGCGCTTCTAAAATACGCTTTTCTTTATCGAGATCAGATACCTTTCCTTTAAGGTATTTCTCTATAATTAATGAGGCAATTGGCGCTGCCCAGGTTCCTCCCCAGCCTGCATTTTCTACAAAAACAGCAATGGCAATTTTGGGTTTGTTGATTGGGGCAAAGGCAAAAAACACCGAGTGGTCTTCACCATGTGGATTTTGAACCGTTCCTGTTTTACCACACACCGTTATATCGGTTAAACGCGCCATTTTGCCCGTTCCACCAGCTTCGTTAACTACCCTACGCATCCCTTCAATTACGGGGCCAAAGTGACGGTAATTGATCATTGTCCAGCGCTTTTTCTCGAATTGCGGCAGGGCTCCATTTTTACCAATGGCGCGAACAAAATGCGGGGTGTAGTACCACCCTTTATTGGCAATGATAGCAACAATATTAGCCATTTGTAAAGGTGTAAGCTTCACTTCTCCTTGCCCAATAGAGATTGATCGAATAGTAGAAAAAGCCCAGGTATGATGGCCATACCATTTGTCGTAAAAGGCAGGGCTTGGTATGAGACCTGGTCTTTGGCCGCTAACATCGGTGTCAAAAATGCCACCGAGACCAAAACTGCGAATGTATTTATACCATTTTCCTAAGCCATATTCGGCGTCGGCAAAGTTGTTTTTTTTGACGCCTTGTTGGATAATGCGGCGAACGGCCATGTAGTAATAAGGGTTGCAAGAATATTGGATGGCTTCAGCAATATTGCGTGCCGAGGGGTGGTTGTGGCACCCAACTAAACTTTTATCGCAAGGAAACCCGGTATTGGCCGTTATGACACCTTCTTGCATGGCAATTAAACTTTGCACTAATTTGAAGATGGAACCAGGCGGATACTCAGCTTGTAAAGGTCTTGGAAAAAGCGGAAGGTTGGGGTCTCGAGCTAACTTGGGGTAATTGGCACTGATGTTTCGCTTCCCGACCAACAAATTGGGGTCGTAGGATGGTGCAGAAACCATACTCAGGATTTCACCGGTTGTGGGGTCGAGCGCAACGATACAGCCTTTTTTCTTTTGCATAAGCTGCTCGCCATATGTTTGTAATTCGACATCCATTCCCATTTTCAAAGGCGGAGCTTGTCGGGCAATGGTGTCGTATTTGCCATCGGCATAGGATTCAATGGCATTGTTGAGCGCTGAGGTAACGATATATTTGATGCCTTTGACACCTCGCAACTCCTTTTCGTAAAATCGTTCAATACCCGACCTACCAATATTGTTTCCTGGTTTATAAAAGCGATCTTCTTCGATTTCCTCTCTGTAGACCTCTGATAAGTAACCTAGAATATTTGCTGCGCTTTTGTATGGATAGTTGCGGGCACTTGTCGCTATTTCATAAAAGCCCTTGAAATTGGCTAGATGGGGAGCAATTTTAGACATTTCCTCAAGGGTTAATTCTTTAAGAAACGGATATGCTCTAATAGTTTGATAATTGGGTGTCCGCTTTCCGGTGATTTTGTTGAAGTAAGTACCTTCCCCAGCGACTATTTCTTTAAAGCGATTGCGCACGTCTTGGACAGACCACCCAATTAATTTGGCAAAATTAGCAGTATCGAAGTTTTGAATACTGTCTTCGACCATCATGAGGTTGTAGTAGGTTTGATTGGTCACAATTTTTTTACCATTGCGATCAAAAATCACGCCTCTTGGCGGAAAAATTTCTTTACGTTTTTCGGCAATTTCCTGTGCTCTTAAGGTCCAAGTTTCGTCGATGACTTGCATGTAAAATAACTTGAAAAGGTAGATGCCGATCACCAAGAAGATGAAGACGAGAATGACATTTCGGCGCGCGTCTAGGTTCATTTTTTCTGTTTACTATTCAAAATGAAACTTTGAATGAGGAGTGCTAAAAGGAAGGACAGCACGCCACTAAAAATCGTTTTTTGAAAGATAAATCCGATTCGGCCGAGTTCAAAAATTTCGAGTAAAAAGAACCAAAAAGTATGGAGCCCAAGAAGGATGCCATAAACCACAGTAAACCAATTAGCGCCCATGTCTTGAGAGGTGGGCTCTTTAAGTGGATCATAACCTTCTCTTGGCCCATAAAACTTGAATAAAATAGGTCGTAAATAAGCCATAAGGACCAACGAAGAGGTATTTAGCCCGTAAGTGTTGGACACGATATCGATGACTAAACCCATCAGAAAGGCAATACCCATCATGGGTATGACCGCTAACTCAAACGGAAGTAACATGATGAACAAGGGTTGTATCATCAGATGAATTCCAAAACCGATATTGAGCTGATTAAAAACCAATGCTTGTAAAAAAGCAAAGATGACGAAGCGAATGGTATGTTTGTAAACGACGTTCATGTTAGTCTTCTTCTGGAATACGCGCTTCTAATGCGGTTTGTTCAGCTAAATGTAAGTTCTTAATGACATATACGCGTTGCAAACGTCGGTAATCGGCAGCAAAGCGGATTTCTACTTTCCAAAGTGCTTGACCTTCGATCGGCTCTGTAAAACTGACTTTGCCTACCGGAAGCCCCTTAGGGAAAATACCTGAACCACCTCTTGTTTCTACAGTTGACCATTTCTTGATGCGCAAATCATTATTGATACCGGTGATCATGCCATAGCGCGGATCTCGACCATCCCATTTGAGCAACCCTGGTAAATCTGTTTTTTTCATTCGAATACTTACATCAATATTGATGTCTTTGGTCAGAACGGTCTTTACTAAACTGTAGTGTTCGCTGGCGTAGTGAATAATGCCGACGACACCTTGCTGGCAAAATACGCCCATACCACGCTTGATGCCTTGAGCAGTTCCTACATTGAGCGTAAAATAGTTGTTTCTTCGGTTGATACTCGAATTAATGACCTCAGCTGGAATATAGGTATATTGTTGTTCGTAGAGGGTATCGCTGATTTTGACTTTCCCTCTTGAAAGCTGATACATAAATTTGGGCTGTCTTTTGCGCCAGTAAATGTTCTCCCATTGCAGATCGGTGTTGTTCTTGCTGAGGTTAAAGTGTTTAGTGAGGTCGTGCTCCCATTCGAGCAATTGAATAGCGATATTATTATTGGTAGTGAGGTATTGATTGCGCGGAAAACTTAAAAAAGTGGTATACCACAAGAGCGCGAGAAATTGCAGCACTGCAAAGACCAAAAAGATCCTAAAACGTTGCAGAAAAGCGATTAGATTGCGCATAAAAACAAAAGTAGTAATTCTAGGTGATTTTTCCCTAGTCGAAACCGATTGTGTACCTTCGTTTCATGAAGACTTTTCAACCATTGTTAGCAACTTCCAGACTCCACCTTATCTCTTTTGATCAGCACACCTATGATGCCATATTTTCTACAGCTGAGAAGCAAGAAATCATGCAAATCTTTGGGCATCAAAATGACGATGAATACGAGCTGGAATGGAGTCGTTATAAAGGTGGTTTTTCCACATACAATCTGACTATTCAATTTTTTCAAATAGTTGAAAAATCTACCGCAATGGTTATCGGATGGGCAGGGTATCATTCTTGGGCTCAACAGCATTATCGAGCTGAACTTTTCTACAGCTTAAAAGCAGATCAATTCAAAAGACAAGGCTATATGTCAGAAGCCCTTGAGCCCATCATCGCTTTTGGTAAAAATGAAATGCAACTCCGAAGAATTGAGGCTTTCGTGGCAACAGATAATATCCCTTCAAATCGCCTAATGGAAAAATTTGGTTTTCAAAAAGAAGCCACGATCAAGCATCGTTATCAGTTTGGCGATGAAGTAGATGCGGATTACTTGTACAGTTTGTTTCCAAATCCAGATTTCCAATAGTTTAGCAAATGTTTAATTTCCTGCAAGAGGCCTATTTTCAAACTAATTTAAGGGAGCGGCAGCAGGTAGAAACGCCCAAATAATTCTTCAGAATACCAATTGAGTTCTTTAGTTTTTTTGATGGCTTCTAGGTGCTGAGGATTTTTGTAGGCGTAGGCACGCATGTGTTCTTGTGTTTCCCAAATACTCAAGGTGGCTTGATAAATGAGTGGGAGTTCACCCACACCAATACTGAATAATCTTCCGTCTACCTGCGTTAATGCCTCGCTCGTGCTTGGTACAAAACGCCAAAAATTTCGGATTTGAGACCAACGAATTTTTGCCCGGGTTAAAACGATAATTTTTGAACCTGCTAACAAAGGATCTGGAAAGGCTTTAAATGGTTCAGCGCCGTCCCACTTGCCATGAACTTGAAAAGCTTGCCCATAGAATTTATCTACGCTCGATGATATTTTACTATATGCTGCAAACATGCGGTTGGAGGCTTCAAAGTTTTTCATTTGCTCAAGGCTATCCCAAACCATAATGGCAGCGTATAGTTTAAAATTTGGACTCAGGCCAAAACCTAATGAACCCCCACCACTACCCATAATTTTGGCAAAAGAACACCCCTTAGCCCTACGCAGCAAAAAACCTGCATATGCCATTTTGACCAAAGCACTGTATTGGCGTTTTGGTGTGATATGAAAAATATAGAAGGCTGTTATTTGCATAAAGATTTCTTCTTTTTGATAGGAGCTTAGAGTTCCTATTTACTTGATGCCGAACACCGGTAAATGAATTGGTATCCTCTCTTATTTAGAGCTATATAACGACAACGCCAAAAGATCTTCTTTGTTCAGTTTAAAACAAAAAAGCCAGCCTATCGGCTAGCTTTTGAATACTTTGGCGGAGAGGGCGGGATTCGAACCCGCGATAAGCTTTCGACCTATACACACTTTCCAGGCGTGCTCCTTCAACCACTCGGACACCTCTCCAGGTGTTTTGTGGAGTGCAAACATACAAAGCTTTTTTCATTCTAGGAAACAGGCCGAGTTGCTTTTTGAGCATTACATTAACAACAAACCAATCGAGAAATAAATGAAGATGCCAATTACATCGTTGAGTGTAGTTACAAATGGGCCAATGGCCAGCGCTGGGTCAATTTTATATCGATTGAGCATCATCGGAAAAAGCGTGCCAAAAATAGCAGCAAATAAAATAACGGTAAAGAGGGATAAACTAACGACCATTCCCAAATGGATATCCACAAAAACGGTGGCAACCAGAAAAATAAGTGCAGATAAAATAAAGCCGTTGAGCAGGCCAACACTGCCTTCTCGGATCAACTTAGGCAAAATTCTGCCGAGGTCTTTGTCTCCTCTGGCTAAGGATTGTACAACTATTGCAGAAGACTGCACGCCAACGTTTCCTCCCATTGCCGTAATGAGGGGTATGAAAAACGCCATGGCTGGTATGGCGGTAATACTCGATTCAAAATTGGAAATCACCTTAGCGCCAATGGTGCCGCCAACCATAGCGATGACAAGCCAAGGCAAGCGAGAAAAACTAACTTTCCAAATAGGGGAGTCCGAATCTACTTTATCTGAGATACCGGTTGCCATTTGGAAGTCTTTATCAGCCTCTTCTTTGATATAGTCCACGACGTCATCTAAGGTAATGCGCCCCACTAACTTATTTTGGTAGTCGACTACTGGAACCGATACGAGGTCGTATTTTTCCATGACTTTTGAAACCAATTCAGCGGAATCACTTGCTTTGACAGAGATGATTTTTTTACTTTGGTAAATGCTTTCTATTTTGGTCCGGGCGCCGGCAAAAAGCAGTCGTTTAAGTGAGAGGACACCCAAGAGGTGGTCATCGTCATCGACGACAAATATGTTATATACTTTTTCAACGTCAGCTGCTTGCTTTCGCAACTCGATAATGGCTCTATTAACTGGCCATTCTACATTGGCTTGAAAGAACTCTTTTTGCATGAGCCCCCCAGCAGTATCGTCGTCATAGTTGAGGAGGTCGACGATATCTTCGGCAGCTTCGTCGTCTTCCATGTGCGAGATGACCTCCTGAATTTTATCGTCTGAGAGTTCACTTAAGATGTCGGCAGCATCGTCGGAGTCGAGGTTTTCGAGCTGATCGGCCATTTCTTTGCTAGAAAGAGAAGCCAAGAAGCGGTCGCGAACCTCTTCTTCGAGCTCCATCAAGATGTCAGCCTGGGTATCTTCATCTACCATGAAGTAGATGAATTTGGCTTCGTCGTTGGTAAGCTTATCGAGAATTTCAGCGATTTCGGCGTAGTGCAATTCCAAGACTTGCTCTTGGATCCAAAGGCGGTCTTCCGCGACTATTTTTAGTCGCAGTTCGGTAATAAATTCTTTGGTTAATTCAAAACGCACCGATTTCTTTTTGACAAAGATACGCAAATGCGCCGCAAAGGTTTTACCCCAAGATTAAGTTCTGGCCTGTTTAGTCGTGACAGAGACCTTCTACTTCATGGAAGATATCGTGTGCTTTGGTAATTTTTTCGAATAAAAGCGCATCTTTGGCCACCTCATTCTTTGCTGGTTTTTGAACCAGCGTATGGATATCCAGACATTGTTTTTCTAGCCTGCTTAGTGCTTCTTGTACCTTGTCGTTATTGGCAGATGCAGGTGGTGTAGAGTTTTTTAGTAAGATGGCTTTGGCATAAAGTTCTCCACTACGGGTTCGTAAGGGCGCTAGGTTATTTTCCTCTGCCGGATGAAATGTTTGGGCCATTACCTTATGAAATTCTTTGATAGCCAGCCAATTGTCTTTTTCAAGTTCTTTTAAAAGAGGATCATTGAGCGCTGCAGCGTATTTATCTGAAACAACTCCCCAATTGATCAAATTCCAAATAGCGCCCAAGTAATCTCCTCTTTTGTTTTGATATTTCAAGTAATAAGCGTGTTCCCAGACGTCAATGCCTAAAATCGGAATGCCGCGCTCTTTGCTGATGTCCATGATAGGGTTGTCTTGGTTTGCAGTGCTATAAACGGCTAGTTTGCCTTCGGGTGTTACCACCAACCATGCCCAACCGCTTCCAAATCGTGTTGCTGCCGCTTGGTTGAGTAAGATTTTGAGTGAGTCAAGGCTTGAGTATTGATTGATGATAGCAGTCTGTAGTTCTGAAGTAATTGGTTTTTGCGCCGTTGTTGGTGCTAATATTTCCCAAAAAAGGGAGTGATTATAGTGCCCTCCTGCATTATTGCGAACTGTTGCCGATCTGAAGCTGGCATACATAAGCAGGTCGTTCATGCTGATCTTCTCCATAGCGCTGCCGCTAATTGCCTTGTTGAGGTTACTGACGTACGCTGCATGGTGCTTTGAGTGGTGAATTTCCATGGTTTGAGCGTCGATAAACGGTTCGTATGCGTCTAATGCAAAGGGTAAACCGGGTAGGGTGTACACTTGTGCATTCACGATGAAAGAAAGGGAAAATAAAAGAAAGAAAAGGTTGACAATTTTTTTCATGGGTTACGGTTTGAAAGATAAAGATACCCCTTCTTCTCAGCGGAAGTTGTTAAAGCCTCGTTAAATATTCTGCAAATCGACCATGCGCATGGCAATAAAAGCTTTAAGAACGCGCTCTCCTACGTTTGGCACTTCAACATGGATGAGGTAAATTCCGGACGCTACAGGAATACCAGCATGATTGGTGAGGTCCCAATCTTGGAAGGTTTGAGGGCTGTCTTTTTTGATGCGTCGAATGAGTTTACCGTTGGATGAATAAATTCTGATT
Source organism: Flavobacteriales bacterium UBA952 (assembly GCA_002293185.1). GTDB lineage: Bacteria > Bacteroidota > Bacteroidia > Flavobacteriales_D > Crocinitomicaceae > UBA952. Next base: position 73 of record DBCS01000006.1, on the reverse strand, counting down.
TGGCACTGCTCAGGCAAATTTGTAATCTTTACGCGGTTGTCTAGCTTATTGCGCTCGTACTCAGAGAAGGCAT
>DBCS01000005.1 GCA_002293185.1 Flavobacteriales bacterium UBA952 | reverse complement strand
ACAGACACCAATGAAAACAGAAACGAAAAAAGTAATGGTGTACTAGTAAGTACAAGTCACTAATTAAACACCAAAACAGAAAGCAGATGAAAACTCAAAATAACAATACAACTAAAAAACGTGCTTACAAAGCACCAAAAGTAGAGCAAGTCAGATTGGATAGTGAAATCTCAATGGTCATGATGTCGCCATGGCCGGGTCAACCGGAATTCCCTACCCAAGACCCACTCATGTCTTTGAAAGGGTTTATTTTTTTCTCGTAAAATGCTTTAAGCGCTTCAACCATGCACCAAGGTAGCTGCTATTGGGTGCGCCATTCAATAAGTAGCGCTTGGATGGGAATACTTCGTGGAAAAGCAGGGGGAGGGTCTTCCAGGAAAATTGATACAGAAATAATCTTGGAAAAAATTTATAGCGCAGCGTTTGACCAAAAGTAGGTTGGATGGCTTGTAAGAAGAAAAGCAAGTAAAAGAAATAACGCGCTGGGGCTTTTTTGCGCTGAGGTAAAAAGTCATGTTCTAGTAAGCCTAACCATACCATACAATCAATGACATATTCTATTTTAGCTTGTATCGGCTTTGGATATTGTGCTTTGTTATTCGGATAATCAAGAGCGCTCATCGTTTTTTGCACATCGATAAATGAACTCATTTTAAAATGGTTTCCCTTGTCGAGATGTACATAGAGGTGAAGCAAATTAAATAGTGCCGCATCATTAGGGGCTAACACATAAGTGTGTTGTTGTACCCATTCCATTTGGAGGCGTTTGTCTAGCAAGGGTTTGGTCGGGAAGTGAAAGCCCAAAAAGGTATCAAAAAGCAAAACATGCACATCGATATTTTGGCCGTTTAAACTGGCTTGTAAGGGGGCGTGTAGCTGATAATGTTTTTCGTGGAAACTAGATTTATCAATGCTTTGCTTGCATTTAAAACCATTTGCTTTGAATAGGTCCGTGACCTTCTGGAGGTCTTCGGGTAAAATGAGTAAGTCAATATCTGAAATATGACGAATGCCTTCTTCTCGGTAGGTTCGAAAGAGTAAATCTAGTCCTTTGAGAACGGCAAACTGAATTTCATTTGTTTCCAAGAGCGCAACCATTTGCTGGTGTAGGTTCAGAAATTGGTGATTGCCCTGTAAAACTTGTACATATTGTAACTCGAGTTGTTTCCAAAGTTTCGGATCAACGTTTTCTTTTACTGGGCTTAGGTTGTGGTAGGCAAATCCAGAAAGGTGGCTCAGTACAGCTTGTTTGATGAATGGAGCAGATATTATTTTTGGGTCAAAAGTTGTATTTTCTATGCTATAAGTGTTAGCTGCAAGCATAAAAAGTTGCTTACTAACCTCAGGTAATTGAAAAGGAAATTTAGGGCTAGACATGCTGGCTTTCCTTTTCTATAATATAATCAAGCACCTCTGGTGAGGGCACCACGCCGAGCTGATGACAAGCTATTTGGCTGATCAATTGCGTGGCAATATCCATGTGGTGCTGCACATGCGCTTTGTTGTGCCCGTGGTGTATGGTGTGTGCTAAAAGTTTACTGAGTGCCGCAACCCCATTGAGCTTTTCCATTTTGTTTGCCGGTGCATGGTACGGGAAAAAGACCGTATGTAGCTTACCCATTTGAGGTGCAGCGGCATAAAACATAGGTGTATTGTAAACAAACCATTCATCAGCTATTTTTCTGAGAATTAGACGGTCATCATTGATAATTGTAGCTTGGCGGTTTTGCTCCCAGAGTTTGGCCATAGTACTTTTACCTACGCCGCTAAAGCCAGAAAACACGCGCGTTTGTTGATTCAGCACAACAGCCGAACCGTGTATCATGAGGATGTCCTCAACGGTACTTAAAAAATACCAAATGAGCGGGCCTAGGGGATAGGCCAAAGGGTCAATGGCACCATCTTGGCTTTCCAAGACATAAATTTGCCAGCTTCTCCGTTCTTGATTCCAGTAAGCTATTTGCTGTAAGACTTCAAGGTTATTGGGGTCGTAGACCAAAACACAAGTGCTGAGCTCCTCTTGATTCAATTCCCAAAGCACACCTTCTGGTGTTTTGGCTTGGTAATGGATATCTGGTTTGGAATAGTCAGCAGGATAACCCTCAAAACAATCGATGCGCACGTCTACATCATGGCCTTCTGTCAGGAAAGGAATGTATCCCTCTTCAATTTTGATCGGATTGAATGAGTTGAGTTCAAAAATGAAGCCGCCAACAGCAAGTTGAATGTTAGCCATTGCCAACGGTAAATTTGTGGAGCATTTCGATAAAAGCAATTAAATCTTGAGATGCTGCATCTGACTTGACCTCATAGTTTGCTAAGATAGCAGCATGGATTTGTTCAAAGTTGTTGCCTTCAGTAATCAAGCGATAGATAAAACTACCGAGCTCATTTAGGGTGAGGTATTGATTGAAATCGGCGACATTGTTGCGGAGTGGAACTAAGAGGGTGTCAGAACCGACCTCTTTACAGACAAAATGAGGGGCTTGGGCCTGGATTTCTTGGATGTATAGATTTTGCTGCATATGTAAAATTAAGCATTCTTTTGTAAGTTTACGGCGCACAATGACAAAACAAACCCCTCAGTTTTGGTTTCAATGGATTCTCGATTCCCTACAGGAAGGGAAAGAGGTTGATATTACCGCGAATGGCTGGAGCATGTATCCGAGCATTAAACCCGGAACCGTTTTAACACTAATTAAAGTGCCAATTGAAGCACTCAAAGTAGGAGATGCTATTGTATTCACTCGGGGCGAGCATTTTGTCGTACACCGTGTAGAAAAAATCATACCACAAGAGCCTTTTCAAATATGGAGTAGGGGCGATGCCAACCTCAGATTCGATGAAATTGTGTCCTCACAAAATTACTGCGGAAAGGTACATGGTTTTGTGCTCAAGCCAGCACCAAGCTTGCTGCAACGTATCTTTTATTTTTTGCTGCAACTTATTCAAATCAATTGGGCAAGGGCAAAAAAAATCCCGTCTCTATTGAAACGGGATTCAGCTATTTAAAAAAATGTTTATTTGATTTTAGCGCGTGAATTGAACTTTTTGTAGTTCATGAGTGCTTTGAAATAAAGCTCTGCGCCGCCAATACCACCTGTTGCTTGGTTGAGTTTAGAAGTGTTGGCATCGAAAGACAAACCAAAGCGGAATTGCGAAACTTTCATGCCGAACGTAGCTACAATAGCGTCACCGTGGCGGTAGTATACGCCGTAATTGACACAATTAGATTTGTTAATTCCAGTAATTTTAGATCCTTCTTTGATGGTATTCTCAAACGTTACACCAGCCGTGAGGCTGTTGGTATTGCCGGTTCTAAAGAATACAAAGTTAGGCTGAATGCGAAAATCTGAATTGCGTGTAGCCAAATCTGCGCCCCCTTGGAGTGCCATTTGCATATACATTTTGTCTCCACTAAAAGACCACGCCATTTTGGGTCTGATAAGGTGATTGAGTGCATAGCCTGCGTAGAAAGAAGAGCGGTTGTTGATTTGATGTTGGAAGAAGATTCCGGTACCGAGATCCATGGTGGCGTAGCTTGCATTAATGCTGTTTTCTACGCTGGTACCTGGATTAAAGATATTGCCATCCCATTGGTTTTCCCAGGTCTGACCAGAGCGGTCAGAGGCCTGCTGGATAAAGCCCGGGGCAATTCCAATACTGAGTTTGTTTTGGCGGTCAAGGGCTAGTGTGTAGTTGAGCGGAACAGAGACGCTTAGGGTAGTGAGGTTAGCTGCGCCAGATTGATCAGAGAGAATGCTAAAACCAACACCAAAGTTATTTTGATTAGACAAACCTTCTTCTTTGATTTTGAATTCGCCGTTTACAAAATTACTACGGATGCCAACGCCCATGTCTGGAACAGTAAGCCACTGTGAGCGGTGGTTGGCAAAGAAGCTCATGTCTGAATTGCCAGTTGCAACTGCTCCTGGATTGTAGATCATTTGAGACTGCGACCAATTGGAGATGACGCGGTCATGTTGGGCTGCAGCGCTAAAGGTGGCTGCAAGGGCTAGGGATAAGAATACGTTGCGTTTCATGTGCTTATCTAAATAAGGTAACGTTGCCTTTGCGCGAACCTGAACGGCCGTCAATGGTTCGGAAATTTAAAATATAAGTATAGGTTGCAGGGTTCATGGCTTTGCCTTTATAGGTGCCATCCCAACCTTCATTGACATCGGTTGTTCTAAAGACTTGTTGGCCGTAACGGTTGAACACGCGTAAATCGATTTCTGCGAGTGCGCCGCCTTCTTCAAAACCGTTGCTAAAGTTACCATCGGCATCTACGTTGGTCAGTACGCGGAAGTAGTCGTTTTCTCCGTCTTCGTTTGGTGAAAACGAGTTAGGGAGTTCTACTTTTACTAAATTGGCAAAATTAACAGTAACCAAAACGGTGTCGTAAGCAAAGCAGCCGTTGAGACCATATTGGATAACATAATAGGTTGTGTAAAAAGGAGTTACGGTGAGAGAGTCTCCTGCGATACAAGTGGTACAGCCCGGGATGCTATCTGCCGCTACACCACTTGGGTACCACGTGAGGTTGCCTCCGAATGGTGCGCCTTCTGCGTAGAGATATGCTTCTTGAAACATATCAATGGTGGTGTCTGGAATGACGACATAAGCGCCACCCAAGGTGTCTGAAATGGTACTGGTAATGCTTGGCATTGGCAATACAGTGACAAACTGTGTGATTGTACTTACTGCACCCTGACCATTCGTGGCATTCAGCGTAATGGCAAACGGGCCGGTTGTACTTGCGGTATTGAAGCAAATTGGACCGGGGTTTTGCCCAACGAATGTGGGTGGGTTGGCGTTTTGGAAGGTCCAAAGATAGGTGAGGTCGTCGCCAGTAGAGTTATTCACTACAAAAATACAGTCTCCTTCACAAAGGATGTTGTCTGAATCTGAGATGGTGAAATTAGCGGAAGGGGCCTGTGCATAGGTCAACCATGCAAAACAGGAAGTTAAAATAAAGATAAAAGCTCTCATACGCTTGTTAATGTTGTACTATCATACGAAAGTACGTAAAAAAGTTTCATTTACTGCAATTCTTGCGGCGCTAACAATAGAAACAGCTCTTTTAACGCACTTACATCGTGGACCCGAAAAATACGCGCTCCCTTGGTATAAGCAAGAGCATGGAGAATACTCGTGCCGTTGAGCGCCTCGTCGGGGCTACAATTTAAACGCTTGGTAATCATAGATTTTCTGGATACGCCAACGAGTAAAGGAGCGCCTAATATGTGTAAGTGCTCTAATTTTTGAAGGAGCTCGTGATTTTCTTCGAGGTTTTTGCCAAAACCAAAACCAGGGTCAATCAGGATATCATTGCAACCCAAAGCGTGGAGCGCAGCTTTTTTTTCAGAGAGAAAAGCGAGTGCATCACTCACTATACCTTTATTTTTCAGGTAGGAACGCGCTTCATTTTGTTGTCCGCCTCGGTTGTAGTTGAGGATGTAAGGGATTTGATGGCTGGCGACAACCTCCCAAAGGGTGGGGTCAAATTGGCCCGCTGAAATATCATTGATGAGGTCTGCGCCTTGGGCAATACCAAAATGAGCTACCGCACCGTAATAAGTATCTAAAGAAATCAATTGACTCGGAAATTCTTTTTTGATATTTGCAATGGTGTTGCCTAAGCGATCGATTTCTACTTGAGCGCTCATCAGCGGTGCATTGGGTCGGGTGGAATGCGCGCCAATATCTAGGATGTCGGCACCGGCATTAATCATAGCACGGGCGCGCTCCATGATCAGTTCTTGTTCTTGAACGCGGCTTTGCTCAAAGAAGGAGTCGGGTGTAATGTTCAAAATTCCCATTATCTTTGGTTGTGCAAAGTCGTGGAGCTCACCTTTTATATTCAAAAAGCGACTCCTCTGAAATGCAATACTTAGATCTTTAGCTAGACTCATGACACAAACACAAATACAATACACAAATGTAATGACTATTTGTCGAGAGATTTTCGAAAAAAAAACACTCGACTACGGGCTCTCTTGGCGCATCTTACGTCCGAGTTCCCTCACTGACCAACTCTTTATTAAAGCCCAACGCATCCGCACCATTCAAGAAACGGGTAAAAATTTAGTCGGAGAGTCTTTTGAAGATGCCTTTCAAGCTATTGTCAATTATTGCATTATGGCCCTTATTCAAGTAAGAGAACCAGCCGGGCTTGAAGATCAAATGCAAGCGAAAGACGCGCTTTTAAGATATCATGAAATTGCCGCCGAGGCTCAAGCGCTCATGGAACGCAAAAATCACGATTACGGCGAGGCCTGGCGAGACATGCGCGTGAGCTCCCTTACAGATCTTATTTTGTCAAAAATTCTGCGCATCAAGCAAATTGAAGACAACGCAGGCTCAACCCAAGTTTCGGAAGGCGTGGAAGGCAATTATTTTGATATGCTCAACTACGGTGTGTTTGCGCTCATTCATTTAGAAAATAGCGAAGCTTAGAAAATTGTTAAGAGGCTGTTAAAGTGCAGTCAAGATCCAAATAGGCTCTTAATTTTACCTCAAAACTAAATACATGCAACCAATCGAACGCTATTTACCTTGGAGCATCCGCATCCTTATCGCAGGGCTCTTTCTTGTTTCGGCTTACGGTAAAATTTATCCAGACCCCTCTGCTTACGGCACCATCTCTATGTTCGAGGTCAAGCAATTGTATCCTTTGGGTTTTTCTGTAGAACTGGCCAAGATTTTTTCACGCGCGCTAATTGGCGTGGAATTTGGTTTAGGGCTGTTGTTGTTATTTCCTTTCGATCTAAAAAAATGGGTCATTCCAGCATTGATTTCAATGCTTGCTATTTTTGTTGTGCACCTCACAATTGAAATCATCACTACGGGCAATAAAGGCAATTGCGGTTGCTTTGGTGCCCTTTTACCCATGACACCCTTAGAAGCAATTATGAAAAACATCCTCTCCATTGGCTTGCTTGCCCTGCTCTGGAAGCGCTTTGGCGCACAACTCCCAGCGCGTTCCAACATTTGGTTCTTGACAAGCATCATTAGTATCTGTATGCTACTGATGTTCGTGTTCATTCCGACCTACAAAGCAGCGACAGCTGTAATGGTTCCGGTCGAACAAAATTCAGGTTCAGACCCCCAGCTCAAATCGGGGATCGACACCACCAAAATGGCCAATCCGAAGATTGGAAAAGACTCCACTAAAGTGGCCAAGCCAAAAGACCTCGGTCCAAAAATGAAAAAGTCTGGCTATGAACAGCATTTTGCTAATATTAATCAAGGTAAAAAGTTGCTTTGTTTCTTTGCGCCAAGCTGTGATCACTGCCGCGCCACCGCCAAGCAACTCACGGCCCTCAAAAATAGCACCCCAGATTTTCCTGAAATTCAAATTTTATTTATGGACGAAGCAGCGGAAGAAATCCCTGACTTCTTTAAGTTTACCGGAGCGTCATACACCTATAAAGTTTTGGACATTATCGAGTTCTGGTCTGTGTTAGGTGGTAATCGAGATGTGCCTGGTGTCGCTTATTTGTGGAATGGCAATCTAGTGAAATTATATCACGGCCCAGAAGGCGAAGCGGCTTTCAACAAAGAAGATTTGAAAACCCAATTACAAAAGCAAAAGTTGCGCCCATAAAAGTCTTATTTTCGTCTATGCGAAAAAAGATCTTAGCAGCAAATTGGAAAATGAATCTGACGCAACCTGAGCTGAACGCCTGGCTGCAACATTTTAAAGGATTCAATTGGTATTCAGAAGAGGCTGAAGTCAGGATTTACCCAAGTAGTATTTACCTCAAAGATTTCAAAGATACGTCTTTGCATATTGGTGCTCAAAATGTATATTTTGAGTTGGGCGGCGCTTTTACCGGCGAGCTTTCTGTTGCACAACTCAAGAGTATAGCAGCGTCTTCTGTGCTTATTGGTCATTCGGAACGCCGTCAAATTTTTTCTGAAACCGATGATGTAATTACCCAAAAGTTGCAGGCCTGTGCTGCTCAAGAATTTCCTTTTGTGCTTTGTTGTGGAGAAAGCCTCCAAACAAGAGAAGCGAATGCGCATCTCTCCTTTGTATTAGACCAACTCAGTCAGAACCTTCGTGGGCTTCCTGACTCCCAAGTTCATTTAATGGTGGTGGCCTACGAGCCTATTTGGGCAATAGGTTCAGGCTTGAGTGCAAGCATTGAACAAATTGCCCAAATGCATGAAGCCATACGGAGTCAATTGCTTGCTCAGTTTGGAGCGCAAGGAGGTCAAATTCCAATTCTTTATGGCGGGAGCGTTAGCCCTGAAAATGCGGAGGCCATTTTTGGTTGCCCCAACGTAGATGGCGCACTTGTTGGCGGAGCGTCTTTAGATCCCCAATTATTTTATCAACTTTGGCAAGCGCTCCATTCATGAACTACTACGAACTTCAAATACATATCGGCAATTTTGATACTTGGCACGACATCTGTGTGGCTTATTTAGCCGAACTCGATTACGAGAGTTTTGTCGAGGAAAGTCCGGTCCTCAAGGCCTATATTCAAGAGCTTCAATTTGATGGTCAAGCACTGCAAAATTTAATGAAGCAAATGCAAGAGATGGGCGCGGATATCCAAACTTTTGACCTTGCACTTTTGCCTCAGCAAAATTGGAATGCCACCTGGGAGGCACAATTTGAACCTGTTTTCATCGGTGAGCAGCTCAGGATTGTAGCGCCTTTTCATGCGTTGCCTGCTTTTTCTGGAATGGAAATAGTGATTTTACCCAAAATGAGTTTTGGTACGGGGCACCATCAAACAACGCACCTCATTTGTCAACATATGCTCTCCATGGATTTAAAAGGCAAAAATGTTCTTGATATGGGAGCGGGCACTGGTGTTTTGGCAATTCTGGCAGAAAAGCTAGGGGCTGAACATATTTGTGCGGTCGAAATAGAGGCGTGGTCTGCTGAGAATATCCTAGAAAATGCAGCGCTCAATAAAAGCCAAAAGATTACCGCAATTCACGGTGGGGCGGAGTCTATACCCAAACAGAATTTTGAGGTCATTTTGGCCAATATCAATAAAAATGTCTTGCTTGAGCAACTCCCAAATTATAGCCAAGCACTCGGGCCTGATGGCCTTTTAGTACTGAGCGGTTTTTTTGTAACCGATGCGCCAGATCTCGTTGCTGCCTCGGCAGCACTTGGTTTTGAGCAGATCAAAACAGCTGAACTTGAAAATTGGGCAGTTGTGCTCTTAAAAAAATTATAATGAAATTTCAGTTACTTGTTCTTCTTTGTGTGCTCACGAGTTTACCTCGAGTGCTAGGGCAAACCTTTCCAGCAGAGCGCGATAAATTTGTGAAAACTTGGCAGCAACTCGTCTTGGATGAAAGTGCACAAACCTATTTAAATGAGCAACTTCCACAGCTAATCAAGGGTTCAGCTCTAAATGATACGCAATTCAAGAGGCTGCAAGAAAATTGCAATCGCTTGCAAGCCAAGGAGGTGCCAGCCTACCCAGATTTGCTCGACTTCTTAAAAGCCAGTATTGCCATTGTACAAAATAAAATTAGCCCTGATTTGGCCAATCCTTGGTATCAATATGTTTTTGACTACGCGGCAGCACCAGATCAACAGCTCACTACTTTTTTAGATTTTTCTGTTGATTTTTTTAAGTTTGGCGCTTTTTATAAAGAACAAAATTTTGAGTGGAGAACGCAAGGCGGGACCCTGCGTTGGCTCGATTCCAAAAAGTTATACCTAGAAGCGACGGACGTCACACTTAAATGTATCAAATTCGATGCAGACAAACGTCCGCAAGACTCCATTGTCGTATACAACACCTCCGGAATTTTTGACATGCAGTCTAAGCGCTGGGAGGGTAAAAACGGCGTGCTCACCTGGGAGAAAGTTCAACTCTCAAAAAATGAAACCTATGCCAACCTGCGCGCCTACAAAGCTGATTTTCAGACCGCCAAATTAAACGCAGATTCCGTGGCACTTTCTACACCCTATTTTTCGAGTCCAATTCTCGGCAAACTTTCAGATCTTACTTCCTTGGATTTGGCCGAACAAGAGTCTGCGCCACAATTTACTTCCTATGAAAAACGCTTAAAAATTAGCGAGCTTAGACCTCAAATGGACTACGATGGCAGTTTTACGCTAGAAGGTGCAGATTTTATTGGTAAAGGCGTGGCAGGAAAACCAGCAAGGTTGCTTTTCAAGCGCGAATCAAAAGTGCTTTTCGAGATCAGTGCAGCGCGTTTTGAGATGTCTCCGCTGCAAATTTTAGCCCGCTCTGCCTCGGCAGTTTTGCGTTATAAAAACGGCGATTCACTCAGTATTCAAGACTGCTTTTTTACCTATGACGAAAAACAACAGCAGCTGCGCTTAGCGTCAGCCCAAAGAGGTACCGATTATTTTCCTTTTGTCGACAGCTATTTTCAGTTGTATTGTTACGCCCCTGTTTTGACCTGGAAAAAGGGCAGCGACGATCCAATCTTTACCTTCGATGTAGGTACCGCACAAGAAAGAAAGCTTGCGCGTTTCGAATCAATGAATTATTTTGACAAAAACCTATACAATCGTTTTGCGGGTTCTGGCGCTAATGATCCTTTTTATCAGTTTGCTCAGCTTGTACAGAATAAAGGTAAATCCAACTTTACCGAAGGCGAACTCGCCAATGCCTTGAAAAAAACAATCACAGAAGTCAAGCCGCTTTTTGTAGATTTAATTGCCGCTGGTTTGCTCATTAGCGTCCCTCAAAATAAACAATTGCAAGTGAGTCCTAAACTGCTTGCTTATGCTGCTGCTATTCAAGGCAGCGGTGATTACGATCAGTTACAACTGCTCACAGATTTAAGAAAGGCACAGTCTGCAACGATTTACGCCAATATTGACCTTGATAAACAAGAGCTCATCTTGCGCAATGTAGCGCAAGTGACTTTATCCGAGGCACAACAAGTGCGGATATTTCCCGACACCACCCAGGTCGTTATGTATCAAAATCGTGATATCGGTTTCTCGGGCACCCTACAAGCAGGCAAGTGTGAAATCCAAACCAAGTATGCCAAGTTTGACTACGAAAAATTCTTAGTCAACCTGCTCACAACTGAGCGCACGGCGTTCAACGTTAAACCGCTGCGCAAAGAAGACGGAACGGCGTCAATTCCGCTCACAAATGTAATTTCGGGGCTGCGCGGAACCCTGCGCATAGACGAACCCGACAACAAAGCAGGAAAGCCTTCAGCGAGCAAAGGTTACCCTATTTTAATTTCCATTGCGAATGCTTATGTTTATTACAATGACCCTAGTATTTTGAAAGGAGCTTATGACGCTCAAAGATTTTATTTTCAGCTCGCAGCATTTGAATTAGACAGCTTAGATAATTTCTCTGAGCAAGACTTACAATTTGAAGGCGAACTTATTTCTGCAGGTATTTTTCCAAAGATTGCAGAACCATTGCGCATTATGAATGATTATTCTTTAGGATTCATTACAACTGCCCCCGAGGCGGGTTATCCTTTCTACGAAACAGCATCGCGCTATAACAAGCAAATTTATTTATCACACAATGGCTTGCAAGGTTCAGGAAACATCAATTTTTTACATACCAATTCGGTTTCTAAGAAGTTAACTTTCTTGCCAGACTCTACCATTGGTTTGGTTGCGTTTGATGCACCAGAACAAAGTGCAGGGGTGCGCTATCCGCTTGCAAAGTCTGAAAAAGCCTATATGAGCTTTGAGCCTCGAAAAGGCCGACTCCGGATTGCCTCTTACGGAGAAACGCCACTTTTATTATTTAAAGAAGAAGTACTCTTGAATGGTGAGTTATTACTCGATCAGAAAGAAATGACTGGCAAAGGCATCATGTTCTATAAAGAAGCGCAACTTTCTGCACGCGACTTTAAATTTACCAATAGCGATATTTTATCCGATAATGCAGCATTTGCCTTACTCAATCGTTTTTCACAGTACGGAGAAAATCCGTTGGCTATTCAGTCGGACGAAATGAAAGCGCATATCAATTTTCAAACGCGTATCGGTGAATTTATTTCCAATGGCACAAAGCGCATTATGTTTCCGGCCAACGAATACTATTGTCAAATGGATAAATTCACTTGGTTTATCGACGGTGAATCTCTAGATTTCAAGAAGGACAAAGGCGGCGAGACTACCTTCGAAAGTGGTGCTGGCTTGACTCGAAACAACTTCTATTCTACCAATACCAAGCAAGACTCCCTACAATTTAAGTCCCTGAGTGCTAAATATGATCTCAAAGCGCAGTTAATTTTATGTGATGCTGTGGACTACATACAAGTAGGGGATGCCCGAATTTTCCCGGATTCTTCAAGGGTCAGGATTCGAAAGGCGGCTCTAATAGATACCCTTAAAAACGCCCAAGTATTGGCCAATTACATTACCAAATTTCACCGGTTTGAGCAGGCTAATTTATTTGTAGCGGGCAGAATGGCATATAGTGGCAAAGGAGTTTACCCTTATTTTGATCGAGACAGCACCAAAACGCTAATCAATATGGGTTCTATTGCTTATGAGCAAACCAAAACAGTGGCCAAAGGCAATATTTCAGAAAAAGATGATTTCAAACTCAGTCCGGAATTCGCATATTTTGGAAAAGTTCAGGTAGAGGCCAGCCATCCTGGACTTTTGCTAGAGGGCTCCACTAAATTAATGCATCCGTGCAGCTACCAAAAATCATGGATGACCTTCAAAGACACCATTATAGCGCAGCAAATACAAATTCCGATAACCGAGAATCCTATCGATGCGCAAGGCAAGGCTTTGGCCTTAGGATTTGTCTGGAGAAACACCGAGCGTTCAGATAGCCTGCGCATTTACCCTGCGTTTTTATCGGCTAAAACAAGCGCAGCTGACCCCCAACTTTTCCAGGCATCTGGTTACCTACAATACAACCAACAAGCCCAGCAATTTGAAGTAGGGAGTAAGGCAAGATTATTGCGTACGGACAGCCTTAGTAATTTGCTCGTATTGGATACAGAAAGCTGCGGTTTAAGCGGTTATGGAAACATCAACTTGGGCATACAGACCAGCGAAATCGGGATCGACTTATACGGAAAAATGAGCTATCAAAACGACAACAAAAAAACGCGCATTGCCGCAAACGCACGCATTACCATTCCAATGGATAACTCGGTATGGACTGCAATGACAGATCAACTCAAAGGGCAAGAAAATGCACCGGAATGGAATATTAAAAAGCCAATTGATGGTTTATTGACAAGTTTAACTGCTTGGTCAAATCCGAAAGATGCGCAAGAAGTCTTCAAAGACTTTGATGAAGAAAAATTAAAGAAAATGCCAAATAGTTTGAGTCAAAGCATGATTTTGAGTGGTATTGTTCTCGAAAATTTTGGCAGTGATAAACCTAGTGCCAAAAAGCAAGATAAAGGATTGTTGGGTACGGCACAAAATGTCGGTCTGATTTCAATTAATGGAACTGCCATAACACAGCCGCTTTCGCTTACACACGCCTATATCCAAAGTTTTGGAGATGATGCCAAACCACAATTTTATTGGTCCATGGAGGCCTTCGACGGAACGCGTTATGTTTTTTCTTACACCCAAGATAGAAAAGATGGAATCCTCGGAGTCTATGCAAGTAATGAAAAGGTATTGGCTGCAATAGATGGCATCAAGCCAGAGAAGCGCAAGACGCGTAATTTTAGCTACCTCAGTACAGATGAGCAGTCTGCTTCGTTAATTTTAGCTAAATTAAGAGCCTATTTGTTAAATAAATAACCTGAATGATACTCTTATTTGTTGTAATAACCGCCTATTTACTGGGAAGCATTCCTACTTCCGTTTGGGTTGGTCGCTATTTTAAAGGAATTGACATCCGAGAACACGGCAGTAATAATGCCGGTGCAACCAATACTTTTCGCATCCTCGGAAAACGCTATGGTTGGTTTGTCTTGCTTACCGATGTTGCCAAAGGCACAACAGCAGCTTGCTTACCTTTTTTTTTATCGCAGGAGGCATTTAGCGGTTATAAAGATGAATTCCTTATCCTACAATTAGTAGGAGGTTTTAGCGCTGTTTTCGGACATGTATTCCCGGTATTTGCGCAGTTCAGAGGAGGGAAGGGTGTAGCTACCTCTTTAGGAATTGTCATCGGTATCAATCCACCAGCGGCAGCTGTTTGCCTTGCTCTTTTCTTGTTGGTTTTTCTGACCTCTCGCTATGTATCGCTCAGCGCCATGATTTCTTCCTTGTGTTTTCCGATTGTTTCCTATTTTCTCATCCACAACGATACCCGCATCATGATTATCTTTAGCATCGTTCTATGCACTTTGGTTGTTTGGGCACACAGAAAGAACATACAACGGCTGCTCAATGGTACCGAAAACCGCATGAACCTTTTTGCGAGAAAATCGTAAACAAATAGGTTATTCTTATTGTAGTGCATATAAAAAAGCGATTTTCCTTCCTTGTTTTGGTTTTGTTCTTTTGGCAAACGCTGAGTATTATGGCACAATCTCAGTCCAGTGTTGAAAAACGAGCTGATCAAGCCTTTTCTCAGAAAAACTATTCTGAGGCGCTACCTGATTACCGTCAATTATTGGCAAAGGATCCGCAAAATCCAAAGCTTAACTTTTGCTATGGTGTTTGTGTATTTGAAGTAGCGCAGCATTTTGAAGCAGCCAAATATTTCGATGTAGCCATTGGGCTAAAACAAATTCCAGACCCCTTGCTGTACTATTATCGAGCGCGCATCTACCAAGAGCAATATTTCTTTACACAAGCAATTATTGCTTATCAAACCTATCAAAAACTGACACTCAATCAGAAAGCAGCTTTAAATGTGCATAGTCATATTGAAGAATGCGAGCGGGCTCAAATGGAGATCAACCAATTTAGTCAATTGCCACTTTTGTCCGTTGTGAGCACTTCAAATCTTAAGTTTTATAATGCTTTCCCTTATGATCCCGAGGACTTCTCGTTTTATGAAGCTCCTGAGGTACATCTAAAAAATAATGCCAAACACCAACATATTCCTGTTTATGCCTACAAACGGGGTATGAAATACCGTATTTTGGCTTCCTACGGCCCAAAAGGCGAACAGCTCGACCTATACCTGCAGCGCAAAGATGCCGCTAACAATTGGGCCGAACCCGTCTTAATCAATGGCGGCGTCAATGGCTTGGTCTCTGATGAATCTTTTGGCTTCTACGATGCTACTACAACAACCCTGTATTTTACCTCAACGGCCAATAGCATTGGGGCAAGTGATCTTTACAAGGCTTCCTATGATTTAAATGCCAATGTTGCCAGTAATGTAGAACGAATGCCTTATCCGTATTCAAGCCCGGTAGATGACTTATTTTATGTGACAGATCCGGCGCAACAGCGCGCCTATTTTGCCACTACCCGACAAGCAAAAGTTGGTCAGTATGAAATTTACACCCTGGAATTAGATCAACCCGTACAACTTCGTTTCGTCTTTTCAGGGCATTTTTTCAATGATTTAGAACCGTTGTCCAAAACGGTAAATTTGCGATTTAAACGCTTAAATAGTCAAGAAGATTTTGGTCCTTTTGTTTCAGATTCGGACGGCAACTATACTGTTGCGCTGCCCTCAAGTGGTGATTTTGAATTAGAAATTTCCGTTTCGGGTGCCTCCAAGGTTTACACGACCCGCTTTGGCATTCCTAAGTTGGCCCCCGGCAAGGGCTTACAACAAGTGCTGCGCTACGGCACTGATGATTACGGTCAGGAAAAATGGCAAGTGCTCAACCAAATTTTTGAATCAGAACCTACGGAGCAGTTGGCTAGTTTGGCTAAACTTCAGCTCGATGTAGCCAAAGGCAACTTGCTTCAAACGAGTCCGGAGCATTCAACCCAAGACACAGCTACTTTTGTGAGCTTACTTACCGATTCCTTATTGGCTGCTGAAGTTAGTCTAGAGAACCAAGTGCGCCTGATGGATTTACTGCGTCAAGATTTCGAAAAGCAGCTCAATGCTCGGGAGTCTCTGCTGGCAGAACTCAGCACGCTGCTTTTGAATTCAGACAACCAAGATCAAAAAATACAAGTGCTTACAACCCTTAAAGATGTGGAGGATAAGTTAGTCTTTATCAATCGCTGGATAGCCATTAATCAGGCGGCAAATATTCCAGATTTGGTATTGCTCGACACCTTACAGCAGCTCAATGAACGCAATCAGTTGTTACTCCATATGGGTGACACCTTGCTGCTCGTCAAGAGTTGGCAAGAACGTCAAGTTTCCATACAGCAGTATTTACAAATTGCCGCGTTTGACGGCGCAAGTGCTATCGCAGCTGCTCAATTGGAGCAGCAACTGCGTCTGGAGCAGATCATCAAGGAAGAAGCGACCAACAAGGAACAGCAGCGTCAGTTGACTCAACAAATCAATAAATTACAGTCTGATCAAGCGCTACTTTCAAAAAAAGAACAGGCGCAAACGCAGCTCAAGATTGAAGCGCTTCAGCTCAATCTCGCAGAAGTATCCGCGCATGCAGAACAACTCGGAATTGCGCGTGAATCTCAAGCCAAAGAAGTAGAAATATACGACCAAGATGAACTCAAGGCCCTGTATTTAAAAGAATCAGAAAATCAGTCCTTGCCAAAGGTCGACTTTCAAGTCACCTACGATGAATTACTTGCTCAATACGCTCAACAGGGGTTACTTTCAGAGCAATTAAAGGTTGATGTTCATTCGAATGCTAAAGAGAATGGGAATTTTTCGTCTACCGTACAAACTTCTACCGAAGAACCAATAATCCAAGAGACAACAATTCTTGAACCTTCTATCGAAGAAGCATCTATACCAGAGACAACAATTCTTGAACCT
>DBCS01000009.1 GCA_002293185.1 Flavobacteriales bacterium UBA952 | reverse complement strand
CACAGTAATGTGGGGCTTTTTTTTGCACTAGATTTTTATTGACCTTTACCTATAGCAAAGATGGTCGGTATTTTTGCGAGGTCGTACGCTTTTTCTCTCCAGTCAAGAACGGTCATTGTTCGGATAGATTCTGAAGGTAAAGTCAGGTTCGATGCAATACACAATTCAGTAAGATCTCCAACTTCATTTAGTAAATCTTCCAGAACATTCATATTTCTGAATGGTGTATCCATAAATATATGCGTGGTGCCATTTCTTTTGGTGTCCATTTCAAAATCGCGCAATTTTTTAATGCGATCTTTGCGATCTTTGGGAAGATAGCCATGAAAAGTAAAATGTTGACCGTTAAAACCACTACCGATTAGGGCTAACAAGATGGAAGACGGACCCACTAATGGCCTTACGTGTATAGCTTGTGTATGTGCTAAATGCACCAGTGCAGCACCAGGGTCAGCAATTCCAGGGCACCCCGCTTCTGATATGATACCGATATCCATACCCTTGATTAAAAACATCAAGAGATCCATGAGTTCGGATTCTTTAGTATTCTTATTGACAATTCGAAAAGTACAGTCGTCTATTGGAAAGTTGCGGTCCATTTTGCGCAAGAGTCGAC
The DNA here is from genome assembly GCA_002293185.1 of Flavobacteriales bacterium UBA952. Lineage (GTDB taxonomy): Bacteria > Bacteroidota > Bacteroidia > Flavobacteriales_D > Crocinitomicaceae > UBA952. The sequence goes on along the minus strand of DBCS01000009.1, from coordinate 223,302 downwards.
GGGCGCTTTTGATCTCTTCCACGGCAAAAACCCGAAGCTGAGTGGCTTTTTGGATGACTTCTTGTGGAATAATATCTGCAGTACTTTCACCACCTAAAGTGTTTGGAATTAGATAGATAGATCCTTTATTTTTATTGGTCATGAAAGAGTTTTTGTATAAGTGCATCCGTAGCGCTATCGACGAGTTGATAAACTTTTTCAAAGTCTTCAAGACTGCCGTAATAAGGGTCAGGTACTGCTGCTTTTTGGTTTGGGTATAGATAATCAAGTAAAAATTGAACCTTTTTTCGGTCGTCAGCACTTTGAGCTAAGTGAACAACGTTATCGTAGTTGGATTGATCCATAACCAAAATATGGTCAAAATTCTCAAAATCTTGATTTGAAAATTGGCGTGCGCGTAAAAATTCGATGGGTGTTCCGTGAGCAGCTGCAGTTTGTATCATTCGCGAGTCTGGTGCTATACCAATATGGTAATTTGCTGTTCCGGCAGAATCTACTTGAGCATCGAGCTTTTGCTCTTTTATTTTACGCAATAACAAACCGTCAGCAATTGGTGATCGGCAGATATTGCCTAAGCAAACCATAAGGATGCGCTTGGTCAAAAGTGTTTTATTGGATGGTCAGCTTTTTCTCGAGTTCTTCGAGGTAATGGCGAAACTGTTTGTCTGTTTCTGAAAGGTTGACTACAGTACGACAGGCGTGAAGAACAGTTGCGTGATCTTTGCCTCCACAATGCGCACCAATACTTGCCAATGATGATTTGGTCATTTTTTTGGAAAAATACATCGAGATTTGACGTGCCTGAACTACTTCGCGCTTGCGTGTTTTGGATTTGAGCATTTCAATAGGAAGGTCAAAGTAGTCACAAACCACCTTTTGGATATATTCAATAGAAACCTCACGAGCAGTGCTGCGCACAAATTTGTCTACCATTTGCTTGGCGAGCTCTAAAGTGATGGCTTTTTTATTTAGGGAAGCTTGGGCAAGTAGCGTATTGAGTGCGCCTTCGATTTCGCGTACATTGGTATTGATAGAATATGCTAGGTACTCGACGACTTCGCGTGGCAGTTCAATGCCGCTGCCGTACATTTTCTTTTCAAGAATAGCAATGCGCGTTTCTAGATCGGGCGTGCCAAGATCTGCTGATAAACCCCATTTGAAACGAGATAGCAAACGCTGCTCCATTCCTTGCATTTCTACAGGTGCTTTGTCTGAGGTCAAGACAATTTGTTTGCCGTTTTGGTGCAAGTGATTGAAGATGCTAAAGAACACATCTTGCGTGCGCTCTTTGCCAGCGAAGAATTGGACGTCGTCAATAATTAGGACGTCGATCATTTGATAAAAATGAACGAAGTCATTGGTTGTTTGATTTTTTATGGCGTCTATGAACTGGTGTGCAAATTTTTCTGATTGCACATATAGTACGGTTTTATTCGGAAAACGCTCTTTGATAGAAATACCAATGGCATGAGCTAAGTGTGTCTTTCCTAGGCCAACTCCGCCATAAAGGAGCAATGGATTGAATGCGGTTCCGCCGGGTTTGTTTGAAACAGCAAAACCCGAGGCACGAGCCAAACGATTGCATTCGCCCTCTATAAAATTTTCAAAAGTAAAGTTTGGAATTAGGTTTGATTCAATATTAACTTTCTTAAGACCAGGAATGACAAAAGGATTGCGAATTTGTTTTTCGTCGGCATGAATAGGCATGTTGACGGGCGCATTTTTTAAACTACTCGAATTGTTAGTTGGTAGCTTAACGGTATACGGGCTTCTAGACTGCGTATTATTTTCCATAATTATGCTATACTCCAGCGTGCCATCCTGACCAAGTTCTTTTTTAATGACTTTGCGAAGAAGGGTAATGTAGTGTTGCTCCAACCATTCATAGAAAAAATGCGAAGGAACCTGGATTGTCAAAATATGTCCGTCCAATTTGACAGGTACAATTGGCTCAAACCAAGTTTTAAAAGCCTGAAGTGAAATGTTATCTTTGATAACTTTTAAACAGGACTCCCATGCACTTTCGTGACTCGTATTCATAGTTGTTAAGGTTGTTCTCGTTGTTTGTAAATATCCGTGAGGTCACGAAATTTGGTTGAAATAAAGAGAGAACAAATATTTACATAAAAAAGTTAAAAAAAAAGCGCTCGGGGTATTGTTTATTAAAAAAAAAATACATGTGAGTAATAATAATTTAATTTATGCTTAATTCGCCAATACCTTGATAAATTTACGATAGAATGCAAGAACTCACAAGTAAATCAACATATATATCTTACAAATGCCGTTATTAAAAAATAAGACACTTTTTGAGTTTTCAACAAAAATACGGGTGCGCTATGCAGAAACCGATCAAATGGGTTTCTGTTATTACGGAAATTATGCCAGTTATTTTGAGGTGGCGAGGGTAGAATCGCTTCGAGAAAAAGGCATCCTTTATAAAGAATTAGAGCATATAGGTGTGCTCCTACCTGTCAAAAAGTTTGAGATTACGTATCATCAGCCAGCACTATACGATGATCTGCTCGATATACGCACACAAATTGTTCAGCTCGAAGGTGTTAGAATCGCCTTTGAATATAAAACGTTTAACGAAGCTGGAGTTCTGTTAAATGAGGCTTACACTTTATTAATTTTTGTTAGTGCCAAAACTCAAAAACCTATGCCAATACCCGAACAGATTTTAAGTTTATTATCTACTGAGCAATGAAAGCCTTTGAATTTGAATTATTTGACCCTAAGCAGCGTCAACTCTCCTATCAAAAAAGAAATGGTGAAACACGGGTTGGCGATTATTTGTCAGACCGAGCCTCGAGTACGGCTAAATACGTACTTATTGGCATAGCAGAAAATGTTGGGCCATTGGCTAATCTTGGTCGTCCAGGCAGTGAAAATGCTTTTGCGGCATTTTCAAAAGTATTTTTCAATACGCAATTTCATAACGAAACTGCTCTGGATCAACTCACTTTTTTGGGTCAAATGAAGCAATTAAGGCCAGCAACGGATCGTCCGGATGCCATGGTGTTGGTTCGTGAGCTTGATGCCATGCTGTATGAGGTATTGACCACATATGTTGGCCCGCATCAAATTCCTATTGTAGTTGGAGGCGGACACAATAATGCATTGCCAATCATGCGTTGGGCATCTTCGAAAGGCAAACTAAGCGTGGTGAATATAGACGCACATGCTGATCTCAGGTTAACAGATAACAGGCATAGTGGCAATTCTTTTTCCTATGCTTTGCAGGAGGGGCTCATTGAGCAGTACGGTGTTTTTGGTTTACACGAAGCATTTAACAATACGTATTTAAGATCACAACTATTAAAACCCCAAGTAACTGCTCGCTTTTATGAGGATTATTTACAAGGGCCTTATCAATTAACAGACGACGTACTCAGTTTTATACAGCATCAACACCACGCCGTTGGAATAGAAATAGACATGGACGCCATAGCCCATATGCCGAGTTCAGCGTGTAGTCCTTCGGGGTGGTCTCTTGATCAAATCAGAAGTCTCATTCTCAAATTAGGTCATACTCGCCCTCACATTGCTTATCTGAACCTCACAGAGGCCGCGCCTTGCGATGATAAAGAAGATTTGATAGTTGGCAAAGCGCTCACTTATCTGGTACGTGATTTTTGTAGTGCATTCAAATAAAAAGAGGCTCCGAAGAGCCTCTTAAAATCAACCTGTAGCAAAGTTAATTTGGAATACAAATAAACGTCAGGAATTTTAAAAGGTTACATTGAATTAACACTTGACCCTTGAAAAAGATCTGTGCAACCGCTAACTCATGTAGGTTCAGCTTCTATTTTTGTATTGAATGGAAGCAAATGCTACAATACAAGCCTTGGTTCGCTTAATTGACGATCCCGACGAGTTGGTTTATCAGCAAGTTCGTGACGAATTATTAAAGTTTGGCTCCGAGGTACTGCCTGTTTTAGAGCAATCCTGGGAGCAAGATTATTATGGCTTACTATTTCAGGATCGTATAGAAAATCTTATTCACGATATCCAATTTGAAAGCGTCAAAGCTCAATTAAAAACATGGTTACAAGCTCCTGACAAAGATTTGCTGAGTGGCGCTATTATTATTGCCAAATATCAGTATCCAGGTTTAGACGCAGCTTTATTACATGAACGCATTCAGGCAATTCGGCGCGATATTTGGCTAGAGCTCAACGACCATCAAACAGCTTTTGAACAAGTCAAGATCTTTAACCGCATTTTTTTCGGGATGCATCGTTTCAGAGGAGAAAGTCAGAATTACCATACACCTGCAAACTCCTACATCAATACCGTATTGGAAAGTCGCAAAGGAAATCCATTGAGTTTGTGTCTTATTTATAGTGTTATTGCACAATCTTTAGACTTGCCCATTTACGGTGTAAACTTGCCTAATCATTTTGTTTTGGCATACATGGATAGCAAACATTCTGCATTTGGGTTAAAGAAAGAAGATGATGATTACGGGGTATTGTTTTATATAAACGCTTTTTCGAAAGGCAGCATTTTTGATGCCGCTGAAATCAAGGCATTTATTCAAGGCATACACCTACAACTAGACCGAAGTTTTTTTGAACCTTGTTCCAATTCGGCTATTTTAAAGCGAATGCTTGCGAATTTGATCCATGCATTTCAGCAAGTAGGCTCTGCACAAAAAGTTGCCGAACTCCAAGAGTTGAGTAACATGATTCCCTAAGACTATTGCGCTTTTCTTTGTATTTTTGGCTAAAATATTTTCATGTCGACAAAATACAACGTGGCCGAGCGTTTCATGCGCTATGTTCAAATCGATACCACCTCAGACCCCACCTCTAGAACCTTTCCATCTAGTGACAAGCAACGTGATCTCGCTTTGATTTTACATGATGAACTCCAAAAATTAGGACTTCAAGATGTTGAAGTCGACGAATGGTCTTATGTCTTTGCCACTATTCCCTCCAATGTTACTCATGCCTTGCCAACTATATGCTTTTGCTCGCACATGGATACCGCTCCTGATTGCAGTGGCACGAACGTAAAGCCTATTTTGCACGCCAATTACTCCGGTGCGCCAATTATCCTACCAGACGATCCAAATCAAGTCCTGCATACAGATGATCATCCATACTTATTAAAAAAAATTGGCGATGACCTCATTACCGCAAGTGGATGCACCCTTTTAGGTGCAGACGACAAAGCCGGGGTCTCTATCATTATGGAACTTGCCGTGTATTTAATGGCGCACCCAGAAGTCAAACACGGACCTATCCGCATTTTATTTACCCCTGACGAAGAAGTAGGCCGAGGGGTAGAGCAGCTAGATATGCAAAAGTTAAACGCAGATTTTGGCTACACCCTAGATGGCGGCCCACTAGGCGATATCGAAGACGAAACTTTTTCTGCCGATGCAGCTACAGTCATTTTTCATGGCGTGAGTGCGCATCCAGGTTACGCCAAAGGCAAAATGGTGAATGCCATCAAGCTTGCCTCTGAATTTGTAGCGGCGCTTCCCAAAGATAAATGGTCGCCAGAAACCACCTCGAATCGCGAAGGATTTGTGCATCCTACCGCAATAGAAGGGGGCTTAGAAAAGGCCAGCGTACAACTTATTCTCCGAGACCACGACACCCAACTCTTAGAGACTTATCCACAAATCCTGAAGGCTCTTGCCCAGCAAATTGTAGCCAGCTACCCTGGAGCGCGTTTTGAACTGAGTGTGCAAGAGCAATATCGCAACATGAAAGAAGTGCTAGTGACTGTTCCTTTTGTGGCAGACTACGCCGAGAAAGCCATTCACAATGCTGGACTGAACCCAAAACGCGCTATTATTCGGGGTGGTACCGACGGCTCGCGTCTTTCGTTTATGGGGCTTCCATGCCCAAATATTTTTACCGGTGAAATGGCCATCCATTCAAAATTAGAATATGTAAGCGTTCAAGACATGGAAAAAGCCATCGATACGCTTGTTGAACTCGTTCAAATCTGGGAAAAGCATCCATGGACGCAAGCCTAATTATCAAAGAACTGCAGGCTAAAAAGTTTGTCCCGCTATATTTTTTACATGGCGAGGAATCATATTACATAGATTTAATCACAGAGGCTTTTCAACAGCATGTTCTCGAGGAGCACGAGCGAGATTTTAACCAAACTATTCTTTACGGAAAAGATGCTGAACTCTTGGCATTACAAAGTGAACTTAAGGCATATCCAATGATGGCTGAGCGACGTTTGGTTATCTTAAAAGAAGCCCAAGATTTCAAGCACTTAGAAGCACTAGAAGCATACAGCTTAACACCAAGTCCGACTACTGTATTTGTGGTTTGTTACAAGCACAAATCTTTTGATGCCAGAAAAAAAATCCTCAAAAACTTTGCAAAAAATGGCCTGATTTTTAAATCAGATAAAGTACGAGACTATCAATTACCAGAATGGATTGCAAAATACGTTCGAACTCAAGCCATGCAGATCAACGGTAAAGCAACAATGCTTTTAGCCGAGTTTTTAGGTGCAGATCTCGGTCGAATTGCCAATGAAATCGAAAAACTCCGCATCGTATTGGGCTCAAATGCCCAAATCAATGAACAGCATATTGAACAACACATTGGTATTTCTAAAGACTATAATATTTTTGAGTTGGTCAATGCAGTTGCTCAAAAGCAAGCAGACAAAGCCTTTAAAATTGTTCAGTACTTTGACTACAACCCTAAAGCAGGGGAGCTTGTCGTTATAATCCCCGCATTTTTCAAGTATTTTTCACAGCTCATGCGCGTACATTTTACCCCCAATAAAACCCGCGAGGGCATTGCGAGTAGCGTGGGCGTACATCCGTTTGTGGCCGGAGAACTGCTAGCCAATCGACAGCACTACGACCCTAAAAAAATTGCTGCCATTATTGCCTTATTGCACGAGTACGACCTCAAAGCAAAAGGAATGGGCAATAGCCAAACGAATAGTGCGGAATTACTCAAAGAATTGGTTTTTCAAATCTTGTACGCATGAGTACCTTTTATGCCCTTAGCCTTCAACAAGACCACTCGCATTATCAACTCAGCGAAGAAGAATCAAAACACTGCACTAAGGTACTTCGGATGCAAGTGGGCGATCGAATTGAACTGATCAACGGTAGAGGGCTGCATGCAATAACAGTACTTGAAGATGCACACCCAAAACGTTCCGTTGTTCGCATAGAGACGCGTCATTTTTATGAGCAAACGCCAACCCTTCATATAGCTATGGCGCCAACGAAAAATATGGACCGTATTGAATGGTATTTAGAAAAAGCGACAGAATTGGGTTTATCAAAACTTTCTTTTCTACTGTGCGATCACAGTGAAAGAAAACAGGTAAACATGGAACGCCTCCAAAAAATAGCCATTGCCGCTATGAAACAATCCAAAAGATACTATTTGCCAGAAATTGAAGTATTACAACCCTTAGCAGATTTCGTAATCAAGCACCCGAAAGGTTATTTTGGTCATTGTCAAGATGGAAAAAAGATTGGTTGGAGTGGCTTAGCTCAGGGATTTCCATTTTTGATAGGTCCGGAAGGAGATTTTTCTGCGAAAGAAATAAAGGTCTTGCTTGAGTCAGGATACCAAGCCGTTGAAATGAGTTCTTTTAGACTCAGAACAGAAACAGCGGCGCTGCTGGCTACAACCGCCTTCCTTACTGATTTATAATCATTTGGTGTACTTATACACCTCAAAGTTTGCTTCGTGTTTGTCGTCTATAGGGTGTTTAAAAACCAGGGTTTTTTGGTAGTGAGCAGCAGTAAAATCTGGAAAGAAAGTGTCGGCATGATACACCTTTTCGATATGCGTCAGGTATATTTCATTAACTAGGTTGCTTTTTAAGGCGAGCTGATAAATTTGAGCGCCTCCAATGATGAATGCTTTTTGGCCTTCTTGCAGTTTTATGTTTTGCAAACAGGTTTCCAAAGAATCGTAAACGGTGCATCCTGGTGCCTCAAAATTGGCTTGTCTGCTCAGTACTACATTGCTGCGCCCAGGCAATGGACGAAACCTTTCGGGAATGGAATCGTAGTTTTTACGACCCATAATCACGACATGTCCTTTGGTGGTCTCTTTGAAAAATTGCATATCGGCTGGCAAATTCCACATGAGGTCGTTGTCTTTGCCAATGCCATTGTTGGCATCTAGCGCAGCTATTAAGGAGAGCGAGTTGATCATATAGCGACTGCTGCTTTGATGTGCGGATGCGGATCGTAGTTGAGCAGCTCAAAGTCTTCGAACTTGAAGTCGAAAAGATTTTTCACTTCAGGATTGATGCGCATGATGGGCAAAGGTCGGAAGTCACGGCTGAGTTGCAGTTTTGTTTGCTCGATGTGGTTGCTATACAAGTGCGCATCACCAAGTGTATGGATGAAATCTCCGGCCTGAAGACCACAAACTTGCGCCATCATCATGGTCAGAAGAGCGTAGGAAGCGATGTTGAAAGGGACACCCAAAAATGTATCGGCACTGCGTTGATACAATTGACAGCTTAATTTACCATTAGCGACATAAAATTGAAAAAAAGCATGACAAGGCGGCAATTTCATTTGTGGGATTTCACCGACATTCCAGGCTGAAACGATAATGCGTCGGGAGTCTGGGTTGTGCTTGATTTGGTCTACGACTTGTTGGATTTGATCGATATGTTCGCCATTTGCCGTTGGCCAACTTCGCCATTGTGAGCCGTAAACTGGCCCGAGTTCTCCATTTTCGTCGGCCCATTCATCCCAAATACTGACACCGTTTTCTTTGAGATAAGCAATATTTGTTTCCCCTTTCAAAAACCAGAGCAGTTCATGAATAATAGAACGAAGGTGCAATTTTTTAGTAGTAATGCACGGAAAACCTTCAGAGAGGTCAAAGCGCATTTGATAACCAAATACGGAAATAGTGCCCGTTCCAGTGCGGTCTTCTTTTTGAACACCGTGTTTTAGAATATGAGAGAGGAGGTCGTGGTATTGTTTCATTGACAAAAACTTGCTTGGCTACGAAAATAGTAATTATTTTAGCCTTATGAAGTGTTCTAAATGCCTCTTGTTGCTGCTTTTTTCCATAAGTTTTACACAGCTTACCGCACAGACATTAAAGCGTAAATATCGAGGAATTTACACTGGGCAAATACCTAGTTACGAAGTAAAATTTGGGCAGGGTACAAATACTGTATCCAAGTGTGATCTTAAGGTGTATATTAGTCGAGATAGTTTAAAGTTGGAAATCGGGACGTATAGTTACGCTTCAGGTTATACATTCGAAATTGCTGAGCAGGATTTGATCCTGACAGCTCCTCGAGAACAGTCGGGTATCCCAGAACAGTTCATATTGAGTCCTCGAACAAAAACAATCCTTCGTAAGGGGCACTATCCGCAACCCGATGCAACTTTAATCCGGATAGGAAAATTACCGCGCAGGTAACCATATGCTAAAAGTGGTGCCTTTGTCAAGCGTGCTTTTGGCATCTATTTTACCCTTGTGGGCCTCAATAATAAGCTTGACATAATAAAGGCCTAGCCCGAAGCCTTTAACGTCGTGTATGTTCCCTGTCGGAACCCGATAAAATTTATCAAATATCAAGCGCAGGTCCTCTTTTTTGATGCCAATGCCGTTGTCTTGGATGTCAATACGGTAACCTTCTTTCTCGGTTTTAATAGTAATGAGAATAACAGGAATATTTTTACAATATTTTACCGCATTATCGACGAGGTTAAAAAGCACATTAGTAAGGTGTACAGGATCTCCAACAAGCATCTCGTTTTCTGTCTCTTTCTGTAGGGATAGTTGACCGCCTCCAGTAGCTTGATTGAATTCAAAGTTTTCTTTAACATCATTGAGGATGCTAAAAAGCGACACGGTTTCTTTGTTCAGGGTTACTTTGTCTTTATCGAGTTGGGCAATATTGAGTACGCGTTCAACTTGTTTTTCTAGGCGTTTATTTTCTTTGTAAATGATACTTGCGTATTTACGCATTCTGTCGGGGTCGGCGTTGTCTTCTAGCCGTAATAATAATTCACTAGAAAGACTAATGGTAGAGATGGGCGTTTTGAGCTCATGGGTCATGTTATTAATGAAATCATTCTTGACCTCAGAGAGTCTTTTTTGACGAATAATTATACCCAAACTAAATGCAAAAAATACCACCACGAAAATAACGACGATTATGAGATACACCATAGGCGAAAAGCTAGAGGCCGCTTTTATTTGATCGAGTTGAAGATTTGGAAAATATACCGTAAAATAATGCCCATCTTTGGTGAGGTTGAGGCTTTCCGGAGTAATTCCTTTGGTCTGTTGTACTTGTTTGGCATAAATTGAATCGCTGTCAAATACATATAAACCAGAGAGCGATATCGAATCGGTAAAGCAGTCGTAAATACCAAATAGGAAGTCCTGTTGGATATCTTGCAGGTAGAATTCTTTTTTTAGGAGTGTTTCTAGGTAAAAAGGTTGAATTTCGTCGTTGATATCTACTGTATAGTGCTGATAACTGATTTGCTTGATGGCGCCGTATACAGCGCTTGGCTCTTCATTTTGATGCACAGATGTAAGGACATTGCGCAAAGCTGTCCTGGCTTGCTGAGCGAACTCTCTGAGATTCAGGCTATCCTCACGCTGCTGAATATTGATATACTCTTGTTGTAATTGACGTGTGTTTTGAATCCAAACAAACTGAACAATTAAAATGCTCAGAATGGAAATTATGCCTAAAATGGCAACCGCATTTACCGTTCTGTTTTTCATCTATTAAAAACCATTTATACCATTTACAGTAGTATATTTCAAAACATTCTTTTTTTCTGGATGAATGCGTGCAAAGGCAGACTGTACAGCTAATGTTCCTTCATGGAAACCACAGAGAATGAGTTTGAGTTTATTCTCGTAGGAATTGACATCGCCAATTGCGTAAATACCTGGGATATTTGTGGAGTAGTCCAGTGTATTGACTTTGATGGCACTCTTTTCAATTTCTAAGCCCCAATCTGCAATTGGTCCAAGACTTGGTTTGAGCCCGAAAAGTGGAATAAAATGATCAGCTGGTATGCTGTGTTCGCCGTCTTTTTGGTGCGTGACCAGCACATACTCCAAATGGTCAGTGCCTTGTAAGCCCGTTACCTCAGCTTCCGTCACGAGGTCGATTTCACCGCTTTCAGCCATGTCAATGACTCTTTGTACAGAGTCTAGGTGCCCACGAAAAGAGCTACTGCGGTGCACCAAGATAACGCGCTTGGCAATTTTTCGTTCGGCTAAATAGATGGACCAATCTAAAGCAGAATCTCCGCCACCGGCAATTACGCATACTTTGTCTTGGTACATTTCAGGATTTCTGATGATATACTCCACGCCTTTATCTTCAAAGTCAGTAATATTCGCAATAGGGGGTTTTCGCGGTTCAAATACGCCAAGCCCACCTGCAATCATGACAATCGGAGCTCGGTGGGCAGTGCCCCTCACCGTGGTTACAATAAACTGACCTTCTTCGTCTTTGGTAATACTCAATGCAGCTTCGCCAAGGGTGAAACCTGGTTTAAAAGGAGCCGCTTGTTCCATCAGATTATCGATGAGTTCTCCAGCAAGAATTGACGGAAAACCCGGGATATCGTAAATCGGTTTTTTAGGATAAATTTCGGAGCACTGACCACCAGGTTGGGGTAGCGAATCGATGAGGTGGCAACGCAATTTGAGCAAGCCAGCCTCGAAAACAGTAAATAAGCCAACAGGGCCTGCACCAATAATGATAATGTCTGTTTGAATCATGTTGAAAAACAATTAATAAGCGGGAAATTCAGGTTTATTTTGTAAGATATCTTCGATGCGTTGCATCACTTCTACTGTGAGCAGTTGTTGTGCTTCGAGGGCTTGCATGTTTTCTTGTAATTGCTGCAGTTTGCTCGCACCTAAAATGACAGTAGATACATTAGGATTTTTCAAGCACCACGCTAAACTCATCACCGGCAGAGAGAGTCCGAGTTCTTTTGCTAAGTTGCCAAGCGCCAAGACTGCGCTGATGCGCTCTTGGGTTAAATTGCGCTCTTTAAGCCATTCAAGACCTTCCATTCCTAGGCGTGTGTCATCTGGAAATTGCTCGTTGTATTTGCCACTGAGAATTCCACTTGCCAACGGAGACCAAATGGTGGTTCCAAGACCAACAGTTTTATAAATTTGCGAGAATTCAACTTCTACTTTATTGCGTACAAACATGTTGTATTCGGGTTGCTCTACTACAGGCCCAATTAAATGGTTTTGTTTGGCAAACATGTGCGCTTCCATAATTTCTTGTGCCGACCATTCTGAGGTTCCCCAGTATAAAATCTTACCTTGCATGATGAGTTGGTGCATGGTCCAGACTGTTTCTTCGATGGGTGTTTGTTTGTCTGGTCGATGACAATAGTAGAGATCTAAATAAGATAACTGAAAACGTTGTAGTGCTGCTTCACATGCCTCCACAAGGTGCTTGCGGTTTAAACCTTTTTGAGTAGGGAGTTGTCCGCCGATGCCAAAAAAAGCTTTGCTACTAACGATATACGAGTCTCTTGACCATCCTTTTTTCTTTAGAATGGAGCCCATAACCTCTTCGCTTTTTCCACGGGCATAAATTTCTGCATTGTCAAAAAAGTTGATTCCTTGCTCATAGGCATAAGTCATGAGCGCCTCTGCAGTATCGTCGGAGATTTGTTTACCAAAGGTAAGCCATGACCCTAAGGAGAGTCTGCTTATTTGCAGACCACTTTTCCCGAGGTTGTTATATTGCATTTCCATAGTTTGTATCTAATTTTCGTTGTTGGTGTTTCCAAATACCATTGGCTAATACAACCATCAAAATCATAGCTGCACCCCAATAAAACGATGTTTGGAGTAATTTGTGCTCTTTGAGTAGGATAATTGCTAAAATAATGGTGTATATCGGTTCTAAATTGATACTGAGTGATACGCTAAATGCGCCAAGTTGCTTGACAATGTTCACTGTAGCTAAGAAAGCAAAAGAGGTACAAAGGACACCTAAAAAGAGCAGCCAATAAAAGTCCGAAGCGGTCATTTGAAATAATTCAAGGTTCAACTTCCCTTGACTGATAAAAAATAAGCTCAAGGCTACAAAACCCGTTGTGAGTTCTGTAAGGCTGAGTCCGGGTGTTTGTGTTTGCTGGGCAAGTTTACCGTTGGCCACCGAGAATATCCCTGCGCACAAAGCCGACACCAAACCAAAGCCCAAAGCCTTTAACTCTTCTCCTTTGAAGTCGTGCGCAACAAAATAAATACCGCCAATCACTAAAAGCCCCATTGCGAACTCTATTTTAGAAAAGCGTTTGCGCATAATTAAGGGCTCCAACCACGTCACATGAAGGGTTGTAGTTGATAAGCATAAAATGCCCAAAGAGGCTGTAGACATTTGAATAGCGGTGTAAAATGTGAGCCAATGTAGTGCAACTACCAAGCCTACAACAATTGTCCAAAACAGCGTTTTTCCTTTTGGAAAGATCATTTTTTTAGTGAAATACATATAAACAGCCAATGCAAGGGCTGCAATCCAAAGGCGATGCCAAACAATGAGCAACGCGTCTAGGTGGATGAGCTTTCCTAAAATACCTGTAAAGCCCCACATAAAAATAATGAGGTGCAATAACAAATGATAGCGGTATTGTTGGAGCACAGGAATTGTTTTGGTCTTATTTTAACGATTTTTAGACCATTCGGCTATAGACTTTTCGTTGGCGCGCACATAAGCGTCGTCGCCATCGGCTTTCGCCGCTTCTATAGAAATTTTCGCTGTTTCAATGGCGCCTTTGTAGTCGCCGTTTGCCGCTTGTAGTTGTGCTTTGAGGCGCGTCATCCAATAAGCAGAAGGCCCTCGGAGTTCTACAGCTTTGGTAGACCATACGAGAGCTGTTTTGAGGTCGATATTCTCATTGAAATAATATGTTGCAGCAGCGTGGTAATCATTGGCAGCGGGCCCGGCCATTGTTTTGTCAATACTTGCTAAGACTTTTGCTTTTGTATTTAAGGAAAATGGCAGGCTTACTTTTGTGTTTTCCCAGCAAATGAGTAGCGTGCCGCCGTTATTGGTCAAGGCATCTAGACTGATTGCTAAGTTTTCTTGAAAATCTTGTGTTTTTTGCACACCGGCGTTGGCCTGTATGACAACCTTTTTTGGATCCCAAGGCTCTGGCAAGCCCCAGTTCGAATGATCTGCATAAAAATAGAGTTCCCAGTTTGTTGGACCTGGTTTAGCGAAAAGCGCATAGGTATCTGCTTTGAGGGTATCTTTTCCAATAATAAGCGCTTCGGTAGTGGTAATTTTTGTGTTTTCATTTGCTCCTAGGCGCCACATTTGCCCGAAAGGAATGAGGTCACCGAAAATAACGCGCCCTTTGGCGCCTGGCCTTGAGTACTCAATTTGGATATCTGCTAAACCTACTTTCTGCTGCATTTTGGCAGCGGGGCTAGCTTTTGGTGTTAAAATTTGTGCATTGAGGCTTGCCGTGAAGCCAATTGCAATAATGAGAAGTAGTTTTTTCATAAAATTTTAATTTGTAAACAAGCTGCTAGGTGGGATGTTCACCTGAAGTGAAAGTTCCCAATTGGGTCTTAAGTTTATTTTTTCCGGGTAAAAATACAGCTCCTCTGCACGGATTTGCTTTTGAAGGTCTATAGGGTCCCATTGGCCATTGAGATTTTGATCAAAGACAATTCGAAGGGTGTATTGTCCGGCTTCTAAAGAGTCTAGAGTGATTCTTTTCTGTTCGACACGGGTCTTTTTTTGGAGCTCAGCCCCTAAATACAATTCCAATAAAAGTAAAGAATTGCTGGTGTCTAGATCAATAATGAGCTTACTCAAAGGATTTCTAACGGTACTTGTATCTATTTTGTTTTTAATGATTTGGTTGCTCGTTGAGCTGCTGTCTTTTTCATTGTAGGGCTTCGATAAAAAGAAGCGAAGGGTATCTTTTTGAATTTGTCCGAGTTGAATAGGCTCAAACAGCGCATCCTGACTTTCTAATGCTGAACAAAAACCGTCTTGGTTTTCATCAATATAGGCCTTCAAAAAATAGGCGCCTTCTTTTAGTCCTTTTAAATGCAATTGCCCTTGCTGATCAAAGCGCCCCATATACCTGGCAGTTTTGCTGGTATCTGTTTGATAAACTCCTAATTGAATAGTTGTTTGTTTGGTGCTGGGCAAAATTTCCTTGGCTTCAGCAAACAGTTCTAAAGAGTCTAGCACAGGCCCTGTGGAAAAAGTCCAGGTCATTAAAGAATCATTGCCTTCTGTGAGGTCTTTGATCCCGCCATTGCTCATGAGGGTGTAGGTAGTTTGCGGTTGCAAAGCGTCGAGGAAAAGGATGCGCAAGGTTTTGCCTTTGAGCTCGTATTGAAGACGGCTATCTGCGGGCATGAGTGTAATACGCTGCTGGGGTTGGTCAAGTTTGATGAATTCGTCGAAAACCAGCAGTTGCTCGTTAGCGTTGACGCGGCATTGTTTATCGACAATAGTTTGCTCGAGAACTTTTGGCGCAAATTCATCTGCAGGGCCACCGCTTATGGTGCCCACCTGAGCACAGGCCCCAAGAAGGAGTGCCATTATATACGCCCAGCGAACCATGTCATTAGTTTTTCGATTTCTACTTGGTCAATTTCATCGAAGTCAGCAAGGTTGGAACTATCGATATCGAGCACACCCCATACTTTTTGATCCTTAAAAATAGGGACCACTAATTCACTTTGTGATAATTCACTACAAGCAATGTGACCTGGAAAAGCGGCTACATCCGGAACGAGCATGCTTTTTTGTTCGGCCCAAGCGCTACCACAAACACCTTTACCGAAAGCAATTCGAGTGCATGCAATTGGCCCTTGAAACGGCCCCAAGACGAGTTCATTATTGCGAACGATATAAAAACCAATCCAAAACCAACCGAAAGCAGCTTTTAAAGCAGCGCAAAAATTGGCCATATTGGCCACAGCGTCTGTCTCAGGGTCAAGAAGAGCTGCCAGCTGAGGTCGGAGTTCAGCATAGCGAGAAAGTTTATCTTCGGATTTAAAAAAAAGTTGCTCTGCCATAATGCGTATACAAATTTCACGTTTTTAAAGTGATTGACAATCTTTTACTTTGTAAATTTCCACTATGAATAGACAATTGCAACTCGAAAAAATCCTCTTTTTGGATATAGAAACTGTTCCTCAGGCGTATCGGTTTGATCAGCTCGACGACAAATCAAAGGTTTTATTTGAAGCAAAAAATCGTTTTCAAATAAGTCCAGACAAATCTATTGAACAAATTTTTGAAGAGCGCGGCGGCATTCTTGCTGAATTTGGTAAAATCGTTTGTATTTCTGTGGGTATGCTGCACGAGGGAAGTCAGGGCAGAAGTATCCGTTTAAAATCCTTTTACCACGATGATGAAGAAACCTTACTTCAGCAATTTAAACGCTTACTCGATGACCACTACAATACGCAATACCATGTGCTTTGTGGGCACAACAGTAAGGAATTTGACATTCCTTACATTTGTCGACGCATGCTCATCAATGGTGTAGCCCTCCCAAACATTTTACAAATTGCAGGTAAAAAGCCCTGGGAGATCAATCATATAGACACCATGGAACTTTGGAAATTCGGCGATTATAAATCGTATACCTCACTTTCTTTGTTGTGTCATGTGATGGATATCCCCACCCCGAAAGATGATATTTCTGGCGCAGACGTAGCGCGCGTTTATTACGAAGACAACGATCTTGAGCGCGTTATGGTATATTGTGAAAAAGATGTGGTGGCGCTCATTCAGCTATTTTTGCGCTTACAAGGAGAACCGTTAGTGGATGAATTTCAAATTTCTTCGGCAAGCACTGCGTCGGAATAAGCAAAAAAACCTGACTTTGAAGGTCAGGTTTGTAGTGAGTGATACTGGATTCGAACCAGTGACCCCTACCCTGTCAAGGTAGTGCTCTAAACCAACTGAGCTAATCACCCGGGGAGTGCAAAGATACAAGTTTTTTTGAGCAAGCAAAGTCAATAGTATGTAGTTTTACAGCAGCATGAGTCACGACAAAATCATACTAGGTATAGATCCAGGCACTACAGTAATGGGTTATGGCCTCATTCATATCGAACAAAATAAACTCAAACTCCTGAATTTTGGCGTTATTCAGCTCCATAAACTCAGTAATCATCCGGATAAACTCAAAAGAATTCTAGAAAGGCTCAACGGGCTTATTGCGGAGTACAAACCCGACGAAATGGCCATTGAAGCACCATTTTTTGGCAAAAATGTGCAGTCTATGCTTAAATTAGGCAGGGCACAAGGAGTAGCCATTGCTGCTGCATTAAATCACAACATGCCTTTTGAAGAATATTCACCTCGAAGGGTCAAGCAAGCCATTACTGGCAGTGGTAGTGCTTCTAAAGAGCAAGTGGCTGCAATGCTGCAAAAACTGCTCGACTTTCCTGAAATGCCAAAGTATCTCGATGCCACGGATGGTTTAGGCGTTGCCGTTTGCCATCATTTCTCCAAAGGAGTCGGTGAACACAACAAAGCTAAAGGGGATTCATGGACCGCATTTTTATCACAAAACCCAAGCCGGCTAAAAAAATGAGTGCTCAAAAAATAATGGTTTATACCGATGGTTCTTCTCGGGGCAACCCAGGGCCAGGAGGTTTTGGGGCAATTTTAGAATTTGGCAGCAAAAGAATGGAGCTCAGTCAAGGATTTCGGTACACCACCAATAACCGCATGGAGCTCTTGGCAGTCATTGTAGCGCTAGAGCACATTAAAAACAAAAATTACATAGTTGTTATTCATTCCGACTCCAAATATGTCATCGACTCCATTACCAAAGGCTGGGTTTTTGGCTGGGTTAAAAAAGGATTCAAGGACAAGAAAAACCCAGATTTATGGCAGCGCTACTTAGCCTTGCATCCAAATTTTAAGCTCGAATTTATTTGGGTAAAAGGCCACGCGGGGCATTTGCAAAATGAACGCTGTGATGAACTTGCCGTGCAGGCAGCCACACAAGCCCCAAAAAATATCGATACGTGGTTCGAGCAAAATCCGAATTGATAAACGCTGCCTTTGTTTTTATCTAAACCAAAATAGAGCTATACCAACGTTCAATTTCTGCTACTTTTTTGCCTTTTCTGTTGGCAACATCGGCGAGTTGTTCGGGCGTAATTTTTCCTAAGCCAAAATATTTAGCATCTGGGTGGGCAAAATACCAGCCACTTACCGCTGCTGCAGGCCACATGGCTAAGGATTCTGTTAAGCTAACCCCAATTTGGTTGGTTGCATCAAGCAACTTAAAAATGCCTAATTTTTCTAAATGATCAGGACAAGCCGGATAGCCTGGTGCAGGTCGAATACCACGGTATTTTTCTGCAATAAGCGCTTGGTTTTCCAAGGTTTCTTTTGGAGCATAGGCCCAGGTTTCTTTGCGTGCAACCTCGTGAAGGTATTCGGCAAAAGCTTCGGCAAGTCGATCGGCTAGTGCTTTGATCATGATGGAGTTGTAGTCGTCTTGTTTGGCCTCAAAATCGGAAATATAATGTTCGATACCTAGCCCTGCCGTAACTACAAATGCTCCAATGTAGTCTTGAAATTGACTGTTTTTTGGCGCAATGAAATCAGCCAGCGCCATATTTGGTTGCCCCGCAACTTTTTTGGTCTGTTGGCGCAAACTAATTTGCGTATACACGAGCTCGCCGGTGCTCGGGTCGTATATTTCGATGTCGTCGCCAACTGCATTTGCTGGGAAAATACCACTCAGCCCCTTACATTTTAAAATACCGTCTTCGACTACTTGAGCCAATAAGTGTTGGGCATCTTCAAATACTTTACTTGCGGCATCTCCTACAACGCTGTCAGATAAGATTTGAGGGTATTTGCCGTGGAGATCCCAGGTTTGAAAAAAGGGTGTCCAGTCGATGTAAGGAATCAGAGTGCGAACAGATGGCGTATGCAATTGAACACCGAGTTGAGCCGGAACAGCAATAGTTTGTTCGTTGAATTCAAGTTGCAGCGCATTTGCTCTTGCTTGGTCTAGAGATAGAAGTTCTTTAGCGGCTTGGTGTTTGGCGTGATGCTCCCTGATTTTTTGATAATCGGCTCGAAGGGCGCTTAAAAAATCTGGTTTTTTAGACCCGAGAAGACTTTCAACAACAGTTACCGAACGCGAGGCATCTAAAACGTGGATTACTGCCCCAGATGGGTAGTGGGCTTCAATTTTGACGGCTGTGTGCACCTTAGATGTTGTGGCTCCGCCAATAAGCAAAGGAATTGTAAGGCCAGCGCGTTCCATTTCTTTGGCCAAATGCACCATTTCATCTAAAGAAGGGGTAATAAGACCGCTCAGACCAATGGCATCTACATTTTGTTCGATAGCCGCTTGGATAATAACTTGCGGCGCTACCATAACACCAAGGTCTATAATTTGGTAATTATTACAAGCCAAAACTACCCCGACGATATTTTTACCAATATCGTGGACATCGCCTTTTACGGTAGCCATCAGAATTTTACCAGCCGCTTGTTGTTTGCCGTCTTTTTCAGCTTCGATATACGGCAGCAAATAAGCAACTGCTTTTTTCATGACGCGAGCAGATTTCACTACTTGTGGCAAAAACATTTGACCGCTACCAAAAAGATCTCCTACTAGGTTCATACCGTCCATTAATGGACCTTCAATGACTTGAATAGGTCTTTCTACCGTATGTCGTGCTTCTTCGATATCTTCATCGATAAATTCTACAATTCCTTTGATAAGCGAATGAGCCAAGCGTTTTTCAACGCTTTGTTCGCGCCATGTGAGGTCGGCAGTTTGTTGTTTGACATCGCCCTTTACGGTATCTGCAAATTCGAGCAGGCGCTCCGTAGCATCAGCTCTTCGGTTGAGTAGAACATCCTCTACCCGCACAAGCAATTCAGGCTCAATTTCTGAATAGATTTCGAGCATACTTGGGTTCACGATGCCCATATCCATGCCGTGCGCAGTCGCATGATAGAGAAATGCTGCGTGCATGGCTTCTCGTACCTTGTTGTTGCCCCTAAAGGAGAACGAAACATTTGATACACCTCCGCTCACGTGAGCACCAGGCAAATTTTGTCGGATCCATTGTGTTGCGCCGAAGAAATCCAATGCATTATTGGCGTGTTCTTCCATTCCGGTTGCAACCGGAAAAATATTAGGGTCAAAAATGATGTCGTCTTGTGGAAACCCAACGGTATCCACCAAAATACGGTAAGAGCGCTCGCAAATTTTAATGCGGCGTTCATAGGAGTCGGCTTGGCCATTTTCATCAAAGGCCATGATAATCACAGCCGCTCCAAAACGCATAATTTCTTTTGCTTGGGCAATAAAATTAGCTTCTCCTTCTTTGAGGGAAATGGAATTTACGATTCCCTTGCCTTGTAAACATTTGAGCCCTGCTAAGATGATTTCCCATTTTGAGGAATCTACCATAATAGGAATGCGCGCAATATCGGGTTCAGCAGCCAATAGATTTAAGAAGCGCACCATGGCAGCTTTGCCGTCGATCATGCCTTCGTCCATATTGATATCGAGTACTTGCGCACCGCCATCGACTTGCTCTCGGGCAACGGCAAGGGCTGCCTCGAAGTCACCATCTTTGATCATGCGCAAAAAGGCTCTAGAGCCGGTAACGTTGGTGCGTTCTCCGATATTCACAAAATTGCTCTGTTTGGTGAGGACCAACGCCTCAAGGCCTGCTAACTTAAGCATTTGTAGGGTTCCATTTTCTTGGTGAATACTTTGCGGCCACTTTTGCAATGGCGCTTATATGTTCGGGGGTGGTTCCGCAGCAACCACCAATGACATTGACCAATCCTTCTTGCAAGAATTCTTCAATTTGAGCTGCCATTGCCGAAGGGCTTTCGTCGTATAGGCCAAATTCATTGGGTAAGCCAGCATTTGGGTGTGCGCTCACTGCAAATGGTGCTTTGTCGTTGAGTACTTGTAGGTAAGGGCGCATCATAGACGCTCCGAGCGCACAATTGAGTCCGATACTGAGCAGCGGCATGTGAGAGAGCGAAATCAAAAAAGCCTCTGTTGTTTGCCCCGTAAGGGTGCGGCCTGATTGGTCGGTGATGGTTCCCGAAACCATGATTGGTAACTTTATTTGTCGTTTTTCAAAAACTTGATCACAGGCATATAAAGCGGCCTTGGCATTCAGCGTGTCAAATACGGTTTCGATGAGTAAGATATCAACGCCGCCATCGATAAGTGCTTCAATTTGTTGGGCATAAGCCAATACTAAATCGTCAAAACTAACTGCCCTAAAGCCTGGGTCATTTACATCTGGAGAAATGGAGGCGGTTCTGTTGGTTGGCCCAATGGAGCCCGCAACAAAGCGCGGCCTGTCCGTAAATTCGTCAGCAACTTCTTTGGCAATTTTGGCTCCCTGAAAATTAATTTGATAAACAGCGTCTTCGAGGTGGTAATCGGCTTGTGCAATGGTGGTACCTGAAAAGGTGTTGGTTTCAATAATATCTGCACCAGCTGTTAAATAGGCTCGATGGATATCTTTGATGATGTCGGGTCTTGTAATTGAAAGTAAATCATTGTTGCCTTTTAAGGACATTGTGTGGGTTTCAAACGCGCCTTCTCTGAAGTCAAATTCTTCTAATTGGTGGCGTTGGATCATGGTGCCCATGGCGCCATCTAGGACGAGAATACGTTGCTCAATGGCTTGTTGTAGTGCGCTGTTGGTCATATTTTGCTTGGCGAAAGGGAGAAACAGCACGTTTCAACTTATCTTTTCCCAAGTAGGGATCGGATTTGGCACCTTTACAAAAATGTGAGGTTGCCAAGGTTTCTTAGGGCCTGTCCCTCCACCTTTCTAAATAAGTTTATTTTAATGAACTGTTGCAAAGTTACGCACCTTTTGCAAATTACAAAGGCAAGAAATACCGATTTGCACCTTTATTTTGAAGTGCACCGGTTAATTCGAGTTCAAATAGTGCACTGCTGACCTGAGAGACTTGATAGTTGGTGCGCTGCGTGAGTTCATCAATACTCCAGGAATTTTTTGTTTTAAAATGGTTAAGGATCTCTTTTTGGAGGCTGCTCAGGTTGTGTTGGTCATCGAGCGAATGCCTCTGTTGGGTGTTGGTCCAATTCATAACTTTGAGTAGATCTTTAGCTGAGGTAATTAAATGTGCTTGTTGGTTTTGGATGAGTGCATGACAGCCTTCTGACTGCAATTGTTGGACTGGCCCTGGAAAGGCAAATACTTCTCTGTTGTAATCGTTTGCGAGTTCTGCAGTAATTAATGAACCACCATTTTTATTGCTTTCAATGACCACAACTGCATCTGCTAGGCCTGCAATGATACGGTTGCGCATGGGAAAATGCATGCGATCAGGTTTGGTGCCGATCAGAAACTCAGAGAGCAGGCCGCCAGCTGCCAGCATATCTAAAGCAAGTTTGCGATTAGATGTTGGATAAATTCGGTCAATTCCGTGGCCTAGGATACCAATGGTTTGTATGCTGTGCTGCAGGCATTGACGGTGTACCTCTGCATCTACGCCTTGAGCGAGGCCGCTCACTACTAAAATATCCTTGGGTAATTCTGAAATAAAGTTTGCAACGAGTTCTTTTCCATAGGGCGTTTGTTGTCGTGTCCCTACAACAGCAATACATCTTTTTTTTTGCCAATTGATTTGACTACCTCTGTAAAATAGACCAAGCGGGGCGTCCATGCATTGTTTGAGCTGATAAGGGTAGGTAGTGTCTGTAATAAAGTGATAGCTAAAATTGTCTTTTTCAAAATAAGGAAGCTGCCCTTGGGCCCGAAGCAAGGCGCCTGAGCGATCCGTTTTTTCGAGCTGAACAATTGGGATGCTCGTAGTTTGTTGCAATGCGGACAAATTCAATTGAAAGAAATCGCGAGGATGCGCCAATAATTTGAGGATGCGCCGTGCCCGAATCGGACCGATTCCATGAAGTTGAGTAAAGGCAATTTGGTAGAGATGATCTGAGTTTTCCATTTTTTTGTAGCTTCGGGTAAAGTTAGAACGAACCAACAGCAATGTATTCAGTAAAATTTACGATACTAATAGTCATTTTTTTTCCATTATGTATTTTCCCTCAAGACCTTCAAAAGGATAGTACTCGTTTAAAAGCTAAAGAGGAAAAAGCCGTCTATGTCCGTGCCGTAAGATTTGAAAAGAATATAGAGGAGATTTCCATTTCGATGGAGGTATTACGTCCTTCACTCCTTGCTAACAAGGGATTCTCAAATCTAGAACAAGCTGTTAACCAAAGCCCGGGAGTTTTTACAATGGATGGGCAGGTTTCTATACGTGGTGGCGGAGGTTATGCATATGGTGCAGGTAGCCGCGTATTACTAGTTTGGAATGGCGTACCTATGTTATCACCTGATATTGGCGATGTCAAATGGAATGCGGTTCCGATGGAGCACGCAGAGCAAATAGAGATTATTAAGGGCGCTTCATCCGTACTTTACGGTAGCGGGGCACTTAACGGCATCATTGCTATGAACGAAAAGGATGCCCCGCTCAATGGTGCACTTTCCATCAAAGTTCAAAATGGTATTTATGGTAACCCTTCACGTCAGAGTATGAAGTGGTGGGGTGCTCCTCCTACATTTGAATTGGTAGATGTATATACTGCAAAACGTAAAGCAAATCATGGGTTCACACTCGGTGTTAATGCGTTCAGAGATAAAGGTTACCGTGAAGGAGAGCAAGAATTGCGCGCGCGAATTCATGGCACTTATGCGTTTTTCTCCAAAAAAATTCCGCAACTTAAAACTGGACTTTCTTTTCATATTCAGGCGCAAGAAGAAGGCGTTTTTATTCTGTGGCGCAATGATTCAATGGGTTATCAAGCCTTGGCGAATACTTTAAGTGAGCAACGGGCCGTTCGCTTTAGCCTAGATCCATATCTAATTTACGTCTCCAAAAATAAGGTCAAACATGCGCTAAGAACACGTTATTACCTAACTACAACTGGCAATGGACTCGTCTATGTTGATGCCTCTCTTGGACAAATGTTTTATTTGGATTATCAAGCAAGTAAGAAAATCAAATATTTTGATTTCTCGTATGGCGCAACTTCAAACAACAGCCAAATTACGAGCTATTTTTTTGGTAACCATTTCAATAAAAACTTCTCTCTATACCAGCAAACTGAATGGTCTAAAGGAAAGCTGGATTTACAAGCGGGCTTTCGCTTGGAATACTGTCAACTCAACAATGAAAAACCAGAAACAAATTTCAACTGGGCTGGGCGCACATTGCCTATATATCCCATATTGAGATTTGGAGGGCATTATGAGTTGCAAAACAGCACTCATTTGCGTGCATCTTTTGGACAGGGGATTCGCTTCCCAGCAGTTGCAGAGCGCTATATCTCTACAAGTGTGGGTGGTTTGCGCATTTTTCAAAATCCTGATTTACTTGCCGAGCGCGGATGGGCAGCAGAGCTAGGGCTCAAGCAAATTGTAATGGTGGGCGAATGGAAGGCGATGTTAGATGTTGCCGGGTTTATCAATGCCTACGATAACATGACCGAATTTGCTTTTGGTATTTTCAAGCCCGATACTATGGCTCTTTTGCAAACCACTGATCCGTCAGCAATCAATTACCTCTACAATTGGGTCGGATTTCAAGCGCAAAATGCAGAGCGCGCACGCATTACAGGCATCGAATTTTCCATGAATAGTTCTGGTAAAATAGGTGAGGTAGAGGTGCTCACCTTGCTGGGTTATACCTATATGAATCCGATTAGTTTGAATACCAATCCAATTTATACAGCTACCTTTTCTGATACAACAGGCTCAATGCTCAAATATCGTTTCAAGCATTTGGCTAAAGTAGATATCGAATGTAATTATAAAAAATTCGGCATTGGTTTTTCGGCCCGCTACAATTCGTATATGCGAAATATAGATTTAGCTTTTGAGCAAGGAATTATTGGGCAAGAAATTCTCGTCGGGATGGTCAATTATAGAGCACAATTCAATAAAGGAGTCCCTGTATTTGATTTGCGTTTCAATTATAACATAACCGAAGCATTTAAATGCAACTTGATATTGAATAACTTTACCAATGCTGAATACGTAACTAGGCCAGGAGCAATTCAAGCCCCAAGAAATTTTGTTGTTCAATTACAGTATGTTCTGTAAAAATACCGATGCTAAAGTCCGCTAAATCCTTTAAATTAGCATATTACTACTAAGAATCTTTCATGCGTTATCTTCTAGTTTTCATTCTTTTTTGTTGCCAGACACTTTGGTCTCAAACGCTTCAAATAGAAGTGTTAGACGCACAAACCAATGCGCGTATAGAGGATGCCTCAATTACGATAAAAGGTAGTACGTCTATTCAAAGTCAAAATGGGTATTTTAGCTTCACCCCGGCCTCTTTACCCATTAAATTATTGATAAAGGCACCATTCTATATTTCGGATACCATTATATTACAAGAGGTGCCAAGCGCACTTTTAAAGGTGGTCTTGCAAGCACAAGTTCAGGATCAAAAAACGGTGGTAGTGAGTGCCGGAAAGCGCCGACAAGCCATTGAAGATATCCCCGTTTCAATGGAAATTATACGTCCGCAGCTCATTGATAACAAAGGAATTACAGATTTAGAACAAGCTGTAGATCAAACACCAGGCGTTTACACCATGGACGGACAGGTATCTATTCGCGGCGGCTCGGGCTTTGCCTACGGCACCGGGAGCCGTGTACTTTTGCTCTGGAACGGTATGCCCTTGTTGTCTGGCTACGCCGGTGACACACAATGGAACGCCATTCCAATGGAGCAAGCGAGCCAAGTAGAGGTCATGAAAGGTGCTGCCTCTGTTCTCTACGGGAGTGGAGCACTCAACGGCATTATTGCCCTTGCCGAAAAGGAACCTACCCTAACGCCGGTCACTAAAGTAAAAGTTCAATATGGCTTATATGGTGCGCCTCGCCGCAGCTCACTCAAATGGTGGACTACACCACCCATGAACCAACAATTAGAGGTTTTTCATAGCGCGCTAAAAAAACGGTTTGGATATACCCTATCCACTACGGGCTTTCATAATGATGGCTATCGCCTCGGCGAGTCGGAGTTTCGCGGCCGGGTTTCGGGAACGATATATGCAAAAGCAATCCTAGATAAGCGGCTCAAGGCTGGTCTTGGTTATAACTTTCAGGTTCAAAAAACTGGAAACTTTCTCATTTGGCAAAACGACTCGCTCGGCTATACCCCAAGTGGCTATGGAGATACAACAGCTGGTGTTTCAACGGTAAGTTATAATTTTGGACAACGATTGTTTTTAGATCCCTACGCCAAGTTTATCGACAAAAATAACAACTTGCATCAGCTCAAAACGCGCCTTTATTGGGTCTCCAATGAAAACCTTAGCAATTCTAGCCAAAGCAATGCGGCCACTATATCCTACGCAGACTACACCTTTCAGCATAAGTTCGGGCAAGGAAGTACGCTTAGCACAGGAATAACAGCCATCCAAAATGTAGTTAATTCAGAACTTTTTGGCAATCACAATTCTCAAAACTATGCGGCTTATTCGCAATTAGAATACCACAAAAACAAACTCGACCTCAGCGCGGGTGTGCGCCTAGAATATTTTGAGATGGACGGTAACAAACCCGACTCTCAGTTTCAGCTTCCGGGCAAAGATTCATTGTTCGTTCCGGTTTATCCAGTATTGCGCACCGGCTTACATTATGCGCTCAAGCCATTTACTCATTTGCGCGCCAGTTTTGGTCAAGGGATACGCTACCCTAGTGTGGCAGAGCGTTTTACCCAAACATCTGTCGGGGCGCTTAACATTTTCCCGAATCCTGAGTTGCGCCCAGAAATTGGCTGGGCAGGTGAAATAGGTATCAAGCAAGGTTTCAAAATTGGCAATTGGAAAGCCATGATAGATGCGGCGTTGTTTTTGAATCAGTATAGCAACATGATGGAATTCTCTTTTATTTATTACAATCCCATCACCCAACAACCCCTGAACCCCCTTAATCCATCGCCCGAAGACATTGAATTTTTAACCAGTGGGCAATATAACATCAGTGATTGGGTTGGTTTCCAAGCCCAAAATGCAGAAAAAGCGCGCATTTCTGGTCTAGACCTTTCTTTTAATTCCGCCGGTCAGCTCGGCAACGTTGAACTGGTATCATTGATAGGCTATACCTACATGAACCCAATTTCACTCAATAGCAACCCGCAGTATGTTGCCAATTTCTCGGACACAACCACCAATATGCTCAAATACCGCTTTAAGCATTTAGCCAAGGCAGACGTTGAAGCCACTTATCAAAAGATCAGTTTTGGTGCCTCCATGCGTTACAACAGTTTCATGCGCAACATTGACCGCGTTTTTGAAGACGACCTCGACCCGTCGCTCACTTCTGAAGTATATATTCTTCCTGGGCTCAAAGCTTATCGTCAGCAATTCAATGGGGGTAATTTGGTTTTCGATGCCCGCTTTGCATATCTACTCAAAGAGCAGTACCGCGTTTCTTTTATTGTCAACAACCTGTTCAATGCAGAGGTAACCTCACGTCCGGGAGATATCCAAGCGCCTAGGCTTTTTATGCTTCAACTTCAAGCCAAATTTTAATGAAAGTACTCGGTATCATACCCGCCCGATACGGGTCGTCGAGGTTTCCTGGGAAGCCGCTCCTCAAACTTAAAGGAAAGTCGATGATTCAACGGGTCTACGAAGGTGCAAGCAAAGCCAAACTTTTGGATGATCTTATTGTAGCAACCGACGATCAACGCATTTATGAAGAGGTTCTGCGTTTTGGCGGAAAAGTAATTCTTACAAGTGCGGCACACCAAAGTGGTACAGAACGCTGTGCTGAAGTGCTCTCGCACTTTCCAGCTTATGAGCTCGTGATCAATATACAAGGAGATGAACCACTTGTTGCCGCTGAGCAACTCGACCAACTACTCGGTGCTTTTTTAGATAAGACAGTACAAATTGCTACCTTGGTTCATCCTGACGTTACGCCATCCGATTTAACGAATGTCAATCGGATCAAGGTACTTGCCGACCACCAACAAAATGCCATCTATTTCTCTCGAAGTGCCTTGCCAAATATGCATTACGCTAAAGTGCATCATTTTCCTTGGCTTCGACATATCGGCCTATATGCTTATACAAGCGCTGTACTCAAACAGATCGCGAGTCTAGCGCCTTGTGCACTCGAACAAACCGAGTCTCTTGAACAACTCCGTTGGTTGTATTATGGCTATAAGATCCGACTGGTTCAGACTCATATCGAAACCCCAAATATCGACGTGCCTGAGGATGTAGAAAAAGTACTGCCTTTTTTGTAATCTGCTCAGACTTTTGTAAGTTTGTTAGATGCAGGGTTTTGAAGATATCATCATACAACTTTTACTGCGCCACAATTGTGTTGTGGTGCCAGGTTTTGGTGGTTTTGTTGCCAAGCAAGTAGCCGCTGAGCTCGACTTCAACAAAGGCATCATTAGCCCCCCGAAAAAAGCTTTGCTTTTCAATCGTTTTTTACTCGCCGATGACGGTCTATTTTTGGCTGAATACGCAAGACAGTATGGCCTTTATTACGACGACGCCAAAACGCAGTTAACCTTTCATACAGATGCTTTGCAACGCCAATTGCGCTCAGGTGAAACAATCAAGCTTGCCAAATTGGGTGCTTTTTCTCGTCAATCAGACGGGCAAATAAGCTTTGAACAAGATCGCTTTTTTAATTTATTGCTTTCATCGTACGGCTTAAACCAACTACATTTTGTAAGCAAGCCTAGTGAAATTAAAGAAGAAGAACGTATTATTGAACTCAAGCCAAATCAGACCGAATCCAAAATTAAATGGTCGAGAGTTGCAGCTGCTGCATGTCTTTTACCGCTTGCTTTTTATTCGTTTTGGATACCAACCCAAACCAATGCATTACAATCTGGTTTGTTTTCTTCAACAGATTTTAACCCGATGCATCAACAAGTTGCACCGGCCTACCAAAAGTCAAGACTCACACTTCGCAAAATACCGCTAAGAGCTACTTCAAATCTTGAATTTGAAGCAACAAATAAATTTCAAGTTTTACCTTATGTGTGGCAAATAGGCTATCCGTTGTATGTTGAAATACCTGCTCAACCAATGGCAAACAATAACTTGAAACCTACAACATCCTCAACCAATAATGAGCCTTACACCTCTATAAAAACACCTTCAGTAGCACCCTATGATTTCATCGTGGGCTGTTTTTCTAATTTACAAAATGCACAAAATTTAAAACTAAAATTAGAACGCGATGGTTTTGCAGCGCGGCTCATTCAAAATGGCCCGCTCACCAAAGTAAGTGCTGGTGCTGCACAAAATCTTTCTGAACTACAACACATCCAACAGCAAGCAACTGCACGCGGTTTACAAGGTTGGGTACTCAACAATTAATCTTTAAACATGAAAAAATTCTTCAGTATTTTACTATCCGTCGGGATCAGTACCTCTATGCTTTTTGCCCAAACTACCAATGCAGAAGGCAGTAAGTATCAATTCAAGAAACTTATTCATCTGGATGCCACACCGGTACAAAGTCAGGGCCAGACCGGAACTTGTTGGTCTTTCTCTGCTACGAGCTTTTTTGAATCTGAAATTCAGCGGCTTGGCGCAAAAACGCCGATCATCTTATCAGAAATGTATGTGGTGCGTAAAGCCTATGAAATGAAAGCTGAGAAGTACATCCGCATGGACGGTAAAATCAATTTTGGTGAAGGTGGCGCATTTCACGATGCTCCGCTGGTTATTTCTAAGTTCGGTATTGTACCATTTGAGGCGTATACTGGCTTAAATGGCACGGATAATTACAATCATGGTGAAATGTTTTCGCAATTAAATGCAGTCATGAATGACATCGTTGCCCGTTTAGGCTCTCCTGAAGGTATTACCGATGACTGGAAACGAAAGTACAATTCAGTACTCGATATGGGTCTTGGTAAAGATGTGACGTCATTTGAATACGACGGCAAGAAGTACACGCCAAATTCATTTGCAGCTTCCTTAGGCCTAGACATGAATAATTATGTTTCATTGACTTCTTTCACCAATCACCCGATGAACAGTCAGTGTATGTTAGAAATTCCAGACAACTGGGCTTGGGGAACGAGCTACAACGTGAGTTTAGATGACCTTGTAGAAACAACAATTTCGGCGCTAAAAAATGGCTACACTATAGCTTGGGGTGCAGATGTTTCAGAGAAAGGGTTTAGTTTTAAAAATGGTTTGGCCATTGTGCCTGCAGACCCCGCAATGATAGAAGTAATTGGCAAAGATGACAAACGTTTCAACGATGCCGGCGCAGAGCGCAAATCCAATGCATTTCTTGAGCCAATGAAAGAGTTGGCCATTACTGCTGAATTGCGTCAAATAGGTTATGACAGCAAAACAACCACTGACGACCACGGGATGCATATTGTTGGGTTGTACCAAGATCAAAATGGCACGCGTTATTTTCTGGTTAAAAATTCATGGGGAACCAATAATGTACCAAAGGGTTATCTCTATATTTCAGAGAATTACTTCAGATATAAGACCATCAATATTTATCTACACAAAGAAAGCATTCCAGCAACAATCAAAAGTAAATTGAAACTATAATTATCACTTAACATATTGATAATCAATAGAAAAAGTGTTCAAAGTGTCATTTGAACACTTTTTCTTTTTTATTGTTAATTTTGTATCAAATACTAAATGTTAAAAATGAAAACTGTAGGTGTAAATGGATTTGGTCGCATTGGCCGTTGCTTTACAAGAATTGCTTTACAAGATCCACAAATCGAAGTGGCGCTCGTCAATGATTTAGCTGATGTCAAGACCCTTGCTCATTTATTGAAATACGACAGTATTCATGGTCCATTTTCACTTTCTTTTGAAATCGATGGCAATACTTTAGTTTTTGAAAATGGTAAAAAATTGGTTTTCATTAGTGAGCGCAATCCAGAACTGATCAATTGGTCGGCTGCTGGGGTAGAGGTGGTCATTGAAGCTACGGGCTTATTTTTAACGCGAGAAGCCGCCGCTAAGCATTTAGTTGGCGGCGCCAAACACGTCATCATTAGCGCACCTGCCAATGATGACGATATCCCTTCTGTTGTTTTGGGTGTCAACGACGACCAAATCGATTGGACAAGCACTTTAATATCCAATGCCTCCTGCACAACCAACAATGCAGCACCAATGGTTAAGGTGCTCAAAGAGGTACTTGATATTGAGGTTGCTTACATTTCCACTATTCATAGTTACACCTCTGACCAACGCTTGCACGACGCCCCACATAAAGATTTGCGTCGCGCAAGAGCTGCAGCAAATAGCATTATTCCTACTTCTACAGGAGCGGCAAAAGCAATTACTAGAATATTTCCAGACCTACAAGGTAAAATTACTGGCGGAAGCTTTCGTGTACCTGTATCGGATGGCTCCGTTACAGAAATGACACTCGTTACTAAGTCAGCGGTAACGGCAGGCCAAATCAACGCCGCAATGAAGACAGCAGCAGCAGGCCCCCTAAAAGGTATCCTGCAATATACTGAAGATCCTATTGTGTCAGTAGATGTTTTGGGCAATCCACACAGCGTTGTTTTTGATGCGGGTCTCACTACCGTATTCAACGGCCTCATTAAAGTTGCGGGTTGGTACGACAACGAAGCGGGCTACTCCAATCGTTTGGTAGACGTCGTTAAAAGATTTTAGGCTTCCAAAGCCTGAACGCCAGGCAAGGTTTTTCCTTCAAAATATTCTAAAAGTGCGCCGCCACCGGTGCTCACGTAACTTACTTCTGCGCTTAAGTTAAAATGCTGAACAGCTGCAGCGCTGTCTCCACCACCAATTAAGCTAAATGCTCCGTTTTGAGTTGCTTGTGCTACAGCCAGTGCAATATGTTTAGTACCCGCTTCAAAAGCAGGCATTTCAAAAACACCCATTGGCCCATTCCATAAGATAGTTTTACTTTGCAACAAGACGTCGCTGAAGGCTTGTATTGCTTTTGGTCCGATATCCAAGCCCATCCAGCCGTCTTCTATTTGATCAGAGCTGGCAATTTGCGTATTTGCATCAGGTGCAAAGCGATCAGCAATAACAGCATCGATCGGCAAATGGATAGAAACACCCATTTTTTTGGCCCTTTCGAGTATTTCTTTACACGTCTCTATGCGTTCGGTTTCGCAGAGTGAAGCACCAATTTGACCTCCCATTGCTTTATAAAAGGTATAGGCCATACCGCCCCCAATGATAATATGATTGGCAATTTGAAGTAGATTTTCTACGATGAGTACTTTATCGGAGACTTTTGCGCCGCCTACTATTGCGGTAAAGGGGCGCTCGGCTTGGTGCAGTACTTTTTTGGCATTTTCAATTTCGGCATTCATGAGCAGCCCTGCCATTTTATCGTTCGGGAAAAAAGTTGCTAATTGGGTAGTGCTGGCATGTGCACGATGCGCTGCTCCAAAGGCATCGTTGACATAACAATCGCCGTGTTGGGCTAATTTTTCGGCAAAAGATAGATCTCCTGAAGTTTCTTCTTTATAAAAACGAACATTTTCTAGTAATAAAACTTCGCCGGGTAATAATGCCTTACTCAAAAGGAAGGCTTCATGACTGATACAATCAGCTGCAAATTTTACTTTGACGCCAAGTACCTCGCTTACTTTTGCACAAATTTGCTCCAAAGAGAAAATTGTTTCAGGTCCATTTTTTGGCCTTCCAAAATGAGACAGCAACACGACACTTCCGCCTTGGTCTAATATATGTTTTAAAGTAGGTGCGGCCGCGCGAATGCGTTTGTCGTCGGAAATAAGTCCGGTAGATTTATCCATCGGTACATTGAAATCGACGCGAACAATTGTGCGTTTACCAGTAAAAGAATAGGTCTGAAAAGTGTTCATGCGTATTGTAAAATTATTTTTTGTGAAATAGACTGCCATTGGCTTGCGCACTCGGCATAATGGTGATATCTGCAATACTGACATGTGCAGGCCTACTGACAATAAACGCTACCGTTTGAGCAATATCTGCTGCCTGAAGCGCAGCAAAGCCCTCGTAAACACTTTGTGCCGTTCGGGCATCTCCTTTAAAGCGCACCAATGAAAATTCGGTTTCTGCCGCTCCTGGTGCGATATTACTCACTTTGATTTCATGTGCAAGCAAATCGATGCGCAGTGCTTTTGAGAGCGCATCTACTGCATGTTTACTTGCGCAGTATACATTGCCACCTGCATAAACTTCTTTTCCTGCAATAGAGGAGATATTGATGAGGTGGCTATTTGGATGCTTTTTAAGCAAAGGAATAACTGCCTGACTCACGTACAACAGCCCCTTGACGTTGGTATCTATCATGCGGTTCCAATCTTCTGACAGCCCTGTATCAAGTGGCCCTCTGCCTACTGCAAGCCCCGCATTATTGACTAAAATAAAAATATTTGCTGCAATTTCTTTGGGGAGCGCTGCAATGACGGCTTGAACATGTGTTTGACTGCATACATCGAGTGCTGCAATGTATACAGGAGTTGTTGTTAACGTTTTTTGGAGTGTCTCCAAACGGTCTACTCTTCTGGCCAATAAAACGAGGCCGTAGCCCATGTTTTGGAGTTCTTGAGCCGTTGCTGCACCAAAGCCTGAACTCGCGCCTGTAATGATTGCATATTTCATGCTGCAAAATTGACAAAAAAAACGCAGTTGCTTGTCAAAATGGCAGTATTTAGCGCATGGCATTTTTATTGAGTGGTGTAAAGCAAAAAATAGAAATACAATGAAAACAGGTCAAATTCATGTTCAAACGGAAAACATCTTTCCGATCATTAAAAAATTTCTCTACTCTGATCACGAAATATTCTTACGTGAATTGGTTTCAAATGCTGTAGATGCCTCGCAAAAGCTCAAATTTTTGGCTAAAAACGGCGAATTCAAAGGTGAACTCGGCGAACTGAAAGTAGAGGTTATTCTGGATAAAGAAGCCAAGACACTCACCATCCGAGACAACGGTATTGGCATGACAGCCGAGGAAATTGATAAATACATCAATCAAATTGCATTCTCAGGTGCTGAAGAATTTGTCGAAAAATACAAAGGAAAGGAAGGTGCAGAACAAATCATAGGTCATTTCGGACTTGGATTTTATTCTGCCTTTATGGTTGCAGAGAAAGTGCAGATTAGAACGCTGGGTCGTTATGATGGCGCACAGGCTGTCCAATGGGAAAGCAACGGCTCACCAGAATATACCCTAATTGATATCGAAAAAGAAAGCAGAGGTACAGATATCGTACTCTTTATCAATGAAGAGTCTGCAGAGTTTTTAGAAAAACAGCGCATTCAGGGCATTTTAGATAAATACTGCAAGTTCTTGCCAATTCCTGTTGAATTTGGCACCAAAACCGACTACATCGACTCTCCTGAAGGAGAAAAAGACGAGAAAGGCAATGTAAAGCGCGTCGCGATAGAAGTGCCAAATCAAGTCAATAACCCCAGCCCGGCCTGGACAAAAGCACCCGTAGACCTCAAGCAAGAAGACTACGATCAATTCTACCGTGAGCTTTATCCCATGACTTTTGAGCAGCCGCTCTTTCATATTCACCTCAATGTAGACTATCCATTTAACCTTACGGGGATCCTCTATTTTCCAAAAATTAAGGAAAATGTCGAGGTACAACGCAACAAAATCAATTTATATAGCAATCAAGTTTTTATTACCGACAGCGTTGCAGAAATTGTACCTGAATTTTTGACTTTATTGCATGGCGTCATCGATTCTCCGGATATTCCATTGAATGTGTCGCGTTCTTATTTGCAAAGCGACGGCAATGTCAAAAAGATTTCAGCGCATATTACCAAAAAGGTTGCGGATAAACTAGCTGAAATGTTCAAAAAAGACCGTTCTGATTTCGAGGCCAAATGGCCAGACCTTCAAGTGTTTGTTCAGTACGGAATGCTTTCCGAAGAAAAATTTGCAGAAAAAGCCAAAGACTTCAGTTTATTCAAAACCACAGACAACGAATTTTATACGTTATCTGAATATACAGAAAAAGTCAAGGTGCTTCAGACCGATAAAAATAACAAAACGGTTTTCCTTTACACCAATGATGCCGAAGAGCAATACGCTTTCGTGAAAAAAGCCAAGGAGCGCGGCTATTCCGTTTTACTGCTAGACGGTCCGCTTGCCCCTCACTGGATTTCTAAATTGGAGCAAAGCAACGAAAACATCAGTTTTGCACGCGTTGACGCAGACAGCCTAGACAAACTCATCGCCAAAACAGACGAGCTCCCTTCCAAATTATCTAAAGAGGAAGAAGAGCAACTCAAGCCAATATTTGAAGCGCAGGTCAATAAAGAGAAATTCACGGTGCAGTTCGAAAGCATGAGCGAGCAAGAAGCACCAATTATCATTACCCAGCCAGAGTTTATTCGTCGCATGATGGAACAACAAAAGCTCGGTGGTGGCGGTGGTTTTTATGGCGCATTCCCAGAAATGTTCAACCTTACCGTGAATGCCAATCATCCGGCTATCAGCAAAATCTTAAGCCAAGAAACAGCCGCTCAGGAGCAAAGCACCAAACAATTAGTAGACCTCGCTATGTTGGCTCAGGGTCTGCTAAAAGGCGCCGCTTTAGATGCTTTCATACAGCGCAATATCGAACATATTGCATAAATGACTAGCTTTGACTTCGCTTAAATTCTAGATTTTGTACAAATGGATCTTGGGCATTGGCGCCCTCATTTTAACCCGTAAAATTGGTTTGGCCATACTCGGCTTTGCCATCGGATCACTTATAGATCAATACCAGCAGGCCTCTAAAAATGGGCAAAGTGGCCCTGGCCCAGGCCCAGCACAAGATCCATTTGAGTTCTATCGTAGGCAGAGCTCCATGTACGACCTACCTACGATGCTCATGGCGCTTTCGGCAGCTGTCATGAAGGCCGATGGCAAAGTGCTGCGCATTGAGCTCGACTTTGTGAAAAACTTTTTTTCAGCACAATTTGGAAAGCAGTTCAACGCTACGCATTTGCAAACGTTGCGGCAATTTCTAGATGCACCAAGTATTCCCTTACAAGATATTTGCCACGATATCCGCAACCGCATGACCCAAGAAGTACGGGTTCAGCTCGTTCATTATTTATTTGGTATTGCCAAAGCCGACGGAGACGTCGGAACGGCTGAGCTCAATGTCATTTCTCGGATTGCTACCATGTTGGGTATTCCAGCGGTAGAGTTTGAGAGCCTGCGCAATATGTTCTACCGAAATGTAGATTCTGACTACAAAATCTTAGGTGTTGACGAAAAAGCGACCGATGAAGAAGTCAAAAAAGCGTATCGCAAAATGGCGGTGGCGCACCACCCTGATAAAGTAGCCCATATGGGCGAAGAATACTTGAAAGGAGCCAAGGAGAAATTCCAACAAATTCAAGATGCCTACGAAGCCATTAAAAAGCGTCGGGGCATCAAATAAATACACGATATGTCTGATAACCGATATCAACAACGCGGCGTCTCTGCCGGAAAAGAAGATGTGCACAAGGCCATTTCTAAACTAGACAAAGGGTTGTTTCCAAAAGCATTTTGCAAAGTTGTTCCTGACTACCTCACCGGCGACCCAAATTATTGTGTCGTGATGCACGCCGATGGCGCGGGCACCAAATCTTCTTTGGCTTATGCCTACTGGAAAAAAACCGGCGATCTATCCGTTTGGCGAGGCATAGCTCAAGATGCGCTGATCATGAATATCGACGACTTGCTTTGCGTTGGCGCCACTGGTCCTATTTTGGTTTCAAGCACCATTGGCCGCAACAAATTGCTCATTCCTGGCGAGGTTTTGGCTGCCATTATTAATGGTACAGAAGATCTTCTGGAAGAATTGCGAGGGTATGGCATCGAAATTTACTCGACAGGCGGAGAAACAGCCGATGTCGGCGACCTCGTTCGCACCATTATCGTTGACTCCACTGTGATTTGTCGCATGCCACGAAACAAAGTCATTTCTAATGACGGCATTCGCCCCGGAGATGTTATTGTCGGCTTGGCTTCATTTGGGCAGGCTACCTATGAAAAAGAATACAACGGCGGAATGGGCAGCAATGGCCTCACAAGCGCACGTCACGATGTTTTTCATCATTCACTTGCCGAGGAATTCCCCGAAACTTACGACAGCTCTTTGCCCAAAGATTTGGTCTATAGTGGTTCTAAGCGTTTGACAGATACCGTAGATGGAAGTCCGTTAGATGCAGGCAAGCTCGTTTTGTCAGCTACGCGCACTTACGCACCAATTATCAAAGCTATTTTAGATGCGCACCACAACGATATTCATGGCATGGTTCATTGCTCTGGCGGCGCCCAAACCAAGGTTTTACACTTTATCGATAACCTTCATGTCATAAAAGACCGGCTATTCGAAACACCTACTTTGTTTAAAATGATTCAGGCCGAGTCCAAAACACCATGGCAAGAAATGTATAAGGTTTTCAATATGGGGCACCGCATGGAAGTTTATGTAAGTGAGCAACATGCACCAGAAATCATCCGAATTGCCGCACAATTTGGTGTTGCCGCACAAGTTGTGGGCAGGGTAGAAGCCTCACCGAACAAAAAAGTAACCATTTCCAGCGAGCACGGAGAATTTACTTACGAGGGATAAAAAAAATACGAAAAAAGCTTTCAAAAACGGAATGTTTTTGTACTTTTGCCATCCGTTCATTGAACATAGGGTGGGATGGGTGAGTGGCTGAAACCAACAGTTTGCTAAACTGTCGTACGGGTAACTGTACCGCGAGTTCGAATCTCGCTCCCACCGCCATAATTTTAGACCGTTCGAACTTAAGTTCGGGGCGTAGCGTAGTCCGGTCATCGCGCCTGGTTTGGGACCAGGAGGTCGCAGGTTCGAATCCTGCCGCCCCGACAAGGGGGATGAGCAATCATCCCCCTTTTTTGATTAAATCGGTCCCGTAGCTCAGCTGGATAGAGCAACTGCCTTCTAAGCAGTAGGCCACAGGTTCGAATCCTGTCGGGATCACTCTTAAACCTCACAGTCATGTGGGGTTTTTTTGTGTCTAAATCGCTAAAATATGAGCTATTTATGCAATTATTCAATTCAGTAGAACTACTGAACAGGGTTAAAATTTATTGGGATACACACCACTAACTTACGACTTCAAAATCAAAAACACAATCCCGGCCAAGGCCAAGCCAGTAGCGCGGCGAATAACGGTAATCATGCGCCCGGTTCGTTGCATGCCCTTTTGCAGGTCTTCAAAATCTTCTTCTGACATATCGTCAGAGCTTTCGAGCCATTCGTCTGGGGCGCCGTCCGGGCTTACGATTTTAGCAACTGTTGGGCCGTCTTTGCCGTCAAGTATTTCGCAACTCGACAACTGAAACTTACCATTAACAAAACGTTCTTCTATGCATTCGGTCCAGCTGAGGTCTTTGTAGTTCTTGATATCAACCAAGGTAAGCTCCTCACTGGTGCAAATCAACTGTGGAAGACTCGAAAGATTCGTATATAGCGTCATTTGATATAGGTTTGGCGCAAAAGGCTCTTTGAATGTGCTCAAACTTGGTAAATTAAAATCGATGAGGCCGAGTTCAAAAAGCGTATCGGGCATTGTCAAAGAACGTAAAGTTTCACTTTTAATAGCGAGGATGTCTAACTTTTTGAAATCGGGAAGTATAAGAGACGTGTCTTTGTAGTCAAAGTTGAGCCAATAGAGGTTGGGGTCATTTGCAAAGAGGATGTCAAGGTCGGCTTGGGTGATATTTTTGCCAAAGTATTCTCCTTCTATTTCTTGAACGAATTGGGCGCGTCCAGCGACACTTATGAAGATGATATTAAATAAGGCAAGGTAGATGAACTTCATGCACTAAAGTTACGCATTTCATTTTTTTGTCTTATTTTGTTTGACTATTCAAACACAAACCTCATAAACCATGAAAAAACTATTCTTTTCTTTGTCTCTATTGACCTGTATGAGCGCAGTAAAAGCGCAAACCCTCACTGCAAAATATGCCTACAGCGCAACGGCTATGTTCAATAAAAATATTTCTGACCTTGGGGTAACTCAAGATTACGACGTAGCTTTTAGCTCCAACTATGGCTTAGCTGGCACCCTAAATATTGGTAAAATTGGTGTAGGAGCTGAGTACCTTCTTGGGAATTTCAAGGCTGGCTACCAAGGTGAACTTCCGCTTGTGGGCTCCTACACTTCAGAAGTTAACCTGACAACTGTTCAAATCCCGGTATACCTTCGCTTGGGTGGTTCAAAGGGTTCTTTTGGTGAATTAGGTGTAGTCATGAATAACGTAAAAAGCGCAACCTATTCCTTTAGCAATAATTCTACAAATGATGTTAGCAATCAATACCAAAATTTTATGGGTTACATGATTGGCGTTGGTGGTCGTTTTGGAATTCTCGATTTGCCCGTATTGGTTTCAGTGAGCGCTCGCTTTATGTATAGTACTGCCGATGCAAAAGGAGTGGACGCCTTGGGTTTAGATTTAGATCTGTATAATTCTACGTATAAGACCAACGCAGCTTCAGTTGGTTTGCATGCGGGTGTAGTGTATTCGATAGACTAAACTCAACTATTATAGCAACAAAAAAGGCGCCTTTTGGCGCCTTTTTTGTTGCAGATGATTTGATTTATGGTTTCACTAAATGGACGAAACCATGAAGCGTATAAAGTGTTTTCTCTTGGTTGTCGTATTCGTATTTATCGCTTTTTGGTGTAGCCATATAGAAATAAACGCCTTCCTCTAGCGCTTTTCCGCTCATGTCTGTACCGTTCCAGTCGTTGAGGTAGTTATCTTTTTCATAGATAAGATTGCCCCAGCGGTTAAAGATTTGGATACTCACTTGGTTGTAGTCTTCCCAGTTCTTGATCACTAAAAAGTCATTGGTTCCGTCGTTGTTGAGTGTCAAGATATTGGGTACCACCAATGGGCATTGGTTGTAAACCCTAATGTTAGGAGATGTGATGGTCTTGGCGCATTGGTCCATGACGTATACTTGAAAGTTATTGAGGTTGGGTTCTAAATTGCTGGGCTGCACATAAACGGTGTCGTTATTTACGAAAAACCCCGGCCCCCATACATAGCTGTAAGGCGCTATTCCGTTTTGAACATTGCACCAAATATTCGTTCCTTGTCCAAAGTCTGCACAAACATTCAGAGAGTCTACTGCTGTAATGGTCATGGGCGTGTAGTCAATAATATTTAAGGAGATAGAAGTGGTGTCAAAAGAGCCATCACAAGGGTTTGGTAAAATGACGTTGAAGAAAACTGTTTCGGTCCCTTCAAGGATGCTATCTAAGAAAGCTGAAATGCCTATGGTGTCAGAGGCTACGCCTGCAGGAATAACGAGCACGCTGTCTATAAATGGGTAGTCTTGGCCATTGGTGGCTGTGCCGCCGAGGCTAATTTGCACTACTAAATTGGCGCTGAGGTCGGTGCGTTTGACGATAAAACCTGCAAAACCACAGTCTTCTATGAGCTGGGTAGGGCCTGTTACGTCTACTTCAATAGGCACTTCTATCTGGCAAGTAACAACGCGGTACCCGAAGGTTCTAATTTTGGTATTGATAAGAATGCCATTTCTCCATTCTTTTACCGCAACACCCGCTACAAAACTACCGATGAGGTTTGGTGTGAATGTCATAAAGCCCGTGGCTGGGTTTATGGTTACATTTGATCCTGCGCCAAACGGAACCGTTTCTGAGAACGTAGGATTCCAACTTACAGGCGTGTAGGGTGCGGGGTCTTCGGGGTCAGGAACAACATTTGTAATGCTACCCCCAAGCAAGGGTGCTAAGAGTTCATAACTTAGAGAATCGCCATCCGGGTCAAAGGCAGAATGGTCAAAGTTCAATGTATTTTGTGAACATAGAATGAGCGGTGGATAATTGTTAAAGCGCGCCCCTTGGTTATGCACGCCCACTAAGGCAGAGCCCGGGATGAAAGCGGTAAGCGTGATGCCATTGCTTGCTGGGTCTACTATGTTATCTATGGCACCCGTCCAACAACAGCGTTGGTAAGATACATAGTAACCTTGGACACTAAATGGCAATGTAACTGTATCGACATAAATTGCGCGCTCTACGCAGATGTCGTTGGGTACCGTCACACAAGGGTCATCATAGACAATTGGCAGTATGTTTTGTGAGAAAGGCGCAATATATCTGATTTCATAGATACTTCCATTTGCCTGAAAAATGGTGTAACTCAGCGGGTTGTCAAAACCAGTTGCAGAGTTGCAGTCTCGGTAGATTTCGATCGTGATTTTATACTGATTATTTCCCAATGAGTCGTAATAGATCTCACCCCCGATAATATGGCTTGCCCAGCTATTAAAGCTGAAGAATAATGCGATTAAAAAGGCAAATAAAGTAGTAGTTAGACGCATGCGTATGAAATTTGTATATTCGTTGTTGATGTCAAAGTTAAGCTTGTTTTTTTTATTAGCGCATTTCTTTTTTGGTTGGCAACTCATTGCCCAATCTGAAAATAAATTACGCCAGGACCTACAAGCCACAAAAGATAAGACGGCGCAACTACAAGTAAGGTTGCGTCTGCTCGATGCTATCTACGAGCGAAACCGCAACGAGTGGCAAAAGGAGATCAAATTATTAGTTGCACAAAGACAGGCCTATACCGGTGCAGAAAATCAAGCACTCATTTCGCTGCTGGCAGCAGAACGCGCTCAATATCTTGGAGATACAAAATCCATGATTCAAATTTTCAATCAAAGCATTGAGCCCTACGCTTTTTCTAATCCCAAGGCAAATTGGCGTAAAAATATAGTGGGTTGCGCCATTGCCACCAACAAAAAATACCACTACGCAAGGCTTCTTCAACAAATGGATCGGCGCCTAAAAAATAGAGAGCAAACTGCCCTTTACCTTCAAATCGCTCAAAATTTTAGCGCCACATTTCAAAAAGATTCAGCGATTTGGGCAAGTAACATAGCTTTACAGCTAGCCAAAAGAGCCGATAAAAAATGGGTACTGATCAATGCCATGCAACAGCAGGCGCAGATCTATTGGCAGTTCAACCTTTTAGAGCAAGCTGTACAACGTTCCATTTACGCCCTCCAACTCGCAGAAGAAGCACAACTTGATCATTATAAATTAAATCCGTTACTGCTCATTGCAAGTATATCTATTGAAGTCAAGAATTACAATCAGGCATTAACTTATTTAAAATTAGCCCAAGATTTAGCCCAATCAGAAAAAGACGAGCGCAGCCAAGCGTTCACCAATTATTTACTTGGCCGTTATTATCTGGGCACTTATCAACCAGATAAAGCAAGCGCTGCGGCAGGTTTAGCCTATCGATATTTTGGGGATGTTGGCAACCAACGTTATCAAAATCGAGCTCGTTTACTCATGATTACTACCATGTATTTGAATGGTGAAAGTGTAGAGTTGCCATTCGCTAGTTTGTTGTCAAACAACAATTTGTCTAAAGACCCGATTTATGCCGCCGATTTGAATTACGAGTACGGACAATACTTGTTGATTAAAAATCGTTTAAAAGCAGCTAAAATGGCATTTCAGTCCAGTTTGAATTACTTGCCTAACGAGGCCTTGTTGGGTCCAAAAATTGCCAATGTGTATCGAGATTTAGCCACAATTGCGCAAAAAACTGGTCAGCTCGAACTCGCCTATCAGTATCAACAGAATTATACAAAATGGTTGGAAAACAGCCCTGTTTGGCGCAGTGCTGCACGAATCGAAGAAATGGCTGCTGCCAATTTGCGCGAAGAGAGAGAGCGTTTGATAGTTAATCAGCAAGCGTCTATTGAGCGCGCTCAAAAAGAGCGAGAAATCATTGAGCTTCAGCGTGACCGCCAATTATTTATTTCTATCATTTTTATTGTTGCGATTATTTTTGGAGTTGTTATTTATGTGCTCCGGACCCAACAAATTAAAACCAAGCAAG
Source organism: Flavobacteriales bacterium UBA952 (assembly GCA_002293185.1). Taxonomy (GTDB): domain Bacteria; phylum Bacteroidota; class Bacteroidia; order Flavobacteriales_D; family Crocinitomicaceae; genus UBA952. The sequence continues at coordinate 180,376 of DBCS01000009.1, read as the reverse complement.
AGCAGCGCGAAGCAGAATTATCCCAAACATTATTGCGTACACAAATGAATCCACATTTTGTATTCAACGCTATGTCGGTAATTCAGAGCTATATTTATGAAAATGATCCTGAAAAATCTTCTCAATTTTTAGTCAATTTTTCACGTCTGATGCGCTTGATTTTGGAGAACTCCCCAAAAGAATTCATTCCTATTGAGTTGGAACGCGAAATCCTCGATAAATATCTAACTGCTCAGAAAATGCGCTTTGAGCATCGTTTTGATTATGAGCTCAGTATAAGTGATGATTTATTGTTCAATAAAGCTATGGTCTCGCCCATGATTACGCAACCTTTTATTGAGAATGCCATTGAGCATGGCCAACTTCACACCGTAAAAGGTGGGAAAATTGGCGTTTTCATGCACGCCCAAGATGAACAACTCATCATAGAAATTCACGATAATGGTGTAGGTAGGAAAAAATCAGCTAATACCAAAAAATTGAGGACGCATAAAAGTATGGCTATCGATATTACGCGTGAGCGCATTGCGATTCTAAATAAAAAGTATAAATTTAACGGTAGCTTGACAATCAGGGACTTAGACCCCATTCAACAAACTGGTACTGCAGTAAAGCTTGTCTTGCCATTAAAGTACGAACCCGAACAATAAAACCGAGCGTGTCATGAGTCGAAAAGTACTGATCATCGATGATGAAAAACCAACCAGAACCTTCATCCGTAAGATGCTAGAATCTTTTGATTTAAATTTAACTATTTATACAGATGGGGAGAATGTTGAATCTGGGATAGAAGCCATTGATGACATTCAACCAGATATCGTTTTACTCGACATCCAAATGCCAGATGGCAATGGTTTTGACGTCTTGAAAAATGTAAAACACAAACAGTTTGAGGTCATATTCATAACAGCTTTTCAAGAATTTGCTGTTCAGGCCATTAAATTTTCGGCACTTGATTACATTCTTAAACCAATTGATGCTGAAGAGCTTCATACTGCCATGACCAATGCAATGCAGGTTGTTGAACACAAAAAAGACGACACCCAGTTTCAAACCCTACAGCACAATATTCAGCCGCAACACAAGCGAAAGCTAGTACTCAAGACGCAAGAAAGTATTTTTGTAATCGAGATTGATGATATCGTGCACTGCGAAGCCGATAAAAACTATACGTTTTTCTATCTGAACGACGGCAAGAAAATTCTTGTTTCCAAAACGCTCAAAGATTACGATACGATGCTGGCAGGCTTCTCCTTTTTTAGGGTACACCAGTCGCATTTGATCAATCTGAATTATGTTGAGCGCTATGACAAGCACGATGGCGGATCCGTCATTTTAAAAGACGGCACCTCTGTTCCGTTGTCGCCTGCCAAAAAAGAACAGTTCTTTAAGAGTTTAGATTTACTGTAAAGAATAGATTAGCTTAGCGCTTGTTTTAAGTCGGCAATGAGGTCTTCAGCGTCTTCTACACCAACACTCAAACGAATGAGTGAATCAACCACACCGCTTTTTTCACGGACTTCTTTCGGGATAGATGCGTGTGTCATGGTAGCCGGGTGCCCGATCAACGATTCAACACCTCCAAGAGATTCGGCAAGTGCAAAAATTTCTACTTTTTGAACGAGGTCTAGTGCATCTTGTAATTGATTTCCTTTAAGTGTAAAGGAAATCATGCCGCCAAAACCGCGCATTTGTGTTTTGGCTACGTCGTGGTTTGGATGCGTTTCAAAACCTGGCCAGTACACTTTGTCGACGATAGGGTGGCTCACTAAAAACCGTGCAATTTTTTCTCCGTTCTCACAGTGGCGTTGCATCCGCAGATGCAGGGTTTTGATACCGCGCAATACCAAGAATGAATCCATTGGTGCTGTAACTGCTCCTGAAGAGTTTTGAATGCGGTACATTTCAGTTGCAAGGGCGTCGTCGTTGCAAACCAAAGCACCCATGACAACATCTGAGTGCCCACCCAAATATTTGGTAACAGAGTGCATCACCATGTCTGCACCGAGGTCGAGCGGATTTTGTAAATAAGGAGTAGCAAAGGTGTTGTCTACACACAACAAAGCCCCCGCATTTTTTGCAATGGCGGCCATAGCCTTGATGTCGATGATATTCATCATCGGATTGGTTGGTGTCTCGACCCAAATGAGTTTGGTATGGTCATTGACCAATGCAGCAACGGCCGCAGGGTCCTGCATATCGACAAAATGAAAGACCAAACCGTATTTGGCAAAAATGGTATTAAAGATGCGGTAAGAACCCCCGTAGAGGTCGTTAGTAGAGATAATTTCGTCGCCAGGATTGAGCATTTTAATAACGCAATCGATGGCTGCTAAGCCAGAACCAAAACAAGCACCATGTTTACCATTTTCTATGGCGGCAATATTTTTTTCTAGTGCGTGGCGGGTAGGGTTCTGTGTTCTGGAATACTCATAGCCTTTATGATTGCCAACACCGTCTTGTACGTAAGTAGAGGTTTGGTAAATTGGGGTCATAATGGCACCAGTTGCAGGGTCGGGGTGCACGCCAGCATGGATGGCTTTGGTAGCAAATTTCATAGTCAAAATTGTTTCGACAAAATTAATAGAATCCTTTAAGGCAAACCTAATTCAAGTGCAGGATCCCAAAAAACTTTTTGAAAGTGTTGAATTTGATTATCGATAACAACAATGCCTTCATTCTGTAGGAGTTCCGCCATTTGCGACGGTCCTTCAAAATGATGCTTACCACTCAATAAACCAATTCTATTGACCACCCTATGGGCGGGAACATCTGGCAAATGATGGCTGGCGTTCATGGCCCAACCTACCATTCTAGCACCTTGTTTAGCGCCTAAATAATTGGCAATTGCTCCGTAACTTGTTACTCTTCCTTCAGGAATGAGGCGAACAACTGCATAAACGTCTTGAAAAAAATCTTTGTTCTGAAGCACGTACAAATATAAATAAAACAAAAAAGCCACCCTTTGAGGTGGCTTTAGAAGGAATGTGAGGCGCTTATTTAGCGCAACAATCTTTATTTTCTTTTGAACATTTGCTCATGTCGCATTTCATGTCGTTAGACATTTCTGTTTTGGCACAGCAGTCAGCTTCTTTCTTCTCTTCTTGACCGTTACCTAAGATTGGTGCAATGACCAAGCCAATCAAACAAGTGAGTTTAATTAAAATGTTCATAGAGGGGCCAGAAGTATCTTTGAACGGGTCTCCTACGGTGTCTCCGGTTACGGCAGCTTTGTGTGCATCAGAACCTTTGTAAGTCATTTCTCCGTTGATTTCAACACCAGCTTCAAAAGATTTCTTAGCGTTGTCCCATGCGCCACCCGCATTATTTTGGAAAACTGCCCAAAGCACACCTGAAACCGTTACGCCAGCCATATAGCCACCGAGCATTTCTGCGATGAGTTGGTTATCGTAGCCAAGTAACATTGGTAAAGTAGCAATTAAAATAGGGAAGCCAATTGTAAGTACACCAGGCAACATCATTTCGCGCAACGCAGCTTTGGTAGAGATTTCTACGCACTTGCCATATTCAGGCTTGCCCGTACCTTCCATAATTCCTGGAATTTCACGGAACTGACGACGCACTTCATACACCATATCCATGGCCGCCTTACCAACTGAATTCATAGCGAGTGCAGAGAATACAACGGGGATCATGCCACCAACAAACAACATAGCGAGTACTGGAGCTTTAAATATGTTGATGCCGTCGATTCCAGTGAAAGTAACGTAAGCAGCAAACAAGGCAAGGGAGGTAAGCGCTGCTGATGCAATGGCAAATCCTTTACCGGTTGCAGCAGTTGTATTACCAACTGAGTCTAAAATATCGGTGCGTTGGCGCACTTCTTTTGGAAGCTCGCTCATTTCTGCAATACCACCTGCGTTGTCAGAGATTGGTCCGAATGCATCGATAGCTAATTGCATAGCCGTAGTGGCCATCATGGCTGATGCCGCAAGAGCAACACCGTAGAAACCGGCCAATGCATAAGATCCCCAGATGGCTCCTGCAAACAATAATACGGTCGGAAAGGTTGAAATCATACCAGTAGCCAAACCAGCAATTACGTTTGTACCTGCACCTGTAGCAGATTTTTGAACAATTTTCAAGACTGGTTTTGTACCCAATCCTGTGTAGTATTCAGTAACAGAAGAAATAACGCCTCCTACTACTAAACCAACGATAGTAGCGAAGAATACACGCATCGATGAAATTTCTTGTGGACCTTCTCCAAAGAACTCCATGGTCATTTGAGCTGGCAACATCCAGTTTACCAAAATATAACAAGCAATAGCAGTAAGACCAATAGATACCCAGTTGCCTAGGTTTAAAGCTCCTTGAACTTGCTTTTCTTTCGCGTCGTTGCTCTTGATGCGGACGAGCATCGTTCCAATGATCGAGAACAAGATGCCGAAACCAGCAATGGCCATTGGCAATAATATAGGGCCAATACCACCAAAACCTTCTTTAATGATGTTGCCACCCATATCTTTGATGACATAATTACCAAGAACCATAGCAGCTAAAACTGTTGCTACATAAGAACCAAATAAGTCAGCTCCCATGCCTGCTACGTCTCCAACGTTGTCTCCAACATTATCGGCAATTGTTGCTGGGTTACGTGGGTCGTCTTCAGGAATACCCGCTTCTACTTTACCTACTAGGTCAGCACCGACGTCGGCAGCTTTGGTATAAATACCACCACCCACACGCGCAAATAATGCGATTGATTCAGCTCCGAGAGAGAAACCAGCTAATGTTTCAAGTACGATAGTCATGTCTTCGGTGTTGGTCCATTTACCACCCATGAAGAATTGGAAGAAGAAAATAAAGAAAGCAGTCAAGCCCAAAACGGCCAAACCAGCAACGCCAAGACCCATAACCGTTCCGCCTCCGAAAGAAACTTTCAATGCTTGAGGTAAACTAGTACGTGCCGCTTGAGTGGTTCGCACATTGGTTTTCGTGGCAATTTTCATTCCCATGTTTCCTGCCAAGGCAGAGAAAATGGCACCGAATATAAATGCGATAATAATTAATAAGTGTGTTTTAACACCTGGAACAAAAGTAATCCCGGCTAATACTATACTTGATATCAAAACGAAAACCGCGAGTAAGCGGTATTCTGCTTTTAAAAAGGCGAGTGCTCCTTCATAGATGTAATCTGAAATTTCTTTCATTTTTCCATCGCCGGCGTCTTGCTTCAAAACCCATGCTCTCTTCATTGCCATAAATAGCAATCCGATAACGGCCATCACAATTGGCACATAAATCATCATTGATTCCATACTGATTTGTTAGTTTGATTAAAATTTACGTCGGCAAAAGTATAGTTTTCCGCCTAGGAAAGCAAATACGTATATAAAAAAGAAGGGTTACATAAAGCCACCCTTTTTTTTGATCTTTAAATAACTGCCGATTTTTTGTTTAAGTGTTTGGAGTGGAAAGGCACCGCTTTCGCGCCGTATGCTTTTTAAAATTCCTCCAGTATGGGAGACATCATTTTGCAAGGCCCACACCAGGTGGCATGAAAATCGACTAAGGTGGGGGTAGGCGCACTGATGATATCATTGAATTTTCCCATGTCGCAAAGTTTATTCAAGTTAAATGATGGGATTGTAACAAATGCTACAGATGCAAAAGCATGCAAAAAAAAAGGCCCGAATCTCGGGCCTTTATATTTTTGGATGATCAAAATTATTGTTTGGTGTAAGTTGCAACACAAGTTCCGGATCCGCCAATAATTGGAGTCGTATTATCGTATGTATAGGTGATAGTAATCGTGTTTGCTTGGTCATTTATCGTGCCGACGCCGGAAAAAGTTACTTGACCAAACGTAAAGTCTATAGTTTGTGTTGGAATATTGATATTGCTTCCGTTGACTGTGGCGTTAGCTGTCCCACCTACAATATTGAATAAGTTATCAATAATTAGGTCGTTGGTCCCGGTTGTACCCGAAGCAAAAACAGGCGCAGCTGCTAGGGGAAATGAATTTCCACAATCACTAGTTACATTCCAAGTAACTAGCCAGTTGTCTTGCCCAATATTTACATTTACGGTGCGTGTTGCTGTAGCCGACCCATTTTCATTTGTAGCTGTGTATGTTACAGTATATGTTCCTTTGGTAGTGGCATCTACTTGGCTGCTTGTATTTACGGTTACTGTAGAACCATCTTTGTTGGTTGCTGTTGCTCCTGCGTCTGTGTAGGTATCGCCTACATTGATATTTTCTGGATTGTTTCCATTAACGTTAATGGTGGGTGTGTACTTGCAAGTACCGTCATCTTTTTTAGCTTCTGAGTTGTAGTTGACAGCATCTTGGTCTAGACAGCCTTTTTTCTTACAGCTCGTGGTTGAACCGATTAGTAAAGCAGATAATGCAATTAGTGGAAGATAGGTTTTCATAGTTTCTTTAAGTTTGGGTTTCGAAGATAAAAAATAAAGTTCAAAATAAAAACGATGGCTCTGGTAAATTATTGCAACAAAAAAAAACGGCGCTCCAAAAGAGCGCCGCTTCCCAACCAAACGATAGGTTTAATCTTGTAACACTTCCGCCTGACCCGTGGGTGTTACAAGCACATTTTTAATTTTTGCTTCCAGTTCTTCCATGAGTTCTGGGTTGTCTAGAATGAGTGTTTTAATGGCATCGCGTCCTTGACCTAATTTGGTCTCTCCATAAGAAAACCAAGAACCACTTTTTTTAAGGATATTTAGGTCCACGCCGAGGTCGATAATTTCACCAACCTTAGAAATACCTTCGCCATACATGATATCGAATTCAGCTTTTCTAAACGGAGGAGCTACTTTATTTTTGACAACTTTTACTTTAACGCGATTACCAACAATTTCTTCTCCATCTTTTAATTGCGCTGCTCTGCGGATATCGAGTCGGATGGAAGAGTAAAATTTTAGTGCATTACCACCAGTAGTAGTTTCTGGATTTCCAAACATTACGCCTATTTTGTCTCTAAGTTGGTTGATGAAAATGCAGCAGCAGCCAGCTTTGTTGATAGAGCCTGTTAATTTTCTGAGGGCTTTAGACATCAGACGCGCTTGAAGGCCCATTTGGGAGTCACCCATTTCGCCTTCGATTTCAGCTTTTGGTGTGAGCGCCGCAACAGAGTCAATGACAATGAGGTCAATGGCACCTGAACGGATGAGGTTGTCGGTAATTTCTAGCGCTTGTTCTCCGTTGTCGGGTTGTGAGATTAAAAGATTGGCTATATCTACGCCTAGTTTTTGTGCATAGAACTGATCAAAAGCGTGTTCAGCATCGATGAAGGCTGCAATACCTCCTTGTTTTTGAACCTCGGCAATAGCATGTAATGCAAGGGTGGTTTTACCCGAAGATTCGGGGCCGTAGATTTCAACTACGCGGCCTTTTGGGTAGCCATTGATACCCAATGCCAAGTCAAGAGTTAAGGAGCCTGTAGGGATCACTTCTACTTGTTCAACAGGAGCGTCGCCAAGTTTCATAACAGCGCCTTTTCCAAAGGTTTTGTCAAGCTTTTCCATGGTCAGTTGGAGCGCTTTAAGTTTTTCTAGATTTTGTTCTTTTGCCATATCGTTTGTTGTTGTGAGCGGGGCTCGGTGAATAATTTTTACAAAGTTGCAAGATGAAGTACGTAAACAATTTACGTTCTATTGAAAACAAGCCAAAACTTCGTTGGCGTGGTCTTTTGTGTTGGGTTTTTCAATGACCTTAATAAGGGTGTGTGTTTGGTCAAAGATAAAGGTCATACGATGGATACCTTCGTATTCACGACCCATAAATTTTTTTGGACCCCAAACACCAAATTCTTGAATAATGGTTTTGTCGGTATCGGATATAAGTGGAAAGTTCAGCTGGTATTTGTTTACAAATTTGGTGTGTGCAGCTACGCTGTCTGCGCTTACACCAATTACCTGAACTTGAGCGCAAAGCAAAGCTTCTTGGCCGTCGCGGATACTGCAGGCCTGTGCTGTGCAACCAGGGGTGTCGTCTTTGGGATAAAAGTATATGACAAGGTTTTTACCAGCAAAGTCTGCACTGCTGATTGATACGCCGTTTTGGTCGATGCCTGTAAAGGCAGGAAGCTTGCTTCCGAGAGTTAGTGTTGCCATAATGTTTAAAAAATAATCGGTGTTACGATGAAAAACTAATCAAAAGTAAAAACTATTCACGAATTACAAAACATCATTCGCAAAAAAGTTTTAGTCTTGTCCGTATTTTAACAGACGAAAAAGCAATACACACCATGAAACGATACTTATTGCCCCGCCGATAGGGGTAATTGGCCCTAAAAAGCTAAAGGCATTTTCATTAATAAAGTGACGCCCCAATACCAATCCGTAGATAGAAAAACAAAATAATATCATTCCGATCAGCATGGCCCACAATATTTTTTTAATAGAATGTTCAAAACGATCTGCGTTCAAGGCAAGTAAAAGCACGCCCATGGATAGAAAGCCTTGATAACGCACGCCCACTTCGAAGGTCTGAAGCGCTGAGGGTTCGAGTATTTCTTTCAAGGCATGTGCTCCAAAGGCCCCAAAAATGACAGAGAGCATAATAAATAGCGAAGAAAAGAAGGCAGTTTGTTTTTCCATACTGCGAAATTGTAAAAAAAAGATAAACCAAGTGTATCTTTGTATCATGCAAATGGTCTTTGTACTGCTTACTTTTTTGTTCCTGAGCTCCTGCGTGCCGGATCAACCAACCGATTTTGATTACGTTCAATACAAGCCCTTCGACCTCTCACCTTACGATTTGTCGGTCCAAATAATGCTCCCGAATGCAAGCTCCGGAATCGGAACCTCTGTAAAGCCTCAGGTAGATTTTGAACCAGGTGGTTATAAATGGAAGCTCCAAGTCGGAAGAAATTTTAGTTTATTCATAGAAGATTACGGAGACTACGCTTTTAGATTTGCTGAATTTAAACGCAAGTTACTCAAGCCAAATCCATTTTTTGAAATTGAGGTAGTGAGGCAGTCAGATGACATACTCATTTATCGAAGAAAGGTGAAAGGAGAATTCGTGGCTCAAAAAAACGCGCGTTTTTATATTTACAGTGTCAAACGTCTTCACAACAATTACTACGAAATCATGAACCGTGAACAAGGAGACACCAAAAGGGTTATAGATTTCATGTATCATACCATCCAATCTATCAAAGCGCAAAAATGAATATAAATAGAGAAGAAGTACTCGATGTTTTAGGAAAAATAATGGAGCCTGATCTCAAAAATGATTTAGTGAGTTTAAATCTAATTGAGCAGCTTACTATCGAAGAGGCTGGTATTGCGTTGCGTGTTAAAATATCCAATCCGGCATTGCACGCAAGAAAGCGTATGCAAGAAGCAATAGAGTTTAATTTAAAGCGCGTTTTTGGTCAACATCTTCAAATCAACTGTCAAATTCAAGGTTTGGATGCACAAAGCAGAACTGCTCGCAGGAAAATATTGCCAGATGTCAAGCATATTATTGCCATTGCATCAGGAAAGGGCGGGGTAGGAAAATCAACCATTACTGCTAATTTAGCAGGAGGCTTGGCGAAGAAAGGATTTCGTGTCGGAATCGTCGATGCAGATATTCACGGCCCATCGATGCCCACCATGTTTGATCTCGTTGGAGAGCGCCCAAAAATGACCGATGTCAATGGCCAGTCACTTATTGTGCCTATTGAGTCAAACGGCATTAAAATCCTATCAATTGGGTTTTTTACCAGCCAAGACGACGCCGTTGTTTGGCGCGGGCCAATGGCCTCAAAGGCACTCACTCAATTGTTTGCAGACGCACATTGGGGCGAGCTCGACTTTTTGCTCATTGACCTCCCGCCAGGAACCAGCGATATCCATCTTTCTTTAATGCAAACCGTACCGCTAGACGGCGTCGTTATTGTAAGCACCCCGCAAGAGGTGGCTTTAGCCGATGCGCGTAGGGGTATTCAAATGTTCAGACTAGACGCTTTCAAAGTTCCAATCTTAGGAATCGTCGAAAACATGGCTTATTTTACTCCGGCCGAATTGCCAGACAACAAGTATTACATTTTTGGCCGCGATGGTGCCAAGAATTTAGCACAAGGTATGAACGTTCCGTTTTTGGGTAGTATTCCGCTCGTTCAAGGTGTTTGTGAGGCAGGAGACGCAGGCAAACCAGCTGTTTTTCAGCAAAATAATCCTACAACCCAAGCATTTGACGATTTAGTTCATAACTTTGAAACTGAATTGAATGCAATTATAGCAACGCCCAAACATCAAGCATGATAGCCAACAAAGAAGCGCTTCGCAGTAAGGTCCTCGACGCTCTCAATCAACTCCGTCCCTTTTTACATGTCGATGGCGGAGACATGGAGCTCATCGATATTACCGACGACGCCATTGTCCAGGTCCGAATGCTCGGATCTTGCAGCGATTGCTCGATGTCTCAAATGACCATCAAAGGGGGGCTTGAAGAAGCGCTCAAAATGGCCGCGCCAGAACTAAGAGGTGTAGAAGCAGTTTAAGCTCATGAAAGTCCGCTTTATTGTTGTTGGTAAAACAGCTCTTGACGACCTCAAACAAGGCGAACAACGCTATCAACAACGTTTGGCTCATTACTGTAGTTACGAACGGCTAGATCTTCCCGATATTAAAAATCCTAAGGCCTTAAGTCAGGCACAAATCAAAGAAAAAGAGGGTGCTCAAATTTTAGCAAAAATTAACCCGACAGACTTTGTTATTTTGCTCGATGAGAACGGTCAACAATTGAGCTCAGTAGATTTTGCAAATTGGATTACTCAAAAGCAAAAGCAACACAATGGGGCCTTTGTATTTGTTATTGGTGGCGCATATGGCTTTAGTCAGGCTGTATACGAGCGCGCACAATTCAAACAATCATTGTCAAAAATGACTTTTTCACACCAAATGGTGCGCATGATTTTCCTGGAGCAGTTGTATCGGGCATTTAGTATTATAAAAGGCGAACCCTACCACCATGCCTGAGCACTTGACCTTACACGAACTGGTATTTAAAAAACCCGCCGGAACGAGCCGCGGAATTCTCCATACCAAACCATCTTGGATTTATGAGTATGCTTTACCTAACGGAAAAACAGCGCAAACTGAATTTCCGATTATTCCTGGGTTATCTCCTGAATTTCAAAACCATGAACAATATGAAAAGGCGCTAAATGTTTTCATCGCTGAAGCGCAGCCTCATTTTGAACGTTGGTCCCAATCTGATTTTTTTTCTAATCGCGTGTTTCAGAACTTCATCAACAACTGGCAGGCGTATCCGTCTTTTATTTTTGGTCTGGAAATCTTAATTTGGAGTATCCAAGCCAATGGTCATCCGGTCTTATTAGTGAATTCTTTTACGCGTGGTCAATTGCGCATACCAATCAACGGCTTGGTCTGGATGGGTAACTTGGCCGATATGCGCGCCCAAGCAATCGAAAAAATTGCTGTAGGTTTTAAAATAGTCAAGCTTAAAATCGGCGCTTTGGATTGGCACGAGGAATTGCTTTTGCTCAAAGAATTACGCACTCATGCTGCCCATGAAGACCTCACTATCCGAGTCGATGCAAATGGCGCATTTTCTTTAGCGCAAGTTGCTGAGGTAATCGAAGAATTAGCAGCACTACAAGTGCATAGTATTGAACAACCAATAGCAGCTGGTCAAACTGAAAAGCTTGCTGCCCTTTGCTTGGCCTCACCGTTGCCAATAGCTCTGGACGAAGAATTAATTGGCATCTGTTCTCGCTCTGAAAAAATTGCACTACTCGAGCAAGTAAAGCCACATTACATCATTCTCAAGCCAAGTTTACATGGTGGTTTTTCGGGGGTGAAAGAATGGATTTTACTCGCGGAGGAAAGAAAAATTGGTTGGTGGCTCACAAGTGCGCTAGAGAGCGCGATTGGCCTGAATGCAATTGTACAGTTTGGCGCAAGTTATGCGCCAAAACTTGCACAAGGGTTTGGAACTGGTGGTTTATTCACCAATAATTTCCCATCTCATTTAGCAATTGAAAAAGGCCACATTTATTGGCTCAACGACTCAGACAAGAGCTGATTTCCGTACAATTTTGGTAAACCATATCGTGAAGAATGAGCTGTGCTGCCAGTGCTAATTGTGTGTAGTTTTGTGAATTATTGCCAAATCCGGCAGCGCTATTTTGCCACATGGCTTTGATGAGCGCCTGTGAACCTTCTTTAGGCTGAATTTTATTGACTACGGCAGCTACATTCATAGCGCCAGCATGATACACGTGTAACACGAACAGTCTGAACCATAAGTCAGTTTCGTTGTAGCTCAGGTTGTGTTGGTTTAAAATACGTTTTGCTTCAGGGATACAAACCCGACTAATGAGCTGCGCTGCACCATAAGCTGAGCGGTCAAAATCTTTGCGTTCATCTGTGGTATTATTCACAACGAGCCCCATGGATCGGGCAACACCAGGCATCAATTGAAATGCTCCATATGCTCCGGTAGATGACTTGCGTATTTGTGCCGGACTTTCAATTAAAAGAATAGATTGCGCATACCAAGGGTCGACGCCATAGCGCTCAAATGCCTGAACGCCATTGTCTAAGCTCGGATAGACCTCAGAAAAACGATAAAAGTCGTTTTTGCCGGTGGTGACATAAATACGGGTATCGCTGGGTAAACCGTGAGCAATGCGAAGTGCCTGGCGTGTGCTGTCTTTTTGGGCTTCAGTTTGCGCATTCCACTCGCGGTTAGACATTTTATCCAATAACTGTCGGGTTGCCGCCACATTAATCAGGCAAGAATCTGGTGACAACAACATTATTTTTTTCCAAAATTGTGCTTGAGGGAGTTGATCCCAACGGTCTTCAAATAGCGCTTCAGCATGCATTATGGTCTGTACGCCGTTAGACTGCGTTACTTTGATTTTATCAGCTTCCCAATTTTCTAAAGGTTGGCTATAACTGAATAGGCTAATTGAGCTTATAAAAGAGAGAGAGAGAAGTTGCTTGATTTTCATTTTCTAAAAATACCAATAACCCCTTCTTTGAAAAATGTTACAGGAACTAAGTATACACAACATCCTGTTGAAATTGCGTAATTTTGTTTTATGCAGGTGCTATACAAGGTTTTGAGTTTTCCGTTGATCTTCTTAGTCAAGGTATATAAAGGGGTCATTTCTCCACTGTTACCCCCCAGTTGTCGTTACACGCCAACTTGTTCCACCTACATGATAGAAGCGATAACTATTTGGGGTCCATTTAAAGGAACTTTTCTTGGTCTGAAGCGCATTGCCACTTGCCACCCGCGTGGAGGCGTTGGTTACGACCCAGTCCCTAGACCTGATTCGGCAGAGCCCGACGCTGCTTCAACACCCGATAACAATTCAGAAAAGTAGTATAATCCTCTGCTGAGGAAATTTGCTGCTCCGCGCTATATGCAGCTTGTTGAAACTGATTATTTTCTAAAAACACAAACCACTCCCATAATTTGTTGGTAGCTGCACTGCGTTTGATAGGGAAATCGGCTGCCCTTATGCTACTGTAAAAATGTAAAGATTTTTGAGCTCTAGTTAACAATACATTGAGCCGTCTTCCGCTTTGGGCTTGTGTCATAGGCCCAAGTTTGAGACTAAATTGTTGCGCTTCATTTTTGGCATAGCCAAAACTGATCAATAGGATTTCGCATTCCTCACCCTGAACTTGTTCTAAAGCTAAAAAGAAAGCACTACGTTCCTCTATTCGGCGCTCGAGTAATGCTTGCTCACTTGGACTGAGTTGTTGGTAAATGCATTGGAGTTGCGTTTCTGAAAAAGCAACTACACCAATTTTTGATGTGGCGGAAAGCACAGATTTTAAGTGCTTGGCTATCGCTTGAGCTTCTGGTATATTTTGTTGCTGTTCATAGCAACCATCTGTTATAAAGTGATCAAACAATCCAGTTTCAGCGCTGTCTTTCGAGGGCCAAACCACGAGTTTTTCATCGTAAAAATGTTGGTTTGAAAAGGCGATAAGGCTGGGATCTTCACTGCGGTAATGGTAATGCAAATACTTACTAGGAAGGTGAAATGCAGCCTGGTGCAAAAGGTCAACAACTCCTTCGGCGCTTTGTCCGAAATACGACTGGGGTCTCATTTGTTGGGGGTCTCCAGCAACGATCAGTTTGGAAATGCGTTGTAAGGCACCAACGGCATGGCTTAAGGGGAGCTGACTGGCTTCATCAAAAATACCAATATCAAATAAGCCTAAGCGCATTGGTAAGCGTTTGGCAAGTGCGGTCGGTGTGGCAAGCCAAATTGGAAAAATAGCGCGTAGCCATGGTGCTGCTTCACTTTCAAAGAGTTCCATAATACTTAAATGTTGCCTGGTTTTGGCCATTTCCTTGATCAGTATCGCTTTGCCTTTTCGGAGTGTTTGTCGACGCGTCTTTTGTTCGGCTGAAAGTTGGTGTAAAGGGGCTACCAAAAGCTGTTGCAACGCCTTAAAATGTTGCTGCTGCTTGACGACGAGTTGTTTTGCATTGTTTGTCCATTCTGCTTCTTCACGGCTCAGGTCTTCCTCAATTAAGGACTTTATTTGCCTGGTGTCATTTGCATAAAGTGCAGGATAGTGGTAGCGCAGTGTAGCCCAAAATTCTTTGCGGAGCGCTTGTTGGAGTGCAATTAAATCGAGGCTTCCTTCCCAAAGATTAAAGGGAATTTTTTTGAGGAGGTCGTGTTGGTCGATCAGCTGAATAAAGTTGTTGTCAAAAAGCCCGATGAAGTCGTCGAAATTTGTGATTTGCTTAATAAACAACCTGCGATGTAATTGCTGAAACTGATGAGCAACCTGATGCAATTGGCAATACTTTTCAATTTCATTTTGCTCAAGAGCTCTGTACCAATTCCAATTATCGGCCTTGTGTTGCTTGAGAAGCGGAATAATTAATCCGATGGAGCCTGCTAAATCGGGCACGCCTAAACTTGCAAATTTTTCAATGATTTGCGCATGTTGCTCCTGACTTCGCCAGTACTTTTTTAGATCGTTTTCTAGCACTTTGAGTTCCATACCCGCCAATCTCAGCCAATTTTTTTCGAGTTTTCTCCATTTCAATTTGGAGAGCCATCCAGCTGTTGTGGCAGCCTTCTCTAAAATGGTCCATTCAGCAATTGTTGGAATTTGTTTCCAAACTTGTAAATGTTGTAAAAGTACAGCTTGCTCCCTACTTAATTGCTGAAATTTTTGGAGACGCTTAAGGTAAGCTTGCAAATCTCCGTCGAGTATCGCAGCATATTGATGGTATATCTTTGCTTCAAATTGTAAGCAACGCAAGCTTTGATCTACGAAAAGATCAAGTTCTTGTATGTTACTAACACCATGTTTGGCGAGTTGTGCCTGTAATTTTTTCCAAAGTTCCCAATCTTGTTTGAGTTCGATAGGTGGGGTGTCTTGCCAATATTTTTGTAGTGAGGGTAAGTAGTTTCTATTTCCTTTCTCGAGTTGCTGAAGATAGATTTTATGATTTGCCCACGCTTTCCATCTGTTTGTAGGAAGAGTCGTGGTACTTGTTGCAGGACCAAATTGCTCGAGTAATTCTTGGAAAGACAACCCGGCTTCAATTTCAATTTTTTTGCGCTCTGTCCAATACTGAGCGGCTAAGAATTCATTTTTCAATGTTTTCTTTTGCTCTTTTGTGGGTTGTAGTAAGTGCTCAAACTGCTGTTGCAATTTTTTATAAAATGGTGCTAAAGACGCAGAATCAGGCAATAATACACAGAATTGGTTGAGTTGTTGCACGCTTAATTTCCCAATTAAAACCTCAAGCGCTACAGGTTTGTCGGCAACAACTAAAACACTTTGACTCCCACCCAGCGCCTGGCTAATGATATTACTCAGTACAATAGACTTACCGGTACCAGGCGGGCCGTAAATGACAGTAGACGCGCATGAGGCATGAGCTACGGCACTGCGTTGGTCAGGATCTAGGGGGCTTATTTGATGGAGAAGAGGTGCATTTAGGTCAGAATCTACGCTAATTTCTAAATCGCCAAGAATTTGGTGGAGTGCAGTTGAATAGCTCAGTTGTAGTCGTAAAGATTCCCATTCCCTGCGCAGTTCATAGCGCTGTGGATGAAGGTTGGCCAAACCTGTTATTGGTTCAAACTGTATGAAAAAGGAGAAATCAGCCAATTGGGCAAGTAATTCCTCTTGGTTATCCGTTGCCAATTCAATATTTTGCGCTCGTTTTAATAGTTGAATTAGAAAAGGATTGACAACAACCGCGTCGTCAAATTCGACATGTTGTTGTTGGGCATTTAAATTGGTACAAGTCTTTAAAAAGACGGGTGTCTTAATACTTACTTCTCCTTTTACCCATGTCATAACGCCCTCGAACTGTACCAAGGCTAGAATGCCTCTGTCGCGCTCTATTCGTTTGCATTCTTTGAGCAATTGCTTGCCTTTAATTTCTCCATTCCAAAGTTCATTTTCAGCGTAGATGAATAGTGAACCGGTAAGGTCAATTAGGGGGTCGTTGGGTCTAAGTTGCAATAACTCAGACTCCCATGTTTGCAGAAATTCCTGAACCATAGCCGACATGTGGTAAAGTTAGCACCAATCCATCGAATAAAAAACCTAAATTTGGCTAACATTTGTGCGTATGAAAACAACCATTTTTTGCATCGTTTCTAGTTTAGCGAGTTCAGCTTTTGCTCAGATCACCCTTCAAGTGAATGATTTTGCCACTGCAGCCGACTCCATCAGGATGAGCCTGGCCAACCCTACCAACATAGATTTGCAAAATACCGGCCCAAATTCTACTTGGGACTTCTCACAACTCACAGCCCAAAGCCAAACGCTGATTAACTACAATCCTATAGGTTTTGGATCAATTCTTATTCTCGCCACTTACGGCCCAATCGCTTCAACTCCATATAAAGCAACTTATTTCACCCTCACCAACGATCTTCCTATCGATCAATTCTCGGCATTTCTACCCATAGAAATCTCCAATCTAAGTCAGTATACCCGCCGCACAAGTTCTCAAATCAATAGCATTGGTTATTCCGTAGATGTACAGGGTCAAGGTATTCCATTCAAGTCTGACACCATAGAAACCCGCTACCAACTCCCGCTCAATTATAATGATACTTATACTTCTCGAGGCTATACCTATATAGATTTGAATCCAGCCGCGGATATCAAATGGATCCAGCACAGAGAGCGCAATTCAGTGGTAGACGGCTGGGGGTCTGTTACAACGCCGCTCGGCACCTTTGATGCCCTTCGCATTCGTCACGACATCACTGAAAACGATTCCATTTATCAAACATTCTTTGGAGCAGGAACTTGGATTGCACCTCCAACTTTTACCACAACCCAATACGAATGGTGGACAACTGGTAAAAAAGAATGTTTGCTTCGTGCCACCTTGGGCGGTTTTGGACCAACCCCTCAAAGTACAATTGAATACCAAGATATTTACCTGGGTTTAGATGCAAGCATTGATCATGCCGATTTTTCCATTGATTTTTATCCAAATCCGGCAGCTGAATGGTGTTTCTTTAAGAGTTCTATGCCCTTTGACCTCATTGAAATCCATAACCTAAATGGTCAACTTATTGTGCAACATCATAACGCTGCCCTTCAGGGCTATTTTGATATCTCAGACCTTCCTACCGGAACTTACACGATCAGTGTGCATACCTCCAAAAGCATACTCCGTAAAAAGCTCGTTAAACTTTAATACCTTTACTGCGGCAAATCAGTCTATCGCTTTTCATTAGAAAAGAGGAAAGTCCGGGCAGCACAGAGCAGCGTACTTCTTAACGGGAAGGGCTGTAATGAGCAATTATTACAGTACAGCTAGTGCCGCAGAAAATAAACTACCTCGGCTTGCCGAGGAAAAGGTGAAAAGGTGAGGTAAGAGCTCACCGCGGTTACAGTGATGTAATTGGCAGGGTAAACCTTACGCGCTGAAAGACCAAATATACCGAGGCCTGCGCAAGCAGAACAGGCTGCTCGCCTGTCTCGGAGGGTAGGTCGATGGACGCTGTGCGCGAGTGCAGCGCTAGATAAATGATAGACACCAAAGCTGCGTGCAGCAATTGGCACAGAACCCGGCTTATGATTTGCCATTTTTTTTATTTATCGCATGACTACACTCGTACAAGAAATACAGTATGCGCTAGAAAAAGTTAAGGATCCAAGTCGTGTAGAGCAAATGGAGGCCTACATGAAAAATCACTTTTCTTTTATCGGCGTCATGTCGGGCCCAAGAAAGCTCATTTTTCAACAATTCAAACCCCAACTGCTGCGGTTTAACCCCGAACAATCCTGGGAATTTATTTTGGAATGTTGGGCATCTTCCTATCGAGAAGTTCAATACATTGGCATAGACTATTTACTTACCTGTTACAAAAAAAATGCACAAGCCTCAGATGGGGAGCATTTGACATTTATTTTAAGCAACCAAACGTGGTGGGATTCCCTCGATTTAATTGCCTCCCATTCAGTTGGCCATTATGCGCGTCAATTTCCAGAAGCATTTCAAGAACTAGCCTTATCGTGGGAGACCTCTACAAACTTTTGGCTGCAACGCACCTTGCTCATACATCAGCTGAAGTACAAGCAGCAAACCAATTTGGAGTTATTACAAAATTATATCCACGCCTTTAAGTGGAACAACGAATTTTTTATTCAGAAGGCCATTGGGTGGTCCTTGCGCGAGGTATCCAAATGGAACCCGGATTGGGTCCGCGTGTTGGTCGAGTCAGAAAATTTAAGCGGATTAGCCAAAAGGGAAGCCATGAAATATGTACCAATCGGCTAAAGAAAGCATTGTGTTTTGCAAGATTTTGTATTTTCACACCCTATGACGGCACGTTTCTTAATTTTACTCACAACACTATTTTCAATTGAATTGCATGCGCAATTTGGTCCTGATAATGGTCTAAAGGCATCTGAACCTAAATATATTTTGCTTCAAAATGCCACAATTATGGTCAAGCCTGGCCAAACCTTAACCGACACTGATTTGCTCTTACACAATGGTAAAATTGTACAAGTGGGCAAAAATCTCAAACAAGATGGCGCAGTCGCTCTCGACTACACCGATAAAGTGCTCGTGCCATCCTTTATTGAGCTTTATTCCAATGTGGGGCTAGACCCAATTGCTTTTAAGAATAACGGTTGGCGACCACAGCTCGAGAGCAATAAAGAGGGGGCTTATTATTGGAACGAAGCAGTGCACCCTGAGCTAAATGCTGCTAGTGATTTTAAAATTATTGATAATAGTGCCGATCAATTGCAACAATCTGGCTTTGGCTTCGCGTTAACGCATTACATGGACGGCGTTGTTCGAGGTAGTGGGGCATTTGTTGCACTCGGCCAAACCGACATTCACAAACAGCTCCTTTTGCCCAAGGCAGCTCAGTTTTATTCTTTTGCTAAAGGAGCGAGCCAGCAATCCTATCCGTCTTCACAGATGGGGTCTATTGCACTTTTGCGTCAGGCACTCTACGACCTCGATTATTACAAAAAAAATCAAAATAATTTAGCCTATTCCGTTTCGTTAGCCGAGTGGGAAGGTATTTATAAGTTGCCAACGATTTTTAAAACCAACGACAAATGGGAAATTCTCAGAGCACAAAAAATTGCCGATGAATTCCAAACCAGTTTTGTATACATTGGCGCTGGCAATGAATATGCTATAATTGAGGATCTAAAAGAAATCAATGCCCAATTGGTATTACCCCTAACTTTTCCAGAAGCATTTGAGGTGAACGACCCCTACTTAGCCCGCGAAATCCCTCTTTCTGAACTCAAACACTGGGAATTGGCACCAAGCAATGCCATGTTACTAAAAAAAGCAGACATTCCAATTGCCTTTACTTCTTTTGGACTCAAAAATGCCGATCAGTTTTGGCTCGGGCTACGCAAGTCTATTGCACGTGGCCTTTCTGCAACAGATGCAATGGCAGCACTGACCACTGTGCCCGCTGATATGCTTGGCATCGGAGCTCAGGTCGGGACACTAGAAGCAGGAAAATACGCGAGTTTTTCTGTATTCAGTGCTGATCCATTTGCATTTGAAGCACAATTGCTCGAAACTTGGAATCTTGGCGTCGCTCGTTATTGGAAAACCCACAACAACAGTAATCTTTCAGGTACTTACTCCGTTAAACTCCCAGAAACAACTTATGAATTATTAGTCAGTGGAACACCCGACAAACCACAAGGTAAGGTCGTTTACAAAACGAATACCGATACGCTTACGACTAAAGCCACTATCCTTCTCAAAGAACAAGATGTGGCTATCCAGTTTATTTCAATAGGCACAAGCCAACCGCAGCTGATTCAACTTCATGCTAAGGTCTTAAAAAATGGGAAGGTCCTAGAAGGTGACGGTACAGATGCAAAAGGAGCTTGGTTTCATTGGAGCGCAATCCAACATCAAGCCACGCCAAGTCCTGCGCCTGTTGCACTTCAAAAAGATACGACAACATATGGTCAGGCCTGGTTTCCGAATATGGCATTTGGAACTGTAGCGCGGGCTAATCAACAAACCATTCTTTTTAAAAACGCAACCGTTTGGACGAATGAGAAAGAAGGAATTGTTAAAGGTGCCGACGTATTAGTTGTGGGCGGTAAAATCAAAGAAGTGAGTCGTCAAAATATCAGTGCACCTGTCGGAGCAAGAATTATCGATGCCGCAGGGCTTCACCTCACCTCAGGCATTATCGATGAGCATTCTCATATCGCTATTTCAAAAGGAGTCAACGAAGGCGGGCAAGCCATCACTGCAGAAGTAAGCATCGCCAACGTTGTTAATCCCGACGATATAGACATCTATCGGCAATTGGCAGGGGGTGTAACCGCTGCTCAATTACTGCACGGTTCTGCCAATCCAATTGGAGGGCAGTCAGCGCTTATCAAGCTTAAGTGGGGGGCAACTCCAGAAGAAATGCTCATCGATAACGCACCAAAATTCATCAAATGCGCCTTGGGTGAAAATGTCAAGCAGGCCAACTGGGGCGATTTCAATACTGTTCGATTCCCTCAAACACGTATGGGGGTTGAGCAAGTATTTTACGATGGTTTTTACCGCGCAAAGGCCTATCAAAAAGAATGGGATGATTATAGGGCAGCTAAAACGAAGATTGCACCACGTGTCGATCTTGAACTTGAGGTTTTGGCAGAAATTCTTCGTTCCGAACGCTATATTTCCTGCCACTCCTACATACAATCAGAGATCAATATGCTCATGCATGTTGCCGATTCAATGGGCTTTAGAGTGAATACATTTACACATATATTGGAAGGTTATAAAGTGGCAGACAAAATGAAAAAACATGGTGTTGCGGGCTCCACGTTTTCGGACTGGTGGGCCTACAAATTTGAAGTCAATGATGCCATTCCGTATAACGCCGCCCTCATGACCGAGCAGGGTGTTTTGGTTTGCATCAATTCTGACGATGCCGAAATGGGCCGTAGGCTCAATCAAGAAGCAGCCAAAAGCATAAAATACGGAGGTTTAACTGAGGAGCAAGCCTGGAAACTCGTTACGCTGAATCCTGCCAAGGTATTGCATTTAGACGATCAAATGGGCAGCGTCAAAACCGGAAAAGCAGCTGATTTAGTACTTTGGACCGCGCATCCATTGAGTGTAGAAGCCCGCGTTTCCATCACTATGATTGATGGCGTTATCTACTACGAAGAAGCTGTTCAGGCCAACAAACAACAACAAATGGAGCAAGAACGCGTACGCATCTTAAGCCTTATGCTTGCTGCTAAAGATCGAGGAGAAACCGCTGTTGTGCCTCAAAAAAAGGTCAAGAATCATTACCATTGTGACACGCTGGGCGAAGACGCCACCCAAACAGAAAACACCCATTGATATGAAAGTTACGTTAATGGTTTTAGCAATTTTATGGAGTTCGACACTTGGAGCTCAGCGTATTTTATTGCTCAACGGAACAGCGCATATCGGAAATGGGAATGTTTTGGAGTCTGCAGCAATTGGTGTCATAAACGACCGCATTGCTTTTGTGAAAAATTCGCTTACACAATCCTTTCAATCGAAAGATTGGGATACCATCATCAACTGCAATGGGCAACACTTTTATCCAAGCCTTGTTTCAGCCAACAATACACTTGGTCTTACTGAGATCGATGCCGTGCGTGCAACCCGAGATTACAATGACGTTGGCGACTGGAATCCGCACGTGCGCGCTCAAATTGCGTTTAATGTGGAGTCTAAGGTAGTGGAGACCGTTCGGACTAATGGCGTATTGTTGGTTCAGGCCACGCCTCGTGGCAGCTGGATCTCCGGAAGCTCAGCTGTCATGAAGCTCAGCGGCTGGAATTGGGAAGACGCAACAGTTTTGGCCGACGACGGCATTCACCTAAATTGGCCTTCGGATCCTAAAAATTACGCAGCCCAAAAGCGAGATATTTATCAGTTTTTTGAATTGGCCAAAACCTACGCCTTGGACCGAGATGACCAAATCAGCGACCTTCGCTTAGAAGCCATGAAAGCATGTTTTGTTGCCAACAAGCGCGTTTATATTCATGCAGAAACCATACAGCAAATTATTGATATCATAGATTTTGCAGCCAGTTTTTCATTAGCTTACCCTGTTATTGTTGGTGGTCGCGATGCACATTTGGTAGGCACCAAATTGCGAGACTGCAAAATTCCAATAATGCTATCTCGGGTACATAGTTTACCAAGCCGAGAAGACGACCTTACTTTTTTACCGTATCAAGTTCCAGGTTTATTAAAAGCACAAGGTATTCCTTTTTGTATTCAAAACGATGGCAATATGCAGCCAATGAATACCCGAAACTTGCCCTTTCAAGCCGGCACAACTGTAGCCTATGGACTAACTGACGAAGAAGCTTTGAGTAGTATTTCTTTAAGTGTTTGTCAAATTATGGGCATTGATAAAGATTACGGCACATTAGAAGCGGGTAAAAAAGCCACCTTCTTTGTTTCAAAAGGACCTGCACTTGACATGCGCACCAATCTCCTGACCACCATTCTTGTCGATGGAAAGTTTGTGCCAACTACTAATTTTCAAGAACAACTTTACTTAAAGTATCGTCAAAAATATAAGGCAGATTAAAAAGTGGTGTAACTTTTGTTAGATCAGTTCGTCTTAACGCTGTTTTATGACTGTTCAGCAATACAATGAATGTGTAAGAGAATTTGCAGATCGGCTCTTTCGTTTTGCGCTTAAAAACGTTGGCGATTCCGATTTAGCGCAAGATTTCGTGCAAGATGCTTTCGAGCGCTTGTGGCTTCGGGTAGATACCGTTGATTACCAACGCGTCAAGTCTTATTTGTTTCGAACAATCGTGAATTTACAAATTGACAGATCACGCCGTCAAAAGTTACAAAACCAACACCTGAGCGGTCTATCAGATGCTATTGAGCAACCTAGGGTAGCCCACGATGTTCAAAAATTCATCGATGAAGGTGTAGCGCAGCTTACCGAAATTCAGCGCATGGTCTTGACATTGCGCGACTACGAGGGTTACACCTATCAAGAAATTGCAGAAATGACCAACATTTCTGTCGATCAGGTCAAGGTCTATATTTTTAGAGCGCGCCGTTTTTTAAAACAATATATCGGAAAAATGGAGGTACTGATATGAAATTCACTGAAGCCCAGCTTGCACATTTGATTCTTGCCTTTCACGAAGGCACCCTATCTGCTGACGAAAGTCAACAGCTAGAAAATCTTATACTTGAGCATCCTGAAATCTCAGAAGATTTAGAACAGTACCCTTTACTTTCTCTACCCAACGAAACTTACAACGGACCTTCCTTAGTTCGATCACAATTAGAGAATTTGCAGGTCTTTCAAAGCGAAGAAGGACACCCATATGACAAACTGGCTATTGGTTCGCTAGAAGGATTACTTTCAAAAGAAGAGCATATTATTGAACTGCAATTAACGCATGATGATATCTATCTCGATTTCAAAAAAAGAGTGCAACAAACACAACTCATACCAAATAAAAGTATCGTTTATCCTTTTCAAGATCAACTTCTAAAAGAGGTGCCTGTGCGCGTATTCTCTTTCAAAAAGTATGTATATCCAATAAGTGCAGCTGCGGCTATTTTAATTGCCGTTATACTGGTCAGTCAAAATACTTCAGGCCCAGCTGATTTAAAGCCTATTCAAAAAGGAGTGGCGTCAAAAAAATCAGTCATACAACCATATGAAAAAAATTCGGAGACAACTTTGAAGCCTGCCCCATTAAAAAATTCCTACCAATCGGCTACACATAAACAACAGGAAGTTCCACTAGAACCCGGAAGAGATTACATTGTGCCGCTTCAAGAGCAAGCAATTATTCCTGACTTGTATGGTCAAAATGTAACCGAAAATAGCCCAAACCAAGATATAATTGCGCTAAACCAAGTTTCAGATCAAATTTGGTCAAATGCGGAGCCTCAAGCTCAAAATAATTCAAGTGTCTTTACAAAAGAACCTATTACGGTTAAAGCATTTTTATTACAGAAGACCAACGAAAAACTATTTGGTACCGCTACACCAAGTACAGATATTCGCTATGAAGCAATGGCGCGATATGCAAGTGAAACAATTGGTTTACCTGTGCGCTATGCTGTGGAAGAAGGCAGTTCCCGTGATAAAGTTGTTTTTCAACTGGGCCCCATTAGCATTGAGCGTACGCGCTCTAAAAAATAATTGTAACAAAAAACAAGCCATGTCGTCATAGGTTCAAAATCGATAAAAATGAAAATTCAATTACTTTCCGCTTTTTTAATTTCAGGTTTAGCACTGTTTGCCCAACAAAACGAAACCAAGAAAATCATCAAAATTCAAGGCAACGACACCACGATCATCATGATCAACAGCCAAATTGACCAAATGGACTCTATGTTGACCGAACAAATGAAAAACATCTATATCCAAGATTCAACTTTTGGATCCAGAAGGGCAGAAGTTTTTATGGATACAATAATGATACAGTCCTTAAATGGATCCCCGACTGATACAACCCAACTTAAGTTTGGCAATATGAAAATTGTGATTTTAGAATCAAAAAATAAAAGTACAGATGCATCAAAAGAGCCCGAATGGGCTACAAAAGGACAACGAAAAATCATCATAGACGAGCGAGTCATCATTGAAAACGACGATGAACGAATTGTACTCAATGACGGCGAAGATTCCTATTCCTTCGACAAAGAATTTAAGAGTGATTGCAAAGATGCAGAAACGACCGGCGATGGCAACGCTATTTGGTCAGGGTTTGGCATCAATGCAAATAGCTTCATGAACCTTAATAATGAATTGGCAAGTACTACCGAATTGAGTTTTCTTGCTCTAGATCCGGCAAAAAGTATTGGTCTGCAATGGAATTTTGCCGAAAAACGTTTTCCAATATTCAAGGATTACTTAGGGGTTGTAACCGGCTTGGGCCTGAACTGGAATCGATATGCCATCAAAGGTGATTTCGATTTTAGTGTGGTCAATGACACACTCATCGCTAACACAACCGGCGTCAATTACGCTAAAAATATCTTGAGTTCTACTTATTTGCAAGCACCTTTATTATTGCAAATTTCCACCAATAAAAATGCAAACAAAGCCTGGAATATTTCAGCTGGCGTTGTAGGCGGAATCCGCTTGGATGCACGCCAAGTACAAAAATGGGAAGCTGATGGCAAAAAGAACAAAGACAAAACCAAAGATGATTTTCAATTCAATCCTTTCCAAGCAAGCCTTATGGCAACAGTTGGCTATGGCGATTGGAGTTTATATGCAAGCTATGGCCTGACGGACGTCTTTAACGAAGGATCTGCTCCGAAGGTGCGTGGTGTGAATGCTGGAATTTTACTCTCGTTTTAAAAACCTGTTACACCACCAAAGAAAAGAAACGATGTGCCTAGCCGTGCATCGTTTCTTTTTTGCCATAACTTGCCATTAATTCAGCTTCAAAGGCTAAAAAATCTTTCCAAGCAGCATCCACGTCTATTCCGCTGCTATATTTTCTTGCAAAACTTAAGAAAGTAGTGTAGTGCCTGGCTTCACTTTCCATGAGACCTCTATAAAAATTTCGGAGGTCTTCATCAGCGATTTCTTCAGAGAGTATTTTAAAGCGTTCACAACTTCGCGCTTCAATCATTGCTGCAAATAGCATTTTATTGACAAATACACCAGCAGGTGTATTGTTGGCTTTGGTGTGCTTTAAATACTGTGCAAGGTCGTTCACATATGGATCTTTTCTCTCGAAGCCAAGTTTGAGACCGCGTTCTTGTAGTTTCTGATGCACCAATTCAAAATGCTCCATTTCCTCTTTACAAATGGCACTCATAGCGGCTACTAAATCAGCGTATTGCGGATAACCAACAATCAATGAAATAGCATTACTTGCCGCCTTTTGCTCACAATAAGCATGGTCAATAAGTATTTCCTCGATATTTTTTTCGACAATTTCTACCCAGCGTGGGTCTGTCGCCATTTGTAGTCCGAGCATTTTGTTTTTTCTACAAAAATACCAAAGTCTGATCGAATCAAACAAGAGGGAGATGTATTGGCAATGCTTATATTTGTCTCTCTGAATCAACAAAATGTCAAAATCAAAGCAAAAAGAGCTCAGTTGGCGCGCATTTGAACTCATGTGCACCGCCAAAACAATGGCTGAACAATACGAGGCGAATAAAGAGGTTACTGCAAAGTACGTCCATGCAACCTCACGCGGTCATGAAGCCATTCAGTTGGCAGTTGGTATGCAGCTCAAACCCCAAGATTGGGTGGCGCCCTATTACCGGGACGACAGCATTCTACTTGGTATTGGCATGAAACCCGAAGAGCTCATGTTGCAAGTTTTTGCCAAGAAAGACGATCCTTTTTCTGGCGGCCGCACGTACTATGCTCATCCATCCTTAAACAGACCAGACTTCCCCAAAATTCCGCACCAATCTTCGGCAACAGGTATGCAAGCAATCCCAACCACAGGAGTGGCTATGGGTATTCAATACAAAGAAAAAACGGGTATAGCCAACTGGCAACCCGAAGACGCGCCGGTAGTAGTTTGTTCTTTAGGTGATGCTTCATGTACAGAAGGCGAAGTTTCTGAGGCTTTTCAAATGGCAGCCCTCAAGCAATACCCAATTATTTATTTAATACAGGACAACGGTTGGGACATCTCCGCTAATGCCAAAGAAACCCGTGCACAAGATATTTCAGAATACATCAAAGGATTCCATGGCATAGAAGCCAGGACAATAGACGGCACCGATTTTTGGACTTGCTACCAAACAGTAGAAGAAGTGATAGCAACGGTTCGAAAAGAACGTCGCCCATTTTTAATTCATGCCAAAGTCCCGTTATTAGGGCATCACACCTCAGGGGTGCGCAAGGAATGGTACCGCGACGATCTCGAAGATGCAGCCAAGGCCGACCCGTATCCAAAACTCAGGGCTGCACTAGAACAACAAGACATCCGTTTGGCAGAATTCATCAACCTAGAGGCTAAAGTTAGAAAAGAAGTTGCCGCAGCCTATGACGCCGCGCTCCATGCCCCAGACCCAGACCCAAACAGTATTCAAGATCATATTTTTGCACCTACGCCGATTATAGAAGAAACAGGTGAGCGCGCACCAAAGGGTAAAAAGAAAACGGTCATGGTAGACTCCGCACTTTTTGCTATGCGTGAAATCATGGAGGCGCATCCGGAAGCGCTGCTCTACGGTCAAGATGTTGGCGGTAGGCTAGGAGGGGTATTTAGAGAAGCCGCAACCTTAGCACAAACATTTGGTGACGACCGCGTTTTCAATACGCCTATTCAAGAAGCATTTATTATTGGCTCTACTGTCGGAATGTCTGCAGTGGGTCTCAAGCCAATTGTTGAGGTACAGTTCGCCGATTACATTTGGCCTGGGCTCAATCAACTCTTTACTGAAGTTTCTCGCTCAAACTACCTTTCTAACGGCAAGTGGCCCGTGAGTTGCGTTATACGAGTACCCATAGGGGCTTATGGTTCTGGCGGCCCGTACCATTCATCAAGTGTAGAATCTGTTTTGGCAAATATTCGAGGTATCAAAGTAGTTTATCCTTCTACTGGTGCTGACCTCAAAGGTTTATTAAAGGCAGCTTATCACGATCCAAATCCTGTAGTCATATTAGAACATAAGGGTTTATACTGGTCCAAAATTCCCGGAACTGAAGGCGCCATGAGTATAGAGCCAAGTGCAGATTACATGATCCCGATTGGCAAGGCAAGAATGGTGCAAGAAGCCAGTACAGAACACATAGCAAAAGGCAGCTCTATTGGTGTCATTACCTATGGTCGAGGCGTCTACTGGGCAGCAGAAGCAGCAGCCTCTTTTGAGGGTCAGGTAGAAATCTTAGATTTAAGAAGTATTAATCCATTAGATATTGACGCCATGACAGCACTTTGCCAAAGGCATGGCAGAATTTTAATGGTTACAGAAGAATCAATAGAAAATACCTTCACGCTAGGTCTTGCGGGCAGGCTTCAACACTTATGTTTTAAACAGCTCGACGCACCCATTGAAATCGTGGCCTCGGTAGATGCACCGGCAATACCACTCAATTCAATATTAGAGTCAGCCATGTTACCAAATGCTGATAAGGTGAAAGAAGCGATATCCAACTTACTCAATTATTAATTATGGAATTCAAAAATATTATTGCTGAAGTGGCACGTTTTCACGATGCATTCGGTATTCAAAATAACCACAAGCCAACAGCCCAATTAGCCCAGGCAGATGTTCAATTGCGTTTTGACCTCATGAAGGAAGAAAATGAAGAGTATTTGGAAGCTGCCAAAAACGGAGATTTAGTCGAGATTGCTGATGCACTTGGCGATCAACTTTATATTTTATGCGGCACTATTTTGCGTCATGGCCTGCAAGACAAAATAACCAAAGTTTTTGAGGAAATTCAACGTTCAAACATGAGTAAGCTCGACGCAAATGGACAAGCCATCTACAGAGCAGATGGCAAGGTTTTAAAATCTGAGCTCTATTTCAAACCAAATATTGCCAAAATCCTTGAAGCATGATCGATCTTTCTATCTACTTTCAGCCCATCTCTGTTTCGATTCCATTTACTGAACGGCAATTAGGTGCACAAATTGTCAGTTATCAGTCTGATTTTCCAGATTTAACAGGCCCAGGTTGTGCTATTTTTTCGGTTCCTGAATACCGCGGAGCAGCAAAAGATCAAATCTCCATGCCCGCATTTAGATCTACATTCTATCAACTACATCCAGAATCAAATTGGACCAAACCAATTTATGATCTCGGTACAATAGAACCTGGGGCCACACTCACCGATACCTACTTTGCCTTAGCAAGTGTCGTAAGTGAACTCGTTAAAAAAAATATTATTCCCATCGTTATTGGTGGTAGTCAAGATCTGACCATGGCATTGTATCAAGGTTATGAACGCCTCGAACAACTTGTGAACACCTGTAGTATTGATAGAAGCATTGATATCGGCGCAACAGAAGCAGAACTGAACTCAAAAAATTACCTCAGTCATATGCTCTTACAGCGGCCTTGTTATTTGTTTAATCATGCTATTATTGGGTTGCAACAACCTTATGCTGCTGCCGCAGAACAAGAGCTTTTTGACAAATTGTTTTTTGATATTTGTCGCTTAGGTGAATTCAATCAAGATTTTCGTTTGGCAGAACCCCACTTGCGCAATGCAGATATCATTAGTGTTGATATTGAATCTATCAAAACAGCAGAGCTCGGTAGTGCTTCCGGCGCTCCGAACGGATTTACTGCAGCTCAATTTTGTCAGATTGCGAAGTATGCTGGAATTTCAGACAAAGTAACCAGCATTGGATTCTTTAGTGAAGTGCAATTAGGCCAGACAGGTGCAGCGCTTTTGGCGGAAGGAATTTGGTATTTTCTTCAGGGTTATTTTGCTAGAGTAGGAGATTTTCCATTTGGCAGTAAAACAGATTATACCAAGTTTACTGTTTTTATGGATCAAGTGTCCAGGGAGCTTGTTTTTTTCAAAAGCAATAAATCAGCTCGCTGGTGGATGGAAGTCCCATACCCTCCTCAACAAGGGTCTCGATACCAGCGTCATCATTTGGTACCTTGCAATAAGTCGGACTATGATAACGCCATGAACAATGAGTTGCCTGATTTATGGTGGAAGACTTATCAAAAATTGGGTTAAGCTTTTATTAAAAAAGCCTTTTATTTTACATAAGAATTCTTTACTTTAGCACCTTAAATTGTCGTATTCTATGAAAATGCGATAGTTTTTTACATGCTAAACTAAGCTTATGCTATTGAATAACAGACTACTAACTGCTGCTTTTTCTGTTTTGTTTTTTGCTTCCTACGCACAACAAGACAAGCTTGTCACGCACTTCATGTTTGACAAAATGAGCATCAACCCAGGTAAAACCGGTATTGATATGTACAATGGTATTTGTGCAACATCCATTTATCGCAACCAATGGGATAAAGTTAACGGAGCCCCTAATTCTACGATACTCAACATAGAGTCCAATCTTTCTCGATTCTTGCCTGGCGGTATTGGAGTTAACTTTTACAACGATGCAATCGGTTTTGCACGTCAAAATACAGTGCTTCTTAACTACTCATACCCTATTCAAATTGGTCGAACTGGCGTTTTAGGTGTAGGTGTTGGTTTGGGCATTATGAACTACGGTTTAGATCCCGTATGGGTAACACCTAATGGTTTGCCTGCTGCTCAAGATGCATCTATTCCAACTGGTTTTGCAGCAACAACATTCGATGCTAACTTCGGATTGTATTTCCAGGCCAAAAATTACTATGCAGGTTTTTCAACAACACATTTATCAGAATCAGATCTTTCTGCTGACCCAACCAACTTATCCTTATCGTTTCAAACTGCTCGCCACTATTATTTAATGGGTGGTTATATCTTTAAAGACGCTTTTGGTACCGGTAACAACATTGATGCACAAATGCTAGTTCGCACCGATCTGCTCAAATTTTCAGTTGATTTCAATGCCCGCTACATGATGGACCTCGGAGGTAATCCTGCATACGGAGGCCTAACTTTTAGAACCTCTGATGCAGTGGCTTTGATGGCTGGTTATTCACCAATTCCAAATTTTCAAATTGGCTATTCTTACGATATTAACATTAATAAACTTGCAAGTATTTCACGCGGATCGCATGAAATGATGGTTAAATACTGTTATTTCTTGCCACCGCCGCCAAAAACTAAGGCAAGACACCCTCGTTGGTTATAAGAGGCTAAAATTGTAACCATTTACATTGTTCTAACGTTATACCCGAAATTAAACCTGTAGCAAGTTACTTGGGAGTAGGTCAGAACCAAAAACAAACTAATGAAAAAGTATTTAAGTTTTCTCTTTGTTCTTAGCTTCATGTACGCTTGTAGCGACATCGAAGGGAATTTAGTAGGTGTGAGTGATAGAGACACCTGGTATCCAGATGTACTCGGTCCTGGAAAAGTTCCACTAGGAATGGTCTATGTGCCATCCGGAGCCTATCAGGCCGGCGAAGACGATGAAGATATCATGGGCTTCCACACTGCGCGCAAGCGAACAGTGTCTGTTCCTGCATTCTACATGGACGCCACCGAAATCTCCAACAATGAATATCGTCAATTTGTACATTGGGTGCGCGACTCCATTGCCCGTGAAAAACTCTACCGACGTAGCTACGACGAAGATGCAGAACGATGGGTAAATGTCCCAGATAATTTCTTTAAAGAGCCGTATCGCACCATGATGGCAATGGGTTCTGATGTCCAAGGAGGTAACACACCTTTCCAACTTTTCATGGATTCTACCAACAGCACTGAGGTTGATAAAACCATCATGACAATGTTAGGAAACTACGATAAGTCCAAAGGGAAAGGTAAAAAACTTGTGAACGGTTTTCAATATGATCAAAAGAGATACGGAATTACGAACGGCCCAGACGCAAAATTTGACGTCTTGATGTCCGATGACGACCTCCGTGGAATTTTCCAAATGTATAGTGGAGCTGCAAAGAAGAATGTGCCTGACAAAACAAGTGCTAAGGGTGGATCCACCAAAACTACTTACAATCAAGGTGGCCGCATAGAAAATCGCAAATACTTTACCCTCAATTGGTTAGAGCCAATTGACTACGAGGACCCAGAGGTAGCTTTCATGTTATCTGACATGTATTTGAGCGAAGCAGAGCGTTTTTATAATCGCCGTGAAATCGATACGCGTTTGCTGTATTTTGATTACTACTGGATTGACTACAAAGAAGCTGCGCGTCGTGGAAAAGTCATAACCAAATCTATAGATGCGCGCAAAACCTTTGCTTATGATAGTTTAAATCCTGAGGCTGACAACGCAATTTATCAGCGCTCGCGCAGAGAGCCACTCGGTAAAGACTACAAATCAAACGACTTGCACCGCTCTACGCTTATGACCATGGATCAAAATACCAACAAAGTTTGGGTTGATACATCTGTTTATACTGAGCAATGGTCAGAATTCAGCAAATTAAACGATACCAACGCTATTCGTGGTACCATCCTGCAAAATCCTGGACAAGATCTCGATTTAGGTTTCACCAACAGTAAAGGTGATCACAACGCTATTCGTGGACATTCCGATCGCTCCCGCTTTGTTATCAAAGAGCGTATCAATATATATCCAGACACACTATGCTGGGTTCGTGACTTCACTTATGCCAATAAATCTGCTATGGCCCAAAACTATTTTTGGAATACAGCCTATGACAACTACCCCGTTGTTGGCGTAACTTGGTCTCAGGCAAAAGCATTTTCAGTTTGGAGAACCCAGATTTTCCATTCTTGGTTGCAAACCAATGGTGATCTTTTTGTAAATGACTTCCGTTTACCAACTGAGTCAGAATGGGAGCGTGGTGCCAGAGGAGACCTCGACAACATGCACTATCCATGGGGTGGCCCTTACATCAGAAATTCCAGCGGATGTTTCCTAGCTAACTTTAAGCCCATGCGTGGTCGCTATTTTGAAGATGGCGGTTTCTATACCGTTAAAGTGTACTCTTACAACCCGAATGCTTTTGGGCTCTATTGTATGGCGGGTAACGTTGCTGAATGGTGCTCTACTGCCTACGACGAGTCTACGTATGAGTTTGCCCATGACATGGCCCAAGATTTTGAATATGATGCCAAAGACGGTGAGGCACCAGCCAAAAAACGTAAAGTTCTTCGCGGTGGTTCATGGAAAGATATTGGCTATTATCTTTTGAATGCTACAAGAACCTACGAATATCAAGATACTGCAAAAAGCTATATCGGCTTCCGTAATACCATGACGCATTTGGGTCGTGGTGGTAAGGATATCGAACAAGAAAACGGAGAAGAGATTCAAACAGATATTATCCTAAACTAAACTATAAACTATAATTCAATTAATTTCTAAATTCTAAAAACAAAAATTATGAGTGGTAATGGTGGATTTTTTGCGTCGCGCAAGTATAGATTAATTACAAAATATGTTACTGGTTATGGAGCCTCCGTAGTAATCCTTGGGGCACTATTTAAAATCATGCACTGGCCAGGTGCTGACCAAATGTTGATTGTTGGTCTAATTACAGAGTCATTAATTTTTGCTTTTATTGCGATGGAACCACTTCATGAAGAGGTTGATTGGACACGCGTATTCCCTGAATTGGGCGTCGAAGAAAATAATGATGAAAATCGTTTGTTACCACTTTTGAAAAAAGGTGGAATGGGCGGCGGTGGTGCTGCTGATCATCTTGCAAAAGAACTAGACAAAGCGGGGATTGACCAGGCCTTACTTTCTAAATTGAAAGATGGTATGTCAAACCTTGCCGATAACGCCAAATCATTGGGTGCAATCTCAACGGCTGCTGGTGCAACTGATTCTTACGTGAAAAGTTTAGAAACTGCATCAGAAGGCTTGAGCAAACTTACAGAACAATATGCCGCTTCTGCTAGTGCAATTGCAGGTATAGCTGGAGAAGTTCAAGGTAACAACTTTGGTACAGAAATGCAAAAACTAGGTCAAAACTTAGGTGCACTCAACAACGTATACGAGCTTCAGTTAAAGTCTTCACAAGATTATCTAGAAAGCATGAATCAAATGACAAGCTTACAAGATAATATCAAAGGAATCATGGCTGATCTTGCAGCATCTGCACAGGATACAGCTTCTTACCGTGAAAACATGGCCATGTTGTCTCAAAACTTGACTGATTTGAACAACGTTTATGGTAACATGTTACGTGCGATGAGAGGTTAATCCCTTTCTTTAATTAAGTATTTATTTAGTAGTAACAAATTTAAATTAAAGAAAATGGCAGGTGGTAAGGAAACCCCAAGACAGAAGATGATTGGTCTCATGTACTTGGTATTGACTGCACTTCTTGCGTTGAACGTGTCTAAACAAATTCTCGATGCTTTTGTAGCCATCGAAGACAACATTCAACGAGGAAGCGTAACACAATTTGACCGCGGTGAAACCGCAAAAGGAACATTAATCGAAGAGCTTTCATCCGTTACAAAAGACGAAGCTGGACGTGCTAAAGCAAAGAAAATAAAGAAGTATCTTGCTATGATCAACAAAATCGATAAAAATGTTGGTGTGTTTATCAAATACGTAGATGATCTCAAGACTGATTTAATTTCTAAAGTTGAAGGTCCGGAAGCGGTAGCAACTGCTAAGCCTAATGACAAAGAAAGTGTCGTTTGGAAGAAGTACGATTCTAAGACTCCCCTTTTACCGGCTCGGTTTTATCTACAGGCAATTAATCAAAAAGAAAATTTTGATGTACCAATGCATGAGATCATTGGATCTGAAATTGCTAAAATAGACCCTACCAAAAAAGGTAAAAAACTATGGGAATTGTACAAAGGCCTACGCACGTCAATTGTAGAAATCTCTGCAAACTATAAAGAAGGTGAAAAAAGTTCATGGAAGCTGAAAGTTAAGGAAATCAATGGTTACAAAGATTTTCAGGACTTAGAAAAGCAAATTGATAAAATGTTCAAAGCACCAGGCAATAAAGTAAATCCTGAAGACATGGAGGCTTTACTGTCTATCTATCAAGAGCTTACTAAACAAGAATTCGCAGATCATCACGAAGCAAAGAATATTCACTGGTTGGGAAGAACTTTCGACCATGCTCCTTTAGTGGGGGCAATTGCATCGTTAAGTTCAATGCAAAACGAAATCTTGACAGCACGTGCAAAAGCAGTGAACCTTTTAAAGTCAAAAGTCACAACTGGTGAATTCTCTTTCAACAAAATTCAACAATTAGTTAGTGGCCCTGGTGTTGCTACACAAGGTGAAGAGGTAGAACTTTTGGTTACTATGGCAGCCTATGATTCGGATAAAAACCCAGTTGTAACTTCCAGTACAGGAAACGTTGAAATCAAAGAAGGTATCGGTCGTATCAAAATGAAAGCTGGTAATTCTGATATGAAAATCAACGGCAAGGTAACAATTGTCAATAAATCGGGTGTTCCATATTCTAGAGATTGGGAATGGAAAGTGGCTGTTGTCAAGGCGCAAGGGTCTATTTCCTTACCTGAAATGGCCGTGCTATATCGCGGTTACGATAACAAAGTAGTTCCGGTAGTAGCTGGTGCTGTTAGCTCAGATATTCAAGTTGCAGGAGGTTCAAAACGTGCTGCAAACTGGAATGATGAAGGTGTGAGCTATAGCGGTTATATTGTTACCCCAGGTGCTGGAACCTCATTATCAATGACCCTTACGGGTAAAGATAAAGATGGTAAATCAAAATCGTACGGAACATTCAAGTATCGTGTGAAACCATTCCCTAAACCAGAAGTGCTAGATGCAACAATCAAGAAAAGTTCTGGTGCACGCGTCACACTTGTATTGAAAAACAGCCCGTTAAAAGCAAATTTCAATGTAACAGGGGGTGAAATTACCATCGGTAACGACGCACCAATAAGTTTTAATGGTTCTGTTATTCCTGCTGCAGCTGTTGCCAAGGCAAAAGCTGGTATTAAAGTGGCTGCAGTCATTAAATACAATGGAACAGGCGGTGCTAGTAACTTAGAGGCTGTTTTCACTGTTAAACCATAGGTAAAATTAATAGGTATGAAAAATTTAATAATTCTTTTGACGCTGGTACTTTCTCAGGCTATTACTGCCCAAGATCGTCCACAAAGAGGCCCGTACAACACTTTGCCCGGTGGAATCATCGATGGTGTAGCCATCCAAGATGAAGTTCCGGTTCGTGCTAAAGTAGAATACGAGTACGTGCGCGCAAGCGACATCGCTTGGCAAAAACGCGTATTCTCTCGAATCGATGCCCGTGAAAAAATGAATCACGATATTTTCCTACCTTACGACTACTTTGACTATTCGCCTCTAGAGGGTTCTGTCTATAAACCAAAGTCAGCGGCAGAAATAGACGACCAATCTTGGTTAAAAGATGACAAAAGATGGTCTTTATGGACAATTATCCAACGTCATATTATGCTGGGTGATTTATCAGTTTTTAGAGTAAATAGCCCCTTTTATACCACAGGTGACGAAGACGGTTACTCTTTAAAGTATCCAATTAACCGAACTGGTCAGAATGATTATTTTGATTCTAAAGTATATCGCGAGGCTGTAAATTCCGTTATGACTTGTCAAGGGAATGGCGAAATAGTATCAATTACGCGTCTAAAAAATGAAGACAAATGGCTTTTAGAAAGAACCAATCAAACACTTGATCAGTTATTAGATTCATTAGATGCTAAAAACCCTGAATCAGACTACGAAGAGCTTGGCAGGTATCCTTATGAAGACCTCAAAAGGCTTTATGATCAGACTGAAGTTGGTGGTTTCGTAAGAGGTGACCGTATCACTATGTATCTCAATTCTCGAAATATCGTTGCTTATCACCTTAAAGAGGATTGGTATTTTGACAAAGAAAGATCAGTTTTAGACAAACGCATAATTGCTATTGCGCCTGTTGCTAGGTTTGCAGAGGCTCCAGCTCCAGGACCAGGTGAATTATCTACACGCGGTAGTTTACTCTTTTACGATGAGAATGGAGTAGCGCTCGTAATGGCCGATGGGGGCTTTAAAGAACATGAAGGTCGAATCGAAGAACGCGAGTTATTCTGGCTGTATTTTGACGAATTACGCAACGTTATCGTTAATTATTATGTTTACAACGACAAAAACGATGCGCAATGGATGTCTTTTGATGACCTCTTCTGGAAACGCAAGTTTGCATCTACAATCTATAAAGTTTCTGACAAGTTTGACCGAGAAATCGAAGATTACAAATTTGGTATTGATGCGTTGTATGAATCCGAAAGAGTAAAAGAAAGTATCAGAGATTGGGAACACGACCTCTGGCATTTCTAAAATCATGAAATTCTAAAAGCCTCGCTCAAAAGCGGGGCTTTTTTCGTTTATTTTTGTACTGTGAAGTGGATAGGCAACAGAATTAGTTTCAATGATCAAAAAGACAAAACAACCATCGTCATTGATCCGTCAAAGAATGTTTGGATCTCTGCCATTATGGGTGCTTGGCTCGGTATGTGGTATGCAATCGGCGGAACCGTTATTTGGGCGTTGAATGTGATGCGCCTTAAAGAGCAAGAAGAATTAATTCTATGGATTTTCTTGGTGTTTTGGCTTTACTATGCTTGGCGCGTTACTATGAGTTTTTTCTGGAATTTGAGAGGTCAAGAATATATTCGAATCAATAATGAGGCTTTTTATCTGAAAAAGTCATTTCTCAGCTTTGGAAAGACAGTTCCTTACTATTTCGATAATATTAAGAACCTAAGGTTTGAAATTCCAAAAGAGGCTAGTTTTCAGGCTATTTGGGAGAGTTCGCCTTGGATAAATGGAGGCGAAAGGTTTGAATTTGATTATTTTCATCAAAAAGTGCGCTTTGGCAGAAAACTCAACGAGAAAGAAGCCAAGCTATTGTTTCAACTGATTTCAAAAAAATTAAATCCTAATGTACGGTAAAATTCAAGACCATCTAGCGTCAGAACTTGCGCAAATCGAAGCCAACGGGCTCCTCAAAAGGGAACGCATCATCATAACGCCACAAGGCGCCAACGTGAAGGTCAGTACGGGAGAAGAGGTAGTCATTATGTGCGCTAATAATTACTTAGGATTATCTTCTCATCCTGAGGTAGTGCATGCGGCTAAAGATGCTCTTGACACGCATGGTTTTGGAATGTCGTCTGTTCGCTTTATTTGCGGAACACAAGATATTCATAAGACACTCGAAAGAAAAATTGCTGAATTCTACGGTACTGAAGACACCATTTTGTACGCAGCTGCTTTTGATGCAAACGGAGGTTTATTTGAACCGTTATTTACTGATGAAGACGCAATTATATCAGATGAACTCAACCATGCATCTATTATTGATGGAATACGTCTGTGCAAGGCTGCTCGTTATCGCTATAAGCATTCCGACATGGCCGATCTAGAAATACAGTTGCAATTAGCGCAAGCACAGCGTCACCGTATTATTGTAACAGATGGTGTGTTTTCGATGGATGGTGACCTCGCAAAAATGGATAAGATCTGCGCTT
Organism: Flavobacteriales bacterium UBA952; assembly: GCA_002293185.1. Taxonomy (GTDB): domain Bacteria; phylum Bacteroidota; class Bacteroidia; order Flavobacteriales_D; family Crocinitomicaceae; genus UBA952. The sequence continues at coordinate 141,887 of DBCS01000009.1, read as the reverse complement.
TAGCTGCTAAATATGACGCAATGGTCATGACTGATGAATGCCATTCAGCTGGTTTTATAGGTAAAACGGGCCGGGGTGTTCCTGAGCACTTTGGGGTCATGGATAAGGTCGATATCTTTACTGGAACCTTGGGCAAGGCCTTGGGTGGTGCCATGGGTGGTTACACTACCGGAAAGAAAGAAATTATCGAAATGCTGCGTCAGCGTTCGCGTCCTTATTTATTTTCAAACTCTTTATCTCCCGCAATTGTTGGGGCCTCTATTAAAGTATTCGATCTTTTAAGTGCTACAACTGAATTAAGAGATCGTCTAGAGGCGAATACGGCCTATTTTAAAGAAAGAATTGTTGCAGCAGGTTTCGACATTAAGCCTGGAGGTTCGCCTATTGTGCCAATTATGTTATACGATGCCGCTTTATCTCAAGAATTTGCCAATCGCTTATTAAATGAAGGCGTCTATGCAATTGGTTTCTTTTACCCTGTGGTAGCAAAGGGTCAGGCACGCATCCGTACTCAAATTTCTGCAGCGCATACCCAAGCAGATCTCGACAAGGCAATAGCAGCATTTATGAAGGTTGGCAAAGAGTTGAACGTCATCTAGCGCTCTTTTTTCTTGTATTTTTCCGGAGGGCATAAACTTTCCTTATATTTGTCATATGGCAAATTTGGGTAAAATATGTTTCATAACTCTGGTCCTGCTTTTTATGTTAAAAGCCGTAACTTCAAATGTATTGCCCTTTTTTATGTTTGATCTTCAAGAATTAGCAATGGAAGCACCTACTGACCAACAAGAATCAGATGAACAGTTCGAATTCAAATTTCTTGATGAATACTTGAACTTAGATGAGGTATTTTCCGTTTTTCATATTTATTTTAATTTAAAGTCAAGTGATAATTTCCATGCATATAATGCAGCTATCTCTCTGGGCTTTAAAGCGCATGCTCTTAAACCACCAAGTGTTTCTTGATCTGAATCTCAATTCATTCATTTCAAAATTCTCAACACATGTTTCATTTATTTAAAAGTTGGAAGCAAGATCTTCCAGCTGGTTTAGTTGTTTTTTTAGTAGCGCTACCACTTTGTTTAGGTATTGGATTGGCCTCAACTTCTGTTATTGGTCTGAAGGGAATGCCATCTGTCATGACCGGTGTTTTAGCAGGAATTGTTGGCGGAACGATCGTTGCGCTTGTTTCCAATTCTAGGCTTGGTGTATCAGGCCCTGCAGCAGGATTAATCACGATAGTACTAGCTGCTCTGCAGGATTTGGGGTCATTTGATGCCTTCTTAATGGCACTTTTTTTGGCTGGTATATTACAGTTTGTGCTCGCTTTCGTAGGGTTTGGAATGCTCGCTAATTATGTGCCAACTGCTGTTATAAAAGGGATGCTTGCGGCCATAGGCATTACGCTAATTCTAAAGGAAGTTCCGCATTTATTGGGCTATGACAACGATTTCTTTGGCGATGAATCTTTTTGGCAATTAGATGGGCATAATACGTTTAGTGAGTTAATTTACGCCCTGAATGCATTTGAGCCAGGCGCTGTCATTATTGGTTTGGGCGCAGTTGTTATACTGCTTCTTTTTGATACTAAGATTCTCAAGAAGCTAAAGTGGTCAACTTATGTTCCAGGGGCATTAGTTGTTGTCCTATTTGGCATTTTAATAAATAAGTTTCTGCTCGGAGGCATAAAGCTAAGTGGTATTCACTTAGTTGAATTACCAAAACTAGGCTCTTGGAAAGAAATACAGCAGATATTTCATTCACCAGATTGGTCACAGATTGGGAATGCCAAAGTTTGGATAATTGCCATAACACTTGCAATCGTTGGAAGTTTAGAAACCTTATTAAGTGTAGAAGCTACGGATAAATTAGATCCTAAAAAACACAAAACAAATCCACATAACGAGCTTAAAGCCCAAGGATTGGGAAATTTAGTGAGTGGATTAATAGGCGGATTGCCCATTACGCAAGTTATAGTTCGAAGTTCTGCAAATATTGCTGCAGGTGGCCAGTCCAAATTATCCGCACTATTTCACGGACTTCTATTGCTTTCATCCATCTTATTTTTGAGTGGTGTGCTCAATCTCATTCCTTTAGCAGCTTTAGCAGCAGTATTGATTCTAGTGGGCTATAAATTAGCTAAATGGTCTTTATTTTTAGAGATGTATCAGAAGGGGATGGCACAGTTTATTCCTTTTGTTGTGACTATTCTAGCTGTCTTATTTACTGATTTACTTAAAGGAATCGCAATAGGTATTTTAGTAGCTATTTTTTACGTACTCAAAAGAAATTATCAGAATCATTTTACACAAGAAGAAACAGCTGATGGTTTCAGATTAATTTTATCAGAAGAAGTTACATTTTTGAATAAAGGAGGAATTATAGCAGCTTTAAATGAACATAAAGCGCAGCAAATCACAGTAGATGCAAGCCTTACAAAAAGTATAGACCTGGATGTACTAGAGGCCATACAAGAATTTAAATATAACGCCGAACAAGAAGGACGTCCAACCATCACATTTATCAATTTATAATGGAAAAATTTTATAACCAATTACTCGACAACAACAAAAAATGGGTTGCAGGTAAACTTGCCCAAGATCCTGATTATTTTAAAAAGCTCGCTAGAGGTCAAAAACCACCGGTCCTTTGGATTGGCTGTGCCGATAGCCGGGTACCAGCAAACGAAATCATTGGTGCTGGACCTGGTGAGGTTTTCGTGCATCGAAATATAGCCAATATGGTCGTGCATTCTGACATGAATATGCTTTCGGTACTTGATTACGCGGTGAATGTATTGCAAGTCAAGCATATTATTGTTTGTGGGCATTACGGTTGCGGTGGTGTTCAAACAGCCATGACCAATAAGCATGTTGGCCTCATTGATAACTGGATTCGTCATATCAAAGATGTATACCGTTTACATAGACCCGAGTTAGATGCCATAACAGACGAGGCAGCACGTTTTGACCGCTTTGTAGAATTAAATGTATTTGAACAAGTCTTAGATTTGGGTAAAACCTCTATTGTACAAGCTGCATGGGAGCGCGGGCAAGAGGTGCATGTACACGGATGGGTTTACGCCATTCACGACGGCATGATCCGCGACTTGAAAGTAACACTCAAAGACAACGAGACGCTTAGCGATGTCTATAAGTTAGATCTTTAGTGGTCTCGCCAGGAATCGAACCTGGATCAAACGTTTAGGAAACGCTTATTCCAATCACATTACATTGAACCTTTGATTATCAACAAGATAACCATTTTATACTGAGTAGTTTTTGAGGTAAAATCACTTCTCACTGCCCAAATCACTGCTCAGATTCTTTGTTTCTCAACCGCCTGTACATTTCCCTTAGTTCCACTTCACGACTTCTTAGTGGATGCCGAGTAGTAAGATAGTGTTGAGTGGTTGCCAAACTTGAATGGCCCAAAATGTCTTTTATCACATTATCGTCCGCGCCGTTCATCACAAAAGTTCTTGCCACGGTATGACGAGGGGTATGACCACTAACCGGGTCAATTCCCATTTTTGAACAGATTCGTCTCAATGCACCATTATGTTTGGCACGAACACGTTGAATTTTGTCTTCCAAGTTCTTGTCAAATTTCCCCCAATCCAATCCTGTTTCTTTGAAGTCATTGAAATCCAAATACGGAAAAATGAAATGTTCCTCACCCTTGGATAACTCCTCAAAGAACTTTTCTCCGACATACTGTTCCAAAATTTCTTTGGCATCGTCGAGATGTGGTTTTATGATTTCAAACTCATCTGGGTACTGTTGCTGGATTTTGCTTTCTACATCGTACAACGTACTAAGGTTCCAAAAAGAAATACTCTTTGTGTGTTGGAGTTTTGCTAGCTCCATTGCCGTTGCTAGTTTCAATTTGACTTTGGACATCTTCGTTTCATTGAAAATGGTGTTAAACAATTTAGGGTATAGAGGTTCAAGACATTTGGCCAGTTCTTGGGTGATAGGGTTGTGAACAACCTTCTGATTCTTACGTACCCGAACTTCCATTTTTTTCTCTTTGAGTGACTTGTTGGTTAATAAGAGTACATCATGAATTCTGGTGCCACCACAGTAGTATTGGAAAAGGAAAAATGTCTTGGCAATCAGTTCAACTCTACCCCCACGTTTACCATCAGGTTGATAATCGATAAACTGATTTAATTCTTTTTCAGATAACGCACGCGCTAACTTTTGTTCATCTTTTCCTATGAATTTCATTAGTGGTAAAGTATTAATTGGATTTTGTGTGCCGCTTGTTGCATTCCAATAATTGATTACCTCTGTAAGTCTACTCATATAATTTTTTAGTGCCTTAAAACTCTTTGAAATATCAGTTCTTCTTGATTTAAGAAGTTCTTGCTTTATGGTTTGAACTGTTTCCATCTCCCTGAAGAATTTAACTGGCAATCTATCCATACCATAAACTCTGGTGCTGATTTCCTTGAAATTGTTTAAGATGGTTTGATACTTCCGTATTGTACCTGAACTCAATCCATTTGATTTCTTAATGTCAATTAGTTTTTGAAATAACATTAGTACGCATTGCTCTTCAATATCACCTGAACCTCCAATGCTTTCCTGATAATCAAAGGATTCAATTACTTGGTCAATCATTTTGTTAATACGAGTGTATTCTGGGTGTTTACGACCTAATCGACCATTTTTAACATCCCAATACCTCAGAGGAAGTTTAATTCCATAACTCTTCCGTTGAAGTACTTTTTGTCCCTCAAGAACCCAATGGTTCAATACCCCAAGTGTCGGGTCACTACATTGCCTTAGATAGAATTTGATATGTGCCATTAGAAAGTTGGTTTAATTGTTAGAGGTCCCTTTCTCTTAACTTTGATTTCAGAATGACCCCTTTGAGTTGCTAAAATGAGCCATTCAAGCCCGGAAATCAACTGGTTTTTTTCATTTACCGTTACAACCATACCCATTACAAATTCCCTTCTCAATGCACAATTGATAAGGTTAACATCGATGAGTTTGTCAGATGGCAGTTCAATGTCACTGATTTTTATAATTTCATCGAATGCCACTGGTTCATTTTCGTTATACGTTTTCATCTTTTTAACTTTTGTAATTACTTCTTACAAGGGTGAATTCCCACCGTATTGCATTTAAGATGGTTTTGAGGTTATCTGGTGGGGTATTGACCCCGTTGTGAGGAATTCTATCAAAATCCGAATAAAAACCCACCAGTGACCCTGTACGACAAAAAACTACGCTGCGGTTTTAACCTTTCTCCTTGTTGGTGAGACAAACATTTCCTCGACCTGCTCCAATTCTTCTTTGTTGAAAATGTGGTGGTCGCAAGATTCGATTCGATTTACCGCATAATTTGAGGATACCGGGTCGATGTCGATACTGATTGAGTTTCGATGAAGAACCTTTGCTGCGTGACTCACAGTTCCGATGCCTCCATAAATGTCACACACCGTATCAAAAATATCTGTCGTTAACATGGTCAAAAAAATTGCGAGATTCAGTGGTAGTGGACAAGGGTGATTGGGTTTGCCAAACTCTTTCACTTCTTCCACATTGAAACAATTTTGTTTCAGTACACCAATGAACTTTTGCTCCTCAATAAACGTACGGAAACGTTCATATGGTCTTTTAACATAATAACCAGGACGTTTTACACCATCGACATAATCTTCACCTGTTGTTCGACCGAGTTTAACTGGTTTATCAACCCAATTTAAAAACTCTCTCCATTTGTGTTTTTCATTCCGTGTGAAATGCAAGACATGTTCACCAACAGGTTGAAGACGACCCGATACTTTTTGAGGTTTTTGATTTGATTTTACCCACAATATTCTTGACGGACGATGCCATCCATCTTGTAACATCGCAACCACTAATCGTTCAGGAATGCAGTTGTCTTTACCTCGGAACGCGTCACCGATTACAACGAACAAACTACCATCTTTCTTTAATTTGGATTTCAATCCGCGGTAAACTTCTACCTCCTTTTTGATGTACTCATCTACTGTTTTTTCATTGCCATGAAGAATCCCTATGAAGTTTTTTTCTGCCTCCGAATACTTGGCTTGTTTTCCAAAATATGGAGGTGAACAAATGATTGTAGATATACTGTCATCTTCTAAGTAAGATAAATCCTCATTTGAATTCACAAAAACGCGGTGATTTGTATTTCCATTGATTGGATTCTTGGAATACTCGATAACCTTTGTTAATTCGTTTTTACCTTGATTGGATTTGGTTTCGAAATAATCGGTCATGATTTCGAATGCCCGATTAATTGAAATCTCCTCCGCATCAAGTTTTTCGAATAGTTTCAAGTCAAGAAATTCTTGGGATGCATCCAAGTGTTTTTCGAATAACCGATTGAACATTCTTAGTTTGGATTTCCCATATGACAACCCAAAAACTTTAATCGTCATTAGAGATACATCACCAATAATGCCATCCATTTTAGATTCATCACAGTTGCTGAAGTACTTGATGAAATCTTTCAACTCACGCTTCTTACCGCGACGTTTGCCAACCAAAGTATTCATGAACATGTGGATTTCTATCGCTAGGTTCCAATGTGATTTTTTGATGGAAACATTGGAGATACAACGCTTTTCAATTACATCAATGGGTTGCCAATCAACTTCTTGAACACCAATCTCTTCCCAACTGAGTTGTTTTGCCGCTTCCAACCTAATGATGCCATCGACAACAAAGAAGTTAGAACCAACTCTTGTAACCAAGATTGGTTGAAATAAACCAAACTCCTCCAAAAGAAATGACATTGTTTTGATTTGTTCTTCCGTAACACTAAGGTTACTGAGTTCCGGGTGGATGTTAACGTCCTGGATTTTTACTTTTTTCATATTGTTGTTTTTATTTTAAGCATTACCTGTAGAAATTGTCACAATTTTTTAGCAAAAAAATTATGGGTATTCTTCCCTGTATTGGTTGAGCATCATTCTATCTATCTCTTTTTCTACCTCATCCAATCTCCAAGTTGGGATTTTACCCTTTTCCATAACCTTTTCATCTGAACCGATGTTTTTAGCAAACTTTCGGAATTTCTTACCTCTGTCATCAATCCAGTACGCTCGTGCAACCACATAATTGACACCAGAGGGTTTGTGAAGGTTTTTCACTATTGAGAGGTCATGTTGAATAATCAAGCGCAATTTGTCAATTTGTATCATTGCAGCTGCGATGAGTTCAGTTGTTTTTAAAGGAGTCATTGGATTTCCTGATTCATCTTCAGTTTGGATGGAGTGCACCAGGTTGTTACGAAACCTACTTTTCAATTGCTCCAGTTCGAGTAACAACGCCTTCTTTGAACCATCCTTTAGGGTTTGAGGTTTAAATCCATCCTTTAACAACCATTCTTCGAATGGCCCCTTTAAAGGGTCTTTGGCGAACCCCAAGAAGAGGAAGTATGCCTTGATGATGGAACCTATGGTTATTGCGGTGGTGCTCATATTCAAATTGAATTCTGGTACAAAGATGAGAACAAGATTTCACATTACCAAACAACATTGCCATAATTTGTAAAATAATTTTTATGTTGCTGATTATCAATCTATTTGATTTGGTTAATTTCTAACCAAACTAGATTCTAGTCAATAATGAACATTGATGATTGTAGAGATACAATAATAATTAAGGTCTGGGGTACTAGTATTATTACTGCTATTAATAAGATTTTAATTGCACTAGTACTAGTTTTATTTATTTCTAGTGCTTCTAGTATTTTGCTTTATCTAGTTACTAGTGCTCTGGTTGATACTAGTATTAATCTATGTTGGTGAGTTGGAGCGTGCGAAGTGTCCTCCATCAACTTTTCATCATTGATGGGTGACACTCCATCTCACCTTATGTTAGGTTGAGATTCGGACGAGTTTCAGTGAATACTCGACTTGTCGACAACTTCAGAGTGCTCACTCACCCTGGGGTTTCACCTTTCGACTTTGTGCTGGCGTTGGACTTTAAACCCCGTCCCGTGGTTATCCACCTTCTGATAAACGCCACCGTAGTAATTCCCGCTCCATTTATCATGTTTCAATATAAATACTTCGGTATTGCCAAAAAGTATTACATCTATTGATAAAATATAAGAAATAAAATTGACACTAAAAAGGGTTGTAATACTTTTTCTTCTTCACCACATATTTATACAGTAAAGAACAGTATATGAAAAGAATTGGAATTACCAATCATCCGAATTTTCCGATAGATGACTGGTCACGGATTACTGTAAATCTGGAGGACCTCTTCGAAACTCCCATAGATTTTACAACAGAAGAAGTTGCTCTTGCCAACGAGTTTATGGAAACTGTTCATCTTGATGCCGACGACGACGAGGGATTGATTGAACTTATTATGAAGATTTCAAGTTTTAAGTCATTCTGTATTCACATGAGAAGAATCATCCTTGAGCAAGAGAATAAACGACAATCGAAAAACAACATTTAAATGGCAAAACTGAGAAAAACCGTAATCCTAAGAATTACTGAGTCGCAATTAAAACATATAGTTGCCGCGACAATAAAGGAAAAGAAATCAAAAAGTGTCATAATCCGCGAAGCAATCGAACAACAAATTAGCAATGAAAAAAATAGATAACCTCTCGAACAACGAGCTTGCTGAGTACATTAAGAGGGCTTACGATGAACCGGGGCCATATCAAATTGATAGTTGGTACTTATACCAGTTAAACCACATACCCTCACCCAAGGCGATTGATAAAGCCGAAAAAATTCTAAATAAGTTGGAATTCAATGAAAATGATGAATACCTAATAACACTGCGAGCAACGAAGACTCACATTCACAACTTTATTCTGAATACAATTCAGGAGATTGAAAATAACCTATCTGATTTCGACCAAGTATTCACCGAGGTGAAAAAGGACAAAGAAAACGAGGGTGACCCAATTTCCTAATTTTTTTCCTGGAATTTTTAAATCCCTTTTTGGTAAATTTTCTGATTAGAGGTTTTTATCAAAAATAATTTCGGATATATAATCCACAACCCAAAAATTAACATTAAATCTCTGAGCCCCCTATTCAGACCTCTAATTATATCATATACAATGGAGGGTACGAAGGGGGGAGGGGGGACTAGTCTAATTCGAACAATGCATAAGACTGGCTAACCTCAAAATTGGTATACCTTAGAGTAGTGGCAACATTTGAATGGCCTATCAAACGAGAAACTTTAATCAAACTCAGATGGTCTCCATTCTCGAATCCTTTTTTAATAGTTCCAACTACCCATGATTTTCTAAGTAGATGAGATGAACAATTGCCAATATAACGCACTTTATATTCTGACATAATTAATTTTAGTCTGCGATTGAAACACTGAATGGTCATAGGTTTACGACCACGTCCCTTTTGGCTAGAACATATATATGTATCAAGTCCGGGTTTTAATGTATTATATACCGTGTGCAGAACTTCCTTCAACTTTGAACTCATCACAAGCACTCGTTCTTTATCCGTTTTCTTTTCGATACGGACAAAACGCTCACCGACTTCCAATTCAATCAAATCTTCCCATTTAAGATTTAAGTTGTCAATTACACGAAGTCCTAAACGAGAGCCAATGGAAATCATTAATAGGTCAATACCTTTTGAGAGTGTTCTTTCTCTTTGAAAATCTCGAATCATTCTTGATTCTAAATTCACGACCACATCCCAATCTAGGGAATAGGTTGTTGTTTTGATGGAATTTCTCATTATCCTTTTTATAAATGTTCAAGGCTAAAATATTCATATTCATCATTTTTGCCGCATATATGAACATTTATTTTTAAGGATGTTTTTACTGACTTTCTAAAGCGTTGATATGCAACGCTCTGGTGAATAACGTTCACTTTTAATAAAATGTGAACATTTAGCTAATTACAGATTTCACCGCTGACAAAATAAGTTGAATTCTAAAACCGAACATTTTATCTCAAGGAATCAACTAATATTTGTTGATTCAGTCACTTCAACTTTTCCCTCAATTACATTGATTTCGAAAGAATCTAAATCGTAGGTTTTATAGACAATTGAATTAATTTTAGCGATGATTAACTCCCGATTACTTTCGAGATACTCTTGGGAATATTGCAGAAATTCTTCTGCATAACTTAAAAGTGATTCACAATTTGACGGGATAGGAAAAGCATTTATCATTTGCTTTGTAAAGCTAATTCCCTGATTATAACTTGACCCTCTATACTTTTCCTTAATATAGAATAAAGCAAGCTTTGAATTAAGAATAAAACTAGCAAGGACTAAATTGACTTGGTTATCAGCAGTAAAAACAAGGGTCGATTTACCTGGAACTATTTCACCCACATAATCAATTGATGCGTCTAAAAGTGTCAATCCCTTAATTACCAGTTTAGGACTAATTGATTTTTTACCATAAGTGTTTTTAAATTTTGTAAGAAACTGTTCCTTTTTTACTACTGGGAACAAATACTTATTCTTTAAGTATGTCATTTCTTTTTTACCCCAGCGAGATGTAAAAACATCAATAGTGCCAGTATTGATTACTTTCAAATACTCCTCATCATGAAACTCATCAGGTGAATTCAAATTAATTAGTAAATCAACTAGCTCATAAGCATCGGAAGTGGCGCAGGCGTTCTCACAAATTCCAATGGAGTTCAATGGAACGGTATTCAATTCAATTCTCTTCAATAATTCTATCTGAGGTGAAAAGAGCCAATCGAGACAATAGTCATTTTCAACTATGCTATCATAGGAATCAATTATGGCAAGTTCATCAATTGATTGCTTAGATATTCTCTTAACTACGAATTTTGAACTTTGAATTTTAGTATAAAATGTGATAATTGAGTCAACTAATGCAGATTCAAAAACACTACGACCTGCTTCGCATATCTCGACCAAATTTGTCAGCAAGGATTTACGTAATTCCAACCCAAAAGGCTTAGCTATCCACTTATCAGGTGTAATAAAAGATATAATACCACCGGAACAAAGAAGATTGAAAGATACTTCATAGAATGGGATATATATATCCCAATTCCCTTTTGTATAATTTAACTTTCCTACAAGATAGTCTCTTAATCCAGCATTACCATTTTTCACCATGGTCTCCGAGTCAATATAGGGAGGATTACCAATTAAAACATCAAATCCTATAAAATCCCCTTCGTCATTTAACACTTCAGGAAATTCAAAACGCCACTCGAAAGCATCAATATATAGTTTATTTGATTTAATTGATTCTATTTCTGCCTCCAATTTTTTTGACTCGCTTGTAAGTGTAAGTACTTTTTTATTCCAGACTGATTTTTCCTTTTTGGACATTTCAAAGAGTTGACCTTGATTCGTCATTTGATATAACTCACCAACAGATTTTCTGTACTTTTTAACTATTGGGTCATTCAATGAAATTTCACTTCGAAAGTCGGACTTAATATCGGAAATTAGTTTTTCCATATCTCGTTTCTGACTTTTATTCTCGGCACGTCTATATGATGATACGGCGTTTTTGTACTCCGAAATACTTCGTTTACTTTGCTTCAGTACTTCCTTTAAATCTGAGTCCAAAGAAAAACGATTGACCAGCGAATTACCACATTTAATGTTAATATCAATATTAGGTAAAGTTTCAAGTTCAATGGGATTTTTATAATAGGCGTTTTTTAAAAGTTCAATCCAAAGTCTTAGTCTACAGATTTTAACTGAATTGGGATTTATATCAACACCGAAAAGGCATTGCTCGATAATTTTCTGTTTTTCATGAAATAATGTTTGCTGAATTCTTTGACTTTCAACATTCAAAGGATTGTATTGGAAAAAACGTCCATCTTCATCTCTAATAATGAGTTCATCATTTATCACTTCGACAAAATAATCCTTTAAACGTTGTCCCTGAGTATCTTGTAGAATTCTAAGTTTACCTTTTAAGTAAATCATATGATTCAATGCCGAGACTAAAAAGTGACCCGAACCAACCGCTGGGTCGCATATGCGGATACTATTAAATATTTGATTTGCCTCTTCTCGATTATCAATTTTGTCGATTAAATCTTCTATTGACCTACACTGCCAACTCTTTATCGAATTAAATTTATTAATCACAGCTCTATCTACAGATTCTTTACACATGTACATTGTAATAAAACCTGGTGTAAAATATGAACCATCCTTGTAACCATTTAGCTTTTCGAAAATCAAACCAAGGACAGAAGCATTTATTAAGCTCTTTTCTTCTTCCTGTATCTCATTAGAACCGTCACTACTAAAATCATATGCATCTAAAAAATCAAACAAATAATTTATAGCGGATAATTTCCCCATTCTTTTTTTGCCAAATTGGTCGCGCAATGAAGTTTTAGGAATCAATGGCAACTCAATTTCATCTCGCAGGTTGCTTATGAACAAAGTGGAATGTTCCAAGTCTGTTGGTTCGAACAGCGAGGAGTTTAGATACGGGACTTTATCAAATAATAACTTAACCTCACTACTTCTCTCTGACAAATTCTTCGCTAAAACCATAAAAAATAGACTATTCAAATCATCATAATTTTTGATTTTTTCCGTGCTCAAAAAAGAATATGATTTGTCTCCTTTATGATACTTGATTAACTGTGCCTCAAGGAGTTTTAAAAATAGTATTCTATTAATCCAAGTAATTGAAAGCTCTAATGCAACATTAAATAACCTTTCTTCATGCGTCGCTCCATATTTACTAGGTTGTTCTAATCTACTAATTTTATCTAAGGATTCAAGCTGAATAATGGCATTCTCAATTATTGAACCTGAATTTCGATTACCGAATTCATTTCTTTCAATTAATTTATTTGAATTTTCAGTAAGTCCAATTAAGTGAAGTAGTTCTATATAAAATCTTTCATTCAGACTGTTACTGTCATTTACAAAGGGCAGTTTTAATAAAGATTCAGGCGACAGTAATTTAAAAAGAGGAACTAAATTTTTATCATCATTCTTTTCATTATTACGTAAATAATTGTCATAGTCTTTAATATTAAAATACGTATAATCAATTTCGGTTGTAATTGACTCGACAAATGGTTCAGCAATGTTTTTATAAAAAAAATCAGTTGTATAACCAGACAATCTTTTCCCTTCAAAATCTCTAAATTGCTTTTCAATTTTTGAATTGATAAATAACTTCTCAAATATTCGAGAATCAAAAATATACCACTCTTTTATATTCGTAATGATTAAATGTGTGATGTTGAAATTTCCAAGAGTTAATCTCTCCCGTAAATAATATAAAATCAACTCGTGAAACGCTTTAACATTCATATTATCATGCGTAACCATCTCCGACTTATTAGATGGTCTCTTTGCCTCAATTATGACCGCTACATCACTGTTCGTGTCTTTATTAACATGGATGACTAAATCTTTTTTATCTTTTGTATTAATTGCATTCGTATCCTTAAAAAATGTATCTCTCAAAAAGTCTCGAATATCATTTTTTAAATGCTCCTCTGTTTCATCTAATGGTCTTTGTTCTACAATTGATATATTATCGAGAAGTGAGATTAAGTTCTTTTTAAAAACTTCTATTTTCTCCCTTTGTACGGTAGCCTTTAAGTAAGCAGAATTAACACTTTGGCTTGGAGTTCTTTTCTTTAAGTTCATTTGAAATTGAATTATTGCTTTGTAGGTTCTTTAATTAGTGACTTTACGTCAACTTGTAAAATTCTCGCTATTTCAAATAAAACCTCTAGTCTGGGTTGATATCGATTCTTCACATATCCATTTACCTGTGAGTAACTCTTTCCTAATTTTTCACTCAACCAAGTTTGCTTGATTCCTTTTTCATCCATTACTTCTTTAATCCGATTCATTGGGTTAGTCTTAGTCTGTAAAAATAGCAAAACAAATCAAATAAGTTGATTTTTCAACTAAAAACATATTAAATAATGATATAAATAAAAAAACCCACCTCAAATGAAGTGGGTTTGTGGTAGCCCCGACGGGAATCGAACCCATATCGAATGTTTAGGAAACATTAATTTTATCCATTAAACTACGGGGCCATACTTTATTAAACCTCGATTGATTACTAACCAAACTTTGAAGTGCATAGATACAATCACTGCTCACTTCACTGCTCAGTTGTATTTTCAAAAATGGATAACTCATTGATTTGATTGAGGTTAATCTTTCAAAGAACGCATTAGTTCAAGAATCTGACATTCTATCCGTTGAACTACGAGACCAGTTGTTGTATTTCTTGCCATACTTTTTGGGCGGCGTGGTCCCAATTGAAGGCCAAAACACGCTTTTTTCCGGCTTCGACTAACTGGGTTTGCAAAGCTACATCATTTTTTAGTTGTTGCATTGATTTGGCTATTGCATCCACATCAAATGGGTCGACATAAAGCGCTGCATTGTCTGCAATTTCGGGCAAACAACTTTTGTCTCCTGCAATAATTGGTGTTTGCGCGGCCATTGCTTCGGCAAGCGGCATTCCAAATCCTTCAAAATAGGGGACATAAACAAACGCAGTGGCAGCTCCCATCAGGTTAGCAAGGGTGTCGGTCTGAACATGCCCTTTGAAATGAATGCGCTTGGCGAGCTCTGATTCTATTTCGAAGGACTGGTCTTTCCACATAGCGGCACCTACAATTACGAGATGAAAATCGGCTTGCGTTTGGGCAAACAATTGAAATGCCTGCAGCAAACGATGGATGTTTTTTCTCGGGTGCAGTGAGCCTACAAAGAGGAAGTAAGGTTCTTTGAAACCCAATTGCCGCTGTACATTTTCTTTCTCTTGAACGGAGAGCGGTTTATATTGGGTATTCACCCCGTTGTAAATGACGCTGATTTTGTTTGTAGGTATGTGATAACTTGAGATAATATCTTGTTTTGTCGTCTCCGAAACGGCAATGATTTTATTTGCAGCTTTCGCGAAACGCGGAAAATACTTTTTGTAGTACCAAGCAACCCATTTAGGGAGGTCTTGCGGATAGTGTTCAAAATTGAGGTCGTGGATGGTGGCCAGCACCGGTGTTTGTATGCCGAGCGGGAACATTCCATCTGGCGACCAAAAAACGTCTAGTTGGTCTTTTTGAATGGCTTTTTTCAAGCGCCATTGAAACCATATAATGTATAAAAAAGGATGCCTTGTTGGTGGGAATACGCTTTTACAAATGACGTTCTTTCCAAAACTAAACTGAGGATCGACAACTCTGTCAAAGTAGAGCAAGAAGGTATGCTCCGGGTGAGCAGCCGCAAGCCGCTTGACAATTTCAAGTGTGTAATTACCAAAGCCTTCCATTTTTTGGCCAAGTAAGGATCTGGTATTGATGCCAATGCGCATGCTAGAACTCGAGTATATAATTCGTTTGTTTTTCCTGGCCAATGGTAGTAGATGGACCATGCCCACAATAAACGACAGTTTGCTCAGGAAATTTGAACATGATGTCAAAAATGCTCTTTTTAAGAACGTTTAGATTCCCACCTGGTAAATCAACACGTCCAAAACTCCCTTTAAATAAGACATCACCGTTAATGACAAAGCCGCTTTCATGATAGAAAACGACATGTCCAGGGGCGTGTCCTGGCGTATGGTAAACTTTAAACGTTAAGGAGCCAAAGGTTATTTCTTTTTGGTCTTCTAGCAGATAAATTGGAACCTCTGCTTCTTTGTAATTTTCAAAGCCATATAGGTGTGCATAGTTTTTAACGGAAACCCAAGTGTTTTGGTCTTCGGGATGCAGGTGGCTGGGTGCTTTGAAGGTGCGCTGGCAAAAATCAGCTCCTAAGATATGATCGATATGCGCATGTGTATAGAGGATGGCTTTGACCGTTAGGCCGTTAGTATTGATGTAGGCAAAGAGTTCAGCTTCTTCTTGTTTGGTATAGCAACCGGGGTCAAAAATAACGGCGTCTTGGCCTTCTGATACCACATAAGTGTTTTCTTGAAAAGCGTTAAAGCTAAATGCTTGAATATGTAATGACATATGCCAAAGTTAAGGCAAATCTACTTTAGCGCAGCAAATTGACGTGCCCGGTCAAGACTTCTTTTCGGTTTTGGTAGTCGGTGTATTTGATTTTCCAAGTATAGGTTCCGTCCTGACAAGGTCTGTAATTATAGGTTCCATCCCAATAATCTTTCAAATCGGTAAATTCATAGATGAGTTCGCCCCAACGGTTGTAAATACTGACCTCTACCTCTAAATAGTTGCCTCCGATAATCCTGAAGTATTGATTGAACATATCGCCGTCAGGCGTAAAAGTATTGGGAACATAGAAAAATGGGTCAAAAAAGATATTGACCTGACTTTGAGCACTACAGCCATTTTGATCGGTAAAATACACCGTGTAAATTGCATTCTGGTTAGGCGTTACTTCTGTTGACTGACAGGTAGAGCAAGAAAACTCATCAGGGGGTGTCCACAAAAAGGCGCCAGGCCCTGAGGGGTCGGCAGTGAGTTGGATAACATCTCCTTGAATGGCAAAAATATCAGGCCCCGCGCTTACAAAAGCTGGTTGAAACAAATTAACTTGTACATAAGCTGAATCTTGACATCCTTGGGCATCTGTGCCTATAACTAAATAGGTGGTGTTAAACGGCGGAAGTACACTTACTTGTGCTCCGTTGGCGCTTGAGCCGTTGGCACTGGGGCTCCACTCGTAATAGAGTGCACCACTTGCCCAAAGATTGGCAGGGCGCCCAGGGCAAACAATGGTGTCGTTGCCAGCCCATATTTGAGCGGTGAGGATGGATACCCAAACTGAATCGGTATCTGTGCCACAGCTATTTGTAACGTCTACAAAATAATATTGGTCTTGTAATGGACTGATTTGAACTGTTGCATTATTTGCACCAATAAGGTTATTACTTGGATACCAAAAATAGCTATTACCACCAGCTGCAGTTAGCGGCATTGAAGTACCGTAACAGAGTGTAACGCTGTCTATGAGTTGTGGCAACGGAGGGTTGTTGAATACGGTAATGGAAATTGAATCTTGAGCCATACAACCATTGCTAGAGATAGCCGTTGCGGTGTAGGTGATATTATTTTGAGGAATCGAAATGACATTTGGCCCGCTTGTGGTGTTTAAGAAGTTACCCGGAGACCAACTGATATTGCCAGTGGCTATGGCATTGATGTTGACACTTTCGCCGATACAAATAGTGGTATCGTTGGGTAAGGTAATCGTTGGGGCATTGACGTTCAGCGTTAGTTGCAGGGTATCTGATCCACAGGAATCTGCTACAATCACTGTAAAGGTAGTTGTGGCAAATACAGTTGCAGTTGGATTTGCGCTGTTGGGGTTATCTAAGACATTTGCTGGAGACCAACTATAAGAACCTCCGCCAAATGCCTCCAATTGATAAGAATCACCTGGGCAAATGGGGGTACTTGGCTGTACTACACCTGCTGTAAACCCTCCAATATTAATCGTTACGATGACTGAATCTGGTGTAAAACAACCTGTTGAATCAAAAGCCACCAGCAAGACATTGTAGGTTCCGGGGGTAGAATAGGCGTGAGTAGGCTCAAAACTTGAAGAGGTATTGCCGTCGCCGAAATCCCAGAAAAAGGAATTGGCATTTTGTGAGTTGTTGTCAAAAAAGACGCTTTGAGGAATACATATTAGCGGAGAAGGTTGGGCTGCAATGGCCTCTATGGTGCTCAATTCAAATTTGAAGCAAGCCAAATTACAATTTGAACTTGGATTGCTCGGCGACCACACACCGGGTGTACTGGTAAAACCAAAATCATTGCCTCCGCAGCCTCCGCATACGGCGTGGTAGATGCGGCCTTGGTTGTCGAACCTAGATGTACCGCCGTCTACGTGGTTGGAGCTGCTATTGACCCCACCCATGAAGGTAGCGTATTTAAGTGCGCTTGCATCCTGATCAAGAACGGCTATATAAAAGTTAGATCCGTTGGTATTCAATTGATAAGCATCTAGCGTAACCGGAAAATTATTGGTGGTAGAAAAAGCAGCCTGCCCGTATAGTTGATTGAGTTGACCACCCCAACCAGCAATGTAGATGTCATAGCAGTCAGAGACTAAAAATGCAGTTGGGGAAAGCTCAACGTGGCCAGTACCAGCGCCAATCATGGTAGTCCAGTTGGTAGAAGCTAGGTTGGAGGTATATTTTCTTAAAAATTGTCCAGAATTGGCATTGCCGTAGCAGCCAGCCGTAATAGGCCATGAAGATGTTGATTGACCATAAACGTAAACGGCGTTGTCTATATCTGTTCGAATAAAATAGGTCTGATCGTATTCTGACTGCCCCATGTAAGTACCAGATTGTAGGGCGCCACTCGCCGAGTTGAGGCGCAAGGCATAGCCGTCGGCACTACCACCATTGAAGGTAAGATCGTGGCCGCCGGTAATTGCCAGAGAGCTAGATGTTGTTCCGCCTGCCACATAAACGCTACCGTTTGTTCCGGTGGTGATAGAATTACCTGATTCTGCTCCGCTCCCTCCAAAATAAGTGCTCCAAAGCATTTGAGATAGGCCAGCGTTCATCTTGAAAACAACGGCGTCTTGCGCTCCGTTAAGAAGCCCTTGAAATGCATTGATTGTTGGGAAATTAGTTGAAGTAGTGGTACTGGAAACATACACGTTTTGACTGCCGTCGAGCACAATTTCACCTCTAAATTGATCGCCATAGTTATAAAAAAGACTTGCTGCGTTGAGGCCGTCAGTGCTGCTGCCGCCAACATACGTCGAAGAGAGTAAATTGGTACCATTTGCATTCAAACGAGCAATGTAGATATCAGAACCATTAAATTCAAGTGAGTTCTGAAGCTGATAAGGCCCCCCATTAAAAGAGTTATCGTAAGAAGATCCCGCCATTGGAAAGTTTGGAGAAGACGTCACCCCGTATATGTACAATTCTCCATTTGGCGCACAGACAATACTATGTGGGGTTTCATTTCCGGATCCACCTAGATAGGTAGAGTATAACAATGCTGTTCCAGTGGTATTGAATTTGGTGATGGCAACATCCATTGGAAAAGTTCCTGTTCCGGAATTGAAACTTGCATCGTATGCCCCAAGAGTTGTTGGGTAGCCAGATCCGAATACAATGCCGCCCCCAAATAAGTTTCCGTTGACATCTGGAGTAGCGGTAAAGCCCCAGTTGTCTACGGGTGAGCCCGTAAAGGTAGAAAAGGTTAAACTCGGGTCAATAAATAGCGCCAGATTTGAATCGTAGGTGGCGCCTACTTGAAAGGAAATGATATTGTTGTTAATTATAAATTGAATAGGGACTTCTATCTTTTGGGATTCAGATAAGATATTCCAGGCAAGTGGAGCACTGTAGGTGATTTCACCAAAGCTGTGAACGAGGTGAAGCAAGCCTTTTGAATCAATAAAAATAGAATCCGCTCCAGTAATTTCAAAGTCAAATTGATGGATATCAGCATGAGGTTCGAGCTGTAGGTGAAAAGCAAATTGTTGGCGGTCTATTAAATAGTTGAGCGTTCCGTTTTCAAAATATTGTGCTGCACGAAGGGCTGAAGTCCCTTTTACCTTTGACTTCCATTTGGATTGGTCATTACCCAGAAAATAATTGTGGTAATGAGTGCTGCTATCCATTGCATTAAAAACCGCCGGCTGCGCATTGATAAACTGATGCCTGATGGCATGATATTTAGTTTTTTCGTGGTGTTCGTGTTCAACACTAGCCTCGTGTTGATGAAAGGTGGCATCGGAAAGAAAATAGGTTAAGCCTTGCTTTTCGATGTATAGCCTTCCAGAGGAGAGCGGCAGGTTATACAAAATACGCGCATCCCATTGGCCATGGTTGGGGTACATCCAAAGATCTTGTGCAAAAGATATTTGAAAAAAGCCAACAATAAAAAGGATGTGAAAGCATTTCATCAGTTGAGTAAATTTAACACAATCAGGTGCATTCTCAATACAATAAACTATCTAAACGTGAGAAGGTTGCCAAGGAGGCCATAAAAAATTGCGTTTGGCTAAAAATTGCCGTTTATTTGTATGCTCCTAAATTGCAAACATGAAAAGTAATCTAATTCTCCTTGTCGTTTTTTTTATTTTCAGCCTCACTAAAGTGCTAGGACAAGACTATTCTCGCCTTAAAATACAAGCCGATGTCGATCAAATGAGACTATTAGCCGAAGCTGGCGTAGCTATTGATCATGGTATTTATCGGGCAGATCATTATTTCATTACAGATTTCTCAGCTGCTGAAAAGCAGATCATCAAAGATTTAGCAATACCTTTTGAGGTGTTAATAGAAGACATCGAGGCTTATTACGAAGACTTACTTGCTCATCCAGAAAAGTATCCGGAAGGCCAATTGAAAAACACAAATTGCAATAATAATTCAAACGCTTATGCCCTCACACCCCCTGTGCCATCGTCCTTTAATTTGGGCACAATGGGCGGTTACTTGAAGTACGAGGAGATGCTAGCCGAACTCGATCAAATGGTGGCGCTGTATCCAAACCTGATCTCTGTAAAAGCACCCATATCCAATTTTGTTACCTATGAAAATAGGCCCATTTACCATGTGCGTATCTCCGATAACCCAACTATAGATGAGGCCGGCGAGCCTAAAATTTTATATACGGCTATCCACCATGCCCGCGAACCAATGGCGCTAATGGAAACCATTTTCTATATGTGGTATTTATTGGAAAACTATGGAACGAATGATGAGGTTACTTATTTGGTGAATCAAATGCAAATGTATTTTGTGCCCTGTTTGAACCCTGACGGATATGTGTATAATCAAACGACCAATCCGAATGGGGGCGGTATGTGGCGCAAAAATCGCCGTCTGAATTCCGGCGGGTCTTACGGTGTGGATTTAAATCGAAACTATAGCTATGGATGGGGAACCACAGGCACGTCATTTTCGCAGTCTAGCGATACTTATTGCGGTACGGCGCCATTCTCAGAACCCGAAACCCAAGCCATGCGTTGGTTGGTTCAAAACAATAATTTTGTGATGGCTTTTAACGCGCATACCTACGCCGAAGACATTCTCTTTCCAATTGGCACCACCACTGCTGAATTTGCCGACCACCATGATTACATGCAATCGTACACAAACCATATGGTTGAGTACAATGGATATGGGGCAATCAAAAGTTCTGCGCTTTATCCTGCCTCTGGCGACTCCGATGATTTTATGTACAAAGAAGATATTGGCGTTGGTATGAAAGACACCATATTTGCGCATACTCCAGAAGTGGGCACCGCCTTTTGGCAGCCATCTTCTCAAATAATTGCCACGTGCCAAGAAATGAATTTCTCTAATCTGGTGTTGGCGCATTTGGCAGGAGTTTATGTTTTAGCCTCGGATACGGACCCCACATCTGTAGAGGTTTTGAGCGGAAGCTTTACACATAAAGCCAAGCGCCTAGGCAGGGAAGCTGGCACCGTAACGGTAAGTATTGAAGCCCTGGAAAATATCATAAGTGTAGGACCCGCAGCCACCTACGATTTAGCTGTAAATGAGCAGGCTTATTCGGGGATTGGCTTTGTATTAAATCCAGCCATTCAATTTGGAGATCCTATCAAATATGTTCTAAAAACCGACAATGGCTTTTGGGTAAAAATGGATACCATCACAAAATATTTTGGTGCTTATAATTTGCAACAAGTCGAGGATGCTACAACGGCAGCTTCATGGACGGGGAATTGGAACCTAACAGCCAGTACTTTTGTGTCTGCTCCTAGGTCATTTACAGACACGCCTTCAGGTAATTATAGCAACAATGCCAATACAATCTATACTTACACACCAAGCATAGACCTTACCAATAAATCAGCGGCAAAAGTCACTTTTTGGGCCAAATGGAATATCGAAGCAGATTATGATTTTGTGCAGTTTCAGGTCTCAACAAACAATGGCAGTTCTTGGATTGGGCAGTGCGGCCAATACACCGTGAGCGGAACATCTGCAAATGGAAGTGTACAGCCCAATAATCAGCCTGTATGGGAAGGAGAACAACCAACCTGGGTTTTGGAAGAGATAGATTTGAGTGAGTATCTCGGACAGGTCATTAAGGTGCGTTTTCAGTTGCGCGCTGACGGCGGTACGCGAAAGGATGGTTTTTATTTCGATGACTTCTCCATTTATTACAATGAATCAGGAGCTTCTCTAGCTCAAAACGATGCTCCAGAGGTTGTATTGTATCCGAATCCGACAACTGGCACCATATCTCTAGTTGGCTTGCAAGAAAGTCCTATTTACCATATTTATAATGCAAATGGACAACTTATTCAGCAAGGGAGATGTTACTCGAATCAAGTGAAATTGTTGATTAATGCGCCTGCCGGAATTTATTACCTAGAGCTCTCTAATAAACAAATGCGCTATAAGGTTGTAATCCTCGATTAATGCAGCATAAACGCGGCCAACTTAGCAATATAGTTTTCGTAACCAGCAACAAAGGGAGTGGTTTCGTGTTCGCCGCCGGGCACAAGGTAGGCTTCTTTATAACCGTTCAACTTGTTGTCATAGACGGGCTGACCATGACTTTTAACGGATAAGAAGCTATCATCTACACCATGAATCCAAAGCAATGGAACGGAAATCTTCTTGATTTCAGTCGCGTTATCGATTTTTAAATCAACTAGAAACGAGCCAGGCATGGATAGCAACGCGGCATCTTGAATCATGACCTCTGCCGATGCAAACGGCGCTTCTAGGATCAGTTTACTTGGTGCTAAGGCATATTCTTCTGGATGAGCTGCCACCTCGCACGCTGCAGCAGAACCTAGAGAGAAGCCAAAAAGCACAAAGCGATTATTTTCAAGCCCTTGGTCTTTGAGCCACTGAATAGCCCGCGCTGTAGAACGATATAAATTGGCTTCACTGGCTATTCCTTCAGATAAGCCAAAGCTTGGGTAATCAAACATTAGTACACCATAGCGTCCGAGACCCCCTGTATGGGCATATAGCTTTTGTCTGGGCCAATAAAAGTCCATATGATCTTTATTGCCATGGCAATACAAAATGATGGTGTCGGTAGCAATATGATCTATGTTTCCTATGTAAATAGCGCTCATTTTGGAGCTGCCTTCTTCGAGTTCGACATCCCATTGCATTTGGTGAATGAGGGAGTCAGGCACATTGTATTGTCCGTTCAAATCTAAGGTCAATTCTCCTGAATACGCATCTAGCTGATAACTCTCAATTTGACTCGGATTAAATAGAAAACTGTCTAAACGCTTGCGACACGCAATAGAGAGACCGAGGATTGCGGTAATGAATAAGATCTTTTTCATGATTAAAGGCTATAGGTGATGCCAAAGTAAAATCCGAGTGCACCGCGGTTTTGTAAGAGACTTGGGTAAGGAACGACGATATTTTCATTTGATGCTAAAGGCGCAAGAATTTTCAGTTCGGCTTGATAGCTCCATTTTGGCCTGATCCATTGATGCCCAAATTGTAAACTAGGTATCCAAAGTTGTTCGTTGGGTCTGCCTTGTGATTCTACGCGGTAAAAATCGAACCAATTGGAGATGCCGGCGTACATGAAATTGTAATGACGCTGTTCGGCAATTTGATTTGACGTCAGGCCATATTTGAAATAATAATTGGCATCGAGCTGCGGCCATATGCGGTTAGCGCCGGTATAAAAATCAAATAAGATATTGGTATTGAGCTGGCCAGAAAGTCCCATGCGGTCGGTGTTCCACAGGCGTTGAGAGACACCTAATTCAAATTGCCCGACACCGAATATAAGAGAAGTAGTTTGTAGGGCACCCATTATTGTTGTTTGGTTGCTGAGCCCTCGGCCATAGCCAATGGAGGTAAATGGAATTGGAATAGCGCCAATACCGGGCACTTTTGCAATTGGACCTCCAAAATGACCGGTGAGCACTTGTTGGCCTTTTTGGAGCGGCTCAACAAATCGGGCAGGGGCGCAAGACCATAAAAATAGCAGCCCAGAAATTAAAAAAAGTAAAATTCGCATTTTCAAATATAAAAAGATTAACCATCCAAATTCCTTACCTTTGTTTTATGTCTGGTTCGAGCTACGGTCAAATTTTTAAACTCACCACTTTTGGCGAGTCTCATGGCGTGGCAATTGGTGGTATTATCGAGGGTTTCCCTTCTAATTTTGCACTCGATTTAGCTGCTGTGCAGCGTGCACTTGATAAAAGACGTCCTGGTCAATCGGGTTTGGTTTCACCAAGAAATGAAAAAGACGAGCTTGAAATTCTTTCGGGACTTTTTGACGGAAAAACCACCGGCAGCCCGATTGCATTTTTAATCAAAAACCAAGACCAACAGTCCAAAGACTACCAACACCTAAAAGATACATTTAGGCCTTCCCACGCAGACTACACTTATCAACAAAAATATGGCAATCGCGACCACCGTGGTGGCGGACGCAGCAGTGCGCGTGAAACGGCATGCCGCGTAGTTGCCGGCGCCATTGCCTCGCAAGCACTGCAAAAATTGGGTGTGAAAGCCTCTACTTTTGTGGATCAAATCGGTTCTATTCAATTTCAAACCCAAGATTGGTTTAGTACTGAGCAAATCGAAGCCTCTCCCTTGCGTTGTCCTGACCCTGTTCTATCCCAAAAAATGGAAGCCCTTGTTAAAGAAATGCAACAAATTGGCGACACCATTGGAGGCGCAATTAGGTCTGTGATTGAAGGGGTTCCGGCAGGTTGGGGAGAACCCGTTTTTGACAAACTCCATGCAGAACTTGGCAAAGCCATGCTTTCCATCAATGCCGTGAAAGGCTTTGAAATCGGGAGCGGTTTTGCATCCATTCAAATGAAAGGTTCTGCCCACAACGATCAATTTTTGCCCGACGGACAAACCGTAACCAACTATTCAGGTGGTATTCAAGGTGGTATTTCAAATGGGATGCCCATATCATTTAGAGTAGCATTCAAACCCGTTGCAAGTATCGCCCAAACCCAAGAAATTTTGGCCAAAGATGGTCAGCTAAAAGAATTGGCCATTCAGGGCCGTCATGACGCTTGTGTAGTCCCAAGAGCGGTCCCAATTGTTGAAGCGATGGCCCACATCGTCCTGTTTGATTTTTATCTAAGACAACAACGCAATACTTTATTTTCATGATTCAACGCATTCAAACCGTCTATTTTATCCTAATAATGCTCCTTTTGTCTTCTTTGCTTTCAGGAGTAGAAATTTTTGGTTTCCCTACTGCAAAAAATTATCTTTCTTATTCAGTATATGGACTGCAGCAATTCAAAACGGAATCTGGGACAACTACCGTTAGGGTGGAAAACATTCAAGGTTCATTGCTTTTTTACTTTGTCATCGCATTTGTGCTTTTCACTTATTTTGCCATGATGAATTATAAAAACCTTAAAAAGCAATTTAGATTAGCCCGTTTGGTATTTTATATCTACCTAGCTGGGTTGATTGGTCTTTTAGTGCTAGGTAGCATCGGGTTTTTTGTTCCGGATGCTGTGGGCATCCAACTTGGTTTAGGCTATTATATTTGTGTGGTTGGCCTCCCATTTTCATACTTTGCTTTTAAAGGCGTCAAAAAAGACAAAGAAATACTCGAATCACTAGATCGCCTGCGTTAACTATGAATTTTCTCTCTGTTGAACAACTCACCAAGTCTTATGGTGAGCGCCTCTTATTTTCTGATCTTACATTTGGTATTGAGCAGGGGCAAAAAGCGGCAATTGTAGCCAAAAATGGCGCTGGTAAATCGACTTTGCTCCGCTGCTTATTAGGCCTTGAACCCGTGGATAGCGGAATCGTGACCTTTCGAAAAGAACTTCGTATTGCTTTTATGGAGCAAACCGAAGATCTCAACCCAGAACTGAGTATCATTGATGCCGTACTCGACCACGACCTCCCCGAAATCAAACTCGTTAAGGCCTACACAGACGCCATGGAGGCCAATGATGAAGCTAAATTGGGAGATCTCTACCAAGCACTCACCGAACACCAAGCATGGGACCTAGAAGTAAAAGTACAGCAAGTACTTTCCGTTCTAAAACTTACCGGGATTACCCAAAAAGTAGGTCAACTTTCAGGTGGCCAGAAAAAGCGCGTCGCTTTGGCCAAAGTATTGCTTTCTGAGGCAGAGTTTTTGATTTTAGATGAACCCACGAACCACCTCGATTTGGATATGATCGAATGGCTAGAACAATATTTATCTGCCTCACAATTAACGCTATTAATGGTTACCCACGACCGCTATTTCTTAGAAGTGGTTTGCGATACCATTTTTGAACTTGCAGACCAAACGATCTACCGCTACAAAGGGAACTTCTCCTATTATCTAGAAAAGAAGGCCGAGCGCGAGGACCAACTTCAATCTACTATTGAAAAGGCAAAAAATACTTTTCGTAAAGAACTCGACTGGATACGTCGTCAGCCCAAAGCCCGAGGAACCAAACAGAAAGCGCGGGTCGATGCATTTTCGGATCTAAAAAAAGTGGCCACCCAAAGGCTCGATGAAGACGAACTCGAGCTACCCATTAAAATGGAGCGTATGGGCACTAAAATTGTCGAATTTCACAAAGTTTGCAAAGCGTTTGGCTCACGCGTAATGCTCGACGACTTCACCTATAACTTTCAGCGTCAAGAACGCTTGGGCATTGTCGGAAACAACGGTACAGGTAAAACCACTTTTTTGAAAATGCTCACTGGAGAAGCCGAGCCCGACAAAGGCAAAATAGTAATTGGAGAAACTATTGTTTTTGGTTATTATTCTCAGGATTTGATAGAGGTTGATCCTCAAATGAAGGTCATTGACGTAGTGAGAGAAGTTGCTGAATTTATTCCGCTCGAAAAAGGCAAACAACTTTCTGCCGCTCAGCTTTTGGAGCGCTTTTTATTCCCTCGAGACATGCATTATCATTTTGTACACAAGCTCAGCGGAGGAGAAAGACGACGTCTTAAACTTTTGAGGGTACTGATGCTCAATCCAAACTTCTTGATTCTAGATGAACCCACCAATGACCTCGATATTTTCGTGATGTCAGTGCTAGAAGAATACCTGCGCTTGTTTCAAGGCAGCTTGATTGTCGTATCGCACGACCGATATTTCATGGATAAAATGGTAGACCACCTCTTTGTGTTCCAAGGGGAGGGAAGTATCAAGGATATCACAGGTAATTATCATACCTACAGAACCAGTCTTCAGAGTGCGCAGCGCCAGCAAAAGTATGAGCAGAAATCAGCGCCAGAACCTCTAATTGAACATGTTACAGCGCCAGTAGAAATGCAGCGCAAAATGAGCTTCAAAGAAAAACAGGAGTTGGAACAAATTGAAAAGTCTTTACCGCAGTTAGAAGCTGAAAAAGAACAGCTCACTTTAGCGCTTTCAAGTGGTGAACTAAGCAACGAACAATTGATGGATAAAGGAGTTAGACTTGGCGCGGTTGTTGATCAGCTCGATGAACTCACCCTGCGTTGGCTCGAGCTTTCAGAACTAGCTTAAGATATTGCTTTCTTTTCCGAACTGTTTGTATGAAATGAGCACTGAAAGCAGCGCCAATAGACACATGATGCCAAATACACTGAAGAAGTAGGACAATGATAAGGTACCTGCAATAAGTTCTTTTGTCGCGAGCACAACATTCACAACAGGAATAAGGGTTGTATTCAGGTTGAGTTCTATCCCAGGGAAAAACCCGACCATTGCAGGCAGAACCATGACAATATTGAGTGGGGTAATGATACTTTGCGCTTCTTTGAAACTCTTGGCGTAAATAGCAATTGGAATCATGACGCCGGCAAAGAAAATAACAAGTGGCAACAGCAGGGCAAGCATAGATCCGATGAAATATGGTGTTAAAATTCCATGAATGACCTCGAGTAGTTCTTTGTTTTGAGCGAGATCTAAAAATTCTATAGAAATAAATAAGCCAAGCAAAGAGCAACTTGCCGCAAGCATTCCAGAACTCACTACTACTAACATTTTACCGATCAAGATTTTCCAACGGCCAATAGGAACGGTAAGTAGGGTTTCTAAGGTACCACGTTCTTTCTCGCCAGTGAAGAGGTCTATGGCCGGGTACATGCAACCAATAAAACCGAAGGCGATAAATATATAGGGAAGGATTCCACCTGCTAGCTGGCCTACCATTTTTTTATCGCTGGCACAATTGATGGTTTGAATGGAAAGTGGTTTGATTTGCTCAGCGCGCAAGCCAAGTTTGCGCAAGCGTTCTTTTTCGGCATTGGCTTGTAGGCTTGACCCGTATAAATTAGCGCGTTCCGAGCGCCCTACTTCTGAGGCGTCGAGCAGCCAATTTAAGGCAATTGTTTGTTGCTTTGCTCGTAAAGTGCTTTCATTTGTGGGGATAATTAAGCCCAATTGAATGCGATCTGCTTCAATTGCTTTTCTGAGTGTGAGGCTATCCTTGAAAACAATAATTATTTTAGGTCCAACTGCTGCGGGTATTTGCTCGAGTTGCCGGGTGTAGTTTTTGTTGTGGTCACCGACAATACCAATTTTCATGGTTTTGGAATTGGCGCTCTCTTCAAAAGATTCGGATACAGCAAGAAATACATTGAGTGTGATCGGGAAAACCAAAATTGGAATCACGAGCATGGTCATGAGCGTGCGTCGGTCTCTGAGAGTGTCGAGGAGTTCTTTACGAAAAATACGGAAGATCATAACTGAGCATTTGGAGTTTGGACGATACGAATGAATTCTTCGGTGAGGTTGGTTGTTTGCATATTTGCCCTGAAATCAGCCATAGTACCGTTGTACTTGAGCGCACCTTGATGTATTATGGCGAGGTCGTCGCAGAGTAAATCGACTTCACTCATGATATGGCTCGAAAAGATGACGGTTTTGCCCTGGTCTTTGCAAGAGCGTATGAGTTTGATGATGTTTTCAGCGGTAATGACGTCTAGACCGCTTGTTGGTTCGTCAAAAATGACCACGCTTGGGTCGTGGATCATGGTGCGGCAAATAGAAACTTTTTGCTTCATGCCGGTGCTTAGCTTTCCGATCCGTTTGTGAAGAAAATCATTCATGTGAAGCAAGGAGAAGAGCTCTTCTTTGCGCTGTTCTCTTACTGACTTTTCAACGCCATATAAATCGGCAAAGTAGTCGATGATTTCTAGCGGGGTGAGGCGGGCATAAAGTCCGGTAGAACCTGTTAAAAAACCGATTTGTTTACGTGCCTCTTGCGGATTAATAAGCGCGTCAAGACCATTAATTTGGATTTGTCCGGAGCTGGGTGCAAGGAGTGTGGCGATCATGCGCAGCGTGGTGGTTTTGCCTGCACCGTTGGGCCCTAGCAGTGAAAACACCCTACCAGGTTGGCAAGAAAAGCTGAGATCATGCACCGCAGTTGCAGTTTTTTGCTCAGTATTGAGTTCTTTGCGCTGTTGCTTGGTAAGCGTGAAGGTCTTGTTGAGATTTTGTACAGAGATCATAAGAAAATAGACGTAAAAACGAGTAATTAGTTACAATAGCACTCTAAAACTTGAGGGCTCTTTCTGCCGGGGCAATAGCTTTGTTTTTATTGGCGAGCTGGCCGCAGGCCGCATCGATATCTTTGCCTCGGCTTCTGCGCACGTTGACGATGAGGTTTAGTGATTCGAGGTACTGTGCAAACGCCTCTACTTTTTTGGGATCGGCTTGTTGCAATTTACCGTCGTCTATGGGATTGTATTCGATGATATTGATCTTACAAGGCACACATTTTGCAAAATGAGCGAGCTCTCGTGCGTCGGTGAGTTCGTCATTGAAGTCCTTGAAAATGATGTATTCAAAGGTAACTCGAGAACCTGTTTTTGCATGGAAATATTGCAGCGCTTCAGAAAGTGTCTCAAGATTGTTGCTCTCGTTGATTTCCATGATTTGATTGCGCTTTTCATCGTTGGCGGCATGCAGTGAGAGCGCTAGGTTAAACTTGACGTCGTCGTCGCCTAACTTGGTGATCATTTTGGCAATTCCGGCAGTAGAGACAGTGATACGACGCGGTGAAATACCTAGGCCGTCTGGGCTACAAAGCCGGTCGATGGAAAGCAACACATTTTTATAATTGAGTAAGGGTTCTCCCATACCCATATAGACGATGTTACTTAAATTTTGGGAGTAGTGCTCTTGGGCTTGTTGCTGTAGGCAGACAACCTGATCAACGATTTCACCAGCGCTGAGGTTGCGCAATAATTTAAGCCTGCCAGTTGCACAAAATTTACACGACAAACTACAGCCCACTTGTGAAGAAATACAGGCGGTCATGCGGGTATTTGTCGGGATTAAGACCCCTTCAATGACTTTGCCGTCGTCTATGGTAAAAGCACTTTTGATGGTGCGGTCTTTACTGATTTGTTGGTCTTGTAGGGAGATGGAGTCGATGTAGTAATGTTCTTTGAGCCAAGCACGAAAAGGCAGACTAAGGTTGCTCATTTGTTCGAAGGAATGGGCATTTTTTTGCCATAGCCATCCCCAAACCTGTTTGGCTCTAAAAGGTTTCTCACCAAATTCAGTAAAACTCGTTAGGAGTTCTGCCAACGAAAGATTACGAATATTAGTGAGTGAGGTGCTCATCAAAAATTAACGATTCAGCATCACGGGCATCACGAGCATGAGGATGTCTTCGTGTGCGTTGTCTTGAACAGCTGGGGTTAGTAGCCCCGCGCGGCTGGGCTCACTCATCGAAAGTTTGATTTCGTCGGCGTCAAGGTTGCTGAGCATTTCGAGTAAAAAACGAGAATTGAAGCCGATTTCTAGGTCGTCACCGTTGTAGTTACAGGTAAGCCTTTCGGTAGCTTCGTTAGCGAAGTCGATGTCTTCGGCAAAAAGAGAGAGCTCTGAGCCTACTAACTTGAGACGAATTTGATGTGTGGTTTTGTTAGAAAAAATAGAGACGCGTTTGATAGAGGATAAAAACTGCGCGCGGTCTATGGTGAGCACATTGGGGTTTTCTTTTGGAATAACTGCTTCGTAATTGGGGTATTTTCCATCAATTAAACGACAGACCAAAACCAAGTCAGAAAAAGTGAACACGGCGTTAGACTCGTTGTATTCCATCAGGATGTCTTCGTCTCCGCGCAAGTTTGATTTGAGTAGGTTTAAAGGTTTTTTTGGCAAAATAAATGCTGAACTACCACTTGCCTCGGCGTCGGTTCTTTTGTAGCGCACGAGTTTGTGAGCGTCAGTAGCCACAAAGGTAATTTCAGAACCTGCGAACTGGCAGAACACACCACTCATGACCGGGCGAAGGTCGTCGTTGCCGGTTGCAAAAAGTGTTTTATTGATGGCTTTTGACAGTACAGCACCTGATAATTTAATGGCGCTTTTGTTCGCTAGTTCAGGAACTTTTGGAAATTCTTCACCATTGAAACCAACCATTCGAGACTTGCCGTTATCGTAGGCGATTTCAATCTGAAAATTACTCGGATTTACCTTGAATGTGCAAGGTTGATCGGGAAGGTTTTTGAGTACATCTAGTAAAAGTTTGGCGGGTATTGCAATTTTTCCGTTTTGTTCTGATTGTACTTCCAATTTGGTCATCATGGTGGTTTCCAAGTCAGAAATGGAAACAGTTAGCGCACCATCGGTAATGTCGAAAAGAAAATTATCAAGAATAGGTAAAGTGTTACTGGTATTGAGGACACCTGAAATACTTTGTAGATGGCGTAAGAGTAGGGTACTAGAGGCAATAAAATTCATAGCAAATTATTTGTTCACAAAGTTAACATTTCGGACGTAAAGGCATCTTATTTTCGGCCGGAGATATGAACAATTTTAAAAGAGTTTCAACACCTTTTACTGACTTGAAAATTTTCTAGCAACTCAAGTTTTGTTTAGCTTTGTACGTAGATCCGATGAAAAGAGCTTTTGATATCCTTTTGTCAACAACAGTATTGTTGATGTTTTTGCCAATAGGTCTGGTTTTGTCATTATGTATTGTTTTGGAGTCAAAAGGAGGTGTTTTTTACTTCCAAGAGCGCGTTGGTCAGATGGGGCGTAGGTTTCACTTGATTAAATTCAGATCTATGCGGTCAAATGCAGAATTGCTTGGCCAACTAACAATTGGGGCAAGAGATCCAAGGATTACAAAAGTTGGGTACTTTCTTCGCAAATTTAAACTAGACGAATTTCCTCAGTTTATCAATGTGATTAAAGGAGACATGAGCATCGTTGGCCCCAGGCCAGAAGTTCCGTTTTATGTCAATATGTACAACGCATCGCAGCAAAAAATTCTAGAATATAAGCCAGGAATTACCGATTATGCAAGCCTCGCTTATTTTCACGAAAATGAAATTTTAGCCAATTCTACAGATCCCAAACAAACCTATATTGAAGAAATCTTGCCTGCCAAAATAGCATTAAATCAGCGCTATCTTTCTAATCCTGGTTTATGGAAGGATCTCAAAATTATTTGGTTGACTGCAAAGAAAATCTTTGGCCTTTAGTTTTTTTCAAACGCAGCCCAAATTCCTAATTTTGGTAGCGGTGCTACAACGGAGATGCGTTCTTTGGTTGTAGGATGCTCAAAACTTAGCGTTCTTGCATGCAGGCATATAGATGCGTCGGGATTGGATCTTTTGTCTCCGTATTTTAAGTCGCCTTTGATAACGCAACCCATGTGTGCCAACTGACACCTAATTTGGTGGTGTCGGCCCGTTTCTAGTTTAATTTCTAGTAAGTGATAGCGTTCAGAACTTCCAATGTGCTGATATCCGAGTAAGGCTTTTTTAGCGCCAGGTGTTCCTTCCGCTACGACATAACTCTTGTTTTGGGTCTCATTTTTTTTCAAGAAATGGGCCAATTCGCTCTTGTCTTGAGGCGGCTTTTGCCCTACGATAGCCCAGTAAACCTTATTGGTTTCTTTGTCCCGAAATTGTGCATTGAGCCTTTCAAGGGCTTTACTAGTTCGGGCAAAAACCAAGGCTCCGCTGGTGGGGCGGTCTAGGCGATGCACTACGCCGAGAAAAACATTACCAGGTTTTTGGTACTTTTCTTTGAGATAAGTTTTGATGAGGTCAGGCAGCGTGGCATCGCCCGTTTTGTCACCTTGTGTAAGTTCAGAAGGCATTTTATTGACAACAATTACATGGTTGTCTTCGTAAAGAATACGATCGGCAATCATGAGTTGAGCAAGGCCTCTTTTTGTAATTTT
Organism: Flavobacteriales bacterium UBA952; assembly: GCA_002293185.1. GTDB lineage: Bacteria > Bacteroidota > Bacteroidia > Flavobacteriales_D > Crocinitomicaceae > UBA952. Next base: position 108,838 of record DBCS01000009.1, on the reverse strand, counting down.
TCAATGCGGCGATTGCGCAAAGCAGCAACCGTTGTGAGTAAGGCAAAAATAATGATCACATAGATGAGCCATGTAGGAAATTGCCCGAGTCCTTCTCCTTGCGCATAGCTGTGCAGACCCACCAACATGAAGTTTACCCCAAAGAACGTGAACAAAATGGCAGAATAGCTCCAAAATGCGAGCGCATTAAATAAGAAACGCCCTTGCAAACCAGGAATCATGCGGAAGTGTAAAATGACTGCATAGACAAGTACTGAAACCAAAGCCCAAGTTTCTTTTGGATCCCAGCCCCAGTAGCGCCCCCATGATTCATTGGCCCAAACACCGCCGAGAAAAGTTCCGATCGTGAGCATGTAAAGCCCAACTGTCATGGTCATTTCGGCAATATGAGTAATTTCTTGAATATTGAGCCGAATCAAAGTAGCGCTCTTCATCGTTTGCAAAAGATACAATTTGATGTTGATGAGTCCGAGGATGCAGGCCAATCCAAGAAAGGCGTAGCTTCCGGTAATAATAGCAACGTGAATCATGAGCCAATAAGATTTAAGTACTGGTACCAGAGGCGTGATTTCAGGATCCATGAGGTTCATTTCGCTCACCCACAACATGAGGGCTGCAAGCACAGCAGCACTAGCCAAAACAACTTGGTTTTTCTTGGCGAAGACAAACCCTGCAATCATGGTGACCCAACCAATAAAGACCATGGCTTCATAACCGTTGCTCCATGGGGCGTGGCCGGATATAGCCCAACGCAAACCAAGACCAATTCCGTGGTAGACAAAAGTGCTTAAAATAATCCCAATCAAAATGCGCTTTGGCCAAGTAAGAACGCGGAGTGATTTATCCGAGCGAAAGAAAATACCGATAAAGAAGACCACTAATAGTAAAAAACCACCCAAAAGATAAAGCTGATACGAGCGCTTGAAAATCTGCATTTTGTTGTAGCTGATTTCATAACCAACCACCTTTTCCGATGGTGCCACCGCCTTTCCGGCTTTGCGCTGGTATTTTTTGAATTGATAAAGGAGGTCATCGGCAGCGCCAAAAGAATGGTTCTGACCACCCTCGTGTACGGCTGCCAAATAGTTGACAAATAACTTAGAAGAAAGCGTATCTTTTTGACTTAGTTCAATACTGAGCGGCACAAACCAGGTGTTGTTGGGGTCGTTTTTTGCTGGAATAACGCGCATAAATTGCCACATAAAAATGTTGTTGGCAACTTCGTATTTTTCATTGAGCTTGATGAGTTTTTTATCAAATTCATTGCGCTTAGACTCTAATTTTTGGTGTGCAGTTTTGTACTGGGCCATCCATTTGAATTCTGAATCTTTGGACGTGAGCGACATGATGCTTTCAAATTCCTTGAGTTTGAGCGCTTCTCTTAAACTTCGGGGTACTTGGATAATGGGTTGACTTGCCCAATAGGAGGGGTACATGTGCAAACTCAAGATAAATTGAACGGCATTTAAATTCTTGTACTTATTACTATAAGTTAGTTTTCTTGTGAGTTGATCTGCGAGCGTGTGAAAGGGAACGATTCGACCTTCGTAATCTTGGACAAGCATAGATGCAAGGAAATCTGCGTGTTCAGTGGTAACTTCGTGATGAACGGGTTTTTTTACATGGTTGTGCTGCGCCAAGACGTTGCCTGTCAATAATAAAATCACAATCCCTAAACTCGCTTTTTTCAGTTTGATTTTTTGAAGTTGTTCATTGAGGAATTGAAAGCGGCCAGCTGGCGCGAACAGCGATAAAATCATAGCCAAGGCCATCAATAAATAACCAATGTACGTGATGTTCGTTCCGAGAGAATCATGATTCACGCTCAGTTTAGTGCCTTCTTCGTTTTCTGGGGTGTTCGGATCGTCTAGTTCATAAGCAGACTGAAAAAAGCGGTAGCCGTCGTAGTCAATGACGTTATTCATGAAGACCTTTCTATCTAGTTTGACCTTGTTGCGCGGGTCTTCGATGGTGAGTTCGCTTTCAAAAGAAGAGGGAGAATTGGAACCTGGATATTTATCGAGTCTGAAGTCTCGACAACGCACAGCGAAAGGAATATTTTTTTGAATGGAGCCGTATTCTAATTGATACACAACACCGTTCATGGCAAATCTTTCTGGTTTTGGAGATTGCCCCATGCCACCTTCCAAAATGACTTTTTTGGTGGCTTTACCATCATTTAATTCAACGGTGAGGTAATCTTTTCCAGTTTTTTTCTTTGCTGCCTTAACCAACATTTTTTTGGCGTGCGGAATGAGCCGTTTGAATACTACCTGCTGACCACCAACCAGGTAAAGGGTGAGTGGAGAGAATTCAGACCATTCGTTGAGCGGAAATTCTTTGTAAAGGCTGTCTGCGGGTGCTTGTCCGCTTGCACGCACCTTTTGCATTTCGCTCATTGGTAACGATTTGAGTTGAACGCTTGGATAAACCCAAACTTGGCCGTTTTTTACGTGTAAATAAATTCCGGGTGCTTGATTTGTTGCACTTGGGCGAGCAGCGGAAAGGTAAAACGGGGTTTGCCCCACCATAAATACGTCGTTTTCCGTGAGGTAATTGGAGCGCATACCGTCGGTGACGAGCTCTAGTGCATTTTCTTTAAACTTTTGATTGATTTGCAGAGAGTCAACTCGGTCTGACATAAAGTCAATGTAGCGAATAGAAATTTCTTTTTTGCCAAGATTGGTTTGGTAATCAAAATCATTGTTGGTGAATTCACTAAGGTATGTTTTCCAGGCTTGAAGGGCAGTAGCGCCATTTTTTTGCGTGATATCTTGTGCGTTGATGAGCACGTAAGGATCTGAGGTGTAGATAAAATTGCTGGTCGTACCCTCTCTAATGACCATTAAACCCTCAAAACTAATGTAGCGCGTAACAGCCGCTCCGGCGAGTATCACAATAAAAGACAAGTGAAAACTTAGCATGGCAATTTTTTGCCGGCTGATCATTTTGTACCTGAAAATATTTGAAATCAAGGCCAGCGTTAAGTAGAGCAATAAAGCCTCAAACCACAGGGCATTGTAGATGGTGATTTTAGCGGCTTGGATCCCGTGTACGGATTCAATAAATGTAGCCAAACCAATAGCAACTAAAAAGGCGATTAAGCCAAGGCTTGCTAAGCGCATGGAAAAAAGAGAAGAGAGAAGTTTATTCATCCGAAGATTTTTTCCACAAAAATAGCCAATGTATGCGCAACATTGGTAGAAAGCCCTTATTCTTGTCAAAAAAAGATGCAGCGTACTTATTTGTTTTTTTTATGTTTCGTTTTTATAGAGGTTTGGGTAGGAGCTCAGCGCATTGAGCCTATTGCGCATTCCTATATAGTCAGTGGAGGCAAGTTGCTGCGTTTTTCTCTTCCTTTCGAAGATACGACAAGGCAAGTTGATGTTTTTATCCCTACTAATTGCAAAGAAAAAACAGACCTAAAGGTGTTGTATATGCACGACGGCCAAATGCTCTTTGACAGCACACAAACCTGGAACAAGAAGGAGTGGAAAATTGATGAGGTCTACACCACTACACTTGCTCAATTTGCGCATGAACCATTCATTGTAGTTGGTATCCATAACGACCCACTAAACAGGTATGCAGAGTTTTTTCCGCAAAAGGTGGCCGCGCTTATGCCTGATTCTTATCGGAATTTATTAATGGATAAACTTTGGAACGGAAAATTAAAGGCGGATGCCTATATAAATTGGATAGCGCAAACTTTGGTTCCATTTATAGAACAAGAATTTCAAGTTGGCAAGCGCACCAAAGACAGGATGGTGATGGGCTCGAGTATGGGCGGACTTATCTCCCTGTATGCACTCTGTGAACAACCGAAGCTATTTGGCGGAGCGGCTTGTTTGTCGATACATACACCAATGATTAATTATGGAATGTTTGAAGAAGGAATGATAGAAGCGTTGGTGCTGCCTTTCAATTTGTATTTAGAAAAGAATTTAAAGGCAGATAAACGCCATTTTCTTTACATAGATCGAGGCACTGAAAATTTAGATGGTTTGTACAAACCGTACCATGAGCAATTATTAACGACATTAGCTAGGGTCGGTTATAGTCCTCAAAATCCAAGATTTTTGGAGGCTATTGTACAAGGAGCGGGGCATGATGAATATGCTTGGTCAGAGCGTTGGCATGTCCCTTTATTATTTATGTTAACACGCAACAATTCCCAATAGTTTTCTACATTTGCCACACTCAATCCAGCATGAAAAGAATCTTATTATTTGGTGCAGGTTTATCTGCCTCAACACTTATCAAATACCTGCTAGATCACAGCTACGCTGAATCTTGGCATTTGGTTGTCGTCGATCAAGACCTCGAGCTCATTCTAGCCAAACTTGGTGGCCATCCAAATGCAACAGCACATGCATTCAATGCCCTTGATTCTCAACAGCGGTTGCCCTACATTGCCCAAGCAGACTTAGTCATCTCCATGTTGCCTGCTGCACATCATGTAGATGTTGCCAAAGATTGCATTGCCCTACAAAAACACCTCGTTACACCATCCTACATCTCTGCAGAAATGCGCGCCTTGCACGACCAAGCCAAGGCAGCAGGTATAGTTATATTAAATGAAATAGGAGTAGATCCTGGTATAGACCACATGAGCGCCATGCGTTTAATCGATCAAATCAAAGAAGAAGGCGGTGTGCTCGAATCCTTTAAATCTTACTGCGGAGGCCTTATTGCACCGAGCTCTGACAACAACCCTTGGCATTATAAATTTACTTGGAATCCAAAAAATGTCGTGCTTGCAGGTCAAGGTTCGGCTGCGTGTTACCGAGAAATGAATGAGCTCAAATATTTGCCGTATCACCGCTTATTTCAGCGGCTCGATCATATTCAGATCGAAGGTTATGGCGAATTTGAAGGGTACGTCAATCGCGATTCACTCAATTACTTAGAAACTTATCATATTCAAGAGGTCCCAACTATTTTTCGAGGTACGCTGCGCAGGCCACCTTATTGCCAAGCTTGGGATGTTTTTGTTCAGCTCGGCATGACCGACGACGCCTATACAATGAAAGGTTCGGCACAACTTACCCCGCGTCAGTTTTTAAATGCGTTTTTACCTTTTGAAACCGGAGTTAGTGTCGAAGACAAATTTTTAAAAGTAATGGGGCAGCGCAAAGATCTTTTTGACCTATTCGACTTTTTAGGTTTATTTAGCGATAAGGATGTTATTGGAGTTGAGAAAGCAAGTCCGGCAACGCTTTTACAAAAAATATTAGTAGAAAAATGGCGTTTAGCTCCCGGTGACAAAGATATGATTGTGATGTACCACGAAATTATATACACTAAAAATGACACGCGTTATGCCGTGAATAGCGCTCTTGTGGTAGAGGGTCAAGATGAGCGCTATACAGCGATGTCCAACACTGTAGGGCTTCCTGTAGCAATAGCCACAAAACTCATTTTAAATCAACAAATCGTTGAACGAGGCGTTACCTTGCCAGTAAATAAAGAATTATATGCCCCCATCTTGTCTGAACTCGAACAATTTGGAATTATCTTTAATGAATCAGAAAAAGTACTATAAATGGAAAACACAGAAAACCACATGAATATCGAATTGTCAGAAGACATCGCCCTTGGTGTATACTCTAATTTGGCAATTATTACCCATTCGCCAGCTGAGGTAGTTTGCGACTTCGTACAACTTATGCCAGGCATGCCCAAAGGTAAAGTCCGGTCAAGAGTACTGATGACCCCGCAAAACGCCAAAAGATTTTTGCATGCATTGGCTGAGAATATCGAAAAATACGAGCAAAATTTTGGCGTAATTGACGAGCCTCAAGCTGGGTTTCCTCCAATGAATTTCGGAACGCCAAGTACCATGGCATAAATTTTCGATACTTGACGCTCAGCGTATGTATCCCGATTTACAATACCGATGTGCGTGCATTGGTGGAAGAGTTGTGTGCTCAAATTTCAAAAATAAAAACAGCTCAAATTGATATCATTCTCATCGATGATGCATCAGATGTCGCGTTTCGTCAAGGCAATCATTATGATCATCCAAACGTTCATTTTATTCAATTAGAAACGAATATAGGCCGTTCCAAAATCAGGAACGCTTTTCTGAAGTATTCAAATGCCGAGTACTTGCTTTTTATAGATGGAGACAGCACGGTATTGAACCCTTCTTTTCTTAAAGAATATATTGATTATTTATTGCAGCATCATAATATTGCCATTTTAGTAGGCGCAAGTGTTTATCAAGACACTACTCCTGATTTGCAGTACAGACTTCGTTGGAAGTATTCTACCTCAAGAGAAAGTCTCAGTTTTGAGCAACGTATTAAGTTGCAAGACGCTGGATTCAAAACCAATAATTTTTTGATTCAAAGAAGTGTTTTTGAGAAGCTACCATTCGAAGAAAAACTACTTGGCTATGGCCATGAAGACACTTTATTTGGCTTGCAACTGATGGCTAAAGGAATTCAAATAGAACACATCGATAACCCGGTGTGGAATTTCAAATTAGATACGAATTCAGACTTTCTAAAAAAGACAGACAATGCAATGGCAAATCTTTTATGGATATTCACTTACTACAAGGAGGATATACAACTACTAGAAAAAAACAAACTTCTCCACTATTTTATGTCGATGAAAAGTTTCTGGCCAGGCAAATTTGCGTTGCGGGTTCTAGCTATTCAAAAACCGCTCTTTTTACGCGTACTTCAAACAGGTTTAGCGCCGCTTTTTCTTTTTGATTTGTATCGTCTTGGCAGACTCTATCAGTTAAACAAAGACCCTCAGTACTACCTCCGATAATACTTGCTTATCGGTATCCCAATGTTCGATTTCGGCAGCTATTTTGCAATTTTCTTTAAGTTGCGTCATGCGTTCTTTATCAGCCATTAATGAATGAACCGCATTGGCAATTTGTGTTGGCGTTACTTCGTCAATGACTTTTCCACAATCGTAGGTATTTAGTAACTGTGTAATTTCAATTAACGCACTGGAAAGAATAGGGGTATTGGCCTGAATGTAATCAAATATTTTATTGGGTAAAGCAAGTTGGTAATTCAAGCTAAGGGGTTTATCTAATGCTAAGCCTAAATCGGCAGCCGCCGTATAGCGCATTAACTCAGCGTAGGGCAGCCGACCAATAAAGCGAACCTTTTGCTGTAAGTGTTTTTCTTGCACTAATTTTTTTAGTGCTGGAAGCACGTCACCGTCTCCAACTAGAAAAAGTACGGCATCAGCAAGCCATTCCATAGCTAAAACAGCTTCTTCGATTCCTCGCTGAACATTTAAACCACTGCCTTGAATAATGAGCATGAATTCATTTTGATCAAGGCCGAGTTCTTTTTTGTCCATCGCGGTCAAATTTTGAATTCTTTGCGGAACATTCCTTACCACACTAACCGGAAGTTTGTAGCGATCTTTAAAAATGTCTGCGATCGATCGGTTTACTGTGATCATTTCTGAAAGTCGTGGCACCAACATTTTTTCAATGGACACCCAGAATTTTTGAATTTTTGGTCTAAAAACGAGTTCGGGAACATCAGTAAAAAGTTCATGACTGTCGTAGAGGATTGGTTTGCGTTTGAGCTGACTTATCAAATAGGCCGCAGGAAGTGTGTCGAGATCGTTGGCAAAGACAAAGTCAACTTTTTTGAAAAGTAGGAATACGACTAAGCGAATATTCAGTGCCGCATAAAAGAACGCACCTTTTTCATGAAGCAATTTCAGTCTTTTAAACGAATAGGAGCGCTTCGGCATCCTTGGACTGTTCTTTTTTTCTCTCCCAATTAAAAAAACCTGATAACCGAGCTCTTCTAAAACAGTGCAATTGCGGTGCACCCGATTGTCTGTTGCGAGGTCGCTTGAGACGGTCATATAAACTCTTTTTTGACGCATTGAAACAAATGTAAGGATTTCCCGTAACTGAGGCCTGCAAATGAGCTAGAGGGCAGCGTATAGTTTAGTAATTTTTTTTTAAAACGCTTTGAGATAAAAAAAACTTTTGTACATTTGCAATCCCAAAACGCAAGTGAGGGGTAACGTTCTTTACAATATTTAGATTACCAACATTAAAAAAAATACAAGCCGATGTAGCTCAGTTGGCCAGAGCAGCTGATTTGTAATCAGCTGGTCGGGGGTTCGAATCCCTCCATCGGCTCTGTGTTGGGGAGATACTCAAGCGGCCAACGAGGGCAGACTGTAAATCTGCTGGTGTACACCTTCGCAGGTTCGAATCCTGCTCTCCCCACAAACACTAACAAAAAAAAATAAGCGGGAGTAGCTCAGTTGGTAGAGCGTCAGCCTTCCAAGCTGAACGTCGCGAGTTCGAATCTCGTCTCCCGCTCACCTTTTTGTTTGAGCGCCGGTGTAGCTCAGGGGTAGAGCGCTTCCTTGGTAAGGAAGAGGTCACGAGTTCAAATCTCGTCATTGGCTCAATGTAAAATTGCATTTAAGTTCGTTGCACTTTGTGCTTCGGACCTTTATGATAAATAAGTATATTATTAACTAAGTAACAAATACAAAAATGGCTAAGGAAAATTTTGACCGTTCCAAACCACACGTCAACATCGGTACCATCGGACACGTTGACCACGGTAAAACTACGTTGACTGCTGCTATCTCTAGTGTTCTTTCGAGCAAAGGATTAGCTCAGGTTCGCGACTTCTCTTCAATCGACAATGCTCCAGAAGAGAAAGAGCGTGGTATCACAATTAACACATCTCACATCGAGTACGAAACTGCTATCCGTCACTACGCTCACGTTGACTGTCCAGGTCACGCCGACTACGTAAAGAACATGGTAACAGGTGCTGCTCAGATGGATGGCGCTATCCTTGTTGTAGCTGCCACAGACGGACCAATGCCACAAACACGTGAGCACATCCTTCTTGGTCGCCAGGTAGGTGTTCCTCGCATGGTTGTCTTCATGAACAAAGTGGACATGGTAGACGATGCTGAATTATTAGAATTAGTTGAAATGGAAGTACGCGAATTACTTTCTTTCTACAAGTATGACGGTGACAACGCACCAGTAATTCAAGGTTCTGCACTTGGTGCATTGAACGCTGAACCACAGTGGGTTGCTAAGATCGAAGAATTAATGGATGCAGTTGATACCTACATCGAGCTTCCTCCACGTGACATCGACAAACCTTTCTTGATGCCAGTTGAAGACGTATTTACGATCACAGGTCGTGGTACAGTAGCAACAGGTCGTATTGAAACAGGTGTTATCAATTCTGGAGAAGGTGTTGACATCCTAGGTATGGGTGAAGTTAAATTGACTTCTACTGTAACAGGTGTTGAGATGTTCCGCAAGATCCTAGACCGCGGTGAAGCCGGTGACAACGTTGGTTTGTTGCTTCGCGGTATTGAAAAAGCACAAATCAAGCGTGGTATGGTTATCTGTAAGCCAGGTTCTACTACACCGCACATCGAATTCAAAGCTGAGATCTACGTATTGAAGAAAGAAGAAGGTGGCCGTCACACTCCTTTCCATAACAAATACCGTCCTCAGTTCTATTTCCGTACAACTGACGTAACCGGCGAGATCTTCTTAACAGATGGTCGCGAGATGGTTATGCCAGGTGACAACGTATCTATCAATGTGAAGTTGATCGTACCAGTTGCGATGGACAAAGGTTTACGTTTCGCAATTCGCGAAGGTGGCCGTACAGTAGGTGCAGGTCAGGTTACAGAAATCGTAGCTTAAGATTCTACTTAAAGAAAAAGTAAGGGGAGTTAACAGCTCCCCTTTTTAAACGGGTGTAGCTCAGCTGGTAGAGTAGTGGTCTCCAAAACCATTGGTCGTGGGTTCGAACCCTACCGCCCGTGCACAATTAAAACAACTGTTCGTGTTAAAATTAAGATCATACATCATCGACATCTACAATGAGATGGTTCATCAAGTAACTTGGCCTACATGGAAGGAGTTACAAAATAACACTATCCTTGTAGTAGTAGCATCTTTGCTTATCTCCCTAGTTATCTTCGCCATGGACTACATCTTCGGTATTACCGGAGAAGAAAATTCGCTGTGGAAAGGTGTGCTTGGCTTTATCTACGGATCTTTCTAAACACCTAACAAGAATGGCAGAAATAGCAAAGAAATGGTATGTCGTCCGTGCCGTAAGCGGTAAGGAGAAAAAGGTCAAGGAATACCTTGAACTTGAAATTGCGCGCATGAAGCTTTCTGATTATGTCAATCAGGTGCTCATTCCAACAGAAAAGGTATTTAAAATCCAAAATGGTAAAAAAGTCAACAAAGAAAAAGCTTTTTTACCGGGGTATGTGCTCATCGAAGCAGCATTGGTTGGTGAAGTCGCTCACGTTATCAAAGGAATTCCGAACGTTATTGGTTTTCTTGGTACTGTAAAAGGTGGTGATCCAGTTCCAATGAGAATAGCTGAAGTGAATCGCATATTAGGAAAAGTAGATGAATTGTCAATGACTGAAGAAGAACTCAAAATACCTTTCGTGGTAGGAGAATCTGTCAAAGTTGTCGATGGTCCGTTTAATAACTTTAGTGGTGTTGTCGACGAAATTAACGAAGACAAAAAGAAACTAAAGGTAATGGTCAAAATTTTTGGCCGAAAAAACTTACTCGAGCTCAACTATATGCAGGTTGAGAAAGAGTCGTAAAGTTGTATTAACCGTAGGAGTGGGCCTGATGACTAAAGCTTCCCGTCGAGAAGCCCACGTTTAACTACATAATTTGTATATATATGGCTAAAGAAGTAGCAGCATTGATCAAGTTACAGATCAAAGGAGGCGCAGCCAATCCATCTCCGCCAATTGGTCCGGCTCTCGGTGCCAAAGGTGTGAACATCATGGAGTTTTGTAAGCAGTTCAACGCGCGTACACAAGACAAAATGGGTAAGGTGGTGCCGGTTGTAATTACCGTTTACGGTGATAAATCTTTTGATTTCGTTCTGAAAACTCCGCCAGCAGCGGTGCAAATCATTGAACATTCAAAAATTAAGAAAGGTTCGTCTGAGCCAAATCGTGTCAAAGTTGGTTCCGTAACCTGGGATCAAGTTCGTGCAATTGCCGAAGACAAACTACCTGATTTGAATTGTTTCACTGTAGACTCTGCTATGCGTATGGTTGCAGGAACAGCAAGAAGTATGGGGGTTACCGTTAAAGGTGGCGAAGCTCCAAAATCCAAATAATCATTGACTATGAAAAGAGTTTCTAAAAAAAGAAAAGAGATTTTGGCAAAACATGATTTGTCAAAAGCTTTCACTCTAACAGACGCATGTGATTTGGTGAAGGGAATTTCTACCACTAAATTCGATGCCTCTGTAGATATTTGTGTTCGCCTGGGTGTAGACCCGCGTAAAGCGAATCAAATGGTACGTGGAACCGTTGCCTTACCACATGGTACTGGTAAAGATGTCAAAGTACTTGTACTTTGTACACCTGACAAAGAAAAAGAAGCGCTAGATGCAGGTGCAGACTTCGTTGGTCTTGACGATTACATCGCCAAAATCAAAGCTGGCTGGACAGCAGTTGATGTCATCATCACAATGCCTTCTGTCATGGGTAAAGTAGGTGCGCTTGGTCGTATCTTAGGTCCACGCGGCTTAATGCCAAATCCGAAAACAGGTACTGTAACCATGGATATTGGTAAAGCAGTAGAAGAGGTTAAAGCAGGTAAAATCGACTTTAAAGTTGATAAATACGGCATTATCCACGCTGGGATCGGTAAGGTAAGTTTTGAAGGAGAAAAGATTCGCGATAATGCTTTCGAATTGATTCAAACGCTTCTTAAATTAAAGCCATCTGCTGCAAAAGGTACTTACATTAAAAGTATCTACTTAAGCTCTACGATGAGTCCTGGAATACAAATTGACGCGAAGTCTGTTACTGCTTAATACTTAGAACACATGACAAGAGAAGAAAAAGCACAGTACATTAGCGAATTAGCAGCACAGTTGTCTGCTAATAGCATCGTGTATTTGACAGACACTGCAGATTTGACCGTTGAGGCAGTTAACACCTTGCGTAGAAGATGTTTTCAATCAAACATCTCCATGCGCGTCGTAAAGAACGCATTACTCGAAAAAGCAATGGATCAAGTAGAAGGTAAAGATTTTGGTGCGTTACGCGACGTATTGAAAGGAAGTACTTCAGTAATGATCTCTGACGTTGCAAATGCGCCGGCAAAATTGATTGCAGATTTCCGCAAGAAATCTCCAAAACCACTTTTGAAGGGTGCATATATCGACGAAGCAATCTTTATTGGTGATGACCAACTAAGCGCATTAGAATCACTTAAAAGCAAAGAAGAGCTTATTGGTGAACTCATTGCCTTGTTGCAAAGCCCAGCGAAAAATGTATTGTCTGGTCTTCAAGGTGCTGGTGGCAAAATTGCTGGCATCCTTAAAACGCTCGAACAACGAGCATAAACAATTAATTATTAAACCTTTTTAAATTTAAATAAAATGGCTGATTTAAAGCAAATTGCAGAAACGTTGGTAAACCTTACCGTTAAAGAAGTAAGTGAATTAGCAACAATTATGAAAGACGAGTATGGCATCGAGCCTGCTGCTGCTGCTCCAGTAATGATGGCTGGTGGCCCTGCTGCTGGTGGTGGTGAAGCTGCTGCTGAGCAAACAGAGTTCGACGTTATCCTCAAAGCGGGTGGTCCTAACAAACTTGCAGTAGTTAAACTTGTGAAAGAATTGACTGGTAACGGTTTGAAAGAATCAAAAGACCTAGTTGATGCAGCACCTTCAGCATTGAAGGAAGGCGTTTCTAAAGATGAGGCAGAAGGCCTCAAGAAGTCTTTAGAAGAGGCTGGCGCTGAAGTAGAAGTGAAGTAATTCAATTCAGAATATACAGGAAAGGCACCGCTGAAAGGCGGGTGCCTTGTCCTGTTTTTTGCATGTTGATTTCAACAGAGTACCAAACATTAAAAAAAACAAGCCTTGGCAACAACAACTAATTCAACCAGAATTAATTTTGCTTCAAGCAAAAACCAATTTGAATATCCAGACTTTTTGGAAATTCAATTAAAGTCTTTTCAAGAATTTTTCCAGTTGGAAACAACGCCGGAAAACCGAGAAAGTGAAGGACTTTTCAAAGTGTTTGCTGAAAATTTCCCAATTACGGATACCCGCAACCAATTTGTTCTAGAGTTTCTAGATTATTTCATCGATCCACCTCGCTATACGATAGAAGAGTGTATCGAAAGAGGGCTCACTTACAGTGTGCCTCTTAAAGCAAAACTGAAACTGTATTGTACTGACCCTGAACACGAGGACTTTGAGACCATCGTACAGGATGTATATCTAGGTACAATTCCTTATATGACACCGAAAGGTTCATTTGTGGTCAATGGTGCAGAGCGCGTCATTGTATCCCAATTGCACCGTTCACCAGGTGTTTTCTTTGGACAGTCTCGCCATGCAAATGGCACTAAGTTATATTCAGCCAGAATTATTCCTTTCAAAGGATCTTGGATTGAATTTGCTACTGATATTAACAATATCATGTACGCATACATCGACCGTAAAAAGAAATTACCTGTAACCACTCTTTTCCGCGCAATTGGCTACGAAACAGACCGCGATATCCTCGATATTTTTGGTTTAGCTGACGAGGTAAAGGTGACCAAAGCAAACCTTAAAAAGCTCATCGGACGTCGTTTGGCAGCAAGGGTTTTAAAAACTTGGATCGAAGATTTCGTCGACGAAGATACTGGAGAAGTTGTATCGATTGAACGCAACGAAGTCATCCTCGACCGCGAATTACTCATCGGTGAAGAACACCTGGAGTCCATTATGGATTCAGGTGCAAAGTCACTGATCTTACACAAAGAAGATGGCAACTCTACCGATTATACCATCATCTACAACACGCTTCAAAAAGATACCTCTAACTCTGAAAAAGAAGCGGTTGAACACATCTACCGTCAATTGCGTAACGCAGATCCACCAGACTACGAAACAGCCAAAGGTGTATTTGAGAAATTATTCTTCTCAGATGCTCGTTACGATCTTGGTGAGGTAGGTCGTTACCGTTTAAATAAAAAACTAAACCTTGAGACTTCTGAAGAGTCTCGTGTTTTGACCAAGAACGACATCATCTCCATCATTAAATATTTGATTGAGCTGATCAATTCGAAGGCAGATATCGATGATATCGACCACTTATCGAACCGACGCGTTCGTACAGTAGGAGAGCAGCTTTATGCACAATTTGGGGTTGGTCTTGCACGTATGGCACGCACCATCCGCGAACGCATGAATGTCCGTGATAACGAGGTCTTTACTCCTATTGACCTTATCAACGCCAAGACACTATCCTCTGTTATCAATTCATTCTTCGGTACCAATCAGCTTTCTCAGTTCATGGACCAAACCAACCCATTGTCAGAGGTTACGCACAAGCGTCGTCTCTCTGCATTAGGTCCAGGTGGTCTGTCTCGTGAGCGTGCCGGTTTTGAGGTTCGTGACGTTCACTACACCCACTACGGCCGTTTGTGTACAATCGAAACTCCTGAAGGTCCAAACATTGGTCTGATTTCTTCTCTTTGTGTATTTGCAAAAGTGAACAAACTCGGTTTTATCGAAACACCATATCGTCGTGTAGACAACGGCCGTGTTGTTTTTGAAGAGAGCCCGATATACTTAGCAGCTGAAGAAGAAGATTCTAAAACTATTGCACAAGCAAATGCCAAAATCGATGATAAAGGTAATTTCCTTTCTGAATTGGTGAAGGCCCGTTATGAAGGTGACTTCCCTGTTGTTGCCCCTGGCGACCTCAGTTTAATGGATGTTGGTGCCAACCAAATTGCCTCAATTGCAGCTTCGTCTATTCCTTTCCTCGAACACGATGATGCCAACCGTGCACTAATGGGCTCTAACATGCAGCGCCAAGCTGTACCGTTATTACGTCCAAATGCGCCAATTGTTGGTACAGGAATTGAGCAACTTGTAGCCAGAGATTCACGCGTTTTAATAAACGCAGAAGGCTCGGGTACTGTTGAATATGTAGATGCCAACGAAATCGTTATTCGCTACGACTGGAATGACCAAGATAAATTGGTGAGTTTTGATAGTGAAGTGGCGCGTTATTCGTTGACCAAATTCATGAAAACCAACCAAAGTACTTGTATCAACCTTAAGCCAATTGTTCAAAAAGGCGACCGCGTTGAAAAAGGTCAAGTATTGTGCGAAGGTTATGCAACGCAATCTGGTGAATTAGCACTCGGTCAAAACCTTAAAGTGGCTTTCATGCCATGGAAAGGTTACAACTTCGAAGATGCGATCGTTATCTCTGAAAAAGTAGTACGCGACGACATCTTTACCTCTATCCATATCGATGAATACTCACTAGAAGTACGCGATACCAAACGAGGCATGGAAGAATTGACCTCAGATATTCCAAATGTTTCTGAAGAGGCTACCAAAGACCTCGACGAAAACGGTTTAATTCGTATTGGAGCCGAGATTAAAGAAGGTGATATCCTCATTGGTAAAATCACGCCAAAAGGTGAAACCGATCCTTCCCCAGAGGAAAAACTTTTGCGTGCTATCTTTGGTGACAAAGCTGGCGATGTAAAAGATGCCTCCTTAAAAGCGGGTCCTTCTTTGAGAGGTGTTGTTATTGAGAAAAAATTATTCTCAAGAGCAGTGAAAGACCGCAAATCGAAATCTCAAGACAAACCTGTTCTCGAAGCACTTGATGCGGACTATCAACGAGATTTTGCAGCACTCCGTGACAAACTTGTCGACAAACTTTTGGTGATTCTCGGTGAGCAAAAATCTGCCGGTGTATTCAATAACTTTAAAGAAGAGTTGATCAAAAAAGGAACAAAGTTTAGTATCAAAGCACTCGCTGCATTGGACTACTCTATTGTAAATCCTTTGAATTGGAGTACTGATGCAGAAACAAATCAATTGATTTCTCGTGTAATCCACAACTTTAATATCAAAGCAAACGACCTTCTTGGTATTTACAAACGCAAAAAATTCCATATTTCTGTCGGTGATGAACTTCCTGCCGGAATCGTGAAATTAGCGAAAGTATATGTTGCCAAAAAACGCAAGTTAAAGGTTGGTGATAAAATGGCGGGTCGTCACGGTAACAAGGGTATTGTGGCCAATATCGTTCGTCAAGAAGATATGCCATTCCTAGAAGACGGTACACCTGTCGATATCGTACTCAATCCACTTGGGGTTCCATCTCGTATGAACCTCGGTCAGATCTACGAAACAGTATTGGCATGGGCAGGCGAAAAACTAGGTGTTAAATTTGCCACACCAATTTTTGACGGTGCCAAACCAGAACAAATCAACGAATGGACAGACAAAGCAGGTGTTCCACGTTCAGGTAAAACTTACCTCTACGACGGCGGAACAGGGGAGCGTTTCCACCAACCAGCAACAGTCGGAATCATCTATATGTTGAAACTTTCTCACATGGTAGACGACAAAATGCACGCACGTTCAATCGGACCATACTCACTTATTACCCAACAACCATTGGGCGGTAAGGCTCAGTTTGGTGGTCAGCGTTTTGGTGAGATGGAAGTTTGGGCATTGGAAGCATTTGGTGCAGCCAATATCCTTCAAGAAATCCTCACCGTCAAATCTGATGACGTCATGGGTCGTGCTAAAGCATATGAAGCTATTGTAAAAGGCGACAACATTCCAGAACCAGGTATTCCTGAGTCCTTCAATGTATTGTTGCATGAATTGCGTGGCTTGTGCCTTAACGTATCAATGGATTAATTCAAAGTACTAACGTAAATAGTCTAGATCAAATGGCTTTCAAAAAAGAAACCCCAAAAAAGCAAAGTAGCTTTAACAAAATCACTATCTCCTTGGCCTCACCTGAAGTCATTCTGGAGCATTCTAGTGGTGAAGTTTTGAAACCAGAAACCATCAACTACCGCACCTACAAACCGGAGCGCGATGGCCTTTTCTGTGAACGCATTTTTGGACCTGTTAAAGATTACGAATGTCACTGTGGTAAATACAAACGCATCCGCTACAAAGGGATCGTTTGCGACCGCTGTGGTGTGGAAGTAACTGAAAAGAAAGTACGTCGTGAGCGCATGGGACACATCTCCTTGGTAGTTCCTGTTGCGCACATATGGTATTTCCGTTCACTTCCTAACAAGATTGGTTATTTATTGGGCTTACCTACTAAAAAACTCGATCAAATCATCTATTACGAGCGTTACGTCGTCATACAAGCTGGTGCCGTTACCGGTACTGACAAATGGGCGACTGTCAAGAAAATGGACTTCATTACTGAAGAAGAATACCTCGATATGCTCGATTTGCCAGAGTTGGCAAATAACCATTATTTAGATGACTCCGATCCTAACAAGTTCATTGCTAAGATGGGTGCAGAAGCACTTTATGATTTGCTAGCTGGGCTTAATTTAGATCAGATGTCATATGATCTTCGTTATCAAGCCGAAACAGAAACTTCTGTTCAGCGTAAAAACGAAGCTTTAAAGCGTTTGCAAGTAGTAGAAGCCATGCGCGACTCTCAAAAACGCATTGATAACCGTCCTGAATGGATGATTGTCAAGGTTGTTCCAGTCATACCGCCAGAATTGCGTCCGTTGGTTCCATTAGATGGTGGTCGTTTTGCAACTTCTGACCTCAATGATCTTTATCGTCGTGTCATTATACGCAACAACCGCCTGAAGCGATTGATCGAAATTAAGGCACCTGAAGTCATTCTCCGCAATGAAAAACGCATGTTACAAGAGTCAGTCGATTCACTTTTCGATAACTCGCGCAAATCTTCAGCTGTCAAAACAGAGTCTAATCGTGCTTTAAAATCACTCTCAGATTCCTTAAAAGGTAAGCAAGGACGTTTCCGTCAAAACTTACTAGGTAAGCGTGTCGATTATTCTGCTCGTTCTGTAATTGTTGTTGGACCGGATCTTAAACTTCACGAGTGTGGTTTGCCAAAAGATATGGCTGCCGAACTCTACAAGCCGTTTATTATTCGCAAAATGATTGAGCGGGGTATTGTAAAAACAGTTAAATCAGCAAAGAAAATCGTTGACCGCAAAGAGCCAGTTGTTTGGGACATTCTAGAAAACGTATTGAGAGGTCACCCAGTTCTTTTGAACCGTGCCCCTACACTTCACCGTCTAGGTATCCAAGCGTTTCAACCAAAATTAATTGAAGGAAAAGCTATTCGTTTGCATCCATTAGTCACCACGGCCTTCAACGCCGACTTTGATGGTGACCAAATGGCGGTACACTTACCACTTGGTAACGCTGCTATCTTAGAAGCGCAAATGCTCATGCTGGCCTCTCACAATATCTTGAATCCAGCTAACGGCGCGCCTATCGCGGTACCTTCACAAGACATGGTCTTGGGTCTGTACTATATTACCAAAGGTAAACGCACCACAGAAACTGAAGTAGTGAAAGGTGAAGACGGTGTTTTCTATTCTCCTGAGGAAGTCATTATCGCCTACAACGAAGGAAAACTAGATTTGCACGCGCACATCAAAGTGAAAACTTACGATCTTAGTGAAGACGGTCAACCAACACTTATGATGGTCGAAACCACATGCGGTCGCGTGATGTTCAACAATAAAGTTCCATTACAAGTGGGCTTCATCAACGACGTCATGACTAAAAAAGCACTTCGCGATATCATTGGCGAAGTCTTGAAAGTTTGTGGTACATCTAGAACAGCACAATTCCTCGACGATATCAAGCAGCTCGGTTATGAAATGGCCTTCAGAGGCGGTTTGTCTTTCAACCTCGACGATATTATCATTCCAAAAGAAAAGGTTGTCCTTGTTGAGAAAGCTGAAAATGATGTGAAAGAAGTCATGATGAACTACAACATGGGTCTGATCACCAACAACGAACGCTACAACCAAATTATCGATATCTGGACGCACACAAACTCGCGCCTGACACACACCCTCATGGAGCAATTGAAGACCGACCGTCAAGGTTTCAACTCAATTTACATGATGTTCGATTCTGGTGCCCGTGGTTCGAAAGAGCAAATTCGCCAGTTATCAGGAATGCGTGGTTTGATGGCCAAGCCTCAAAAATCTGGTGCATCTGTACAAGAAATTATCGAGAATCCGATTTTATCTAACTTTAAAGAAGGTCTCTCGATTCTTGAATACTTTATTTCTACGCATGGTGCCCGTAAAGGTTTGGCAGATACCGCCCTTAAAACAGCCGATGCAGGTTATCTTACAAGACGTTTGGTCGATGTTGCACAAGATGTAGTCATTAACTCAAACGACTGTGGAACACTACGCGGAATTGTAGCAACTTCTCTTAAGAAAAATGACGAAATCGTTGAGCCACTCTACGACCGTATTCTAGGCCGCACATCTGTACACGATGTGTACATGCCAGATACAGAAGCGCTTATTGTACAGGCCGGCGACATCATTACCGAAGACATTGCCAAAACAATTGAAAAATCAGGTATTGAGGAGGTAGAAATACGCTCGGTACTCACTTGTGAAATGCGTCGTGGTGTTTGCTCTAAATGTTACGGACGAAACCTAGCCAACCACCGTTTGGCTCAAATCGGAGATGCTGTTGGCGTAATTGCTGCACAGTCTATCGGTGAGCCAGGTACCCAGCTTACGCTACGTACTTTCCACGTGGGTGGTACTGCATCAAACATTGCAGATATCTCTGACCTCAAGGCTAAAGCCAATGGTAAGCTCGAAATAGACGAACTACGTACTATAGAACGCAAAAACCCAGACGGATCTCAGCGTGTTATTGTAGTTGGTCGTTCGGCTGAATTGCGCATAACCGATGAGAAAACGGGTATTGTTGTCATGACCACCAATGTTCCTTACGGATCTGATTTATTAGTCAAAAGCGATACCAAGATCAAAAAAGGTGACGTCATCTGTAAGTGGGACCCGTATAATGCCCTCATTATTGGTGAAGTAGCAGGTAAAGTAGTTTTCGATGGCATCATTGAAAATATTACTTTCCGCGAAGAAGTCGATGAGCAAACAGGTTTTACCGAAAAGGTAATTATTGAGTCTAGAGATAAGAAAAAATCGCCAGCTATTCATATCATCGATCCGAAAACCAAAGAAGTGCTCCGCGAATACTCTATTCCGGTTAACGCACACATCTCGGTTTCCGTAGGTGACAAAATTGAGGCAGGTGATATCCTTGTTAAAATACCGCGTTCTGCAGGTAAAACAGGGGATATTACCGGAGGTTTGCCTCGAGTAACTGAATTATTTGAAGCTAGAAACCCTTCAAATCCTGCAGTTGTTTCTGAAATTGACGGAACAGCAACGTACGGCGCGGTAAAACGCGGTAACCGCGAAATCATCATCACCTCTAAGTTAGGTGAGCAGCGCAAGTATTTGGTTCCGCTTTCCAAGCACATCCTTGTACAGCAAAACGATTACGTTCGTGCCGGACAACCACTTTCCGATGGAGCAATTACACCTAACGATATTCTCAATATCGAAGGTCCGACAAAAGTACAAGAGTATATCGTTAATGAAATACAAGAGGTTTACCGCTTGCAAGGGGTAAAAATCAACGACAAACACTTTGAAGTTATCGTACGTCAAATGATGTTGAAAGCCGAGATTATCGAATCTGGTGATACGCGTTTCCTCGAAGGACAAAGCGTACACAAAGCTGATATTATGGAGGCAAACGATGAATTGTATGGCTTGATGTTTGTAATTGATGCTGGTGACTCTACAGAGCTTCACAAGGGTCAGTTGGTGAATGTTCGTCGTCTTCGCGACGAGAACTCACGCCTCAAGCGCGAAGACAAACAATTGATCGAAGCACGCGAGGCTATGCCAGCCACTTCAACACCATTGTTGCAAGGTATTACCCGCGCTTCACTTCAAACACAGTCTTTCATTTCAGCAGCATCTTTCCAAGAGACAACCAAAGTGCTCAACGAAGCTGCGATTTCTGGAAAAGAAGACCACTTGTTAGGTTTGAAAGAAAATGTAATTGTTGGCCACCTTATTCCTGCCGGAACAGGGGTGCGTCATTTCCAAAACTTAATCGTAGGGTCCAAAGAGGCATACGAGGAATTAATGGAAGAAGCTCAATAAAGCCAAAACAATCTAAAAACGAAAGGCGGCCCGAAAAGGCCGCCTTTTTTCATGAGATTCTACCCCAATTGGGTTTATTTTTTAAAACTGCGCGCAAGGCTTGATTTAAAAGTTTATTTTCGGGATCAATGAGTTGTGGATCAGCGTTTAATATGGAAAGTGCTTTTTCTCGGGCGAGTTGCACCAATTGACCGTCCGTGGCCAAATTGGCAATCTTTAAGGCTAGTGCACCACTTTGTTGGGTACCCATTAAATCGCCGGGGCCTCTTAGTTGCAAATCGACCTCTGCTAAAACAAAGCCATCATTGCTCATCACCATTGTATCCATACGTTTTTGGGCCTCTTTCGAAATTCCATCACCGGTCAATAAAATGCAATAAGACTTTTCAGCGCCACGCCCCACTCGACCGCGCAATTGATGCAATTGAGATAAGCCAAAGCGTTCGGCACTTTCTATCACCATTACAGATGCATTTGGAACGTTCACACCTACCTCTATTACTGTTGTTGCAACCATCACATGCGTTTGCCCTTGCACAAATTGTTGCATGGCTGCATCTTTATCAGCTGGCTTCATTTTACCATGTACCATACTGATCTGAAATCCGAGGGGCTTCAAATAATCTTCTATTTGTACAAAACCATCTTCTAAATTTTTGAAATCGAGTTTTTCAGATTCTTGAATCAAGGGATAAACGATATATGCTTGCCTTCCTAACTGAAGTTGTTCATGAATAAATGCCAATAATTTTTCTCTGTGGTTTTCTCTTCGATGAATCGTCTGTATAGGTTTTCTGCCAGGTGGTAGTTCGTCAATAATAGAAACGTCGAGGTCACCGTAAAAGGTCATGGCAAGTGTTCTGGGAATAGGGGTGGCGGTCATGATTAACACATGTGGTGGCGTGGTGTTTTTACGCCACATTTTGGCGCGTTGTGCTACGCCAAATCTATGTTGTTCATCAATAACGACCAGGCCTAAGTTCTTGAATTGCACGGTGTCTTCTAAAAGTGCGTGCGTTCCAATGAGGAGTTGTATTTCGCCATTCAAAAGGCCTTCATGAATTTTGCTACGCTCTGCTTTTTTGGTAGAACCAGTTAATAAAGCCACCTTTATATCCATGCCGCTAAGTAGTTCTGAAATACCTATAAAATGTTGGTTAGCCAAGATTTCAGTGGGCGCCATGAGTGCACCTTGAAGGTCATTGCCAATGGCTAGCAACAGACTGAGTAAAGCGACGAGTGTTTTTCCGCTCCCGACATCTCCTTGCAATAAGCGGTTCATGTGTGTGCCCTCGCCAAGATCTTTGCGGATTTCCTTTAAAACTCTTTTTTGGGCACCCGTAAGTTCAAATGGAAGGTGCTGTTGATAAAAATTCAGGAAAGCGCCACCTACCTCTTCTATAGGATAACCCTTTAATTTTTGGGTTCTTGCTCCTTTTCGCAAAAGCAATTCGAGTTGCAAAAAGAATAATTCTTCCCATTTGAGTCGATACCTTGCTACTTTGATCAGGGTTTCAGAACTCGGCTGATGAATTTCTTTAAGTGCTTTGATTCGGGGTAATAGATTGAGTTCTGTACAGATATTGTCGGGTAAGGTTTCTGGTATTTGATGCGTAATTTGCTCAAATAAACTAGCAATGAGCTTACTCAATCCCTTGCTGTGTAATCCTTTGTGTTGACATTTTTCAGTGCTTGGGTAAAACGCTTCAAATCCTTTTCGCTCCAGTCCTGGTATAACCTTGACTAATTCTGGATGAGAAATATTCCAATTATTTTGAAAGAACTTCGGTTTTCCGAAAGCAATAAATTCATCTTGAACATTCAGATTTCCTTTGATCCATTGAAAACCCTGAAACCAGACGAGGTCAATGGTTCCAGAACCATCTGTAAACCTGCCTAGTAATTTTTTGTTTCGGCCACTACCTATTTCTGTAATGTGCGTAAATCGTCCTTTGAGTTGAACGTATTGGTCATCATTGCTAATTAATGCAATGTCGTGGAATGTACTTCGGTCTTGATACCGATAGGGAAAATGATAAAGTAGATCTTGAAAGGTGTATATATGGAGTTCTTCTTGCAGTACTTGCGCTTTTTGCGGTCCAACTCCTTTTAAATAGGCAATAGGGGTTGCGAGTAGCGCGTTCATCCGTAAGATTATTTCCAGAAGCCCATCTGATTGAACTTCTCTATACGCTTATCAATGCGCTCTTGAGGTTTTTGTGCATCGAGCTCTTTTAAATACTGCTGAAGTTTATCTCGGAGGATGTCAAACATTTTTTCTTGGTCGCGGTGGGCTCCGTTGCTTGGCTCTGAAATAACGTCGTCGACTAAACCATTTTGTTTCATGTCTGAAGAGGTGAGCTTGAGTGCAGATGCAGCAATTTCTTTGTAGTCCCAGGAGCGCCATAAAATAGACGAGCAACTCTCTGGTGAAATGACGGAATACCAGGTATTTTCAAGCATGACTACTTTATCTCCAACCCCAATTCCTAGCGCCCCGCCAGAAGCACCCTCGCCAATGATAATACAAATGACTGGTACTTTTAAACGCATCATTTCGTAGATGTTGCGGGCAATAGCTTCTCCTTGGCCACGTTCTTCAGCTTCAAGGCCAGGAAAAGCGCCTGGCGTGTCGATAAACGTAACAATCGGTTTGTTGAATTTTTCAGCTAATTTCATTAGGCGTAGGGCTTTGCGATAGCCTTCGGGATTTGGCATTCCGAAATTGCGGTATTGACGCATTTTGGTATTGATGCCTTTTTGTTGACCGATAAACATGACGCTTCTGCCGTCGAGTAGGCCAAAACCCCCTACCATTGCTTTGTCGTCTTTCACATTTCGGTCGCCATGTAATTCTTGAAACAGCCCGTTGGTGAGGGCATTGATATAAGCAAGCGTATAAGGACGGTCAGGATGCCGCGAAAGCTGTACGCGCTGCCAGGGTGTGAGATTGGCAAAAACCTCTTTGGTTTTAACTGCAAGAACGGCCTCAAGCTCTGAGATTTTATCTTGCATGTCTACATTCGTTTGTTCAGCTAATGTTCGCGTTTGCTGAATTTGTTCTTCAAGTTCGCGCAGCGGTTCTTCAAAATCCAAATAGGTGGTGCTCATAATTTTCTTATTTCGTGCAACAAAAATAAGGATTTTCGCCAATTGCTTATCTTTACCTCATGATCTTGTATCCTCCTGCAAAAATCAATCTAGGTTTACACATCTTAGCGAAGCGCCAAGATGGATATCACGAGTTAGAAACGATCATGTCGACCATCCCTTTTTACGATATTTTAGAGCTTACGCCCTCAGACTCCGATACTTTTATCTCATCGGGAATTGTTGTTCCTTCCGACGGCCAACCTAATTTGTGCCAGCGCGCTATTACGCTGTTGCGTCGATACAAAGATTTCCCAAGTGTGCGTATTCATTTGCGCAAGCAAATTCCAATAGGAGCGGGTTTGGGTGGTGGTTCTGCAGATGCGAGTTATACGCTGTTGGGTCTGAATCAATTATTCAATTTGAATTTCTCCAATCTAGAACTAGAAGACTTCGCAGGAGAATTGGGCAGTGATTGTCCTTTTTTTATCAGAGGAGGGCTGCAGCTAGCAAAAGGTAGAGGTGAGCTACTCAAAGCGCTTCCTTCAATGGATCAACGTTTTCAGTTTGTGCTGTGTAATCCACAGATTCATGTATCAACTGCTCAGGCCTACAGTGGGGTAAAACCAAACAATGCGCGCAAGTCTATAGAAGAAATATTCAGTAAAGAAGGTCTTTCTTTACTTCACAATGATTTCGAAGACAGTATTTTAATTACCCATTCACTTATTTCCAAGTTGAAACAAGAGCTGCTTGCTGCTGGAGCCACTTATGCGGCCATGTCAGGAAGCGGGTCTAGTGTTTTTGGTTTATTTGAAAAAGATCAAAAACTAAGCCTAACTGACGCTATCAATCAACATGTTGTTTATATCGGTCCCATAAGTTTTTAAGAATATTTGAATCAATAACAACCGACTAGAAAGTCTAATTTTTGCCCGACTTTATATGAATTTAACATCGTTTTTACTGAAGTTAGAAATATTTTTATATTTTTGAACTTGTCAATCTGACACTAAGTATTATTAACCTTTTAATTTTTTAACTATGAAGAGAATTTTTACTCTATTAACAGCGCTTGTTCTTAGTGCTGCTGCGTACGCGCAATTTCCTTCAGTTGGGATCATCGGATCTGCAGTTCCACCTTATGACTGGTCTGCTGATGTTGACATGATTACAGTTGACGGAGAAAACTATGCCGGAATTGTTACTTGCGTTGCAGGTGAAGCTAAATTCCGTCAAGACAACGATTGGGCTATTAACTGGGGTGCTACTGATTTCCCATCAGGATTAGGTACTGCAAATGGTCCAAACATTCCTGTACCAGCTGGTACGTACTTGGTTATTTTTAACCGTACTACTGGTTTTTACAGCTTCCAAACCAACTTTGATGTTACGTACAAAGTGGATGTTACCAACTACTCAGCTACTACTCCTGTAGCGGCTAACGGTATTCGTATCGGAGGTAACTTTGGTGACTACAGCGCTACTGTAGCAGCTGGTCCTGTTGCTAGCTGGACCCCTGGCGATGCAAACTCTGCAATGACAGACGAAGGCAACAACATCTGGTCAATTACGGTTTCTTACCCAGTTGCATCTTTAGGTGCGGTTCAGTTCTACAAGTTTGTAAATGGTGACTGGGGTGCGAACGAAGGTACTGATCCAGCAAACACAATCGCTGTAGATTCTTGTGGTGTTGACGATGGTGCTGGAAACATCAACCGTACGTATGCTTTGATGCCAGGTACTGTTTGTTATGTTTGGGATGCATGTACAGCTTGTGGTGTTTCAGTTGCTGAAAATGCAATTGCCAACCTAACTGTAGCTCCAAACCCTGCTTCAGATGTAGTTAATTTCTCTTTTGAAGCCAACAACGCTGCAACTGCAACAGTCACATTATTTGACCTTACTGGTAAAGTAGTTGCGACACAAACTGTTGCTACTTCTGCTGTAACGAACGTAGAAATGAATACAACTGCGTTGCAGGCTGGTTCATACATCTACAATGTTGTAGCTGGTGACAAAATTGCAACTGGTAAATTGATTAAACAATAAGCCAATCATTATTTTTTCAAAAGCCTGGGTGTTTACACCCGGGCTTTTTTAGTCTTTACTCGAACCTTTTGATAAATTTCTTTGTATGAAAAAGCAACTTTTTTTATGGTTTTCTTTCTTTTTTAGTGCTGCTATTTATCAAGCGCAAATACTGGAGGTCAATCCAGCTTTTCCCACTGTTAACGATGTAGTAACAATCACCTACGATGCTACACAAGGAAATGCAGCTTTGGTTGGGCAGTCTCAAATATATTGTCATGCAGGCTTGATTACTTCAACAAGCACTTCACCAACCAATTGGCAATTTGTTCAAGGAAATTGGGGAACCGTAGACCCTCAGGTTGCCATGACAAATATTGGCAACAACAAACACACCATTACTATAGATATAGATCAGTTTTATGGTTTTCCGGCAGGTACCAGCGTTTTGCAATTTGCCTTTGTTTTCAGAACTGCAAATGGTTCAATAGTTGGCCGAGATACAGATGGCAGCGATATTTATTACGACATGTATCCTGTAAATGCTGGCTTACTCGCTAGTTTTTTCAACCCTAGCGCAGGTGCAACACTAGACGTCAACGAACAACTTCCAATTGAAGCGGCTGCAAATCAAACCGCAACCCTCACACTCAAACAAGATGGTGTGGTCTTACAAACTTTAAGCAACGCCACCCAACTCAATTATACATTAACAGCCACCCAAGCGGGCACACATTTGCTCGAATTTGTTGCTGATAACGGAACTACGCAAGTAGTAGATTCCACTTATTTCACAGTGAACCCGATCGTTGTACCGATCAATCCGCCTTACACAGGCTTAAAAAATGGCATCAATTACATCAATGACACTACAGTTGTCTTGCAACTTCATGCCCCTCAAAAAGAACATATTTACGTTATCGGTGACTTCAATAATTGGCTCCCGACAACAAACTATCATATGAATTTAGCCACCAACATGAACTCTTGGTGGATCGAAATTTCAGGCCTCACTCCTGGGCAAAAATACGGTTATCAATATTTTATTGATGGTTCGTTGCGCCTGGCCGATCCAATGAGTCCACTCATCCTTGACCCAAACAACGATGCCAGCATCGATGCGCAGACCTATCCAAATCCACACCCTTACCCAATCGGTTTAACAACTGGTTTTGTAACAATCATGCAACCTGGAGCCAATCCTTATAACTGGGCCAATACAAATTTTGTAGCGCCTGCCAAGAAAGACCTCGTTATTTATGAGTTATTACCCCGTGATTTTGTGGCCAAGCATAATTACCAAACATTAATTGATACTTTAGATTACCTCTCTAAATTAGGGATCAATGCTCTTGAACTCATGCCACCCGGTGAGTTTGAAAATAATCAGAGTTGGGGCTACAACCCATCCTTCCATATGGCACTCGACAAATATTATGGAACCCCTGAGAAATTTAAAGAATTGGTTGACTCATGCCATGCGCGTGGAATAGCTGTAATTGTTGATATGGTTTTTAACCATGCCTTTGGTCAGAGTCCAATGGTTAATATGTATTGGGATGCAGCCAACAACCGACCTGCGGCCAACAACCCTTGGTTTAATGCTATTTGCCCGCATGAACCTTATTGTTGGGGTTATGACTTCGACCACACACGCTTGGCAGTTCAGCAATTCATGGATCAGGTCAATCGTTATTGGATAGAAACCTATAACGTGGATGGCTTCCGTTTTGATTACACAAAAGGCTTTGTCAATAATGCCAATGGCTATAGTATGGAGCGTATCAATTTACTAAAAAGAATGGCCGACGAAATTTGGGCATACAAACCAAATGCATATGTCATTTTAGAGCACTGGTGTGACAACAATGAGGAAAAGCAACTTGCCGACTACGGCATGATGCTTTGGGGTAATGTTACTTATGGTTATAAAGAAGCGCTCATGGGATATCCTACTTCTAGTAACATTAGTTCTGGTATTTACACCAACCGTGGCTGGACCATTCCTCATTTGGTTTCTTATGCCGAGAGTCATGACGAAGAGCGTACAATGTACGAAGCCTTGACCTACGGAAATAATACAAATGCTGCGCACAATGCCCGCGAATTATACACAGCACTTGGCAGAGCACAGGCTTTAGCCGTAACTTTCCTTACGCAGCCGGGCCCTCGAATGCTCTGGCAATTTCAAGAATTGGGTTACGACATATCGATTGATGTTCCATGTAGAGTTTGTAATAAGCCTATTCTCTGGAACTATTATGCACAAGCCAGAAGAAGGCAGCTTTACGATGTGTATTCGGCAACACTTGCGCTCAGAAATAACTATGAGACATTCCGATCTTTAAATTTTCAATATAGTTTAACGAGTGCTGTGAAGCGAGTGAACATGAATCATAGTACCATGAACGGCGTTTCGTTGGCAAACTTTGCCGTAACGACACAAGCAGCCATTCCTAATTTTCAGCATGCCGGTTGGTGGTACGAATATTTTAGTGGGGATAGTATCAATGTGGTCAATGCGCTTGCACCTATAGATTTAGCACCGGGGGCTTATCGCATTTATACCGATGTAAAATTGGCCCAACCAGAAATTACCGATGCCCCGGTGTCAGTTGATGAATTAATGGTGTCTGCATTCGAATTAAAGGTTTTTCCTAATCCAGCAGGAGAAAATGTTCAAATTGGTTTTACAGCTCTTGGAATAAATCCTTATGAAATCTTATTGCTTAGTCAGTCTGGTCAGGTGGTCTTACAAAAGAGAGGAACAAGTAATATAGGTGACAACCAAATCGCATTAGACATCAGTGATTTTCCGGCAGGCGACTAC
This sequence comes from Flavobacteriales bacterium UBA952, assembly GCA_002293185.1. Taxonomy (GTDB): domain Bacteria; phylum Bacteroidota; class Bacteroidia; order Flavobacteriales_D; family Crocinitomicaceae; genus UBA952. The sequence goes on along the minus strand of DBCS01000009.1, from coordinate 79,832 downwards.
CACTTTTTAGTAAAAGTGGGCAACTCCACTGCCAACGAAGGCTTTGTTAAGGTCAATTGATGCATACATGTTGAAAATTACCTTCGCGCTTTTATTTGTCATTGCGTCTAAATTTGTTTTGGCCCAGGTGCCTCAGCCTGCTTTTAATGCCGCTTTTTTACAAGACGAGGTTGCCATCATTCAAGTAGAAATTGATCCAGATTCATTAGCACTGCTCCTTGGAGATAGCCTCTATTCCGGACACGAATTTTGGGCTACGCTTACTTACCAAAGTTCGGTCTTGACCCAAACAATAGACAGTATTGGTTTTAGAGCAAGAGGCAATACTTCTCTGGCCTCTCAAAAAAAGTCTTTCAAACTTGATTATAATCGGATCATTCCGGGTCAAAAGTTTCAAGGTTTAGAAGAGATGAATCTCAATGGGGAACACAACGATGTGTCTATTATGCGTTCTTTTCTTGCTCAAAAATTATTGAGATCTGCAGGACTTCCAAGTTCTCGAACAAGTTACGTAAAACTCTTTATTAATGGTGAATACAAGGGTTTGTATCTAAATGTGGAACACCTCGACGACGAATTTTTAGATTTACGCTTTCCCGGACAAGCCAATGGGAATTTATGGAAATGTGCCTACGGCGCTGACCTCAGTTGGTGGGGGAGTAATCCGACGAATTATCAGAGTATTTACGAATTGAAGACCAATAAAGACAGTGCTGATTACTCCGCGTTGCTAAATTTTATTGATGTGTTAAACAATACACCGAGCAGCAGCTTTGTTTGCGACATTCAAGAAGTTTTTGATGTCGATCTTTTCTTGCGCAATATTGCGTTGGAAATACTCATGGGGCAATGGGATGGCTATGCCTACAATAAGAATAATTTTTACTTGTATCAACGAGAAAGCGACGGCAAAATCGTTTACATCTCTTATGACCTCGACAATACTTTTGGCATTGATTGGTTTAATGTCAATTGGGCCCTGCGCAATGTATATGCTTGGGCTCCGAGTAATCAAGCCAGGCCCCTTTACACAAAATTATTAGCTGTTCCGTATTTCAAAGACCGTTTTACCTTTCATATGTTGGATATCCTGAGTTCCATTTGGAATGTAGGTGAGCTACAAATTTTACTTCAAGAAAATCAACAACTGATTGCCCCGGCAGCTATACTCGATGACTACAAAGGTTTTGATTACGGCTTTACAGACCAAGACTTTCTAAACGCCCTCCAACTTACATGGGGTGCTCATGTCAAAAGTGGTATTATCCCATATTTACAAAATAGAAAACAAAGTGCATTAAGTCAGTTGGCTCCGTATGTTGGTTTACCCAACCCATGTATCAGCAGCCTTAATGATTACGCTCAAACACCCGTCAAACTATTATTTGTAACCGATATATTGGGCAGACAAATTGACCCTAATTCAAAAAATTGCATAAAAATTTTAAACTTTGACAATGGAACCCAACAACGTATCTATGAAATGGAATAGTCTTCTTGCCGTACTTTTTATTGTTTTTAATTTCCAAGCCCAGATTCTACAACATGTAGAACCTGCCAATTGGTGGGCAGGGATGCAGCAGCATCAGGTTCAGGTGTTATTATACGGTAAGGATATCGCTAAATATAAAGTAGAAGTTGCAGGGCTTGCCATCCTAGAGGAAGTTCGAACGGAAAACCCTAATTATATTTTTGTAACACTTGAAACCCAGGGAAAAGTAGCGGGGCCTTACCCAATTCGTCTTATGGACAACAAAAAAGAGGTTGCAACACATGTATTCACCTTACTTGAAAGGAAGCAGCATTCTCACTATCGAAATAGTTTCACAAGCCAAGATGTGGTTTATTTATTAATGCCTGATCGTTTTGCAAACGGAGACCCTTCCAACGACAGCCATCCATCTACCAAAGAGCAAGCCAATGTTAATTTGCCAGGCGGGCGTCATGGTGGCGATTTAAAAGGCGTGGAAGACCGCCTAGCCTACATCAAAGATTTAGGCGCAACTACTATTTGGATGACGCCATTCTTAGAAGACAACGAGCCTACTTATTCTTACCATGGTTATGCACAATCGGATCTCTACAAAGTTGATCCGCGTTACGGTACAAATGAAAGCTTTAGAACCCTTGTTCAAAAGGCACATCAGTTGGGTTTGAAAGTCATTAAAGATGAAGTGCCAAACCATTGGTCAAGCAAGCACTGGATGATTCAAGATATACCCACCAACACTTGGATCCATCAGTTTGATCAGTTTACGCGTTCAAGTTACCGCACCACAACACAATTTGACCCTTATGCGTCAAAAAGTGACCAAAAGGCATCTGCCGATGGTTGGTTTGACACTACCATGCCCGACATGAATCAAAATAATCCATTGTTGCTCACTTACCTTATCCAGAATACCATTTGGTGGATTGAATGGGCAGATCTCGACGGCTTGCGGGTAGATACCTACTCATACAATGATAAAGATGCCGCGGCAATCTGGACCAAGGCAATCATGGATGAATATCCGAATTTGAATATCGTTGGTGAGGTTTGGATGCACGACCAAGCTCAGATGGCTTATTGGCAAAAGGATAGCCCAATTGGTGCGCTACAACACTTTAACAGTTATATGCCATCTGTTATGGATTTTACTTTGCACGATGCCATCATGCAAGCCTTCAAAGAAAAAGAACAAGGTTGGGACCAAGGCATGGTGCGTTTTTATGAGAATTTCTCCCAAGACTATTTATATGCAAATCCCAAGAATTTGTTGGTATTTATGGAAAATCACGATACCCAGCGCTTCAACGAAACCTACTCCTCATTAGCTGATTACAAATTGGCATTGACTTTAGTGGCCACTACACGCGGAATTCCACAAATCTATTACGGCTCTGAAATTGGCATGCGCGGCAGCAAAGCCGTTGGTGATGCAGATATTCGTCGGGACTTCTTCAAGGGTGCAACCTCGCAAGAAAGAAATATAGAACAAGAAGCGTATTATCAATTCACAAAAAACATACTCAACTGGAGAAAAGAGCAAAAAGTCATTCATGAAGGCGCTCTGCTGCAATATGTACCTCAAAATAATGTGTACGTTTATTTTAGGTATTTGAAACCAGAAAATTCTGAAGGCAAGAACCCAGAGGTCATTATGATCATTCTGAATAATTCTGAAAAAGAAGAAGAATTGGTTTGGGACCGCTTTACTGAGGGCACACAAGGATTTAACTTTGGCACCGATGTGCTGACCAATCAAACCTTTGATTTTGAACAAAAAACAGGAAAAATTCCGGCCAAAACCGCTTACATCATTCAGCTCAAAAACAACTAATAATGGCAAAGTACTTTCTGCTATGCTGTATTTCTTTATTCGGATTACAGCTCCACGCTCAAAACCCAAACCGCAAATTTATCTCGTTCAATCCAAATGCCAAAGGTTGTGAGGTAAAGGTTTCTGATGGGACATATGTGATCCAATTTTATTCAAGAAATATCATCGAAACTACTTTTATACCGCTAGGGAAAGTTGTAAATATCGAACCCTCTCATGCCGTGATTATGAAACCGATTCTTTCGGATAAATTATATGATGAAGTCAAAGAAAACGGTAAAATTGTTGCCTATCAGTTACCATTGAACAAAGCAGCCATCTCAGCGCGCATTCAAATGGAGCCATTTCAAATTAGTTATTGGTATCAAGGCAAGCAAGTTACTTCAGAGGCCATGGGTTATCAACTCAAAGAGACGCCTCAAATTCAACTAAATCTTGACGCACAAGAGCAGCTCATGGGTGCCGGAGCTAGGGCACTTGGTATGAACCGCAGGGGTTACCGTTTGCAATTGTACAATCGCGCGCATTATGGATACGAGACCCATTCAGAACTCATGAATTTCACGATGCCTATTGTGATTTCCGATCAGTGTTATGCGATTCATTTTGATAATCCACAAATTGGCTACCTCGATTTAGATGCAAAAAAAGAGAATAAACTCACTTATGAAGTCATTGGCGGCCCGATGCGTTACCAAGTTCTTGTGGCCGATGACTGGAAACAATTGACCGAGCAACTCACTAACTTAACAGGGAAGCAGCCCTTGCCGGCGCGTTGGACACTCGGTAATTTTTCGAGTCGTTTTGGCTATCATTCTGAGCAAGAAGCCAGGGTCGTGGTGAACGAGTTCAGAAAACAACAAATTCCGCTAGACGCCATTGTTTTTGACCTCTATTGGTTTGGAAAAGACATTCAAGGTACACTTGGAAACTTTGAGTTCTTCAGAGATTCTTTTCCGAATGGAGCGCAAATGATTGCCGATTTTAGAAAGCAAAACGTAAAAACAGTTTTGATTACGGAGCCTTTTGTGCTCACTACTTCAAAAAATTGGCAAGAAGCCGATCAAAAAAAGATTTTAGGAACAGACACTTTGGGCAACTCTTTTCGTTATGATTTTTATTTTGGCAATACGGGCCTCATTGATTTATACAAACCAGAGGGCCGTGTTTGGTTTTGGCAGATTTATAAAAAACTACATAATTACGGTGCTGCAGGAGTCTGGGGAGATCTCGGAGAGCCCGAAGTACATCCGACAACGCTGAAGCACGGCGATAAATGGGCTGATGAAGTTCATAATATCTACGGCCACGATTGGGCGCGCTTGCTTTATGAAGGATACCAACAAGACTACCCTACCGAGCGTCCGTTTATTTTAATGCGCGCAGGTTATTCAGGATCTCAGCGCTTTGGTATGGTGCCCTGGTCCGGAGATGTCAATAGGACTTGGGGCGGGCTGAAACCTCAGATGGAAATTTCCATGCAAATGGGCCTTCAGGGCATGGCCTACATGCACTCTGACCTCGGAGGTTTTGCTGGTGCTAACAAAGATCCGGAACTCTATGTGCGGTGGTTGCAATACGGGGTGTTTCAGCCAGTATTTAGACCTCATGCGCAGCAAGAAGAACCGAGCGAAGCCATTTTCAAAGACGAACAAACCAAGGCATTGGCCAAGGCAGCTATTGAGTTGCGTTATCAGCTATTGCCATATAACTACAGTTTGGCTTATGAGAATGCAATCAAAGGCACCCCATTGTTGCGGCCAATTTTTATGGAGTTCCCGAATGCAAAATGGTCATTTGTTGAAGCAGAAACGTATATGTGGGGACCGGCATTTCTGGTACATGCCATAACCGATTCACTTGATTCGAGTAAAAGTAAATCCTATGAAACAAAACTGCCATCAGACGCATCTTGGTTTGAATTGGCTACTGGTCGTTTGGTTGTAAAATCCAAGGTAAATATGACCAATGAGGGTAATTTTAATGTTGTTTCTACGTCAAAAACGCTTCATCATATCCCTGTTTTCGTGCGTTCGGGTTCTTTTGTACCGATGAGTCCTGTCATACAGAGTACAGACAATTACGAAGACACCAAAGTGGTTTTACATTACTACGTAGATCGTGACGCGTCTGAATTTAATTCTAGTTTTACTTGGTATGAAGACGACGGCTATACCGCTGATGCTGAATCGAAAAATTTAGCGAAAAAATTATACTGTAACTCCTTAAAATCAAAGGATCTTTGCAAGCTCGAATTCCAAGCAAGTTATGGTTCACAACTAACGGAAAAGGCTTTCCAATTTGAATTGCGCGTTCATACCAATCAAGCGCCAAAAAGTGTAAATATAGATGGTAAGAATGCCCATTTTACTTATGATGAAAACAACCAAACTTTGAAAATTCATCATTCTGTTTATCTAAATATTCAACAAACTACATCGAATATAGCGCTCAAATGGTGATAACTTTTTCTGAGTGTCAACTTGACATTAAGAAAAAATAAAATATATTTGACTGATTAATCTGTTATTAACGCAAAAACGAAAACTATGCAATTGAAAACTACTACAAGTTTTTTTGCGCTATTGGTGTTTCTTGGATTTACGGTTGGGGCACTCGCTCAAACCGGAATTAGAGGAACCATCAAAGACGCTGCAGGAATTCCACTTTTTAATGCTTCGGTATTAGTGGAAGGCCAAGGCAAGGGCGCTGTATCCGACGACAAAGGATACTATGAAATCAAAGGCCTTCAAGCAGGAACTTACAAGCTCACCTATAAATTTATGGGCTTTGCTCCACAGTCAGACGAAGTAACGGTTGTTGCTAACCAGATGGTAACCAATGATTTTCAGTTCGCATCAAAAACACAAGATATAGGCGATGTTGTCGTTATTGGTTATGGTACGCAACGCACCAAAGACCTCACTGGTTCGGCAACGGTTATCAATGAAAAGAATTTTGTACAAGGTTCTTTAGCTTCGCCAGAGCAATTGGTAATGGGTAAGGTTGCGGGTCTTAAAGTTACCTCCAATGACGGCGCCCCTGGTTCTGGAAGTACGCTACGTTTGCGCGGAGGAACTTCCATTAATGCCTCCAACGACCCACTTATCGTTGTGGACGGCGTTCCGCTAGACAACGGCGGTATTGCAGGCGCAGCTAACCCGTTATCTTTGATTAACCCTAATGACATTGCCTCCTTTGTGGTATTAAAAGATGCCTCTGCAACAGCTATCTACGGTTCTCGAGCAGCAAATGGCGTCATCCTCATTACCACAAAGCGCGGTTCGGCATCCAATGATGTTAAAGTCGTGTTGGACTCGAAAACATCAGTATCTACGATCGCTAAATATTTTGATGTCTTGAGTGCAGATTCCCTACGTAATTTAGTGAACTCAAAAGGGACGGCCCAACAAATTGCACTCCTCGGAGACTCCAGTACAGATTGGCAAAAGCAAGTATTCCGCAATGCAATCGTAACCGACAACAACGTCTCCATCACAGGTGGCATCAAGAATTTTCCTTACCGTTTATCTGTCGGAAACCGCATTGACAACGGTATTTTAAAACGCGATCAGTTTGCGCGCACCTCTGTTGGCTTAAACATGAATCCAAGCTTATTGGATAAAACCTTACAAATAGAAGCCAATGTCAAATATGTGCAAACGGCTTCTTTCTTTGCGAACAGAGGTGCTTTAGGCGCCGCTTTCTTTGATCCAACGCAGCCCATTTATTCGGGGTCTGAGGCTTACGGCGGTTATTTTGAATGGATAGACAACAACAAACCAAACACACTATCGGCACGTAATCCTTTGGGATTAATTGAGCAATCTACAGATCAAAGTAAGGTAAACCGTGCCATTGCTAATGCCAAGCTTACTTACAATCTTCCGTCCATGCCAGCGCTTAAAGCGACCGTGAACGTAGGTGGTGACTACTCCGAAGGAACAGGTTATACCATGACCCCTGCCACTTCAGCTTCTGGTTATTTTACCAACGGCCGCTACAGTAAGTACCGCACCACAAAAACCAATAAGCTCTTTGAATCTTACTTGAGTTACAACTCTGGGTCAAAGTGGGAAAACCAAACTTTGGAACTCGTTGGCGGTTACTCCTATCAAGATTGGGACACCGAGAGCCCTAATTTCCCGACTTGGAACAACGAAGCGCTAGACAGTATCATTCAGCCAGAAGCAGCATTTCCTTTCTACACTAGAAACGTTTTGATGTCTTACTATGGAAGAGCTATTTACAACTATGCCGGCAAATATATTGTCAACGTATCTGTTCGTCGCGACGGTTCTTCTCGTTTTAGTCCAGACACCCGCTGGGGTATTTTCCCTGCTGCATCAGCAGCCTGGATGATCTCCGAAGAAGACTTTCTCAAGAACAGCAAAACCATTAATATGCTCAAGCTTCGTGCAGGTTGGGGTGTAACGGGCCAGCAAGACGGAATCGGCGACTACGCCTATATAGGTAACTACTTTGAAGGTGCTACTACCGCACAATATGCTTTTGGAGGTCAGTACTATCAAGTGCTTCGCCCAGCAGGTTTTGATGCAAATTTGAAATGGGAAACCACAACTTCTTATAACGTTGGTTTGGATTTTGGATTCAAAAATGACCGTTTTTCGGGTAGCCTAGATGTGTACCAGAAAGATACCCGCGATTTATTGGCAACTGTTCCTGTGCCTGCGGGTACGAACTTCACCAATGAAATTTTAACCAATGTAGGCGCCATGCAGAACAGAGGTATTGAGGTATCAATCAATACAGGGCTTATTGCAACCAAAGACATGCGTTTAGACTGGTCTATCAACGGTACTTACAACCGAAACGAAGTTTTGAAACTTTCCCAAGTTTTAGACACCACCTCTCCAGGGGTGCTAATCGGCGGTATCGGCGGCGGTATTGGCAACACCATTCAAGCACACCAGATTGGTTATCCAACCTTCTCTTTCTTTGTACTCGAGCAACAATACGATTCTCAAGGGCGCATAATTGAAGTTGGCTCATTAGCCAATATCGACCTTAACGGAGACGGTCAAGTAACTGCACTAGACAAATGGAAAGACACCAATGCTTTTGTAGATCAAAACGGCGACGGCATTATCAATGTCAAGGACCGCTACTACAGAGGCCAGGCTGCTCCATTAATGTTCTTCGGAACAGCCTTAAACTTCCAATATAAAAAATGGTATGCAGGTTTCTCTGCCCGTGCAGAACTTGGTGCAACCATCTACAATAACATTCACTCCAACAGTGCAACTTTCCAAACAGTAGATGGAACTAAAAAATACCTCAATAATATCAGCTCGTTGTACTACCAAGACGAAGTGCAGCGCACCACACCAAATCAGCTCATGTCCGACCATTACCTAGAAAGTGCTAACTTCTTGCGCATGGACTTCATTAACGTTGGCTACAACTTTGGCAAACTCGGCTTCGCCAAAGAAAAAGTAGGCCTCAACGTCAACTTTGTAGTACAAAATGCATTTGTTGTCACTAAATATGCGGGTCAAGACCCAGAAATTGGCGGAGGTATCGACAACAATTTTTACCCTCGTCCACGCGTTTATTCTCTTAACCTCACCTTTGATTTCTAATTTTTGAACCATGAAAAGATTAGTAACTTACACCTTATTTGCCAGCGTACTTTTGTTAGGCGCTTGTGGCAAAAATCTAGATCAGAACCCTAAATACGGCCTCAATGCAGAGGCAGTCTACAGCGACCCTGACAACTACATCAAAGTACTTGCCAAGTTATATTCTGGCATGTCTATGACCGGCAACCAAGGTCCTGCCGGGCAGGCTGATATTGCGGGCATCGACGAAGGATTCTCGGCATATGTACGCGTTCTTTGGAATTTGCAAGAATTACCTACAGACGAAGCAATTTGTGGTTGGAATGACCCGGGTATTCCCGATCTGAACAAATCAGAATGGAATGCAGACAACGTTTGGGTCAAAGGAATGTACTACCGTATTTTCTATCAAATAACCCTTTGTAACGAGTTCATTTGGCAAACGCGCGATGAAAAGCTCAATGAACGTGGCTTCTCAGCAGCTCAAGTCAATCAGATCGTAACCATGCGCAATGAAGCGCGTTTCTTGCGTGCTTTGGCGTATTACCACGCTATGGATTTATTCGGTAACGTACCTTTTGTAACCGAAGAAGACCGCGTTGGTGCATTTACACCAGAGCAAATTCAGCGCGCAGCACTGTTTGAATACATCGAATCAGAAATCAAAGCCATTGAAGACGAACTTACTCCAGCATCTTCTGTAGCCTATGGCCGTGCCTCACAAAGTGCTGCTCATGCCCTGATGGCAAAAATATACCTCAATGCAGAAGTATATACTGGGACGGCTCGTTACTCCGATTGTGCTTCGTATTGTGAAAAAATCATAAATACCAACGTATTTCAACTCGATGACGTCTACCAAGATATTTTCTTAGCAGACAACCACACGTCGCCAGAAATCATTTTCCCTGTTGTATACGACGGTTTGTATGCGCAAACTTGGGGAGGCACGACCTTCTTGATTTGCTCTACACTTGGTGGTTCAATGGTTGCTGCAGACTACGGTGTCAATGGCAAGTGGGCAGGAAACCGCGCCACAAAACAGTTTATCGAGAAATTTACTGATACCACTGAAGATTCGCGCTGGATGTTCTATACCACGGGTCATCAGATGGATATCACAAGCATGAGTACCTTCATTCAAGGTTATCCAAACCCCAAATTCAAGAACAAGACAAAAGATGGCTTAAATGGCTCCAATAACGCTACTTCAGCTCATGTCGATGTCGATTTCCCAATGTTCCGCTTGGCCGATGTTTTCTTAATGTATGCCGAAGCTAAATTTAGAACCGGAGACCAAAGCACTGCGCTTGTATACATGAACAGAATTCGTGAGCGTGCTTACGGAGATGCTTCCCATAACTTTACGAGTTTGGTGACGCAAGATTTCTTAGACGAGCGTGCAAGAGAGTTAAATTGGGAGTGTACGCGTCGTACTGACTTGATTCGTTTCGATCAGTTTACAGGAGCTTCTTATGTTTGGGCCTTTAAAGGTGGCGATGCCACAGGATCTAGTACAGATTCAAAATACAACTTGTATCCAATCCCAACTTCAGATATCGTACTCAATCCTAATCTACAGCAGAACCCAGGATTCTAATATTTAAAATGTTGATTGATGGAAAGGGGGGAGTTTTCGGACTCTCCCTTTTTTATTGGGGTTTTTTCGGAGATGCCTCAGAGTTGATTCTTGGCTTAATTTTTAAGTACTTTTTTGTAAATGCCAAGCCCTGGTTCAGCAATAAAATAGACTCCATTTTGGAGTTGCTGAAGTGGAATGCGGACCTGTTCTGTTTGAAAGGGAACCTGTTGCACTATTTTTCCGGATAGATCAAGAATCAGTAGTTCTCCAACTCCAGTTAATCCTGAAACAAGAATTTCATTTTGAGTTGGGTTAGGAGCAATCGTGATCTCGTTATATTGTGGTTCACTGGTGCTAGCTGTGCAAGTTCCGAACATATTGGCATCCATCCAAGCCGTTCGACTCTGAATCCAGGTTTTGAGGTAATTGATTTCGTCTTGATAGTTTTGGCCAATAAAATTATTGGGCCAAACATAGGTGCCTAAAATTGGCCATTTTTGATAATGACGAACAGCAGGCGTTTGAAGCGCAGCTGCATTCGAATCAATATACGAAACAAGAGCGCTGTCACTCAAGATGGTTTGCCGTAGTGTGGTCCAGCGGCACTTGACATCATTGGCGTAAAGCGGGTCTTGAAGCAAGCGCTTCCACCAAAATGGGTTTTGCCATTGGCCACCACAAATATCATTGAAATTGATCCCCCAGCCCGTGGTTAAATCTCCTTCACAATAATTGACGTTTCCCCAAGCGAAATTGTAATCCCACAGTGGCCCAGCTATTAATTTACCACCTTCACTCGTTCGCTGTTTATGTAAAAAAGTGGAAATCCGATAACCGTCAACATTCTTGGAAAGTTCTGTAATTAAAAAATAGTCGATAAATGATAATACATCAATGTATGCCTTGTATCCTGAAAAAGGGTTGGTAAAGCTGCTGATTTTTAATGCGATTTCCCAGTCAGTGATGTAATCTTGGATGTATGCTTTTTGTACGGGATGTAGTTCATTTAATGGAGGATCGTGAAGTTGAAATTCAATTTGGCCATCGCCAGGAGCCTGGCTCAAGTATGGAGATGTCCAGGCGATTTCTCCTCCACCTGTCGTTTTATCAATCTTGACAATATAGCCTCCCGTTAATTCATTCCCTAAAGTATCGTCGACATTTAATTTGTCAATATTAACGCGCCCTGGATTTTGTTTGATGCTTTCCATCAGGACATAAACGCCGATATATGTTCCGTTCAGGATTACCTCACAAAACTGTGTTCGAGGTGCCCATCGACCCAATTCATTGCCTAGTTTGTAGGTTAAAGCATTTCGCATCAAGGATTTGTCAGTGTAGGGCGCATGTAAAATAAAGTCGTTGTCGGGAGGCCAACCAAAGAGCGACACATTAAGGTTACTTGAATCTGGGTATCTGGTTTCTAAACCATAAGATTGTTGCGGAAACATATTTGAAGAGGAGCCTCTTGTTTCGATGCCGATATGACCGTTGTAAAGATTAAATGAATCAGAAAGTTGATTGATCTGCCCAGGGCCGTTGTAAATAATGCCCATATGAGCGGTAATTTTTGGTTCGTCCGGAATAGGGAGGTTGTCTGAATCAATAACAACTATTGGTAGCGAGGAATTGGTAAAATTTACTTGGGTCTTGAAAGAAGAGACGATAAGAAAAGAGCAAACACATAAAATGCAGTACCTCATACCTTCGCTTTACTTGAATGACGCGATTTCTCCATAAAAACAAAGCTCAGGACCAATAAAATCCAAGATAAGGAAAGCCCTGCGGGCCAATCACCATATTGCGTGTAAAAGGTCAAGTCGGAACGCAACGAAACGGACTCAGCAAACGCGGCTTTGGTCCAGTACGCTGTTTTTTTGATGATTTTACCCGTAGGGTCAATACTGCCACTTGTACCTGTATTGGCGCTGCGCAAGACCCATCGACGTGTTTCGATAGCGCGCAAACGTGCAAAAGAAAAATGTTGTTGATAACCTGGAGTATCGCCCCACCAACCGTCATTGGTTATCACACATAATAATTGAGCACCTTTCTGAACTTGCTGGCGAACGAAATCACCATATATAGATTCGTAGCAAATAATGGGAGCGATCTTAGTAGGCTTGGAATCCATCGGGATTTCAAATATTTTGGGACTTTTTTCAATCCCCAAGGTACCAGAAGTACCTCCATTTTCTATGGCGAGAGCAGAAAGAAAGGGCAAATAAGCTGAAAAAGGCACGAGTTCTACACCTGGGACCAATTTAGATTTATGCACATATTTTGGCGTCGTTTTTTTGGTGACGAGTAGCGAAGAATTATAGCTTTCGTACCAACTGCCTGAATTTGGAATAGGGGAACTCGCAACAGATTGTTTGCTGTTAAAAATTCTGTGCGTCGAGGCGCCAATCAATAAATTGGCTTGTGGCCATTTAGCAACTTGCGCTTTAAGCTTTCTTCCGAACTCAAACGTGAGTAGGCGATCTTCTAAAAAGGAAAGGGGAAGCGCAGTTTCTGGCACCAATACCAAATCGGTTTGTGCCGTAACGTGCTGATTGGCGAGAATCAACAACGAATCAGTAAATGCTTCATTGTTGGCACTTGCTGCAAATTTTTCGGTATAGGGGTCAATGTTGGGTTGCAACACGACAGCTTTGAATTCACGGATTGTTGTGGTTGATAAATGGGCAAAAGAAAGCAATATTTGACTCAAAACGATGGGGAAAATCAAGATAGATAAAATGCTGATGATGTGCCATTTCGCATTTTCTTTTCTTTGAAAACGAAGGATTAATTTGAAAATTAATAAATTGAGTAAAAGCACCCAGGCACTTCCTCCAAGTGTACCAGTCCATTCATACCACTGCACCCAACCTGTGCGCACAGAGAAGTAATTGCCCAACGTGAGCCAAGGCCACGAAAGATCCCAGCGGTGGTGACCAAATTCAAACAACAACCAAATTGGTATGAGTAGCCAAAAGGAATAATTTCTTGCTATTTTACGATCGATTAAACTCCAAAGCCCAAAGACTAAAGTCATGAGGATCGCATTGATTGTAAATGCAAAAACACCACCAGGTATGGAGGCATTGGCAACCCACCAGGTAGTGCCGATATTCCAAAGTAAAAATGCCGGAAAAGTAAAGAGGCTTAGTTTCCAAGGTTTAATTTCAGTACTCAATAGTTGATGACGCAAAAATAAGAGCGCTACAAAACCAATGAAAACAAAAGGTGTAAAGCTTCCGGTATATGGAAAACTCAAAGTGAGAAGGCAACTTGATAAGAGTACGAGAAAAAAATATTTCATCCAAAATTAATCCGTTCAAAAATACGGATTAAACTTAGTATGTGGTCTATTCAAATGATAATGGAGCCTTCATTTAATGACTAGAAAAAAGCTTATTCAAAAAAAAAGCTCCTCTGAAGGAGCTTTGGATGGGGTTGCAATTTGCATTATGCTTCTGTTGTTTCAAAAGGAACAACTGATACAAATGAACGATTGTCTTTCTTTTTGCGGAATTCGACAAGGCCATCTGAGAGTGCAAACAAGGTGTGGTCTTTGCCAATACCTACGTTGTTACCTGGATGGTGTTGCGTACCGCGCTGACGCACGATGATGTTACCTGCAATGGCAGCCTGACCACCAAAGATTTTTACACCTAAGCGCTTGCTATGCGATTCGCGACCGTTTTTCGAACTACCGACTCCTTTCTTGTGTGCCATGGTTTCTTTTATTTAAATCCTGTGAAGGAAGTTATGCTTTGATACTTTTGATTGTAATTGAAGTAAACTGTTGACGGTGGCCGTTTTTAACGCGGTATCCTTTGCGACGCTTTTTCTTAAAAATAATCACTTTGTCACCTTTGACGTGGTCAAGAACTTCTGCGGTGACTTTAGCACCTTCTATAGCTGGGGCGCCTAGAGTGATTTTGCCAGCGTCTTCGATCAACAAAACACGATCAAAATCTAATTTTTGACCTGCTTCGGCGTCTAGACGGTGTACAAAAACCTTTTGGTCTTTTTGCACTTTAAACTGCTGCCCTGCTATCTCTACAATTGCGTACATATAGCTTTAATTAATGTTAAATAATCCAAAATTGGAGTGCAAAGATAATGTTTTAAGCGCGTACTCCAAATATTTATCGCGCTTTTCTTACGCTTTTTGTCATTATTTGTTGCTTTTTCCACGTTTAATATTCACAAGTAGTACCCCGCTAATAATCACAAGCATAGATAGTAATTGTTGCCATATAAAGTGCTCGCCATTCCAAACACCAATGGCAACCGCGATAATTGGAATAAAATAGGTAACTGTACTCGCAGCTACAGCAGTGGTTTGGGCAATAATCAGATTGAAAATGATAACTGCAAAAGCAGTTCCAATTAGCCCAAGAACTGATATGTAGCCAAAGCTAGAAAGTGCATCTGGGTTGTTAAAGAAAACGCGAGGCGTGTGATAGAAAAACAAACCAATAAATGCAGGTAGAAAGGCCATAGAAAACCCACCAGTTGCCACTTGAATGGCGGTATAATTAGCGAGTTTGTGTTTGATTGTATTGAGGCTTAAACCGTACAATAAAGTGGCGAATAAAATAGCGAGTGCGGGTGTGAGTTCAAATCCGCTATGGACTGGCTTGCTCAGGAAGATAAGCCAGGTAATACCAGCAAAGCCGATAATGGTTCCAATTATTTGTTGGGTATTGATTTTTGTTCGAAAAAGGAGCATTCCCACAATGATCGTAAAGATGGGTGTAAAGCTATTCATAATACCAGCGATACCTGAATCTAAGGTTTGTTCGGCATAAGTAAATAAAAATGCTGGAATGAGGTTGCCCCCAAAACCGACAATTGCAAAGAAAAGGAGGTCTTTTTTGCGCTGAAGGTTCCGGAGTAATTTGGGAAGTAACGGCAGGAAAACAACACTGGCCAAAAAAATTCGAATACTGGCCACTTGGGCAGAAGTGAATACAGGTTGCCCATCAATTGCAAACATACCGCGCTTCATTAAAATAAATGAACTGCCCCAAATACAGGCCAGTAAAGGAATGAGAAGGTAACTGATTTGTTTGTTTTGCATTTACAAATTTAGTGTAAATGCAGTGTGAACAAGCAGCTTCAAAATCGGATATTAACAAATTGTTGAAAAGTCTCCCACAAATTCCCACCAAAACTGATTAAACGCCTATAATACAACAATATTTGACTGCTTATAATTGTTAATATGTAACCTTTAACGGCGCTATACGTTAGAAGTTATCAACAAAAGAAAAGAGCTGTGGTAAAAAGTGGTAAGAATCTACTAATTTTACTCATTATAACGCTATGTCAGGACTAGTAGGTGAATTTGAGGTTAAAATGGATGAAAAGGGGCGCTTCCTCTTTCCATCTGGCTTGCGCAAACAATTGCCTGCTGTTTCCCAGCGCGATTTCATGCTCAACAAGGGCTTTGAAGATTGCTTGACTTTATTCCCACTTTCAGATTGGGAGCGCATTAGTCAAAAGCTGTCTAAAATGAACTTGTTTAAACCCAAAAACCGAATGTTTTATAGGCTGTTTCATCAGGGTGCCAAGCAGGTTGCTCTTGATAACGCAGGCCGTATTTTGGTTCCTACTACTTTAATGGAGCGGGTTGGGTTGGTTGCTGAGGTAATGCTTATTGCCTACAATGACCGCATTGAAATCTGGGATAAGTCTAAGTACTTCGAAATGATCGAAGGCAACATGGCGGATTTCGCTGATTTAGCGGATGAAGTAATGGGTGATTTAGACAATGAAAATTAATACCGACTACCACATTCCCGTCATGTTAAAACCTTGTCTTGAAGGCTTGGCTCTTCAGGCAGACGGCGTTTATGTCGATGTCACTTTTGGCGGTGGCGGTCATGCAAGGGCAATCTTTGATCACTTATCGGACAAAGGTAAATTGGTTGTCTTTGACCAAGACCCCGATGCACTCAACAACACTTGGCAAGCCTCTAATTTTCATTTTATTCCCGCAAATTTTTCATTTTTAAGAAATCACTTGCGGGCTGTGGGTTTGCCTTTAGTAGATGGCATTATTGCCGACCTCGGTGTTTCCTCTCATCAGTTCGATACTGCACAACGCGGTTTCAGTATCCGTGAAGATGCACCCCTGGACATGCGCATGAACCGCAATGGCGGCCAAACCGCAGCAACCTTAATTGCCAGTTCAGATGAACAAAAATTAGCTGCTATTTTATATGAATACGGTGAGCTCAGAAATTCAAGAGCTTTGGCAGCTGCTCTGGTGCGGCAGCGAGACAACAACCCAATTCTTACCACTTTTGACTTGATCAAAGCACTTGAGCGCTTTGCGCCCAAATTCAAAGACCATAAATTTTATGCGCAAGTTTTTCAAGCTTTTCGCATCGAAGTAAACCAAGAAATGCAGGTGCTCAAAGATTTTCTGGAGCAAGCTGCCCAAGTGCTCAAACCTGGCGGCCGCTTGGTGGTCATGTCGTATCATTCTTTAGAAGATCGCTTGGTCAAGAATTTCATGAAAAGAGGGAGTTTTTCTGGTGAAATCGAAAAAGATTTTTTCGGAAATGTTCAGAAGCCATTCACAGAAGTAAATCGACATCCAATAGTTGCCGATGTACAAGAGTGTGAGCTGAACTCTAGAGCAAGAAGTGCCAAACTAAGAATTGCAGAAAGAAATGGCTAAGACTCAAGATGCTGCAGGTAAGCGACCAAAAGGTGGTAAGGCAAATGCGTTTGCACAGATCCTGAATGGAGAATTCTTAACCAAGTCTTTTGTTTTAGACAATCTGAATTACATCTTCTTTATCATGTTATTGCTACTGATCCTTATTTCAAAAGGCTATTACGGCAAACAACTCAACAAAGACACCGATGCTGCACAACGCAACTTAGATCAGCATTCGGCTGAGTTCATCGAGGCAAAAGCTAGATTGGAATTAGTGACACGGCGCTTTAGAATGGCAGAACGCCTAGCTGAGCGGGAGTTGAAAGAAACCCAGAACGCAACCAAAGTGATTCGTATCAAAGAAAAGGTCCATGAATAAGGATAGAAAATACCTCTATTACCGCGCATACCTCATTTATTTTGGTTTTGTGTTCGTCATGTTAGGTGTACTATATTCCACACTTGACCTTCAATTGAATGGTCCGGGTTCTGCCATGGAAACTCAAGAAGGGGACTTGCCCACAAGGGTTGCTGACCGTATTCCGCGAATGGGTCAGATACTCGACCGCAATGAGGTTCCGTTGGTTACGAGCATTACTTTCTACGACATCTACATGGATCCGACTGTGGTAGAAGATCAACTTTTTGATCAAAAAGTAGGCGAGCTCAGTCAAGGTTTACATCGCCTGTATCCAGACAAATCTGAAAGCGCCTACGAAAGGCAAATCCGCAAGGCGAGAGCCAATGGGGTTCGTTACTTACTTATTCGTAGAAAGGTAACCAACGATGCCCGTAAAAAATTACGCAAGCTGCCAATTTTTGAATTGGGTCAGATGAAAGGCGGAATAATAGACAATGTCGAGGTTATCATGCGTAAAAAACCTTTTGGAAACTTACTAAACAGGACGCTGGGTTATTATAAAGTTGACAACCTCACAGATACGCTTAAGGTTGGCATCGAAGGAGCTTTTTATGACTATCTAAAAGGCGAGCAAGGTAAAGAGGTAGAGCAGCGCATTTCTTCTGGTTGGAAACGCACAGGAAAAATCTTAAAAGAAGCCGTTGAAGGCGCAGATGTAGTCACGACAATTGATAAAGAAATTCAAGAAGTAGCCCATTCTGAGCTCGAAAAACAAATGATTGCCATGGGCGCCGAGCACGGCAGTATCATTTTAATGGAAGTACAAACCGGTTATGTGCGTGCCATCGCAAATTTGACGAGAATTAAAGAAGGAAAGTATGAAGAGAACTTCAATTATGCCATAGGGCATTTAGAGGTTCCTGGATCAACCTTTAAGTTGGCCTCTTTAATGGCTGGGCTCGAGGACGAACGCTTTAAAATTAATGATAAAGTGAATGCCTCTGGTTTCTACAGGGTAGGAAAAGACGGGATGGCAGATGCAAACCATGGAAGAGGTTACGGTATCATTACTGTGCAAAAAGCATTTGAAAAATCATCGAATGTGATTTTACAACTCATGAACCGCAGTTATAAAGATGATCCTGATGTTTTCATCGACAGATTAGAACAATTTGGGCTTACCGAGAAGTTGGGTATAGATCTTGAAGGTGAGCCTCGCCCAAAAGTAACAAGACCTGGAGATAGTAATTGGTCTGCATTGTCGTTGCCTTGGCAATCTGTAGGTTATGAAGTCATGCAGACGCCGCTTCAAACCCTAGCCTTTTACAATGCAGTGGCCAATCAAGGGAAATTGGTTCGACCACTGTTTGTAGAAAAAATCTTGCGACATGGCCGGGTCATTAAAAACTTTGAGCCGGTGGTGCTTAATCCAGAAATTTGCTCCTCACATACCCTAAAAATCTTACAAAACTGTTTGGAAGGCGTCATGATAAGGGGCACAGGTAAACAACTCAAAAGCTCTTTATTTACAATCGCAGGAAAGACAGGCACAGCGCAACTACGCGGTGAAACTGGCTACAGAAATGAAAAGGTCCGTGCTTACCAAGCTTCTTTTGTGGGTTATTTTCCGGCAAAAAAACCAATCTACTCTTGTATTGTCGTTATTTCTCGACCGGTAGTTGCGTATTACGGAGCAGCCGTCTCAGGGACTGTCTTTGCGGAAATCGCCAATAAAATTTACGCCTCTTCATTGCAGTACCACAGGGCCATCAATGATCCGCGCAATCCAATAGCTTCCGATGTACCTACTGTCAAAAGCGGTCAACGCAAAGAGCTCACTTCTCTTTTAAAACAACTCGACATCCGTTACCAACTCAATTCTTCCAGTGAATGGGTTCAGGCAGACACCGCTAAGCAGCGCCTACAAATCCAGCAAAAGTCGGTTTTAGAAACCAAGGTTCCGAATGTCACGGGTATGACCGCTAAAGATGCAGTGTACCTATTGGAATCTCAAGGATTAATCGTGCGCATGAGCGGAAAAGGAAAAGTGAGTACGCAATCCATCAAACCTGGTGCTGAAATCGTTAAAGGCCAATTGATTCGTATCAAATTAAATTAAATGCAACAGTTCAAAAAGTTATTGTCTTCGCTGCCTTATCAACTACTTCAAGGAAACTTGGAGCAGCCTATTGCTGAAATAGTTTTTGATTCTCGAAAGGCAAAAGATGGCGCTATTTTTTGTTGTATTGTTGGCTCTTTGACAGATGGTCATCAATTTGCTCAGAAAGCCTATGAGCAAGGTTGTCGGGTATTTATAGCGGAGCGTTCAATTGACTTGCCACAAGATGCAACTGTAGTATTGGTTAGCCAGACGAGTCATGCGCTCGCTGAGCTTTCTTGCGCGTTTTATGGAAATCCATCCAAGCAACTTACGCTCGTCGGTGTTACCGGAACAAATGGCAAAACAACTACCGCTACTTTACTCCATGATTTATATACGAATTTGGGCTTTTATTGCGGTTTACTCTCTACGGTTGTCAATAAGATAGGGTCGCAAGCAATAACAGCTACACATACCACTCCTGACCCTGTAGCGCTGAATGCACTCTTAAGAGATATGGTCGATGCAGGCTGTCAGTATTGCTTCATGGAGGTCAGCTCTCACGCCATTCACCAGGGTCGAATTCAGGGTTTGCACTTTAGCGCGGCGGGCTTTACAAATATTACACATGACCACCTAGACTACCACCTTACTTTCGCCGAATATTTACGCGTTAAAAAATCGTTTTTTGATGGTTTAGGAGCGCACACTATAGCGCTCGTAAACGCAGACGATAAAAATGGCTTGGTAATGATGCAAAATACAGCGGCCAAAAAATTGACCTATGCGCTCAAAACTCCGGCAGATTTTAAAGGGAAAATCATCGAGAATAGTTTGGGTGGTTTGGTCTTACAATTCAACGGCAATGAAGTTCATACGCGTTTAGTAGGTGTATTTAACGCCGCTAATCTGTTATTGGTATACGGTTTAGCTGTTCAGTTAGGTCAAGAGCCACAGGAAGTTTTGCGTGTCATTAGTCAACTCACTCATGTGAGTGGACGCTTTGAGCATTTTACGAGTCCGAATGGGATTACCGCAATTGTTGATTATGCGCACACACCTGATGCGCTGGAAAACGTACTGGCTACCATAGCTGCTTTTCAGAAAAAGAACAAAGTCATTACTGTGGTGGGTTGTGGCGGAGACCGCGATAAAGACAAACGACCAAAAATGGCTGCTATTGCTGCAGCCCGCAGTCAGCAAGTTGTGCTTACTGCAGATAATCCGCGCTCAGAAGATCCGCAACAAATTATTTCAGAGATGGAGGCAGGCTTGGATGCGCAAGCCGCCGTTCGCACACTGGCCGTTGTCGATCGTAAACAAGCAATCAAAACAGCTTTGCTGATGGCTTCACCTGGCGATATCCTGCTCATAGCAGGAAAAGGACACGAAAATTATCAAGAAATCAATGGGGTTCGTATTGCATTTGACGACCTCGCTATTACCAAAGAACTTATTCACCAACTCGATAAATAGCATGTTGTATTATTTGTTTTCCTGGCTAGATCAACTCAATTTACCTGGTGCAGGGTTGTTTCAGTTTATTTCCTTTCGTGCTTCGTTGGCGCTAATTACCTCTTTGATTGTTTCTGTCATTATTGGCAAACGCATCATCGCACGCTTGCGCCTACAACAAATCGGAGAGACCGTTCGCGACCTCGGATTGGCAGGCCAGTTAGAAAAATCTGGAACCCCAACAATGGGCGGCTTAATTATATTGGCAGCCATACTGATTCCAACTTTACTCTTTGCAAAACTCCAAAATGTGTATGTCATTACTATGGTAATTGCCACCATTTGGTTGGGCTTAATTGGGTTTTTAGATGATTATATTAAAGTATTTAGAAAGAATAAGGAAGGCCTCAAAGGGACCTCCAAAATTATAGGTCAAATTGGCGTTGGGCTCATTGTAGGAGGTATTTTGTATTTCTCCGATGATGTAGTCGTGCACAAAAGAGTAGCGGCTAATTATCAATTACAACCTGATGAAACATTTGTAACCCATGAGCATGCGCAAAATTCAGGCGAGAATTACAAATGGATCCGCACTGACGACATGACCACTACGATTCCTTTTTTCAAAGGAAATGAATTCAATTACAATTGGCTCATCGGCGATACCAATAAATCATACGGCTGGCTTATTTTTATTCCGATCGTCATATTTATTGTAATTGCCGTATCCAATGGTGCCAATATGACTGATGGCTTAGACGGTTTGGCTACGGGCACATCGGCTATCATCGGTATTGCACTTGCTGTACTCGCTTACGTAAGTTCACATGCCAAATTTGCCGACTACCTGAATGTCATGTACATTCCAGAAGCTGAGGAGTTGGTCATTTTTATTGCGGCATTTGTTGGCGCTTGCGTTGGCTTTTTGTGGTATAACTCATTTCCTGCACAAGTTTTTATGGGCGATACAGGAAGTCTAGCTTTGGGCGGTATAATTGCCGTATTTGCGATTGCGATTCGCAAAGAATTGCTCATTCCTGTATTGGCAGGAATTTTTCTTGTCGAGAATGTTTCTGTCATGCTACAAGTCGGCTACTTTAAGTACACCAAGAAGCGCTATGGCGAAGGGCGTCGAATCTTTTTAATGGCGCCATTGCACCATCATTATCAGAAGCAAGGCATTCATGAGGCAAAGATAGTTGCTCGATTTTGGATAGTAGCCGTCTTGTTAGCGGTGGTCACTATTGTTACCCTCAAATTGCGTTAAGATGGAGGCTCAGAATCGCTTGCTTGTCATTTTAGGCGCCGGAGAATCTGGGGTTGGAGCAGCTATTTTGGCCAAGGCAAAAGGTTGGCGTGTATTTGTATCTGACGGCTCAAAAATAAAACCGTCATTTCAACATGAATTATTGGCACAGCATATTGAATTTGAGGCCGAGTCACATTCCATGGCTAAAATACTATCAGCTGATTTAATCATTAAATCACCCGGAATACCAGAAAAGTCTGACCTGATGCGAGCTATTCGCGAAAAGGGCATTTCGGTCATTTCAGAAATTGAATTTGGCGGCTATTACTCTCAAGCCAAACACATTTGTATTACGGGAAGTAATGGCAAAACCACTACTGCTTTGTGGTGTTACCATATGCTTAAAAAAGCAGGGCTTAACGTTGGTTTAGCTGGCAATGTTGGACAAAGTTTTGCAAAGCAAATTGCCACGGAGGCATTTGAAATCTATGTGTTGGAGCTTAGTTCTTTTCAGCTAGACGACATGTTTACTTTCAAAGCAGATATCGCCATTCTTACCAATATTACCCCTGATCACCTAGACCGTTATAATTACCAAATGGAAAATTATGTCCGTTCTAAATTCCGCATTCTACAAAATCAGCGTGCAACGGATTTTTTCATTTTCAATGCCGATGATCAACTCATTGCAGCACAAATGAAACGCCATCAAATTACAGCTCAATTGCACCCGTTTTCTTTAAAGACGGAACAAGCAATGGGCGCATATGCAGACGAAAAACAACTATACATCAATATAAACAAACAACAATTTACCATGTCTATACACGAATTAGCTCTTAAGGGAAAGCACAACACCCAAAATGCTCTTGCCGCAGGGATTGCAGCAAGGCTTGTCGAAATCCGCACCGACGTTCTACGCGAAAGTTTACAGGATTTTATTAATGTAGAACATCGCATGGAATTTGTGGCTAAAGTCAACGGTATTGAATTTATCAATGACTCCAAAGCAACGAATATTAATGCAGCGTGGTTTGCATTAGAATCTATGGACAAACCAACAGTATGGATTGTAGGCGGTATTGATAAAGGAAATGACTACAGCGAATTAAAAGAATTAGTGACTCAAAAAGTAAAAGCTATTATTTGCTTGGGTTTAGATAATCAAAAGATCATCGCAGCTTTTGGCGACCAAGTCGAGGTGGTGGTTGAGGCAAAATCAGCGCATGAGGCGGTTGCCTTTGCTTATCAACTCGCTACAAAAGATGAAACTGTACTCTTGTCTCCAGCATGTGCAAGCTTTGATTTATTCAGTAGCTACGAAGACAGAGGTCAGCAATTTAAGCAAGCGGTTCGTATGTTATAATTCGTTGTCATGAGGACTTACCTTTCTTATCTTAAAGGCGACCCCGTTATTTGGATCATTACCTTGTTAATGATGGCTTTCTCGTTGGTTACGGTGTATAGTTTCGTGCCCATATTGGTCAAAATAGAGGGGGGTTCTCCGTTTGTCTATTTATTTAAGCATCTCATCTATGTAGTGCTCGGCTTTGGGGCAATGTTCGCCATTCATCGGATACCTGCTAAATATATTAGTCAAACCGCAAAGTTTGCCTATTATTTAGGTCTATCCCTTTTGCTATTTACTTGGTTTTTTGGTGCAGAGGTAAATGGTGCAGGCCGCTGGATTCGTATTCCGTTTATTAATCTAACCTTTCAATCTTCTGATTTTGCCAAATTGGCACTGATCATTTACGTGAGTAAATTGTTGGTCAAAAAGCAACAGAAACTAAATAGTTGGCGCGAGGGCATGCTACCCTTACTTTTGCCAATTGCGGCCACTTGCGCACTTATTTTAAAGGATAACTTCTCTACTTCGGCAATGCTATTTATGTTGAGTATGCTCCTTTTGTTTATTGGTAGAGTACCACTCTTGAAATTACTAACCCTCGCAGGAATTGCTGTGGCAATAGTATTTTTGGTAGTAGGTATCCACTTGGCTTTGCCAGATGCAAATATCTTACCGAGGTATGACACATGGATGAATCGAATCAATAACCGTGTCGACACCGCCAATCAGAGCATTGAAAGCTTACAGGCCAATCAGCAAGCTAACAATGCCAAATTAGCAATTTCTGTGGGTTCCTTTTTTGGCCAAGGTGTAGGAGACGGTAAGCTCAAAGAATTTTTACCAGAGGCCTATGCCGATTTTTATTACGCCACTTTTGTGGAAGAATTTGGTTTTGTATCGGCGGCTTTTCTGGTGCTTCTCTATATGATTTTACTTTTTCGGATGATCAGATTTGCGCTCAAAACACCAGATTTATTTCAGAGTTATGTTGCGCTCGGAATAGGCATTCATTTACTCACACAAGCGAGCGTGAATATGTTGGTTTGTACAGGTGTTTTTCCGGTTACAGGACAAAATATGCCATTTTTGGCCATGGGGGGATCTGCTTTGGTAATGGCCTGTGTTTCCATTGGGGTCGTGCAATCATTTGCTAAAGAACTTCCGAAAAATGAGCAAGAGAATCAATTTGCAAGTGCACAAGAAAATGAAGTTAACTAGGGTAATTATTTCTGGTGGTGGAACGGGTGGTCATATTTTTCCCGCTTTGGCTATTGCCGATGAAATAAAACGTAGAAATACCGATGCTGCGCTTTTATTCATTGGGGCTGAAGGAAAAATGGAAATGGAAAAGGTTCCTCAGGCTGGTTATCAGATAGTAGGGTTGCCAATAGTAGGGTTGCAACGAAGGTTGACGATTAAAAATTTATGGTTGCCGTTTAAGCTACTCCAAAGTTTGGCAAAGGCATTTTTTGTGATCCGTAAATTTAAACCTGAACTAGTAATCGGTGTTGGTGGTTATGCCAGCGGCCCAACGCTTCAAATGGCGCAATTACTTGGGGTACCAACCTTATTACAAGAGCAAAACTCTTTTCCGGGTAAAACCAATCAATTACTAGCCAAAAAAGCCAAGGCAATTTGTGTGGCATATCCTGGAATGCAACAATATTTTGCTGCTCATAAAATATACCTAACGGGTAATCCAGTGCGGTCATATTTACTTGAAGATCTCTCGAGACTTAAAAACGAGGCAGCGGCCTATTTTGACCTCGATGCCACTAAGCCAACCATATTCGTAATGGGCGGTAGTTTAGGGGCCAGAACATTAAATGCAGCGCTGAGCGCAGCGCTTCCAAATATAGGAACTACAGATATCCAAATCCTATGGCAATGCGGCAAATCCTATGAAAAAGAAATGTTGCAACTACAAGAGACCTTAACGCCAAATGTCAAGATTTTTACTTTTATCCAAAGAATGGATCTTGCCTACGCTTTGGCAACAGTGATTATCTCACGTGCTGGGGCGCTCTCGGTAAGTGAATTGACTTTGGTTGCCAAACCCGTTATTCTTGTTCCTTCACCAAATGTAGCGGAGGATCACCAAACCAAAAATGCTTTGGCTCTGGTTGATAAATTGGCTGCAATTTTGGTCACGGATGCCAATGCTCAAGAGCAATTGCTACCAACTACACTTGCTTTGGTTCATGATGAAGCACAACAAAAGAGCTTATCAGCAGCAATCAAAACGTTGGCGCTCCCAAATGCCACTAGTGATATCATTGATGTTTGCCTTAAGCATATCCGCTCATGAAAACACTTCAACAATTTGATCATATCTACCTCATCGGTATCGGCGGAATAGGCATGAGCGCCTTAGCCAGGTATTTTAAATTTACCGGTAAGCAAGTAGGGGGTTACGACAAAGTTCATACTGCCCTCACTCAAAAACTTATTGAAGAGGGAATAGCTATTCACTTTGAAGATCTTGGAACTCAAATCCCAAAACAATTTACCGATCCAAACACCACCTTAGTTATATATACGCCAGCAATTAAAGTATTGGGAGAACTTGAATATTTTCAGCAGTATTCTTTTACGATTCTAAAGAGAGCAGAGGTTCTTGGGGCGCTTACCAAAACATACCAAGGGCTCTGCGTTGCAGGCACGCACGGAAAAACCACCACGAGTTCCCTTTTGGCGCATATGTTAACTGAAGTAGGAGCCGGTTGTACAGCATTTTTGGGCGGTATCGCAAGTAATTTTGATTCCAATCTTGTGCTTCACGCCCAAAGTCCATTTGCTGTAATTGAGGCCGATGAATTCGACCGCAGTTTTCTTCAATTATCGCCTTTTGCAGCAATTATCACTGCCACTGACCCAGATCACCTAGACATCTACGGCAATTCAAATGCGTTTGAGGAAGGTTTTAGACAGTTTTCTTTGCGCATAGACCCCAAGGGAAACTGTATTCAAAAAGAAGGACTTTCTCTTCCAAGCCTTGCTGCTGTTCACACTTATGCCATAGATTCACAAACAGCTGATTATTCTTTCAACAACTTACGGTATGTCAATGGTTTTCAGGTGGCAGATTTGCGTCTTCATGATGAACTATTCCTCGATATAGAATTGGGTCTTCCTGGAATTCATAATGCAGAAAACGCGCTAGGCTGCATCGCTCTTTTAGTACAACTGGGGTATAAAGTGGATGACTTACGTGCCTCGCTGAAAAGTTTTACAGGGGTTAAACGTCGTTTTGAGTATCATTTGCGTTCAGAAAATTTAGTTTACATCGATGATTATGCGCATCATCCGACTGAAATAAACGCCTTGATAACATCGGTTCGAAGCATTTATCCTGAGTTACCCGTGATTGGTATTTTTCAGCCCCATTTATTTTCGCGCACTAAAGATTTTGCCCAAGATTTTGCACTTTCGTTAGCAGCTCTTGATCAGTTGTACTTATTACCGATTTATCCTGCCCGAGAAGAGCCAA
Source organism: Flavobacteriales bacterium UBA952 (assembly GCA_002293185.1). Lineage (GTDB taxonomy): Bacteria > Bacteroidota > Bacteroidia > Flavobacteriales_D > Crocinitomicaceae > UBA952. Next base: position 52,671 of record DBCS01000009.1, on the reverse strand, counting down.
TACATGGCGTGACGAGCGAGTGGCTATTAGATGCCGTTGCGCTTCAGTCAAAAGTTGTAATGTCTTCCCATGAAATACTACTGGCCCTGCAATCTGTAAAAAAAGGGGTTGTATTGACCATAGGGGCAGGCGATATAGATCGAATAGTGAAGCCTATAACTGAACTACTCAAAATTCAAATCACGAACTCATGAAAATTTGGCTTGTAAGGATTTTTTGGCTGCTCATTTTTGTTGGGGTAGGTGTCGTTTTTTATTTTGCGCAAAGTAAAGAGCAGCAAACGCATTTAGATCAGCCAAGCATTGCCATTCATGCCGAGGACGAAAATGCATTTTTAACCGAAGAAGAATTACTAGACCGTTTGCAGTTAAGGCAACTATTTCGAAGAAAAATGCGTGTGAATCAACTTCAGATCCATTCAATTGAACGTGCCATTGCAGCTATGGCTGAAGTGAAGCGTGCCGAAGTCTATAAACACTTGGGCTCAAATTGGGAGGTGAAATTAGAACTCCGCAAACCAATTGCCAGGATTTTCAATACCAGCAGACAGAGTTATTACCTTGATCAAGATGGTTTTATGATGTACAGATCGAGGTTACACACTGCCAGGGTTTTGGTTTTTTCAGGAGCCATTCACGATGTCTACAACCCTCATGTGAACAACGATTTTATTAACAATTCAAATTTGAAAAGTTCTCAAAAAATCGGTCAAATCTACCGCATTTCAAATTATGTTTGTAATGATCCACTAATGCAGCAATTAATAGGTCAAGTTTACCTCGAATCAGACGGAGATTTTATACTTATTCCGATGGTTGGAGAGCAACAAATCATCTTTGGCCCTGCGCGCAGTACCAAAGAAGTTTCAGACAAATTTGAACGTCTGAGCCATTTTTACAAAGAAGCCCTGCCTCATGAAGGCTGGAATAAATACAAAGAAATAAGTGTCAAGTATGATGGACAAATCGTTTGCAGAAAAAAATAACAATGCCGAAGTGAAGCGCATGCGAGTAGTTGTTGGTTTGGACATTGGAACCACCAAAATCGCTTTTTTTGTGGGTCGAAAAAACGAGCACAACAAAATTGAAATAATCGCAATGGGTAAAAGTGAGTCTTTGGGCGTCATGCGAGGTGTGGTGTCGAATATCGAACGCACGGTGCAATCCATCAATGCCGCAGTTGAAGCCACCCAAAATACGGTAGACGGAAATCTAAAAATCAAAAATGTTCACGTTGGTATTGCTGGGCAGCACATCAAAAGCATGCAGCATCGTGGTATATATACCCGACGCACGGCGAGTGAAGAAATTTCCCAAGTTGATATCGATGCTTTTGTTGACGACATGTACCAAATGGTCATGAATCCTGGAGAGGCAATTATCACGGTAATTCCACAAGAATATATCGTCGACGGCGAGCCAGAAATCAAAGATCCAATTGGTATGGCAGGAGTTCGCCTCGAAGCAAATTTTCACATCATTACAGGTCAGGTAACCAACGTACAAAACATTACACGTTGTGTAGATCGCGCTGGCCTTAGTGTCAAAGATATTATTCTTGAACCTATCGCATCTGCTGAGGCTGTTCTTTCCGAAGAAGAAAAAGAAGCAGGTGTAGTGCTTGTGGATATCGGTGGAGGCACTACCGATGTTGCTATTTTTCACGACGGTCTGATTCGTCATACCGCAGTAATTCCTTTCGGAGGCAATGTCATTACCCAAGATATCAAAGAAGGCTGTCGCATCATGCAGCGCCAAGCAGAAATGCTCAAGGTAAAATACGGTAGCGCTTTGGCATCCGAAAGTAAAGAAAATGAGGTTGTATGTATCCCTGGCTTGCGAGGACGCGACCCTAAGGAAATCACATTGCGCAATCTAGCGAGTATTATCCAGGCGAGAATGGAGGAAATTATCGAGCTCGTCAATCTCGAAATCAAAAACTCTGGATACGAGAAAAAGCTAATTGGCGGTATTGTCGTTACCGGAGGGGGTTCGCAACTTAAGCACCTCACTCAACTCATTGAATACCTTACCGGAATGGATGCGCGTATTGGTTACCCGACAGAACACCTAGCGAATTCGAATGACATTGAAGCTTTATCTAGCCCTATGTTTGCTACCGGAATCGGTCTAGTTCTTAAAGGTTTTGAAAGTGTTGAAGCGCTCAAGCCTTGGGAAGATGGAGCTTTAACCCAAGACAAAGAGCCAGCCACTCAAGAGCAAATCTCCAACAAAGAGGAAAAGATAAAAACCCATTCTAATGCAGAACGCAGAGGAGAATTTTTCGATCGTATTTTAGGTCCGGTGAGGAAATTCTTTGATGATTCTGAAGATTAATATATTTTGACAAACGCGGTTATACAAAGCAGTATTATGGAATTTGATTTACCAAAACACGAAACAACCCAAGCGGCCTCTATCATTAAAGTGATAGGTGTTGGCGGAGGTGGCTCTAATGCAGTCAATCACATGTTCTTGCAAGGAATTGCAGGTGTTGATTTTATCGTCTGTAATACGGATTGCCAAGCGCTTGAACTTTCTCCGGTACCTTATAAAATTCAATTAGGTCCAAACCTGACTGAAGGCCGTGGAGCAGGCATGATTCCGGAAGTAGGCATGAATGCGGCCATGGAAAATATTCAAGAAATCCGAGAGCTACTCTCTAGGGATACCAAGATGGTTTTTGTTACGGCAGGCATGGGTGGTGGTACCGGAACAGGTGCGGCTCCTGTCATTGCCCAAGTTGCCAAAGATCTTGGCATATTAACGGTTGGTATTGTAACAGTTCCATTTAATTTTGAAGGTCGCAAAAGACGTCAACAAGCCGAAGAAGGTTTAGAGCGCATGCGTCAAAATGTAGATACCCTTCTCATTATCAACAACGAGCGCTTGCGCGAGTTTGGTAAAAACATGTCATTGTCAGAGGCATTCTCTCATGCCGATGACGTTTTAACCGTAGCAGCCAAAGGAATCGCTGAGGTAATTTCAGTAACGGGTGCCATAAATGTCGATTTCAACGACGTCAATACGGTTATGCGCAATTCCGGACACGCCATCATGGGAAGTGCGTTGGCTTCAGGTGAAAACCGAGCGGTATTAGCTGTTAAAGAAGCACTTACTTCACCTTTACTTTACGACAACGATATCAATGGCGCACGATATGTCTTGCTCAACATCACTTACGGTGACCGAGAAGTCATGATGGATGAAATCACGGATATCACCGATTACATTCAAGAGGCAGCAGGTTCTACAGCTGATGTCATTTGGGGTCATGGCTACGATGCATCATTAGGTGATCAACTCAGTCTTACCATTATTGCTACCGGATTTACGTCTTCTCCGCTCACAGGTTTTGAAAAAAGTCCTGAGCGTACTGTAGTTGTTCTCGAAGAAGATCAGAAACAAGAAATCACAGTTCCTTTGACCTCTCCTTTTGAGTCCTTAGCCTCGGCATCAATTCAAGCCAACACAGAAGAGCCTTTTTTGAAGCAAGTAGAATCGCCTTTAGCGAATCCATTACAAGTTACAGAGCAACCAATAGATGCAGTGTCGGCAACAGCAAAAAAGACCTTCAATCTCTACGATGAGAAAGAAGAAACACTTCCGGCTCAAACCTCCATGAGTTGGGAAGTATTCGATGTACAAGCAGATTCAGAACAAGTTGCCTCTGCCACTGAACCAGTTCAAGAAGTAACATCCTCGCAACCTCAACATATTGTTAAGCATGTGCTCGAAGATGACAGCATACAACGCGTAGAGATGGAAACTCCGAAGCGCATTTTAAGTCCTGAAGAGCAACAGCGCAAAGTACAAGAGCGCGTGAGTCGTATTCAAGAGTTCACTTCCAAACTTCAAAAGCCCGACGGTTTGTTAGAATTTGAGAATGAACCAGCATTTGTTCGCAGAAATATTCATTTACACGAACAAATACCTAGTACACAAGAGCAGATTTCACGCTTTGGAGTGGGTTCTGATGTCAATGGACAGCCTACCCTGCGGAACGGAAATAATTTTTTACACGATAACGTAGACTGATCATGACCTTCACAGAGCGCATCAATCTAGATATCAAAAATGCAATGCTAGCCAAAGAAAAGGAAAAACTAGCAGCACTCCGAGACATCAAATCAAAACTCTTACTTGAGGCTACCTCAGGTGCAGCTGCTGAAGTAAGTGAGGAGGTAGCGCTTAAAATATGCATGAAGCTCCATAAACAACGCATGGAGACCTACACACTTTATCAAGACCAAAACCGTCCAGATCTTGCTGCCGAAGAATTGTATCAAGCGCAAGTAATAGAGGCTTATTTGCCTCAAATGCTTACCGAAGACCAGATTCGTTTTGAAGTAGCTGCAGCTGTAGCTCTAACCGGAGCAAGCGGCCCTCAAGATATGGGTAAGGTGATGGGCATTTTATCTGCAAAACTTGCTGGAAAAGCTGATGGTAAAATAATTGCCGCGCTCGTTAAAGAGACCCTCTCTAACTAATGAAGGCTGCACTCGCACAACTCATTCGCACTTTAAATGCTAGAGGGTGGTCGCCAGCTACCTCTACCAATTATTCATTTATAGACGAACAGCAGCAATGTTGGGTTTCTAGGTCTGGGGTCAATAAAGCTGATTTCACTGAGCACGATTTGATAAGCATTGATGAAAAAGGTCTAGGAACCGGATTATTTCAGGGCATCAAGCCCTCAGACGAGACGCAAATTCATCTTTGGATTTACAAAAATTTTCCAGATGCAAAAGTTGTATTGCACAGTCATGGAAAATTCCCAGTATTGATTTCACAGTTCAACGAGCACTTGTTTGCCGTTCAGGGTTATGAACTTCAAAAGGGCTTTAAAGGATGCAAGAGTCATTTAGATAACCTTGAAATCCCAATCATAGAGAATCAGCAAGATATGGTAGTACTTTGCCAGGCATTGGATGAACGCCTAGCTGAAGTTCAACATCATTGCTTTATTATTGCGGGTCATGGCACATACGCTTGGGGAGACAACCTTTTTGAGGCACAAAGGCATCTCGAGACTTTAGATTATCTTTGCGAGTGTGAATTTTTATTATAACAATGGCCATTCTATCTATTCCCGACCAAGCGATTCAGCTTTTTGACTCTTCTGAAATAAAAGCATTTCTTCAACAATACCATGTGTTTTTTGATCAGTGGTCTTGTACCGTTACATTTGATGATACCGCCAGCCAGGACGAAATCTTAGAGGCTTATGCCAAAGATTTAAAGCCTTATATGTCGAGCGGAGGCTATCAAAGTGCCGATGTTATTTCCATTCACGCCCTTACCCCAAATTACGAGCAACTACGCGCTAAATTCTTAGCCGAACATATCCACGATGAAGACGAAATACGCTTCTTTGTCGATGGGCAAGGCTTATTTTGGTTTCATTTACAAGATGCACCCGTTTTTAATGTGTTGTGTCAGCGTGGCGATCTCATTAGTGTGCCAGCGGGCACCAAACATTGGTTTGATGCAGGTGCGCAACAACCATTCGTGAAAGCGATCCGAATCTTTACAGATATGTCGGGTTGGACGCCCATTTATACGGAATCTGGTATAGAATCTAAATATCTTCATTTTAAGTCGCCAACGCTTGGATAAGCAAATCAAATATATTTTAACGGATATCGAAGGGACCACCAGTTCTGTAGATTTTGTATACGAGGTACTTTTCCCTTATTTTCGTGAACACCTCAACGAGCTCACCAAACATGGCCATATTACAGATGTTAAAGACGCCTTCTCCGAAATTATAGAAATTGCCGCCCAAGAAGAAGGACGACACCTAACAACTACAGAAGAGGTGTTGGCTTGTCTTCAAAAATGGAGCGAGGAAGATAGAAAACTAACGCCATTAAAAGCACTTCAGGGTATTATCTGGAAAAACGGCTATGAAACAGGAGCCATTACAGGTCATGTTTTTGATGATGTTCCTGCAGCTCTCAATCAATGGCGCAGCAAAGGCCTTCAAATAGGGGTGTTTTCATCGGGGTCCGTAGCTGCGCAAAAGCTGTTGTTTCGCTTCAGCGATTTTGGAGATTTGTCAGTGCACTTCTCCAATCATTTTGACACTAATACTGGTCCAAAAAAAGAACAAGAGACCTACCAAAAAATAGCACAATTTTTAGGTTTAGATCCGCAACAAATTCTATTTCTCTCTGATATTTCAGCAGAGCTCGAGGCTGCCTCCGTTGCCGGAATGCAAACCATTCAGCTGCTTCGTTCGGGTACTGCCCCCAATTGGCCAACTACCGTAAATAATTTTCTTGAAATCTGATCCAACAAAAAAGCCACTCTGAGGAGTGGCTTTTGAAATTAGGAGATTTGCAAATTAGTTGTTGATAGGTGCACCTGCGTTGTTCACTGGTGTGCCACTTTCTGGAGCTGGACCAACTTCACCTTTGATTCGAATTACTTTGTTAGGCTCGTTAAGTGCATTGGAAGTAATCGTTACACTTTTGTTGATTGGGCCCGGACGGTTGGTATCGTATTTGACACGGATGGTCCCTTTTGCGCCTGGAGCAATTGGTTCTTTTGGCCACTCAGGAACTGTACATCCACAAGATCCTTTTGCGTTGGAGATGATTAATGGTTCGTCTCCTGTATTTTTGAATTCAAAAGAACAGTATGGTTCACCACCGTATTTGATGTTACCGTAGTCATGTACTTCTTTATTAAATTCGATTTTAGCACCTTTTTCAATTTGTGCATTAACGGTGTTGAGGCCAAGGATTGCCATCAAAACAACACCAAAAGAAAGCATTAATTTTTTCATAAGTATCAGTTTATCTAGTGGAAAGATAGGAAGCTTATTTTCGTGTTTGAGGTATTTAACACTTCATTAACATCTAGTCTCGTTTGAGCCAACCCCTTTTAATAAAAAAGATCAGTAGGCTACAACTTAATAGAAACATGATACTAATTATAGTGTAATAACCGTAAGGATAATCTAATTCGGGCATATGTTTGAAATTCATGCCATAAACACCTGCTATAAAAGTGAGCGGTATAAAGATGCTACTCATAACAGTAAGAATTTTCATAATTTCATTCATACGCTGATTTTGTAAGGCATAGTAGAGGTTAGCTAATCCTTCAAGTATTTGTTTATGAGCATCAATATCTTCTAATAAACTTACGCAACTATTTCTAAGGTTTTTATAATATTGTTTATTCCTACTTTCAATGAGCGCGTTATTCATAGATTCTAAAACTGCAAGAAGGTCTTTTATTGGATGAACTATTTTTCTTAAATTAATGAGTTGTCTTTTTTTAAGTTCAATTTCACGAAGTAAGTTCGATTGCATTTGGGAATGTATGCGATCATCAATAAGGTCAATCTCATCTGAAATCTCACTTGAATATTGAAATATTTCATCTAGCAAAGCATCGAGCAATCGAAACAATAAAAAGTCAGCTTTTTGATTTCGAATTTTTCCTTTTGATTTTTCTATCCGATCGCGCACTTCTCCAAAATGTTGTCCTTTGTTGGTTTGAAATGAGAGCAGAAAATGGTCGCTTAGAACAAAGGTTATCTGATCAGTTAGTTGGTCATCATTATTACTATTGCGAAGGGTATGAAGTTGGAAAAATAGGTAGTTTGAATATTCTTCAACTTTGGCTCTGCGCAAAGGCAAAAAAATGCTTTCTACACTAAGTTTATCTAGACCAATTTTTTGGCAGAGCTGTTCGATGCTAGCACGATCGTCTAGTTCATGAAAATTAAGCCAATAAACATTATCAGGGTCTAATAAATCAAGATTAAATTCGTTTGCAAAATCAAAGGCATCACCTGTTTTGACGGCGAAGAAATCTTTGCTAAATTGATAGGATTGTGCTTTAATTGATGGTGTCATATGTACGTTTTGGTGCTAACCCGCAACCTTCACAACTGGATTGCTGAGAAAAAAATAAGTTATATAAATGACGAATGAGGTAGAAAGCGGCAAGAAGAGCAAGTACTACGACTAAAAAATGTTGCATAGATTAGCGTTAAGAGTTTTTTTTATGACAAGAGTTGATAAACAATAAATGCACTTAAGTACGCAATAATTCCCATAAATGCGAGTTGAATCAGCGGCCATTTCCAAGAATTGGTTTCTCTTTTAACTACCGCTAAAGTAGCCATACATTGCATGGCAAACACATAAAAAATAAGCAGTGAGCCACCTGTGGCTAAGCTGTATACGCTGCTGCCGTCTTCATATTTTTCGTCCTTTAGCTTTTGAACCAAGCGTTTATTATTGTCGGTATCATTGCCAACGGAATAAATAGTAGCCAATGAACCTACAAATACTTCTCTTGCAGCAAATGAGCTGAGTAGGGCAATGCCAATTTTCCAATCGTAGCCCAATGGCTTAATAACAGGCTCCATCCATTTGCCAAAATGACCAATATAGGATTGAGAGAGTAATAAAGAACTTTCTAATTCTTGTTGTTGGGCTTGGTTTGCCGCCGTGTAGTTAGCCTTTTGACGTAATTTGCTCAGGTTGTTTTCTCTCGAATTGGGGCCGTAACTTGCTAAGGCCCACAGTAAAATAGAGATCGCAACTATTATTTTACCCGCATCAAAAATGAATATTTTAACTTTCTCGTAGACCGTAAGCCCTACGTTGTACAGACGGGGTGTTTTGTAATCAGGTAGTTCCATTACATGGAAACCAGGTTTTCCACTCTTTATAAGCAACTTTAAGATTACTGCGGTAGCCAGGGCAAATACAATACCAAGTAAATATAAACCAAACAAAACAATACCTTGCAAATTTAAAACGCCTGCAATATATGTTTTTGGAATCACTAAACTAATCAGTAGAGTATATACTGGAATGCGTGCAGAACAACTCATGAAGGGGGCCACTAGTATGGTAATAAGGCGTTCTTTCCAATCAGAAATGGTTCGGGCTGACATGATTCCTGGTATGGCACATGCCACGCTAGAAAGCAATGGAACAACACTTTTTCCATTTAAGCCAAAGGGCCTCATGAGTCGGTCCATAATGAATACAACCCGTGATAAATAGCCGCTTTCTTCTAAAAGAGAAATAAAGAAAAATAAGATGGCAATTTGTGGCACAAAAACCAATACTCCGCCAATTCCTGGAATGAGCCCTTGTGAAATAAGTTTGCTCAATACGCCTTCTGGCAATAGGTTAGCTATCCAAGAACTGAGTTGCACAAACTGACTATCAATGAAGTCCATCGGAATGCTAGCAAAGCTAAAAATGAATTGAAAGATGATCAGAAGAACCGCTGAAAAAATAAGGTAGCCGTAAATACGATGCGTCAGTATTTGATCTAATCTGTTCGATCGGTTGGGTGCTTTAATTTGGAGGTCCTGTACAATACCAAGTTGCCGTAACTTTTCTAATCTTGCATTGGTGTTTTCCGTTTGGGCGTGGTCTGTTTGTAGTTCGTCTAGGTTAAAATCAAAAAAAGGTGTATTTTTTCCTTTTTGAAGGGTGTCAATAGCTTGAATTATTCGGCTTTTACCGATAGAAACTCTGGCTGTTGCTCTGACAATGTTGGCTAATGGAAATTGTTTTTGAAGCAGTTCGGTATCGATTTTTAAGCCCTTTTGTTGGGCTCGATCCCACATATTCAAGACCAAAACAATCGGGAAGCCGGAATCATATAATTGGGTAAAAAATAATAGGTTTCGTTCTAAGTTTGCCGCATCGGCAACGTAAATGATCGCATCGGGATAATCGGTGTGCTGTATGTTCAGTAATACATCTTCAACAATTTGCTCATCTAAAGCCCGAGCGAAAATACTGTAGGTTCCTGGAAAATCGATAAGTTGATGAATACCGGTTTTGGTCTTGATGTCGCCTTGTTTTTTCTCAACGGTGACTCCGGGGAAATTACCAACCTGCTGGCGCAAACCGGTCAGCATATTAAATATAGAGCTTTTGCCAGTATTAGGGTTACCTAGGAGAGCGATTTTCATGACTTACAAAGCTACTGAAAATTGCGCTAAGCCACTTGTACTTCTATATGCATTGCTTCTTCTTTGCGCATGGAAATCACGTTACCATTGATTTCATAGGCAATAGGATCCCCGAAAGGTGCTTTGAAAATGGCAGTAATTTTTTGACCTTTTGTAAGGCCCATTTCAGTGAGTTTTGGGGAAATAGCTGAAGCAGGTATTGCCGTAATTTGTACTGGCTGGTTCAGTGAAATTGAGTCGAGTGTAACAAACATGTGCAAATGTAAGGCTGATCATTTCAATTTACCCTACCACTTTTGTGGTATTTTTAAGGAAATCCCTATAAAAATTAACTGTTTTTTGGTTGCAAAACGATTCTAGCCGTAGTGCGTGTTTGTTGTTTCACCAAGCAGATTTTGTCTTTACTCATTTGATTGAGTATGGTATCGTTGTAATGACGAATGGTGACAAGTTCGAGGTTTTCGTTGTACCGAATATGGTAGTACTGACCTAGGCTTTGCTTGAGTTGGGTCATGTCAATTTTTTTACTGTCTAGCAAAACTGAAAAATTCAGTGCTGAATTTTGCATAAGGTTGATCGTTGCCTTAATTGAGGAAAGCGCAGCAAATATTTCAGAAAGTTGTTGTTCGGCAATGAAAGAGAAATCTTTTGAACTAAAAGTAACCAAAACTTGGTTGAACTTTACGATGTAAGATGGTATTTGCGCATCGCGCTCTGCGTTGGAAGAAATAATGGTGCCGGGCGCCTCAAAGTCAAGAAAAGAACGCACAAATAATGGAATGTTCTTTTGTTGTAAGGGCTGAACTGTCTTTGGGTGTATGACACTTGCGCCGTAATAAGAAAGTTCAATGGCTTCTTTGAAAGATAGTTGACGGAGCAATTCTGTTTTTTCAAAATACTTCGGATCTGCATTGAGCATTCCTGGAACATCCTTCCAAATAGTCACGCTTGCTGCCTGGCAACAATAGGCAAGAATACCAGCTGTGTAGTCTGAGCCTTCTCGACCAAGTGTGGTCGTAAAACCCTCGGCTGTATGGCCAATAAATCCTTGCGTAACGATGATTGATTTACTATTGAGAAGAGGCAGTACTTTTTGATCGCACAATTCTTTGGTTTTGAGCCAATCGACCTGAGCCTCTTGATACTTGTTGTCGGTTCTTATGATTGTTTTGGCGTCTAGCCAAGTAGCATTGTAATTTTGGTTCTTTAAATAAGCGGCAAGAATTTTACTCGATAAGACCTCTCCAAGCGCAATAATTTGATCGTATAGAAAAGATTTATTTTCGGTAAGTGGTTTGTTAAATTCCTGCGCCAAATGCTCAAAAATAGCTTCAATTGTTTGGTAAATACCGTCGTTTTTTTCCGGGAATAAACCAACTAGAATATTCCAATGATAAGACTTGAGCTCGTTTAAACACCCTGTATATTTGCTATCGTCTTGCGCACAAAGGGCATCAATGAGTTCTTCGAGCTTATTGGTGGTTTTACCCATTGCCGACACGACAACGATGATGTTTTCATTGGGGAAACGCGCCAAGATTGCGCTTACGTTTTTGACAGCAAAGGCGTCTTTTACTGAGGCACCTCCAAATTTAAAAACCTTCATATTAGACTAGTTTTTCAGCTAAAAGTTTCATTTCAATGGCAGGAGACATTTTCTCGTAGATAATGCGGTAAACCGCCGATAGGATGGGCATGTCTACTGCGAATTTTTGATTGATTTCAAACAAACTTTTGGTGGCATAATAGCCTTCTGCAATCATATTCATTTCAAGCTGTGCACTTTTGACTGAGTATCCTTTGCCTATCATGAAGCCAAAGGTGCGGTTCCGCGAAAAATTCGAATAAGCTGTCACGAGTAAGTCTCCAAGATAGGCACTGGTTTTGGTATCTCGATGGACGGGGTGAACTTCGTCAATGAAACGTTCAATTTCTTGAATGGCATTTGAAACGAGTACTGCTTGGAAGTTATCGCCATAGCCTAGACCATTGCAAATTCCTGCTGCTAAAGCGTAAACATTTTTTAAGACAGCCGAAAATTCTGTTCCAAAAAGGTCATCGCTTGTTGTTGTTTTGATATAACGACAGCTCAGGGCAAGCGCCATTTGCTGCGCATTTTCGGTGTTGGCGCAAGCCAGAGTAAGGTAAGATAATCTTTCCATAGCGACTTCTTCAGCATGGCAAGGACCAGAAATAATACCAATTTTGTCATAGGGCACTCCAAAACTCTTGTGTATAAAGCGAGCTGGAATCGCGTTGTAGGAAGGAATCATACCTTTGACGGCAGAAAATACGATTTTATTGATGAAATGGCTTTCGTCTATACCTGCAAAAGCTTCTTCAAGAAATGCAGCAGGAGTGGCAATTACCACCCAATCCACAGCATTTAACGTACTTTTTAAGTTTGAACTTAGGACCAGTTTACTCGTATCAAAAGAGACGGACTGTAGGTATTTTGGATTGTGACCAAATTGTTGGATGTGGGCGATGGACTCTTCATTGCGCATCCACCAATAGATTTCAGTGCAATTATTGCAGAGAATTTTAACGATTGCTGTAGCCCAACTGCCGCCTCCAATGACCGCAATTTTTAGTGGTGTTTCCATTTGGCAAAGTTACACATTCTCTTCAAAGGCGCCGCGTTGCAATTGTTTAGATCCTAGGATTATTCAACGAACGAATTCCGTCGGTTTCTAGGCCAATACGGCGGTGCTTGTAGAGCTTACCTATGGCTTGTTTGAAGGTCTTTTTACTGAGTCCTAATATGGCGCGTACTTCGTCTGGATCGCTTTTGTCTGTGAGCGCAAGAAAACCACCGTTGCTGTCTATCGTGTCGAGTATTTTTTGTTCTGCTGCATCGTAACGACTGTCATTAGGTACCTCAAGTCGGATGTCTAATTTCCCATCTTCGCGCACCTTTGCGACAAATCCTTTGCACTCCTGTTCTCGTTTGAGGGGTTGGTTTTGCTGGTCCTTAAAAATGAGGCCTTCGAAACGTTTATTGACAATTACATTCCGACCCAATTTGCCTTCATCGCAAATCAACAAATCAACTTCTTGACCTTCCAAACTTAAATCTGTACAAGGAATAAGAACTTTTTTAATTTTCATACTTCCAAAAAGCCTGTCGGTTTCAAAGTCATAGAGTAAGGTGAATAAATATCTATCGCCAATTTCTAGACGGGTGCGTTGTTCGGCAAATGGCACAAATAAATCTTTGTCTAGGCCCCAGTCTACAAATGCACCATAAGGGTTAACTTCAACTACATCGAGATATACGCAATCGCCAAGAAGGATGTAAGGTTTTTCGGTCACGCAAACCAGACGCTCAGCGGAGTCTTTCATCACAAAAACGTCTACTACACTGCCTTCCTCCATGTCTGGGGTGAGGTATTTATTAGGAAGTAAAACTTCGTTTTCTTGAATATCGATCAGATAAGCTCCGGGGGGTGCAAAGCGTTTGATTGTAAGTTGATTGATTTTTCCGAGTTGCATAGGAGCTTAGACTTAATAAGATTCAGGGTTTACCGGCTTTTTAAACAATTGAAAACGCCTTTTTTTCTTTACAGGTGGTAGATCTGTTTGGTTTTCATTGGTAGGAAGCGTGGCTTTGTGGGTTCCGTTTTCTGGGTTTTGTTGATCGGAAGGATTCATCCAATCAGCGCGCATGCGGTTTTTTTCTACTTTGCCTGTTTTCTTATTCAAGGCATAGTAATAGCGTTCTCCGACCTCTTCAGGATTCGTAGCAACCACGTCTGCCTCTAGATTCCAAAGCTCGCGGTCGTAGTCATAGACATATGCATCATAGGACATATCAGGAAAGTAATAGGAGGCAATTCCTTCTAAGGCAGGTGCTTCTGGAGAGAGATGATCAAAAACGATACGCGCTCGCTTGGGTTCAAATTCTAATGACATACTGGCCATATTGGCATATTCAAAAACAATTCGTTTTTTGATTGCTTTTGGGTCTTTGAAAACAGAGCTCCCAAATTTGGCATTTTGTCCTGAAAAACTGAGTACATCTAGGATTTTAAAATTGCTCATAGTGGTACCACCATCGTAGCCAAATAGAAGGTATTGTGTTTTTCCTTGAAAAGAAAAATCAATGATTTTAAAGTACACCGCACCGTACCAATTTTTGTAATCAATGACATTTTCTGGTTTGGAGCTGTAGGGGTCGAGCACATCGTTTAGTTCTAGAATTGAAACCCGCTCTTTGCCTTCTTCTCGGCGTAAAATGAACCCTCCGTAAGTGTAGGAAAGATCTGAAAATTCGACATTCCAGGTAAGTAAGCGAACGGTTTGATCTGCACTCTTTATGTCCGCAATTCGGAGTGCTTGTAAAGGCGAATCGAAGAAATCTTTGCTGCTGACGAGCCCAGACATTGCTTTTTTGAAAGCCAAATGAATTTGGAGGGTTTGGTTATCGTCTGTACTTGCGCGAAGTGCTGCTAATAACTTGCTTGCCTCTTGTTCTTTTTGAGCAAGCCCCTGCGACCATGCAAAAGACACAAAAAGCGATGAAGTGGAAAGGATTAAAGCAATAAGAAGCTTCATAAATTATTTAACGACCAATCTGCATTTTGGTTACGTATTCACAAGCTTTTTAAAGCTGAAATCGTAGCGGCTGGGTCCGCAGAACCAAAAACAAAGCTACCTGCAACCAATGCATCTGCACCAGCAGCAGCCAAAAGGGCTCCGGTTTCTAAATTAACGCCGCCATCTACTTCGATCAAGAATTTTGAATTCGTTTGGCTACGCAATTTTTTTAGGCGGGCGACCTTATCGGACGCAGCGGGGATATATTTTTGACCTCCAAAACCAGGATTCACACTCATAATAAGCACCAAATCTAGCTTTGGAGCAAGCTCTGAAAGCACTTCAATTGGTGTGTGCGGATTGAGCGCAACGCCTGCTTTCATTCCCAATTCTTGAATCCGACTGATGGTGCGATGCAAGTGCGGGCAAGCCTCGTAATGGACCGTAAGGATATCCGCACCGGCCTTTTTAAAGTCTTCGAGATAGGCATCAGGGTTGGCGATCATGAGGTGCACGTCTAGTGTTTTGTCGGTGTGTTTGCGGATGGCTTGCAAAACTGGGAATCCGAAAGAAATATTTGGTACAAAAACACCGTCCATGACATCGATGTGCAACCAATCGGCCACGGAGTTGTGCAACAAGAGGGTATCTCGTTGGATGTTGCCAAAATCACAGGATAGTACGGACGGAGAAACAAGCATGAGAATCTATTTTCAGTAAAATTAGCCATTATTTTTCGAACGAAATAAAGCGATAAGGTCTTGTTCTCGTCGGTAAAGGTCTAAATGGAAATAGAGTCGATTTCTATCTGAGGTAACGGTTTGATACGTAACAAAAATAGGAATGGCCTGAAGCAAAGGAATTTTTTGATGAAAACTTGAATCGATAAGGCTTTGTAAGGAATCAGGGGTCACTTCATTGGTTTTTTTTCCAATTTTATCGTGGGTTAGGAATAATTTCCCCAGTTCAATAGGGTCGTCTGCCCGCATACACCCATGCGAGAAACTCCGGAAGTTTTGTCTGAATAAAGACCTGCTTGGCGTATCGTGAACATATACCGAGAATTGATTGCTAAACTCAAATTTGATCAGTCCTAGACTATTCCAGGGCCCAGGGTCTTGCTCGATCGTGTAGGGAAATGAATTGCTCCCCATATTTTTCCAGTTGACAGTTTTGGGATCTATTTCCTTTTTTGCGGCACCATAAATGCGCATGTGTTCTTTTTCTAGGTAGTTCGGATTGCGTTTGAGCGCAGGTAAAATTTCATTCTTCGCAATAGAGCTCGGTACGCGCCAATAAGGCAGGCTCACAATTTGATAAATTTTGGAGCTTAATTCAGGCGTTGGGTGTTCTATTTTGCCTATAATGACCCGGTGAGTAGCCTTTAGAGAACCATCTGCAATAAACTGTAAATCAAAGGAGGGGAGGTTGATCGAAACATACTTTTTGGGTTTTACCGGTGCTTGCCTTAGCCTGTCTAAAGAAATTTGCGCATGATATAATTGCTCTTGCTGAGATTGTCCGAATGCAATAACGGTTGCTTTACCTATTCTACCATCTGGATTCAAGTTTTGAGTTCTTTGATAATTTTTCAAAGCTGCTCTTATACCTAAACTATCCGTATTCGCATCAATATAGCCCAAGCCTTTCAACCCACTTTGGAGTTGTTTCCATGCTAGATTTCGATCTTCTTTTTCTGTGGTTAGCTGGAAGGAAAGCGAAGCTAAAGTGGCGGTGTCGCAAAAATGATAAAGATGCTTCGCAAAATAGCGATAGTTTGAATCTGCAGGCCCTCGAGTTAGGCACAGGGAGTCCGTATTTTGATGAGAAACAAGCCAATTTATTGGAAAGTGCTGAAACTTTTTTGGTTTGAATCTCTTTTTTTCAAAGTCGATGAATCCACTGTCTAAATCGTGAATGGTTGTGCCGATATAATAGTTGATCAATAGTTCGTTCACGAGCCGGTGACCTTTTAATTCGGGAAGCTTTCTAGATTCGGGAAGACCAAAATACATGGCTTTGGAAAGTGAATTAGTCCATCTTTGTTGAATTTGCTCACTTTGCGTTGTTGAATCAAAAAAAGGTTGAAATCCTGAATTTTGATAGAGTTGGTAAAGTTTTTGTCTCTCTTCTTTTGGAAGAGAAAGAGAAGGGTGCCCTTGTTCAAGGAGTAATTTAATTTTTTTTGAATCAGGTATTTGTTGGTTGGTCAAGAAGTCTTTTTTTGATTCAGCTGATGGATTTGACGCGCAGCTGTAAAAGAAAACCATGCTAAGCATCATACTTGAAAAGAAATGAATATAAACCTTCATTTTATGCTTATTTTCGTTGAATGTAGTTAAAACTTCTTGAAATTCAATGGTTATCGGTCTTATTATCCTTACTGCTTTCGTTTCCTGGCAAGGTTTTCAAAATTCAGCTTTTTTGGAACGCATGCTCTTTATTCCTTATCGGATCAAACATCAATTGGAATGGCCGCGCTTTTTTACCCATATGCTGGTGCATATAGATTGGTCTCATTTGATCTTCAACATGATGACACTGTATTTTATAGGAGACTTTCTTTTTAAGGAGTACAGCATACTTTTTGGGACGGTAAAAGGAATTTATTATTTTCTGGCACTTTACCTAATGGGTGGTTTGTTTGCTACCCTTTATTCGTATTACCGTCATCAAGATAATGCTGGATATAGAAGTTTAGGCGCTTCAGGCGCAGTAACTGCCGTACTTTTTGCATTTATAGCAGCTCACCCTAGTCAGGGACTGATGCTGATGTTTATTCCAATTCCGATTCCAGCCTATATATTTGGTCCTGTATACTTGCTTGTTGAATATTATGCTTTTCGAAAAGGAAATACAGGAATTGCGCATGACGCCCATATTTCAGGTGCCATTGCAGGTATTTTATTTGTCATCTTTTTTATTCCGGGCTATGGACAATTTTTTGCATCTTTGTTACATTAGAAGATTTCTAGCCAATGCTTTACGTTAACAATAATGGTTCTATTTTAACTGGAGATGCGCCTACCATCTTGCCTGGCAACCGTGCTTATCTTTATGGCGACGGCGTTTTTGAGAGCATCCGAATCATCAATGGCCAGCCGCTCAATCTGGAAAACCATGTGCTGCGGCTACTCGCGGGTGCGCGTGCCATTCACATGCGTCCGTCGGCAAGTTACACAACAGATTTTTTTGAGGCTAAAATTTTAGAGTTGTGCGCCCTATCAGCAATCTCAGAAGGGGGTCGTTGTCGTTTATCTTTAGATCGCATCAGTGGTGGTGCTTATTTACCTGATGCCAATGACTCTACTTACTATATTGAGGTTTACCCTTATGAGGTCAATCATTTTGAACTGAATGCCCGCGGTTTAGAGCTAGATATCTATCAAGAAATTAAACTCCAAAAAAATGTGCTGTCGAATTTCAAGACTAAAATGGGCTTACCATATGTGATGGCAGCACTCTCCGCAAAAGCAAATGGTTTAGATGACGTTTTTTTGACGGATGTTAAAGGCCAAATATTAGAGACGTCGTCGTGCAATATGTTTATTATTGGCAATGGAGTGCTCTACACACCGGGCTTAGACGAAGGGTGTTTGGCAGGCACCATGCGCATGCAAGTCATCAATTTAGCAATCGCTAATGGTATCAAGGTATATGAATGTGCAATTCTTCCACAAAATTTAATGGCCGCCGACGAAGTTTTCTTGACCAATGCCATCCGAGGAATTAACTGGGTTGGGGGTTATCGAACCAAACGCTACCAAAATAACATCTCTCGTAAACTCGTGGTCTTACTCAATGCATATTGGGAAAAAGCCACACAATAGTTTTCAACAATTGACGGGCGCTGCTGCAGAAATCCCTAAATTTAAAGTTCCCTTTTTACTGCGCACATGTACCTTGTTTTTGATACCGAAACCACCGGCCTTCCTCGCGATTTCAACGCCCCAATTACCGATTTAGATAACTGGCCTCGTGTTGTTCAGCTCGCATGGCAACTCCACGACGAAGCCGGTGAGCTCATTTCTCAAAAAGACTACATCATAAAGCCCGAGGGTTTCAATATTCCATTCGAATCAGAAAAAGTACACGGAATTTCTACAGAACTGGCACAAGCAGTTGGCGAAGAGCTCAGCACGGTTCTTACCTTCTTTGTCAAAGATCTTGAGAAGTCTAATTTCATGGTTGGTCACAATCTCAAGTTTGACGTCAATGTTTTAGGTTGTGAGTTTATCCGACTTGGCCAAGAATCTCCGTTAATTAAACCAGTACTCGATACCTGTACTGAACGCAGTGCACAACTCTGTCAAATACCAGGGGGCCGTGGTGGTAAATTCAAATTACCAACGCTCACCGAAATCCATCAGTATTTATTTGGAGAACCTTTCAATGAGGCCCACAACGCTACTGCCGATGTCGAGGCAACCTCTCGTTGCTTTTTAGAGTTGCTGCGCAAAGCGCACTACACCTTAGAAGAAATTCTTCAAGAACCGGGTTATTTTGAGTCTTTTCAGACGCTCAATCCAGATCAAATTCAAAAAATCGGAATCCAACATGTCAATTTAAAGGCGCAAAGTGAGCAACTCCGGATTTCCAAACGCAAGACACAAGCGCCAGCCATCCAAACGCCCACTCAGCCTATCGATAAACAGGATGTCGTTTTTGCGCATTTACACAATCATACGCAGTACTCCATTTTACAATCGACTGCCGAGGTCGGAGCACTTCTACAAAAGGCTGTTGCGCTCGGCCAGCCTGCCGTTGCTCTGACAGATACCGGCAACATGATGGCTGCATTTCAGTTTGAAAAATTAGCTGCAGCGCACAATGAAAAAATAAAAGCGGAAAGGGCGGCAGCTGAAGAAAAAGGCGAGCCTTTTGATGGAAAGGAAATTTTACCCATTATTGGTTGTGAATTCAATGTGTGTAGAGACCATCAAGATAAATCAATCAAAGACAATGGCTACCAAATTGTGTGTTTGGCCAAAAATAAGAATGGTTATCAAAATCTAATCAAACTTGCTTCAATTGCCTACACCAAGGGAATGTACTATGTGCCTCGCATTGACAAAAAATTGCTCACACAGTATAAAGAAGACCTCATTATTTTAAGCGGTAATTTATACGGGGAAATTCCCAATTTATTGCTGAATGTGGGCGAACGACAAGCCGAAGAAGCACTTTTATGGTGGAAGGCTGAATTTGGCTCAGATTTTTACATCGAAATTGGCCGTCATGGCCTAGAAGTAGAAGATAGACTCAACCCCATACTCATTGACCTCGCAAGAAAACATGAGCTCCAACTTATCGCAACCAACAACACCTATTACATCGAGCAAAAAGATTCCATTGCCCACGACGTTTTGCTTTGTGTCAAAGACAACGAATTAGTAGAAACCCCCAAAGGCCGCGGTCGCGGTTTCCGCTATGGCTTAGAAAACGACTCCTACTACATGCGCAGTACAGCAGAAATGCTGTCTCTTTTTTCAGATCTACCCGAGGCCATTACTAATGTGGCTGAAATTATTGCCAAATGTGAATACTATGGTTTGGCAAGAGAGGTCCTGCTACCAGCTTTTGATATCCCATCAGCATTTATTGACCCTCAAGATGCGCTAGATGGAGGCAAGCGAGGTGAGAATGCATTTTTACGTCACCTTTCCTATGAAGGAGCCAAAAAGCGTTATTCCGCTATCACCGAAGAAATAACTGAACGCCTAGACTTCGAACTAGCAACCATCGAAAAAACAGGTTATCCAGGTTATTTTTTGATTGTTCAGGATTTTTGTAATGCAGCGCGTCAAATGGGTGTTTCGGTAGGTCCTGGTCGGGGTTCAGCTGCAGGTTCAGCGGTTGCCTATTGCATCGGAATCACCAATGTAGACCCAATCAAATACGATCTCCTTTTTGAGCGCTTTCTAAACCCGGACCGCGTCTCTATGCCCGATATCGATATCGACTTCGACGACGAAGGGCGCAGCCGAGTCATCGACTACGTTATCAATAAATACGGCGCAAATCAAGTGGCTCAAATCATTACTTACGGAACCATGGCAGCAAAGTCTGCCATTCGAGACACCGCCCGAGTAATGAACCTTCCACTTCCCGAGGCTGATCGCTTGGCTAAACTCATTCCCGATCTATCCTTACGCAAGCTTTTCAACATGCCAGAACCCGAGCTTATTGATAAATTGCGCAATCAAGAAGCAATAACCAATGCCAAAGAATTGCGGCGTATTTACCAAGGCAAAGATCTTCAGGCCCAAGTTTTACAGAAAGCAATGGAAATCGAGGGGTCTGTTCGCAATACAGGTATCCATGCTTGTGGTGTCATTATCACCCCCGACGACCTCACCAATTTTGTTCCAGTTGCTATTGCCAAAGACTCCGAAATGGTCTGTACGCAATACGATAATGCTGTTGCTGAATCTGCTGGTTTGCTCAAAATGGATTTTCTAGGCCTCAAAACCCTGACCCTTATAAAAGATGCAGTGCGTTTGGTCAAAGAAAATCACGGAATCGAATTAGATCCAGATACTTTTCCTATTGATGACGAAGCAACCTATGCTCTTTTTCAGCGCGGAGAAACGGTTGGCATATTCCAATATGAATCGCCAGGAATGCAAAAGCACCTCAAAGAATTAAAACCTACTTTATTCGCAGACCTCATTGCCATGAATGCGCTTTATAGGCCTGGCCCAATGGAGTATATTCCGTCATATTGTAAGCGCAAGCACGGAGATGAGCCCATCATCTATGATCTGCCAGACTGCGAGGAATACCTTAATGAAACTTACGGAATTACAGTATACCAAGAACAGGTCATGCTCTTGTCTCAAAAATTGGCCGATTTCACCAAAGGTGAGGCCGATACACTTCGTAAGGCCATGGGTAAAAAAGACCGTAAGGTTCTCGATAAAATGAAGCCAACATTTATTGAGCGCGCCACCGCAAAAGGACATCCATCGCCAACTCTCGAGAAAGTTTGGAAAGACTGGGAAGCTTTTGCTTCATATGCTTTCAATAAATCACACTCTACCTGCTATGCTTGGATAGCTTATCAAACCGCTTATTTAAAGGCCAATTATCCTGCAGAGTATATGGCTTCTGTACTCAGCAATAACATGTCCGACATCAAGCAAGTTTCTTTCTTTATGGAAGAATGTCGGCGCATGGGTGTTGAGGTGCTTGGTCCAGACATCAATGAGTCGGGCTTTACTTTTGCTGTCAATTCCTCGGGTGCCATTCGTTTTGGGTTAGGGGCTATCAGAGGAATGGGAAGTGGGCCTGTAGAAGCTATTATCGAGGAAAGAAAAAACAACGGTCCGTTCAAAGATATTTTTGACGTGACCAAGCGCATTAATCTCAGACTTTGTACAAAGCGTTCTTTTGAAAGTTTGGTTTTTGCTGGTGGCTTTGACTCCTTTAACGATACGCATCGTGCGCAGTACTTTGCAACAGATACAAATGGAAGAACTTTTTTAGAAGCTGCAATTCGTTTTGGTGCGGGTATTCAAGAACAAGCACATTCTTCACAGCACACAATGTTTGGCGAAGCTACCGGGACTACCATGCCCGCCCCAATGATTCCCAAGACAGAAGAATGGCCTGCAATTTATAAACTCAATCGAGAAAAAGAAGTTGTTGGTATTTTCATTTCCGGACACCCCCTCGATGACTTTAAAGTAGAAATCTCATCGTTCTGTACGGGTACTGTAGCCATGCTCAATGATCCATCAGCACATTTAGGTCGGGATCTCCTAATTGCAGCGGTCATTACCAATGCCGAACACCGCATTACCAAACGCGGCGATGCTTTTGGTTCGCTATTTATAGAAGATTACCAAGAAGCCTTCAAGCTTAATCTATTTAATGAAACATATTTGAAGTTCAAGCATTTTATGGAGCCAGGTACTTTTGTAGCTATCAAAGGACGCATAGAAGTTCCTCGCTTTAGACAATACCCTGAATTTGTAGTGCATCATATGGAATTGCTCCAAGAGCTCCGAGACAAGCGCGCAAAAATGCTCAAGTTGCGTTTTACAGCCAAACAACTTGACCAAATGGTTATTGAACAGCTCCACGAACTCTTTGAGGCACACCCCGGGAGCTGTCAGTTGCACTTTACGGTGTTTGATCCATTAGATGGTATCGAAGTATCACTACCTTCCAGAAGCGTTAAGGTACAGCCTTCTAGTAAGTTGTTTAAAGAACTAGCAAAGCTTGATATCCAGTTCAAATTGAATTAAATAAAAAACGCTCCTTTTGGGAGCGTTTTTTATTTAATATTTCAAAGAATTATGCTTCGACAAGCTCCTGAGGTACGAGAATTCGACCACAGTGTTCACAAACAATAATTTTCTTTTTGGTAACGATGTCAAGTTGACGTTGAGGCGGGATTTTATTGAAACAACCTCCGCAAGAGTTGCCTTTCTTTTCTTGGGTTTCTGACGCACGAATGACTTGAACTACTGCCAAACCATTCTTTGCATTGGTGCGCAAACGCTCATAGGCAAAAACAAGACGGTTATCGATGTTTTTCTTAGCAGCATCAGATGACTTAATCAGCTTTTCTTCATCTTTCTGTGTTTCGCTAACAATGGCATCGAGCTCTGCTTTTTTGCTGTCGAGGTCACCTTGTTTCATTTCAACGCGTTCTACTGCCTCGGCAAGTGTTTCTTTTTTGAGGTCAATTTTGTATTTGGCCTCTTTGGATTTTTTGTCGTGGAGTTTGATCTCGAGTTCTTGAAATTCGATTTCTTTTGAGAGAGATTCGAACTCACGGTTATTGCGCACGTTATTTTGCTGTTCTTTGTATTTTGCGATTGCGCCTTCGGCGTCTTTCACGGCAATTTTACGATCAGAGATTTCAGTTTCGATTTCTTTGATTTCGTCGTTGATTTTAGAGACGCGTGTATTGAGCCCTATGATTTCATCTTCAAGACTTTGTACTTCTAGTGGAAGTTCACCACGAATGGTGCGTATGCGGTCAATTTCAGAGTCGATTTTTTGGAGTTCAAAAAGCGCATCCAATTTTTCTGCGATGGTACCTTCTTTTTTGGTTGCTGCTGCCATGTGCTATAGATAGTTAACGGGATTCGTATTCAACTTAGTTAAACGGACCGCAAAGTTAGGAAAATTTTCTGTAAGTTGTTCAGCTAAAAGTTCACTGGTAAATTGCTCACTCTCGTAATGACCGATATCTGCAATGACGATGCGCTGATCAGCATTAAAAAATTCATGATACTTAAAGTCAGAGGAGATGTAAATGTCTGCTTTAGCGCTAATTGCGTCCGTAAGTAGAAAGCTTCCGGCTCCTCCGCACAAAGCCACAGTTTGGATGGTATCTTGGAGAATAGCAGTATGTTTAATGCAGCCACAACCAAAAATTTCTTTTACTTGTGCCAAAAACAATTTGGTTTCGACAGGTTTTGCTAAGGTTCCGAGCATTCCAGCCCCTCTGTTTTGTTGCGTATTTTGGGTAGGTAAGACATGGTAGGCTACCTCTTCATATGGGTGTGCATTTTGCATGGCACTTAAAACATTTGGGAGATGGTGACGCTCGACCACATATTCCAATTTATACTCCTGAACCTCTTGGCTGACCTCTAATTTTCCGATATGCGGCTGGGTATTTGCGGTTGGTGTAAATGCACCAGTACCAGAAGTTCGAAAATAACAATCTTTATAATTGCCTATTTGTCCTGCGCCCGCTCCTGTTAAGGCCTGGTTTAGCACCTCAAAGTTTTCTTGTGGGACATATACCTCCAACTTGTAAAGGAGTTGATTCATGGGGCGCAAGATTCGGCATTCTTTTAAACCGAGTTTAGCGGCAATTCGGCCATTTACACCTTCAATATGGTTATCAAGATTTGTATGTATCGCATACAAGGCAATGCTATTTTGAATACAGCGCTCGAGTACGCGTTCCACAAAGCTCTGACCATTAAGACGTTTGATTCCTTTGAATACAATTGGATGATGCGCAATGATGAGGTTGCAATTGCTGGCAATAGCTTCCTCAACGATGGCTTCGGTTACATCTAGGGCAATCAAAACCCCCTTAACCTCTAGCGTAGGGTTACCATAAATGAGCCCTGAGTTGTCATAACTTTCTTGAAGATGAAGCGGGTACTTTGCCTCTAAATAGCGGCTGATTTCTTGAAGTTGCATTAGAGATTTTTTGTCAAACCAAATTGAAGACCCCAGCCTTTACTTTTGTGTATGTAGTCTTCGTACGGCTTGTATGAATTATTGAATTGCGCTCTATAAATGACGCCCAAGCGAAAAGCGTAATCAGTGTCTAATTGGGCTTCTAAACCCAATGAGCTGAGCCAAGAAAGGGTAAAGCTATTCATGGTATTATTTACTTTGATTTGATCATCGTATGCTGCACCTAATGCATTTGTCCATTGGATATCTTGCTTGAAACCCTGATAGAGCCCAGGTAGCAGTCCGAGCCCGCCATAGATTTTGAATTTATTACCACTTGTAAATTTAAGTTGAATCGGAAGCGCCAAATACCGATATCGAGTCTGGTAGTTAAAAGAAGAATCAGAATCTAAAGATGCGAAGGCATATGATTCTCCATTTTGCAGCCATGATACAGCACCGTCTATGTAGAAGTGTTCCGATAACCCCATACAGACCCCAATTTGGTGAGACCAAGCTTTGAGCTCGAGTTCATCGGCTCGCGTGCCTAGAGGTGTTGGTAAAAACGCATCGTTGGAAACCAACGCACGAAACATTTGCATGCGCTGACTTTCAAAGTAATAGCGCGTAGGGTAAATCTTTTTGATGTCTTTGTTTAGGATTTGGGAATAACCTGAAAACGAAAGTGATAGTACTACAAGGTAAAAAACATACTTCATAAGTCAAATTTACAATTTTTTAGGCGGCTTCTAAAAGTCTTGATTTAGGTCAAGATAAAAGGCAGTCATTGCGCTTTAAATTTATACCAACTAAAAAAAATAAGAATGGAAACAAATTGGAAAGTAGATTCAATGCACAGTGAAGTAGCCTTCAAAGTGCGCCACATGATGATTTCTAACGTGAGTGGTTCCTTTGGTACATTTGATGCAAATGTTTCAACCCAAGGAGATGATTTTGCTTCGGCAAAATTTGATTTTTCTGCAGCAATTGAAAGCATCAATACAGGTATTGCTGTTGATCCTTATGGTCAGACCAAAGCTGGAATGACACTGACTGGGAGCATTAAAAGAAGCGAATTTGGCCTAACTTGGAGTGCTGTTACCGAGGCGGGGAACGTAGTGGTTAGCGATGAAATTAAGCTCGCTGCCGAACTTCAGTTTATCAAGCAGTAAGTAAAGACTTGGCCACCTTTAAGGCTTCGGTAATATGGCCTACAGGATTGGTCTGAGAATTAAAAATTCCGGCCACTTTGCCATCGAGTCCGATGACGTAAGTTACTCTTCCAGGAATAAGCCCAAATAAATTCCCAGGTACGCCAAATTGCTGGCGTACCTTTTTTTGTGAATCTGATAGCAGCGGGTAAGGCAACTGATGTTTTTGTTGAAAGTTTTGATGTGTTGCGGCGGCATCTGAGGAAATTCCAAAAACTTCACAGCCCAAATCGACAAAATCGGCATAAGCATCTCTAAAAGCACAAGCTTCTTTTGTGCAGCCGGGTGTATCGTCTTTCGGATAAAAGAAAAGAACTAATATTTTTTGGCCTAGATAGTCTTTGACTTGAATATCTTTTCCAAGACTATCTGGCAGGCTAAAGATAGGACAGTGGTCTCCAATTTGAATGGTTTGGCTCATGGTTGTAAGGCTGTTTTAAATCGATCGAGGACGCGCTCACGCGCCATTCGGTGGTCTACAATTGGTTTTGGGTAAGTTGGGGTTCCGAATTCCGGAATCCATTTTTGGATATATTCAAATTTAGGGTCGAATTTCTTTTGTTGGGCCTCGGGGTTAAATACCCTAAAATATGGAGCTGCATCGCAACCGCATCCTGCGGCCCACTGCCAACCTCCAATATTACTGGCAAGCTCGAAGTCGAGGAGTTTTTCGGCAAAATAGCGCTCTCCCCAACGCCAGTCTATCAACAGATGCTTGGTCAGGAAGCTAGCCACCACCATTCTCACCCGATTATGCATAAACCCTGTTTCATTGAGTTCACGCATGCCAGCGTCTACCATTGGGTAACCAGTTTTACCCTCGCACCAAGCGTTAAATTGCATTTCGTCGTTTTCCCAAACAATACGGTCGTATGGCGCTTTAAAAGCATTGGATACAGTATGTGGAAAGTGGAATAAAATCATTTGGTAGAAGTCGCGCCAAATGAGTTCATTGAGGTATTTTTCGTTAAGTGCCAAAGCTTCCTTGGCAAGGGCACGAATGGAAATTGTGCCAAAGCGCAAATGCAAACTGAGTCTAGACGTACCCAATACTGCAGGGAGGTCGCGCTGTTCGTGGTATTTTTTAATGATGGCGCTCGGGGTGGTGTTTTGAGGAAAAGACTGAAATTGATGTGGCTCAAAGCCCATCTTTTCAAGCGTGATCAGCGCTTCTGTTTCAAATTGATGGAGGCGCTCAGTATATTTCTCCGTCTGGAAAGCTTTAAAGTGATCGGCGCAAAGTTTTGCTTTCCACTTGCGTGCGTAGGGGCTATAGATGGTATAAGGTAGGCCGTCGTCTTTAGTCACCTCATTTTTTTCAAAAATAACTTGGTCTTTGGCGCCTATAAAAGCGATTTGAGCTGCTTTGAGCTCTTCAAAAAGAAGTTGATCGCGCGCGATTGCGTTCGGCTCGTAATCTCGGTTGGTGTAGACGGCATTCGCATTGTACTTAAATGCTAAGTTTGGAATATCAACTTTAGGATCTCCGTATAGCACCACCATATCCGAACCCAACGAACGGTATGCTTGCTTCATTTTATTTAGTTCCTGATGGATAAATAAAACGCGCTGGTCGTTTTTGGGAAGTAAATCGAGAATGGTGCGGTCAAAAATAAAAACCGGAATTACTTTGGAAGATTGCTCAAGGGCTTTATAGAGCCCGGCATTGTCATGGATTCTGAGGTCTCGGCGATGCCAAAAAAGGGCGGTACTCATTTGCCGTCGTATTCAATGATATTGTTTTGCGTTTCCCAAAGTTTGACACTCAAACCAAATTTTGTGTCGAGTTTATTTCGAAGTAAATTCCAAATTACTATTGCAATATTTTCAGCAGTAGGGTTCAATTGAGCAAATTCAGGACAATCTAGGTTTAAATTCCGGTGATCAAAACGGTCTTGAACTTCAGTTCCAATGAGGTCTTTTACTATTTTTAAATCAATTAGGTAACCAGTTTCTGGATCAACTTCACCGTCAATCCATACTTCTAGCGTATAGTTGTGACCATGGAAATTAGGGTTGTTACACTTGCCAAAAACGGCATTGTTTTTTTCATCAGACCAATCAGGTCTGAATAAACGGTGCGCCGCGTTAAAGGTCGCTCTTCTACACACTCTCATATGCTGCTTTGGTTATTGCGTCTAGATGCTGATTGAGTAAAATTTTAAACCAGGCTGTATAGGCATGTGGATATTTTTCAAGGTCTTTCAATAGTTCGCTTAGCCCGATCCATTTGTAAGCCTCAACTTCTTCTGTATTTATTTTTGGTTCTTGATTGCCATATGCAAACACGACATGATCTATTTCGTGTTCGGTAAGCCCTTGGTCAAGCTTTGCTTTGTAGGTAAATGTAAAAGCAGTTTCCATTTTGGCGTTAAGGCCCATCTCTTCTTGAAGCCTGCGCTTTGCAGCTATTAAAGTTGCTTCTCCTGGACGTTGGTGACTGCAACAAGCGTTGGTCCAGAGCAAAGGAGAATGGTACTTATGAGCAGCACGCTGTTGCAACAGCAGCTCGCCTTTGGAATTGAATAACAACACTGAAAAAGCACGATGTAAGAGACCGAGATTGTGGGCCTCCTGTTTTTCTATTTGACCGATCTCCGTATCGTCTTCATTCACTAATATGACGAATTCAGCGGTCATTAGAGGATGTTTAGATTGTGACGCACGTAGGAGGTTAGTAAAATGCGCATTTTACGGTAATTCGGTAGGCGAATACGTTCATTAAGTACGTTTTCGGCTGGGGTTTGTTTGATTTTGTTAAAGAGCTTGAAATAATATTTATAGGCCATGTAGACACCAAAACGTGCACTTTTCGGCAATAATAATATACCCTCGTAACCTTTTTTGAAGTCAAGTGCAATATCCGCCTCAATTTCTTTTTTGAGTGCGGTATTGAATCCTGATAGGTTGATTCCGGGGAAATAGGTACGACCAAGTTCTTGGTAATCTGCTTTGAGGTCTCTTAAGAAATTGATTTTTTGGAAAGCAGCGCCAAGTTTCATGGCATATGGTTTGAGCTCTTCGTAAGACTTTTGGTCGCCATTGACAAAAACTTTTAAGCACATAAGACCCACCACCTCTGCAGAACCTAGTATGTAAGTTTCGTATTGACCTTGATCGTAGCTTTGCTTTTGTAAATCCATCTCCATGGAGTCGAGGAAGGTATCGATCAACTCAGTTGGTATTTGGTATTTGTTGACAGCCCACTGAAAGCTATTTAAAATTGGGTTTAGGGAAATACCTGCCTCAATTGCTTCATAGGTCTGGACCTTGAAATCGGCGAGTAATTTTTCTTTATCAAAACCATGAAAAGTATCGACAATTTCATCCGCGAAACGCACAAAGCCATAAATAGAATAGATTGGTTTTTGTAGGTCTTTGTGCAAGAAGCTAATACCCAATGAAAACGAAGTACTATACCTTTTGGTGGTGAGCTCGCTCATTTCTTGGCATACGTTGTCAAATAAATCTTTCATAGTTTAGGTTTAAAAGTTCTTGGAAATAATTTGTTTGGCAACAACTTCTCCAGAAACAATAGAAGGAGGCACACCTGGCCCCGGAACGGTGAGTTGCCCTGTATAGAATAGATTTTTGACTTTTTTATGTTGCATTCGAGGTTTGAGAATGGCGGTCTGGAGCAATGTGTTTGCCAAGCCATAGGCATTTCCTTTAAAGGCATTGTAATCATTTTTAAAATCTGATACACAAAAACTTTTTTTGAAAACAATATGATCTTTGATGTCATTTCCCGTTAAATTTTTCAACCGTTCTACTAAGATATCAAAATATTTTTCTCGGGTAGCTTCGTCGTCTTCGAGGTCGGGAGCTAGTGGGATTAAAAAGAAGAGGTTTTCAGAACCCGCTGGCGCAACAGTTGAATCAGTTAGCGAAGGAACGCTCATGTAGAAGAGTGGTTTGTCTGGCCAACTTGGATTTTTGTAGATGGTTTTTCCATGTTCGTTTAATGACTCGTCAAAAAACAAGTTGTGGTGTTCGAGGTTTTCTAATTTTTTATTGACCCCAACGTAAAACAAAAGACTAGAAGGTGCCATGGTGCGTTTCTGCCAATAAGCATCGGAATAGTTGGCATTATTTTGCAATAATTTTTGGTCGGTGTGGGCGTAGTCGGCACCTGAAATAACGATATCGGCGGCATGGAACTCACCATTTACAATCGTACCTGTTGCCTTGCCATTTTCTATCACAATGCGCTCTACATTGGCAGAGGTCTGAATTTTAACACCCTGCTCTTGGGCAATTTGGGCAAAGGCCTTGATGAATTCGTGCATGCCCTTCATTGGATACCAGGTTCCGAGCTGGATGTCTGCATAGTTCATCAAGGAGTAGAGTGCTGGCGTTTCATTGGGCATGGCTCCCAAAAATAAGACAGGAAACTCTAGGAGTGATAAAATCTTGGGATGTTTAAAGTATTTTCGAATAAAAGAAGAAAACGAGGAGAAAAGATGCATCTTAAACAAGCCTCCAAGTACTCTGCTGTCTATAAATTCAGTGAGGCTTAAGCTTGGTTTGTAAACCAAATCTTCCATTCCTACTTTGTATTTGTATGCAGCATCTTTTAAAAAGGCTTTTAAATTTTTGGCACTACCTGGCTCAAGAGATTCGAACCACTCTTCTAGTTGGGTCATGTTGGCCGGAACATTGGTGTAAGAATGATCGGGCCAATAAACGCGGTAAGAAGGATCTAAGCGTTTGAGCTCATAAAAATCAGCTGCTGTGTAGCCAAATTGTTGATAAAACTTTTCGAATACATCGGGCATCCAATACCAAGATGGCCCCATATCAAAAGTAAAACCTGCGGTTTCGAACTGACGAGCACGCCCACCGATTGTACTGTTCTTTTCGAAAATTTGAACTTCGTAACCTGATTTTCCTAAAAATGAAGCGGCTGAGAGGCTCGAAATTCCCGAGCCAATTACGTGTACTTTTTTTGTCATATATTAATTTGCCGAAAATGCGAATTCAGGTAGCGCCTCCATTAGCTTTTTTCTTGCAATGAAAATCCGGCTTTTCACCGTTCCGATTGGAATACCTAGTTTGTCTGCGATCTCTTTGTATTTGAATCCTTGAAAATGCATTTCAAAAGGGGTTTGATATTCTTCTCCTAATAAGTTAATTTGTTTGTTGATGTCTTTTACACCAATTTTCTCAATAGCGCTGTCTTCGTGGCTATGGATGTTTCCAATCAAGAAAACTTCTTTGCTGTGATCGAAAATGGCACCTGATTTAACCCTTCTGCGATACTGATTAATGAACAAGTTACGCATAATTGTGAAAACCCACGCTTTGAAATTGGTTTGCGGCGTGTAATAGTTGCGATAAGTAATCGCTTTGAGCATGGTTTCTTGGGTTAAATCTCTTGCGTCTTCGCGGTTTCTTGTGAAAGACAATGCAAATGATTGTAGATTGTTTTCTAGTCCAATTAATGCTTCGTTGAATTCAATAGTAGACATGTTGAAAAATTTTGTTTAACAATTACGATATAAAGTTAAACATTATTTGTTTAACTAAACCTGAAAAAACTTAAACAAAATATATAATTTTTTTCTATAATCCTTATAGAAGATATCTATTGAACGTTTTCGAGCATCACTTTAACCATAGCTTTGGTATCAAAATGAGCTTTCCATCCCCAATCGCTGGCTGCAGCACTATCGTCGATGGAGTTAGGCCAGCTGTCGGCAATAGTTTGTCTGAAGTCGGGAGCGTAGTCGATTTCAAAATTCGGCTGTATTGATTTGATTTCAAATGCTAGTTCAGCTGGTGTAAAGCTGCAGCCCGCAAGATTATAGGCCGATCTGATTTTAATTTGTTCGGATGGCACTTCCATTAGTTCGATGGTAGCCCGAATAGCATCGTCCATGAACATCATGGGTAGTGCAGTATCGGCATTTAAAAAACAAGTAAATTTTCCTTCTGATTTAGCCTTGTAGAAAATATCTACAGCATAATCAGTGGTACCTCCACCTGGTAAACTCTTGTAAGAGATCAGGCCTGGGTAGCGAATACTGCGCACGTCCACGCCATATTTGTTGAAGTAATATTCGCACCACCGTTCACCAGCTTGTTTAGAGATGCCATAGACGGTTGTGGGTTCCATGACCGTATGTTGTGGTGTTTGATTGGCAGGTGTAGTTGGCCCAAATACAGCGATTGAACTTGGCCAAAATATTTTTTGGAGTTGCCCTTCTTTAGCTAAGTCTAAGATGGTGAATAATCCTTCCATATTTAAACGCCAGGCAAATTCAGGATTTTTCTCAGCTGTAGCGGAAAGCAGCGCGGCTAATAAATAAACTTCTTTGATATTTTCACCGATGATGTAAGAGCGAACACCTTCTTTATCGAGGGCGTCGAGTTGAATATAAGGCCCATTGTTTAAAATAGTCGGACACGCTTCTTTGAGGTCTGCGGCTATCACTGTTTGGTTTCCAAACTTTTCGCGGAGTGCTAAAACGAGTTCGGTTCCGATTTGGCCACATGAACCAAGTACCAATATTTTTGACATTGTGATGATTTGATGTTGAAACAAAAGTAACAAAACTGACCAAAATCATTTGTTGAATCCTACTAATGGATTAGTTTTGGACTTATAAACTGAAATATCATGCCTTTTTACCATAAACTCGGAGCCATTCCTCACAAACGACACACTGTTTTTCGTCAGCCAGATGGGTCTCTCTACCATGAGCAACTCTTTGGAACCATAGGGTTTGATGGAATGTCGGCGCTCTTGTACCATGTCCAACCACCCACAGTTGTGAAATCGGTTGGTGCGCAAACGAACATCGCCCCAGAAATAGGTATTCAAAAAAACATGCTGATGCGCAGTTTTAGAGGATTTGACCTCAAGCCTGTCTCAGATTATGTTGAGAGTAGGGTTCCTGTATTGGTTAATTCTGATGTATACCTCGAGCTCGCTGCACCTTCTGAAAGTATGAAAGACTATTTTTATAAGAATGCCGATGCCGACGAAATCATTTTTATACACAAAGGTTCAGGTAAATTGCGCACGCAAATGGGCAATATTGACTTTTCTTACGGTGACTACCTCGTCATTCCTCGTGGCATGATCTACCAGCTCGAATTCAATGATGCCAATAATCGTTTATTTATTATTCAATCTTTTCATCCAGTTTATACACCAAAGCGTTATCGAAATTGGTTTGGTCAGTTGCTCGAACACTCCCCATACTGTGAGCGCGACATCCGTACTCCATCCGAACTCGAAACGCACCGCGAAGAAGGAGACTTTTTAATTCGCATTAAAAAACAAGATGTGCTCTATGACTACACCTACGCACATCATCCATTTAACGTCGTGGGTTGGGATGGCTATAACTACCCTTATGCTTTTTCTATTCACGATTTTGAACCAATTACGGGAAGAGTGCATCAACCGCCGCCTGTGCACCAAACTTTTGAAACTTCGGCTTTTGTGGTTTGTTCATTTGTGCCTCGACTCTACGACTACCACCCCGATTCTATCCCAGCCCCTTATAACCATTCCAATATTGATTCAGACGAGGTGTTGTATTATGTAGACGGGGACTTCATGAGTCGCAATAACATCGAAAAAGGTCAGATTACCTTGCATCCAGCAGGAATTCCGCATGGCCCGCATCCCGGAACTTATGAACGCAGTATTGGTAAAAAAGAAACGGAAGAATTGGCTGTTATGGTCGATACCTTCAAGCCGCTCTCCCTCACCAAACAAGCCTTGGAGATGGAATTACCAGACTACATGTTTTCTTGGCAGCACTAACTCGTGTATATTCCCTAATTTTGACGAAAATCAACAAAATGGAAGAAATCAAAAATTTAAAAGATATTCAAAACTATAATTATAGTCTAGAAAAAATATTCCATGACGCCGAAGACTTCCTTCCACTTTTGGGTACAGACTACGTTGAATTGTACGTGGGTAATGCCAAGCAAAGTGCTCACTTTTATAAAACGGCTTTTGGTTTTCAGTCCGAGGCCTACGCTGGGCTAGAAACAGGAATGAAAGACCGCGTGTCTTATGTTTTGAAGCAAGATAAAATTCGTTTGGTACTTACTACCCCGCTTACCGAAGGAGGCGAACTAAATGCGCATATTGACAAGCACGGCGATGGCGTCAAGGTTGTGGCATTATGGGTAGAAGACGCCACCAAAGCTTTCGAAGAAACCACGAAGCGCGGAGCAAAACCTTACATGAAACCCACGCGCGAAGAAGACGCAAACGGTTGGGTAGTGCGTTCGGGTATTTACACCTACGGCGAGACCGTTCATATATTTGTGGAACGCGGGCAATACAATGGCACATTTTTACCGGGCTACAAAAAATGGGATTCACATTACAACCCAGAACCTGTTGGGCTTAAATTTATCGACCATATGGTGGGCAATGTAGGTTGGAACGAAATGAACGATTGGGTTGAGTTTTATGGAAAGGTTATGGGCTTTGCTCAAATTGTTTCTTTCGACGATAAAGATATTTCCACAGACTACACTGCGCTTATGTCTAAAGTCATGTCAAATGGCAATGGCCGAATTAAATTCCCGATCAATGAACCAGCCAAAGGCAAGAAGAAATCGCAAATCGAAGAATACATCGATTTTTATAACGGCCCAGGTGTACAACACATTGCCGTAGCCACCGACGATATCGTTACTACTGTATCAGCCATGCGCGACCGCGGAGTTGAGTTCTTGTATGTGCCAGAGACTTATTACGACGACCTTCTTGAACGTGTAGGCGCCATAGACGAAGATATAGAACTACTGAAGTCGCATGGTATTCTTATTGACCGCGACGAAGAAGGCTACTTACTGCAATTATTTACCAAGCCTGTCGTTGACCGCCCAACTATGTTCTTTGAAATCATTCAAAGAAAAGGAGCGCAGTCTTTCGGGAAAGGTAATTTCAAGGCTTTGTTTGAGGCGATCGAACGCGAGCAAGAAAACCGCGGAACGCTTTAAAACCTCGATTACAATTCTTTGAGAAGGAGTTCAAATTCGCTATAAATGCCAGCTTGTTTGTCTTCATTATATGCCTTTTGGATTTGCTCAACAATCGTAGCAATTTCAGTGATGCCCTCTGCTTTGAGTCGGTTCATGACCTCTTGAATGACCACAGGTCTTGGTCCCCAAGTAAATAGCTCTTTTCCAGTTTTGTCGAGGCAAATTAATTTGGGTATAGATCGTCCTCCATTGGTTAAATAAGCATCCATTACTTCAGGGTGTTCGTCGCGTAGCAAATATAGCGTTTGAATATTGCCGGCACTTAAGGCTAGTTTTTCGATTACAGGAACGCATTGTGCTGCATCTCCACACCAAGCTTCTGTTAGTATTACCCAGGTCCAGTTTGCCGCTTTTTCTTTCAAAAGTTCAATGACGCTTGCCGGGACTTCAATTGTCTTATTCAAGCGTTTCATTCTCTGGAAATTTAGCTTGGTATAATATACGTATGCTTCAGACTGATTTGGCCCGCTGGTCCGTTCTTCTTTGACGAGAAGTGCAGATAACTGCAGGTAAGCGTCGTAATTAATGGCTTGGGCAAGAATACTTGAATGAATCGCTGTCATAATGGAATGAACAAATATTGGTCGCAAAAGTACGCATATAAAAATAGCGTATTCAAAAAAATGGATTTTATCAATTCAAGAAGATTTTGTATATTTGCACCCACCAAAATGGAGGTTGTAGCTCAGTAGGTTAGAGCGTCGGATTGTGGTTCCGAAGGTCGCGGGTTCGAGACCCGTCTTCCTCCCTTTAAAAAATAGCCAGTAATTTTACTGGCTATTTTCGTTTACAAACACTTTAAAGTCTTCTTACATAATTCTTCTAGAAGCGGAGGGAGTACGTCTTGATCCCACGGATGCACAGCTCCAAAAACATGGTCTGCTCCATGTATTTCAATGACCTTTGCGCCCGACACTTCCTGTAATTCGTAGGCTTCTGAAATAGGTACAGAAGCATCTTGGTCTCCGTGAAAAATATGAAGGTGTGTAGCGATGTCATTCGCTGCTGCTTTGATATCAAGTCTATGTCGATTCCTTTCAAAATTTGCATATAATTCAAAGAACTGAGGTAGATCTTGTAAGGTCCGGCTATTTTTTACATATCGAACTCCTGATTTTTCCCATTTTTTGAAATCTTGCCCTTGAGGAAAACGCCGTTCAATATCGCAAATACTAGCCCAGGTGCATACCTGTCCGAGTGGGCTCATTTGCTTCCATTGTTGTGCAGCCAAAATTGCCATGCCACCACCTCTTGAATGTCCTATTAGATGTATTTTTTGATAGGTCCGATGCTGCGTTTCGAGATGATCCAAAAGGGAAGAAATATCGAACGTCTCTTTTGAATAGGTGTTTTTTCCGAAAGCTGCTGTATCCGGAAAATCAGTCGGATCAGTAGGCGTGCCACCATTATGAGAAAGGTTAAAGCGGCAAAAATCGTAACCCCCATTGGTAAAAAAGTTTCGTACGAGGTGCCAAGCACCCCAGTCCATGAATCCCATGAATCCATGCACAAAAACAATCAGTTCTTGATGCTGCGCATTTGCACTCCATTCGTATAAACTTTGGCGGCCTTCAGCACCGTTGTAAATATAGCGTTCGATTTCCATTTTTTTCAACAAGCGTTATGTACTAATAACAACTGATTATCTGATAATCGAAGGTAACCAAAATCATAACAAAAGAAGTAGAGCTGTCCATTTTTTGCCTGTTTGTGGTGGGTATGAAAATCGAAATGATAGCCTTTTGCCTTTAGGTCTGGCGCTAATATTTTTCTTCTCTTTTCAATGAGGTAGAATTTTGCCAAAATTTGCTGATTTTGCAGTAGTATTCGATTGATCTGACGTTGTGGCGCCAATTTTTTCGCGTAGTTTCTATTATTGAACTGATTGCGGCATTGGTCAGCACAATATTTTTGATCGCGGCGTCCTTTGAGTGGCATTCCACATTCTTTACAATACCTTTTATTTACAATTGAATCCATATGAACCAAACGCAATTTTAAGGGTTCATTGTATTATATGCGGTGCATGTGCAGCTTTTTCCCTAGTCAGCTTGCCAAAAATCTTCATCAGTATCCGTAAAATATACAGTAGAAGGTGGCTTTTGCTCAAATCTTTGTAACGCTCGAAAAAAAAATGCGTTCAAGTCGAACCTTTCTGCAATTTATCAGTACAAGGCATAGCAATTAAAAAATATGAGGCAATTAAAAATCGCAAAACAGGTCACCAACAGAGAGACCGCATCTTTAGACAAGTACTTACAAGAAATTGGTCGGGTTGATCTCATTACCGCTGATGAAGAGGTAGAGCTCGCACGAAAAATCAAAGCAGGAGACCGCCTTGCGCTCGAACGCCTTACCAAAGCCAATCTTCGTTTTGTAGTATCCGTAGCAAAACAGTACCAAAACCAAGGTTTGGCATTGCCAGATTTGATCAACGAAGGGAACCTAGGTCTAATTAAAGCCGCAGAACGTTTTGACGAAACCAGAGGTTTCAAGTTCATATCTTATGCCGTTTGGTGGATTCGTCAGTCGATTCTTCAGGCTTTGGCAGAGCAAGCGCGTATCGTGCGTTTACCTTTGAACAAAATTGGAAACATCAATAAAATCAACCGTGCTTACTCAGAACTCGAGCAAAAATTTGAGCGTCCGCCATCCGCAGACGAACTTGCTGAGTTTTTGAACGTCACGCCAGAAGAAGTAAAGCAAACGCTTTCTCAAAACGGACGTCATATTTCTATGGATGCGCCTTTGATAGAAGGAGACGAATCCACCTCTACTATGTACGACGTCATGCAAGGCGACTCTCTTCCCGGCCCTGAGGCTAACCTTACCCTAGAATCTTTGCGTTCGGATATCCGCCGTTCACTTACGAGCTTAACTCCGCGTGAGAGCGAAGTCATTAGCATGTTCTACGGTCTTGAGGGCAAAGCACCGCTTTCATTGGAAGAAATCGGTGATAAATTTGAACTCACCCGTGAGCGCGTGCGCCAAATCAAAGAAAAGGCAATACGCCGCCTCAAACACACCAATAAAAATAAAGTGCTGAAAAGCTACTTAGGATAAACAAAAAAGGAACCGAGAGGTTCCTTTT
The DNA here is from genome assembly GCA_002293185.1 of Flavobacteriales bacterium UBA952. Taxonomy (GTDB): domain Bacteria; phylum Bacteroidota; class Bacteroidia; order Flavobacteriales_D; family Crocinitomicaceae; genus UBA952. The sequence continues at coordinate 14,691 of DBCS01000009.1, read as the reverse complement.
TTGTTTTACATCGGATCCACGTCAATGCTGATCTTAATTCCTTTGAACCTTACATTTTGATAAAATGCATCGATATCTTGTAAGATGCGGGCCTTGACTTTTTTATCGGGTGCGCCGCGTTCAATCTTGAGTTTAATTTCTTTGAGGAATTTGTTTTGAATGCGCTTAATGATCGGGAACTCAGGCCCTAGTACGCGTTCTTTGAAGACGTCGCGCAGCTGATTCGCTAAAAACACGGCACCCTCATTGACCAACTCTTCTTTTTCGTGCTTGAGCGTGAGTTGAACAATTTTGTAGTAGGGCGGATAAAAAAAGCGCTCGCGTTCTTCGATTTCTACCTCATAAAATCCGATAAAATCATGGGCCATGACGCGTTCGAGCACCCAATGCTCTGCTTGCGTACTTTGTATGACAACCTTTCCTTGTTTTTCCTTGCGCCCAGCTCGGCCTGCAACCTGAGACATCAGTTGAAAAGCACGTTCGTAGGCCCTGAAGTCGGGACGGTTGAGCAACATGTCGGCATCTAAAATACCTACCAAAGAGACATGATCAAAATCTAGACCTTTGGTCACCATTTGGGTGCCGATTAAGACGTCAATGCGCCGCTGTGAGAAGTCGTCAATGATTTCTTCATACGCATTTTTGGAGCGCGTGCTATCGAGGTCCATGCGTTTAAAAATCGCATTTGGAAAGAGCAGTTGAAGTTCGTCTTCAATTTTTTCTGTTCCAAAACCAATCATACGCAAGCGATTGCTACCACAATTGGTGCACGAGCCGATAGGCGGCGTTGTGTAACTGCAATAATGGCACTTAAGCATATTGCTGAGCTTGTGGTAAGTCAGGCTAACATCGCAGTGTTGGCAGCGAGGAGTCCAAGCGCACACTTCACACGACCAAATAGGGGTATAACCACGTCTATTTTGGAATAGAATAATTTGTTCTTTTTTAGCGAGTGCAAGTTTGATTTCTTCTAGTAATAAACCAGAGAAATGCGATTGCATGTTTTTAAGTCGCTTTTCTCTTTTGAGGTCAGCGCAAAGCATGAGTGGTAATTGGAGTCCTTTATAGCGTTCGGCAAGTTGTACCAAATGGTATTTTCCTTGTTTGGCATTGGTATATGACTCAATAGACGGCGTTGCTGAACCCAAGAGTACTTTTGAACTGTGTAAATGAGCGAGCACAATAGAGGCATCGCGGGCGTTGTAGCGTGGTGAGGGGTCGTATTGCTTAAATGAGGATTCGTGTTCTTCATCTACAATGACCAAACCGAGGTCGGTAAATGGCAGGAATACAGAACTTCGGGCACCTACAATGATCCTAAATTTATTGGGGTCATTGGCCAGTACGTGGTTCCAGATTTCTATGCGTTCGTTTTGATTGAAGCGGCTGTGATAGACCCCAACGAGCTCTCCAAAATAGTGTTGTAAACGCCCAATAAGTTGTGTGGTGAGTGCAATTTCAGGAATCAAGAACAAAACTTGTTTGCCTAAGTCTAGATATTGCTGGATCAATTGAACGTATATTTCAGTTTTTCCTGAACCGGTAACGCCATAGAAAAGACAAACATCTTTGGTTTGAAACCCTTTTTCTATTTGCTGAAGCGCTACTTGCTGAACCTCTGTAAGTGGTTTAAAGGCACCACGACCTTCTCCTACACTTGCGTGGCGATCTACTTGTAAACGCTCAATGAGCAACACGCCTTGCTTTTCAAGGGTAGCAAGTGCAGATGCACTTACTTCATGTTTAAGTAAAAGGGTTTTAGATACCGGAGCAGCCAAACCTCCTGCTTCAGTGGCCAACTGAATAAAGCGAAGCATGGCATGTAGTTGCTTCTCAGCACGCGCTTTGCGTTCTAAAGTATTCAAAAAACTACTCAATTGTTCTTCTAGCTGAAAGTCTGGATGTAAAAAAATGAAGAGCTGTGTTTTTGGGGTATAGCGCTCTTGCACTTCTTCAGCACTCGCAATCAATTTAAGCTCGAGGAGCTTTTTAAGGTATGGTTGGATGGTCTTGATACCCAAGCGCTCAGCGATTTCTTTTGTGCTCATTTGTTCCTGAATTTCTAGTAGGTCCAGGATTTCTGTGGCACGCGCACTGAGTTCGGGTCTTTGAAGAGGCGCGTCTGGGTGCAGACAAAATTTAGATTCGCTGGCTAGTTTGAAGTTAGCCGGCAAGGCAGCGTTCATGACATCGCCAATTGGCGCCATATAATAGGTGCTGATCCAGTCCCAGAAAGCGAGTTGTTTGCCCGTCACAATTGGCTGTTCATCGAGGATGGTATCGATGTATTTCGCCTGATAGTTTTGCGGTATATCCGAGTGAATGTTCGTCACCAATCCAGTCAGGAGTTTGTTTTTTCCGAATGGGACCAATACACGCAAACCACTGCGCATTTGAGCATTGAATTCAAATGGAACACGGTAGGTGAAAACCTGCCGCATCGGGACTGGCAGCAAGACATCGGCAAAGAGTGTCTGGCGCTCAGTCATTTAGTTACAAGCAAAGGACTCCTCTTGCCCAACAACGTTGTCGCCAGGATGATTGGAGCAAAAGAATAAGAAACCGGTAATTGGCCCGCTGCATAGTTCACGGGTAGATTTTTTGTCTATTGCTCTGATGTAGGCTTGTTGTGGTGATGTATAAAATGGTTTGTAGTAAGTGACGGTTTGACGAGAAGAGAAGATACCTACTACTCTTTTGCCATTGGTAACGCTTAGGTTGGTATAAGTTGGTTTGCTTTGAGCAAGACTTGAACTTGGCGAATTAACGCTCATGTAATTGTAAAGATCTTCGGCTCCTCCGGTAAGGATAACACGCATTGCTTTAAAGGTGCGTTTATCTATGCTGGGGTTGTTGGTGATATTGGTTTTGACAAGGTCGTAAAAGGTGCGTCCGACAGCTGAATAAGTACGCGTAGAAAAAGGTTCAACTGCCGCCTCTCCGAGTTTCCAGCGGAAAGATTTTTCAGCAACTGTGGTACCGATATGTTCGTTAAAGAGAACGTCTAAATGCGCACTGGTAATGTAGGAGTTGCCGGTGTTGGAGATGGCAATACCGGTGGAAATATATTCTCCTGGATCGTCGGCAAATTTGAAGGTAAAATTTTGAGAGGCAGCAGGAGAGGTCATGCCTCGAACAAGTTCGGTTTCACCACTTACTTCAAATTCACCTCCATTGATGATGGCTTTGAACCGATAAGTAGCCGTCGGGATCAAAGAACTCAACTGTGGGTTGGGTGAGGTTTGAATGGCCTCTAATGGACCGGTAGGTAGTGTTTTGAAGTAAAAGACTTTTTGATAAGGACCGTAGAAGAGGCCATTGGTGTCTTTGTCTTGAACCGTAGAATCTTGAAGAGCCCATGTGCGTGTCACCTGACCATTCACTACTTCGCTAACGGTAGCTTCTACTTGATCAAAGTAACTTGAATCTGGTATTTGTGCGATATCTAAAGCAGAGCCTGGGCCAATAAAGGCACGCGTTATTTTGATAAAGTGAATAGAGTCGGCTTGATCGAGTAGGCCGTAGACAACGGCTGTTTCTACGAAGTCACCATCTAAGATAATAGCTTCTTCACAGGAGCTAAATAAAAAAGAACCTGCGAAAAATAGGGAGAGGATTTTAGAAAAGCGCATGGTCTAAGTTAAGTAATTTTATGGTTTTTGAATGGGTTGTGGCATGTCGGTATTTGGGGCGCTTGCCTTTTCTATTTCCATGAGTTCCATTTCAAAAATAAGAGGAGCATAAGGTTTAATGTTGGCTCCTTGTGGTGGGTTACCTGCATAACCCAATTCTTGAGGAACAAATAAGCGGATTTTACTACCAACACTCATGAGTTGCAGTGCTTCGGTCCAGCCTGGGATCACTTCGGTGAGGCCAAAGCTTACGCCGTCGCCCACTGGAGATTGATCAAAAATACTTCCGTCGGTGTTCATGCCGGTATAGCTCATTTTAACGCGTGAATCAAGCTTTGGCTTTGGACCTTTGCCTTCTTTGATTACCGTGTATTGTAAGCCACTTGCCGTTGTAATAACACCTTGCTTTTTCTTATTGGCATTCATAAATGCTTCTCCTTCGGCTTTATAAGCTTCGGTAATTTTTAAATACTTTTTATTCATGAGTGCTTCAAAGCCTGCCATAATTTGTTTGCGGTCAAGGCCTTTGAGTGCTTCTGCATCTTTTTTATGGAGACCGTCGGCAAAGCCTTTTTTGACAAAATCACTATTGATGAGAGACTTGGCGTCGAGCTCTTCAAAATAGTGGTCAAAGCGCTCGCGGTTGATTTTACCAACAGCAAATGATCCTTGCTCTAGGTATTTTTGATTGAAACTTTGGCCGTTTTGACCTAGTAACAATTCGAGCTCCTTATAGTATTTTTGAAGCTCAGCTTCTTTGACAGGGTTTTCAAAACCTTCAATCATTTTTTCTTTGTCCATTTTGGTAAATGGTGCTTGTGTGATGAACGGTTTGGCGATTTCAACACCTAATAAATAGGAATAGCGTTCTTTATCGGTTTTGAAGGTGACGACCTCGTTGCCGCAAGCAAACAAGGTAAAAATTAAGGCAAAAAGGGCTAGAAATTTCATGGGTACTTGGTTTAGGCTATAGAAATAAGTTCGACATCAAAAATGAGTGCAGCATAAGGTTGTATAGCGCCTCCGGGATGTGGGTTGGCTCCGTAAGCCAATTCTTGGGGAATTGCCAAGCGGTATTTAGCTCCTTCCGACATAAGTTGTAAGGCTTCGGTCCAGCCGCGGATGACTTGGCTTACACCAAATGTTGCAGGCGCACCTCTTTCAATTGAGCTGTCGAAGACCGTTCCATCGATGAGGGTTCCGTGGTAGTGCACCGTTACTTGGCTAGTTAGACCAGGTTGTGCTCCTGTTCCTTGGGTCAATATTTCGTATTGTAAACCACTTGCCGTGGTGTGGACTTCAGGACGAAGTGCGTTTGTCTTCAAAAATGCCTCACCATCACCTTTTACAGCCTCGTATTTCATTTGTTTTTGAGCGTCTAGAAAACGTTGGATATGAAGGTTTGCTTCGTCTGGGGTAATGGTAGGTGTTTCTCCATTAAATATGACACGCATACCGGCCAACAACTGCTCGAGGTCTAGTGTGTTGAGGTCTTGTTGGGTTAAACTTTCGGCGATGCTCATGCCTACGCCATACGATGCTTTTGATTTGTCTGCTTCCATTCGATGTAAAAACGCGAATTTACCGAAAAAAGACCTGTTATCGTCTTTCTTTAATAAATAATATCTTGAAACTTTTAGCGCATTGCCACGTATAAATGGCCGTATGGATAAGCAGTATACTTTTTCTTTTCGAATCATTCCTAGTTTACAAGAATTAGCATCACAGGACCAAGTCTTGGTAAGTGCTGCGCAAGCTGCACTTAAAAGGGCTTATGCCCCTTATTCTAGATTTCAGGTGGGCGCTAGTGTGCTGCTCCAAAGCGGTCTTGTTATCGAAGGAAACAATCAAGAAAATATCGCATTTCCGTCTGGTTTGTGTGCTGAACGCGTGGCTCTTTTCTACGCAGGGGCTAATCATCCGAACGACCCGATTTTAAAAATTTGTATTGCCGCAGAAGGCGACCTCATGAAGCCTGGTGCTTTGTTGTCTCCTTGTGGCTCATGCAGACAAGTCATGTTGGAAAGTGAGATGCGGCAAACAAATCCAATTGAAGTATTACTTATTCAGCAATCAGGGCAAGTTTTTGTCTTAGATTCCGTTCAAAACTTATTGCCATTTGGCTTTGCGAAGTAGCGTTAATTCCATCAAGGGTATTATCTTTGTAATCCAAATTTGATTTGCATGAACAGCTGGTTTACCGTTAAAGTTAAATACACCAAACAACTCGAAAACGGCACGTTTAAAAGGGTTTCAGAGCCTTATTTACTTGCCGCCATGACCTTCACTGACGCCGAGGCGCGCATCTACGAAGAATTAGGATCTAGCATTCGCGGAGAATTTCAAGTGACAGGCATTGCCCGTACCGATCTCCACGACATCTTCCAATACGACGATGCAGAACAATGGTTCAAGTGCAAGGTTACCTATGACCGCATAGACGAAGACGGTGAAAAAGCCAAGACCATCTCTCAAAACTTTTTGGTTAGTGCAGCTCAGGTCAAAGAGGCCTATGAGCGCATTGAAGAAAGCCTTGCCACACTCATGATTGACTTCAATGTGGTGTCAATTACTGCTTCCCCAATAGTCGAAATCTTCCCTTATCGTGAAGAAGACGTGCAGTCTCCTGTGCAAAAGGCCCCAAAATTTGAAGAAGAAACAACACATACACCACTCCGCCAAGTCTTTTCTGCATCCGGTACCGATACCGACGAAGACGTTTTTCTCGACGACTCCGAAATTTCAGATGAAACCGAATCAGTCTAAAAATGAGCGAGTGGCTTCAGTCATATAGAGAAAATCACGCAGACTTCGACCTGCCGTCGGCTATCAATCTACTACCTACCGATCCTTTTGCCGCATTTTCAGAATGGTTCGACGCAGCAGTCAACGCCCAAGAAATCGAGGCCAATGCCTGTACGTTAAGTACTTGCAACACAGAGCTGCAAGTAAGTGCTCGGGTGCTTTACCTTAAAGAACTACTCGACAACCAGTTTATTTTTTATACCAATTACCTATCGAAAAAAGGAACAGATCTTCATGCAAATACCAATGCTTCGCTGCTGTTTTTTTGGCCAAAAATGATGCGTCAAGTAAGAATTGAAGGTCGTGTTGCTCCTATCGATGCGGCCATTTCAGATGCTTATTTTGCAACTCGTCCGCGCGAAAGTCAGCTCGGAGCTTGGGCTTCTCAACAATCAGAGGTTTTAAGTAGTCGCCAAGAATTAATCGCACGCTTTGCATCCTATGATGCACAATTTCCGGATATTGTTCCTCGTCCTCCACATTGGGGAGGTTACGCACTGGATGCAAATTTACTCGAATTCTGGCAAGGCCAACCATCGCGATTGCACGAACGACGTGTCTATACGCGCAACCTAAATGAATGGCATTCTAATCTCCTTAATCCTTAATGAAGGCCTACCAACCCATTTGTGAAGTGTTAGCCAATGGCACACGTCTTGTTTATTTAAAGGTCCCGAGCCAAGTAGCACACCTCGGCTTTTTCTTTGCTGCAGGTTCACGCCACGAGGGGCCAAATCAAATTGGTTTGGCGCATTTTTTAGAACATTGTTTGTTCAAAGGAACGCAAAAGCGAAACGCACTTCACATATTATCCAGGATTGACGCGGTTGGTGGAGAACTTAACGCCTATACCGCTAAAGAGGAAATGTGCTTATATGCCTCTTTTTCTAAAGAACATACCCAAAGAGCTATAGATTTACTTTCAGATATTTCCATCAATTCCACTTTTCCAGAAAAGGAAATCGAAAAAGAGAAAGAGGTTATTCTCGATGAAATCAACTCGTATCTGGATTCCCCATCCGATAAAATATTTGATGATTTTGACGCTAAACTCTTTGAAAATCATCCGCTAGGTCAAAATATCCTCGGCACCATGGAGAGTGTTTCATCATTTACACAACAAGATCTTCAGCAGTATATTCAACAATATTTTACTGCTGATAATCTCGTTGTTTCATTTGTAGGTAATGTTCCACTTGCAAGGCTTAAGGTAGCACTGGAGGCAGCGCTTTCGCAGATGCCACTGACAGCCGAGCGTTCAGTTCCACAGCCGTTTACATTTACAACGCCATTCAAAGAAGTGCTGAAGGAGGCCAACTACCAAGCTCATGCTGTTTTGGGTGGTTTGGCACCAAGTTACCACGATGACGAGCGCGTTGCCATGTCGTTGCTCATCAATATTTTGGGTGGGCCTGCACTCAATTCCCGACTTAATTTATCTGTTAGGGAACGCTATGGTTATGCCTATTCTATTGAAGCAAATTACCACACTTTTGCCGATACTGGTTATTGGCAAATTTACTTCGGATCAGAGCCCAAGAATGTCAATAAAACCCTAACCTTAATAGACAAAGAACTTGACAAGTTGAGAGAAAAAACCCTGAGCGCGAGTCAATTGTTGCAAGCAAAACGTCAATACAAGGGGCATTTAGCGCTGGGAATGGACGTCAATTCAGGCCTAATGCAAGGTCTGGGTAAAAGCATGTTGGCGTTCGGACAAATTGATACCATAGCTGAGATGCATCAGGCTATCGATAAAATCACTTCACAGGAAATCCAGGTACTTGCGCAAAAACACCTTCGAAAAGAGGTTTTTTCTTCTTTAATCTTTGACGTTTAACGCCCCCCAAAGATTTTACTCCCAACCCTTACCATCGTGCTGCCATTTGCGATAGCCAATTGGTAATCTCCACTCATGCCCATGGATATTTCCTTGAAAGTATCTTGCTTAGGGAAATATTTAGTTTTGAGTTCATCGAAAATTTGCTTTAGGTTTCGAAATTCACTTGCAACTTGCTTTTCATTAGAGGTATTACTGGCCATTCCCATGACTCCACAAACCCTGATGTGCTTGAGTTGTTGAAACTCGATTGAATTGAGTATTTCTTGGGCTTCAGAGATATCAAGACCAAATTTGGTGTCTTCCTGAGCGATATAAAACTGCAGTAAAATATCTTGGATTCTATTTACTTTTTTAGCTTGTTTATTAATTTCGATGAGGAGTTTTAATGAGTCTACACCATGAATGAGGTGCACAAAACCAGCCATATATTTCACCTTATTGGTTTGGAGGTGCCCAATTAAATGCCAATGGATGTCATTGGGGAGTAGCTGTGCTTTTTCTACCATTTCTTGAACTTTATTCTCACCGAAATGCCTTTGCCCTGCATCGTAAGCGGCTTGAAGGTCGGCGATTGGTTTGGTTTTTGAAACGGCGATGAGCACGACTTGCTCAGGGAGCTGCGCTTGTACTTGCTTGAGTTGTGTTTGGATCATGTAGTTAGCGAATAGATGGTGAGCCCACTTCGGAGTTTGGGTTCTACCCAAGTTGATTTTGGCGGCATATTCATACCGGCATCGGCTACTTTTTTGATGTCGGAGATACGCGCCGGATGCAATAAGAAAGCAACTTCAAATTTTTTTGTATCGATGTATTCGATAATTTTTTCGATGGGTTCAATACCTGGCAAGAACTCGAGCTGCTCGGTTGTTTTGAGGTCGGTTATGCCAAAAATTGGTTTGAGAATGAGATCGGACAAGATAAAAGCATCGAGTTGTTCAACAGGATCTTGGTCATTTATAAAATGCAAATTAGGCCTAAATTTAAGCCAAGTGCTATCCATGTAAATATGGATGTCGTGTTTTTTTTCTGGTAGCAAAGCAGACGCCATGGTTTCGACGGTGCCTTCGTTGGATAAAATTGCAATGAGGCCTTTGAGGTCTAGCCCGTTGGTCGATCTTAGTAAGCGGTGAAAAGCAGCAATTTGCACGTCGTTTTCATCTACTAAATAGCCAAGAAAGAAATTAGCAGCTGTTGGGTAGCTTGCTCCTTTTTCTCGCAATTGTTGTGTGTAACGAGCCGAGGATGCACAGCGGTGATGCCCGTCTGCAATATACAATGCAGGTACTTTTTCAAAAGCAGAACAGATGTATGCAGCGTCTGTTGGGTTCAGCACCCATACTTCATGCGTAATGCGGTCAGTTGTAGTGAATTCATATTCTGACCTCGTTAAAAGATAGGTATCGAGTATAGCTTGAATGGGCTTCTGACCTTCATAGGTAAGCAAAACAGGTTCTGCATTGAAACCGACAACATCGAGATAGCTGGTAAAAACATCTTCTCTGGCAGTAAGGGTTTGCTCGTGTTTTTTAATTTTCCCGGTGAGGTAATCATCAACACTCACCCCTGCAAAAAAACCGGAGACTACAAAGCCGTCTTTTGACTGTCGGTAAATATATAGGTGGGCGTGTTCATCAGTGATGAGAATACCCGCTGCTTTGAATTGTTCAAATTTTTGTTTGACCTGAAAAAAACGTGCTCTTGAATTAGGTTTGGTTTTGATTTGAGCTCCAAATTCAGGGTTGATGATATGCAAAAATGTATAAGGATTGTCTTCAAGTTTAGCTTTGAGTACGTTTTTCTTATAGGAATAATAGGGGCGTGTGGCAACCAAATGTACTTTGCTGCGAACCGGCCGTATTGCTTCAAAAGCCCTAATATGTGCCATTACTTAGAATTTGTAGCTGATGCCTAAACTTGGTAAAACTGGGAATTGATATATGATTTCATTGGTCACGCGGTTCACATAAAAAATGTTGTTGCGGTTGTAGACATTGGTGATTCCGAAGACAATTTCTAAATTATTTTTGTTCTTGGTAATGATGCTATGCTTTACGGTGATATCTAAGCGATGGTAATAGGGTAAGCGTTGAGAATTGAAGGTGCCAAGCATCGTAGCTACATTATTTGGATTGTTGGTAACGTAATCTGTGGTGAGCCCTTCGCCAAAGTTTTCAAGCTGATAGTATCCGGCTGTGGGCGTAAATGGCAAGCCAGAGCCTAAATTCCAGCGGACATTTAGCTCGGTTTTCTTTTCTTTTCCGAAGGCATAGGATCCGACAAGGTTGACGTTGTGGCGACGGTCAAATACGGGAAAGTAGGTATCGAATCCGTCCCAACGGGTATTGTAACCTAGAGAATAAACTGCCCACAAAAAAATGCGGTCTTTGGCATACTTGACAAGTACGTCAACTCCATAAGATTGTCCGGATTCGATAATAAAATCTTTTTTGAAAACGTCGTCGATGAGCTCAAATTGAGCGATGTCCGTGTATAGTTTATTTTGATTGATATTGCTCAGTTGGTCAAAGTATTTGTAATAAGCTTCTATGTTGATATTCCAATATCTATTGAGGTCGTATTCAAACCCTGCAATAGCATGCCAGGCATATTGTAAACCATTTTTTATTGCAGATACTTGTTGGAATTCATTGATAAACTGGTCCTGAACATTGGTTGGCGCAGATAAAAGACCGTTGAATAAATTCACAACATCTTTATCAGAAGATGCAGAAGTAAAGTTTTGAGAAAAACGCCCACCCGAGAATTTGAACCTAAGATTGTCAGTAGCATTGTATTTGGCACCAAAGCGGGGCTCTATTGATACGGTATTGAGGGATGCGTACAATTGCATCCGTAAACCACCTTGATACACCCAACGAGGCAGCACTAAGCGGTAATTGATATACGTACCAATTTCTGTAGTAAAATTGCTGGCTTCAATTTTTCTTTGTAGTTCATTAAAAGTGATAAATTGTGTATTGAAACCACTTAGATTGAACCCATAGTTGAGCTCGCTTTCATTTTTTTGAAAAAAGGTAAAGTCAAAACCCATGTCAAAGCCACCTATTTTTGAATAGCGCGGTTCTTGACCAATTTCTGCAAAGGTGGTTTCGTAGTTGCTGCCATTGACATGGCCACGGATAAAAATTGGAGAGCTACTGGGCACGAGCGTAAAATTGAGCCCACCGCCTGCAGCATTCCAGTCGAGGTCCGCGACGTTGTAATGGACAGAATCTTGATTAGAAAAACCAAAAACACTTACTTTAGAACCGCCTTCTCCGTTGAAAGTGACTTTTCCGTACAGATCTGTAAAATTAAAAGGAAGGCCATTGCCGTCATTGATTGTCGGATACAGCGCCTTACTCGTGTAATCCAAAAGGGAGTGCTTGGCAGTGAACATATAGGAGCCCGAAGACAAGCCGTCCTTGCTTTTTGGGCCAAGAGGACCCTCCAAAACAGCCTTACTCATGAAAGGTGATGCGGAGATTTTACCTGCAAACTTGCTGCGGTTACCATCTCGGTAGGTGATGTCCATGATAGACGAGATTCTTCCTCCGTATTTAGATTCAAAACCGCCTGTATAGATATCCACTGATTTAACGAGTTCGGTTTCAAAAATGGAATAAAAACCAATGGAGTGAAAAGGATTGTAGATGGTCATGCCATCAAGTAAGGTTTTATTTTGGATAGGTGTACCACCGCGCACGTACAATTGCCCGCCTTGGTCACCTGTGGTAATAACCCCTGGCGTAACACTTAAGGCACCTACAATGTCGCTTTCTGCACCATACATTGGGATGCGCTCTACAGCTTGTTTGTCCATTTTTATTTCAGACATGCCAATTTGCTGTTTTTTAGCCTTTGCCTCATTGCTCACCCGAACATCTTGCACATTGAGCGTATTTGGATTTAAATTCCAAGAGCCAACGTCATAGATTTTTTTATTGGGTGTCATTTCCACCGAGATGAAAGTACGTTCGTACTTGGCTTTATCGATTTTTAGAATATAATTACCATAGGCTAATTTTGGAATAGAAAAGAACCCTGCAATGTTAGAGTAGGCAACGGCTACGGGTGTGCTGTCGGCTTTTAGTACTTTGACGCGTTCATCGGAAATAGGCTCTCCGTTAGAAGCATCGTGTAGAAAGCCACGAATGGTGTAGTCTTGAGCAAAGGATGTGATGCTTAGCGTCAAAAATAAAGGAAGAAGTAATAGTTTGTACATGAATCTAGATAAGAGTTCTCGAAGATAAGGATTTGTTTTGATTTTTATGAGCTCCTAACGCTGAATCACCACCTTTAAACTCAGCCCATTTAATTGAAGAAAATAGGCACCTTCTGGCAGTTTGTGGAGCAGAATGGTATCATATTCGGCATTCAAAGTACCACCCTGCATGAATTGTCCATGTAAGTTCAAAACGGAATAACCGCAGTTGACCACAGGAAGACCTTTGATTTCAATGAAATCGCCAGCAGGATTAGGATAAACCTGCAGGGTCGTTTTGAATTCCTCAACAGTTACAATGTTGTTGCTGTACTGACAGCCGTAATCAAAATACACTAATAATTGATAGACTCCTGAAAGGTTTCCTGACACTTGTAGGCTATCATTGGTTTCACCAAGAATGGGTTCTCCATTGAGATACCATTGATAGGAGTTGCCTTGGGTTGTTGTACTTAGTGTATTGTTATTTTGAGTGATGGTCACGTCGGGGATGTTACTAGGACATGTAGAATTCAGAGAGATTCCGTTGATTGGATACTCTATAAATGCCGCATAACCTTCGCAACTTTGACCTAAGAAATAAGATAACCATGGTATAATTTGCTGGTACATCAAACTCTGTTGTTCAGCGCGGGTCAGGCTAATACCCGTTGAACTTGTACTTTCACCGAAGTCGCAATTAAAGTTTGTATTGGCAAAATAGCAGTGTCCTCCACCTATGAGGTTGGCAAAACTCTTGCACTCGTGCGCAATGGCATTGAAAATGGGTAAATGATGCTGACTTGGAGGGGTAACGCCGTCGTTGCTACCCGATAATATAAGCGAAGGAATTTGAAGGTTGGCTGCCGCCGCTATGGCGCTTGGGTTGGTTTCTGCAGGAGCCAAGCCCAGATAGGCATCAAAAAGAGCACTTTGAGCTGCTGCTAAAACCGCTGCACCACCACCCATAGAATGGCCCATTGCACAGGCATAGGCGGAAATCTTGGAATAGAAAATACTCGTGCTATTTTGCCCTGCATCGGTTAATTTTTGACCAATAAGTGCGATGTCTTGCCCGAAATCGCCATGACTTGGCGATGGGAAAAGTCCGCTTTCTGTTCTAGGAAAAGCAATGATGTAGCCATACGGCACCAAAGCAGACCAGATATTGGAATAGGCATCCCAGTTCATGGCAAAACCATGTCCGAATACAATAATTGGCCACTGGCCGTCCGAGACGGCTACGTTTTCACCATTAGCCGGCGCAGGATAATAAATTTCTGTTTGAATTTGTCTGCCAGGACCACCTCCATTGCCAAAGCCTCCGGATCTGTTAGGGTCATTGAAAGTAATTGTTGTGTGGCCTACATTAAGATTTTGCGCAAGGCTTTGAATGGTAGCAATGAAAGCTATAATAATGAATAGTAATCTCATGCTCAAATATATGAATTTAGAAATTCGTATAATCCGCCTTTCAATAGGTTCAAGATTAATCTTTTAAATTACAAGAGGCTTTAGTTACGGCGGTCCAAATTCCGATACTGAATGGCCTCACTAATATGAGCTGTTGCAATTTGTGTGGCACCGTCAAGATCGGCGATTGTTCTAGCAACTTTTAATATACGCTCGTATGCGCGTGCCGACAAGCCTAATTTTTTCATGGCTATTTGGAGTATATTTTGGCCATCAGTACTCAGTTTACAATATAGTTCCACCTCGCGCCGGCTCATTTGAGCATTGGCATGGGTACCGCTTTGCGCAGCGTACCTTTCTTGCTGAATTTTACGGGCTGCTAAAATACGCAGCCTAATTTCCTGACTGCACTCTGCTGTGCTGCGTTCGTTGAGTTCGGTATATTTAACGGGGCTTACTTCTATATGCATATCGATGCGGTCTAATAATGGTCCAGAAACGCGCTGGAGATAGCGCTGCACGGCATTGGGATGGCAGCCGCATGCTTTTTCAGGATGGTTTAGAAAACCACACGGGCAGGGGTTCATGGCAGCAACTAACATAAAATTAGCAGGATAATCTATGGAAAATCTGGCTCTTGAGATATTCACGGAGCGGTCTTCTAAGGGTTGCCTTAAGACTTCTAATACATGCCTTTTATACTCCGGAAGTTCATCTAAAAATAAAACCCCGTTGTGGGCCAGAGAAATTTCTCCGGGTTGCGGATAACTACCTCCGCCGATAAGGCCGATATC
>DBCS01000001.1 GCA_002293185.1 Flavobacteriales bacterium UBA952 | reverse complement strand
AGAACTTGTCTTATGTAATCAGTAAGAACTCCCATCCCTACTCATCAACTTTATTTATTAACCCCAAATTAACATAGACCGTTGTCTTAATTGCGGGGTGCAAAGATATGTACTCTTTTTGGTTCTGCAATAATTTATTGGAAGAAAAATAAAATATTTATGTTTGCTGAATTACAGTGGTCTAACGGTCAAGTATTTGAAAGGTTGCAGAAAGGTTGCAGTTTCATTATGTTTTTTGTGGAAACCCTGTAATTTAGGCATCTTTGTGATATATGATACTTGGTAGGAGGGCGTATTTACAATCTTTGGAGGATGAACAATTGATTGCAGTCTTTAAAGAAAAACAGTGGTCGGCTTGTATCGAAGAGCTTTACAGACGCCATGCGCACCTCGTATATGGTGTTCAATTAAAGTACACCAAACAAACTATGGATGCTGAAGACCTCACTATGGAGTGCTTCGCTAAATTACCTTCCCTTATATTACAACACGATATCGCTTTCTTTCGGGGTTGGCTACACACCGTTGCGCGCAATCTAGCGCTCACTTTTTTGAGAAAAAATAAAAAGGACTTTATCGATCCGATAGATGAGCGAGGGCAACAAGCATATGCCCAAGAAGAAAATGTAGACATAGAAACCGAGCTCCAATTACTTGAGTGGGCGATTCCTCAACTCAAAGCGCATCAAAAAACGTGTATTGTACTTTTTTATATAGAACAACTCAGCTATGATCAAATCATGGCCCAAACAGGTTATACTTTTAATGAAGTGAAAAGCTACATTCAAAATGGTAAACGCAATCTGAAATTGATCATGGAACAAAATAATCAATATGAAAGCAAATAGAGCGCTTTTAAAAAAATACCTGAGGTCTACGGATCCCAAGGAAAAAAGAAAAGTCGAAAATAACTTCATCGATGATGATTTCGTGATGGATGCGCTAGAGGGTTATCGCACGCAGCCAAATTCTTGGGAAGCGTTTGAAAATTTTGACTATCGCTTCAACAAAAGGGCGCGCTTCAAAAGATGGGGAATATTAAGCCTCGCGCTTCTGATCTCTGTAAGTATCGGATACTTATTTGTGCCAGGCAAATCAGCCCACAAGAAGGAAAATATGCAAGCGTCAACTACGCAAAGACAAACTATCAAAATCCATAATAAAGCAGAAATTAATCGCATGAAAACGGCAGCTGAAACTGAACGCATTTCTCCGCGTCAGGTGATTCAAGAATTTCAAATGAAAAGCCCCGAAGCTGAACAAAAAATAGAATTATTAGCGCGCATTCCGCAAGTTTCAGCCAAGCATATCGATTTGAAGAATCAACAGGAACAACGCTTGACCCTAAAAATTGGCAGAGAATTATTGATCAAGAACTTCAAGGTCCTCGATTACCGATATTACCGAAATCCGGAAAAAGAAGTTAAAAAAGTTGTGCCGCCCAATGAATTTGGCGACCAAGAATTACAGATTCCTTACATCAACTTACTGAGCAGGTCAATTGAAGATTTTTCAAAGGAAGAGTACAAGCTAGCCTTGTTGCATTTCGATCAAATATTGATTTCTTACCCAGATGACGCCAATGCTTTGTTTTACGGCGCTATGTGCTTATATAACCTTCAAGAATATGGACAGGCTGAAGGTAGGTTTCTAAAGCTGCAGAATATCCCTTTTGCCAATTTTAGTGAAGAAGGAAATTGGTATTTACTGCACGTCTACCAACAGACAAAAAAAGAGGCTGCATTTAGCAGCCTCAGAAATTCAATAATTGAAGAAAAAGGATTCTACGCTCAAAAAGCAGAAAACCTAAAGTTTCACTAGCGTTGTAAACTAATTGGGGCCGAGTAAGCTTTGTTTCCGACAAAGAAATGGACTACATAAAGACCATTCGGTAAATGCGAAGGAAGCGATACCCATTCTTGATTGTTACCTACCGCTGTTGCTCCCAGTTTTTTGGAGAAAACCGATTTGCCTTCAAGATTTACTAGATTCAAGGACGTAGGTAGAATAGATAAGGTCGCATACGAAATTAGGACCGCGTCTTTTTCAGGAGCATACCCAACCGAAAAATTTTGCTCAAAAGTTGACTCATTTATATTTGCATCGTCATTGGAAAATACATGTTGCGACAAATAAATCAAATCACCATTTGTATTGCTGTTATTATTGGTTTTATTGGTTGCAATATAAAAGGTAATGGGGCCTTGTTCTGTAGCAGGCGCCTCCCAAGTCCAGTTCCAAACTTGAGTTGCTGAAGTATTCGAAGAGCTCTTGTGCGTGACGTACTTTCGCTGTCCGCCACTGATTGTGGCCGTTTTGATTTGTGTATTGCCGCCAGCAATAAAGTTACCTGCCATTTCATTCGCCGGATTCAAGGCCGTCACTTGAAATCCTTTTTTAGCCGGATTGCTCACCATAGAGAGATTGACCGCATAGGTAGCTCCGGGTGTGTATTGGGTAATCCCAAAGCCTATATCATTGTTTACCAAAAGTTGGTTTTCTGTACTGCCGTCTTGCGTGGCGCCGTCATGACAGCTCGTGCAATTTTGCTCTCCAGGTGCACCACTGTAACCTCCTGAGGGTCCGGGCGAGTTCAAAGGCGCGGCTTGAAACCCGCGGAGGTCCTTATTTTTAAAGGACACTACGCTAAATGCAAATAAAATTAAAACGAGAGGTAAAACTGCTTTCTTCATTTAAAGGAGTATTAGTTATCTTTTTTCCCTTGGGAAATCCAACAGGATATTTTTTGAATAAGAGAGTCCGGTAGGGCTGGGCCGCCGATGGGCATCAATTGATAGCCATTGGCTTGAACCGAACCAATAATTGCATTCGAATTGGCCGAAATAGAGGTATAAGTACTAAAGTCATAACCGCCGGACGCATTTCCTTGATCGTGGCAACTGATGCAATTTGCTTGGATAATTGGCATGACCTCATTCGAAAATGAGATGGTCGTATTACATTGTTCGTCTATTGGGGTTACTTTTTCTCGGGTACAAGAAAAAAGAACAACTGAACAAAATGAATAGAATATTACCCTACAAAACAAAGATGCTTTCATATAGAATTAATTGCCCTGTGCAGGGATTTCAAAATTTACTTTCATGATGTCAGGAACGGCTGTACTCTTTTTACCGACTTTGAAATCGATGCGGTTGATATTGAAGGTTCCTTTGAAGGTGATTTTGCTTCCTGATTTGGAGTAGTTGGCTGGAACCGTAACTGTTTTGGTAATGCCTTTAATGGTGAGGTTCCCCGTTATGTTGTATAGATTGCCTTCTTTTTTCTCAACTTTGGTTGACTTGAATTTAGCATATGGGTGTTTCGCTGAATCAAACCATTCTGGCGTTTGTGCTTTTTTGGTCATCATGCCGTTGCCGGTTGAGATTGAACGCACATCGATTTTGAAATCGAAATTTGAGTTATCGAGGTCTTTTTCGTCGAAATCAATTTGACCTTCCATGATTTTAAAGGAACCTGAAGGGTCTTTACTTTTGAATTCGATAGAGAAATCTTTGGTGACTTCATAATTATTGATCGCCAAAATAGTAAAAGCTGTGAGGCCGACAAAACCCAATAAAAAGAGGATATATTTCTTTGTTTTCATGCGTATAATAATTGAATGAGTTACTCTATTACAAATTTCCTGCCAACTACAAAGCCAAGTCTGTACTGACCTTTTTGCCATTGCTCTGTTGTGTAGGGTATAAATTGGGTTTCACCGATACCGCCAGCGTTCGTAATATTAATTGTGAAGTTATGACCAAAGGTAAACCATTCGAGCGCAATTGCGCCACTATTAGTGAAGCCTTCTTGTCGAAATTGGGTGCCATTAAAGCATTGGTAGTATTCCCCTACCAAAGCAAAGCGGTCAGTTAAACGAATACGGCCTGCAACACCAAGTGCAAATAGTTCATTGTTGTCATTGTTAGCAACGTAATTTCGGTGTACCAAAGTAGGCATCAGTTGCAGGGCGCCGCGATCGCCAAAGTGGTGTGCAATGTTCACCTGTGCAAAATAATTTAGCCTGTGGACTGCATTTGGAAAATAGGATACATCGCCCTCGTCCTGGGAAGCGGTCATGTAGGTAAAGCTTGAGCCAGCCACAGCAGTGATGCTAATTGGTGATTTTTTAGGTTCTTGACTAATGACTTTGTATTTAACGAACCCATCCACTAAGGAACGATATGGCGCACCCGTGCCTTTCGAACGGCCAAAACCAACCATGAGCTGATCGGTAATACCGTACTCTAAGGCAATACGCATATCTGAAAGGTTATCAAAGCCAAACATGTTTTGAATGCCGCCATTTATACCAGCGATATCGCCAAAACGATGTTCGATGCGCATCTCATAAGTGCCTTTACTGAGCGTTTCGACAGAATGGCCATTGATGACGCGAGTAGATGAGAAGGTGCTGATAGGCTCTTGGTATTCGCTGATGTCTTCAGCAGGTTCTTGCGCGAAGAAAATAGTTGGAAAGACAAGAAAGAAAGTGAGGAACAGCTTTTTCATTGAATTGTGTTTAGTTCTTTTTGCGCTTTTGGGCCAACCATTTGGGCACTACAGCTTCTTGTGACTGAGGTGTATCTAAAAGTTTTTCTAGGAGATCTGGGCGTTTGGCTTTTTGCAAGCGCTGCCGGATCCAATCTTTGTTTTCCTTTTTGTACCAAAAAAAATAACGGTTTTGATTGAGTTTCTCTTCTCTGGTTTTGACGGTATTAACGGGCTTTAACGTATAAGGGTGGACGCCCGTGTAATAAATGACTTCAGCAACGGTCATGGGGGTAGGCGTAAAGTCTTGAACTTGTTCTAACTGAAAACCCATGTCTTTGGTCTCGGCAGCTAAGTTGGCCATATCAATTTCCTCACAACCTGGATGCGAGGAAATAAAATAAGGAATCAGTTGTTGTTTGAGGCCGTGTTTGGCAGACAATCGATCGTATTTTTCCTTGAACTTGTGGAAATACTGAAATGAAGGCTTGCGCATCACTTTCAACGTAGCATCTGAGGTGTGCTCAGGCGCTACCTTTAAGCGTCCGGAGACGTGTCGGGTAATGACCTGTTCGATGTATTCGTCGTGGTTTCCGTCCTCGTTGTTTTTGTTGAAGTCATCGACCAGTAAGTCGTAACGGATCCCAGAACCTACAAATGCTTTTTTGACCCCAGGGAATTGATCAATTTTTCGATAGAGCTCTGTCATTTGCTTGTGAGAAGTATCAAGGTTATGACAAATAACAGGATGTATACAACTCGGAGAAACACATTTGGCACAAATGGCTTCATCTTTGCCTTTCATGCGATACATGTTGGCAGATGGACCGCCAATGTCTGATAAATAACCCTTGAATTCAGGATGCTTGGTGAGCTCTTCTACCTCTTTTAGGATAGACTTTTCACTACGAGAAGCAATAAACTTGCCTTGATGCGCGGAAATTGTACAAAAACTACAACCGCCAAAACAACCTCTGTGCGTATTGACCGAGAATTTGATCATGTCATAGGCAGGGATGGCGCCGCGTTTTTTGTATTTCGGATGCGGAAGTCTGGTGTAAGGCAAGTCATAAGAACCGTCCATTTCCTTTTCTGTCATGGTTTTAAATGGCGGATTAATGACCAAAGTTTGCTTTGCGACTTGTTGCGTAATACGATTGGCCGCCCATTTATTAGACTCGACCTCTACAATTTTAAAGTTCGCTGCATATTTGAGTTTATCGTCTAAACATACCTCATGACTGGCAAGTTCAACGGTTTCCCAGTTCTTGTTTTTGGGTAGTTCAGCAGTTGCGTCTTGTAAAAAAGCAACCTGGTTGATCGTCTTGGCTTGTTCAAAGGGGACACCGCGTTTTAATAAACGCAATAAGGTTCTGAGCGGCTGTTCGCCCATGCCATACACCAATAAGTCAGCTTTTGCGTCGACAAGTATGGAAGGCATGAGTTGGTCTTTCCAGTAGTCGTAGTGCGTGACTCGACGCAAAGAGGCTTCTATGCCGCCCAACAATACTGGTACATCGGGGTAAATATCTTTGAGAATATTGCTATATACAATACTGGCGTAATCAGGTCTGAAACCTGCTTGCCCGCCAGGGGTGTATGCATCGGTGGAGCGGATGCGTTTATTGGCAGTGTAGTGGTTGACCATGGAGTCCATGCAACCCGCGGTTACGCCAAAGAAATACTTTGGTTTACCTAGCTTTTTGAAATCGCGGAGGTCATCTTGCCAATTGGGCTGAGCAACAATACCGATTCTAAAACCTTCGCTCTCGATGATACGGCCAATTACAGCCGTGCCAAAACTAGGATGGTCAACATAGGCATCGCCTGAAATAAGAATGACATCAAAGGCATCCCAGCCTCTTTTTTCTGCTTCTTTTAAGGATAAGGGTAGCCAATCGGAAATAGGACGCTCTAGGTTCATGTTACAAAGATACACCAAGAACAATGCGTCCTGAATTTTGTTGTAATTTTGTGCTATGAATCTATCAATATTCACCCTAAAATAAGATTAAAATGGCTTTTGAACTTCCAAATTTACCCTATGCTTACACAGCACTAGAACCGCATATCGATGCACGCACAATGGAAATCCACCATAGCAAGCACCACCAAGCATACACCACCAACCTCAATAATGCAATTGCAGGTACCGACATGGAAAACATGTCCATAGAAGATATTTTAAAAGTATGCAAAGACAAACCAGCTGTTCGCAACAACGGGGGTGGTTTCTGGAATCACAACCTCTTTTGGGAAATCATGTCGGCAAATGGAGGCGGCAACCCAAGTGGAGAACTTGCAGTGGCTATCGAAAGTGCGTTTGGCTCTTTTGAAGCGTTCAAAGACGAATTTGCAAAAGCGGCAACTACACGTTTTGGTTCGGGATGGGCCTGGTTGTGTGTCACAAACGGAGCACTTGAAATTTGCTCTACTGCCAACCAAGACAACCCACTCATGGGCGAAGGCTGCAACGGTACGCCAATTTTATGCCTAGATGTATGGGAGCACGCCTACTACCTTAACTACCAAAATCGTCGTCCAGACTACATAAATGCTTTCTTTAACGTCATCAACTGGGAAGTTGTGGCACGCAAATACGCTGCCGCTATTTAACAAGAGAGCATAAATCAATTAAAAGGGCTGCCTTGTGGGTGGCCCTTTTGTATTATGTTTACGTTAATAAACACTTTCTTTATTGAGATTCCTCTGACAAGCAACTACATTTGTTCTTAAAATTTACAAACAATGGCAGGTATACTTAGCTACTTTTTACCAAAAGACAAAGTTTTTTATTCACTTTTTGAAAAAGCGAGTGATAACCTAGAACTCATAGCCAAAAAGCTCCTACTCGTCGTTCATGAATCAGACTTCAACAAACGCGCAGTTCTCATTGGTGAAATGCGAGACATCGAACACCAAAACGATAACATCACTCACGAAATATTTATCGAGCTCGGTAAAAACTTCATTACGCCCTTTGACCGCGAAGACATCCACGCTTTGGCTTCTGCTTTGGATGACATCGCAGATTACATTTATGCTTCGGGAAAGAAAATCAACTTCTACAAAATTGACCCTATCTCGGATCAAGGCATTCAAAAAACGGCAGCGGCCATACACGATGCCGTCATTGCTGTAAAGGAAGCCGTTATGGAACTGCGCAACCTCAAAAACACCCAAAAAATCATTGAGTGTGTCATCAAAATCAATAGCATCGAAAACAATGCCGACGACATCTTTGACATGAGCATTGAGCAATTATTCAACTCTGACGTAGATGCCAAAGAACTCATCAAAAGAAGAGAGTTGTATATGGTCATGGAAACCGCAACCGACAAATGCGAAGACGCCGGTAATGTAATTGAGTCAATCGTTGTGAAATACGCCTAATTGATATTTACTTAAAGACAAACAGATGTTTACTTTATTACTTATCGTTATTGGTATTGCACTACTTTTCGACCTCGTCAACGGTTTCCACGACGCGGCCAACTCAATTGCAACTGTAGTCTCTACCAAAGTGCTAACACCTTTTCAGGCGGTACTTTGGGCAGCCATGTTTAACATAATTGCCTTTTGGGTTTTCGACATGAGTGTCGGTAACACCGTCGCCAAAACTGTAGATAACAATGCTATTGATCTTTGGGTTATTCTCGCAGGTCTGTTGGCTGCTACATTTTGGAACCTACTCACTTGGTGGCTAGGGATTCCTTCTTCTTCATCGCATACCTTAATTGGAGGCTTTGCCGGTGCTGCAGTAGCGCATGCAGGAATAGACGTGATTGCAATCGGAGAAATCATTAAAGTCGTTTTATTTATTTTTCTGGCACCTTTCATTGGTGGTTTTATAGCTTATCTCATTGCCGTGGTAACCATTTCACGCTCCTTCTGGAATAAAATTTTTGTGATTCTCCTACTGTCAAGCCTGACTATTTTCTTTATGCAATATATGATTGACTTTCTCGACATGAAGCCGATCATGATGTACATCATCATAGGTATGATCAGTGTTTTCGTCTTAGTGTATATCTGGTTCGAAATTGCCTACGGATCCAAAAAACCTTCTGCGGTTAAAGAAGCAAACATGCACAAGAAACTTCAGCTTTTATCTTCAGCTGCCTTCTCCCTTGGCCATGGAGGTGCTGATTCTCAAAAGGTAATGGGAATTATTTGCGCAGCGCTTTTAGTTTATGGAAATTTAGGTCGCGAAGGAAAACTTGACAAACCCATACCTAAAAACTTACGAATTACCGAACTCATGCAAATTGAGTTTAATGATGAAAGTGGTAAAAAACACAAGTTTAAACCTGAAGTTGCAGAAGTAGGGGGTGGAATTTATTACATTGACCATAAATCTGTAATTGCTGCAGCTTCAGGAACTGCGCTCTATACAGAAGAAGGTAAAGCAATTACTCGTGTTCAAGGCGCGCCTTCATTCAAGGCTATTGACAAAGAAATGCACAAAATCGAAATTTTTACTTTCGGCGATGCGCTTTGTGATGCTAAAACCAACGACACCATCTTTGTGGATAAAACAATTGATACAACCTATAAATATGCAAGTGTTTTTAGCGAGTATATCGATGGCAGTACTGGAGAATTACGAGAAGGTCATAAAATCAAAACAAAGGTGCATTCTGATACCATGCCTTTCTGGGTAGCTTTCGGATGCTACCTCATGATTGGCATCGGGACCTTAATGGGTG
Source organism: Flavobacteriales bacterium UBA952 (assembly GCA_002293185.1). Taxonomy (GTDB): domain Bacteria; phylum Bacteroidota; class Bacteroidia; order Flavobacteriales_D; family Crocinitomicaceae; genus UBA952. Next base: position 18,213 of record DBCS01000001.1, on the reverse strand, counting down.
GCTGGAAGATTGTCAAGACAATGGGAACTAAGATTACCAAGGTGACACCTCTGGAAGGTGTTTGCGCCGAAACCGCAGGGGCATTGACTCTGTTTACGGTATCTCAGTTTGGAATCCCGGTTTCGACAACCCACACCATTACGGGTTCTATCATTGGCGTTGGCGCCACAAAAAGACTCAGCGCGGTGCGCTGGGGGGTTACCATTAACCTTCTTTGGGCCTGGATTCTCACCATTCCAGTGAGCGGTTTACTGGCAGCTATATTCTACTATTTGATTATCTGGTTTAAATAATACTTCGTTAATCTTCGATAAAAAAGGGTGCTTAGGCGCCCTTTTTTGATAAATATTCATTCGTATTTGCATAAAATTTAAAATTTCTTAACTTTAGAGCAAATCTAAAAAATCAACCATGAAAAAACTTTTACTTACAATCAGTGCCGTTGCGCTTTGTGCCGCAACATACGCTCAGGTAATCGTTGCCGGGATTTCTCCTCAGAGCATCGTTGCCAACTACGCCCACACATGGGCAGATCCTGCTGGGGGTTGGGGTACACCTGACTTTAACATCCCTGGAACTTATGTTCAAGATACCCTAATGGTCGTAGATGACGGTTCTACCGGAACGAACGCACAGGGTAATCCTGTTTCAGCTGAAGGCTGTAACCCACTTATCAATAACCTTACAGGTAAAATTGCCGTTGTTTTCCGTAATACCTGTGAATTCGGCATGAAAGCACTCAATGCTCAAAATGCTGGAGCTGTAGGTGTTATTGTAATCAACCGGAACCCAGGCGAAGTCATTGCAATGGGAGCGGGTGCTTCTGGAGCTAATGTTACAATTCCTGTTGTAATGGTAGACATCAATGATGGTCTCTCACTCATCGCTGCAATGGCAAATGGACCTGTTGTTATGCTTTTAGGTAACAAAACTGGTTTATTTCCGAACGACGGTGGTATTTCTTCGGGTGCGACATTATTACCACGCCAAGCAATGATTCCATCGCAATTAGCTCAAAACGGAACGGAATACAACTTTGACTTAGGTGCTCGTGTTTACAACTATGGCAACCAAGCGCAAACCAACATGACCCTTACAGCTACCATTACAAACCCATCTGGTGCTACCGTTTACAACAATCAGGCTGCAGGTATTTCTTTAGCTCCTGGCGATTCAATTGACGTTGACCCAACACAAGCAAATAACCTACCTAATTTTTCTTTGGCCTCTTACCCAGAAGGAACATACACATTAACATATACCCTTGGACTTTCAGCAGCAGACGACTACGATGCCGATAATACCCTAACCACTACATTTACGGTAACTGACTCTTTGTACGGCTTTGCGCAGGCAGATGCAACTACAGGTACACCTAGCGGTGGCAACTACTACCGTCCGTCTAACAACAACCAAACTTTCTCTACTTGCCAAGTAATAGACAACGCCAATGCCAGCCGCATTCAAGCCAACGGCCTTTGGTTCTCTGCTACAACAGCTGCTGCTTCTGGCGTAGCACTTACTGGAGAAGAAATGGCATTATACCTCTACAAATGGGAAGACGTATTTGCTGACCTCAACGATGCCAACCTTGCATTCACTACCTTAACTGAGGTTGCGAGCGGCTTCTACTACTACCCAGACGACCTTCAAGGCCAAACAGTTTATGGTGCATTTACTACTCCAGCTGCCCTTGAAAACAACCAACGCTACTTAGCTTGTGTTCAGACTGTAAACCTCAACCTATACCTAGGTCATGAAAACAGCACAAACCTAACTTGGAACGAAGCATATTACCTTCAACCAATGACACCAAACGAAAGTGACGGTACCTATTATCCTGGTGGTTTTGGTGCTGATATACCAAGCTCTATGGCTGTTGCAATTTCTGACAATGAAGCAAGTATTGCCGAATTGAACACCGTTGCAGGAAAAGCATTCCCGAACCCAGCAAATGACTTAGTAACAGTAGCTATTGAAGGCGAAGGTACTGCTCAATTAACAATCACAGACGTTGCAGGAAAAGTTGCTATGACTACAACCCTAAATCTAGCAGCAGGTCAAGACAATGTTAACATCAACACATTGCAGTCAGGTCTTTACATCTTCAACGTTACACTTGAAAACGGTAAAACCGCTCAATTCAATGTTGTAAAAAAATAAGTTCAACTCCATTTGAACAGTAAAGGGACGGGCAACCGTCCCTTTTTTATTTGCTATCTTTGTGGCATGTCAAAAGCATCTTATACTGTAACCGCAGCTCTTCCCTATGCCAATGGGCCTCTTCATTTAGGCCATGTGGCTGGCGTCTATTTACCTGCAGATATCTTTGTGCGTTTTTTGCGGATGAACGGCCACGACGTCGCTTTTATTTGTGGCTCAGACGAACACGGTGCGGCCATTACCTTACGCGCCAAAAAAGAGGGGCACAGTCCGAAGGATATCGTAGATAAATACGACGGCATCATCAGAACTGCTTTTCAAGACTTCAACATTAATTTTGATATTTTTCACCGTACATCTAGCGAACTTCACCACCAAACATCTGCTGACTTTTTCAAAAAACTTTACGACCAAGGGCAGTTTACAGAAGAGGTTTCCGAACAATATTTTGATGAGCAGTACCAACAATTTTTAGCAGATCGCTACATTACAGGAACTTGTCCAAAATGCCAAAGTGCTGGCGCCTACGGTGACCAATGCGAAAAATGTGGCAGCGATTTAAGTCCAACTGATTTAGTGAACCCAATCTCCACGCTCAGCGGAAGTAAACCCATCTTAAAAAGCACTTCTCATTGGTACTTGCCCATGGACCAACACGAATCTTGGCTCAAAGAATGGATCCAAGAAGGTATTTTAGATGGCAAAATTCAACACAACCCAAAAGAATGGCGCAACCAAGTCATTGGCCAATGTATGTCTTGGATCAATGGCGGGCTCAGGCCACGCGCCATGACCCGAGATTTAGATTGGGGTGTTAAAGTACCGCTACCTGGTGCTGACGGCAAAGTACTATATGTTTGGCTAGATGCGCCTATTGGCTACATTTCTGCCACTAAACAATGGGCCCTCGACAACGGCAAAGATTGGGAACAATATTGGCTCAAATCAAAAGCCAAAGACCGAAAATTGGTGCATTTTATTGGCAAGGACAACATCGTATTTCATGCCATTATCTTCCCTATTCTATTAAAAAACCACGGTGATTTCATTTTACCAGACAACGTACCGGCCTACGAATTTCTTAACCTCGAAGGTGATAAATTTTCTACCTCTCGAAATTGGGCTGTGTGGCTACACGAGTATATCGTGGCATACCCCGACAAAACCGATGAGCTCAAATACGTGCTCACCTCTATTGCCCCCGAGACCAAAGACTCCGAATTCACTTGGAAAGAATTTCAAACGCGCGTCAACTCCGAACTCGCCGATATCATGGGCAATTTTGTGAACCGCACTTTAGTTCTCACGAATAAATATTACCAAGGTACTGTACCTGCAGCGGGCACCTATCATTCAGAAGATCTTGAAATCATTGCACAAATTCAAGAAATACCCAAGCGGCTATCCAAATTAGCCTATGCCTATAAGCTGCGCGAGGCCCAAACGGAAATGATGCAGCTTGCACGTATTGGCAACAAATACTTGGCAGATAACGAGCCCTGGAAATTGATTAAAACAGACCCTGCACGCGTAGAAACTATCATGCATTTAGCTTTGCAACTTACGGCTAACCTACAAATTGCATGTCAGCTCTTTTTACCTGCTACCGCTGATAAACTTGCTCTTATGCTCAATAGCTCGTGGTCTCAATACACGGACCTTGGTCGTACGGACCTTTTAGCGGCTGGTCATCACATTGGTGAAGTTTCGATCCTCTTTGCTAAAATCGAAGATGCCCTTGTTGAAACTGAAGTTGCTAAACTTAAAGCCACAGCAGCTCCAACCTCTAAATTCCCACCCATGAAAGACGCTATTGCATTTGATGACTTCACTAAAATGGACCTCCGGATGGGTACCATTCTTGCTGCTCAAAAGGTTGAAAAAGCAGATAAACTTTTGCAACTCACCGTAGACACCGGCCTAGACCACCGCACAATTGTCTCCGGAATAGCAGAACATTACGCCCCTGAAGACATCATTGGTAAGACTGTCTTGGTACTATTAAATTTAGAACCAAGAAAAATTCGTGGCATTGAATCTCAGGGCATGATCTTAATGGCTGAAAACGAAGATGGTAAGCTCAGCTTCCTGGCATCAGAAAAAGAATTTGGCGCAGGGCCTTCTGTCCGATAACGATTTTTCGCCAAACATAATTTTGCAGAACCCAAAAAAGTTCATATCTTTGTAGTCCCAATACGGAAAACAACACGTTTCAACATATATTGCGGGGTGGAGCAGTTGGTAGCTCGTCGGGCTCATAACCCGAAGGCCACAGGTTCGAGTCCTGTCCCCGCTACCAAGGAAAACCCGAGTCGAAAGATTCGGGTTTTTTTATGCCGTAAACTGAATCAAGCCGAAGGGTTGAATGAAGGATTAAGGCATAAAAAAAGAGTTGTGAAACAACTCGGTTTTCCTTGTTAAGCCCCTTTTGAGGTCCATCCTGACCGAGCTTAGGGAGCGTCAGGATATTCCTGTCCCCGCCTCTCCAAAACCCAATCATGAGAGGTCAACAAGCGTTGCTTTTAATTAATGGTTTAGCGCTTTACTGATTTCCTTTTTCAATAGAAATTGATTATCCGGGCCAATACCTGTAGACACATATTGAACAATGCCTTTTTGATCAATAATTAAATTTGTGGGATAGCCCTTGATTCCAAATACTTCTGCAACTGCAGGGCCATCTGGAAATACTTGATACGTAAACTTATGTTCTTTGAGGAATCCTTTGACCTCATTTTTACCGTTCAAAGCAATTGCTAAAAAAATAACATCTTGGTGCTGGAATTCGTTTACTAACGCATTGAGTTCAGGAATTTCCATTACGCATGGTTTACACTCGATAAACCAAAAATTTAAGACAACAACTTTCCCCTCTAGGTCTGAAAATTTGAGTTCCTTTCCTTTGACATCCTTCAATTCGAAATCTTTAACCTTTTGACCTACTAAAGCACTGGCCTCCGAGTCTATTCCTTTCTCTTGAAATCTTGCCATCATTTGCAATTCTTCTGAGGTTGCTTTTCTCAATACAAAAGCCTTGATATTTTTTTGTGCATCCAAATATGGTTGCGGAACATATTGATTGGACATCATGTATTTCGGAAACTCTTCAGCCGAAATTCTTCGCAAGCTATCATTGAAACAAGGCGTTTTATTCGGATCCAACATGATGGGTGTTCCGGGTGGGATATCACCTGGTGCAGCTATTACAAGACCTTCCAATGGGCTGGTTTGATTCACGCCCTGCTGGGCAATAAGCATTGTTGAGTTCAGCAAATAAAACAAGCCGAAAAGCAAACACGCTTTCCAAACAAAATCGACTTTTCTAAATTTCATTTCTGATGCTAATTTAAGTTTAATTGAATACAGTTGTTTCCTTCATAAAGCTAACAGAATTTAATCAATTAATCGGGTTTGTCGGTTTAGGGTTTTACCAAGCAATTGCGAATCATGATTTTATTCAGGCTAGTAATTTTTATTTAGATTTATTCTAAATACCACTTTTAAGGTATTTCCAAAACGGGTTACTGTGGGTTACTTTGCAGGATCAAATTTAGATCGATGCGCAATAGACTCTCTCTCTTATCCACAATTGCTATTTTAAGTTCAACTTATAGTTTTTCTCAGGACACTTCACGGGTAAAAACAGTTCAAGACGTCTATGTTCGCGAATTACTCGGGAGCAGTTCAGATATGCTGCGTCTACCGAATATTCAAGGCACGGATATCTTTGCTGGAAAGAAAAACGAAGTCATTAAAATTGGGACGAGCTCCGCAGATTTATCTACCAATAATTCAAGACAAATTTTCAACAAAGTACCGGGCCTGAGCATCTGGGAAAACGATGGCTCTGGTATTCAGACAGGTATAGCCACCCGCGGGCTCAGCCCAAACAGATCTTGGGAATTTAACGTAAGACAAAACGGTACCGACATCAGTTCTGAAGTATTTGGTTACCCTGAGGCATACTATGCACCGCCGTCCGAAGCGCTCGAAAAAATCGAAATTGTGAGAGGTGCTGGTTCTTTACAGTATGGTCCACAATTTGGAGGAATGCTCAACTACGTAACCAAAAAAAGCCTTGGCAACAAGCCCATTTCCGTTGAATCTGCTCAAACAGTAGGCTCATTTAGCTTATTTAATTCCTTTAATGCCATTGGCGGAAAAATTAAAAAATTCAGTTATTACGCCTACTTACACCAAAGAAATGCACAAGGATGGCGAGAAAATAGCGCGTACCGGACCAGAACAGCAAGTATTTCCATGACTTACGACTTTTCCCAGAAGTGGCAATTGAGTGCCGAATATACCAACATGAACTACGTGAGTCAGCAAGCGGGAGGGCTCAGTGATTTGCAATTTGCTGCCGACCCAAGACAATCATCACGCGAACGCAACTGGTTTAGTACACCTTGGAATACAGGTTCAGTTCAACTGACATTTACACCCAGTAAAACCACCCAATTTACAGTAAAGACTTTTGGCGTTGTTGCACAAAGAAACAGTGTTGGTTTCATGAAAGCCATCACTATTGCAGATACGATCAATACGCTAATAGGTAGCTATAATCCAAGGCAAGTTGATAGAGATTTCTATAATAACTATGGAGTAGAACTACGCGGCATTCATCGCTACCAAGCCTTGGGTCATCAATCAGCGGTATCTGGTGGAGTACGTGCTTACACTGGGCTAACAGAACGCATGCAAAGAGGTATAGGTTCTACGGGTGCTGATTTCGATTTGAGCATTGCTAGCCTCCAAAACCAACAAGAATATGGCGCGCATCTAAACTTTGGGACCCAGAACTTAGCAGCCTTTGCTGAAAATATGTTTCAACTTACTCCAAAATTAACCGTCACTCCCGGAATTCGCTACGAACAGATCAGCAACACCATCAATGGTTTCATCAATACATCAAGTACCGGATTACTTGAAATGCAACAAAGAGATCGTGCCGTCATTTTACTTGGCATAGGTGCACAATACCAGGTGGGGAAAACAGCGAATATTTATGCCAATTTTAGCGAAGCTTACAGACCTGTTACTTTTTCAGAATTGACCCCTGCAGCAACCACAGACATCATTGATCCCAATCTCAAAGATGCCGCTGGCTACAATGCCGATCTCGGCTTCAGAGGCTGTCTTTTAAATAGTGCGTTAAAATTTGACGTGGGTGTATTTCAACTATTTTATGATAACCGTGTAGGAATCATTTCCTTGGATAACACCCCATACCGAACCAATATAGGAGCATCATTAAGTCAAGGTGTTGAAAGCTATATTGAACTCGATATCATGAAAATGATGCCGCAATTTAGTAACTTGGGTCTGTCTGTTTTCGCAAATTATTCATACATCGACGCACGTTATACCCGTTGGGATAACCCAGCTCTGGTCAATGACCCAAACCTTACGCTCGTAGGTAAGCGCATAGAAAACGCCCCCCAACACATGCTCAGAACAGGCTTAACTTTAAAATACCGAGGCTTTTCATCTTGCCTTCAGTACAATTACGTGAGTGCGGTATTTACCGATGCGGCAAATTCTATTGAAGCTAATACAAGCGCAACAACAGGACAGCTACCCGCGTATCAAATTATTGACCTCAACATGACCTATCAGTGGGCAGGTATTTACCAACTCAGAGCGGGTATAAATAATCTTACGAATGAGGTTTATGCAACGCGCAGAGCAGGTGGTTACCCAGGTCCGGGTATATTGCCAGGAACCGGAAGAACTTTTTATTTGACTGCTGGTTTACGTTTCTAAGTATTGAGCAAAAATTACGATCTGAATAAGTCCTGCTATCTCTAAAGTTCGAGTTTTGATTGTCAAATTCTTAACTTCGTAGAAATCTTATTACGTGGCTAAATTCTTTTTGATTTTTTCTTTGTTCACATGCACTTTCGCGTTCGGTCAGCACACCTTTACCACCATCTTAAAAGACAGCGCTGCTGCTGAATTGCTTTCGGGTGCCACCGCCAAAATAAAAAATACAGGCAAGGGTGCAGTAGCCGATAAAAACGGCATCATCACTATTGAAAATATTCCGAGTGGCCAACAGATCATTGTCATTTCTTGTATTGGATTTGAAACGTTGTATTTATCACTAGACTTTCCGTTACAACAAAATATTCCTTCCATTTATCTAGAACCTGTCAATAAAGAAATGGCTGAAATTGTTGTGGTGGGTACCAGAAGCAACCGAAGTATAGCCAAGATCCCGACAAGAGTAGAAGTACTTACCGAAGAAATTGATGAAGCGGCCACCATGGACCCCAGTAAAATTGCACATTTACTCACGCACAGCACAGGTATTCAAGTACAGCAAACCTCCGCCACCAGCAATACTGCCAACGTGAGAATTCAAGGTCTGGATGGTCGATACACACAAATTCTCAAAGATGGCTTTCCGCTATACGGAGGGTTTTCTGGCAGCTTAAGCATCATGCAAATTCCACCTCTTGACCTGCGTCAAATTGAATATATCAAAGGTGGCGCATCTACACTTTACGGAGGTGGCGCCATTTCTGGCTTAATTAACATCATCAGTAAAGAACCTACTAGCGATGAAACAATTTTTCACGTCAATAAATCTCATATTGGTGCCCTAGATGTCAATATGTTTGCAAGCCGTAAGTACGAAAAAATTGGTTTCACACTGTTAGCCCAACGGAATTCTCATCAAATTTTCGATGCCGACAAAGACGGATTCAGCGACCTCCCAGAACTCACCAAATATAATTTCAATCCAAAAATTGTCTTTTATATTTCAGACAAAAATCAATTGAGTATCGGCGGCACCTTCACTGCAGAAACAAGACAAGGCGGTGATTTACAACAACTCAATTACCAAGCCCCAACAACGTCAAATTTTTACCACGAAAAAAATGAAGTGAGCCGTATTACTACTCAAGTGAAGTTTGACCATAAGTTAACTGAAAATCGAACCTTAACATTTCGTAACTCCTTTAATATTTTTGAAAGATCCTTGCTGATTAGGCCTACATTTTTAGCCGGAGATTACCGCTTTGCTGGCAACCAAGTTTCCTCTTTTTCAGAAATAGCTTACACCGGTAAAAGAAACAAAAACGTATTGATTTCGGGGTTGAATTACTACTCAGACGATTTTGAAGAAATTCCGATCCAAAATAACATCCTCAGAAATGAAGCCCTCCAAACCATAGGTGCATTCGCCAATTATGTTTTTGATATTGGTCAAAAAATCTCGATAGAAAGCGGTTTAAGGACTGACTATGTTATGGAACAGAAACTTTATATCTTACCAAGAATTTCTGCTTTATTCAAATGGACCAATCAGCTGAGTACCAGAATTGGCGGTGGGTTAGGGTACCGAAACGCCAGTGTTTTTAATCAAGAAGCAGAGTTATTAGGGTATCAAAATGTCTTGCCGATTGACCGAAACACCACAGTTGCTGAGCAATCCTATGGTGGCAATGCAGATATCAGTTACAAGTTTAAGCTGACTGAAAATATTTGGGTTCAAGTCAATCAGATGTTCTTTTATACACAGTTAAAAACACCTTTAGTGCTTCAGGCAAATGGTTCAAATTTTGAATTTATAAATGCCGACGGATACACCGTCAGTTATGGAGGCGAAACCTTCTTTAAACTAGGATTTTACAATTTTGTATTCTTCTCTGGCTATACCTTTACCAATGCCACCAACTACTTTAACGGTATGCAGTCAGCCCTGACCTTAACCCCAAAACATAGTTTGAAAGGAGACTTACTCTATGCCCTTCCAAAAAAATGGCGAATTGGTCTAGACTATGAGTTCAAAAGTTCTCAAATGCTCTCCAATAATTTTGTGACGCCTTCTTTCTGGACCTATGGTGCACTGGTAGAGCGCTACTACAAAAATTTTACATTTTTTGGCAACGTTGAAAACATCTTTAATTTCCGTCAAACAAATGTAGCAAGTCTCGTAGCTGCACCCAATAACACGCCTCAGTTTACAGAAGTATGGGCCCCGCTCGACGGTATTGTTTTCAATTTTGGCGTAAAGATAAAGCTGTAAAATAGGCTTAGGGTCTTAACCCTTCACCAAGCCTTTTTTGATTGAAATTCCATTTGCTGAGCTCAGGATATAAAACCCAGCTGGTAGTATTGCAATATCAAATTTTCCTGAACCTGCACTGCTAAAATAATAGGTCTTACCACTCAGGTCCTGAATTTCGATGGCGTCTATGCTTTCATCAGTGAAAACCAAGAAACCATTGGCAACGGGGTTTTCAAATTTGAGCTCAAGCGCATTTTCATTGATTCCTGCACCTGCGCCATATTTGATTACCGTACCCAATAAATTTGTACAACTAGAGTCATAGATCTGATAATTGATGAGGCCTTTAATGATGTCGTCGTATCCGTCAATGATCATGGCTTCAATGCCTGTAGAATCAAGGTCGCAAAAGCAATTGCTGAGCAAAGAATAGTTCATGTTGGTGTTGTTATTGACCGCAAAGTTGATGTTACTGCAAATTTCGTTGTTGTATATCTCAGGGCTGTCTTGCACGGAGGTCACGTATTCTATTACAATTCCACCCAAGTTATTATTGATGAGATTATCGTGTATTTCTGCATCGACCGAAGCTTGAATGGCGAGGTCGTTATAGAAGAATTCGTTGTTTAGGATCTCACAGTAATAAGCAGCTTGAATGGCGGTGCCGTTATTTGTAAAAACACAATTTTCCACCAATCCATTATTTGGATAGTTCAACGCGAGTAAATTATTTGAGAATTGGCAATCTGAAATAGAAACTGAACCCAATGAAATTGAATTAAAAGACAATCCAACCTGATTATCAATCAAATTTGAGTTCGTCATTGTTAACGCGGTTGCCCAAACGTAAAGCGCTGTGGTGTTTTCTTTAAATAAACAATTATCAATTTCAAAATTAGACCAACCATAAACCCCTACTTCATTATCGATGAACTCACAGCCAGATAAATTGAGGTTGGTACCAACCGTAACAGCCTGAAAGCAACGGATAAATTTACTATTGGTATAGGAAAGTGTAGCGGGAATACTTTCGTAAGAAAAAGGGAAATATGCATTTGAAATCTCGACACGATCAGCATTTAAGACGCCACCCTGTGAACTTGTACATACAAAACCTTGCCACGCCACAGTACTTGTCGTATCGTACATAGCGCTGATTTTAATAGGTAGCGCATCTGTTCCTACACAATTAATGATGCCGCGTGTTTCTATATAAATATTACTAGACGTTTGATTGTTGATGCGAATTTCAACTCCTGGCTGAATATTGAGCGTAACTCCAGGGAAAACCACTATCGAGCCATTTACAATGTAAGGGCTTCCAGCCAAAGACCACGTTGCATTTTGGTAGATCCCACCCGAGACGTTGGTTTGGGCCTGCATGCTGATTACATTAAGAATGATTATGGAGAGTAAAGCAATTTTTTTCATCTGATTTCATTTTTATTTCAAACAAGCTTGGCACTCATTTGTTTGAAACATCGACAAGCACTATAATTTAAAATCCTAATCGCATGCAAAAGCAATTCTCCATTGCTTGGATTTTAATCCTGTCTCGCCCAATACCAAAACCATCATTACCGATGGCAAAGGAAGTGTGATCAATATGCTAGATGATAAATAAGTGTAACCGAAATCGTGATGTTAGTTTTAAATATTATGAAAAGACTAACATTCACTCTTCTGGCCATCAGTAGTTTGTTACAATCCCAGGCCCAGCTCCTTGTTGATCGCATTACAATTGCGTGTGGTAATAATTATTTTAGTGAAGACGAAGCATATAATAATCCCGCGCTTATTGTGCGCGGGGTTTTTTGCCAAGATTCCTATATCTGGACACCAATTAGCGAGGGCGATGTTTTAACCGAAATGGCTTATCTCGACCAAGAACCCTTCTCTGGTATCTGCGTCGATTTAGATTCTAATGGCCAACTTCTCGGAAAATACACTTTCAAAGATGGTCTAATACAACAACTTGAAGAATACCACGTAAACGGGCAACCTTTTAAGGTGCTTCATTACATAGATGGAGCACCTCACGGCAGTGCATCAAGATTTACTCAAGATGGCGTTCTAGATAGCCATATTAATTTTGAAAATGGAACCTGTAGTGGCTATTATTACCTGACTCGAGATCGAACAGACTGGGGATTGCCGCCATGCATTGAATTTGGTAAGTATATCGATGGCAAAGTTATTGTAATGACGAAGCCTTGTTTTTCGGATATTGACGATGAATAAAAAAAGCCCCATCATTAATGGGGCTTTTGTACCTCGGGCCGGGATCGAACCGGCACTCCCGAAAGAACAGGATTTTGAATCCAGCGCGTCTACCAGTTCCGCCACCGAGGCATTCTTTTCGACTTTCAGGGCTGCAAAGATACAAACAAAATAATAATCAAACAATACAATATGAGTTGGATATCAACCAAATGATAGCTAAATTTAAAGGAAGCCAAACGGGCAAATCAATCAGTATTCATTAAAATCTTGCACCATGAAACGCCTCTTATACAAATGGGACAAATACAAATTAGGACGTCGCTTACACTACCTTCAAAAAAGACTGCACCGGGCCGAAGCCAATGGATACCAAGACAAAATAGATAACTACAATAGACAGATCCGGGACGTTCAAGAAAAATTAAAGCACATCATAGAATAAGCTTCCATTGAAGCGTTCAAATCAAGGCTGGTAGACCGCATCTTGATTGATTAGCTCGATCCACTCCTCTACGCTTTTGGCGTTTTCAATAACAAAGTTACCTGACAGCGTTCGGCGCAAGGCAATGAGCGTGGCTCCTGAGTTCAGACGGGTGCCAAAATCACTGGCTATGCTTCTGATGTAAGTGCCTTTACTACACGTAATTTGAAAGTCTACCTCTGGGAAGCGCGTAGTTTCTATACTAAAATCTAGAATTTCGACTTGGCTTTGCTTCATTTCTATAGTTTTACCAGCACGGGCGAAGTCATAGGCCCGCTTCCCATCTATTTGCTTGGCTGAATAGATGGGCGGTGTTTGCAATTGTACACCCATAAATGAAGCGCGTACAGTTTCCAATAAGGTTGCATGAATGTGTTCGGTTTCAAACACCTGGTTGTACTCGGTTTCCAAGTCAAAAGAAGGGGTCGTTTTTCCGACTAAAAAAGTGCCGGTATAGGTTTTGGTATCGTTGGTCAGGCCTTCTATAAGTTTGGTGTGCTTGCCCAAGCAAAGAACGAGTAAACCCGTTGCTAAGGGATCGAGCGTGCCAGCATGGCCAACTTTTACATTTTTCAGGCCCAACTTTTTTTTGAGATTCCAACGAATCTTATTGACCACATCAAAAGAAGTCCATTGGTAAGGTTTGTCTACCAAAATGGTAAGGCCGTCAGAGATATCTAGCATTAACCAGCCATTTGAAGATCGACACCCATAGCGAGCAAAAGCAATAGAACCGCCCCGAGGGCAATTCTATACCAACCAAAGGCGCGGAAACCTTTCTTTTGAAGAAATGAAATAAAGGACTTGATGGCGAGGTATGCGACTACAAAAGCCACCACATTGCCAACCAACAACAGCAACCATTCGTGGCCACTGGATTTTAGCAATAGTTCTTTTTCATCGTACATGCTCTTTAGGGTTGCCGCAAACATGGTTGGAACGGCTAAAAAGAAAGAAAACTCAGCAGCTGCTTTACGCGTCAATTTCTGACTCAGGCCACCTATAATAGTTGCTGCTGATCTGGACACACCAGGAATCATGGCAATACTTTGGATTGTTCCAATAATAATGGCCGATTTGAAATCGAGTGGTTTTTCTTCGGTTTGGGTTTCGTTTTCAGCAAAAAAGCGGTCAACAAATAACAATACAATACCGCCAATGAGTAAGGACCACGCCACTACAACTACGTTTTCTAAGAGGGCGTCGATATGTTTTTTTGCCAACAAACCAATAATGCCGGTGGGTATAAACGCCGCCCCAAGCAAAAGATAAAAACGAAAAGATTGTAGAAACTTTTGAAAATAAACCAAGACAACCGAGAGAATGGCGCCAAACTGAATAGCTACTGTAAATAGCTTCACAAAGTTGTTGCTGGCATTGCCCATAAAAGTGGAGGCAATGATCATGTGGCCTGTAGAAGAAATAGGAAGAAATTCTGTCAGCCCTTCGATGATGGCCAGAATTATAGCGTCGAGAAAAGTCATTGCTTAAGCTTCGGTCTGATCCTTTTTGTTGCGCTTCATGATGGCGTAGAAAATCACGATGTAGCCCGCCACAATCAGCATCGGCGCTATGGTAATGCGTACAGAACTGAATAATTCATCTTCTTTGAAGACGTCAGGATTATCTGAGCCACCGCCAATCATGAGCAAGAAGCCTAGGATATTAATTGCTAAGCCGATGTAGAGCCATTTGTAGTTGGCAGGATCAAAGCCAAAGTGTTTAATGGGGTCCTTCATAGTTAATAAAGATCATCTAATTTCATACGAAGATACTTGTTTAAGGCAAACCATGTAGATAACATCGTAATAAAAACACCTATTGCAAAGAGCAAACCGATGAGCAATAAGAAGCTTTCCAAGGTATATGCAATTTGAATGGTTTCGAGTAAATTATTGAGGCCGTAAAATACAGTGAGCAATAAAGCCAAGCCTATAAGTGACGATAACAGGCCCTGAAAAAGTGCTTGCCCTAAAAATGGCTTTCTGATATACATGGAAGTAGCACCCACTAATTGCATGGTTTTGATAGTAAAGCGCTTGGAATATAGCGATAAGCGAATGGTATTGTTGATCATAGCCACTGCAATAATGATCAAAAGGAGCGCCACGGCTAAAAATAGAATGGCAAACTGCTTGAATCCTAAATTGATGTTTGCAACACTCGATTTGTCGTAGTTGACTTCATCTATTTCATCTTTGAAACGCCTCAATAATTTACTTTTAATGGCTGCCATTCCCGCTTTGCTGGCATAGTTCATCTTTGGCTTGATTCCGATGGTAGCTGGCAATGGGTTTTCGCTGTCAAAAAGGGAAAGCACTTCTTTCTCTACTTCACTCTCACCTGAAAATTCTTGAATAGCCCGTTCGGGAGAAATAAAGAAAACATCTGAAAATTCTGGCCACGCCTTGAGTTGCTCTTCTATTTGTTTGATATCGGCATCGTTGAGCTCAGACTTGAAAAAGATGTCGGCCTGGATATTTTCTTTGGCTTGTTTTTCAATACTGCGCAAGCCAAAAATTCCGCCCAAAACCAAACCAATCATAAAGATGACTAAAGAGATTCCGATGATCGTCGAAACATAGCCCGTCCGGATACCACGCTTGCTGTAGATGTCTGCTTTATTTGCCATGATTCAAAAGTAAGTGCAAGTTTCCAATTCTAGAAACACTGCTCACTTTAGTTTTAAAGAATACAATGTTTATTTAGTTACTTGGGTTCATTTTAGAATTGATTGTCCAGCCAATAACTGCGGCACGTTGCTTGGCTTGTTCGGCTAATTCTCCAACAAACAATTCGTCGATGGTTTGATTAAAAAGTCCCTGCCAGCGCTCAAAATGGGCTTTTTCGAGCGGCATTTTTAAGTGTTTATCCGTAACATTTGTAGTGTAACCTTCTTCAGATAACAGCGCAAAGCGCCAAAACTGCTCCATTTTTGGCAAATGCGCAGTAAAATCTAATCTGGAAAAAAAAGGAGCTAATAATTCATCTTTTAATACTTTATCATAAAATAACGTAACTAGTTGATGAATGTCAGCGGGCGTTTCAAGTTGTTTCATGGTCAAATTTAATAGGTTTTTTTACGTACTTTAGTAACCAAATGAACAAACTATTATCATTTTTATTTATTGGTCTAGCCATACCGCAATTTGTTTTTTCACAAGCTTATACGGGTCAACAAAAGCCAACAATTCAAGCGCAACAAAAAGGTGCAAATTGCGCGCCGCCTACCCATACCACCTTCATGGAACTCAACAACGTTCGTGCCATGATCCATACTGCGGGTAATTTATGGCAAAGGCCCAATCAGAACTACTCCATGTATGAAGTTCCTAAGAACTCAGGTATCATGGCGCTATTTACTGCTGCATTGTGGCTTGGGGGCACCGATGTCAACAACCAACTCAAACTAGCTGCACTGCGCTACCGCAATGGCCAAGACTACTGGACGGGGCCACTTTCTAAAGTTTTTGCCGAAACCACCTATGACAACTGCTCAAAATTTGACAAGCACTTCGTCTCGACTCAAGACGAAATTCGCGAATTTAATGCCTGGTATGAAGCAGGTGTTTTTGATTTACAAAATGGAACAACAACACAGAGTGATTTATTTCCAAACTATACCGTCCCCAAAATCATTAAAGAATGGCCAGCCCACGGCGATGTTTCACAAGGGCAAGACTACTATCTAGCACCATTCTACGATAACGATAACGACGGTACATATAACTGGGAAAACGGAGATTTTCCATGGTACGACATTAAAAAAACCAAAGATTGCAGCACCGAAAGAAAAATTTCCTTGTATGGAGACCTGAACTATTGGTGGGTGATGAACGACAAAGGAAATATTCATACCGAAACAGGTGCCGACCCCATCGGAATGGAAATTAGGGCGCAGGCCTTTGCTTTTGCATCGAACGATGAAGTCAACAACATGACTTTTTATAATTATGAACTCATTAACCGCGGAACCCAAACACTCTACAATACCTACTTTGGCTTCTTTACCGACGGTGCGCTCGGCGACCCCTACGACGATTACGTAGGCTGTGACGTTAACCGAGGCTTAGCTTATTATTACAACGGTGACAACTACGACGGTGACAACGCTGGCTTTAAAGGTTATGGCTACTCACCCCCGGCTGTAGGTGTTGATTTCTTCGAAGGGCCCTACCAAGACAACGATGGTATCGACAATGCCTTTGGCATTTGGGAAAACGAAGCACTCAACGGCATTGGCTATGGAGACGGCGTGGTAGATAACGAGCGTTTTGGAATGCGCCGCTTTTTATATTACTCCAATACCACCAACGGCTCAAACCCCAACCAAACCGATCCTGTTTATTCCGGGGACTACTACAATTATTTGCGCGGGTATTGGAAAGACGGTACCAAATTCGTTTACGGTGGCAGTGGACATATTTCTGACCCTGAAGCGGACCCTAATGTTCCTTGCGACTTCATGTTCCCGGGCAATACCGACCCGCTCGGGTGGGGAACAGGTGGCAACCCGCAACCCAACTGGACCGAACAAACAGCCAACAACACCCCCAACGACCGCCGTTTTGTACAGTCTGCAGGGCCCTTTATTTTGAAACCTGGGGCTGTAAACAATATTACGGTGGGCGTAGTTTGGGCGCGCTCTAGCAACGGCGACCCTTTTGCATCTGTAGAAACCCTGCGCAGGGCCGACGACAAAGCTCAAGCACTTTTTGAAAACTGCTTCAAAGTACTCGATGGCCCCCACGCACCTGACTTACAAGCCCAAGAATTGGCCAATGAGGTTATCCTAATGCTTTCCAATCCTGTTAACTCCAATAATTACAAAGAGGAATACGAAGAATTTGATCCTTTTATTGTTGCTGCTGACCCAAATGCGGATAAAACCTATAATTTTCAGGGCTACCAAATCTATCAATTGGGCAACGCAAAAGTATCTAGCTCTGAGCTTCAAGATCCCGACCAAGCCCGCTTAGTAGCACAATGTGACATCACAGATGGTATCGGCAAAATTATCAACTTTGAATTCAGTGATGAGCTGGGCGCGTCAATACCTGTTTTGCGCGTCAATGGCGAAGATAAAGGCATACAACACAGCTTTCGTATCCAAACCGACCAATTTGCGCAAGGCGATAAAAAACTGGTCAATTTCAAACGTTATTACTTCATGGCTATTGCCTATGCGCACAATAATTTCAAAGATTACTCGCCCAACGACCCACTTTCACTAGACGGGCAAAAGAAGCGCTACATTGCCAGTCGGAAGGCTGCCGTTGGCGAAGTCAAACCCATCGAAGTAATTCCGCACAATCCAATGCCTGAA
>DBCS01000010.1 GCA_002293185.1 Flavobacteriales bacterium UBA952 | reverse complement strand
AGAAGCATCTATCCCAGAGACAACGATTCCAGAACCTTTCATCTCAGCACCTGAAACAATTGATCCAAAGAACGAGAATATTACTACGGAGATTACCAATCTTTCTATAGAGAACGGGAATAGTACTCCAGAGAACACCAATCTCTCTTTGGAGAACGAGAATAGGATTCCAGAAAATGAGAATCTTACAATGGAGCATACGAATCTTACGCAACGGGTCAATGAATTTACACAACAATTTGAGGCGCTTTCTAATATGAACGATTTGGATATTAATCAACTTCCGGTACTGGAGCGCGTGGGGCTTTCCAACAAAGAATTAGATACTTTAGCCTTGGCATTAACGCTTCCTTCGTCCAAAAATAATGCGGCCCCTGCTTTAGCAAATAATAAGCTAACTACTGAAGCGGAAATTCAAGGCTACATCAATTATGTAGCAGAGCGTGGGGCTTTTGAACAAACCAAGGAAACATTGCTGCAAAATCAGCTGGCCATTAGAGCATTAGAAGAAAATTACGAGCCTGCAGCCCAAGACACGCTTCTTCATTTACTGGTTGCTCAAGCAACTATCCTTGACCAATTATACACGCAAAAACAAAACTTACTTCAGGTTGCAAATCAAGCTGAACTAGAGCAGCTGTTGCAAGATAATTACAAACCAGTAAGTAACACAACGGCTAGTACAGACCAGCCAGCATTTGAGCCAGCCAGCGTGAGAACAACCAGTACTTTTCAAAGGCAACAAATACCTACAAATTTGGCTCCTTTACCCGTTGGGTTGCCTTGTCCGGAAGGTTTGGTCTTTAGGGTTCAGGTAGGCGCCTTTAGAAAACCTGTTCCGGCAGCGCGTTTTAGAGAATTCACACCCGTAGATGGCCAAATACTCGCCAATGGCCTGACAGTATACATGGCTGGATATTTTCAAAGCTCCACAGAGGCACTGCAACAACAAAAATTGATCCGAACGCTAGGTTACACCGATGCTTTTGTGGTAGCCTACCAGAATTGTACGCGCCTGAGTTTAGCTCAGGGCCGTGCACTTGAAAAACAAGTTGTAACGGCCAACACAAATATTGCCGTACAAAGTAGCAAATTTGCCGGGCCCGGTCAAGGGCTCTATTACAGTGTGCA
This sequence comes from Flavobacteriales bacterium UBA952, assembly GCA_002293185.1. Classification (GTDB taxonomy): domain Bacteria; phylum Bacteroidota; class Bacteroidia; order Flavobacteriales_D; family Crocinitomicaceae; genus UBA952. The sequence goes on along the minus strand of DBCS01000010.1, from coordinate 101,576 downwards.
AGTTGGCGTTTATAACCGCCCACTCACAAGTGAAGCTCAATTGGGCCTTAATGAACTTATAGAAGCCCGAACCGCTAAAGGTCAGTATAGATACGCAAGTGGCAAGTTTTCCAATATACAGGAGGCCAAGACCCGCCAACAACAAGCGGTGGCTAAAGGCATTACTGATGCATATATTGTGGCCTATTATGAAGGAAAGCGCATCGATTTAGCACAGGCCAAATTACTTTCTCAGTCTGGAATTCAGTTTGAAACATTTGAAAAAGTGGAGCCTCAGCAAGTCTTCACTGCACAATTGCAACAGCAAATTCAAACTTTGCAGATTCCTGAGATGAAAAAGGTGATTTTGCCAGATCCTATTTCTCGATACGAACTCAGGTGTTCTGATTGCCCTAGCGAACTCAGTAGATTCAATAGAGTAGGTGTTTTCATTTACGACGACCAAAAAGAATTGATTATCTCTGCGGTTCAAAAAGAATCGCAATGGGATTTAGTGCAGCAAATGTACTTAAAGGAAATGCGCAAACGCAATGTAAGCCTAAAGGGCCCTACACAGACGCTTCTTCTAGAGCAGCGTAATTTAGACGGTGCGTTTATGGATTGGATGCTCAGACAACACAATGGTTATGAATTGTTCAGAGATGAACAGGGGCAATTACAACTGAGGTATATTTTGCCTCTTCAAGAGTAATTAATTACTGAATAGTTGATTGAGAATGAGGTCGATGGTTTGGGCGCGCGCATTTGGTAAAGGCCCTAGCGCATCTAAACTGAGTACGCTCAATTGCGGGTCGAGTAGGATGTATGCAGGGGCACTCGTCCAAGAGAGTTGCTGCCATATCGGATGGGATTTCGAAAAGGGAACGCGCTGCCAATTTGAACCCTCAAATGCTTTTTGATCTGCTTTTGTCCAGGTTTGTTCACTGGGGTAAAGCGTAACGACTTGCAACTTATCCTCGTAGCGTTTTGCCAAGCGTTGCAGGGCCGCCATTTCTGCGATGCATTTTTGATTTGCTGGTATGTAATGATGTAAATAAATATAGCGACCTGGCTTTAGACTGATGTTCAGTTCGTTAACTACATAGTTTTTATCCCAATAGTTGCCGTTGCTAAGTTTGCTATATTCGAGCCAATAGAAATTGGCAGCGTTGCGCAGGCCAGATTGGCGTCCGGTGCGAGCCAAGGCTTTGAGAAGTTGCAGCGTGGCTGCCTGATCAATTCGCTTGTTTTGATGGTACGCTATTATTAAGTCTAGCGCAACGAATTCTGCCCATTCAGGGCTGTAAATATAGGGTTCTTTGACGAGGGTGGCTAAAAGTAATTCTAGGTTGGTGTATAGGAGTGCGGATTCAATAGCTGCATATGTGTTTTGATCAACTTGCGTCTCGAATTTTTGGTAGAAGGTAAGTGCATATTCGATGAGTTTTGGTTGACTGAAATCAACGGTATCTGTTTGGAGGTAGAAATTGTATTTGTCTCCCTTAGTAGGGCCGCCAACTACTGAAAAATTATCTATGGTTAGGCCAATGCTGTATTTGATATATTCCTGCAAAAACGTGTTGGTGTCATTGCCATAAACGGCTGCTGCCTCTGCTTTAAACGCCAATATTCTGAGGATGAATTCTTCGCTTCTGAGATCTTTGAGTTGATAGATATCGGCAATGTAGTTGTCCATCCAGGCCTCAAAGCCTAAGATTCTATAATTGATATCATTGGAATCCAAATTATAAAAAAGAAGTTCAATATCTTGTTCGGCTTCATTGTAAAACCGCTGGTCTATTTCGGGTAGTTCTAGGATATATCTCGAACGAGGTTGGGTATAGAGTAGTCCGCATTTGCTGCCACTACAAATTTGAATGGTGCTGATTTTAGGTAGGGCTAGTTCGGTATTGAAAATACCCATGGTATCGAGCGTAACGGTTTGCAACCATTTTTTTTCTTTGGTGAATTGATTGGTGAGCTCATAGATCTGAAGTTCTTGCTCATTCAAAAACGAAAGACCACGTATTTGAACTTGACTCCACAATGGAGTACAAAAGAGAAAGCAGCCAACAAGAAATTTGAGGTTCACGTGCATCAAACGAGTAGCTCAGGTTTGGTTACAAATGGAGAGATATCAGCACCGTTTTGATACATTTCTCTGATGATACTGGAGTTGATAGCGCTGTGCGCTTGTGCGGTTAAGAAAAAGACGGTGTCGATTCCCGAAATTGCATGGTTCATATGGCCAATACTGCGCTCATATTCGAAGTCTTTGGCATCGCGCAAGCCTCGAACAATATGTGTAGCACCTATTTCTTTACAAAATTCAACGGTTAGTTTCTGAAAAGAGGCCACCTGAATTTTGTTATTTACGGCAAAAAGCGCGCGGATATGTTGAATCTTTTTATCCGTAGCAAAAAGTCCTTGTTTTTTGGAATTGATACCAACACCAATGATTACTTCATCGAATAAGCTCAGTGCTTGATGAACAATTGCTTCGTGGCCTTTGGTAAAAGGATCAAAGCTTCCAGGAAAAAGGCAGCGTTTCATATCGTATGCTTGAAAAAACTAAAATAAACATTTCCAAAATTTCGGCAAGCATCGAATTGTGGTAGTGCTGAAAAATCATGTTGTTTGCCGTGCTCGATAATTAGTAGTCCGGTAAGGCTCAAAAGTTCTTTTTCAAAAATGGTGGTAATGAGCTCTTCGTGGAAACCTAAATGATAAGGTGGATCGGCAAAAATGAGGTCGTACTGGGTGTTTTTTGCATTGCGACAATAAATGACACAGTCCGATTTATAGACCTGCATTTGCTCGGTAATTTGAAGGGTCTGAACATTTTGTTTGAGGTATTGCACACAGCGCGGATGGCTGTCTATGGCCAACAAATGCGCAGCTCCTCGGCTCACAAATTCAAATGAAATATTGCCGGTTCCTGCGCAAAGATCGAGAACGCGTATATCTTCTAAATCAAACATGTTCGCCAACATATTAAACAGACCTTCTTTAGCGTAATCTGTGGTGGGTCTGGAAGGAAAGCCCGGCGGTGTGGCAAAGCGTTTGCCTTTTAATGATCCTCGAATGATGCGCACAAAATTTGGTTTTGGTAAGTGGGGGTGTCGTAAAATGTAGTCTGGTAGTGTTCGAAATCTTTGAATTGCTTTAGGAGCGCCTCAAAACTCCTGAAGTCAAAATTAGCGCTTGCGTCGTAGAGATCGAGTTGCACATGGTTGGGCAACTGAAGCTTCTGTTGTTGTGCCAAAAGAAAATAAAGAATATCGCTGACTTGTTGGTATTCGTTGGTTGTGCAACTCAACAATTGCCGTTCCTTAAAACACAGCAAGACAAAATGAGATTTTTCAATGAGCAGTGCAACCCGATCTGTTGCGTTATTTGCTTTCAAGTACTGAATTTGGTGCGCAATGCTATGTTTAACCAGCGTTACTTGAAGTTCATATTTAGCGTAGTCGTATAGCCATATAGGGATGCTGTAAATAAAGACGAGGTCGAGGTCTTCTAATATTTGATAGTTGAGGAAATATTGACTTGTCAACGGACCATGGTTGAGTTGGTAGTAGGCCGTTAGCTGAGTGGGGTCAAAAAGTGTTCTTGGAAAGAGCGTGTAGTCCGGGCCAAACCAAAAACAAGGACCAAGCGTACTTTTTAAGAGTGCTTCTTTGATTGGGTTTGACATGCGCTCCTTTGCAAAAGGTTTATCCATTTCTAGTGGATAGCTTGAATCTAACACGCTTGTTTGCGTCTGTTCGAGCATTAATAGTATTGAATCGGAATAATGAAGTACCAAACGCGACATAGCTTGTTTATAAGTCTTTTGGTTTGTGGCCTAAGTGCAAAGCTACAATATTTAATTTTGTTAAAGCGCAGAACGCCTCATTGATGACCCAGCAACTAATTTTTACCTCAGATCAAAACCAAGCTTTTGAACAATTCTTGGTGTTTTTGCGCGCCCATGAAGCAAGAAAAGTTTGGGTGCTAACAGGTTTTGCCGGCACCGGTAAATCGACACTTATTGCTCATATCGTCAAGCAAATGCACCAAGAAAAGCTTTCTTTTAAATTATTGGCGCCAACAGGGCGTGCAGCTAAGGTGCTTTCCAATTATGCGGGTTTTCCTGCAAGCACGATTCACCGACACATCTACTTTTCCGGTGGCGAATTAAGCAACCAAGGTCTTTCTTTGGCTAAAAACCTACACAAGAATACGCTGTTCTTTGTAGATGAAGCTTCAATGCTTCCTGCAAGTGCTTCCTTTGAGGCCAACAACGTATTAGAAGACCTACTCAATTATGTTTACGGCGGTGAAAATTGTCATTTGGTCTTTATTGGAGACCCCGGGCAGTTACCTCCCGTCGGACAAGACCACAGTATTGCCCTTTTACCCAAATTATTCTTGGAGGCCTTTCCATCGCTATTCATTTGGCATAGTCATTTGAGTCAGGTGGTGCGGGTAAAAGAAAATTCAGGCATTCTTTCGGTGGCCACTTTTCTGCGTCAAAAGCATACGTACACACTTCCAATACTTCCAAAACTCAAAAATCTAGATGATGCAACCGTGCTTCAAATTCATGGAGGTGAATTTCAAGATTATTTAGAGCAATCTATTGCCGATGTAGGAACAGATGAAACCATACTATTGACCTTGGCCAATAAACGGGCCAATCAGTGGAATTTAGAAATTCGAAACCGCCTGTTTTACCGAGAAGAGGTATTGGAGAAGGGCGATGTTCTGATGGTCGTAAAGAATAATTATTTCTGGCTAGACCCGAGCTCAAAAATGGGCTTTATTGCCAATGGCGAACTGGCACGCATAGAGCGGGTTAAAAAATTTGAGGCTTACTATGGCTTTGAATTTGCCGAACTTGACTTAAAATTTGTAGACTACCCCGATCAAGGATCAATTACCTGTAAGGTACACGTCCAAAGCTTATTGGAAGAAGGTCCAAATCTAAATCGAGACTTGATGCGCAAGTTGTTCTATGCCATTGAAGCAGAACACGCCGATATCAAAAACAAACAAAAGCGCTACAAAGAAGTCTTAAAAAACCCGTACTTCAATGCGCTTCAGATCAAATATGCGCATGCAGTCACAGTACATAAAGCGCAAGGAGGGCAGTGGGCACATGTATACGTAGACTACGGTTTTGTTCCGGAGGAGCGCAAGAATGCTGCTTATTTAAGATGGCTTTATACCGCCCTGACTCGAGCCAGTGAAAAACTATATTTACTCAATTTTCCGGAAGATTTTTTCGAAACTAATTAGACCAATGGTCAAATGCTTTTTGCTGTGCGGCAATTCGTTCGGTATGCATCTGTACCTGATGGGTCACAAAAAAGTGCCGGTCAACTTCCGGAATAAAACGCTCAAGAAGCTGGCCATTGCGCTCTATCAATAAGGTCTTGTTCTGGTTTTCATAGAAAGCCAACCAATGATCTAAACTCGGAAGCGCGCGCATTCCATTGACTGCAATAAGGAGATCGCCAATTGCTAAACCACCGGTGTCTGCCGGAGAACCTGGGTAGATGCTCAATAACTGCCAATCTTTACCTATTTGCTGTACTTTCATACCGAGGCGCGCTTCTGCATAGCTTTTGCTCGGGTTTTGCTGCAGCTGCAGCCCAAAGTAATCAAAGGCCTCCTGCAGGAGCGCCTCATAGGCACAGGTCCCTAAAACGTAATCGGCAAAAAAGGAGTCAAATGATTCTCCCGCTAAATTTTCAAGGGTTGTTTGGTAATCAGCAAGCGTATAACCTTTTTGCGCTACACCAAAATTGAAGTAGAGGGTTTTGATGACCTGTTCAATACCTATTTTATTTTTGGTCGCTTTGCGCAGTCGGTAATCGACGTAGAAGGCCAACAAGCAACCCTCTGTGTAGATTGAGACTTTTCTGCCTGGTGCACCAGGTACATAACCGTCTAACCAAGTGTCAAAAGATGCATCGGCCACACTCATACTAAAACGACCAGGGTTGTCTAGGTGTTTTTGAACTTGTTTGCTGAGTTCTATTAGGTACTGTTCTATACTAAAAACACCACTTTTGAGTAAATAGAGATCGCCCAAATAGGTGGTGATCCCTTCGTAAATTAGCCCCGTCTGCGCGTAGTTCTCGCGCTTGAAGTTGTAGGGCTGCATTTCAGATGGTCTGAGTGCTTTGATATTCCATGAATGGTAGAGTTCATGCGAACAAACACCAAGTAATTCTGTATAAAGGATTCCGAAAACATCGCAAGAAGGCCCTAGGGCAATCACAGTAGAATCTAAATGCTCTACACCATGGTAGGCGGCATAAGGCAAGGATTGAATCAAAAATGTGTACTCCTTGCATGGGAATTCACCAAAATCTTGAAGCTGACGCTTGGTGAATTTTTCAAAATCTGCTAAAACGCGATCCCAGGGAATCATTTGCTGCTGATTGAAGCAAATATGAAAGCTGTATTCATTTACCATGTAAGACCTTCGTTCTATTGCTGCACTGCATATCAAAGGGCTATCTGCCAAACGTTCAAAATTGGGTATCTCACACTTGTTATCTTCATCAAAATGTAAAGCAGAAGCAATTTGCCATGCTGCTGGAATATGCAATTTTAGTTGGTAGGCTTGTTGAGCCTGGGCAGCGTCGTAAAAAAAGCAATTGACCGGGTTGATGTATAGTTGTGTTGGGTCGAGAAAGGTAGAGCCGGCATTGAGTTCAGCGGCATAATAGCTGTAGCTTATTTTAATTTGAGTCAGGCCTTTGGTAGCAATAACCCAAGTGTCTTTTGCCGTTTTGTGCACAGCAAGAGGTTGGTTGTCTTCTCCAAATGCTTTGAAACCTTTGATGTTTTTTGCAAAGTTTCCGATCTCATAACGCCCTGGGCGCCAGCTGGGTAATTCTAATTGGAGTTCGTTTAATGCTGCATCTTGTTCAAAGACGGCGCTCAACTGAATGTAGCGCTGTTGAGCTTGTTGACAATATACTTGGTAGCGCACCATGATTTTAGGCGTATAATTCAGCTTGGAGTTGGGCTATTTTATCGTCGTGAAGGTAATCGTCGTAGGGCATCATTTTGTCAATAATTCCATTTGGCGTGAGTTCAACAATGCGGTTGGCAACGGTGCTCACTAATTCGTGGTCATGTGAGGTGAAAAGTAGTGTGCCTTGAAATTCTTGCATGGCGTTGTTGAGTGCCGTAATAGACTCGAGGTCGAGGTGGTTGGTGGGTTCATCCATCAAAAGCAAATTGGCTTTGGCGAGCATCATTTTAGAGAGCATACAACGTACTTTTTCACCACCAGACAATACCTTAGCCATTTTCATCGCTTCTTCTCCGGTAAAAAGCATGCGCCCGAGAAAGGTACGTAGGTATACTTCTTCGCGTTCTTCATCGGTATGTGCATATTGACGCAACCAATCTATGAGGCTAAGCTTTGCCTCAAAGTAATGGTGGTTGTCGTTGGGCAAATAGGCTGTGGTTATGGTGGTCCCGAAAGTGATTTCACCGCCATCCGATTTGAGGTTGCCGGAAAGAATTTCAAAGAAGTGGGTAAGAGCAACTGAGTCTCTGGAAATAAAAGCAATTTTGTCGCCTTTGTTGACGGTCAGGTAAAAATCTTTAAATAGCGTTTTGCCGTCAGCCGTTTTACTGAGGTTTTCTAAGCTCAAAATTTGATTACCGGCATCGCGCTCTTGATGAAAGGTGATACCAGGATAGCGTCTAGACGAAGGTTTAATTTCTTCGAGGTCGAGGTTGTCGAGCATTTTACGACGGCTGGTAGCTTGTTTAGATTTAGCTGCGTTTGCTGAGAACCGCGAGATAAACTCCATGAGTTCTTTTTTCTTTTCTTCGGCTTTTTTGTTTTTGTCGGCACGCTGGCGAGAAGCAAGCTGCGAAGACTGGTACCAAAAGGTGTAGTTACCTGTAAACATATTGAGTTTACTGTAATCGATGTCGCAGATGTGTGTACAGACCGTATCCAAGAAGTGTCTGTCGTGAGAAACGACAATAACGGTATTTCTGAAATCTAATAAGAAGTCTTCTAGCCAAGAAATGGTTTTAAGATCGAGGTCGTTGGTGGGTTCATCTAAAATCAGCACATCGGGGTTGCCAAAAAGCGCTTGAGCAAGCAATACGCGTACTTTGAGGTCGTTCGATAGTTCTTCCATGAGCATATAGTGCTTGGATTCATCAATGCCTAAGTTGCTCAGAAGGGTAGCTGCATCGGTTTCGGCATTCCAGCCCTCTAAATCTGCAAATTCACCTTCTAGTTCTGCTGTTTTCATGCCGTCTTCGTCGCTGAAATCTTCTTTGGCATAAAGCGCATCTTTTTCGACCATGATTTCGTAAAGGCGTTTGTGCCCCATGATGACTGTTTGCAACACAGCAATTGAATCAAACTCAAAGTGGTTTTGCTTGAGAAAAGCCATGCGCTTACCTGGCTCGAGGTCTACGCGGCCAGTTGTAGGGTCTTGGTCTCCGGTTAATATTTTGAGAAAAGTAGACTTGCCGGCACCATTGGCACCAATAACGCCGTAGCAGTTACCGTTGACAAATTTAGCGTTGACTTCATCAAAAAGTACGCGTTTACCGAATTGAAGAGAGAGGTTTGAAACCGAAAGCATCCTATAAATTTTTGCGCAAAGATAGGCAAAAGAAATCAGCTATTCTTACACGTATAAATGAAGGCAGGAGGGAAGTTGAGGGCCGTGTAATCGATTTGCACGTGCTTGAAATGCGTACCGTAAAGTTTTCGAAGACCTCTGGTATATTGAAATTGGATCAGTTTACCATTTGCATTTAAATTTTGCTTGATTTCTTCTAAAATGGTTTGTCTGAGTGCAGCAGGAAAGTTGGATAGCGGCAAGGAAGACAAGATGTAATCTGCTTTAGGAAGCTTAAGGTTATGAAGAATTTGCGTGATGTCTGTGGCTGAACCATGAACCAAGTGCAAATGTGGTGCGTCAAATTTATTGCGAAGATCCTTGAAAAAAGCGTCGTTGAGTTCAATAACGACCAACTGGCAAGGAGTAGCGATTTTGGAGAGCAGTTCTTTGGTAAATACGCCAGTGCCGGGCCCAAGTTCGATAATTACCTTGGCTTCATTAAACTGAATGGGCTTCAGCATTTTTTTGCTCAGAAAACGAGAACTTGGAAGCATTGATCCGACCGTGCGATTGGATTTGAAAAATTCTCTTAAAAAGGATCGTTTGGACATTAATCTTGGGCAATTGTAGCTTGTGCACCTTGGATAATTCCGATAATTTGACCTTTTAATAGCTGATCATGAAACGGGCTAAAACGCCATTGTTCTGCACGCATGTTGGCAACGTATGGGCTACTAGGGTCAAAGAGTGTGAGTTCAGCCCTTGCGCCAATTTCAATAGAAGAGGGTGCGAGGTCCAAAACTTTTCTTGGACCTACCGTTAAAGCGCTAATAATTTGTTCTATGGCGTGTGGTTTTTGGGTCATTAGGGCCGAAAAAACGGTTTCTAATTGAGGTGAGCCAAAATGAGCAAGGTCAAATTCAAGTTCTTTTTCCTCGGGATCAGCCGGGCGGTGGTCACTGACAATGGCGTCTATAGTACCGTTGGTAACGCCAGCCCATAGCGCCTCTTGATCAGCAGCAGTTCTGAGTACAGGTAGCACTTTGAAACGGGTGTCAAAGCCCAACATTTTTTCTTCGGTAAAGCAAAGATTCATGAGGTGTACATCGGCGGTGAGGTCAAGGCCTTGTTTTTTGGCAGTTCTTACGAGTTCAACACCTTCAGCTGTGCTAAGGCCAGAAAGGTGCATTTTACCACCTGTATAAGCCAATAAGCGAATATTTCTTTCTATTTCGATGAGTTCTGAAATGTGTGGATCTGCTTTCAAGCCAGTGCGCGTAGAAGCACTCCCTTCATTGACCTGTGCTTTTGCACTCAAAGATGCATTGCGCGCCAATAAAGCAACACGCCCACCAAAATCTTTGGTGTAGAGCAAGGCGCGGTGGAGTAAACCTGCACTTGGGCTTTGTGTGTCGTCGGTAAAGAGACGAACACCCGTAGTGAATAGTTCATACATTTCTGCGAGTTCTTCGCCAGCGTTTCCTTTAGAGAGGGCTCCATTGATGCCAATGAGCGTTGTGCTATTTTGACCCTGTTGTTGAACGTAGGTTACCAGTGCTTTGTTGTCCATGACTGGCTGCGTGTTGGGTTGGATGTACACGCGTGTGTAACCACCAGCACTTGCAGCGTCAAGGCCACTTGCTATGGTTTCTTTTTGTTCATAGCCTGGGTCGCAGAAATCTGTTTTGAGATCGATAAAGCCCGGGGCAACGCAAAGGTTTGGCGCAGTAACTTGTAGCGCATCGGTATGTTGTAGTCCTGAACCTATTTCAGTAATGACACCGTCGATAAGCAGAAGATCTACCTTTTGTTGATTCCAGCTTGACTGTGGGTCGTATATTTTTGCGTTGTTGATTTGAATTTTCATTTCCACCATTTTAACAAAGAGAGTTCCACTAAGAGAAAAATAAGTCCAAAAATTAGAAAGAGGCGCCAATAGCTATTGCTCTCCTTGAGTTCTATAGCGGTGAGGCTTTGTCCTTCTTTGATTTGGTTAAAGTTACAATTTTTTATTCCGTTCGATTCGAGTAAATCAATAAGTTCACTTTTTGATAGCAATTTGAGTTGAGACTCTATGCGGTTGTAGTTAAGCGCTATTTGGGCAAGTGTTTCGATACCTTTGAGTTCATATAAACCAGCTTTTAATCTCTCGAGTGCTGCGGTACCTCCAATTTGTAGGCGAAGGTTATTGGGTGTGCCTACATACTGCACAATGAATTCTGTTTCTGCTGAGATGAAGCGCAGTGGTGCTTCATTTGAATGACTGGCCCTCACTTTAATTTGCGCATCTTTTCCGAGAATGGCATAATTGGGATAGCGTTGACTTGCAAATTCAGCACAGCGCAATAATATGGTCGGGAACAGTGACTGATTGACCATACTGCCAAAAGAGGTTTGTAGGGCAGTGGTCCATAAAAAAGCAGTTGTATTGCTGCGCATAAACAGCGCTTGACCAGAACGGGCAATGAGAAGTGGTGTAGCGCTGCTGTTTGCAGCATTTAGCACACTGTAGGCTTTTTTAACCATTGGTACGTTCCATTTTTGTTGTTTTTTTTCAAATACGCCGCTAAAGAATGGGTCGGCGTCGTTTATGCGCTGTAAGTTCAGTGCATTGGCTTGAGGTGCACCAAGTTCGCAAAGGGAGAGCTCGCGAAGTAGCGGGTTATAATCATTGAATGTAATGGCCTCACCTGGAATAATTAAGATGCGTTGCCCATTTTGGTGGGCTGTAAGTAGATCTTCTCGAAGCCCGCTAGAGATTTCGTCGAGCCCATTCAAGACGATGAGGTCAGTTTCAGCAAGTGCGGTGGAGGATACTTGCCCTGGAAGGGTCTTCCATACTTTATAGCGTTCCTCTACTGCAAACGCCTTGGCCACGTTAGGGCTTGAATTGGCCTCTTCTATCAAGTATATGTTGGTCTGGTTTGGGACTTCATAAGAAAAATACCAAGTGTCGTCGAAATGGATTTGTTGGTCGTTGATGTGTGCCTGACACAACACACTACCATTGTTGATTTCTTTATAAGGAAAACTGGCGATTTGTTGAGCGCCTGCATCAATTTGCATGAACATGGTGCGTTTGATTTGCCCAATTTTGATGTTGAGTTCCAAGCGTTTTTTTGCTTGCGTCCCAAAATTTTGGACCCTAACCATGAGCATTTGATCCGTATATATATGATGGGTAGGTTTGGCAAACCAAATGCTGTCAATATAGGCGTTTTGGTTTTGCTGTGCCTTGAGTTGATAGGCAAAAAAGGACTGATTTGCTTCGGGCTTTTGCTGTTCAAGTTGAGCTTGACTTTGCTGAAAATCAGAGATGAAAACCTGTTTAATTTGTCCGAGTTTTTCTTTGAGTTCTTGGTGTTTTTTGATTTGTCTTTGTTGCCAGCTTAGTACGTCGTCGAGTGTGCGGGTCAGGGCATAACTTTCAATTTGATCTAGGTAGCGCAGGGCTTCGGCTTTGGTCTGAAATCTTTGTTCGACATGATTGAGTGCATTGCTGCAAATCAGTACACGTGTGGCTGGGCTAACCGTTTGTAGCATGCGCTTTGCGAGTTCGCGTCCTTCTGAAAGGAGGGTTCCTTCGGTGCCAATTGCAGTCATGGAGAAAGAGTTGTCCAGATAGATCAAAAGCGCAGGTTTGCCGCTGCGTTGGCCTTCTCCATTTTTACTTTGTGGCTGTGCAAAGGCAAAGATTAAAGCCGTGAAGGCAAGAAGTCTGGATAGAAGAACGAGAAGTTGCTTGAGTTTTCTGGTACTTTGTTGTTCCTTTTCGAGGAATTGAATAAAGCGCAACGACGAAAAATAAAGGGTCTTGCGTTTTCTAAAATGAAAAAGATGAATAACAATTGGAATAAGTAGAAAGAAAAGGAACCATAAGCGTTCTGGGTGTACAAATTCCATATATCAAAGGTAATAAAAATCAACAATTATGCTAAAAAAAAACTGCCCTTGTTGGGGCAGTTTAAGGACGATTGGAATCAGGTAAAGTCAGTTTTTAATGGCGTCTAGACGTGCTTTGTATTCCTTCGCTTTTTCGATATTACCAAGTTTCATATTGGTTTTGTAAAGAATATCTAAGATCGCTTTGTCATTTTCATTTTGAGCTGCATATTTTTCGAGCGGATCCAATGCTTGTTTAAAAAGATTCATGGCCTCGGCTTCTAGTGTTGCTGCCTTGGGGTCTTTGTAGTCTAGCTCTACTGTGGCATTGCGCTTTTCTACGGCAAGATTATACAAGTGAGCACCGAGTTGATAAAGTGCCTCGCTGTAGTTAGGATCAATTTCGAGGGCTTTTTGCAGTGCTGCAGTGGCTTTATCATTTTCTTTTTTGTCCATGTAGCTCGTGCCGAGTACGTAATAGAGTTGCTTGTTAAGCGGATCGAGCGCAAGCGCTTTGTTGATATAGGTTTCGGTTGCTGTTACATCGCCTTTTTGCAGGTTAATATTGACCAAACTAATCAGGATATCAATATTTTGCGGCATGGCTTCAGCAATTTTGGAGGCAAATGCGATGGCTTCATCGTATTTTTTGGCAGCTAGGTAATCTTCAACGGCATAGTTGGCTGCCAAAGAGGTGTTGACTTCGGCATCTTTAAAGCTTTCGCCAATATACGTTTTCATTTCTGTTGCAGCCAAGAAAGCATCTGCAGCAGCTTCGTACTTTTTGGCATTGTAGGCAATGATACCCTGGTTAAACATGAAATCTACGCGGAGGTTGATAAAACTTAGTGCGTCACCAACCCAGGCTTTTTTGGGGTCTTCGAGTACCTTTTTGAAAGAGGCAACAGCAACTTCTTTGTTGGCAGCGAGGCTGGCTTCATTTAAAGGAGTTCCGTTGCTTGCTGCTTCAAGCGTAGCGGTTTCGTTGAGCGCATAGTAGATTTCTGCGCGATACAAGTGCATTTTAAAATCTTCGGCGGTTTCGGCATTTGCAGCGGCGAGGTCGATGAAATTTTTGGCCTCAGTAACAATTTTTATGTTTGCTGCAATTTCGCCAGTTGGGTTGTATTTGCGCATCAAAAGAATGGCGTCGGTGAGGTTCTTTTTTTGGGCAAAAGTAGCTGTGCTGATCACAAGACTCAGACCAGCTAGGAGGAGTTGTTTTTTCATTGCTTTAATTTTATTCGCTTGGTGCGTCGTTATTTTCAATTTCTGTGCCATTTTCTTCACCTTCGATGATTTCGTCTTCATCTTCGGCGCGCGGAACGCGAGCTATGGCTGCGATTTCAGCGTTGGCCTTGAGGTTGATAAGTTTGACGCCTTGTGCTGCACGACCCATAGTGCGTATGGTGTCAATGTGCATGCGGATGGTAACGCCAGATTTGGTAATGATCATGAGGTCGTCTTCGTCGAAAACATTTTGAATAGAGAGGAGCTTGCCTGTTTTATCGGTAATGTTTAACGTTTTGACACCTTTGCCACCACGGTTGGTGATGCGGTAAACGGGTTCGTTGTCTTCTGGATCATTGAGGAAGGTGCGCTTGCCATACCCTTTTTCTGACACCACTAAAATCGTAGAGAAGATGTCTTCTACGCAGATCATGCCAATGACCACATCTGAGGCAGAAGTGAGCGTTACACCGCGCACACCTGAGGCATTTCGGCCCATCGGACGAACGGTAGACTCGTTGAAGCGAATCGCACGCCCTTCACTGGTGGCCAATACGATTTCGTTGCTACCGTTAGTAAGTTTTGCTTCGAGTAGTTCGTCGTTGTCTCGGATTCCGATGGCGTTGATTCCATTGCTGCGCGGTCTTGAATAGGCCTCGAGCGAGGTTTTTTTGATGACCCCTTGCTTGGTACACATCACGATAAAGTTGTTTTCGACGTAGTCTTTATCGGTGAGGTCGAGGACTTTGACGTAGGCTTTGACTTTGTCGTCTCCAGGAATATTAATAAGGTTTTGGATGGCGCGCCCTTTGGAGGTTTTATTGCCTTCTGGTATTTCGTATACGCGCATCCAGAAACAACGTCCTTTTTCTGTAAAAATGAGGAGGTAGTTGTGGTTGGTGGCGACAAATAGATGTTCGAGGAAGTCTTGGTCTCGGGTGGCGGAGCCTTTGGAGCCCATGCCGCCTCGGTTTTGCACTTTGTATTCTGCGAGGTTTGTACGCTTGATATAGCCTGCGTGAGAAATTGTAACGACTACTTCTTCGTCGGCGATGAGGTCCTCCATGCGCATTTCACTGGCGCTGTATTCGATTGAGGAGCGGCGTTCGTCACCGTATTTGGCGCGCACTTCAGAGAGTTCATCTTTGATGATTTGCATGCGGCGCTCTTCGCGGTCTAAGATGTCTTTTAGATCGGTAATGAGCTTCATAAGCTCGTCGTATTCTGCTCTGAGTTTGTCTTGCTCTAGGCCAGTGAGTTGGCGCAAGCGCATATCGACAATGGCACGGGTTTGGATATCTGACAAACCAAAACGGGTTGCCAAGCGCTCTCTTGCGTCGTCCGGACTGGCCGATGTTTTGATGATTTCAATGACTTCGTCGATGTTGTCTGAAGCGATGATGAGACCTTCTAGGATGTGGGCGCGCTCTTCTGCTTTACGCAATTCAAAACGCGTTCGGCGAATAACGACTTCGTGACGAAACTCTACAAACTCTTGAATGAGGTCTCGGACGTTCAATAAGCGAGGACGGCCGTCGACCAAACAAATATTGTTGACGGAAAAAGAGGTCTGGAGTTGGGTAAACTTATAGAGTTTGTTGAGCACCACATTGGCAATGGCGTCGCGTTTGATTTCAAATACAATGCGCATACCATTGCGGTCAGATTCGTCGCGCAAGTCGGAGATGCCTTCTATTTTTTTATCGTTAACCAAGTCGGCGATCTTTTTGATCATTTCGGCTTTGTTGACTTGGTATGGAATTTCGGTAACAATGATTTGCTCCCGGCCGTTTTCTTCTTCGATTTCAGCTTTTCCACGGATAACAACACGGCCTCGGCCCGTTAAAAAAGCGTCTCGAACACCTTCGTATCCGTAGATAATACCACCTGTCGGAAAGTCAGGAGCTTTGATGTATTGAAGTAATTCTTCTGGTGTAATGTCGTTGTTGTCGATGTAGGCTACGATCCCGTCTACAACTTCTGTGAGGTTGTGCGGTGCCATGTTGGTGGCCATTCCCACGGCAATTCCAGAAGCACCATTGATAAGTAGGTTTGGGATTTTGGTGGGCATTACGGTGGGCTCTTGCAAGGAGTCGTCAAAGTTGGGACGAAAATCGACCGTTTCTTTTTCCAGATCGTCGAGCATTTCTTCGGCAATTTTGCGCAAGCGTGCTTCTGTGTAACGCATGGCAGCAGGGCTGTCGCCGTCGACAGAGCCAAAGTTACCTTGGCCATCGACCAGCGGGTAGCGCAAAGACCAGTGTTGAGCCATACGGACCATGGTGTCGTAGACTGAGCTGTCGCCATGGGGGTGGTACTTACCCAAAACCTCACCAACGATTCTGGCGGATTTTTTGTAGGGACGATTTGAGAATACGCCGAGATCTTGCATGCCGTAGAGTACTCTGCGGTGAACGGGTTTGAATCCGTCGCGGACGTCGGGGAGTGCACGTGAAACAATAACAGACATCGAGTAGTCGATGTATGCAGATTTCATTTCATCTTCGATGTTGATCTGAATGATTTTTTCGCCTTCAGCCATATTTTTAAGTTAGTCTTTGCGTTAAATTAATTAGCGTGTTCAAAATTAATAAATTGAAGCCCCCTTTGGCCCAGCTTTCCTATTTTTTACTAACAAAATGCGCATATAAATTGTGGATAAAACCGGATGTTGTGCGCAGATAAAAGTTATATTTGTAACAAGCAATTGTAAATCATGGAAGCTAAATTTTCTCCGCGTGTCAAAGACATGATCAGCTACAGTAGAGACGAGGCTGTTCGCTTGTCCAATGAATTTGTAGGGGCCGAACATTTATTACTCGGCCTGATCCGCCTCAATGAAGGCACGGCTATTCGAATTGTCCAAGAATTTAAACTCGACCTCGTTCAGCTCAAAGAAGAACTCGAGAAAATATTGGCCAAGACCGCAGTCAGAGAACTCGTCAATCTCAATTTACCATTACTCAAGCAGGCTGAAAACATCATCAAGCAGTCTTACCTAGAAGCCAAAGAATTCAAACAAAATATCATCGGCACAGAACACCTTTTATTAACCATACTGCGCTACGAAGACTCCGTAGCTTGCCAAGTGCTCAATAAGTATGGCATCATGTACGAAAACGCAAGAGACGAATACGAACTTATGTTACAAGACAAACAACAACCTCGCGCTGAATTTCCGAGCTCCGGACAAGAAGAAAACGAAGAAAACTTCGGGCAAGCGCAGCGCAAAAGCGCCGATCCTAAATCCAAAACGCCAGTTCTAGATAACTTCGGCCGAGACCTGACCAAAATGGCAGAACTAGGCAGGCTCGATCCAATTGTGGGTCGCGAAAAAGAAATCGAACGCGTGAGTCAAATTTTATCGCGTCGAAAAAAGAACAATCCGATCTTGATTGGTGAGCCAGGGGTGGGTAAATCTGCAATTGCAGAAGGCTTGGCCTTGCGCATCGTGCAACGAAAGGTTTCTAGAATACTTTTTAATAAGCGCATCGTGTCTCTCGATCTGGCCTCGTTAGTGGCGGGAACCAAATACAGGGGTCAGTTTGAAGAACGCATGAAAGCCGTCATGCAAGAAATAGAAAAGAATCCAGACGTCATTTTATTTATCGACGAAATCCACACCATTATTGGTGCCGGAGGCGCAAGTGGTTCACTTGATGCATCCAATATGTTTAAGCCAGCGCTCGCTCGCGGAGAAATGCAGGCCATTGGCGCAACTACCCTAGATGAATACCGTCAATATATCGAGAAAGATGGCGCGCTCGAACGCCGCTTCCAAAAAGTGATTATCGAGCCTACCTCCATCGATGAAACCATCCAAATTCTCAATAATATTAAGGAGCGCTACGAAGATCACCACAGTGTGCGCTACACCGACGAAGCAATTGCGGCTTGCGTGCGCTTGACAGAGCGCTATATCACCGATCGCCACCTACCAGACAAAGCCATCGATGCCCTCGACGAAGTTGGTTCACGGGTGCATATTACCAATTTACATGTACCCAAAGACATTACCGACATAGAAGGCCAAATTGAAGATTTAAAAGGCAAAAAAGCCGAAGTTATTCGCTCTCAGCAATACGAAAAAGCAGCTGAGCTACGCGACGCAGAGCGCAAGTTGCAAGAAGAGCTCGAAGTCGCCAAAAACAAATGGGAAGAAGAAGCTAAAAACAACCGCGTTGTGGTTACGGAAGAAAACGTCGCTGAGGTAGTATCCATGATGAGCGGCGTACCGGTGACTAAAATTTCTGAATCAGAACTTGGTAAGCTCGTCAAAATGGCCGAACAAATTCGAGGAAAGGTGATCGGGCAAGACGAAGCGGTAGCCAAAGTTGTACGCGCCATTCAACGCAATAGGGCAGGTTTAAAAGACCCCAATAAGCCTATCGGAACGTTTTTCTTTTTGGGCCCAACAGGTGTTGGAAAAACGCAACTCGCTAAAATTCTAGCTAAGAAGTTATTTGATACCGACGACGCACTGATCCGTGTCGATATGTCTGAATTTATGGAAAAATTCTCAATCTCTAGACTTGTTGGTGCGCCTCCGGGCTACGTCGGCTATGAAGAGGGAGGGCAGCTCACCGAAAAAGTCAGACGCAAGCCTTATGCCATTATTTTACTCGACGAAATCGAAAAGGCGCACCCAGACGTTTTTAATTTATTATTGCAAGTGCTCGACGACGGTCACATGACCGATGGTTTAGGTCGCAAAATTGACTTCAAAAATACCATCCTGATCATGACCTCCAATATTGGTTCGCGCCAACTTGCCGACTTCGGTACAGGAATGGGCTTTGGAACCAAAGCACAGCAAGAAGCACAAGAACAAAATACACTCTCTGTAGTTCAAAATGCCCTGCGCAAAGCCTTTTCTCCAGAGTTTTTAAATCGCGTAGACGACATGATCATGTTCAAATCACTCAAGCGAGAGGATATCCATCTGATCATCGATATCGAACTAGAGAAACTATTGTTGCGCATCGGAAACCTCGGTTACCACGTGAGTTGTACTGCTGCAGCCAAAGATTTCATCGCCGACAAAGGTTATGACGAAAAATTTGGTGCGCGTCCGCTCAAACGCGCCATTCAAAAATATATTGAAGATCCACTTGCAGAAGAAATCATCAATTCTAACTTGCAAGAAGGCGATACAATCGTGCTCGATTACGAGACGGGTCAGGAAGTACTAAAGCTCAGTATCGATAAAGCCAAACCAAGTAAAAAGAAAGCCGATACAAAACCGGAGTAGTGTCAATACTTGACCACTACTTCCTGATAGGGTACGCGAATGCGTGCTCCCCAAACGCCCGGTTCGGTTCCTAAACCTACTGCAACCACCATATTGATGTGGGTTCTGCGTGGTAATTTGAGCATTTTCTTGAGGCGCTTTTCGTCAAAACCTTCGAGCGGGCAGGTGTGAAAACCTTCGGCTGCTATAGAAAGCATGAAAGTTTGTGCAGCAAGTGCACAAGACTTCTGAGTGACTACCTGAACCGCTGAGGCTCCACCGGTTCTGTAAAACGGCTTGAACAGCCCGCCAAAGAAACTAATCGTGAGTCTAAGTGCAGCCAAAATTCGGAGTGGATCAGCTGCATAAAGTAAGGGCATAACTTTTCCGTAATACTGAAGCATCATTTTTTGAGCCTTGGTTGCTTCGCCTTCGATTTCTTTTTTTACTTGACTCAAATGCCATTGTTGCCTGGATTTCCATTTGTCAGGGCGCGCTACAAAAACAACCATTTGTTGTGCGGTTTTTGCTGCTGATTGATTCAAGCAAATTGGCAACATCTGCTCAAGTGCAGCAGGGCTATTGATCCAATGGAACTCCCAGAGTTGCATGTTGCTCGAATTGGGTGAAAGTATAGCTCTTTTGAGACTCCTTTCAATCACTTCATTTGGAACTTTTATAGTAGGGTCAAATTTGCGGTTACTGCGTCTGTATTCAACGATTTGTTGAAAGACCTCTTGTTGCGTCATTTTAGTTTTGTTTGATAGCTGTAACTGTGTATCCTGCTTCGCGAAGAAGGGCAATAACGCCCTGAGCACCTCCTAAATGCCCAGCTCCAACGGCAAAAAAGGTACTTTCTTTTTGCATTTGAATGCCCATTGGGCTTATCCAGCTTTTGTTGCGATTGACCAGTAATAATTCGTTAAATTCTGGATAAGCAGCGGTTTCTGCATTCATCAGGACGTTTAGTTTGTCTAAATCTTCTTGCAAGTAACAGGCAAGAAGCGTATCGAAGGTTTGTAGGTCGCTGTTGTAATCTTTTTTGAGCATATCAACTTGTGTTTCCATGGGTAGCTGATCAAAAAGCCCAAGCTGAAAATCAATGGTTTCAAGGCCCATCACGTTTTTATGCTTCTTCTTCGCCATTTTATTGAATTCCATTTCATAAGAGGCCATGTTGCGCATGCTTTCTTGAATGAGAATACTCGAAAAGAACATGGGCTTAAGTTTGCTGCTTCTATCAAATTTACTTTCACTCCATTCAAGGCTGTCCATACAATACATTTTTAGTTGCAGATAGTCTTGTTCGGCCATGAAATCTTTGAGTGTTTTGCCTTCGGGCAGCAAGACTCTTTGCGCAAGGGCAATTTTTTCGGCTCCGCTCATGTTTAAATCTACTTCCATAGCAAGCGTAGTACTGGCATCAAAAGCACGTTTAAGGCTATTGCTGAGCTCAAATTGATCTTTTGGGAGCATGTGAATGGTTCCATAGAGATACGAAGCTGCAGTAAGCCCGTTTCCGGAGATTTGATACAGTAATTGCGCCTGACTAAAGCTTGTCATCAGCAAAAAAGCAAAACAAATATTTTTCATTGAAAGTATAATTAGGGTTCAAAATTACATAAAGTTGACCAACTAATTTAAATACTGCTTTTTTGACACTTATGTCAGTAAATTACTGCCACCTTGTCTCAATAATGTGCTTGGTCTTATATTTGTCCATTCCAAGCAAAAGCATAAATTAGTAAAAATGTCAGTTGAAAACGAGCTACCTACCGAAGATCAAAATTTAGATCAAGAAATGAATCAAGAACAAGCCTCTCTGGAAAATCAAGAAAACAATGAGGAGCAATTGGCAGATGAATACAAAGACAAATTTGTGCGTCTTTACGCTGAGTTCGATAACTACAGACGCAGAACCAACCAAGAGCGGCTCGATTTAATTGTATCAGCTAACGGTGGTTTACTCAAAGACTTACTTCCTGTCTTAGACGACCTCGACCGCGCTATTTTTAACAACGAGCAATTAGAAGACATTGCTGCATTGCGCGAAGGCTTTAAGCTGATCCAGCATAAATTCAAGCAAATTTTACTTTCAAAAGGCTTGAAAGAAATGGAAGCCAAAGGCCTACCATTTGACAGCGATTTACACGAGGCCATTGCCAATATTCCAGCTCCTGAAAAGGCTTTAATAGGTAAAGTAATCGAAGATGTAGAAAAAGGTTATTACCTCAATGACAAAGTGTTGCGCTTTGCAAAAGTTGTCGTTGGTCAATAAATGAAACATGAGTAACAAACGCGATTATTACGAAGTATTAGGTATCTCGAAAGGTGCCGATGAGTCTGAAATCAAAAAGGCTTATCGAAAGTTGGCGCTCAAATACCACCCAGATAAAAACCCAGACGACGCCAGCGCCGAGGAGAAATTCAAAGAAGCTGCCGAAGCGTATGAGGTACTCAGTAATACCGAGAAAAAAGCACAATACGACCGTTTTGGTCATGCCGGAATGGGCAGCGGCGGCGGTTTTGGCGGCGGCGGCATGAACATGGACGACATCTTCTCTCAATTTGGTGATATTTTCGGCGGTGCTTTTGGAGGCGGAAGTTTTGGCGGTAGCCGTAGCGGATCTCGGGTGGTAAAAGGCACCAATTTACGTGTCAAGATGAAACTCACACTCGAAGAAATTGCAACGGGGGTCAAAAAGAAAATCAAAGTCAACAAATTGGTGCAAGCCGATGGCGTTACCTATAAAAATTGCCCAACGTGTCAAGGCACCGGACGCATTACCCGCGTAGCGCAAACCTTTTTGGGTGCCATGCAAACTCAATCTGCATGTCATGTGTGTCAAGGTGCGGGCAAAACCGTAGACACCAAGCCTGCTGACGCAGATACACAGGGCCTAAAAAGACAAGAAGAAATCATAGAAATAGAAATACCTGCCGGCGTTGAAGACGGCATGCAATTGAGTGTTCGCGGCAAAGGTAATGCGGGCCCGTTCAATGGTGCAGCTGGCGATCTCATCGTCGTTATCGAAGAAGTTGCCCACGAGGACCTCCGTCGAGAAGGAGAAAACCTTCATTTCGACGCTTTTCTCAACTTTACCGATGCGGTTCTTGGCGCTTCAATCGAAGTGCCCACAGTTGGAGGTAAGGTCAAAATTAAAGTAGATGCCGGAACCCAAAGCGGTAAGGTCTTGCGTTTGCGCGGCAAAGGATTACCCAACGTTCAACGCTATGGTACCGGAGATTTATTTGTCCACTTGCACATCTATACACCAACGAACGTAAGTAAAGAAGAACGCGAGATTTTAGAAAAGCTCCGTGATTCCGAGAATTTTGACCCTTACAAAGCCCAAAAAGACAAAGGATTTTTCAGCCGAATGCGCGATATCTTTAGTTCATGAAGTTTTTAGAGATAGCCAAACAAGACAAAAGTTCAATAGGGCTTTATTTAGGCGGGCTTGCCCTGCTCATTGTCTTGTATATTTTAGGCAATCTTCCAATGCTCCTCGATATCAAGTTGAATTTTCCGGGTTTATTATTTGATCCTGAAAACCCTGGTTTCATTTCATCTTATGGGTCTTTGCGCTTGTTGATTGGCGTGCTATTTCCATTTGTATGCATATTCTTTGGCCTTGTATGTTACTTGCGCTATGCCCATCAGCGCAAATGGCTGCATATTTTCACCACAGCAAGCGCTTTTCGATGGAAGCGATTTTTTGCGTTTGGCAGCTCACTGCTTATACTTTTAACAATTATGGCTTTTGGCGAGACATATTTGTCTGGCCAAACTGCTGCGCTATCCTGGAATTTCAAGGCTGAGCGCTTTTTTCCTCTTTTGGGTGTTGCCTTGCTAATGGTTCCGTTTCAAGCCGCTGCCGAAGAGTTGATCTTTAGGGTATACGCCTTGCAAGGTTTGTTCATCCGGACCAAAAGTGTCTGGTGGAGTGTCTTGATTAGCTCGGTCTTTTTTGCACTCGTACATGTTTCAAATCCAGAAATAAGCACACTTGGCCCAAGTCTATTGTTGTATTATTTGATGGCAGGTCTCTTTTTGGCACTCCTTACTGTCCAAGACGACGGCTTAGAACTCGCGCTAGCTTTTCATGTTTTTAACAACCTATTCGGTATACTGCTCTTTTCTACGGATTGGCAAGTATTTCATACCGAGGCCTTGTTCTTGGACCACAGAGGACCAGGCACGTTAAGCTTTTATTTATTGGGCAGTCTATTCCTTTTTTCGCTACTTTATTTGGTTTTAGCCAAAATTTTCGGTTGGAAACCTCTGCGAACGTTGCGCTAGTCGAGATTTTTCTTAGCTTTAAACGATGATTAAAGTAGCGCAAATCAGCAAGTCCTATCAGCGCAAGTTGGTCCTTGACAACATTTCCTTGGAGGTTCCTAAGGGTCAAATTTTCGGTTTGCTTGGCCCTAACGGGGCGGGTAAAACCACGCTAATCCGAATGCTCAACCAAATGCTTAGTCCGGATGCTGGCCAAATCTATTTCGAAGATCAATTATTGAATGAAAAACACCTCCAACAAATTGGTTATTTGCCAGAAGAACGCGGTTTATATAAAACCATGGAGGTTCGGGCACATTTATTGTTTTTGGCTCAGCTTCGGGGCCTAAGTAAACAAGAAGCGAGTCGGCATGTGGACCACTGGCTTGTTCATTTTGAAATTCAAGACTGGAAAAATAAGCGCATTGCAGCGCTATCCAAAGGAATGGCGCAAAAGGTTCAATTTATTGCGGCCCTGGTTCACCAGCCCAAATTGCTCATTTTAGACGAGCCACTTTCTGGTTTTGACCCACTTAATGTGGAGCTCATCATGAATGAAATAAAGGCATTAAAAGAGAAAGGCACTACCATTATTCTCTCTACGCACAACATGAAAAGCGTCGATGAAATCTGCGACCACGCAGCACTGTTGCACCAGGGTCAATTATTGGCCCTAGATTCAGTTATCAAACTTCGTCAGGCACACGCTAAGGGCCGTATTTTTGTCCGTTTCAAAGGCAACATGTTGAGCTTTGCCAATGCACTCTGGACTGATTTTACGCTACTTGAGCAAAAAGAATCCACAGAAGGCGTCTTTGAGTGCATTTTACAACTTCGAGGCACAAGCACAGTCAATGACCTCATGCGCAGCCTGCAAGCTCAGGTTGCCGTGGAACATCTCGAATTATTGTTGCCCTCGATGCAAGAAATTTTTATTGATTTGATTACTCAAAAAGATAAGCAACATGACTAAGTTTTTGCTGCTCACCAAACGCGAACTCACAGAAAGACTGAGTCAAAAAGGATTCTGGTACATGTTGGTACTCGGGCCTTTGGTTCTGCTTCTTTCTTTGTTTGCGATCTTGAAAGCCGCCGATCAAGGCAAGCAAGAGCTCAAAGTGCTTATTGCCGATCCAGGGCAAATCATGGGGCACCGCCTTATGGCGCAAGTCGAGAAAAATGTCCATTACTATTTTCTCGACGACTATCTCGAAATCAAAGAATTCGACAAAGCCAAGGCTTATCAAGAATTCGACGTGTTGGTGGAACTCAATGAGAAAGTACTCAACAATAAAAAATGTTTTGTTTTTTACCGAGATCAATTGAGTCCAGATATCCGCATACAACTCAAGTTTCAAGTAGAGAAGCGTATGGAAGAGCTCATTGCAGCCCAACACTCCTCCTTAACCGAGGCAGCCTTTAGGCAAATCAAACAAGGCTTTATTTTTGATTTTAGAGATATCAAAGACCCTAAGAATGAAGCAAAAGAGGCGAATGCATGGGCCGGCTTTGTCATTGGTTCTTTTATTTTATTTTTTGTTGGGCTCTACGGCATGACCATATTCAGGGCTACGGTCCGAGAAAAAAGCAATCGAATTGTAGAGGTTTTATTGGCCAGCATTCGTCCGGAGCAACTCATGCTGAGCAAAATAGTCGGTATCGGAATGGTTGCACTTTTACAATTGCTTGGTTGGGCTTTGATCTTAACGCTCGGATTACTGTTTTTACAGCAAACCGTATTTCTAGATATTTTTGATCCAAGCAATTGGGGGCAAGCGACGCCACAAAGACTCAATCCGTTGTCGTCGTTGGTTTTTGAGCAACTCAATTTATCTTTTTTATTCATACATTTTTTGTTGTTCTTTATAGCAAGCTTTTTGTTTTACGGGGCTTTATTTGCAGTGCTTGGCGCGCGCAGCGGCGCCGATGCCGACGGGCAACAATTCTTACTTCCCTTGATTTTCTTGGTAGCTTTTGGAATATTTGCAGGCATTTATGCTGTGTATTATCCCAACACAACACTCTCGGCAGTATTAAGTTACCTACCATTCAGTTCACCAGTTCTTGCTTTCATTACCCTTGCAAAAGGTGCGTCTATTGTCGATTACACGACCATTTTACTCAGTTTGCTCGTACTTTTGGCCTGCGCCCTAATTTTACTCAAATTAGCTGGGCGCTGGTACAAGCAAAGCATTTTAAAATTTTAATATGCGCAGGGCAGTCATCGATCTAGGGACCAACACCTTTAATTTGCTCATTGCCGACACCCAAACGCGTCAAATTCTTTTTCAGACCAAAATTGGTGTAGCTTTAGGTTTGGGTGGCATCAACGAAAAGCGCTTGAGCTCAGCAGCCCAAGAACGCGCTTTTTTGGCCTTGCATAATTTCAAGCAGCATTGTGCCCAATACAACGTCACACAAATCAATGCAATTGGCACCTCAGCACTCAGAGATGCCACCAATGCAGACGAATTACTCAATAGGGTGGAGCAGGAATTGCAAATCAATATTGAAGTCATTACAGGTCAAAAAGAGGCTCAACTGATTTACAATGGCGTCCGACTGACCCATGATTTTGCCAACCCTGGGCTTATTATGGATATCGGTGGGGGCTCAACCGAATTTATTTGCGCCAATCAAGATGGCCCGCAGCAAATGGCTTCTTTTGACATTGGTGTGTCGCGTTTGCTTCAGCTCTATGATTTTCAAGACCCTTATTCTTCTGAAGATATTGAAAGAGTAGTAGCGTTTTTAAACCAACGCTGCGCTGCCTTCTTTTCTCAGACCATGCCATCCAATCTTATTGGGGCATCTGGAAGTTTTGAAACTTTTTACGAATTGGTTACACGAGAGGTTTTTAACACTAAAGGAGCTGCAGTTCGGATAGATGCCTCTGAATTTAAATTCATGTTGGACCATATTATTTGCTCTACACAAGCCGAGCGCAATGCCAACACGCATATCATAGAAATTCGCAAGCGTATGGCGCCTTTGGCAGCCATCAAAACACGTTGGGTAATCAAAGCGGCACAAATTAAAAACATTTATATTTCGCCCTATTCATTAAAAGAAGGGGTCCTTTTTAGCTGATGAAAAATACAAGTCTCCTCCTCAGTTTTTTATTATCTTTCTCCTTGTGGAGCCAGAACGCTATCGATGTCAAACATTACGCTTTGCATTTAAGCGTCGACCCCAGTCAAGAAACGGTCCTTTTAGAAGAATTAATTGAAATTCAGCTCTCCAATGACGCGCTCCAAATAGAACTTGATTTAGTTGGATTAACTAAAGACGGTTTGGGCATGGAGGTAGAGGCCGTCAGCATTCTAAAAAAACCAATCAAATGGCGTCAATTGCCTGATCGCTTAATATTAGAGATTCCTAAAAAATATAAGAACGAAGTCATTAACGTACTGATCTTTATGCAGGGCAAACCGCAAGATGGTTTAGTAATTAGTAAAAACAAATTTGGAGCACCTACCATTTTTGCCGATAATTGGCCCAATCGTGCACGCCATTGGTATGCGTGCCACGACCACCCTTCAGACAAAGCAACCTACACCTTTGATGTGTTGGCACCTCCATCCTATGAAGTTGTTGCCAATGGCAGCCTGGCTTTTGGGACGCCTAAAAAAGAAGCCAATGGGCTCGTTTGGTGGTGTTATCAGATCAATGAACCCATACCCACCAAAGTTGCTGTGATTGGTGTTGCCGAACTTCGCTCAACAAATATGGATACCATTCAAGGAATACCGGTGAACGCATTTGTTTATCCAGAGGATAGCATCAATGGATTCGCTTCTTTTGAAGTGGCACCTACTATTTTGGATTTTTATCAAAAAATAATTGGACCATATCCGTTTGCCCAACTTCATAATGTACAATCTACCACGCGTTACGGCGGCATGGAAAATGCGGGCTGTATTTTTTACGACGAAGCCTCCTTGAATAACAATCGGAAAAGTAAGCTACTCATTGCCCATGAGATTGCGCATCAGTGGTTTGGAAATTCAGTCACAGAAACAGACTGGCAGCATTTATGGCTCAGCGAGGGTTTTGCCACCTATTTGACCAACTATTACATCGAGCAATCAGAGGGGCAACAACCGTTTCAAGAACAATTAGCCCAAGACCGCATGCGCGTCATTAATTTCTCTAAAAGGTTTAAGGCTCCTCTTGTAGACTCCCTTACCTCAGACCTCAATGAAAGGCTTAATCTAAATGCGTATCAAAAAGGAAGTTGGGTCTTGCACATGCTGCGTATTCAACTTGGCGATAGCTTATTTTGGGCAGGCATCCGAAATTTCTACAGTGAATTTCAATATCAAAACGCTTCTTCTGAAGCCTTTTGGACGAGTATGGAAAAATCAACAGGCCAAGAACTCGATGAATTTTTTAAGCAGTGGTTGTATCAAAGTGGGCATCCAAAAATAAAAGCGTCGCTTGAAACCAAGAACGGACAACAATATTTGAACATCTCTCAAACCCAAAAACAATTGTTTTCCTTTCCACTTAAGGTCGCTTTTAATGATGAAAATAACAACGTGGTCATGATGCGCTATCAAATTGCTGCGCATGAAAACAGCTTTGCCTTGCCGGCATCTATGAATGCCAAGCGCTTGAGTTTTGCGCTCGATCCGTTTATGGAGTTGTTGTTTGAGCAACAATAAAAATTAAACCTCCTTCGTGCTATCGGCCACCATGGATTGAATCATCCATATTTCGTCTTCATTGAGGTAGCGCCATTGCCCTACGGGTACGTCAAGCTTAATATTCATGATGCGGACGCGCTTGAGTTTGGCCACACGGTAGTCTAGTGACTCACACATGCGGCGAATTTGGCGGTTGAGGCCCTTAAACCAATGAATAGAGGTGGGTCCGATTGTTAGTTTAGGATGGTAATAAAAGGACGAATCGGCGATATTATTTTGGTCTGTTATGATTTGGTTGTTTTTTTTATAAAATTCGCCATGGAATTCATTTGGTATTTTAATGATCTGGAGTCCAAATACTGGTTGAGGTTTTTCATTACAGATGGAGGTCAACTGTAAAGAAATAGGGGTACGATAAAAGCTACGGATTTCGTTATCATTTTGGAGATTTTTGATTTAACATGCGCATCATATCTGTGTATCCAAGTTGTTGACCTTGTTTCGCTAGGCCATTCAGGTATTCAGGGGGTAGAAATAATTGATCGTAAATGCGACTAAAAGAATAGCATTTCTCTAAATCAATCAACTTGAAAATTTGCTGTGCTTTTTTTGGTTGGTTTAGGGCATACAAACAGCGACATTTAATGATTTGAGTTTTTATTTGAGCTCCGTGGTTATAAAATCGTTGCATTACTTGAGACCAATTATCTTCTATAGTTTCAATTATTTGCAGACACAAATCATATTCGCCGACTATTACTAATCCCTCAATAATCCAATAGTAAAAAAATGGATCAATATCAGTTTGTCTAGATACTAACTCACGTTTAATCTCGAAAATTAATTTTAAATATTTGGATTGTTGAGCTTGCTTTTTGTAAAAAACAAGCAAACAATTGTATAAACGTGCACTTGGTATAGGATGAATTGTTTTGGTTAATACATGAGATTCAAGTTTTTTGATGCTTCGTTCTAGGGTTTCTTTATCATTTAACCAAAGGGCTTTCCAGCACAATAAGCTTTCTGCAAAAATAATATCTTGTGCTGAACGTGAGTATAACAAATAGTGCTCAATGGCTTTGTGATGTGAAACTATCAGAAAATCCATATCGACGAATAATTCAAAATAAAAAAACCTACCATTGGTTTGTTGAGACCAAACCTCCCAAAGACGCTTCTGTAAGTTGCTTTGCTCCCTTATTTGAAGGCCAATGAGTTGCAAAGCAAAAAATAGTTCGTATTGTAAGTAATTGCTATTGTCAAATAACTTATCAAGGGTAAAGAATTGCTCTAAAAATGCGCGATCGTTTTTTTGAAAGGCTGTAAATATTAACCCAGGTAACAATGTTGATAGCAAGTGTTGCTCATTTATATTTTGAATTAATTGTTTTGTGTTTTCAGACGAGATGGTATTTGAAAATTGGATCTGAATAAGAAACTCCTGAATTTTGAGAGTTGGGTCTATATTTTTTGCAACAACATTAAATGATTGAAAACTTTTATATCCAACGTATTGGGCAAGAATTGTCAAGGTAGCACGTGATGCATTGTGTTTTTGATGGTCCGCAAGTGAAAAGAATCGCCTAATTGTATTATAGCTGATATGCAGATGTAACTTTTCAAAAATGTCTTGGCTGAGCTGCTCACAGTCAGGTCGGTTTAAAATCGGGCGTCCAAACTGACGAGCAACAGTACTTTTTAATAATTCAAGTTGCATCATTTTAAATAATTACGCAATTAAAAGTAGCCCTTCTTCACAACATGAAACAAACTTGTATCAAAATGTATCAATATGTCACTTTAATTTAAATTAAATTTCTACTCATAAAAATAACTGTATGCGCACCATTCTATTTTCAATAATGTTAATTCTAAGCTTCATTGCATCTAGCCAAGGAGTTTCTAAAACTATTTACTTTAATAACAACCGTTATCTATTTTCTTTAGATTTCAAACAGACCTCAGTTTCTGATTGGACGGCCGGGAATTTCATCTTGCGCGAATATTTCAGTGGTGAAAAAATTAGTACCAATCGAATAGACGGTTCAATTGTCCCTTGGAGTGATGGTTTTTGGTCTGAGAAAATCAACATAGAATTGGTGCCTAACGACAATAATGAGGTGTCATTTATTGTTGTTAAAGAAGACGAAGATAATTTTGAACTTTCAACCTTTACCGAACTCAACGACAAAATCAGAAGATTCAATGTCTTAGGAGAGGCTGATTCAACAGGGCGTCAACTTGTGCTGACCTATGATGAAGTTCTTTTTGTAGATACTTTACACAATAGATTAGGGTCTGACGGTAGGTTCTTTGTTTCTAAAAGATATCTCGACGCTACTGAGGTTGTAGATGCTGGGGGTCAGATCTACAAAACCATCCAAATAGGCAAACAGCGCTGGCTAGACCATGATTTAGTATCGAGTGTTTTCAATGATGGAAAGGCAATTCCTGAGCTTACCGAGGCACAATGGTTGCTATCTACTGCTCCTGGTGTAGTATATAAAAAAGATGAAGGTTATTTGTACAATAGCTATGCACTTTCCGATGCACGAATGTGTCCTCAAGGATATCATGTTCCGACTGTCAAGGATATCGAAGTTTTGTATAATGAAATCAATCCTTACGGTTTTCAAGTAATAATTCGCAACAGGGTAAAATACAAGGTGTATCCAAGTGTTTTAGCACCATTAATTGTACCTGTGGTGGGTGCTGCCCAAGTGGCACTGTGGTCTGCGGCTTTTGGCCTTGATCTTACATTGGCTGCAACAACGGTAGTTATTGATGCATTTGCGTTGTCTGCTGACGCATTGTTGGCGGGGCCCATTGCTGGCTGGAAAACCGTGAACAAACAAAACAAGCAAATTGAGCAACTTGCCCATAAATATACTTCAAATCCGAATATGTATGTCGATACCGAGGGCTATGTTTACGAGTACAACCCAAATAATGCAAATCTGACTGTGGTAACTAAAAAAATCCTTTTACCAAAGAAATATTGGCAACCGAACAAAACTATCCAAAGTACTGAAAGGGATAACAATTCTATTGACCTCAGTTCAGAAATATTGGATTCAAGTGCTTTCCAAGCTGCTACTGAAAAATTTCTAGATCCAGAAATTAAATTACAGTATACTGCTTTTCCCATTACTAAAGGTCGTTTTCATGCAACTAGTGGGTTGTTTTCGCTTTTGGAAGATTTCAGCGGATTCTTTTTTAGTATCCCATTTGTTTTGCCGTATACGAGCTTTTCTGACGAAGATTATCCTGAATTAGCACTAAAGAAAATTGAAATTAGCAACGTAAGACTAAAAAATAGCAAAGAGCAAATTTTGTATTTACTGCTCGAAGACAATGGTTCGCAAATTTTTGCAAATCAATATCAATTCAATTTGGGCCAGCATAGTAATTATTTAATCTCAGATAAAAGAGGAAACCCAATTCCGGCTACCTTGGCAGGAATAAGTTATCTGGATAAATCCGGTATTTCAGTTTGGGGAATTGGCAACCCAAAATCAAAAGAATGGAAACATGGTAAAAATGATCATGAATTAAAAAGATCATTTTATCAAGATTACAATTCGACTTCAATGAGCACCATCCGCTGTGTTGCAGATTAATTGGAATTTAGAAAAATCAGAATATAAAATGGAGGTTTCCGAAAATCCAAAGAGTAGGAGGAATTTTAAGTATGGAAAAATGAGACAATATCTTTTGATCAGTTTAATAATTTTCATTTCGAGTCAAATTAATGCTCAAGTGAAAGTTTATAAGGGAACATCAACTTACAGTGGTGATGTAATTTGTAATATTTCGAGTGGAAAGGTATATAAAAAGACTTCTTCTTACAGTGGTGACGTGATTTGTAACGTTAACGGAAAAAATATTTTTAAAGGTACGTCATCTTACAGTGGTGACATATTATACAATGTTACTGATGGAAAAGTCTATAAAGGGAGCTCATCGTATAGTGGTGATATCATCATGACGATAAGAGATGGCAAAATTTACAAAGGAACTTCATCCTATAGCGGTGACATTATCGCTACGATTAGAGACGGTAAAGTATACACAGGAAGCTCTAGTTACTCTGGGGATATAAGTTTTACAATTAGCGGTTATGCAACCATCCAGGAATTTGTAGCCATCTGGCATGCTGTACAGTACTCTTATTAATCCCTTCTTCTAAAGTATAATTATGTATTTATACCGCACGATCCTTGTAAGTTTGATCATTATTCTTAGCGCTTTTGATTCTGATGCTCAGCTTTATCAGATCAATGATTTTTCAACGCCGAAAATAGAGGTGTTAGATAGTGTTGGAAAAAGATTTCATATTGAAGTAGAAATATATAATGATTTAGGAGAGCCTATTCTTATTAATAAAGATTTAACATACGTACTTACAACTGGATCTCTATATGTGTGGAAAAGCGATAGTAATTGGGTTTTTTCACGTTTGGATTTATTGAGCGATTATTATAATTATAGTTTGGACTATAATAACGAGGTTTATTTCTTGCCAATTGATAAAATTGATACAATAATTGAATATGACGGTTTTGGTTTTCTTGCAAAAAACAAGGACGGTTATTTAGTTTACAGCACGGAAATCCAAGACTCATACTCTTGGATTCCTTATTTTGTCTATACGACAGAAAAACCGCTCTTATTTCACCAAGGTTTATACGGCGACTACTCAGAACAGCGGTATTTTATTAAATCAAATAAAAAATCAAATACCTATGAATTACATAATTTAATTTCTGAGGAGATTATTAAAGAAATCAAAGCAGATTCAATTTTAAGTATACCGGATACATGGTCTAAACATTTATTGATTAAAAAAGATTCCAAAATACAATTGGTTGATTACACCACCGACTCCTTAATTTTAGATGATATTCAAAGTTATTTTCTTTCGAGAAATGAGGATACCACAAGTGCTTTTAATTATGCCTGTTTATTCTATAATAAACGCGGTGAATTAGTTGAGCATGTAGATAGAATGTATAATAAATATTATGTTCCTGAGCTTTATTATAATGGATCTACTATATTAACTTATTTTGTGGAAGGGGGATTCAGTAGTTATTCTTTGCCTCATCTCAAAGACATCAATATGCTTGGACTACCAGCAGGAAGTATAAGTGCGTCAGGAGAAGGAAGTGAATATCTCCCATACGGATTTAGTTTAAAGACAGATTCTAATTATTACATCTTGAGTTTTTTTGAGACACTAAAAAAAGAGGTTTTTAAATTAAATGATACTCTGGCGGTTTATAATATTGCACCACAGTATAACGTAATTTTTGATGCAAAAAATAACCAAATTGTTTTTGACAGTATTTCTGATTTTCGTAGCATTCATTCAAATGTGCTGTATATCAAGACGAAAAACAATTATCTCTATACACCTGAAGGGAAATTACTTGACAACTCAACTATACCTGGGTCATACAATGACAATTATATAACTGAAATTCTCCTTCAGAATTCGGGAATTAGAGCGTTGCATCACCAGTATTTTAAGGTTGATTATCAAAATATTGTCAACCAGATAGCTCAAGGTTCAGATGGTCAATATTGGAGTTGTGTGTTTAATTATATTGTGTTTTCAATAGATTCGGCCTCCTTTGAGACTAGATTAATGTTGTGTAATGAGCTTGTTGCTAGGTACCCCAATATCAATGAACTGAACTATATTCAAGCACTGTTATATCTAAATCTATCAAACACCGAACAATGCAAAGCGGCGGTAAAAAAAATGGAATTATATGCGGCCGACGTGCAAAATAGCATGAGAATTGCCGCTTTTAAACAAGTATTGTTTTCAAATTCTAAAAAGACGAGAAATCTTTTTATTTCTGATCTCTTTAACGTCATTGCAATCCTAGAAAAGAATTCAAAAGATCCTTATCTACTGGCTGATCTCTATGTTTTACTGATAAAACATGATGTGATCCAAAATGTAAAAGAAATTAATACTTGTGAACTTATTGAGAAATTTGATCTCCTAATTAGTAAAGGGAATATCAGTCCAAGTGAATTGTTGACTTCAGATTTAAATATCCTGAATGAAAAACGAACCAAGTGTCTTTAAACCTCCTTCGTGCTATCGGCCACCATGGATTGAATCATCCATATTTCGTCTTCATTGAGGTAGCGCCATTGCCCTACGGGTACGTCAAGCTTAATATTCATGATGCGGACGCGCTTGAGTTTGGCCACACGGTAGTCTAGTGACTCACACATGCGGCGAATTTGGCGGTTGAGGCCCTGCGTTAGAATGATGGTAAAAGTGTGGCTGCCCGTTTGCTTGACAAAGCATTTGCGGGTGCGGGTCCCTAGGATCGGAATGCCATTGCCCATTTTTTGAATGAAGTCTTTGGTCACGGGCTTATTGACTGTCACTGAATATTCTTTTTCGTGGTTATTGCGAGCCCTGAGTATTTTATTGACGATATCGCCATCATTGGTCAAGAAAATGAGGCCTTCGCTCGGCTTGTCAAGACGTCCAATTGGGAAAATTCGCTTCGGATAATTGATGTAGTCAATAATGTTGTCTTTCTCGCGGACGTGGTCAGTGGTGCAGACAATACCTACTGGTTTATTAAAAGCAATATAGATGAATTCTTCTTGTGGCTTACCAATGGGTTCGTCGTCTACAGTGACTTGGTCACCGGGCAGCACTTTAGTTCCCATTTCGGGAATGTTTCCATTGATCTTGACCCGCCCGCGTTCTATGAGTTGGTCTGCTGCTCTTCTTGAACAATAACCAACTTCGCTGAGGTATTTGTTAATGCGTATGCCGTCGTTTGCTTCCATTAGGGTTATTGGCCTCAAAAGTAGTTAAATTCTTTATTTGGGATTAATTCCTAAACACCGATGCAGGCTCTAGTTTGGTGATGCGCCTAATGGCGAACAGCGTTCCAGAAATACTAATAACCGCCGTAATGACAAAGAAGCCAAATTTGATGGCTGGTGAAAACGTGAATAAAGTTCCGGCATTGGCAATTCCATTTCGGAAACCTTCAATGAGCGCGTAACCTATTAGAAAACCAACAATAGCATAAAGTGTGGCTTGCATTAAAATCAGTTTGCGGATGTAACCGTTGGTGGCGCCTATGGCTTTGAGTGTTCCGTAGTCTTTGATGCGGTCAATAGCAGCGGAGTAGAGGGTAAGCCCTATAATAATGAAGCCTGAAATGAGTGCAAAAACAATGAGCGTTCCAAAAGAAAAGGCAATTCCACTGGACTTCAGGACCGTGAGAATGGTTTGGTTCTTGAACTCGGTGGGCATCCAGGCTTTGACGCCAGGAATGTTTGCATTGATTGATCGGACCACTTTTTGCATGTTTTTAGTATCGTCGACCTCTACTAAAAAAGCGGAAGTTTTGGAGTTGGCAACATTACCTAAAAAACGAGCACGGTCAATGGTGGTGTAGGAGATAAGCCCCCCTCCGAAGGATCGTGCGCCTTTGGTGAGTGCAGCAATGCGCACTTGTTTGTTGTTGACTTCAAAGTAGTCGCCTTTTTTGGGGTTTCCAAGCGCTTTGGTATCAAAAAAATCTACAGATAGTGCGCCATCCGAAATCAGGTCTTGGGGCTTTCCATCAAAAAAAATATCTTGTTGAATGCCATTGAACTCGGGTAACTCTACACCGACAATACTCAGGCCTGCAGCAGTGCCATCTGGAAAGCGCGCCGCGCCGTTTGCAATGACAAATTGGTGCGCTTTTTTAATATGTGGTAAGCTCTCCATTTCAAAACCGAGGCGCACATCGATAGGCGCCAAGGCATTGACATTTTCAGTTTTGTTGTCCGTGACCCAAATATAGCCGTCATTGACCCGCACAAAATAGCACATGGCATTGGTCAAAAAGGTAAAAATACCCGTTTGTTGGCCCACCAAGAAGATAGAAATGATCACGCCAAATAAAGCACCTACGCTCTTGGGCTTGTCGAATTTAATGAATTTTAGGGCTGTGCGCAGTAATTGCATGACTTACAAATTGATGACGCATTCCACTCTGCTACCAATCAATACTGCTTCTGGTTGCTCAATGCGAACGCGTACCTCTCGCACTCTGCGATCTTCGAGGTTGTCTGCGCGGTCATTGAAGATTGATTTTTTTGAAAGATAGGGTGCGCAGTAGATTACTGTTCCAGAACTCAGTTTTTCGTTGGTTCCTTGAATATTGATCTGAACGCGCTGCCCAATTTTAACTTTCATGGCAAAAAGTTCGTCAACCTCCGTCGTAGCAATGAGGTCGCCAGAGGGTGCAAAATCACCGATTTTAACACCAACACTAAGTGCTTGCCCTAACTTGACGTCCCAATTTAAAACCATGCCATCTGCAGGTGCGTAAATATTCTTTTTGTCCAAAAGCTTTTGGGTGTAATTGCGCTCTGTTTCTACCTCGCTTAAGGTAGCGTTGGCTTCGGCTAAATCTGCCTTGGCAATTTGAAGCTCTGCTTTTAAATTTTTGTAGATGTTTTCCGAATCAAAAGCCGCCTTTTGGGTACCGGCTTTAGATTCCGCTAAAGTGCGGTCGCGGTCGCGGTCCACTTCTGCAATGCTTATTTTGAGTTCTATGGCGGCAATTTTTGCTTCCACGCTTTTGATACGCTGCTGACGGGTGCGTATTTTAGCATCGGTTTGTAAGACCTGTGCTTGATCAAGAGATTGGTCTAGGGTGGCTAAGAGGGTTCCCTTCCGAACAAACTGACCTTCTGGAACATGAATCATTACAATTTTACCTGCAATTTCAGCACCCAAAGGACTAATTTTTGCAGCGGGTTCAATGCGCGCAATGCCAATGATTTTGTCAATTTTGTCAACTTTATATTTTTCTACTTTGACTTTTGGCGCCTCTTTGCCTCCACAGGAAAGGAGCACAAAAAGGAGTAGAGATGGGGTCATAATTTTTTTAAACATATCAATGAATGGCTAATTTTTGTGAAAGGTCTTTTTTGGTTATTTCGGTGGCTAAACCTGCATCGACTTCAATGATCCGATCGGCGTATTGCAATAAGCGAGGGTCGTGGGTGACCACACAAACGGCCTTGCCTTTGCGGGCTAGGTTCACGAGTTCTTGCATAACGGTGGAAATTGAATTGGCATCTAGCGATGCAGTCGGTTCATCGCACAATACCAATTGTGGGTCGGTGACTAGCGCACGGGCAATAGCCACGCGTTGTTGTTGGCCACCTGAGAGTTGTTTGGGTAAACTATTTTTGCGATCGAGCATTCCAACTAGTTCTAGTGCCTCAAGTGCTTTTTGCTTGGCGGTGGCTCTCGGCAACTTCTTCAGTTGCAACGGCATCATGACGTTGTCTAGGGCATTGAGCGGCGCAATTAAATTAAAACTCTGAAAAACAAAGCCGATGGTGTATAGGCGTAAAGCGGCCAGTTCTTTCTGATTGAGTTCATTGACCAACTGGTCTTTTACCCAAAGTTGACCATAAGAGGGGTAAATGACACAGCCCAATAATGAAAGCAGGGTTGTTTTACCTGAGCCCGATGGCCCGATAATCAACAGCAATTCACCAGCCCGTATGTCTAAATTGACGGGTTGAAGTGCAATGATTGTTTGGTCTCCAACTTCGTATTCTTTTCCGACACCGGCGAGCTTGGCAATTGGATTCATGATAATTTGAGTAAGCGTTTGATCCAGCTCATTTTTGATGGGGTATATGGCGGATACTTCAAAGGTACTTCAAATAAGCGTGGTTTTTTAAAAACTGACTTATAATGAGAAAAAGTATCAAAACCGGCTTTGCCATGATAACTTCCGGTACCGCTCTGTCCAACGCCTCCAAAAGGTAGATTCGGATTGGTGATGTGCATGAGCGCATCATTGATGCAACCTCCTCCAAAAGAAAGTTCATTCAGCCATATATTTTGCTCTTTGGCATCATTAGAAAATAGATAGGCAGAAAGGGGCTTTTCTTCATTTTTGATGTAGTGTAGGACATCTTCAAAATTTGAAAAGGAAATTAACGGAAGTATCGGCCCAAAAATTTCTTCTTGCATCACGGCATCCTCTAAACGCACATCTCTCAGTAGTGTTGGTTCAATAGTTCGATTGGTTCGATTGACTTTTCCTCCTAAAGCAATTTTTTCTTTTGGAAGCAAGCGCTCCAGCCGATCAAGATTGCGCTCGTTAATGATTTGTACGTAGTTATCTGCAGTCAATTGATAATCGTTTTGCTCAATTTGTGCTTTGAAAAGCGCTAAACTCTCTTCGTAAATAGACGCGTGCACAAATACATAATCTGGGGCTATGCAGGTTTGTCCTGCATTCAGAAATTTGGCCCAAACCAAACGTTTAATGGCCGTGGGCAAATGAGCACTGGGCGTTAGAATTGCAGGGCTTTTGCCACCAAGTTCAAGTGTAACAGGCGTGAGGTGTTTGGCTGCAGCTTGATAAACGATGCGGCCTACAGCAGGGCTTCCTGTAAAAAAGATTTTGTCGAAGCGTTCGTCAAGCAATCGTGTGGTTTCTTCAACCCCACCTTGAACGACGGTAAACAAAGAGGGTTCAAAATATTGCGCTGCAAGCGACGCCATGCATTGAGCGCTATGGGCTGCCAGTTCAGATGGTTTGAGAATGACGGTATTGCCAGCGGCAAGTGCTGCAATTACTGGCGCCAAAGACAACTGAATAGGGTAGTTCCATGCGCCAATGACCAAGCATACACCCAAAGGTTCCGGCATGACAAATGACTTACCTGGCCAATTGACAATATTCGTGCGCACTTTCTGCGCTTTCATCCATTTAGGTAAAGCACGCAGCGCATCTTCGATATCTTTGATTAAAATGGTGTATTCCGTCAGGAAAGCCTCGTTTGCAGACTTATTAAAATCGGCATGCACGGCTGCATAAATTTTGGCTTCATTTTCTTCGAGCATTTGCTTGAAGCGCAGCAAGGTTAATTTTCTAGCTGCCAATGACTTTGTATGTTGCGTATTCAAATACTGGTGTTGTTGTCTGAGAAGGTCGCTGAAGTTCATAGTTGAAATTGATTTTTACCTATTTGAGAACATTAATGAACCTAAAAAGTTCAAAATTTGAGGCTTTTACACCTCAGTAAATGTAACAATCGTATCTTTGTTCAAAATAGTATATTGAATCAAATCCAACCCAATAATCCCCTGCACGGCGTTAAGCTCGCCGAAATTTTAGAGGCATTAGTAGATAACTACGGTTGGGAACACATGGCATTTAAAGTCAATATTAATTGTTTTAAAATTGATCCCAGTATAAAATCTAGTTTGGTGTTTTTGAGGCGTACAACTTGGGCCAGAAATAAGGTAGAGGCCATGTATTTGGAAATGATTAAAAAAGGAATAGGCA
This sequence comes from Flavobacteriales bacterium UBA952, assembly GCA_002293185.1. Lineage (GTDB taxonomy): Bacteria > Bacteroidota > Bacteroidia > Flavobacteriales_D > Crocinitomicaceae > UBA952. The sequence continues at coordinate 62,358 of DBCS01000010.1, read as the reverse complement.
AATAATATTATTCGATGATCATGGAACTTACCCTTACCACACCAGCATTATTGTTTTCGTCTATATCGCTGATCATGCTGGCCTATACCAATCGCTTTTTGGCTTACGCCAATACCATCAGAAATTTACATACGGCCTACAAGCACGATCCCAGCAAAATCATCAAAGCGCAAATCGTGAACCTCAGAAAAAGATTATACCTTACTAGGTCGATGCAAATCTTTGGAATCACAAGTTTGTTACTTTGTGTACTTTCCATGTTCTTTATCTATATCCAGCAAGAATTTATTGCTGTTTGGATTTTTGGTCTGGCCCTTATTTTATTGATTATTTCTCTAGCCTTATTGATCTGGGAAATTCAAATTTCAGTTAGAGCGCTAGAGCTGCATCTGCAAGATATCGAGGCATAGTCGATTATATTTCATAAAGTTTGGTCTATAAGGAAACTTTCTGAGTCGCCTCGTGTTTAGAATAAAAAGCAAGTCAAATGGCTCAAACTGGTTATATTTTTACTCCCTACGTTGCTCCTGAGCAAGCTCCGTTCGACAAACTTTTCGATATTTTCTCCGAGCTGATCACCCATACGTCCGGGGACGTAGAAGAAGCGCTTGATTGGTTAAAAATCCTAGACAAAGAATACAACTTAACCACTCCTGAATATACCCTTGAAGATTTCATAGAAGACCTCAAAAAAAGAGGTTATCTCCGCGAGGAAATCAAGCCAGACGGCAAAGGAGATCTTAAAATTACAGCCAAAACCGAACGCGCCATACGCAAAAATGCTATGGCTCAAATTTTTGGTAATATCCGCAAGAGTGGTCGGGGCAACCACCACTCCAAGAAAACCGGCCAAGGCGATGAAGCCACAGGCGAGTTCCGAGATTTTCAATTTGGCGATGCGTTGGAGCACATCTCCATGACTGAAAGTCTTAAAAACGCACAGATTAACCATGGTATAGCGCACTTTATGTTAGACGAGCGAGATTTGGTGGTAGAGGATACGCACCACAAATCTCAGATGAGCACCGTTCTCATGATAGATATTAGCCATAGCATGATTCTCTACGGAGAAGACCGCATTACACCAGCTAAAAAAGTAGCAATGGCGCTCGCGGAGTTTATTACAACGACTTATCCAAAAGATACCATTGATATCATTGTATTTGGTAATGATGCCTGGCCAATTCAAATTAAAGACCTACCGTACCTGAACGTTGGGCCCTACCATACCAATACGGTCGCGGGTTTAGAACTCGCCATGGACATCTTGCGCAGAAAGCGCAATACCAATAAGCAAATTTTTATGATCACCGATGGCAAGCCGAGTTGTTTGCGTTTGCCCGACGGCCAATATTATAAAAATAGCAATGGCCTCGATCAATACATTGTCGACAAATGCTACACAATGGCTGCCCAAGCCCGCAAGTTGCATGTACCTATTACCACATTCATGATTGCCCAAGACCCCTATTTGCAGGCTTTTGTTGAAGAATTTACCAAAACAAACAACGGAAAAGCTTTCTTTACAGGGCTCAAAGGTCTTGGAGAAATGATTTTTCACGATTACCAAACCAACCGCAAAAAAAGAATCAATTAATGATGCAAACGACCATTCATACCCTTGGTGCCCTGAAGGCAGCGGGTTATACGCCCAAAAGTATCAAAAATGAACTCCGTGACAACCTCATTCTGACCTTAAAGTCAGGCCGCCCGAGTTTACCGACTATGCACGGTTATGAGCATACCGTTATTCCGCAATTAGAACGCGCTATTCTCTCTAAACACAACATCAATTTACTCGGTTTGCGCGGGCAAGGTAAAACCAGAATTGCCAGACTCCTGCTTCAATTATTGGATGAATACATACCCGTTGTGGCGGGAAGCGAAATCAATGACGATCCATTGCAGCCCCTTAGCCGCTATGCGCAAGACCTTATTGCAGAAAAGGCCGACGACACGCCAATTACATGGCTGCACCGTTCTGAAAGATTCTTTGAGAAGTTGGCTACCCCAGACGTCACCATCGCCGACCTCATTGGCGACATCGATCCTATTAAAGCAGCCAACCTCAAACTAAGCTATGCCGACGACCGTGTTTTGCATTTTGGCATGATTCCTCGTGCCAACCGATGCATTTTCGTCATAAACGAGCTTCCCGACTTACAAGCGCGCATTCAAGTGGCGCTCTTCAATATATTGGAAGAAGGCGACATTCAAATTCGGGGCTTTAAATTGCGTCTTCCGCTAGACCTTCAATTTGTATTTACAGCCAACCCCGAAGACTACACCAATCGTGGAAGCATCATTACGCCGCTCAAAGACCGTATAGGTTCTCAAATCTTAACGCACTACGCTGCGGATATCAAAACTGCAAAGAAAATCACCAACCAAGAAGCCGAACAACTAGAAAATCGTTTTTGCAAAGTACACGTGCCAGAACTCGCTAAGGATATTTTAGAACAGGTTGCTTTCGAGGCGCGCGTAAGTCCTTATATCGATTACAAGAGTGGCGTAAGTGCCCGCATGAGTATTACCGCCTACGAGAATCTCGTGAGTACGGCCGAAAGACGCGCCATTTTGAATAGCGAAACGCAAACAGTGGTTCGTTTCAGTGATCTGATGGGAATGATACCTTCCATAACAGGTAAAGTCGAGTTGGTCTATGAAGGAGAACAAGAAGGAGCTGCGTTTGTGGCCAACCAGCTGATCAGCGAGGCGATCAAAACCCTCTTTTTAACTTATTTTCCAAAAATAGAAAAACTCAAAAAACGCGATGATAAAACGCCATATGATGCCGTTCTGAGTTGGTTTTATAATGTAAGCACTTTTGAATTACCCGACGAGCAAGGAAGTGCATTGCACGAAAAGACTTTATTGCAAATTGCGCCCTTAAAAGATCTTATTTACAAATACCAACCTCATGTTGCCTCAGAAGACCTTCCATTTTTAATGGAGTTTGTGCTTTGGGCGCTCGTTGAATTCAAACAATTGTCCAAAACCAAAACGGCTGACGGTTTGTCCTTTAATGATTTATACGACAACCTGTTACAAGGGTTGTCCTAATTATTTTTAGCGCTTCTTTTTAGGTTTTCCGTACTTTTCTTGCATGGCTTTTTTGTGGTCGTAGCGCACGTTGACTTTTTTGTTTTTTTCTTTTTTCTCATGAAAAGAAGCCCCTACGTTGTCTCGTTTGGGCAATTTGAGCATTTTTCCAGGAACCTCAACTTTAGGCTTTTCAAACTCTAGCAGTTCAGTACTCCACTCAAGATCTGACGGAATAGCCATTAATGGAATTTCTTTTTGTGTGAGTGCTTTAATTGAATTCAGCATACCCTGATCTTTTTCGGTGATAAAGGTGATGGCTATGCCATTTTTGTCAGCTCTTCCTGTTCTACCAATGCGGTGAATGTAGTTTTCTGTACTTTCTGGGATATCGAAGTTAATGACATGAGACACATCAGTGACATCTATACCGCGTGCAATGAGGTCGGTGGCGATTAAGATTCGGGTGTCGCCAGCTTGAAAAGCTTGGACGGTATCAAAGCGAAAATTTTGAGCCTTATTGGAGTGAATAATACCGAGTACTTCTGCGTAATTTGGTTCTATTTTTTCGAATACCAAATCAGCTAAGGCACGTGAGGATACAAAAACCAATACCTTAGCCTCTATAGGCATCTGGTCTAAAAGGTGTTGTAGTAAGATAATCTTCGACAAAAAATTCGGCACATGGTATCCCGATTGGTCAATTTTATCGAGGGTGGAGCCAGCGCGCGCAGCCTCTACCCGAACCGGAGAAATGAGGTAGTCCTCCAAAAAAACAGAGACCTCCTCGGAAAGTGTTGCCGAAAAAACCATGAACTGTTTTTTGGTGGGTAAAAACTCAAAGATATGCAGGAGCTGTGGCCTGAAGCCCAGGCTTAGCGTTTCATCGACTTCATCGATCACCACTTTTTTAATATGCTTGAGTTGCAAAGAACCACTTTTGGCCAAATCCAGAACGCGTCCTGGCGTACCTACAAGGATATCTAAGCCCTGCAAAACCATCGCCGCTTGAGTGTTCATGTTCGTACCACCATAAACACCGCCAACGGCCACATTCATGAAAGAGCTTAGTTTTTCTACTTCGCTCACTACTTGTGCCACGAGTTCTCTGGTTGGCACCAATATGAGAATTTGCGGATGCGGATCTTTTGAAAATTTCCACATACACAAGCAGGGCAGGAGGTAAGCTAGCGTTTTTCCTGTGCCAGTTTGTGCAATTCCGATGGTATCGGCACCAGACATCATGACATTGAAACCAGTGGCCTGAATAGTGGTGGGCGTTTGATAACCGAGGTTATCTAATGCATTCCAAAGTGGTTTCTTCAAATTTAAATCGCGAAAAGTCATGCTGGTAATTTTAGCGCAAAGCTAAGCAGAGATTATGACTTAAATAGGCTAATTTATCCTAATTTTTCTTTAAGGATATAATTGAGTTTTTCTACACTTGTTTTGGCATCGCCATAGAGCATATCTGCATTTGGCTTGTAGAAAAGAGGATTGTCTTCGCCTGAGTAACCGACGCTCATCGATCTTTTCATGATCACAACTTGTCGAGCACGCCAAGCTTCAATGACAGGCATTCCGTATATAGAACTTGCTGGATCGTCTTGTGCACTCGGGTTCACAACATCATTGGCGCCCACAACGAGCACAACATCAGTTTGAGCAATATCTTGGTTGATCTCCTCCATATCGCAAACGATATCGTAAGGTACGTTGGCTTCGGCAAGTAAGACGTTCATGTGGCCGGGTAGGCGTCCGGCAACCGGATGAATCGCAAAACGGACCATTTTGCCTTTGCTGCGCAACATTTGTGTGAGCTCGAAAATAGGGTACTGTGCTTTGGCTACTGCCATTCCATAACCGGGTACAATTACAACTGAGTTGGCCAGTAGAAGGTTCGACGCCACATTTTCATGTTCAATAGCAGTAACTTCTCCGTCTATTGCCGTTCTTTCCCCTGATTGTTGAGCAGAGGAGCCACTCGCAAAAATAACAGAGAAAAAAGAGCGGTTCATGGCTTCACACATGTGAATAGAGAGAATGGCGCCCGAGCTACCAACAAGCGCTCCCGTTACGATCAGTAAGTCATTGCCTAACATAAAACCGGCGGCCGAAGCGGCCCAACCTGAATAGGAGTTGAGCATAGAGACCACCACAGGCATATCGCCTCCGCCAATTGCCATGACCAAAGAAACCCCAAGAAAACAAGACAATACAAACAGAATACCTATTAAAATAACGCCATCGATAGTAACTTGTGAGCAGAATAAAACACCTAGAAGGGTAATAAAAATGAATACGCCAAGATTTAAATATTGAAGACCTTTAAAACTCCATGGTTTGGATGAAATTCTCCCCTCGAGTTTACCCCAAGCAATAATAGAACCTGTAAAAGTTACCGCGCCAATAAACACCCCAATATACACTTCAACGAGATGGATAATATGGTCAGCATTAGAGCTGAATACTGAATGGTCTAAATAAGAACCTACGCCAACAAGAACGGCAGCGAGTCCGACAAAACTGTGCAGTATAGCCACCAACTGAGGCATAGAGGTCATTTCGACCTTTCTTGCTGCGATGAAACCGATCACAGAGGCTATACCAATGGCCAATAATATGTAGATATGACCCTCTACTCCAGCGCCGAGAATCGTAGCAACAACAGCGATCACCATTCCTGCGATACCGTAGAGCACCCCTCTTTTCGCTGTTGCTTGCGAGGACAAGCCACTTAAACTGAGAATAAATAGAATACTTGCGAACAAGTAAGCGACGGTTTGTAGTTCTTTGGCGATGTGCATATTATTTTTGAAACATTTTTAACATTCGGTGCGAGACGACGAATCCGCCCACTATATTGATGGTAGCCACTAAAACAGCGGTAAATGATAAAACAGTCAATATATTATCAATTTCATTTTTTGTTTGCAGCAAGCCACCAATAACGATGATTCCGCTGATGGCATTTGTCACGGCCATTAAAGGCGTATGCAGCGCATGAGAAACATTGTGTATTACTTGCCACCCAACAAATATCGCCAAGACAAACACCGTGAAATGTTGAATGAACGCTACTGGGGCAGTTTGTCCGATGACCAATAATAGCAGGCTCAATACTAGCAATGAAACGAGTGTCGATTTTAGTTTTTTGCTGGCTAAGCGTTCTTCTTTATGTGCTTGTGTTTCTTGTTTATTGGCCTGGGTTTCCTTCTTTTTAGTGTCTGCATTTGTTGCAACAGCAAGTGGAATAGGGGGCCAATTGATTTTGCCTTGATGGGTAACCATCGCTTGCGACACAATCGGATCACTCATGTCTATACGAAACTCAGCAGCTTTGCCTAAATCGTCTAATAAATTACACAAATTCGTGCCATAAAGTTGAGAAGCTTGTTTGGGTAGTTGGTTGATTTTTCCGAGGATCGTGACACCGTTTTCGGTCGTAAACACCTCGCCACTTTGGGTAAGTTGACAATTGCCTCCGCTTTCAGCTGCTAAATCGACAATAACTGATCCTGGCTTCATCGCAGCAACGTGGTAATCTAACCAAAGCAAAGGTGCTTTTTTACCCGGAATTTGTGCAGTAGTAATGACAATATCGACCTCTTTTGCTTGTTCCAAAAAGAGTTGCATCTCCGCCTTAATAAACTCCTCACTCATTTCCTTGGAGTATCCGGTGGCGGTTGCGCCGTCTTCATTGATATCAATTGTTAAAAATTGCGCCCCCATTGAGTTGATTTGCTCACCAACTTCTTTTCTGGTGTCAAAGGCTCTAACAATGGCACCTAAAGAATTCGCTGCACCAATGGCAGCAAGGCCTGCTACACCTGCACCGATTACCAAAACCTTGGCAGGATCTACCTTGCCGGCAGCGGTAATTTGACCGTTCAGAAAGCGACCAAAATGAAAAGCAGACTCAATGACCGCACGATAACCTGAAATATTCGCCATGGAAGACAGCACATCCATCTTTTGAGCGCGCGTAATCCGAGGAATGATATCCACAGCAAAAGAACTGATGCCTTGATTTTTTAAACTTTCGAGCAGCTCGGTGTTGTGTGCAGGTCGTAAGTAACAGATCAGTACAGTGCCAGGTTGTATTTGTGCAACCTCGTCTAATGTGGGTTCTTTTACCTTTAAAATAATAGCGGAATGCTGTAAAATCTCATTGGGGGTATCTACAATATGCGCACCTGCTGTGACATATTCTTCATTTGTAAAACCAGACTTATTGCCAGCATTGTGTTCTACAAATACTTCAAAACCTTGTTTGATTAAGCGCTCTACTGTTTTGGGTGTTGCCGCAACGCGTTTTTCGTCCTGAAATATTTCAGCTGGAATTCCAATTTTCATGCTCTGCAATAGTTTCTTGAATATAATAACTTTTTGATAGACAAGAAACAAGGTGAAAATGTTCTCAAAGAGTTTAAGATTTAAGCAATATTGATGAGACTTATCAATACTTGATGAATCTATTTCTTGCAACTATAAGATGATCGGGATTAAAAACGGTGTCAAAAAAATAAAACCCAACACTTTCATGTTGGGTTTTTACTCGTGACCCCGGAGGGATTCTAACCCCCAACCGCTGGAGCCGAAATCCAGTGCGCTATACAGTTGCGCCACGGAGCCGTAGGTGTCCGGGGAGAAACTGAAATCCTAAAATAGGACAGTTGCGCCACGGAGCCATTGTTCACAAAACGTGAGGTTGCAAAAATAGGAGATTTTAGGGTTGCTTTCAAAATTTAATCGCTTTTTCAATGTAACTCATAGAATTTGTATATCTTCGTTTGATAAAATCCAAAACAATGAAAAAAATTACACTTGCATTCGCACTCTTAGCTGGAACTCTTGGTTTCGCTCAATCAGGTAAATGGGGAATCCAATTGAACCATGGTGCACACTTTGGCGGCGAGCTCGGCACAGGCCTTTCTTTGAACGGCGGTGTTTCATACAATCTTGCTAAAAATATTCAAACTAAACTCGATGCAGGTATTGATTACCTCGGAGAAGACAACCTTTCTCGACTTACCCTTCAATTAGGTGCAGATGTAATCGGCATGGCTAATGCGGAATCTAAATTAGGTTTAAACCTACACGGTGGTGTTGGTCTTCTGAACAATGGCAACATGATTTTCAACGATACTTACATGCTTCGCGGAGACGACATGGTAGCCTTAACCTTTGGTGTTTCACCTACAGTAAAAGTAAATGAGCACGTAGGAATTGTATTTGATTGGTCTTATGCCACACTTTTCAAAATTGATGGAGACCTTTCTAAATACATGACAGGAACTGCTGGTTTTTACTACCGTTGGTAAGCAAACCTAACCCATATCCAAAAGGCGAGTTTTTACTCGCCTTTTTTTTGCCTAAGCATTTTTGACATATTTTTTATCTTGATAGGCGCTGATCCCTTTCCAATATAACAATAGTGTAAACGCCAATAGAATATGGCTAAAATCATTGCGATCAAACCACTGATGCAAATTGATTTTCTGATTTTGGATGAGTGCACTTGGCAATAGCATGAGTACAGCCATCCAAAAAAACTTAAAGTTTGAATGGTAATACTTTTGGTAATAAATACCCATATAGACCAAGGAGAACAACATGTAAATGCCACTAATTAGCGATGGTAAAACAAGTCCCTTGCTTTGGTCAAAACTTAAATTGACCAAATTAAACACCATGATTTCAATGATTATTCCCAAGAAAAGTATGAGGGTAGCACTCCATCTGAAAATATTTTTTTGCCTTTCATTTGGCCACAAGCTAATTTGGGCTAAGCTCAAAAAATAAGTCCCAACCATTCCCATTAGCCATGCAGGATATTTACCCCAGAGTCCAAGGTAATTGTACAAAAGGTGGCCGAATCCGCCGAATAAAAACCCCCAGCCAAACCACAGAAAGAATTTACGCCAGTAGCTGTAAAATGGATGACTATCTGAGCGTATTTGTAAGGAAGAAGCAATCCATAGCGATATGCTAAATAAGATGATATCACCTATTATAGCATTTGGTTCTAGCAAGTCTAGACCTAGAAAATGCCATTCAATTTTAGGAAAGTCTTGGCCGATCATTTGCTATTTTCTTTGAATCGATGTAAATTTTTGAGCAATATTTTTTCGACAAGGAGTGGACTAATTCTATTGAACAAACTATTCAATTGACCAATGAATGTTTGTGTTTTTTTAGAGCTTCTTTTGACAATGAGCTCAAGACAATCTTGAGCAACCTCTTGCATACTGAGTACTTTTCCTTTATGACGTGGTGCTAAAACTTGTTTGCTTCCATCTGCTGCAAGCACTTCTTTATTGTGTACAATTTCAGTCATCGCTACTTGTAGCTGTCCAATATGAACTTGATGCGCATTTTCTTCTATGCGTAGCGATTCAACAAAAGAGGTCAGGGCCATTTTAGAGGCGCTGTATGGAGACAAGCCAGGTAAACCATGAATGCCCGCCAGGCTTGAGATGAAAATGATACTACCTTTTGTTTGCCTCAAAGATGGAAGTGCTGCTTGCGTCGGAAAAATGGTTCCAAATACATTGCTCTTAAAAACTTGTTCTATGACACTCGGGTCAAGATCGGCTAGATTGCCCCGGCTAGAAACACCTACATTATTGATCAGTAGATCTATTTGACCATAATGATGGAGTGCAAAAGCAATTAAATCTTTTGCTTCTTGCGCATTTGATACATCACCTTTAAAATAAGTAGTTTCAATTTGCTGCGCTTGCAATTGAGACTTAACCTCTCGAAGCCGGTCTTCGTCTCGGCCGTTCAGAACAACTTTTGCGCCTGCTTTGCCCAATGCCAAGGCAATTGCATGGCCAATTCCCCGGCTTGAACCTGTTACAATGGCAACTTTATTTACGAAGGATTTTTTTGCCATTTATAGTAGTGGATATCGGGATGATGCTTGAGTGCAGTTAGGCTGTTGGTCCAGGCCATAGCTAAATGAACCATGAACGCAATCCAGATGTTGCCTGCCATTAAGGTGAGTAAACACAGCACGAAGCCCAGCGGTGCTGCCCCTATTGTTTCGTCGAGACCTTTTGGGATATGCGTGGCTGCGTACAATGCCACATTAACAGCAATGGCTAACCAAACTCCATAGGCCTCCACTAAAGGAAACAATAATATTCCTCTAAATAAGAGTTCATATCCAAACAAGTAAATGGCCCAGCCCAATAAATTGATTTTAAAGGTTTTGGCATCCCAGATGGTAGCCCTAATTTGTGGGTAATTGACTAAGTTTTTAGCTTGCTTTGCTGAAAATACGGCAAGAGGAATAAGCACCAATGAAAGCCCAATACTTACAATGATGTTGAAAAGTAAGGTGTCACTTCTGAAATTTAAGCCGTAATAGGCTAGCCCTCGTTGTGGTTGTGTAATCAATAAAAAGAGAAGAGGGAGGAGGCCCATACTCAAAAAACCAACCCACTTGGTCATGTATATAAAGCGAAGCCAAGCAGTATTGGCAGGAAATTTTTGAAAGTAGTGGGCTTTGATGAGGGTTGATTTAGAGACGAACCAAAATATCACAAAACCAAATAGCGCCAAGTAAATTGGTGCGATGCCCCCTGAAAGGCTAGGTTTTTGATCAAAAGGAACGCTTAAATAGTAGATCATATATTTATTTGGGTAAATACCCATTCTCTTTATACCAAGAGATACAATCTAAAATAGCTTCTTCGATAGGGGTATTTGGTAAATTTAATTCTTTTTGTGCTTTAGTCGGTGAGTAAAATTGCTTAACACTCGCCATTTTTGCCATGGAATAACTCAGTTGAGGTGTTTTTCCAGTTAGCTTTGCCATTATTGAGTTGATGGCACCCACCAAATTAATTGCAAAGCCTGGAATTTGTTTGATGCGAAAAGGCTGTTGGAAAACCGAAGCTGCTTTTTTAAACATCTCACCAAAATAAAGGTTTTCATTGCCAACAATATAACAGTGTCCTGTTCGACCCATTTTTAAAGCATTTACAGTAGCCACAGCAACATCTTTGGAGTACACGAAGTTTTTACCACCACCTGCATAGCCGGGGAGTGTATTTTTATAGAGTTCAAGTAACATTCTACCAGAGGTCGGCCCTGAATCAAAAGGACCAATCATAAAGGTTGGATTGAGGATAATAACGGGGAAGTCTTGTTTTTGATGAAGTGCCAATAAATAGCATTGCGCCATATATTTGCTATCCATATAATCCATTTTGAATTGGTTTCCGGTGTAGGGTTGATTTTCGTCTCCCGGAGCTTCTTTAGAGCCATGATTGAATGAATTAGCCGTGCCAATCTGGACCATCCTTTGGTAATTGAATTGTTGCGCAAGGTCCGTTATATTTTTAACCCCTTGAAAATTGACATCATTGATTATAGGTAGCCTTCTGGGCCAGATAGTCGTTAAGGCCGCAATGTTTATTACATATTGGCAATTGGCCATTTCTTGTTCCAAGAAGGCTAGATCAAGAATATTACCTTCTCTAATTTCGATGTCGAGACCGTCTAAAACCTTAGTACTTGTACCAGGTAAAATTTGTGCTTTTACATGGTAGCCTTGTGCCAGGGCTTCTCGGGTTACACTCGCTCCGAGCATGCCGTTTGCACCTGTAATAAAAACACAATTACTCATTATGGGCGTTACTAGATAAAGTACAGTGCTCCGATAGCAGCAAGGGAGGTCAAGGTAAGTACAAGTATTTGTTCGAAAGACAGTGGTGAACGAACCACTACAGTTGGTTTTTTTAGCGCACTCATCATGAGTCGCAGATAAACAAAAGCGCCAATTACAGATGCAATGAGTGCTAAAATTGCTGTGTAAGGAACATGAGGTACCGCCGACCACAACAAAGAGAATTTACCAAAGAATCCTGCAAATGGAGGAATCCCTGCCAAAGAAAACAATGAAATGACTAAAGCAATTCCAATAAGAGGATGCCGCCAAGCAATGCCTTCCCAATTTACTAAGCTATCGGTGTCGTCATTGACTATGCTATTAATGACCACAAGTGCGATGGTAGCGAATGCATAGGCCGCAACGAATAAGAACAAATTACTATTATGGGTATCGGCCAATGCAAAAATCATAAGCCCAGCGTTGGCAATAGAAGAATAGGCAATGAGTCTTCTAAAGCTTGTTTGTTTCCAAGCAGTGATATAGCCATAGAACATAGAAAGCACAATAATTAGGCTAACTAAATCAATCCAAAAGCCATAAGAATCTCTAAAAACTTGCCCGAATACATTGACGAGCGCATAAATACCGGCAATTTTAACGACGGTAGCCATGTACATCAGTACCGCATTTGAAGCTCCATCGTACACATCAGGGCCCCAAAAATGGAAAGGAACAGCCCCAATTTTAAAGATAAAACCAGCAAGCAGGAAAAGGCTACCAATGATGGCCATTGGGCTTTGCCATATGCCGATGGCAAGGTTAGACTGGATTTCTATCAATTGAAAACTTCCTGTTGCACCATATAAAAGCGCTATTCCAAATAGGATAATTGCCGAAGCGAACGAGCCCGTAAAAAAGTATTTGACAGCAGCTTCAGCTGATCTGCTGCTTCCTTTTTCTATACCGACAAGCACATATATCGGAATGGAAAGGATTTCAAGTCCGATGAAGAAAAGCATGAGGTCGTTGGGTTGCGCCATAAGTACGGCTCCACAAAGGGAGAAAAGGATTAGGGCGAGGTAGTCTCCGGTATGTTCGTTGTCGGCTGCGTAACGCTTATAACCGCCCAAAATAGCAAGGAGTGTAACGGTACACAACAAAATAATGATAAGACCTTGTGTAGGTACATATGCTTCGTATGAAGATAACGGCGAAATATAGGAGCCTTTGAAATAAGCGGCCACGCCTGCACTCACTAAACCTAGACTAGCAATGATGATAGAAAGCAGCGGTTTTTTCTGCATGCCTGCAAAAAGTCCGATAAGACCACTGATAAAAAGAATAACGATACTATCCATGAGGTAAATTAATGAGTAGGTTGGGTAAGACTATGAGCAACAAAATCTGTGATGCATTGTGGGGCAAGACCTAAGTAAATAGCAGCAATGCTCAAGATCGCAAAAACTGCAAGTTCAGACCAATGTAAGTCTTGGAAAGAATTGATTTTGGTCGGGCCAAACATTGGGACTTGATATGCTTTGAGCATATAGACTGCTCCTAAAACAAGGGTGGTACTGGCAAGAATTCCTGTGAATGTATGTGCACTAAATAAGGCTTTGATGAGGAAGAATTCTCCAATAAAGCCTGCGGTAAACGGAACCGATAATGAAACAAAGGTGAGTACGGCAAACCAGAAGCCAAAACGAGGTGCCACTTTAGCAATGCCGCCAAGTTGGTCTAGTTGCTGGGTTCCTAAACGTTCTTCAATAATACCGGCAGCTAAGAATAGACCAATAGACACAATACTGTGATTGACAATTTGAACAACTGAAATGAGGTTTGTATGCTCGTTTTGGAGCATAAGCGCAGCGGCTATTAAACCGAGGTGGCTCAAAGACGCGTAAGCAAATAAGGTTTTGAGATTTTGCTGACGAATCGCAATTACTGCACCGTATATGATGCCCACCAAGCCAAGCGTGATGACCGGCCAGCGCCAGAAGTCAGTTGCATTACCGTCAAAAATGGGAAGTACCCACTTTAAAAGCCCAAATAGGGCCATTTTGAGCATGATAGCCGAAAGGAGCATGGTTCCGGCAGTAGGTGCTTTGGTGTAGGTTTCAGCCTGCCAAGTATGAAACGGAAACAACGGAATTTTAACTGCAAAAGCCAATAAAAAGCCTCCCATTAGAAATATACTTGTGTTACCAAATGACTGGATATCAGCAGCTAAAAGCGCATCATAGGTTTGCTGGTTGGTCAGGTGCATCAGTCCAATAATAGATAGGAGCATGGCAAGAGAGCCAACTAACGTGTATAGGAAGAATTGAAGCAGTGCACGAGGTTTGTCAAACGCACCAAACCAATATAGAATCAGAAATATAGGCAAAAGCGTGAGTTCCCAAAATATATAAAATCCGAGAATAGTATTGGTTGTAAAGAGACCTAATAAGCCAAATTGCATGAGCAGCGCTAAAGCAGTAAAGCGTTTTTCATGGACAATACTCGTGTTAAAATTGCTGAGAAATACTAGGAAAAATACTGAATTGGTGAGTAAGACCATGGTGAATCCTAGGCTATCAATAGAGAAGCGCACAAAACGTAGGCCGAAGTCCACTAGAAGATGCTCGCTTGGTTCAAAATAACTAACGGCTATGATGCTCCAGGCTAGCGTTACGGTACTGGCGATTAAACCAAAAATTCGCGAGATATTACCTGGGACAAACCAAGCAATAATACCAAAAACAAGGGGTAATAGAATTAGTGCCAAACTGAAAGTTTTAAAATGTAATAAGCAATAAAAGTTATCAGGCCAAAGATCATCCAAAAGAGATAGCTACTCAAGAAACCTGTTTGCCATTTGCGCGTGAGGTTGGCCGAATAAAGAATACCATCGGCTAGGGCATAAATACCATTGCGCAGCATTTGAATGTCAACCACCTTGCCGATAAAATCTGAAAAAGCGAGTAGTGGCCTGACAAAGACCGCATGGTAAATTTCATCGATGTATAATTTTTGTGCTGACAAACGTTCCCATCCGCTGAGTGCAGCATCTTCTTTGGCAAGCGCCCCTTTTTTGGCATAATTGAGGTAAGCCCAAATCATAACGCCAATTGCAACGGCACTGGCAAAGAGCATGAGTCCGATTGAGGTATTGAAGTCGAGGTGTACATTGTGCACCTCAGATAAACCAAAAGTGCTATGGCTGAGGTAATGATCAAACCAATGCGCAGCCCCTTTGAAGAACAAGCCTGGTAGGTTGAGCAATCCACCAAAAATGGAAAGCACCGCCAAGAGAATCAATGGTAGGGTCATGCTGAGGCCACTTTCGTGGACTTTGCTTTTGAGGGCCTCACCACCTCGAAAAGCGCCATGGAAGGTGAGAAAATACAATCTAAACATATAGATGGCGGTCATAGTCACTGCAAGGACTAACACTACGTATACAAAAGTGTTATGATGTAAAGCTTGCGCCATGATTTCATCTTTGGAGAAAAAGCCGGAAAGCAAAGGAATTCCCGAAATAGCCATGGTACCAATTAGAAATGTAAAGTGGGTAACGGGCATCAGTTTAGCCAAACCACCCATTTTTCGGATGTCTTGTTCTTCGTGCATTCCGTGAATGACCGAGCCCGAACCTAAAAAGAGGAGTGCTTTAAAGAAAGCGTGTGTGGTAACATGGAAAAGTGCAACTGTGTAAGCGCCAAAACCAAGTGCCACAAACATAAGCCCTAGTTGTGAAACAGTAGAGTAAGCGAGTACTTTTTTGATATCGTTTTGACGCAGGGCCATGAATGCAGCAAATAATGTTGTAGCAAGCCCTACATAAAGCATGATATCTTTAGTGAACGGAGCAAGTTCAAATAAGAAATTGGATCTTACCGTGAGGTAAATACCGGCTGTAACCATTGTTGCTGCGTGTATGAGCGCAGAAACTGGCGTAGGGCCTGCCATGGCATCGGGAAGCCATGTAAAAAGAGGGATTTGCGCACTCTTTCCCGTTGCAGCAATAAACAAGCTCAAGGTGATAAAAAACATTGCGCCTCCTTGTAGTGCGGTATTTTGCTGTACTGCTGCACCTATTTTAAGAAATTCTAGGGTATTGAACTGACCAAGTAGCATAAATAAGGCGAGTAATAAGCCGACATCACCAATCCGATTCATGATAAATGCTTTTCTACCTGCGAGGCTGTTGGCCAAGCCTTTTTGTGCATCATTGTAATGGAAGCTGATCAATAAATAAGAACACATACCGACGCCTTCCCAACCAAAAAACAAGACAAAGTAATTGGAACCAAGCACCAATAGTAGCATGGAGAAAATAAATAAATTCAGGTAGGTAAAGAATTTATGATAGCCTTCATCGTGGCTCATATAGCCCATTGAAAATAGATGAATGAGTGAACCTATACCCGTTATGATAAGTGTCATCCAGACAGACAAGGCATCTATTTGAAAAGAGGCATTGATTTGTAATTGATCAAAGTCAATGATGTTGAACAAATGAACAATTTGAGTGCCGTGCAAGCCAGAAAATAAGCTAGTGGCTAATAAAAAAGCAGTAAATACTAAGCCAGTAGCCAAACTGCCTACTATTATTTTTGGCAGTCTTTTGCCGAAGAGTCCGTTGACTGCAAAACCAAGAAGAGGTAGCGCAAGGAGGAGAAGAAGCGTCAGGTCTTTAGCCATTGTTAGTTTTTGAGTTTATTGTACATGTCAATATCGATAGACTTGAGATTGCGGTATGCCATAATGATGATCGATAGTCCTACTGTTGCCTCTGCAGCGGCCACTACCATCGTGAAAAACACGAATATTTGTGCGTCGCCGTTGCCGTAGTAGGTAGAAAACGTTACGAGCATAAGGTTGACAGCATTGAGCATGAGTTCAATGCACATGAGCAGAACAATCATGTTTTTACGTGTCATTGCTCCAATTGCACCAATTGTAAAGAGTGCAAAAGAAACAAAGAGAAAGAAATCGAGGGAGGTTCCGATACTAGAGGCTGCTTGCATATTATTCGATGATTTGTTTTTCGCGTTTAGCCAACAATATGGCACCAACCATGGCCGCAATAAATAGAATTGAAGTGAGCTCAAAGGCCACCACGTACTTTGTGAACAGCAGGTTCCCGAGTTCTTTCACAAGTCCGATACTGTTGTCTTGTTGACGGTAGGTTTGACCCAGAATAAGTGTGTCTTTAAGTGCCGTTATGAGTACAAGAAATAACGAGCCACCTGCAATAAAAGCAGCAATTTGAGCGCCTTTAGCGTTCATTGGCTCCATTTCTTTGTTTAAATTGAGGAGCATTAACACAAACAAAAAGAGTACCATAATAGCACCAGCGTATACAATCATATTGACAATGGCCAAAAACTGAGCGTTCATCATGATATACATGGAGGTAATAAAGAAAAAAGTAACGACCAAATAAATGACGCTACGAATCGGATGCTTACTGAGCACAACCATAAGTGCCGATGCCAAAGTAAGGCTTCCTAGAATGATGGATATAATCTGTAAACTCATATTTGGGAACGTTTACCGGTGTGTTGTCTGGTGGTGATATCGATGCGCTCATCTAGTGTTTCAACTAGTTTGTCTTTTCCGTAAATGAAGTTATCGCGCTCAAAAAAGGTAGGAACCAAACGATCTGTTAAAAAGATTGCTTCTTTCGGACAAGCTTCTTCACACAAGCCGCAGAAAATACAACGCAACATATTGATTTCATAGGTGGCTGCATATTTTTCTTCGCGATAGAGTTGCTCTTGTCCGCGTTCGCGCTCTGCGGAAGTCATGGTAATGGCTTCTGCTGGGCAAGCCACAGCGCAAAGGCCACAGGCCGTGCAGTTTTCTCGACCTTGTTCGTCTCGTTTTAATACGTGTTGCCCTCTGTAGACTGGCGCAAACTCGCGTGTTTCTTCGGGATATTTGATGGTTTTACGCTTGCGGAACATGTGGCGCATGGTGGTCATCATGCCGCTGATGATGGCTGGTAAGTAAGCTTTCTCCCACAAGGTCATGGGTTTGTCAGAAACTACTTTTTTGCGATTGGTTAGACTTTCCATAATGAGAACTGTAATTTAGAACCACCCGTTTTTAAACGCGATGACCAGACCGGTGATTAATAAATTAATGAGTGAGAGCGGAAGGAGTGTTTTCCATCCTAAGTGCATGAGTTGATCAAAGCGGAAGCGCGGGATTGTCCAACGAATCCACATGATCACAAAAATGAAAATAAAAATTTTGATCGCAAAGGCTGCGATTCCTATAATAGCAAGTGTGTTTCCGCTAAAATGACTCATGCCAGGAAAGTTGTAACCCCCAAAAAACAAGATGGCCATAATGGCAGACGATACAAACATAGAGGTGTATTCGGCAAATAGGTACAAACCAAGCTTCATGGAACTGTATTCGGTATGGTAGCCACCAACAAGTTCCGATTCACATTCGGGAAGGTCAAATGGTGCACGGTTTAATTCTGCCAAGGCGCATACGAAAAAGATGAAAAAAGCAACGGGTTGATAAAATACATTCCAAACGCCACTTTGCTGGGTAACGATATCGTTCAAACTAAGCGAGCCAGATAGCAGGACAATTGTAATAGCCGAAACACCCATGGCCAATTCGTAAGAAATCATTTGAGAACTTGCACGAATAGCCCCGTAGAGGGAATATTTGTTATTTGATGCCCAACCCCCGATCATGATGCCATAAACACCAACAGAGAGTACACCAAAAACATATAGAATTCCGATGTTGATATCGGCAACTTGTAAGGCAATATCGCGGCCAAAAAGATGTAGTTTAGGCCCCCATGGCACAACAGCACTGGTAATAAGCGCTGTAAACATGGCGATTCCGGGCCCAATAATAAATAACCACTTATCGGCTTTGGCTGGAATAAAGTCCTCTTTTAAAAACATTTTGACCCCGTCGGCTATTGGCTGTAAAATACCGAACGGCCCGGCGCGATCAGGACCAACGCGGTCTTGAATCCAGGCAGCTAATTTGCGTTCAAAGTAGGTCATGTAGGCTGCTGCTCCGAGTGACACAAGGAAAAGCAACAAAACAAGGATAGATTTTTCGATGAGCAACGCGGTGTCCATTAGCGAATTAGTTTGGGATTATTGTCGTTTTTGGTGGCGTATTTTCCTTGCGAAATAACGGAATGGCGGTCTATTTTGCGTGGGCCGATAAGATTCCATTTGCTCGGATCCTTTTTGTCGTAACGGCAGTCATTACAAATCCAGGCGGTTTTGTCTTCAATGGTTTCTACTTCTCCGTATTTGTCTTTGCGAGCCGTAACGCGGAAAATTTCATTACCAAACATCCAGACAACTGCTTTTCCGGAGCATTTGTCGCAGCCGCACTCTGCTTCGTAGGGCTTCAGGAACCAAACCCTTGATTTAAAGCGAAAAGTTTGATCAGTAAGCGCACCTACCGGGCAAACGTCTATCATGTTACCTGAGAAGTCGTTGTCGATGGCATTTTCGATGTAGGTCGAGATTTCGGCGTGCTCGCCACGGTGCAATACGCCGTGTACGCGTTTGTCGGTAAGTTGATTGGCCACAGCCACACAACGATAGCATAAGATGCAGCGGTTCATGTGGAGTTTAATCTTGTTGCCGATATCAATAGGGCTAAAGGTGCGGCGTTCTTCTCGGTAACGTGTTTTTGCCGAACCATGTTCATAGCCGAGGTCTTGTAGGTGGCATTCTCCTGCTTGGTCGCAAATGGGGCAATCTAGCGGATGATTCACTAACAAAAATTCTACCACACCACCACGGTTGGTCTGAACGCGCTCAGATGTTTTGTTTTTGACGATCATGCCATCCATTGCTGGGGTAGAGCAAGATGCGACTAATTTAGGCATGGGTCTTGGATCTGCAGTGGATCCGGCGGCCACCTCAACCAAACAAGTACGACATTTACCACCCGTTCCAGGAAGTTTGCTGTAGTAGCACATGGCCGGTGGCACGATGTCTCCACCGGCCTGACGTGCAGCATTAAGGATGGTAGTACCTTGTGCTACTTCGATTTCGACGTCGTCAATAGTTACTTTTATCATAGGACTAAGCTTCAAGCGGAACTTGGATTAAACCATAATTTCTAGTTTGCGCCTCTTGTGGAGACTTTACATGCCATTCGAATTCATCTCTAAAATGGCGTATGGCAGCGGCAACGGGCCAAGCGGCGGCGTCACCCAATGGGCAAATGGTATTGCCCTCAATTTTTTTATTGATCTCTTCAAGTAGGCTGATGTCTTCGAGCGTACCATTGCCATGTTCTAGGCGGTAGAGTACTTTTTCCATCCAGCCGGTACCTTCTCTGCATGGTGAACACTGCCCGCAAGATTCATGTGCATAGAAACGTGCAAAGTTCCAAGTATTGCGCACAATACATTGGTCTTCATCAAAAACAATAAAACCTCCTGAACCAAGCATAGATCCGCTTGCAAAACCACCATCTGCCAAACTTTCGTAAGTCATGAGTCGGTCTGTACCAGCGGCGGTTTTGGTCACTAAATAGTGCGGTAAGATTGGAACAGATGATCCACCTGGTACGCAAGCCTTCAGTTTTTTACCATTGGCAATGCCTCGGCAGTAGTCGTCACCGTAGATAAACTCTTCTACTGAAAGCCCAAGCTCAATTTCATATACGCCAGGGCGCACTAGATTACCGCTGGTAGATATCAATTTGGTACCGGTAGAACGTTCAATACCAATAGCCGCATAAGCTTCGCCACCTTCATTGACAATAGGAACGACTGCGGCAATAGATTCTACATTGTTGACAACTGTTGGGTTGCCCCAAAGTCCTTTAACAGCGGGGAAAGGTGGTTTCATTCGAGGGTTTCCACGTTTTCCTTCTAAAGATTCGATAAGTGCGGTTTCTTCTCCGCAGATGTATGCGCCGCCGCCAGGCGTAACGACGAGGTCGAGGTCGTAACCTGAACCTAGAATATTTTTGCCTAGCATGCCATTTGCATAGGCTTCAGCTATTGCTTTTTCAAGGATGCGCAGGATATACATGAATTCGCCGCGGATATAAATATAGGAGCGGCGTGCTCCTAGTGCGTAGCTGGAGGTGATCATGCCTTCAATGAGTAGGTGTGGCAATTTCTCCATGAGGTAGCGGTCTTTGAATGTGCCTGGTTCAGACTCATCGGCATTGCAAACAAGATGGCGTTCTACACCTTCTGGTTTGGCTAAAAAAGACCATTTCATGCCGGTCGGAAAACCTGCGCCTCCACGGCCTCGCAAGCCGGATTTCTTCACTTCTTCCACAACCTCTTCTGGGCTCATGGTTTTGAGCGCTTTTTCTACTGAGGCATAACCGCCGTGCTTGCGGTAAACCTCATAAGTGGTAATACCAGGAACTGCTGCGTGTTCGATAAGTAGTTTTCTTGCCATTAGATTAAGATTTGGAGGCCTCGCGCATGGCGTCGAGCATTTCGTTTACTTTTTCTTTCGTGAGACGTTCGTAAAATTGATATTTGCACATGAGCATTGGCGCATAACCGCATGCCCCTAAGCACTCTACTGTTTTTAGTGTAAACAGGCCATCTATGGTGGTTTGGCCAACTTTAATCTCTAGTTTTTCTTCGATATAAGCAATGAGGTCATCAGAACCAACCAATTGGCAAGGCCCAGTGCGGCACACTTCCAAAACGTTTTTACCCACTGGGTTTAGATGGAACATCGTGTAGAAAGTTGCTACCTCGTACACTTCAATAGCTTCTATATTTAGAATTTGAGCAACGCGGTTCATGGCCCCAACGCTTACCCATCCTAATTCGTCTTGCACTAAATGGAGCATACTCAAAATGGCGCTCTTTTCTTTTCCTTCTGGAAAAAGACCAATGACGCGATTCATTTCGGCCATGGTTGCAGCACTGAAATCTATTGGTGCTTCATTGACTGCTTGTGGGTGATCTGCTTTCATATTAGGCGTCTAGTTCTCCTGCAATAACGTTAATACTACTTAAAGTCAGAACGGCATCTGAAATTGGTAGTCCTTTGATCATTTCTGGATATGCTTGGTAATAAATAAAACAAGGTCTTCTGAATTGGAGACGATACGGTGTGCGGCCACCATCAGAAATTAGATAAAAGCCGAGCTCTCCGTTGCCACCTTCCACAGCATGATATACTTCTCCAACTGGTAGTTCGGTTTCTCCCATCACAATTTTGAAATGATAGATGAGTGCTTCCATATTGTTGTAAACGTCTTCTTTTGGCGGCAGGTAGAAATCAGGTAAATCTGCTTTGTAATCTCCTTCTGGTAAGTTTTTGTATGCCTGCTCGATAATGCGGATACTTTGACGGATTTCTTCTTGACGAACCATAAAGCGGTCGTAGGTATCGCCGTTAACGCCAACAGGAATGGTGAAATCAAAATCTTCGTAGGAGGAGTAAGGACTCATGACGCGAACGTCGTAGTCTACGCCTGCTGCTCGTAAGTTCGGTCCTGAAAAAGAATAGGAGAGTGCGCGTTCGGCAGAAATTGGACCAGCCCCTTTGGTTCGGTCCATGAAGATGCGGTTGCGTGCAAGCATGCTATCGAATTCTTCGAAAGCCTTTGGAAAGGTCTTTAAGAAGGATTGTAACTTTTGATGAAAAACAGGGGTGAAATCGCGCTCAAAACCGCCAATACGACCCATGTTGGTAGTGAGGCGAGCGCCACTTATTTCTTCGTAAAGCTCGTAGATTTTTTCGCGCTCGGAGAACGGATAAAAGAAGGAGGTGAGGGCGCCGGCATCAACGCCAATCACAGAATTACAAATGAGGTGATCGGCAATACGTGCAAGTTCCATCATGATCACACGCATGTATTGTACGCGCTTTGGAATCTCGACGCCGATGAGTTTCTCTACGGTCATTTCCCAACCGATATTATTGATTGGCGAGGAGCAGTAGTTGAGGCGGTCGGTAATAGTAGTTATTTGGTTGTAAGGTCGGCGCTCTGCTAATTTTTCAAAAGCGCGGTGAATGTAGCCAACGGTTTGCTCTGAGGAAATGATTTTTTCGCCATCTACTTTTAAGATATTTTGAAAAATACCATGCGTAGAGGGGTGAGTCGGACCAAAGTTAATGGTTGCAACATTTGCGGGGTCTGCGGCCTGCAAAACATCTTTTATTTCTTGGCTCATAGTTCGTTGTTATTGCGTCCGAAAAATCTGTCGTCTTTGTCTTCGCGGGTGGCATCTTCGAGTACGTATTCTTTACGCATGGGAAAGTAGTCCATATCGTCCATGTTGAGGATGCGTCGGAGGTCTGGATGCCCATCGAAAATGATACCAAAGAAATCATAGGTCTCGCGTTCCATCCAGTTTGCTCCGGCAAAGAGGTCCGTGATGGTGGCAATGTGGAGCTTGTCTTTTGGAAGGTAGCCTTTGATGCGCAAGCGAAGGTTGTGTTTCCAGGAATGCAATTGGTATACAACCGCAAATTCTCTACCTACTGCTTCTGGGTAATGCACACCAGCAATGTTGGTGAGGTAATTGACGCTCAAATCTTGGTGCTGCTGCAACCATTGAATGGCTTCGTGAATACGCGCGGGCGACAGCTCTATGTTGAGCATGCCGAATGCCTCTTCATGGGCCAAAACATCAGCGCCAAAAGCAGCCTGAACAGCTGATAAAAAATCTTGATTATTTAGCTTCTCCATGCTGATCGATATCGATTTGGTAGGTACCCAACAAATGCTTGTATTCTTCGGAGTAACGTCTGCGATTGGATTCTTTCTTTACCAATTCATGAATATTCATGACGCCTTCGATGATTTGCTCTGGGCGCGGCGGGCAACCTGGCACATAAACATCTACAGGTATAATGCGGTCAATGCCTTGCAAAACGGAGTAGGTATCGAAAATACCACCAGAACAAGCGCAAGCGCCAACAGACAAAACCCATTTGGGTTCGGCCATTTGTTCGTAGACTCTTTTGAGCACGGGCCCTAATTTTTTAGAAATAGTGCCTGCTACGATAAGCAGGTCTGCTTGGCGAGGCGTAAAGGACATTCTTTCCATTCCAAAGCGAGAGAGGTCGTAGGTACTACCCATTGTGGCCATGAACTCAATACCGCAGCAAGAGGTGGCAAATGGCAAGGGCCAAACCGAGTTGGCACGCGCTAGGGCAATGGCTTTATCTAAATTGGTGAGCTGATAACCCTCCCCGTTGATGGTTTCTAGATCTTCTATTTTTCCCATTCTAAAGCTCCTTTTTTATAGATATAGTAAAAACCGGTCAAGAAAAAACCGACAAACATAATAACTGCCAATAGGCCTTCTAACTTCAGTTCATAGAAGTTAACAGCGTAAGGATAAAAGAAAATGACTTCGACGTCGAAGAGAACAAATAAAATTGCGGTCATGAAATATCGAATGGACACCGGAAAACGTGCGTTTCCTTGCGCGTCTATTCCACACTCAAAGTTGTCGTCTTTCTTGGCAGAGTTGATTCTTGGTGTGAGCTTGTGCGTGACAAATAAGGTAAAAATCACAAAACCTGCAGCCACGGCAATTTGCAATAGGAGTGGGAGGTAATTGGCACTAAAGGCTGTTTCCATTGTACAATTTTAAAAGTGTAACATGAGTTACTTAACTTGGTTTGTTTTGCGCCACAAATTTACTTTTTTAGTTTGGTTTGGACACAAAAAAAGCCGAGAAATATTCTCGGCTTTTTATTTAGAATACTTATCGACTACCTAAATTGAAAGCGAAGGCCAAGATTAGAAAAATTCCCAGCACTGAACGTGGTACCTAGACCAGCAATTTGATTTACATTAAAACCAGGTCTGAGTTCCACATAAAGGTGCAGTGGTTTCCAGAACTCTCGTTTTTTACCCACTTGAAAATCAATACCCAAAGGTGCGTAAACACCTAGTCCAAAGCCGCCAGTATGTTCAAAAGTCTCGAATTCGTGTGTGCCAAAATCGTTGTAATATATACCGTTAAAAAAACCGTAGCCAAATGCATCTCCATAAGGTGAAACCCGATGATGAATCGTGGTGCTTGCATTATAGCTCAGGCCAAAATTGGCGCCAATACCCCCAAAGAAACTCCAGCGCTTGTCGGCCCTGTATCGAAAAAGTAAAGAAGCATCTATACGCAATTGTTCTTGTGAGTAATTGGCATTGTAACTATGTGTGCTAAATGAATCGACAAAAAACTGTTCGCCAGATTGAGAGCTAGTTAGGGTGTCCACACGAAAACTTTCAGTGTAGGACCCTCCGACGAAAAGCGCATTGCGTTGCCCTGTATGCATGATCCCTAGGCGCAGCGTTGCATTGGGTAGCTGTGCAAGTTTAAACCCAAGGCTTAAAGTTTGCGATTGCCCGGGCAAATTGAAGCTATACATAGGTGATGATTGGTAGGCGCTCAGATCTTGCTGCAAAATACTAGAACCAGGTGCTAGCGTTTGAAAATCCGATAAATGCCCCTTTGTTTGTCCAAAGAAGGCACCCGATTGCAAATAAATTTCATTGATGCTAATTTGCGCATGAGCTATTCCTAAACCAAATAAGGAAATACTGAGAAGAAATTTTTTCATAGATTTTTTTATTTAGCTTAACGACGCACACATCAACTTATTGTTATAAGTTTGGTTTTTTTCGTATGATTGGCGTTCATCAAGAGAAGAATATAACTCCCTTTTTTTAAAGTGCGCACATCTATCTTTTGCCCCGGTGCCAAACTTCCTACTTGCATCAATTTTCCATTTGCTGCATAGATTTCGTACGAAAGCAGTTCTTGTTGCTCAAGTATTTGAATAAAGTCTGAACTTGGATTCGGATAAGGCAGCAAAGCTACTTGTTGGTTCATTCCCTCCTCTTTGATACTTAAGGTTGGATCGAAACTCACCCCCGCGTTGCCATTGATGAGCCAATTACTGGGGTCTATACCAATGGTGCCCACTAAAGTTCCGTAATTTGAAAGTATAAAAAATTCTGAATTGCTGGTGATCGGAAAGCGCACTAAGGTATCCGACTGGCCTTGACGCGAAAGCTTTAGTGTGACCGGATTGGTAAAAGTGGGCGTTACATTTAGCATAGAGGCCGTGTGCGATATTTCAAGAAGAAGGTCGGTTCCTACTTGATTGTACTTGACTTGATACGTTGGAAAACCCTCGCCAAAATACCATTGTTCAAAATAGCTATCTAAATCAATGTTGCAAAAATTAGCCACGTGGTTTTTGAAGTCGAGACCCGTTGCTGTGCTGTCTGCAAAGGTGGTCTGAAAATCTTGTAAGGCGCCAAAGAAGAGGCTGTCGTTCTGAATTACGTAGCGCAGAGAATGGATGATTCCGGCACCTTTGTCATAAGAAAGTCTGCCATTGAAAATACGCGATTCGTTCAAGGAATCGAGTACCCAAACGCTTCCACCTGTCTGACTCATGACATTTTGATGAACTTGTGTCATATGATTGACCTGTTGCCCAGGATAAAGTGCGGCGAGCATCAGGTATTCGCTATAAGAGGCAAAACCTTCATTGAGCCAGATGTCGCACCATGACGCGCAAGTCACGTTATTGCCCCACCATTGATGCGCCAATTCATGTGCGGTCAGGTTTTTTTCAAAGAAGCCTTGGGTGGTCATGGTTTGGTGTTCCATTCCTCCGCCGATTGGCGCCATGCAATGTCCGTATTTTTCATCGGCAAAAGGGTAGGGGCCAAATTGGTTGGCAAAAAGTTCCATGAAATCTACTGTTTCATTGATTTCATCTATAAAATTAGGGAGCGTTCCGGGATTGTCATAGATATAATTCTGGATCAAAACAGGAGAGGGGCTTCCTTGCGGATTTGCATAAACATTGTATTCAACATATTTGGCAACGGCAACAGAAATGAGGTAGTAGTCTATCGGATGGCGGTGCTTCCATGCGTAGCGCGTCTGGCCATTACCTAAAGGCACAACTTGCTCTAGAATTCCATTTGAGCCGGCCTTGCAGGTGTCCGGAACGGTGATGGCAACGGCGCAAGAATCGGCTTTGTCTGTGAGGCTTTGCTTCACGGCAAACCATTCATAAGCTGAAAATGGTTCAGACAACGACCACACCACTTTGTTGCCCCAACTAGGCGAACTGCCAGCTGTTAGGCCACTGCCACCCAATGGATTGGTCTGTGCTGTCGGCGGATTGCCCGCATAATTAACTTTGATGATGAAATTTTGATTTGGACTCGCGTCTACTGGAACGCTTACTTTGTTCAAAACCCGGTGGTAGTTTACGTTTGTTCCATTGACTTGAACTTCACTTATGATTAAAGTCTCAAACAATTCAATTAACGCAGAGTCTAAACTCTCTTTTGCTTTAGCGTGGATCTCTACACTTCCACTCAAGTAGGTGGATATATTGTTCATGTTGAGGTCAAGGTTGTAAAAATGAACGTCGTATTTTTCGGTTTCGGCGATTTCTGCTACACTTAAAGAAGCGCTTTTTGTTTGCCATTGTTTACTTGATTTTCTGGATGAACAACTTCCCTTCTGCTCTTGGCTAAAAGAGGTGAGGGCAAGTGCAATAAAAATCTGAAGAAGAAGTAGTTTTTTCATAGGTTTGTTTGGGTAAATTGAGGTTTTTTTTGGTTGAAAAGTTTAATGAAGGCTGCTTCGTTTTCAGGTGAAATCAGGAGTTCGTCGTATTTGTTGTAATGAATGATCAGACATTTCCATGCGGTGCTCATTTTCCAGCCGGCATAAAAGCCATTGGCAGGTTCTACGCTGCGCAGAGAATGATAAGGAATGCGTTTTTTAAAGCCCAAGCTTTGGCAAAGCAGGTGGTCATCGTGAAAAGTGTAGAGGGTTGTTTTGGGTAGAATCCATACAATGAGGATAGAAAGTATGAGCCAAACACAACCCAAATCATATATGGGTTGTGTTTCACCTTCGGTAAAATAAATCAGTAGAACAACTCCTGTAAAGACCAAGAATACAAAGCCTATAATTGCCCAACGAAAACCATCTGTTTTGGCTTTAAAAACCATTTTTTAAGACGCTTACCAAGCAAAAAGTGGTTTGTTGCTCATGAGTGCATTGACCTCTTTTTTTACTTCTGACAAAAGTGTTTGGTTGTTTGCGTTCATGAGTACGCGGTCAATTAAGGCAACAATTTGTGGAATTTCATCATTGTTTACACCACGAGAGGTGAGCGCAGGGGTGCCAATGCGAATTCCAGAGGTTACAAACGGAGACTCGGTATCGAAGGGCACCATATTTTTATTGACAGTGATGTCGGCCAAAACAAGTGCGTTTTCTGCATCTTTGCCCGTAATGCCCTTTGAGCGCAAATCGAGGAGCATACTATGGTTGTCGGTTCCACCTGATACGATGTTGTAACCCAGCTTGACCAACTCAGCTGCAAAAACTGCGGCGTTTGTTTGCACTTGCTTCATGTAAGTTTTGAAAGAAGGGTCTAGTGCCTCGCCAAAAGCGACTGCTTTGGCAGCAATGACGTGCTCTAAAGGCCCTCCTTGAATACCAGGAAAAACAGCAGCGTCTAGCAAGGCGCCTATGGACTTGAGGTTACCGTTGTTCCAACGCAAGCCGAATGGATTTTCAAAGTTGTGACGCAGCATAATAATACCACCTCTTGGCCCACGCAAGGTTTTGTGGGTGGTAGAGGTAATGATATGGCAATGATCAAGCGGGTCATTCAGTAAGCCGGCAGCAATGAGCCCAGCTGGATGCGAGATATCTGCCAAAACCAAGGCGCCAATTTCGTCGGCAACTTTTCTGATGCGCGCGTAATCCCAATCTCTTGAATAAGCAGAGGCCCCGCAAATGATCATTTTAGGACGTTCGCGCTTGGCGGTTTCTTCCATGGTATCGTAGTCTATTAAACCAGTTTCTTTGTTTACCCCGTAAAAAAATGGTTGATAGATTTTTCCAGAAAAATTAACCGGAGACCCATGTGTAAGATGCCCTCCATGCGCTAAATCAAAACCCAAAATTTTGTCGCCAGGATGTAAGCAGGCAAGAAAAACAGCTGCATTGGCCTGAGCGCCAGAGTGGGGTTGTACATTGGCCCATGTAGCGCCAAACAACGTGCACAAGCGATCTATAGCTAATTGTTCTACTTTATCTACGATTTCGCAGCCTCCGTAATAGCGCTTTCCTGGAAGACCCTCCGCATATTTATTGGTGAGCACCGAGCCCATAGCTTGCATTACTTGTTCACTAACAAAGTTTTCTGAGGCAATGAGTTCAATACCGTGCAACTGACGTTCGTTTTCGGCTTTTATCAGATTAAATATGGTTTGGTCTTTCATGGATAAAATTTAAGTTGCAAATATCGTAAGATTGCTAAAATAAGCGTCTAATTTCAAATAAAGAATGCGTAAAATTTCCTGCGGCATCATTGTAAATTCCTTCTTCAGTAAGTTTGTCGATACGCACTTGCCCAGAGGCGTGTAAGATTTGGAGCTCAGGGCCAATAATGCCTACATGATGAACGCGCCCTGCTTGATTTTTGAAAAAAGCTAAATCGAGTGCTTGACGGTCTTCAAAGTTAACAGCCATACCAATTTCTACTTGTTGCTCCGCATCGCGGGGTAGATTGATGTCGAGCAGGCGGTACACATTTTGAACCAAACCAGAGCAGTCTATACCAAATATTGACTTACCTCCCCAGAGGTAAGGCGTATTCAAAAAACCAAGTGCGTAGGTCCAGGCGTCTGTGGCCACTTGTTGAGTTATTGTTTGAAAAGTATAATTTCCAATTTGGAAATAGGCTTGGTTGCCAATAAATGATCCTCCGCTGATTAATTGAGGTCCTGAAGGTCCATTGACTTGAACACAATGCGTATTGGTAAGGATGTAGCTGTCCATCCAGCGCTTGAGTTCTTTATCGGTAAGCGCAATGACTTGTTTGTGGTCAATATAGCCCTCGTAACCATCTAGGAGGCTTCGAACCTTGAGCCAAGGTTTGGTATATTCCAATACTTCGAGCGGTTCTCCAAATAGCATTTGCGATACTTGCTCTGCGCTATCTTTTGGTTCTTTTCTAAGTGGAATTGCGGAGAGCGCACAAAAAGCAAAGCGCTGTTGAGGCTCTATCCATTTGATTTTATCATTCATTGTAACAAAATTAGCATTTTCAAGACGATAATTGACTAATTTTAGGCCATGTTTCAGGGTCGAAAACCACAAATCTTAATTACCAACGACGACGGCATTGGCGCAAAAGGTATTGCTTCCTTGATTGAAGCTACCCAGCCCTACGGCGATCTGCTTGTTGTGGCCCCTGACAAACCGCAATCAGGCATGGGGCATGCCATTACCATTCACGACCCCATACGCTTGTTCAAAAGTTCAATTTATCCGGGAATAGAGGCTCACGCTTGTAGCGGCACACCTGTAGATTGCGTCAAGCTTGGCATTTATGAATTATTAGGCACTAAACCCGATCTTATTTTGTCCGGTGTAAATCACGGAGAAAACTCCTCTACAAATGTGCTTTATTCTGGAACCATGTCAGCGGCAATTGAAGGAGCAATGGAAGGGATCCCTTCCTTTGGTTTCTCGTTGGCAGATTTCGCTGCTGATGCAGATTTTACAGCCGCACAGCACTACATTACCAAATTGCTCGATCTATTTTTTGAAAAAGGTTTTGAGCGCAATATCTGCCTAAATGTCAATATTCCAAAGTTGCCAATTGCCGACATCAAGGGACTCAAATTTTGTAAACAAGCACATGCCTACTGGGCAGATCGCTTCGAAAAACGTCAAGATCAATTCGGCCGGGATTATTTTTGGCTTACAGGAGAGTTTGCAGACCTCGATCAACGCCCAGACACCGACCTCCATGCGCTTAAAGAAGGTTACGTTAGTGTGGTACCCACGCAATTTGACCTCACTGCCTATGCCCACCTCAATCATTTCAAATCATGGGAACACTAAAAAGTAATTTGAACACCTCGTTTTTCATCGGTCTCGCCATCGGTGTTGTTTCTCCGCTTCTCCTTTTACCCATCATTGTATTTATCCTTTCACAATCTTATGGGCAAAGTTTTTCTTACCTGTGGTATCAAACCCTACATTTTCAAGAGTTCATGAGTCGTTACCTCTCACTTGGCCTTATTGGTAATTTGGCTTGGTTTTATTTCTTTTTAAATCGGGAGCAGTATTTTCATACACGTGGTATCATCTTTGGTATGTTGCTTTACGCACCCTACATGATATACGTGAATCTCGAGCGTCTGTTTTAATTTTAAAACTTGGAACAAAATCAATTGGTATATATTGTCTGTGGCGAAGCTTCTGGCGATCTCCATGCAGCAAACCTAGTATCGGCGTGGAAAGCCATCAACCCCAAACTCCAATTTAAGGCTTGGGGCGGAGACCGCCTTGCCGCAGAGGGGGTTTCCCTCGATCAACACATCAGCTCCATGAGCTTCATGGGTTTCCTTGAAGTTTTAATAAACATCCGAACGATTAATCGGCAATTCAAGCTACTCAAAAAAAACTTGCTCCAACAGAAGCCCACGGTTTTGGTTTTGGTAGATTATCCTGGTTTTAACCTCAGAATGGCCAAATGGGCACACGAGCACAGTATTAAAGTATTGTATTACATTTCTCCAACGGTTTGGGCTTGGAAACAAAATCGGGTCTACACCATCCAGAAGTACGTTGCCAAACTCTATTGTATTTTGCCTTTTGAACCTGAGTTCTATGCAGGTTTTGGTATTGACGTAGCTTATTTTGGACATCCATTACTGGATGAAATCAATACTTTTCAGCAAAAATCGGAACCGCTTTCTTTTGCGAAGCCTGTTTTAGCAGTATTACCGGGTTCTAGACGTCAAGAATTAGAGAAGAAATTACCACTCATGCTCGAGGCAGCTTCCAAATTTAGTGCAACGCATCAAATTGCGGTGGCTTGTTCTAGCAATATTCCACAAGAAGTTTACGAAGCTTATTGCAAAGATTACGACGTTTATTTAAGCAGCGCACATACCTATGATGTTCTTTCAGTTGCAGCGCTTGCTTTGGTGACCTCAGGCACCGCCACCTTAGAAACAGCACTTTTTAAGGTTCCTCAGGTGGTCTGTTATAAGGGGTCTGCGCTATCGATTTGGTTGGCCAAAAAACTTGTCAAAATCAAATATATTTCATTGGTGAATCTGATTGTTCAAAAAGCTGCAATTCCCGAACTGATTCAAGACGAATGTACTGTAGAGAATATGCAGAAAGAATTACTTAAATTACTTCCCGGACAACCCATGAGGCAGACTCAACTTTTGCATTATACAACGCTGCAAGCGCTTTTACAAGAACCAGGTGCAAGTAGTCGTATTGCTCATTCTATGAATACCTATTTATAATCGTGAAACCATTTTTACTTGTCTTTCTTTCTTTATATTGGCAGCTATCCTTAGCTCAAAAACTAAGTATAGGCCTATACACTTCTTCGACGGTAAAAGAATTTCAATTCGTAGTGGCAAGCGGCAACTACCTATTGCACGCAATTTTACCAGACGGCACCTCTTATTCTGCAAAATTAGCCGCACAAAGTCAAGGAAAATTTAAAATGAATGGTGCTATGGTTCAGTATTTTCAAGGAGGAACCTACCGATTTGAGGCAATTAAGTTTGAATTACTGCAATTAGCTCAGGAAGATTTCTGTAATTGGTCGGTACCCACTTTATCGACTAAGACACGTGCTTACGAAGGAGACTTTGAAGTGCGCATTTATAAAAGCAATCTTCAACTCGTTAATTTAGTGGATTTGCAAACCTACCTCGAAGGGGTGGTTGCTTGCGAGGGCGGTCCTGGGCATCAAAAACCATACTATCAAGCACAGGCCGTGATTTCTCGAACGTATGCGCTAAACAACCTCAAACGGCACCAGAAAGATGGATATGAACTTTGTGAACGCACCCATTGCCAGGCCTATTTGCACAAAAGAACCGGAACAGCCCTCATCGATTCCGCAGTTCATCAAACCAAAGATGTGGTATTGCTTAATGAAGAAGGTAAATATTTCCCGACCTTTTTTCATGCGAATTGCGGAGGTCAAACGTGTGAACCCCAAGATATCTGGAATGAACAAATTATCGGCCTTACCACCTTCAAGGATACATTTTGTGTACACACCAAGCAAGCTACTTGGGTCAAAAGCATTCCGCTGCAAACCTGGACTACATTTTTGGTTAAAAATTATGGTTTTCCAATCAAGGACTCCTTGAGCTATTCACTGCTGCAAGCGTTCAAGCAGCCCTTTCGCAGCGCTTTTTATTTGCATCCGGTTTATGGAATCCCGCTGCGCGATCTCCGAGAAGAATTTAAATTAAAATCAACTTTCTTTGATGCGGTTATCGAAGGTCAGGAAGTAGTTTTGTATGGAAGGGGCTTTGGCCATGGAGTAGGACTTTGCCAGGAGGGCGCTATGCAAATGGCAAAGAAAGGCTATTCCTTTGATCAGATATTGCTTTTCTATTACCCCGGAGCAAGGTTGTTTGTACCAACTCCATAACTACTATTTTATTTTTTGGTGACCACAAAGATATCTTCGTCGTCTCTTTTAAAGAATTTTTCTGAGCGGGCATAAGCCTCTAGTTCATCCAGGTGGTGCAGCCGGTAAAGCGTATTTTTGGTTTGTTTGAGCTGCTCACTCATTTGCGCATCTTGTTGCTCAATTTGTTCAAGTTTACGTTTAGATCTGACGAGGGTAAAAATATCCCAATCGTCCAGAAATAAGAAATAAACCCCAAATACCACACTTGTGAGTACGTACTTGTTTTTTATCCAAGAGGGTATACGTTTCATCATGGTCATTATTTAGGTTCAAAACTGTTCTTTGCTTTTTCGTAAAAAGCAATCCAGTCTTTGTCGTATTCAAACCACTTTTCAGCTTTCTTACAAATTGGTCTTGCATTTAAAGAGCTGCCATCTCTTTTCTCAAGACATTGGGAGCTAAGAATGAGTCCTGTGCGCAAGGCATCTTTATCTGCTTGTGTCCAGCTCTCAAAATCTTTATCGCTGAGTTGGAGTAAATTGGGTATTTCCGTTTTCCAAATGAGATTCGCATTTTTGACGTCTCTGTTGTTGTAGCGAATAGCAGCTTCAATCATTTTAATACCCGATTGATTACGCGTGATGCTGCTGTAAGATTCACAAGCGTCGATCATCTCCGATAAGGTTTCAGCTGTTTTTTCTTTGTCTGAATTGCTATAAATTGTCGGATAACCGTCGGTTTCGTCTAGGATGTAGCGAATTCCGTTATTGAGTAATTCGAGCTGAAAACCATTGAGCCACATTTTGTGAATAGGCATCTTGAATACGCCGTTTTCATCGCGTTCTATTGCCGTTGCACAAGCGGTAATGGCTTCTTCAAACGGATCTTGAATCATTGGATCTTTGAGGTCTTTACGGTAGATGCCAAACAAGCCTTTGGCCAAAAATATATAAGGAGTAGGGTCATTGGCGTATTTTTCTTTAACCGTGTAGTCACCTGAACGCTTAACTAACTTAATGAAGTTTGAATCGGCGTGAAGTTGCGTGAGTTCATCGAGGTTGTTGGTCACGGTAATAAAGTTATCGTTGTCGATGGAAACATCAAACTCTTCCTCCTCAACTTCTCCGTTCTTGAGCGTTTTTTTAACAGCATAGGTTACCGTTAAAGAAACCGAGTAATTGCCCACTCGTTTGAAATTAATTTCTATGATATCACTTTTTTCATCGCCTTTGACAAAATTCCAATCTTTGTCTTTGGTACCAGATATAAGCCACTCGGTACTGACTTTCTTGGTTCCAGCCGCTGTAAAAACGCTGCGCATTTCCACAGATGTATTGCCTCCTTTTTCATCGTCTAGGGTGATTACTCTTTTTGATTCTTTGAGTTCTAAGGTGGGTTGCTGGGCATTGCCACTGAATAAAAGAACAAAAGAAAAAAGAAGCAGCACTAGTATTTTCATGAGTATAGTTTTACTTGTAAAGTTGTTTACTTGTCGAAATTAATAAAATTTATTGATGGCTCTTGATCAAAAGTTGCAAGATTTCTTGCGCAGCGAGTGCAATCTTTGTGCCAGGGCCATAAATCCCGAAGACTCCGGCTTTAAAAAGATAGTCGTAGTCTTGTTGCGGAATAACGCCACCTGCCACCACCATGATATCTGAGCGCCCCACCTGTCTGAGCGCATCAATCACTGCAGGAACAAGGGTTTTATGACCCGCAGCCAAGGAAGAAACCCCTACAATATGGACGTCATTTTCGATGGCTTGTTTGGCGGCTTCTTCAGGGGTTTGAAACAACGGACCAATATCAACATCGAAACCGATATCTGCAAAAGAACTCGCGATTACTTTTGCTCCGCGGTCGTGTCCGTCTTGCCCCATTTTGGCAATCATGATGCGAGGGCGTCTTCCTTCGAGTTCAATAAATTGCTCGAGTAACACCTTAGCCTGGTTAAAATCTGGATCATTCATAATTTCTTTTGCATAAACACCACTAATGCTACGAATTTTGGCTTGATACCTGCCGTAAACTTCTTCGAGCGTGCTTGAAATCTCTCCTAGAGTACAGCGCGCTTTGGCACAACGCACCGCAATTTCAAGTAAATTATCATTTCCTTCTGCGGCCTTTTTGAGTTCACTTAATAACAAAGAAACTTCAGCGTTATTTCGTCTTGTTTTGATTTCTTCGAGTTTGTTGATTTGTGCCTTTCTCACCTCCGTGTTGTCTACTTCTCGGATCTCGATTTGGCTGTTTTCATCGGTTTGGTAACGGTTCACACCAACGATAATTTCGTTTCCGGAATCGATACGCGCTTGTTTTCTAGCTGCAGCTTCTTCGATGCGCATTTTTGGCAGGCCGGTTTCAATTGCCTTGGCCATCCCACCAAGATTTTCTACTTCCGCCAATAGGTCCCAGGCTTCTTTAATGAGTTCTTGGGTGCGTTTTTCAAGCGCGTCACTACCTGCGTAAGGATCGATGAAATTGGTGATACCTGTCTCTTTTTGTAAATAAATTTGGGTGTTGCGGGCAATGCGCGCAGAAAAATCTGTTGGCAAAGCAATGGCTTCGTCCAAGGCATTCGTATGTAGCGATTGCGTTCCGCCTAGTGCTGCAGAAAGTGCCTCAAGACAAGTGCGTGCAACATTATTAAATGGATCTTGCGCTGTCAAGGACCAACCTGATGTTTGACAATGTGTGCGGAGTGCCAACGATTTTTGGCGCTCAGGTTTAAAGTCTTGGACTAACTTGGCCCAAAGTACACGCCCAGCCCTAAGTTTGGCTACCTCGGTGAGGTGATCCATACCGATGGCCCAAAAAAAGCTGAGGCGCGGCGCAAAATCGTCTATGGCCAAGCCGGCATTCAGCCCAGTCCGAATGTATTCGAGTCCATCTGCAAGGGTGTAGGCCAGTTCAATTGCAGCGGTGGCGCCAGCCTCATGCATGTGGTAACCCGAAATCGAAATCGAATTAAATTTTGGCATGTGCGCAGCGGTGTAGGCAAAAATATCTGCAATAATGCGCATCGATGGCGCTGGCGGATAGATATAGGTATTGCGCACCATAAATTCTTTGAGTATATCGTTCTGAATAGTCCCGCTGAGTTGTGCTGTTTGCACGCCTTGTTCGTGCGCGCTTGCAATGTAAAAAGCCATAATGGGCAGAACAGCACCGTTCATGGTCATGGAAACCGACATTTCATCGAGGGGTATCTGATCGAAGAGCAAATTCATATCCTCAATGGAGTCTATAGCAACGCCTGCTTTTCCTACATCGCCGATAACGCGCTCGTGGTCTGAATCATAACCTCTATGGGTAGCTAAATCAAAGGCAACACTCAGCCCTTTCTGCCCGGCGGCCAAGTTTCTCCTGTAAAACGCATTGGAGGCTTCGGCAGTGGAGAAACCCGCGTACTGACGAATAGTCCAGGGTTTAGATAAATACATTGATGCATAGGGCCCTCCTAGGTATGGCGCAATACCCGATCTGAATGAAATGGGCTCGGGGGCTTGCATTTTTTCAGACCAATCTAAATTGCGGTAGGAGTGGAGTTCTTTTCTTGGCATTAGACGGCGATTTTTTCGAGTATCAAATAGGGTAATCCTAAAACTGTTGGGCTTTCGGCCCATTCGGCTTTGGGGCTATCAAACTCATTCATAAAAGCATTGATGCCAATTAAAGTGTTTGCTCCAGAATGAAATTGTTCCAAGCGTATGTTTCTGGTTTGAATAATGGCCTCCTTGAGTTTTTCAGGTGCAGCTTGACCCATTCCATCGAGGTGGCAGAGAAGGGCCCAACTTTTTTTGAGCAGTGCTAAAGTAAGTTGTTCGATTAGGTATGCACCTTGCAAAGGGTCTTTTAGAATGGAGAGTTGTGCTTCTTCGCTGATGAGGTTGCCAATATTGAGCGCCATTCGTTGCCCAAATGTACTTGGGCCTGCAGTACTGAGCTGGTCATAAGTCTGAATACACATAAAATGAGCACCCCCCATAATAGCACTCAGGCTCTCGGTAGCTTGTCTCAATAAATTGGTATAGGGGTCTTTTAAGCTTTTGTTGCAAAAACCTGTTTTGGCAAGTACTTTTATTTCAATCTTGATATGATGCAGCTCTTCAAGTTGTTTGATTAATTGTCTGAGGGCTCTGAATTTTGCGATCTCGATGAAGAATTCATTACCAATACCGAGCTCAAAATAGAGTGTCTTGTCTGTAGTGGTTTGCTCGAGTTGTTGGTGCAGGTTTAGTAAGCCTCCGGCAAGTTCTGTCGAACAATTGGCGCCAATTTGCTGCAACTCAAAAGTACTGATGAAATTGAAATGGGGCCCATCTTTGTGCAAAGCAATGCAATGGCTAATTTGTTCGGGTGTTGCGTACTGTTTAAAATGTTCAGCTGCACTATAGGATTCAAATTCGATCAAGCAGCTCAAGTAGGCTGTTTGGATATTGGAGAGCAGTTCGGGCCAATTGGTTTGGGCAGTTGCGTTGGCAATGAAAATGGCATCGGCACCTTGCATTAAGGCATCTAGTATAATTTGATTGCTTTGTTTGGCATGGGTAGCAGCTACATTAACGGTTCGTTTCCATGGAAATGCTGGGAGGTCTGCATGAACAAGTTGGTCATTTTCTAAATCTAGCAACGATAAGCTGAGCGCCTCAATAGGAGAGTGGTAATTTAATAGACTCGTATTTTCTTTGAGTTCTTTGCGTAATTGCCCCTGCCAGGAACTAAGTGGGGTTGCTGAAAATGGTAGCGATACTTTGGACATAAAAATAAGTGTCCTCAAATATACTGAATCTCTTGTTTAACTGCTGAAATTACTGAAAGTCTTCTTTTTGAGCAGGTCTATTTTTGAGGCATGATCAAACGCTTACACCAATTGCTGTACTTTTTGAGCATTCCTTTTTTATTTTGGGCTCAGTATATGGGATCCTCCCAAGGAGGCCTGATGATTTCACCTGCACTTTGCGCTGTTGCTCAAAATCAGCAACCCAATAATGCTGCGGCTTTTAGCGCATTCAATCCAAAGGGTTATCAATTGATTGCAACTGCGCCTCTTCGTGTTGCTAATCTCGGGGCTTTTGGTTTTTCTATCCATTACCTCAAGCATAATGCCGCATTGTATCATGAGGTAAGTGTTGTGTTTCAAGCTGCACTTGTTCAATTTCGGACGTCGCATGCCATTGGGTATTCGCTGAGCCCTCAATTAAAGGTTGGTATCGGCTTGAATCTTGAAACGTATTTGCAGCCGAGTTTTTACGGTCATTATCTTGCAGCAAATGCTCGGCTTGGTTGCCAATATGCCTTTAGTAAGCAACATCATTTAGCCTTCACCCTAAATAATATCGGTAGCGCCCAAACCCAGCAAATGAGTTTAGAGCACCTGCAGCTTTTGCAGCCAACGCTCTTGTTTGCCCAAGGCCTTAGCTGGACGCCTCATTTTGACCCTTCTCTTTACATATCCTTGACGCAAACCATCGCATATGTTCAACTGCAATTGACATGCGGGCTTTTTCCACAGCACTATATATTTTCATTAAGAAGTACGCACGACAAGCGCTTTCAATGGCTCATTACCCAGCGTTGGCAAGGAGGTCTTGGGCCAAGTTTTCAAATTGGTATTGTTCATCAGTAATGAAAGCAATCGTATGTATATTTTTCATCTCTTGGATGTTTGTACCTCTTGCTCAGGTTCCGCTTGCTGAAATCGTCACAGAGAACAATCCGCTTGCGCTTACCCAAGCAGAAATTCCAAATTTAGTTTTTCTTGAGCTTCTCAGCCCAGCAGATGCAACAGTACTAAACACTTATTTTAATAATGGCGGACAGCTATTAAATAGCTACCAACTTCAAGGTATACTCGATCGAGAAGTAAACGAAATGAGCTTGCTTCTGCAACATATAAAGATTCAAGTACCTTCTTTATTCACTGCCCATAGCAAACCGTCATTTCATCTTCACTTAGCTGCTCAATTTCAACTTCCACAACTTTTAATCAAAGAAGATCAATTCGTTTTATGGAAAGATACCAACCATGTGGGTAATTCATTTGCTAGCCAGGTGAGCGTCAAACTCGAATGGCGCAATTGGCGCACAGGCCTGCAATTCGCCAAAGACGTTGGCGAACCAATTTGGCATCAAACCCCGGTTAAAGGTTTTGATTTTTTGACGGGGTTTATTGCTTGGGGGGCTCCATCAAAAAATACGGTACTACAAAAGATGTTCCTTGGGGCGTATCAAATGCAGTGGGGGCAAGGTTTGCTCTTGTGGTCTTCTAGAGGAATGGGAAAAAGCATCGATTTACTGCAGCTTGCCAGAAATCCGATGGGTTTAAAACCATATCAGGGCAGAGATGAACAACGCTTTTTAAACGGTATAGCTGCCCAGTTCAATAGGGACAAACATCAGTTAACACTACTAAGCTCCTTTAAATTCATCGACGCAAAGCCACCAACTGATACACTTCAGCAAGAGTTCAATTTGCAATACACGAACGGTTTACACCGCACGCCTAACGAAATTTCCAAGAGAAAACAAGCATTTGAACAACTCGCCGGCGTAGCATATTCATACAGGACTCCACTTTGGCAAATTGGTACTTTATTTTTACATCAAGATGTGCAAATAAGAAAATCGCTCTTTGATACCTCGAACGCAGATAAACCGCTCAACCCACTTTCCTTGTGGAGTGGCAGTGTCTATACCCAGGGTACTTGGCGTCAATTTTATTGCTACGGAGAAATGGCTACGATAGCTCATAATGAAGTGCCTTTTTTGTACAGATCGGCGCTCAATTTGGCATTTGTTTATTATTTAGACCCCAGATTAGAAATGGGTTTCCATTTGCGCACTTACGGGCCACTGTACCGAACATTTTATGCCAATCCAATTGGTAACGCTACAAAAGGATCCAATGAGCGGGGTTTCATTCTACAGCTTAAATGGCAAGTTCGTCCTAAGGTTCTATTGAAATTATCTTCCGAAAGGTCGTTAATCCCATTTTTAATGAGCAGCCATTCTCTTCCTAATACACAACATGAATTGAGGTGCCAGCTACATTATCAAATAAGCAAGAAACAACTGTTTGAGCAGCAATTTACAATCCATTCTACACCATTCAATAAACCAATGATGAGGTTTAGAAATGAGCTTCAGCTTCAACTTAATGCAAATGAGTTGCTGCAAGTTTCAGCACAACTCGGTATAGCCACAGCTCAAGCACTCACAAGTAAGCAGTTAGAACTCAACTGGACGCACGCCCCTTTGGTTTCAAATTTTCATTTTGAATTCGTTTATGGTCTCTATCAAGTTCCAAAAGGTGCTTCTGCTATTTACACCAACATTCATTTATTGGGTATAGGTGCGCAAAGTCTTCAATTAAATGGCATAGGATCTTATACAATGATGGCAATGAAGTACAGCAGTAAGCAAGATTGGAAAGCGACAATAGCGCTGAATTTCAAACACGCGTTTACCGTCATTTCTACTCAGAAATTACAGTGTTTTATTCTGCTCACTAAAAAAATTTAATTTTTTTCAAAAATGATGTACCAAAACAAAATTTCTTGCGTTATCCGAGTATGAGGTCTGCAAGCCTCACATGCTAAACTCCTTAAAACCAAAGACTATGCCTCTCCAACTCTCCCTCCAGCAGCAGTCATTTCTTCCTTCTGAAGAAAAAACTCAAATCGAGCGCGCTCAACAAGATCCGCGTTATTTTGCACCGCTTTACGAGCGTTACCACGACGCCATCTTTCGCTATGTTTACCGCCGTGTAGATGACGAAGAGCAAGCCTATGACATCACTTCGTGTGTTTTTGTAAAGGCTTTACAATCCCTACATAAATTTGAATACCGTGGCTTGCCTTTTGGCGCATGGTTATTTCGAATTGCCAAAAGTGAGCTATATCAATCCTTTCGCGATCAAAAAGCACAGCGCACCGTCAGCCTAGATAAAGTAGTGCTCAAGCAAGTAATAGAAGAGTGGACTGAAGATTACACCGAAGAAGACAAAGCACGTTTGCTTCTCGCGCTCAAATCACTTAAAGATCAGCAGCTCCAATTGGTTGAAATGCGTTTTTTCGAAAAACGTTCTTTCAAAGAAATTGGCGATATCTGCGGTTTGTCAGAAAATAACGCTAAAGTGAAAACTTTCCGCGCTGTTCTTAAACTCAAAGAATTTTTCCATCAAAAAGAATAAATATGTTAAAAATATTACTCAACCGAAAAGAGCCAAGTATTGAGCAGGTCAGAAAGCATCAAAATTTCAATAAAATTTTGGCTGCTGTTCAATACCAACAGAAAGTAAATAATCCCTGGCGTTATTGGTATTACCCCAGCCTGACGATTTGTTTGCTACTATTGGTGTAGGTACTTATGCATGAAATAGTTTGTACATTTGTGTATGTACAAACTATTTCGTTTTATCCTCTTTCAATTTGATGCCGAGAAAGTGCACTATTTTGTCGTGGGCCTCTTGGATAAAATACACGCATTTTTTCCTACACGCTTGCTTTTTCGATCCCTATTTGTAGTTGAACATCCAAACCTAGAAACCACATTTTTGGGTTTGAAATTTCCCAATCCTGTGGGTTTAGCTGCCGGTTTTGACAAAAATGCCCAACACATAGATGCACTCGCCGATTGTGGTTTTGGCTTTATCGAAATCGGAACAGTTACACCCAAAGCACAGCCTGGCAATGACAAACCTAGACTTTTCAGACTCAAAGCTGATCAGGCTATTTTAAACCGAATGGGTTTTAATAATGATGGCGTTACAGCCTCGATAGAACAACTTAAAAAACGTCAAAATAGGCGTGTCATTATAGGTGGAAATATCGGCAAAAATAAATGGACACCAAACGAGGCTGCGGTAGAAGACTACCTGCTTTGCTTCGATGCGCTTTTTCCATATGTGGACTATTTTGTAGTGAATGTATCTTCCCCCAACACGCCCAATTTACGTGCTTTACAAGAAAAAGAACCACTTCAAGACCTCTTGCTTCAAATTCAAGAAAAGAACGCTGCGCAAAAAGTATCCAAACCAATCCTTCTGAAAATCGCACCGGATCTCAACGACACGCAACTTGATGAAATTATAGAAATTGTGAACCATACCAAAATCGCAGGACTTATCGTAGCAAATACCACCATTTCTAGAGCGCAGCTTTTGACGCCAAAGGCCGAAGTAGATCAGATGGGGGCGGGCGGTATCTCCGGAAAACCAATTACAGCGCGTTCTACTGCAATGATCAAATACATTCACGAAAAATCTAATGGTCAAATCCCTATGATGGCCGTAGGAGGCGTTCATTCTGCTCAAGATGCTATTGACAAGCTAGATGCAGGTGCTTCTTTAGTTCAGTTGTATACCGGATTTATTTATGAGGGGCCAGCACTTGTCAAATCAATTAACCGCGCCTTACAGAAAAGAGCAGTTCAATGACCAATTCTTTAAAGGCCATACAAATAACGGAATGCCCGAGAGATGCCATGCAAGGCATCCAAAATTGGATTGCTACCGAACAAAAAGTAAGGTACCTCAATGCTCTACTGAAGTGTGGTTTCGATGTCTTGGACTTTGGAAGCTTTGTTTCGCCAAAGGCAATTCCTCAACTCAAAGACAGCGCTGCAGTGCTTGCTCAACTCGATCCATCACCGACCCAATTATTGGCAATAGTTGCGAATATTCGCGGTGCAGCTGAGGCTTGCACCCACGAGCGTATTTCAATCATTGGTTACCCATTCTCTATTTCAGAGACCTTCCAATTAAGGAATGCAAATGCTACTATTACCCAAGCACTCATTGATTTACAACAGATTTCAAACCTTTGTAAAGAACA
Source organism: Flavobacteriales bacterium UBA952 (assembly GCA_002293185.1). GTDB lineage: Bacteria > Bacteroidota > Bacteroidia > Flavobacteriales_D > Crocinitomicaceae > UBA952. The sequence goes on along the minus strand of DBCS01000010.1, from coordinate 19,402 downwards.
TGGTAAAAAGTTGCGGGTCTACCTGTCCATGGGTTTTGGCAATCCATACGGAGATCCTTGGTCGGTTGCGCTGGTTTTGGAATGGGTGTCCAAACTCAGTAGTTGTGCTGATATCGCTGAATTTGCGCTCTCCGACACTATAGCATGTGCTACGCCTGAACTCGCCGCGCAATTATTTCAGACTTTGAGTTATCAATTTCCAAATATCCTATTGGCTGCTCATCTTCATGTTGTTCAAGGCAGGGAAGAAGCCCTCATTAAAGGGTGTATGGCGGGCGGATGCCAACATTTTGACACTGCAATTGGTGGTTTTGGTGGCTGTCCGATGGCCAAAGACGACCTCACGGGAAATCTCAGCACAGAGGCCTTGCTCGCTTATGTGCAAAAAGCGCAAATCAAACATTCAATTGACGAGGTAGCCTTTGAAGCTGCTCGTCAAATTTCAACTTCAATATTTTAACAAATGCGAAACAAAAAACTACTCCGTTTTACTGGAATTCTTTTTGTCCTGTTGGTTGTACTCTTTTTCACGGTCAAATATTTAAACCAGCAAGACAAGCCAAAGCAAGTAAAGAAAAAAGAAACCATAAAGGGTATCCAAATTAGCACAGACTTCAACACCAATTCTTTTTCGAATAAAAATGAGGCGATAATACTTAAAAATTTACGCCTTTGTGACAGCACTATCGATTGGAGCGAAGACCTCAACAGACCTTCTTGCACGCCCAACTTTTTTCGCGTGTTCCCTCTAAAGAAAGGATTAGATATAGCACAAGGATGTATGGTGCTCATGAAAGCAGGTGTCAATCATTTTCCTGTACGACGTTTTGTCATCTATGAAAAAGAAGGAGCGCAAATGATTCAAGCCAACGGTTTTATCGGATACCCAATAGAATTTAGACCACAAGACAAAAACCATGACGATGTAGTGATCCGTTTTTTTGAACGGTATGAAGGACAAAAATATTTCTATAATTGTCTGTTTACCTGGAAGCAAAACCGCTATCAATACGTGCGTTGCGAGCAAATCAACGACGCGAATATCAAGCCCGATAAACAAGCGCAGGTATCTGCAGAAATTTTAAAAATCCTCAATGAAAAACAGTTGGTTTTTTAAGAGCTTCCTATTGCTCTTTTTATGGAGTTCGTGTATCAACGGAGAACAAACTTATCGAGCAGACCACACCCATTTATTGAGTGGAGGCAATAGCAAAGTATGGATGCTCAGCGGAACCCAACAAGACGAGCAAGGGCAAAAAAAGCGCAACGCGTGGGGTGAGGTTTTATTTGTGTTTTACTTAACTGGAGAGGTGTTGATTGGATCATTTGGCGATTTAGATAAAGGCACTTTTGACAAAGGACATTTTAGCTATCAAGAAGACAAAGAAGAGCTCACTATTTGGATCAATTCTGAAAAATGGAAATTCAAAATGAATATTGAAAGTGAAGACGAACTTGTATTCCAAACGCTAAAAGGGGCGTATTTGGCTCCTTTTATGCATCTAGTCCCGCTGTCTGTGCCTAACTAGAATTTTTCGAAAGCACCAAGACCAAAAAGGGCAAAGTCATATTTTGCCGGATCGATAGGGTCAAATTCTTGTAAAATGCCAATGAGTTCTTCGTTGGTTTTCCAGTCATTTTGACTTCTGTTGATCAGGCCTAACTTGCGGGCAATATTTCCTGTATGAACATCCAGTGGAATCATTAATTGGGCAGTGTCAATAGTTGTCCATATGCCCAAATCGACCCCTTTTGCATTAGAGCGCACCATCCATCTTAAAAACATAACTAAGCGTTTGGCTGCAGAACCTCTAGCCGGATCGGCAACATGTTTCAAAGTTCTGGTTTCTAGGTATGGAATAAACTGCGAACGAAAGGCACAAATATGAGCGAAGAGTGATGAATTCGGGGTTTCTGTAGAAAAGGCCTGTTCTAAATCACCTTGCTCGTAAATGGCTTTTAAGCCCAGTAAAAAGCCATTTAAATCCACTCGATTAAAAGTCCGATGCACAAATTTGGGACAGTCGCCATCTTGGTAATTGAGTATATATTGATGCGGCTCTTGACCTAAGATGGCAAGTAGTTTTTCACCACTTTTGATGATGCTCTGTCGATTACCCCATGCCAAAATAGCCATAAAAAACGCGATAATTTCAACGTCTTCTTTTTTGGTAAACTGATGGACCAAAGAAATGGGGTCAGTGGCAATAAAGGCCGGTTGTTCGTATTGTTGAGCCTTGAAATCTAGAAACTCTTTAAGCGCTTGCTTGGAAGGATTAGATAAAATATCCATCTTTCATCGTTAGGCTTCTGTCTGCCATTTGAGCAAAAGTTTCATTGTGGGTAACAATCACAAAGCTTTGTTTCATTTCGGCACGAAGTTCAAAAAAGAGTTCGTGGAGCGCATGAGCGTTTTCTGTATCGAGATTACCTGAGGGCTCATCAGCAAATATAAATGCTGGCTGATTGATCAGCGCACGTGCAACGGCAATGCGTTGTTGCTCACCGCCTGAAAGTTCGTCTGGTTTGTGTTCGGCTCTATTCAACAAACCAAAACGCTCGAGTAATTTTTTTGCTGCTTTGATCGCATCGGTTTGGTTGGCACCACCAATCATGGCTGGAAGTGCGATATTTTCTTGGGCATTAAATTCGGGGAGCAGCTGATGAAATTGAAAAACAAAACCCAAACGCTGATTGCGAAAATGCGAAAGTGCTTTTTCATTGAGTTCAAATGGATTCTTGCCTTCTATGAATAGTTGACCGCCTGACGGCGCATCTAGCGTGCCCAATATTTGGAGCAAGGTGGTTTTACCTGCACCTGAAGAACCAACAATTGAAATAATTTCGGCAGGTGCAACCGAAAGATCAATTCCCTTCAGGATTTGAAGAGACCCATAGTTTTTTTCAATTCCTCTTGCTTCTAGCATTAATGGTCGAGTTTGATGTTGTGTCCCATTTTATCGCGCTTGGTTTGAAGGTAGCGTTCGTTGTGAATATTACTCTCTATTTCTAACGGGATATTTTCGGTAATTTGTAAGCCGTAACCAATGAGACCTGTCCGTTTTTTGGGGTTATTCGACATTAGTTTCATGTTTCGAATACCGATGGCTCGTAGCATTTGCGCACCGATTCCGTAGTCGCGCTCGTCTGGCTTGAAGCCAAGTTTTTCATTTGCTTCATAGGTATCGAGGCCTTCTTCTTGAAGTTTGTAGGCTTTGAGTTTGTTGAGTAAACCAATCCCTCGACCTTCTTGATTCATGTACACAATTGCGCCTTTTCCTTCTTGACTAATGAGTTCCATTGCTTTATGCAGTTGAGGGCCGCAATCACAGCGGCAGCTGCCGAAGATATCGCCAGTAAGGCAAGAGGAGTGCACGCGCACCAAAACAGATTCGTCTTTGGTCCAGGTACCTTTGGTCAGGACCAAGTGGTCTTGATCGTTACTTTGGTCTTTGAAGGCGCGCAATTGGAAATCGCCATAAATGGTAGGCATTTCGACTTGTACTTGCTCTACAATTAAAGACTCGTGCGAAATTCGATATTTGATGAGCTCGGCAATACTAATGATTTTAAGGTCGAATTTCTTAGCGATTTCCATCAGCTGGGGCAGCCGCGCCATGGTGCCATCTTCATTTAAAATTTCGACAATAATACCGGCTTCTTCGAAACCAGCTAGTCTAGATAAATCTACGGCTGCCTCTGTGTGTCCTGCTCGGCGGAGAACACCTCCCTTTCTAGCACGCAAAGGAAAGATATGACCTGGCTTACCTAATTCTTCTGGACGAATTTTAGGGTCGATCATTGCCAAAATTGTTTTGGCGCGGTCGCTTGCGGAGATACCGGTTGTACAGCCGTGGCCAATTAGGTCTACACTAATCGTGAAGGGCGTTTCGTAGGCAGCAGAATTGTTGCGTACCATGAGTTCCAAACCAAGTTGATCACAGCGGTCTTCGCTGATGGGTGCGCAAATAAGACCCCGGCCATGGGTAGCCATAAAGTTAATGAGTTCAGGCGTGGCGTTTCGTGCTGCAGTCAAGAAATCACCTTCGTTTTCGCGGTCTTCGTCATCCACTACAATGACAACGCGTCCTTGTTTGATTTCGAAAATAGCTTCTTCAATAGTATTGAGTGTTTGAGACATCGTATTGTTATACTTTAGGAATATGAGTGAGGGAATTCAAGAAGTATGCCCAGAATTTTTGAACGGAAGAAATTTGCACGCATTCGTCTGGTGAATGTGCGGCTCGGATGTTCGGCCCAAAAGAAATCATGTCAACACCTGGTAGCTTTTCACTGAGTAAACCGCATTCAAGCCCCGCGTGGCAAGCTTTTACCTTTGGTGTTTCTTTGAACATGTCGATGTATTGCTGCTTCATAATTTGAAGAATGGCAGAACTTGAATTGGGCTTCCAGCCTGGGTAGTCTCCACTTTGTTCTACCGTTGCGTCCATATTTTCAAATGCACATTGAATAGCAGTACTGATTTCTCTTTTGGTACTTTCTACCGAGCTGCGTTGTAAAGATTGAGTAGTAAAACTACCATTTTCAATAACTACGCGTGCCAATGATGAGGAAGCCTCGACCAACCCTTCAATATCGGGGCTCATGCGGTATACGCCGTTTTGCACACCATATAGCGTGGCAATAATTTGTTTAAAAATGTGCGTTGGAACTGCATTTAATGCAGACTTAGTTTCTTGGATTTGAACAGCAAAATGTGGCTCAATGAGGTGGTATTCTTCGCGTAGCGTTCGTGTAAAAGTATCAATTGCTGTTTGGAGAGACGAGCCATCTTTGACGGCAATTATTGTTGTGGCCTCACGAGGTATGGCGTTGCGCAAACTACCGCCATCAAAAGAAAGCAACTGGACGTCCATAATTTGGGATATTTCCCATAGTAAACGCACTAACCATTTGTTGGCATTACCCCGACCTTTGTCGATATCCATGCCCGAGTGCCCGCCCAATAGACCACTGATTTGAATCTTGAATAATTTGTAACCGTCAATGACCTCAGTTTCTTGGTAAGCGAAAGAAGTATTTGTATCGATGCCACCTGCGCAACCTACGGAGAGTTCGTCGTCGTCTTCGGTATCGAGGTTCAATAGGATGGTTCCATTCAAGAGCGAGGAATCCATCTGTTTGGCGCCGGTCATGCCGGTTTCTTCGTCGATGGTGAAAAAAGCTTCTAGTGCAGGATGTGCGATGTCGGTACTAGCGAGTAGTGCCATAATGGCTGCCACACCAATGCCGTTGTCGGCACCAAGTGTGGTGCCTTTAGCGCGAATCCAGTCACCATCTTGATACATGTCAATTCCTTGTTGGTCAAAATCAAACACCGTGTTGGCATTTTTTTGGTGCACCATATCGAGGTGGCTTTGCAAAATGACGGTCTGGCGATCTTGCATGCCAGCGGTGGCAGCTTTTTTAATGATCACATTTCCGATGGCATCTGTTTGGGTGTCTAGCCCAATTGAAGTTCCAAAATTGAGCATGAATGCAATGACGCGTTCTTCTTTTTTGGAGGGCCTTGGCACTGCGTTGAGCGCAGCAAAATGTTGCCACAGCGCTTTAGGTTCTATGTTACTGAAATCCATGATCAAGGAAATTTTGGATATTGTTGAAAATTAGGATCGCGTTTTTCGAGAAAGGCGTGCTTGCCTTCTTGCGCTTCTTCCGTTAAGTAATAGAGTAGGGTGGCGTCACCGGCAAGTTCCATTAGCCCATGTTGACCGTCGAGTTCGGCATTCATGGAGCGTTTGATCATGCGTATGGCGAGTGGGCTTCTTTTCATGATGGTTTGTGACCATTCAACAACGGTATCTTCAAGTTGGTTAAAGGGAACAACTTTATTCACCATTCCCATTTTTTCTGCTTCTTCAGCAGTGTATTGATTACACAAAAACCAGATTTCACGGGCCTTTTTTTGACCAACGTGGCGAGCGAGATACGAAGAGCCAAATCCGCCATCAAAACTTCCTACTTTCGGGCCAGTTTGACCAAAACGGGCGTTTTCTGAGGCAATGGTGAGGTCGCAAACAACGTGTAGCACGTGCCCGCCTCCTATGGCATAACCATTTACCATTGCAATGACCGGTTTAGGTAAGGAACGAATGGCTTTGTGTAGGTCTAATATATTGAGTCTAGGAACGCCATTTTCGGAGATATAGCCACCAACACCTTTCACGTTTTGGTCTCCGCCTGAACAAAATGCTTTGTCGCCCTCGCCAGTTAAAACGACTACGTTGATGTCGGGTCGTTCTCGACAGATATCCATGGCATCGAGCATTTCAAAGTTGGTTTCTGGTCTAAAAGCATTATAGACCTGTGGGCGGTTGATGGTAATTTTTGCAATTCCTTCAAAAAATTCAAATTTAATGTCTTTGTAATTTTTGATGCTTTGCCAGTTTCTTTGAGACATGATCTAATATTTGATTGCTTCTGCAAAGATAGAACATCCCGAAGTACCTAAAGGTTTATTTAAGTCAAATTTCTAAATCTTTTCTCAGCAGCTGTGCAACTTTATTTGATGATCATCCGTCATTATACTGATACCCTTTTGGGTAAGCCTTATTACTTTAGCCCCATGAAACATTTCTACTTGTATTAACCAAAACCGGGTCTCTGACCCATTAAAATGCAAGTCGTATGAGTAATTATTTGGGTGCCCGCATTCGCGTGGCTTTTATAGAAACTGACATTATTTTCAGAACAGGATTGCGCGCGTTGCTTGAGCCGCGCAATGATTTCGAGTGGGTAGGAGAATCGACAAGTCTCAGTGATTTTAGAGCCCGCTACACCGGCGTGGGTATTCAAGTGATCATGATTGACGCAGATTTACTTCAAGAGCTAGACCAGGCCTACATCAATTTTTGGATGTCTGCGTGGCCCAATGCTAAGTTCTTGCTTTTAGTCCCGAATTTTAAGTCTGCTATGGTGCCGCTTTATTTAAAGTGGGGTTTTCATGGGGTGGTCAACAAATGGAATATGCACGAAGAGGCTGTGGCTGCATTTCGACAGGTTTTTTTTCAAAATTCCTATTTGCATCCCAATACCAAGCGCATGCTAGATGCTGAGCGTCTTACCATTCGTACTTTAGAGCGCATCACCGCACGCGAGATCGATGTGATTAGAGGTATTTGTCAAGAAAAAACCTGTCGAGAAATTGCCCACGACCTCCAGATTTCTCCGCGCACCGTCGAAACCCACAAAATGCGCATTATCGAAAAACTTGATGTGCGCAATACCGCAGGCATCATTGTGCATGCCGTGCGCTTGGGCATTATCCCTTAACGCACCTCAATTTCATCGATGAACAACCAAGGAACATTTCCCGCTCCTGGGTTGCCTGTCGGGATGTGGCCAAGACCATACAATACAACATGAACGGTTTGGGTTTTCTCCTTGATGTTCTCAATGACAAGTGTTTCATCGGTAGAATAACCGTCGGCAATACCGTTTGCTAGACCAATTTTGGAAAACGAAATGTTATAGGTTTGCGCAGCCCAAATCCAGCTATTTGGGTCGTGGAGGGTATGGATCCTAATTTCTTTGATTTTTACAGGTTTTTCAAAAATAATTTCAAAACTTACGCTATCCGCGCTGAAACCCAGCCATTCGTGGCCTTTCCAAGGGCGGGCACCAAGTTGGCCATCTACAATTGTGAGGCTTCCGTTGTCGTATTTTGGGCTCGGCGGCGTTTGATAAACGATTTGCGCGCCCAATGCTTTGTGCTGAATCACTTCCAGTTGTTTAGGTGCAATACCTGAACCTTGTTCAATTTTCAGACCAATTACTTTCGTTTTCTTCTTTGTAGGAGAAATAATATTGAGTACCTCGGGTTGTTCATCTAATCCTTTTGGCGGCACCTTTTGAATTTCGATACCGCCATTTTTGCCGCGCGATGTTTTGAGTTCTGGCTTCAGTGCCGCTCTGGAAAAGTTGACTTTTTGGCTGCTTAAAAATGGAAAATGAAACATTCTTAACGTAGAAAGGAATTGCTCATAAGGCAATTTCGTTTCGGACCACAAAGCGGTGCTCAGGGCAATGGCGCGCGGGTAGGTCATGTATTCTAGCTGAGCCATGTCGCGGATGTATTCGGTCCAGAGGTTGCCTTGCGCTCCTAAAATATATGCAGCCGAAGCAATATCCATGTCGGACGGAATCGGATTGAATTCATAAACGCGGTCTAAAGGCGTGAAGCCGCCAATTGCTATGGGTTCGTCTGCGCCGCGTCCTTGATAATGATCAAAATAGCAATGAGAACCAGGGCACATCACGACATAATGACCTTGCGCTGCGGCTGCCTTCCCGCCGTCGTAGCCACGCCAAGACATTACTGTCGCATTGGGCGATAACCCACCTTCGAGGATTTCATCCCAACCTATGAGTTTTTTTCCATTTTGGGTCAAGAAAGCATCCATTCGGCCAATAAAATAACTTTGTAGTTCGTGTTCGTCGTGTAGGCCGTTTGCTTTAATGACAGCCTGACAATTCGGACATGCTTTCCACCTTGTCTTTGGCGCTTCGTCTCCTCCCACATGTAGGTAATCACACGGAAAAAGCGGCAAAACTTCTTTTAAAACGTCTTGCAAAAACAAAATACTTTCTTCTTTGGCGCAAAAAATGTCATCAAAAACGCCCCAAAGACCTTCGACGCCTTGTGTTTGGCCGGTACAGGAGTATTGTGGGTAAGCGGCCAATGCAGCTCTTGCGTGGCCCGGCATTTCAATTTCGGGAACAACATCAATGAACCTTTCCGACGCGTAATGCACCACTTCTTTGATTTCTTCTTGGGTATAAAAGCCGCCATAGCGCGTTTTGTTGTAAGTACGGGGTTGGGTGCTGTAATGGTTTTCTACAGTGGAGTCTCGCCAAGCGCCAAGCGCCGTTAAAAGGGGGTATTTTTTAATTTCTATGCGCCAACCCTGATCGTCAGTAAGGTGCCAATGTAAGGTATTGAATTTGTAATAAGCCATCAGGTCAATAAAGCGCTTGACTTCATTGACCGTAAAAAAATGCCTCGAAACATCCAGATGCAGGCCTCGCCACTGAAATGTGGGGTAGTCTTTGACGAAGCATTTTGGAAATTGTAGTTGTCCGTCTTGTTGCGTACTCAATTGCAACAAAGAAACCCAAGCATAAAAACAAGAGGCTTCGCTCGAGTAGGAGATGGTAATGCGATCTGCAATGTTGATGCTATATGAATCTTTCTTCACATTCGTAAGTTTTTTGAATTGCACCATTGGGTTTTGGACAAATGGTGAAACCCGTATACTATTGGCCCAAAGCGCATAGTCCGTTAGTGCGGTTTTTAAATTAGGCGTGAGCTCAGATGGGTCTATGAGCAGCTGGCCACTGCAGACAAACATGCCATTGCCTTGCTTATAGACAGCGGGTGTAGGTAAAATAGGACAAACTTGAGCCGTTGTAAACAACGCAAAAAGTCCAAATGTAAGAGCGAAACTAAATTTTATCATGCTTTAAAATTAGTGAATTCAAACAGATGACTAACTTTGTTCAAACATCATTCATGAAAGTATTCGACAACATTTTAGAAACGATCGGTAATACCCCACTGGTTCGTATCAATAAACTTGCCAAAGATATTCCAGCTCAAATTCTAGCCAAAATAGAAACGACCAATCCCGGCAACTCGGTCAAAGACCGCATGGCTGTCAAAATGATCGAAGATGCGGAGAATTCCGGCATACTCAAACCAGGCGGCACCGTTATCGAGGGTACGTCGGGCAATACGGGCATGGGTTTGGCATTGGCTTGTATAATTAAGGGTTACAAACTTATTTGCGTACTTAACGACAAACAATCCAAAGAAAAAATGGACATTCTGCGTGCCGTCGGAGCAGAAGTTGTGGTTTGCCCTACAGCTGTTGAACCAACGGATCCACGTTCATACTACTCTGTTTCAAGACGTTTGGCCACCGAAATTCCGAATTCATGGTATGTCAATCAATACGACAACCTTTCGAACAGAACAGCGCATTACGAACAAACAGGTCCTGAAATATGGGAGCAAACGGAAGGTAAAATCACGCACTTTGTCGTAGGAGTAGGCACCGGTGGTACCATTTCTGGCGTCGGAAAATACTTAAAAGAGAAAAATCCTGATATTCAAATTTGGGGAATAGATACTTATGGCTCGGTCTTTAAGAAATACAAAGAAACCGGCATTTTTGATCAAAACGAGATCTATCCGTATATCACCGAAGGAATCGGCGAAGACATCTTACCTGCCAACGTCGATTTCGATATCATTGATCATTTTGAAAAAGTTACGGACCGCGATGCAGCAGTTTATACCAGAAGGCTTGCTCGCGAAGAAGGAATTTTTGTCGGCAACTCGGCAGGTGCAGCCATCAAAGGGTTGTTGCAAATGGGAGCAACACTCACTTCAAAAGATGTAGTGGTGGTTTTATTTCACGACCACGGCAGCCGTTATCTAGGCAAAATTTTCAATGACGACTGGATGCGCGAACGTGGTTTCCTCGAAGAAAACTTGCTAACAGCCGGAGACTTGGTTGCCCAACACGGCAACAAGCCACTGGTTTCTTTATACGCAGAAGAATTAGTGTCTCATGCGATCGCTAAAATGCGCAATTTCGATATTTCTCAAATTCCGGTCATGAAAGACGGCCAATTTGTGGGCTCAATCGATGACAGCCATTTGTACCAGGTGCTCATCGATAATCCAGCACTCCGAGATGCGCCTATTTCTTCCTTGATGTCGGCAGCCTTTCCGGTAGTCCATGCGAATACTCCCGTTGAAGAACTCTGCAAATTGATCTCTAAGCAAGTTCCTGCAGTGCTGGTTGCCTTAGACAACGGTAAGCACCACATTGTGTCGCGTTACGACGTCATTGCTGCAATGGCCTAGGCGCATGCGTATTGTTTCTTTGGTTCCGTCTTTAACCGAATACCTCTGGGCCTTGGGTCTAGAGCAAGAGGTGGTTGGAATCACTAAGTTTTGTATTCATCCGAAAGCATGGTGGCAGCACAAAACGCGGGTAGGGGGCACCAAAAAAGTCAATTTTAAAACGATCGAAACCCTGCAGCCAACCCTTATTATTGCCAATAAGGAAGAAAATACTAAAGAAGATATTGAACAATTGCAGCTCAAGTACGATGTTTTATTAACGGACATCACTTCCTTAGAAGAGGCCTATCGTTATTTACTTGAGATCGGCAGAAAAGTGCAGCGCGAAGAAAAATCAATGTCGCTTGTCAATCAAATTCAAGCCAAATTTCAAAGCGTAGTCAAGATAGGGCAGGGCTCCTCTTTTCTTTATTTGATCTGGAAAGATCCCTATTTTGTGGTTGGGCCTCAAACTTATATTCATGCTTTATTGACCCATTTTGGCTTGGTTAACTTTTGTGAAATCGAGCGCTATCCAGCTTTAGAACAGGTGCTTAACAATAAGGATAACCAATCTATTCTTCCCGATTATATCTTTTTAAGCTCCGAACCATTTCCTTTTGAAGCCAAACATTTAGAGGAAGTACAGGTGCTTTTCCCGAATTCTAAAATTGTGCTTATCGATGGTGAAATCTGTTCTTGGTATGGATCTAGGATGCGCAAAGCACCGTCCTATTTCAAAGACGTTTTACAAGGGGCTTTCTAGACTGCTTATGCTTTTGAACGCTTAAAAATCAAATAGTGTTGGCAGGTCTGAAGCTGGTTTTGGCTTTTCGGTGCTACGCTTTTTTGGTGGCTCAATTGGACCGTGTGTAGGTTCTTTTTCAACAGGTAAGCTCAATAATTTAGCTTTGATGCCTTCCAATTTACTGATGATTTCAGCGTAGTTTGGATTGGCTGGAGCTGCTGCTTTTTGAACGATTTGAACAGGCTCGGAAAGAGGGGTGTTTGATTTTAGTTTGAGGGCTTTTTTGGCGCCATCGAGCGTGTATCCTTGCACTTTAACAAGCTGATAAATGCGCTTGATTTGTTCGATTTCTTTGACCGAAAAGAGCCGGTTACCTTTGTTGTTCTTTTTTGATACAGTTAGGTTAAATTCTTTCTCCCAAAATCTTAAGAGTGAGGCATTTACCTCCAGCATACCTGCGACTTCGCCAATGCTGTAGTAAAGTTTGCTAAGTATTTGATTTTCAATAGGGGGCATCTGTCTACTTGAATGAAGTTCCGAAAATAATTATTATTTTTGCATTGGCTTTCAGAAAATGAAAATAAAAGATGTATTTTTCTTTATACTTTTTTTGGTCTTCGCTCAAGAGTTGTTGGCCCAAACACCCACATCCCAATCCCAAACTAAGGTTCCCTTACCCAACGACCCGCAGGTAGATGCTATTATTAATTATGCCAAACGTTTTCTGGGTGTGCCTTATCGCTACGGAGGGACCACCCCATCGGGCTTTGATTGTTCTGGATTTATCAATTATATCTTTGGCAATTTTGGTTTTGATTTAGTCCGCACCAGTTATGGTTTAGCTGAGTTAGGAACAACAGTTAAGCTTTCTGAAATTCGACCAGGTGACCTCATGTTTTTTAAAGGAAGCAATGTCAATTCCACAAGTGTTGGTCACGTTGCTTTGGTTGTAGAAGTCAGTCCCGAAGCGATCAAATTTATCCATTCGGCCAATTCAGGAGTCCGGATAGATAATTTCAAAACTTCAGAGTACTACTTAAAACGCTACATCAAAACCAAACGCTTAGATTACGGCACGCCCTAAATGCTTATTTTAGCATAATGGAGCAGCAAAAACTTAACGAGCGTCGGCAGTGGCTTTTTATCGCATTAGCAGGTTTATTTGTCACGAATGCCGTAACGGCCGAACTCATTAGTAATAAACTTATTCAAATTCCTCTAGAAGGATACTTTTTCGGTAAAAAAGTCGGCCCTTTCATTACTATCATTGGGATTTTACCTTGGCCTATTGTTTTCTTGCTCACAGACCTTCTCAATGAATTTTATGGTCAAAAAGCAGTGCGCAGACTCTCCTGGATTACCGCAGGGCTCATTGCGTATTGTTTTCTAATTGTGGGCCTATCAATGTCTATTCCGGCTTATGAAATTAAAGGCTCTAAATTAGCCACTAATGAAGCATACAATCTCGTTTTCGGTCAAGCACAGGCTGTAATTGTTGGGAGTATCGTTGCGTTTTTGGTATCACAAATCCTGGATGCCTATGTTTTTGATCAAATCAAACAAAAAACGGGTAATCGGTTTATTTGGCTGCGCAGTACCGGAAGCACACTCCTTTCACAGCTCATCGATTCTTACATCGTGTTGTACATCGGTTTTGTATTGCCCGGGGCCATGAGTTTATCTACTTATTTTGAGGTGGCACCAACCAATTACTTATTAAAAATTCTGATTGCTATTCTACTTACTCCCTTGGTTTATCTCGGTCATTTTTTAGTTAGGCGTTACCTCGAGCGTTCAAAGCAAGCTTAGATTTATGCAATTGAAGGAGTAACAAAAGAAGAGCTAAAACACCAAATCCTGCGGCTATAAACATGCAAATTCGAGCGCTTTCCATCGTGTTTTTATAGAAAACAAAGGTGAGCCCTGAACCTATTAAGATTCCGAGTTCAAGCGCAATAAATAGCGTTCCAGAACCCGTTCCTCGGCGATGTGCTAAACTCAAATCAGCGGTCCAAGCAAAAAGAGTTGGGCTAGAAATCCCGGTAGCCAAACCAAAAATAGCTGCCGCAATAGTATAACTCCAAATATCGTCCACTAGACCAAGATAAATCATACTAAGCACCAACAGGCTGCAGCCGAATAGCATTGTTTCTCTCCTACCAATTCGATCCGATAGCGAGGAAAAAATTAAACGAACACCAATGGTGGTGAGTACATAAATACCAAAGAAATAACCTTTATTTGTAATGCCTAAATATGCTGAATACTCTGGGCTTAAAACAAAAATAACACCCGAACTAATTGCTGTTAGCAGCATAATTGTTGCGGCAGGTTTAACCGTTGGCTCTACTACATCTTCCCATTTGATCAGGAGTTGCTTTCGATTAAAGCGAAGTTGTGTAGGAAGGGTTTCTTTGATGGGAAACAATAACAAAAGCGAAATGATGCCAAAGCCAGCGGCGCACATGAATAAGGCGTCAAAATTACTGTGTATATAAATAAAAGAACCGAGCGCTTGGCCAATACCAATGCCTAAAGAAATAAAGGTCCCCCACAGCCCCATTGCGGCTCCTTTTCTATCCGGCGGTAAGATATCTGTCAGGAGTGCAGTAGCACCTGTAGGTGCAAAACCTGCGCTCAGGCCATGTAAGCATCTCAGCACAAAAAAGAAACCGATCCAGCTCACAAATGAGTAACTCAAGCTTGCGGCAATAGCGAAGCAAAGACCAATATAAATACTGCGTTTTCGACCAATTAAATCAGCTAGTTTACCTGCAAAAGGTCTGGAAATACCTGCTGCAACAGAAAATAAAAAAATGCTACTGCCCTTCACTCCGCTTCCTCCTAACTGACTAATGAAAATATTCATTTCAGGTAAAATTAAATTGAAGCTCAGTATGAAAAAAAACATACTGAAACTGAGTAACCAAAAGTCTTTTGAGTATCTAAGGAGCATGGGTGCAAAAGTAGTTAAACCAAACCAACTCTTGTTTGTTGTAAGCATATGAAACTTATTTTTGTACTTATGATATTAGGAAGCTTAAACGCCTGTGGACAGCAAGACCCAGATGCAGCAAAAAATCAAAATACTTTTAACGGCCGAGCTTTACCAGAAAACGTTTGTTACGTCATCAACGGAGGTACAGAACGCCCGTTTACAGGCAAATATTGGGATCACCACGACGAGGGCACTTACGTTTGCGTGGCTTGTGATGCGCCTCTTTTTGAAAGTAAGACAAAATACGAATCCGGGTCTGGTTGGCCGAGCTTTTATGAAGTGCTCACGCAAGGAAATGTCAAAAAAATCATCGATCGCGCTCATGGCATGGTCCGAACAGAAGTGCGTTGTAATAATTGTGATGCCCACCTAGGGCATGTGTTCGACGACGGCCCAAAGCCAACAGGCTTGCGCTATTGCATTAACTCGGCGTCCTTAAATTTTATAGCTCAAGACGAAATGAACCAAAACCAAAAAGATCAAAATAACCATCAAGGCAAACAACTCGCCACTTTCGGTGCGGGATGTTTTTGGTGCATTGAAGCCTGTTTTCAAGACCTCAAAGGAGTCATTTCGGTGGTGCCAGGTTATGCAGGTGGCCACACAGACAAACCAACCTACAAAGAAATTTGTACGGGTCAAACGGGTCATGCCGAAGTTGCTCAAGTCGTTTTTGACCCGAGCGTTATCTCCTATGAGGAATTACTAGAAGCATTTTGGTTTGTGCATGACCCCACTCAGCTCAATCGACAGGGGAATGACATCGGTACACAGTACCGATCTGTAATATTTTACCATAACGAGGCACAAAAGACAGCAGCCTTAAAGTACCTTCAAAAATTAGAAGCTGAAAACGTTTGGGATAAGCCAATTGTAACGCAAATTGTGGAAATCAATAACTATTTTGAGGCCGAAGATTACCATCATAATTATTACGAAAACAATCCGGGCAATCCTTATTGCCAGAGTGTCGTGCGGCCTAAGGTAGAGAAATTCAGAAAGGTTTTTGCAGAAAAAATGGATTAATCCTGCTCTGGGGCTAGGCGCAAAACAATACCGTTAATGTCGTCATTTAGATGAATTTGACACCCAAGCCTACTATTTGCTTTGACGAAAAACGCTTGATCGAGCATATCCAATTCTGCATCGCTCTGCTCGGGTAAATCTGTTTGTGACTCCAAATAGCATTGACATGTTGCGCACATAGCCATGCCGCCACATTCTCCCTTCACAGGTAGGTCATAGGCCTTGCATAGCTCCATGATGTTCATGCTCATATCTGTAGGTCCTTCTAATTCGTGTGTTTGACCGTCTCTATCGATAATAGTTACTTTGATATCTGCCATATTCGTTAGTTATAAACGCGCAATAAGTTATTGCCGTTAAATTGAGTTGCATATTGTCTTAGCCCAAAAATACTGTTGCTTACAGGTGAGCCATCGTACAAGGAAAATACCGCATTGTTGCAAGAATCTATGAGCTGTAAGAAGTTTTGATCGTCAGGATAAAGCGCAATAGGACAAGAACCTTCAGGATCAGATGGGGCATGACGGTCAAAAGCGACAAATTCGTCAATTGCTTTTCGGTAAACAATGATGCCTCTCGAGCCACCATTGAGGTAGGTCCAACCGCCGACCCCTTGCAGATTACTGTAGCTAGGAAGTTGTATATCAATCGTGATATCGACCGGGACAAAAGGAACCGGATGCTGATTTTGATTGTTGCACTTCGAAGACAACAAGAGCAATCCTAAGCAGATGACAAGCAGTTGTTTCATAGGTCAAAATTAATGAAATTCAGTTTTTAAAAGTACCTCAGATTTTTCTTCCCATTTTTTGTAGAGCGAATCTAATTGCGCTTTCTCTTGCTCGTATCTATTTAGCGCACTATTGTATTGAATTTTGTCTTTGTAGTCTGTTTTGCTCAGGTCGTCTTCTACATTTTTAAGTACGCTTTCTTGTTGTTCGATTTGTTGTTCGATTTGCTCAATTTCTTTTTGTGCTTTTTGAAGTGCTTTATCAATCTTTGGTTTGTTTTCAGTTGGTGTATTTTTGTCTTTCTTTATTTCTTTGGCATGCGAAGTAGAGGTTACATTTGGATTTTTTTGCGTTTTGTAAGTCAAATACTCTTTAAGGTCAAAGTGGTGAATTTTTACCCCTTGATTTTCGATGTCCCAAATGCGATTGCTCAGCCCCTCAACAAATTCTCTATCGTGAGAAACGATGATGAAGGTGCCTTCGTAGTGCATCAAGGCTTCTTTTAAAACTTCTTTACTTTGAAGATCGAGGTGATTGGTCGGCTCATCGAGGATAAGAAAGTTTGAAGGGCTCAGCAATAAACAACAAAGCGCGAGTCTTGTGCGCTCTCCACCTGACAACACACCTACTTTTTTATCGATGTCTTCGCCTGAGAATAAAAAGGCACCTAGAATACTTCTCAAGTCTCGACGGAGGTCACCTTTGGCTATTAAATCGACGGTGTCGTAGATGCTCAATTTTGGGTCGAGTTTTTCTGCCTGATCTTGCGCGAAATATGAAATCTGTACGTTATGGCCATGCAACACTTCTCCTTCATGACCAATGCTGCCCATAATAGCCTTGAGTAGCGTAGATTTACCGACGCCATTTGGACCAAGTAGCGCAATTTTTTCTCCGCGCCCTATGGTAATAGAAACTTCTTTGAACAAACAACGATTGTCATAGCTTTTACCTATTTGATTGAGCTCTAAAACCCACTTTCCAGGTTGTACTGCGAGTGGAAAACGAAGTTTAAGTCGAGCAACTTGGTCCTTTTCTACGGAGATGCGTTCGGTTTTATCCAACTTCTTTATCAAGGATTGTGCAAAAGCTGCTTTATTTTTCTTGGCTCGAAATTTCTCGATGAGTTCTTCTGCGTGCTTGATGTCTTTGTCTTGTTGTTTTTTAGCTTGCTCGAGTCTTTCCATTTCTTCGGCACGCAATTCTTTATATTTGGAATAGGCGTAGGGGAAGTCAAAAATTTGTTGCCGAGAGATCTCTAGCGTTCGGGTACTGACATTATCTAAGAAAAAACGGTCGTGAGAAATGAGAATAACTGCACCTTCAAACCTTTGTAAATACTGTTCGAGCCAACTGATAGATAAAATGTCGAGGTGGTTGGTGGGTTCATCGAGTAATAAGATATCTGGCGTATTGACCAGTATGCGCGCTAATTCTGCACGCATTTTCCAACCGCCTGAGCACTGCGCAATCATTTTTTGTTGGTCCTCTAGACTAAAGCCGAGACCTTCTAATGTTGCTTTGATTTTTTCTTCCCATTGATAACCTTCTAGAACCTGAAAACGATGATTGAGTTCGCTGAGTTCGTCTAGTAAGGCCAGGTAGCTTTGCGTTTCATAGTCCGTTCTTATGATCAGTTCGTTATTAATTTGATCTAGTCTTTCTCGGAGGGCATTCAAGACCTCGTTAGAATAGAATAGAAAATCATAAACACATTTGTCCGAATCGATGTGAATGTCTTGTGTTAGAAACCCGAACTTTAAATTTTTTGGATGATGCACTTGACCATCGCTGGGCTTGGTGCTGCCGGCTAAAATGCGCAAGAGGGTAGATTTACCTGCACCGTTTTTACCCACGAGACCTACTTTGTCTCCTTTATTAATTTGGAGATTTACATTGTTGAATAGATATCCTTGGGGTAAAAAATAACCGAGTCGATCAAATTGTATCATGCCGCAAAGTTAATTCTTTCCTTTCAACATTAATTAAGGCATGATTTTTGTTTAACAAATTGCAACAATATTCGTTTATAATAGTTATATTGTCAAACTCTTATTACAAATTAATTTCATACCATGGGCAGACCTCCAACCAAACCAGCCAGATTACGCAACGGTTTTTATATAGAAGTGAAATCACAAGGTTCTTCTGCTATTCTCATTCGCAGAGACACACGAGAGCAAATGTTAGTTGCCGCAGAAGACTATGCGCGCACAAAAAACGTCACCATCAAAGGAGAAATGCGCAATGATAAGTGGGTCGCTGAATAATTACCGCTTTTCGTTTTGGCTTCCGCTTTTCGCAATTCTATTAATCCTGATCCCCATATTTATTGTTTCAGGATTAATTGGGTTGGCGAAGATATCGGGTGTTCTTGTTCTTTTGCTGCTCATACTTGCCATGCGCAAATGGTTCAGAATCGCTCGTAGCAAGAATAATCGAGTTGAGCGGGTTCAACTAAATGCAAATGATCTTTTTGTGCTCCAGCAAATGATTCCCTCCTACAAAAATTGGCAGCTTTCAGATCAGCGTATTCTCATTGATCAAATTGGTCTTTTTTTGGCAGAGGCGAACTTTATGGGTACATGGAATTCCAAAACACAACTCTCTGTTGCTATTATGGCAGTATGCGCAACCTGGAAATCAGGTTACACCAACAAACAGCATTGGAATTTATATTGCAAAGACGATGCATCATTTTCATTTGATCCAGATTCCAATGACAACTATGCTATACCTAATTCGCCTTTCTTTGAAAAGGACATCTTAGGGCTTCAATCCAATGAATATATTACACCTTTACAAAAAGGTATGGAGCTTTTAAAATAGAGCGGTCTATAAATCAATCAGTTATATTTCTGATTCAAAAAAAAATAAATTTTCTTCCAAAAAATTATTGCAGAACCAAAAAGAGTATATATCTTTGCACCCCGCAATTAAGACAACGGTCTATGTTAATTTGGGGTTAACAAACAAAGTTGATGAGTAGGGATGGGAGTTCATACTGATTACATAAGACAAGTTCT
>DBCS01000007.1:208006-227225 GCA_002293185.1 Flavobacteriales bacterium UBA952 | reverse complement strand
GTTGTTTATCGGCGTTTATTTACCTATACAATATCTACTTTTCCTTTAAAACAATGGGGTACAGCGCATAGAGGTACAAATATGATACAAAAACTAAATAATCCTCCCTTACTTAATCTGAATTAGTACTACTTCGAAAATACATATTTATTCGTATTGTTTGTTATATTTGACATAATTTGACAAGTCAAAATTACAACGATGGAAAATAGGTTTGGAGATAAAATCAAAAGTTTAAGAGAACAACAGCACTTGTACTTGCGACAAGTGGCTGCACATCTTGAAATAGATACAGCCCTATTAAGTAAAATCGAAAAAGGTGTTCGTAACTTGAAAAAAGACCTCGTTCCAAAAATAGCAGAGATATTAAATGCTGATAAAGAAGAATTACTTACTCTTTATTTGGCCGACCAATTGAACGAACTAATAAAAGATGAGCCGTTAGGAAAGAAGGCAATGAACATAATTATTAACCCAAATAACTAATTATGTCTAACACCTTAGAAGCAACAGCCCGTATTAAAATCAACAAACTTCTTGAAGAGGCTGGATGGAGATTTTTTGACAATGCTGAAGGAAAAGCAAATATTTCCTTGGAAAGCAATGTCAAATTTGAAGAGTTAGGTGATGATTTTGAAAAAGCAAAAGGTGGTCTAATTGACTTTTTACTTTTGGACGACAGAGGAAATCCATTAGTTGTTTTGGAAGCAAAGAAAGAATCAATCGATCCGATCTCAGCAAAGGAACAAGCAAGAAGGTATGCGATTGCGAATAAAGTGAATTACGTTATTCTATCAAATGGAAATGTTCACTATTTCTGGAATATTGAAGAAGGAAGCCCAGAATTGATTACGAATTTTCCAACACCAAAATCACTTCAAAATTTCACAGAATTTACGCCAAACCCAGAACGGTTATATACCGAGCAAGTAAATGACGATTATATCGCATTGACTATGTTGCCGAATTATGCCGAGTTCCCAGAATATCAAAATGAAGCCACTCGACAAGACTTCATCAAAAACAACCGATTGCGTTTTTTGAGATATTATCAAGTTGAAGCCATTCACAGTATTCAAGCAAAGATTAAAGAAGGAGGTAAACGCTTTCTATTGGAAATGGCCACTGGAACTGGTAAAACGTTAACAAGTGCTGCGGCCATTCGTTTGTTCATTCGCACTGGAAATACCAGAAGGGTTTTGTTCTTGGTTGACCGACTTGAATTGGAAGAACAAGCACGAAAGGACTTTAACAACTACCTCAAAAACGATTACACAACGGTCGTTTACAAAGAAAATAAGGCTGACTGGAGAAAAGCAGAAATTGTTGTGACGACCATTCAATCCTTGTTGATTAACAATAAATACCGTAGTCACTTTTCGCCTACTGATTTCGATTTGATTGTATCAGACGAATCACACCGCTTAATTGGTGGTGGAAACAGCCGTGCTTTGTTTGAGTATTTTCTGGGCTACAAATTAGGACTGACCGCTACTCCTAAAGATTACCTCAAAAACATTGACACGGACAATTTTGATGATCCACGTGAATTAGAAAAAAGGGTTCTTTTGGATACCTACACCACTTTTGGTTGTGAAAGTGGTATTCCAACCTATCGCTACACGCTTGCTCAAGGAGCAAAGGACGGAATACTTGTTCAGCCAACGGTTATTGACGCACGAACTGACGTAACCACAAAACTTTTGTCAGACGAAGGTTATTCTGCTCTCGTAACTTTAACCAACGAATCTGGGGAAGAGGTTTCTGAAGAAGTGCAATACAAGCAATCACAATTTGAAAAGAAGTTCTTCTCGGATATTACAAATAGTGTTTTCGTTCAAACATTTGTTGACAATGCTTGGCTTGACCCTATTACGAATGAAATTGGCAAAAGTTTGGTGTTTGCCGTTAGTCAAAAACACGCTGCTAAATTGACGCAGTTACTGAATGTCTATGCCGACAAGAAATGGCCAAATAAATACAAAAGTGATTTTGCTGTACAAGTTACGTCAAACGTAATGAACAGTCAGCAAATGACCGTTGATTTCAGTAACGATAAACTGCTTGGTTATAGCCAATTTAGAAAGGACGATGAAATTCTAATGGACTACAAAACAAGCAAAGCACGTGTTTGTGTAACGGTTGGAATGATGACCACTGGTTGGGATTGTCCGAATATCTTAAACCTTGCCTTAATGCGTCCTATTTTCTCACCTACTGAATTTATTCAGATAAAAGGACGTGGAACTCGAATTTTCACCTTTGAACACAAATACAAAGACGGTTTTGAGGAACAAGTAATACAAGTAAAGAAGGAATCGTTCAAACTGTTTGATTTCTTTGCTGTTTGTGAGTATTTCGAGGAAAAATACGATTACGACCAAGTATTGAAACTTCCCAGTGTTAAACCAACTGTTGACGGTGTTCCCCCAGTAATTGATCCAAAGCCAAAAAAGGACGGATTTGAATATACTCAATCCGATAAAATTTCCAGTTGGAACGAATCGAAGGTGGGATTTGAAGGAATGAAGGTGGACAAAATGTTCTTTCAGCAATTTGAAGAGGAAATTCAGCAAGATACTGACATTGTTCAAGCAATGGAGGAAGGAAACTTGGACACTGCAACTTATTTGACTTTAGAGAAATTCCTTAACCAAGACGGAGGGCATTATACCTTAGATAAATTACGTAGAGCCTTAAAAATTGACCGTAAAATTTCAGTAAAGGAAATCTTGGATATGATTTTCAATGGCAATGAGATAAAAAGTAAAGACATTTTAATTCAAGAGGAATTTGAGAAGTTCATTTCCACCATTGACCTTTCCGAAGTGACCGACCTTAGTGCCTTGAAGTATTTCTTTTTTGCCTATCTGACCGACCCAGAAGTTCGTCAAGTGATAGACACCAAAGATTTCACCGCTTTAAATACCCTATCAACTTTGAGCAAGGAGGACTTCGTTCGAGTTGCACCAAATTTGAGAGAGGTAATCCCAAATTACATTAGAACTTACGTCCCATTGGACAAATTTATAGCCGCATAAACTTATGTTAGATAACCTTACAAAAAAAAACATTGATAATTGCCGAGACACATTAGTAGGTAAAGTTCCAGATCCAAAAAGCCAAATTGAGCAAATTACACTTGCCCTCATCTATAAGTTTATGGACGATATGGACAAGGAATCAATGGAATTAGGTGGTAAACCAAAATTCTTTACTGGCGATTTTGAGAAATACAGTTGGCGAAAGATTTTAGACCCTTCGTTGGGTGGAAAGGAAATGCTTGATTTGTACAGTGAAGCATTGGACATCTTACAAACCAATGCCAGCCTTCCAGAATTATTCCGAAACATTTTCAAGAACGCTTATTTACCGTATCGTGACCCAGCCACATTGAAATTGTTTTTGAAACACATCAATGAATTTGAGTACAGCCATAGCGAGAAGTTAGGCGACGCATTTGAATACTTGTTAAGTGTAATGGGTAGTCAAGGTGACGCTGGACAATTCAGAACTCCACGCCACGTCATTGATTTTATTGCAAAATGCCTTGACCCAAAGAAAAATGAAACGGTTGCCGACCCAGCGTGTGGAACTTCTGGATTTTTGTTGAGTGCTTACAAGCATATACTTGAGCAAAACACAGATAAACGTGCTGGGGATAAATTGACACCAGACGAACGTAAAAAATTAGCAGAGAACTTTACTGGCTATGACATTAGCCCAGATATGGTACGCTTGAGTTTAGTGAATATGTACTTGCACGGTTTTACGACCCCAAAGATATTTGAATATGATACCTTAAGCAGTGAAGACCGTTGGAACGAAACTTTTGACGTGATCTTGGCAAACCCTCCGTTTATGACACCAAAAGGTGGAATACGCCCACACAAGAAATTTGGCGTGCAAGCCAACAAAGCCGAAGTATTGTTCACGGATTACATTGCCGAACACCTTAATAAAAACGGACGTGCTGGAATTGTTGTTCCGAATGGAATTGTTGCCACGACACAAACCGCTTACAAGCAACTGCGCAAGTTATTGGTGGAGGATAGTTTGATTGCTGTTATATCCTTGCCCGCTGGTTGTTTTAATCCGTATAGTGGCGTAAAAACAAGCATTTTAATGTTAGACAAAAGTCTGGCTAAAAAAAGCGACAAGGTTTTATTCATCAAAATAAACAACGACGGTTTTGATTTAGGTGCACAACGACGTGAGATTGATAAAAATGATTTACCAACTGCTCTTGAAGTATTTACAGCATTTAAAAATAGTATTGAAGAAGGAAAGAATTTTGACACGGAGGCCTACAACGATTTATGCCATTTGGTAGAAAAAGAAAAGATTTTAGCCAATAAGGATATTGTTTTGAGTGGGGAAAGGTATATGGTAAATGCAGTTGCACTGACAGAATATAAAATGGTGAAACTGGGAGACGTCGAACTTTTTAATATTGAGAGTGGCGGAACACCAAGTTCTGAAATTCCAGAATTTTGGAATGGTGAAATTAACTGGGCAACATTAAAAGATTTACCAGCGAGTGACTTTGTGACCTCTATAAACTCAACTGAAAGAACAATTACTGAATTAGGATTGAAGAAGTCATCAGCGAAAATGTTACCAGTAAATTCAATTTTAGTTTCCTCACGAGCAACAATTGGTAGAATTGCTATCAATAATATCCCGCTTTCAACTAATCAAGGATTTAAGAATATTATAATAAAAGATTTTTCAAAAGTAAATCCAAAATTTATTGCATTTGCCATTTCAAACTTGGTTGAAGAAATGAATGAAATTGCTACTGGAGGGACTTTTAAAGAGATCTCCAAATCTGCTTTTTCAGAACTCCAAATCCCTCTCCCACCGCTTGAAATCCAAAAGCAGATTGTTGCCGAGATTGAGGGGTATCAGAAAATCATTGACGGTGCAAAAATGGTGGTGGAGAACTACAAACCTACTATTACGATCAATCCAGAATGGGATGTGGTGGAGTTGGGAGAGATTGGCAAGATTAGAATGTGTAAAAGGATTTTTAAGGAACAAACTACTGACAAAGGAGATGTTCCTTTTTATAAAATAGGGACTTTTGGAAAAGAGCCAGATGCTTATATTAGTCAAGAACTTTACAATGAATATTTGTCAAAGTTTTCTTATCCGAAAAAGGGAGATATTTTAATTTCAACTTCTGGCACTATTGGAAGAACAGTTGTTTTTGATGGAAACCCAGCATATTTTCAAGATTCTAATATTGTATGGATTGAAAATGACGAAACCAAAATATTAAATTCATTTCTGTATATATATTATCAAATAATAAAATGGGTTCCAGCGGAAGGCGGAACAATTGCCAGACTTTATAACAACTTAATTGAGGAAACACAAATTTCATTACCAACTAATTCAGAACAATATGAAATCGTTTCACAAATTGAAAAAGAGCAAGAAATGATAAATGCCAACAATCAACTTATTGCCTTATTTGAGCAAAAGATAAAGGATAAGATCAACGAGGTTTGGGGTGTGAAGGAAAAAGCAACTGTTGAATGTTAGAAATCATTTTGAACATATTGACACTTGGGTATCGAAAGAACAATTCTTACTACAAACTAATTTCAGAGTTCAGAATAAAATTACCACGCCCACAAAATCAAGCAAAGCGTTTGAGCGACAAGGAAATTGAAGAAAGTCCTTTTATTCCAGATAGTTTCAAACATATTTCTGTTTACGATTTATCGACCTTGAAGCCAAGTTTGAGTGAACAAGAATTGGATATGTTCTTAAATGCAGTTCAAGAGTTTGATTTTAGTTGTGTGCTTTTCAAAAAATACTACAAACGACACAGAGCAAATATTTTAAGATTAAAGCCAAGCATCAATCAAAAAAGTGTTGATTGGG
The DNA here is from genome assembly GCA_002293185.1 of Flavobacteriales bacterium UBA952. Classification (GTDB taxonomy): domain Bacteria; phylum Bacteroidota; class Bacteroidia; order Flavobacteriales_D; family Crocinitomicaceae; genus UBA952. The sequence continues at coordinate 221,330 of DBCS01000007.1, read as the reverse complement.
TTGTTCTTCAAAAGGTATTGCAAGAGGACGACATTCATCCATTAAAACCAAACAAGGTATTTATTCATCATTTGAAGTTTGAATGGAAGTTACCATCCACTATTTATACGAAACTTCTTCAAAGAAAAAGATATGTACATCATTAACAAAGAAACCAACCGTATTGAGAAAATAGAAAGCACTACTTTCAAACAACTCGGTTTTCGTGAACGTGAAAATCTACAAGAATGGATTGCCAATAATCCTTCGTGCTTAAATGAAGATTTGCTTATCATACAGAAAGAGTTTAGTGGTTTCAACGATACATCGGAACGGCTTGATTTATTGGCAATCGACAAGCAAGGTAACTTGGTCATAATTGAAAATAAATTAGACGATACTGGCAAAGACGTTACGTGGCAAGTAATCAAGTATGCTTCTTATTGTGCAACGCTTAATTCAAGTCAGATTATCACCATTTTCGGTCAATACCTTGCCAAAACAGGTAGTTCAGAAAATGCAGAAGCCATTTTGAGTGAGTTTCTTGAAACCGAAGATTTCAGAGAACGCCTAAACATTGGAAACTCGCAACGCATTATGCTTATTGCTGGTGAGTTTAGAAAAGAAGTTACTTCTTCTGTCTTATGGTTGCTAAATTACGGTTTAAGGGTTCAATGCTTCAAGGCTACACCTTTTAAACTGCAAGAACAACTGCTAATGAATATGGAACAGATAATTCCAATCAAGGAAGCAGAGGATTTTGTAATCAGTATGGCAAATAAATCTAGAGAAGAAGTTGAGACGCAAGAACAGAATAAAGAACGTCACAACGTTCGTTTGAGATTTTGGCAAGAATACCTCAAAGAAATCAATAAGGTCTGCACGTTGTACCAAAACGTAAGCCCAAGCAAGGACAACTGGATCGGCTGTGGTAGTGGTATGAGTTCGGTTGGTTACAATAGTGTTGTTACACGAAATTATGTCCGTATTGAGTTGTATATCAATAGCGGTGATAAAGCCAACAACAAAGCCATTTTTGACGCACTTGCATTGAAAAAAGACAAAATCGAGGAAGATTTTGGCGGTGCATTAACTTGGGAACGACTGGACAATAATGTTACTGCACGTATCAAATTTGAATTGACCAATGTCAGTGTCTTCAACGATGAAGATTGGAAAAAGATGATTGCGTTTATGATTGACGCTGTGCCACGCTTTGAACGTGCTTTCAAGAAACGTATTCAAGAGTTGAATAGGAAGTAATTGAATTTCTTTACTAACAATTAGGTTTGTGTGTTTTCCGAACAGCACCACTAAGAATTGCATTTGTTGAAATACCGAGTTCTACCAATTTTTGAAAAACACCAAATGCCTTATTCATTTGTAGAGAATATAGATTTGTTGCAGAATCTAAATTTATTGGTTTAGTTTCAGATTCATAAAAGACAGGAAGAGGATTGCTTGAATACAGAAGTTCAGTAAAGAATTGCCCAGATGAATCTTTTGCATTTTCATCCTCACAATGTAAAATCCTTGGAAAAGCATCAAGTTCATACCATGGCTCTTCCGCAAAAGTAAAGGCATGTGTTTGGACTATAAAGAAATTCTCGCTATCGGTTTCAATAATATTACTTTTGGGATAATCATGGGTTATCAAATGAAAATAGATTTTGCCCAACTTTTGCATTAGTTCTTGAGCAAAATTTTTCCAAAATTTTTTGGCATCCACTTCGTAAAATGCATATTCATTAATTCCTTCAAAAAAAGTATTTTGGTCCCAATTCCACTTAGATGCAATATAGCCTGGATTGTAAAATACTCTTGATTCATATCCATCATCCACGGTTGGTTTTGCGAAAATATAATGTGGTGACAAGCGCTTTTTTTTACAATACACATCATAAAAAATATAATTCATTAAATTACACATTCCCTCATTAGAAAGCATAATATGATAACTAGACATTAATTCAAGTATGTTTTCTGCTAAATTATATGCAAATACTGAATATTCAGATTGGGATGAACGTAAATAACTTTGATTTAATTCTTCCAAATAATTGAATTGATTTTCAATTATTTTTGATCTTATTTTCTGATATTTTTTTGTTTGAATTAAATTAGTATAGAGCTTATCAATTCCTTTATTTATAAAAAAATTTGAACCTAATTCACGGCCTAGATGTAAAAAATGGTCAAGTAGAGATTTATCGCAAATCGCACTATCAATTTTACCAATTTTAATAAATTCCACCATTTATATATTTGACGTTACCTCTTCTTTCCAAAAGTAGAAAAATTCACAAATCATATGTATCCAATAATAAAGATACTTTAATTGTATTTTTGGAGAGCAACATTTCTATACGGCCGAATATCTCAACTATGTAACTTGAAAACCCAAACAATCGAATGTTTTTTTGCCCTATGAAAAACAAGGGAGGTTCAAGCGAAATTATTGACCTTTAGAGAGCGCAGATTGTTTGGGGGAGAATTATTTGGTAATGAGCAGTCCGAATCGGATAAAATCGTTTTCATTTATTTCAACGACATCACGAACTATTTGGACAAAGAATTTCCCCTTAATATCCTTCCGAACGGCTACTACGTTTATTCCATTTGTCAATGCAAAATGACACTCGTCATAAACACCTCTGCCTATCATTCCGAAGTATTCTGAAACGTAAACGCAATTTGTCGATTGAATAACTTTTAAATACGGCTCTATACCACCAAGTTCGCCCAAATTGTTGTTTGGGCAAATCACTTCCCCTTTAAAATGCTTTTGAATAAAAGCCAATTCTGCGGCTTCGTCCGCCGTATTGTATTTCCTTTTGCTGTGAGCAAAGTAAGCCGTCCTCATATTCATTATTGCTTTTGTGTATTGCGTTTATTCAATTCACGCAAGTAATAACCCCCTTTAGGTCTGGGTTTTGAATCTTTACTGCCCTTTGGTCTTCCCAAAACCGTTCCTTGCGCTCTTGTGCGTGCGATACCTTCTTTGGTGCGCTCCGAAATCAAACTTCTTTCAAATTCAGCAAATGCAGCCAAAATATGAAAATGTAATCGTCCAGTGGAACTGCTAAAGTCAAGATTATCCGAAATGGAAATAAACCCAATTCCTTTGTTGATGAGTTCTTGTATTTCCAAAATTAACTCACGTGAAGACCGAGCATAACGATCTAACTTGAATACAACTACTGCTGAATAAGTGCCGTTTCTCAATTTTGTAAGTAAGTCTTGCTTTATTGGTCTCGTTTTACGAGTACTTTCAACCTCCTCAAAAAGGTCAAATTCAAACTTATTGGCTTCCGCATATTCAATCAACCTTGATTTTTGGTTGTCATTAGTTTGACGGTTTGTAGAGACACGGCAGTACAATGCTATTTTGACACTTGTTTCCATCAATTCCCGTTTAATGCTGACCGAAATTCATTGAAACCTCTTACTGTTGAGGCAAGTACTGAAAATACCTTTCCAGCAAGGTATATCCCCACAACTCCTAACCCAATATAAACAACTGTTTTCATTGGTGGATTAGCATCAAGAGATTGCTTAATGTCTTTGAGATTATTGATTTTTATTGGCTTCATCTGCTTTGCGTTTTTTATACATTCGATAAATTAGATAAGCAGCCAATGCGCCAAGACCTATATAAGATATTGTTTTGATTGCTTTATTTTCATTGGATAGGCTGTTGTATGCTTTTTGCAATTCAACAACTGGCAGCGGAATGGGATTCGCTTGTAATGTTGTAAAATCAATCATTTCTAATAATTTTTATTTGGTCATTACCTAAATTCACAATAGTATATTGGTAAACAGCATAATGATTTTTGCCTTCATAAAAGTTTACGTGATTATGTACTGAAAAAGAGAATCCTTTTCCAATTAGATACTGTTTATGGAACGTTTTCTCTTTTTTGCTTTTCAATAGGTCATTCAAAACTCGTAGGTTGACGTGCAAGGGTTTATTTATAAATGCAGCACTTTGTCTTAACTCATTTGCCTTCTTATTGTGAAAGGCAATTCGATTGGTAGAATTTGCGAAAACTTGATTGATTCTTTGTGGAACAAATGCTTCGCCAGTAAGTAAATCTTTTTTGATCATTTTCGTTTTTTAGTTAAAGATATATTGTTGATAATGAATTATTTAAATAAAAAATAAATGAAATTCTTAAAGAGTGACTTTTTATGACTTAATATGATTTAAATGCAAATAAAAGTTTGGTGTAAAACATATAAAATCCGTGTGTGATACGATTTCCTTGCTTAACAAAGCGCATTTACATTCTTGAAATACACATTAAGTTGCTTCATTCAATCTGAAAAAACCGTTCTTTTTAAAGGAAAGCAAATAATCAGCAAGATCGTACTTCTTCAATTTATCTTGTGGACTTGCGTTTTTCTCTAAATAATCTGAAACCGCTATTTTGAACCATTTTTCAAGTGGCTGAATAATTTGTGACCATTTATCGTATGCACAAAGGTCTGGGAACAATATAATTTTGCGTCCAATAAGTGCTTTGAGTTTGCTGTAACTCAAGTTACCGATACCACCCGTTGCCATCCAAATGAAATTTGGGAAATACAAACTGGCAATTACCGCCGTTTTCTCGCTTTCTACAATGGCAATCGTTTTATCGGGGAATTGATTTAGTAAATGCTCCCCAAACAAGCACTTATCAATGCTTTCATTGGGTATTTTCAACTTACTGTGTACCCAATTTATGTGATCGTATGGTTCTTTAATACGCTTCCCATTATTTTTATTGTACAGCATTATTTTACCAGTTCTAACGTTATTATTCTTGTCAATTTGCCAAAATATTGTTGAGCCGAACCAATTTTTTGAGTCTCCGATTTTATACAACTCAATGACACCATTGGTCTTTTCTAATCCAAAAGTTCTTTCGAGAAACCTCAATAAATTATTATTTCTAAACCGTCCAATGCTTTTTGTGAGGTAAGGTGACGGTATGTATTGTATTTCTTTTTTTCTTTCGATTGGGGCATTATACTCTGCATCAGACATTTTAGTATGATTAGGCAAAATAGTCTCTGCGCAAGAATGACAAAAGCCGAAATTGGTATGACCCTCAAACGGAACGAATTTCCCATCCTTATTGCTTTTACCACACGGACAGGTTATGACCTTGAGACGGTCTTTGCTATTAAGTTTTAGATTGTTCATTTTCACTCAATTTATGATTGTAATTGTAGCCGCCCTTATATGGGCTTACAACGATACAATGATTGTAAAATCATTTACAAAGAGCATTTACAATTACTTTTTAGGTTTTTACTCTGTTTCATCGGTTATGTTTTCAGTTGGTATCAGCAAATACTTCAATGACTTTTCTCTCTTGTCTTTTTCAAGACAACACTTATTCCCATTTTGATCTTGTAGTGGAATTTTATTTGTCGAAATATCCTTTAACCTATCTTCAATTGTTTTCTCCGATGCACCTAATTCTTCCATAAGTTTATCTAATAAATCACGTCTGGATAAACGCGAACCGTCTCCCAAATACATCTCCAAAAATTCAACCACTACATTTAAATCAGCTTTTTGCTTTTTACCATTCATAACCTCTTGAACATCATCGCTACTCGCTAAAATCAGCCCTTTTTGTTCATCAGAGTATTTTGCAAAAAAAGGTATATGTCGAGCCGTGCTTCTACACTTTAAGTACCTTATTTTAATAAGGTCTGTATCATTTTGTTTTGAATCCTTTTCGTATGAAACTTGCATCACGGTACTTGCTTTGTTCATTAATTCTGTCCCAAAATGCCCTCTGGCTTTTTCGCTCTTTGGATTTTCGTGGATTAGGCATAGAAACACAACATTATGTTCATTGATTGCCACATTCATTAAGTCAATCAATTCCATACTTTTATCAGTCTTGTTGAAGTCTTCTATGCAATCTGTTGAAACATCCAGTACTATAAAAAGTGGGTTGTTTGTTTCTTGCTTTAGAACTTTTAGGTACTCGTCTAAAATACCAAACCTCTCCTTCCGTGGAATTTCTAAAAGTGAAATGTATTTAAAATTGTGCGGATGGTCTTGCTTTTGGTAACCAGCCTTTAATTGAATGTTTTGCAAGGCATAAGGAAACTGTTCTGATTGATTTCTCTCGGTATCTACATAAACAACAGTGTAATTGGCATCATAATTTTCACGCTTATATCCTAATAATTCTGCTTTATGTCCGTGACGTTTCAACATTGAAGCGCATAAAAATTCAGCTAATCGACTTTTATGAACACCTGCTTGACCTTGGATTACATTGATTGTATGCGGGAATATAATGGCATTTCCATTTTGCCTTAATATTGGCTCCGCAAATCGAATATCTCGCTCTTTTATTTTCTTTATTTTTTCTGTTGTCAACATAATTTTTGCTAATAATTCGGATGGTTTGTTTGTCTTCTTGGTTAAATTCCCCATTTCACCAATTAAACCTTCGGGGGTTATTCCGCTCTGATTACTCATTATTTCATACCATTATATTGTTCAACCTCTTCTTTCAGTTCATCAAGGCTTCTAACTTTTCTCTTAAGTACGTGCTGTTCCAGTTCCTTTTTGGAAAAAAGAAGTTTGCGCTTACCACTTCGATAAAATGGCAACTCGCCCTTTTCGGCTTTTGAATAAATTGTATTGAGTTTGAGTTTCAAAAAAGACGCTGCTTGTTCAGCCGATAAGAAATCTTCATCCTTGTAAGGTGATTTGGATGGGTTCTCTTTTTGAAATCTTTCTAACGCTGATCCTACAGCGTTTGAAACCGCCACGTTGATATGGTGGTAAATTTTTGGTAGTAATTCAACTACTGTTACTTCTTCTTTGTTCATTTGACTTGATATTAATTTTTATGATTAAACAAGACAAATGTATTATGTTGTATATGAACAATATAAACCAGATATTTACGATGATTCGTAAAAAATTGGTCTATTTTTTTTGAAGTATTTTTTTTACACGTCTGATTTGATAATTAGTGTAATTTGCGTCATACTTATCATCTTTTGTGCTAATAAATTGTTCAAATGATAATAGTTCATCATCTTTCATTATCAATTTCAAAAGCGGAAATAACTCCAAGTAAATTTTGTTTTTACTTTGTCCTTGTACGTGAAACATATCAATCAATGAGTAGAATAATGATGTGTTTCCTTTGGAAGTTTGTCGTAGATACTTATTTGAAAATTCAATGTCATCAGATGTTTCAGTTTCCAACTCATCAATTATTTCATTCATTCTTTTTTCAAAAGCATCCATTTTTGGTGTTTGGTGCATTTTTTTATTGTAGACTCTTCGTCTAATTCTTTTGTCCAAATCCACAAATAGAATATTTGTATCTTGATTGTTATAAAATGTTGACAGTTCAAAATCCTCTAAGAAATTTATAAAGAACTTTAAAAAAAGGTGGTTTTGAATCGCAAACAAGAAACTAAAAGGCATAAAAAACAAACCTTCAATTGAGGACAATCTATTTATCTCTTCGGTTATGTCATCGAGATTAACCATCCACTTTAGTGTCGGAGATGCAAATCGGTAGTCTTTAAGTTTTTGAATGACTTCATCGTCTGGAAATAGCGTTAAATCAAGAATAAACGGCATAAATTGTACAACAAAATTCATCCTATCATCTTGGCTACCGTTGTTCGGAAATGGATCAAACTGTTCTGTTAGTAAAATTCCCCTTGCTGAAATTGATTTACGTTTTAACTTTTCAATTTCAGCAAAGTACATTTCGACATCCTTTTCATATTGAATTTTAATGTCCTCTGGCAATTCTATCATAATTCTATATCAATTACGTTTGCCGCTTTAACTTTCGTTTCGCTCAATACTTTTGCATAAATCATAGTGGTTTCGATTTTCTTGTGTCCAAGCATTGTAGATACCGTATATATGTCAACCCCTTTATTTAAGAGTAGCGTAGCATAAGTGTGGCGAAAATTATGAAACGTAATATTCTTATGGATTCCCGCTCTTAAAATCCATCTTTTTATCTTATCATTATTACTGTCTGAGTACTTTAATCCTTCAAATATTAACTCCTTTGGATTTCCTCTTTCCCCTAATAGACTTACTGAAGTTTCACTGATTGGATGCATAATTACATCAATCGTTTTCTTTTGATTAATGTGTATGAAACAACCCGTTTCCGTTCGTTGAATATCACTCCACATTAACTTACTAATATCACTCCAACGAAGTCCAGTTAATGCTGAGAATAACGCTGCATTCTTTAATGCCACAATATCACAATGCGTTTGAGCCAATAACTGTAATTCCTCTTGTGTCAAGAACTCTCGTTTACTTTCCTTATGTTTGATCCCCTTAATATGACGAAGTGGATTTTCATTCAATAAGCGAGCATCATAAGCCTCATTTATGGCACATCTTACCTTATTAAAATAACTTAATGCCGAGTTTTGAGACAACCTTAAGCCCCGAACCGTATTCAAACGATTTGCGCTTAACAAATAGTCTTTAAATTTCTCACAAAATTCTTCTGTTAAATCGCCCATCTTACACTTTCCTCCAGTATATGCCTTTAAATAGTTTAATGCGCTCAACCAATTGCCATAATTACCCTCGCTCTCCTTGCGCTTTTCGCATAAATTCTCAAAGTACTCAATGAAATCCCGTTTCTTATTCTGAGTGTTGAATAATCCGTCTTGTTCATTTAATATTTCCTTCTCTCGTTTATTTTTAATTCCCTCTGCGACAATCAAGTTTTCCTTATTGTGAAGTTTTTCATCTGCATTTTTTGGATTTTCATAGATATACTTGTTTAAGTATTCCCTTCTTGTGAATTTCCCATCACCACCTTTTATTGGTGGGTAAAAATCCAAATACAAACTTTCTCTGCCGTTAGCAATTTTCTTTTTTCTTAAATGCACTCCCATATTTTATTTTATTAAGTTCGTTATTACTTCTTTTTTGATTATCACCTTTCCCCCAATACTTGAAGGAACAATTGTTTTGTTCTTAATGTATCTATAAAGACTCATTCTGCTTATTCCAAGTAAAAAGCACGTTTCTTTTATACTTAAATACTCTTTGGATTGTATCAATGCCATATCAACTCCCATTGCTTCTTTAACTATTTGATTTGGATCAGCATCAACTTTTTCATTTCTCTTTTTTCTTTTATACGCTATGGAAGTACATTTTTTCGAGCAAAACTGTGTAAAAGTCTTTTGGGCTATGAAAGCATTATTGCACTCTATACAAATCTTGGGTATTCTTATGTTGCCGCTCATATTCATATCAATTTGTAAAATACTGTAACATAATGTAACAAATTGTAAATATTCACTAAATAAAATCGCAAATAATTGTATCCCGAAACATTAAGATACATCAAAGATACAATATTAATGTTGGATAATACAAGTGTATCGGACTAAATAAAATTAGATGGTTATACTTAAACCCTTTATAACAAAGGGTTTAATGAGTTTAAATCGCATTATGTCAGATAGACTAATACGACTCCTACTTTCCAATACAAAACTTACTGAAGATCGTACCCAAAATATCCGTATCAATATCAATTTGACCCGTGATGTGGCCCAATTGGCGCATGGCTTCGCGGATGTCCATGGCAATGAAGTCAGCGGTGGTGTGGCCTTGAAGACCTTCTTGGGCGCGCTTTAGGGCAGCAGCCGTAAGTTGAAGCGCAGCGTGGTGGCGTGCGTTGGAAACAATGGTTTCGTCTTGGATACTGAAGTCGCCGAGGGTAAGTTGTACAAGTTTATTTTTGAGTTCAAGAATGCCTTCACCGGTTAATGCACTAATTTGTAGTACTTCTTCTTGGTTATTTAAATTTACTGTCGTTTTTAAATCTGCTTTATTTAGGATCAACAAAATATTTTTATCCGGATGTAAAGTCTTCAAGGACTGCACCCACTCAGTGGTTTCTTGGAGGTTGGAGGCATCGCCGGAGTCTGCCAAGCAAAGTATAATTTTGGCTTGTTCGATTTTTTGTTGAGAGCGCTCTATGCCAAGTGCTTCAATTGTTTCGGTTGTTTCGCGGATGCCTGCGGTGTCGATCAAGCGAAACTGAATGCCTTCGATGTTGAGGACTTCTTCGATGACATCTCGGGTAGTTCCGGCAATGTTAGAAACAATGGCGCGTTCTTCACCGAGTAATTGATTGAGTAAGGTGCTTTTTCCAGTATTTGGAGCACCAACAATAGCAACCGGCACACCATTTTTGATGGCATTCCCTAATTCAAAAGAAGTCGCTAAACGATGAACTATTTTCAATACATCAGTAACCAAGTTTTTGAGGGCGCTGCGGTCGGCGAACTCGACGTCTTCTTCAGCAAAATCGAGTTCGAGTTCGATGAGGGCAGCAAAATTGATGAGTTGTTCGCGCAGTTGTTGCAGCTCCGAAGAAAAGCGGCCGCGCAATTGCTGCAGGGCAACCTGATGGGCTTGTTTGGATTGCGCGGCAATGAGGTCTGCCACAGCTTCGGCCTGCGAAAGGTCTAGGCGGCCATTTAAAAAGGCCCGCTTCGTGAATTCGCCAGGCTCAGCCAAACGACAACCCACCTCTACCAAGCGCTGCAAAAGCAACTGCTGGATATATGGCGAGCCATGACAAGCCAACTCGACACTCTCCTCGCCAGTAAAACTCTTACCGTGGTCAAATAAAGTGGCAAGCACTTCATCAAGGCGTTCACCGGAAGCTGAAAGCATCCAACCTAAATGAACGGTATGGCTCAGCAACGAACTCAGGTCTTTAGAAAAGGCCTTAGAAACTAGGTGCTTGGAATTTTTACCAGAAACACGAATAACCGCTATAGCACCCATGCCATTAGCGGTGGCTAATGCGCAAATTGGATCGTGAGAAAGGTCATTCATGTGACAAAGTTACACAATAAAAATTCCCTACCTTTGCCGACAAATCAACACTTATGTCACTTCAAGCAGAAATTAAAGAAATCCTAAGCCAATTAGGTATTCAAGAAAATAATCAAGGGGCTTCTACTGGCGCCAACTGGATTGCTTCAACAGGAGCTAAAATTGCTTCTGTTTCTCCGGTAGATGCACAGGTCATTGCACACGTGAATATGGCTACAGAAGCGCAATATAATCAAGTCATTGAAAAGGCACAAAGTGCTTTTATCGAATGGAGAACTGTTCCCGCTCCTAAACGCGGAGAAGTCATTCGTCAGTTAGCTGAACGCATTCGTTTTTATAAAGAACCGCTAGGCAAACTCGTTTCTTACGAAATGGGTAAATCTTTGCAAGAAGGTTTGGGAGAAGTTCAAGAAATGATCGATATCTGTGATTTTGCTGTTGGGCTTTCTCGTCAGCTTTATGGCCTTACCATGCATTCAGAGCGTCCGGGTCACCGCATGTATGAGCAGTATCACCCACTTGGTATTGTCGGAATTATTTCGGCGTTTAATTTTCCGGTAGCCGTTTGGAATTGGAACACAGCCTTAGCATGGGTTTGCGGCGACGTTTGTGTCTGGAAACCATCTGAAAAAACACCTTTAACAGCCATTGCTTGCCAGCGCATTACCGAAGAAGTTTTTGCCGCCAACGGCGTGCCTGAAGGCGTTTCTGGTTTGGTCATCGGCGACGGCGAAATCGGCAAACTCATGGCCAACGACAGCCGCGTACCTTTAATTTCTGCAACAGGTTCTACCCGCATGGGTAAATCAGTTGGGGCAGCAGTTGGACAGCGTTTGGGCCGTTCCCTTTTAGAATTAGGGGGCAACAACGCCATTATTATTGCGCCAAGTGCTGACCTCAAAATGGTGGTTCCGGGTGCTGTGTTTGGTGCAGTCGGCACAGCAGGTCAGCGTTGTACATCGACACGCCGCATCATTATCCACGAAACAATCTATGACAAAGTCAAAGATGCCTTAGTTGCAGCTTACAAGCAATTGCGTATTGGCAATCCTTTAGATCAAAACAACCACGTGGGGCCGCTGATCGATCAAGACGCCGTGAACAACTACCTAAATGCGATTGAAGCTGCCAAAAAAGAAGGCGCAAAAGTATTGGTAGAAGGAGGCATATTGAGCGGCCCTGGCTATGAGTCGGGTTGTTATGTAAAACCATGTATCATTGAGGCTGAAAATCATTTTGCTATTGTACAACACGAAACTTTTGCGCCTATCCTTTACATCATGAAATATACGGGTAGTGTACACAACGCCATTGCCATGCAAAATGGGGTTCCGCAAGGTTTATCTTCAGCGATCATGACCAACGAACTCAAAGAATCTGAAGCCTTCTTGAGCGCAGCAGGTTCTGACTGCGGAATTGCGAATGTCAATATCGGAACTTCAGGTGCTGAAATTGGCGGAGCCTTTGGTGGTGAAAAAGAAACAGGTGGAGGTCGCGAATCTGGTTCAGATGCTTGGAAGGTTTACATGCGTCGTCAGACCAACACCATCAACTACTCTGACTCCTTGCCGCTTGCACAAGGCATCAAGTTCGATTTATAAGCTTTATTGCACTTACATTCAAAAAGGGGTCTAATTGGCCCCTTTTGTTTTTTTATGCTTGACCACCAAAAAGCGTGCGGAGATAAAAAAGGTATTAGAATTGAAGGTGGTATTGTCTAAAGCATAAAACGGAGCGAGCACATACATGCCCGTTTGCACATGCAGCTGCCAAACTTTGATGCCTACACTTGGGCAAACCCCAAAACGCAACTGTTTTAAATCGGTACGCACCGCGGCGCTGAGCCCATACGTGAGGTCAAAATTGCCAGTGCGGCTCCAAAAACCAATGTCGTATCCCAAGATAGGATTCAAGCGAGAAAAGTCAAACGAAGCGTTCAAACCATGATGAACGGCCGTTGTATTGGAGTGCACAAGATCTTCACGGGTTTTTCTTTGCAATTCCCATCCGTATTCAAGGGCATAAAAACGTCCGCTTTGGAGGCCAAAATAAGTCCCAGTTTTAAGTTTCGTTTTCTTAGGTAGATAAAATAGATTGGGATACACGGCAAATGCCGTTGATACAAAACTCAAGAACAATACAAATAAAACTAATTTGAGTTTATTCCTTTTCATAGCCAATTTTATCTTGTGCTTGTTCTAAATAAGATTCAAACAGAATGGTTTCTCCTACCTTTGGCAAGGTATTTTGTAGCATCCCGGTATAGAACGGAATTGCTATGGAGGCGTTACGCGTTTGCGAACTGATCAGTTTTTGTTTGTGATCATTGGACAGCACAAAAAGGAGAATGGTTCCTACCAAATACATCCATTGCAATATGCCCAATAACGCACCTGCTAGGTTATTGAGGATGGAGAGCTTTACCACCTTTAAAGCGGTTTCGAGCAGTTTGCCAGCAAA
>DBCS01000007.1:230-207938 GCA_002293185.1 Flavobacteriales bacterium UBA952 | reverse complement strand
AAGGTGGTTTTCTCCCAATGTAAATTATCACGCCCCCATTCCACGACTACATCGGTGAGTTGAAAAGCTGCGTAAAGGCCAACAACAATGGCTAACAACATAAATAACGACATAATAAGGCCGCGCTTGTATCCTTTATAAGCGCCGTAAGCCAAGGGGGCAAAAAGAAAGAGGTCTAAAAGATTCATGGCTGAAAATTAAGAGAAAGTTTGTAATCTTGCGCTATGCTGAGCCCTTTCAACGATGAATATTTTATGAAGCAAGCCTTTTTAGAGGCGCAAAAAGCTTTTGATGCAGACGAAGTGCCTGTTGGCGCGGTCATTGTTTGCAAAAATCAGATTATAGCTCGCGGCCATAACCTTACGGAGCAACTCACTGACGTTACCGCGCATGCCGAAATTCAGGCCATTACCGCCGCCGCACAATACTTAGGTGCCAAATACCTCAAAGAATGTACGCTGTTTGTGACCTTAGAGCCTTGCTGCATGTGTGCTGGAGCTTTGTATTGGTCTCAGGTAGACCGCGTTGTTTTTGCGGCCCGAGATGCCAAAAGAGGAGCAAGTGCAACAGGAACAAGCTTGTACCACCCTGCAACGCTCGTGGAAAATGGCGTCATGGAAACCGAATGTAGCCAATTACTCAAAGATTTTTTTGCCAGAAAACGCTAAGCACAAACGAAGCGCTTATTCGTAGAGGGTGTCGTGAAGAATCTCCATTGTTTTTTCGAGCTCAAAACCTGACAAATGAATTTGTGCATACTGTATTAAAATGCGCAAGGCCTCTTTGTATAAAACTGAATTCGCATGCAGTTCAGTCGGTAAGGGCCAAAATTGCGCCTTTAAAAAGCGCACGAGCACTGGATCCTGAATACAGGTAGCACCGCCTTGCGAGGCCAGACAAAAACTTCCTTTTTGCAAGTCAAAAATGGCGGCTTCTTCCTCTTCCACTAGTGGGGCATAACCCAAAAGCATGAGATACTGCGCTAAAAATTGGGTCGGAAATTTTCTTTCGGCATCGGTGGTTTCCAAGGCCACCAACTGATCTCGGATAAAATAAAAAAGCTTGGCGTCTGGGCCCTGGTGCCGCAGTGTTTGTTGGAGAATATCGGTCATGAAGAAGATCAACAAAACCTTTTGAGGGCGCTCAAAAAGGGTGTGGGGGGTCCAGGCAAAATCAAGTTGATTTACAATACCAAGATCAGACTCGGGTCTTTTGAAATAGTTGATTTCGTAAAGGCCTAATTGGTTGAGCGCCTTGCGTTTTTTGAGCGCTCCTTTGAAAATAAAAGATTGGAAGCCACGCTCAAGCGTATAAAAATGCAAGATCATGCTGCTCTCAGAATAGGCTTGCTTATCGAGGAGTAAACCGAGCTCTTTGGCCTTCAAATGCTGATCAGGTTATGCAAATACCTTGATTTTGGCATCGACTTCAGTGAGTTCAGACCAGGTACCCATGTAGGTAACGGCGCGCACTTTACGGTTGTCTATCCAAACGTACTCTTGCCCGTCTTTAATGCGCGGTTTGTCCATGACCAAACCGTGGTAATTAAAACCATTTTCTTTGAGCCAAATTTCAGTGACTTCTCGGTCTTTGGCTTCTCTGGCGGTGAAGAAAGTAATGATATTACCTTCTTCGTACCACTTATTAATGACTTCCCTTGAATTTGGAAATACTTGAGCAACCGAATACAAATAACTTTCTTCATTTTTGATGTCATCGCAGATGGTGCCATCGATGTCAATGAGGAAAATTTTGGTGGGGTTTTCTTCCTCTAAATGGAGTTTGGCCACCACGGCGTGCTGAATTTTGGTTTGGTCGCTTACTTTGCAGTTTGGTTCGAGTTCAAATTGAACCACTGAACCCTCACTAACTGAATAACGTCCACTGACAATTTTTTTTATCGATAAATCAGCAATCTTATATGCGCCGTTTTCACTTTCAATAAACCATCCCTCTTCGCTGTTCGGTAACTGCGGGTCTACCAGCTGATAACTCAAAATTCCTCTCATAACTAATGTTGAAGTACAAAGTTAATAGGAATTTAGAAGCTGTTATTTAGCATTGGCCCGAAAATCGATTTTGTAGTAAAATATTGGGAAAAAGCCAAGTTGGTTTTTTTCTGAGTAAGGTAAAAAAGTACCGTTTTGTTGGTCTATAAAATCTTGGGCAGTAAGTGCTGGTCTGTAAGCTAGCGTAAGTAAATTTTGTGTACCAAGAATATTCACTAAATCTAGACCAAACTCGTGTGTAACGCGGTCGGCATTCTTGCGCCAAGAGATTTTGAGGTCGGCGCGGAAGTAATCGCGGAACTGCAACTCGTTGAACATAGAATCTTGAAAGATAATTTCTTTCATGCTATTGGTGGTAGCGATATCCACCAATCCGTAACGCTTGCCGCCTGCTGCTGTAACTTTGCCGCCAATTCCGATGATACTGCGCTCCCCGACTTTGAATTCCTTTCCGCCAAGCAAATTCACTACATAGTTGCCATTGTAGGAGGTGTTTCGCCAAACGAGGTCAGAACCACGGTAGCGGGAGTCATAGACCGTTCCGGAAAATAAAAAGAAGAAAGTCTTGTCAAAATACTTTTGGACGGTGAGTTCCAAACCGTAGTTATAGCCATCGCCTGTATTCTGAAGTTGATCAACAAATAAACGCGAGAAGCCACTTCCCACGTTGATCATCGAGAAAGAAGATGGTGCAACGGTTACAGGAATGTTGTATAAATATTGGTAATAAGCTTCTGTTTTAATATTGAAACCTTTATTGAAAGATTTCTCATATCCGATGCCCGAATGCGCGCTGCGCGAAAAATCCATATTGATATTGCTACTTGGATTATTGCTGCCCGGCAATACTTTATAGGCATAAGTGTAGTATGGTTGTATCATGCTGTGCAGGCCACCACCTGCAAAAATAGCCTGTCCGTTATCCATGCGGTATTTCCAACCCAAACGAGGCTCAAACGGGCTAACGCTATTGGTGAGTGTAAAATATTGAGCATGTATACCCGCCGTGAAATCCATATGGTCTGAGATACGCCACTTCCACTGCACAAAAGGTTGAATAATTGCAGCTGTGCCTTGATAGTTCCAACGAAGCTGGTAATCGTCTGGGACATCTAAATCATACAAACAAGAATCTAAGAAATTCATGGAAATCAGATCAAAACTCAAACCAGCTTTAAGTAAATGCTGCTTGTTGATTTTATGATTAATTGCCGTGTAACCACTGATTTTTTGAACTTTGAAATCATAGGCCATCATCGGATAAATGGTGTCAAAAATGATTTCCTGCGTAAGCGAGTCTAGCCGGCGATTGCGCAAGTAATTATGGTCAGTTTGTTGCGTTTCCTGACTATACGCCAAGGTGGAAGATATAAATGTTCTCTCATTGATGCTCTTTTTGTAATTCAGGCCAGAAGTAATCATGCTCGTACCGAAATATTGGTCGCGGTCACCCTCGCCGTACAAGTCTTCAGTGTATTCTTTGAAACCTGAGATTTCAATAGCAATGTCGGAATTTCCGCCCATTCCAAAAAACGAAAGCTGACCTCCATTTTTGAGTATCCAATTGAATTTAAAAGCGCCATCAAAATATTTTGGAATGGCATCTGTGCCAAGGTTGATATTTAATTTTTGAAAAATAGTAAGGGTAGAATATCGACCCATTACTAAATAACTTGATTTGCTGTTCTTACCCAAAGGCCCTTCGGCAAGAAATTCTGTGCCGAGTAAACCAAACTGACCCGTAAACTCATGTCGGTTGTTGTTCCCGTTGCGCAACTTCAAATCAAAAACCCCAGACAAACTATTGCCGTATTCCGCAGGAAAAGCACTCATGAAGAAGTCAGAATTGCCTAAAATTTTGTTGTTCAAAAGTGAAACTGGCCCGCCGGAGGTTCCGGAGATGGCAAAGTGATTGGGGTTCGGGATGTCGATGCCTTCTACACGATAGATTACGCCCAGAGGCGAATTTCCTCTGACTACAATATCATTTCTTGAGTCATCGGCACCGTTCACACCTGCAAAGTTGGAGGCCATGCGCGCGGGGTCCATACGTGAGCCTGGATAACGATTGGTTTCTTCTACGCTAAATTGTTGGGCAGAAAGTACTGCCATTTCGTTGAGTACCTCTCCGCGCTTGCGGCCCACAACACGAACATCTTGTTGCTCAGAAACTTTTTCTTGCAGTGGAATTTGAACAATGAGCTCTCTACCAGAGGTGACCTCGACAGTCAGCGTTCGGGCATCATAAAATGGCGCTGAAGCATCTAATTGATGTTTGCCAACAGGTACTTTTAAAATTGTGAAGTTGCCATCTGAAGCTGCAGCCGCCATGAATTTTTGGCCATTTACTTCGATAACAATTTTTGCCCCAGAAAGCGGATAATTTGACTCGCTGTCGAATACTTTCCCGCGAACAGTTTGGGTAGGAAGCTGCGCGAAAATCAAAAGATTTACAAAGGAAAAAAAGGCTAGTAGTTGTAGTTTCATGGGTAGGAATTTGTAAACGAATATAAATAAATTTGTTTAATGCACGGTTGATATACTTTTGCATGGTTTTTGCCTATTGACGCTTTATCACTAACTTTAGAAAAAAATTGTATGAAAACAATCGCTTTATTTACTTTGCTCCTGACAGCACAATTGGGTTTTGCGCAAAAAGCCACACTAACTTGGTATACGGATATTAACGAGGCTACGGCCATTGCTAAAAAGGAAAACAAACCAATGATGTTGTTTTTTACTGGTTCAGACTGGTGTGGGTGGTGTGTACGTCTTCAAAAAGAAGTTTTCAAAACCCCTGAATTTGAAGCATGGGCCAAAGCAAATGTTGTACTTGTCGAACTCGACTTTCCGCGTTCTACTCCACAAACTGAAGCCCTCAAAACCCAAAACAGAAACTTGCAACAACAATTTGCAGTGCGTGGCTATCCTACCTGTTGGTTTGTTCGTCCAGAAAAAATGAACGATGGCAAGACTAATTTAGTACAAATTGGATCAAAAGGATACGAAGCTGGTGGCCCTGCCAATTGGACCAAAACAGCAGCTGAGCTTATCAAGTATAACTAATCAGGGCATTTAATCGAATTTCAGTTCTGAAAATTCGTCGTAATTAAAACCCCTGGATGCCAAAAAGCGAAAAAGCTTTTGTTTGCGCATCCAGGGGTCTTTTTCTTTAATGAGTTCTTGCCATTTTCTATTTGCAACATCCTGAAGAATTCCAATATAATTTTCTTCGCTATACATGTTTTGTATGGCATCGTTAATGACTTCGCGGTCAATCCGCTTTAATTGCAGGCCTTGCTTAATTTTATTTACTCCCCAGTGCTTGATGCGTAACTTACCTACAGCATAAGCTTTAGCGAAACGTTCGTCATCTAAAAACTTGTTTTCGATAAGTGAATTGATGATCTGTATGATTTCGCCCTCTTGTGCTCCTAAGCGCTTGAGTTTTTCTAAAACTTCATGGCTACTGCGCTCCTGATAAGCACAAAATGCCTCAGATTTCTGAAGCATTTGTGTAAGGTCATAGGCACGTGGGGCCGACATTAAAGAGGTATTTCGTTGTTCTCTTTGTCGACGAAGGTGTACTGCAATAGGTGATTAGCAGTTACCCCGCGCACCGGAATCCATTTTTTGTATTTAAGGAACCATTTCAACTGACGGCTCCAGATACCATTTTTAAAAAATGCCTCCAAATAAGGATGCACTAATAAGGTAACCCCGCGCATCCCTTTGTCATTGATGAGGTAGGCCAAATTATTTTCGATTTCTTCGGCAAATAAAATACTTGCCTGGACTTCTCCACTACCGTTACAAGTTGGACATTTTTCATGTGTTGCAATGTCGGTCTCTGGACGAACACGTTGGCGTGTAATTTCAATAATTCCGAACTTCGAAGGAGGGATCATGTTGTGTTTTGCACGGTCTGATTTCATGAATTCCTTCATTTTATCGAAGAGAATCTTGTTGTTTTCACGCTCATGCATGTCGATGAAGTCAACACAGATGATGCCGCCCATGTCGCGAAGTTGAAGTACACGAGCTACTTCTTCTGCCGCTTCGATGTTGGTGGCGAGTGCATTAGATTCTTGGCCATCGGCACCTTTGCGGTTGCCGCTGTTGACGTCAATGACGTGCATGGCTTCAGTGTGCTCAATAATGAGGTAACCCCCACTTGCTAGCGGCACTTTTTTACCAAATAAGGTTTTGATTTGCTTATTGATCCCAAAACGCTCAAAAATTCCAATGCGGTTGTCGTAATGACGCACAATTTTTTCACGGCCTGATGCAATTTCAGAAATGTAGTCCTTCATTTGAAGGGCCATGGTTTCGTCGTTGACGTGTATATTGGTAAAGTTTCCATTGAGAAGGTCTCGCAAAATGGAATTGGTGGTATTGAGCTCTCCAAGGACGCGTCTAGGTGGTTGAGCACCTTTGAGGTTGGCATGGAGGGTGCGCCATTTTTCGAGTAGATTATTAAGATCTGCTTCGAGATCGGCAGTCGATTTGTTTTCGGCTACGGTACGAATAATGACACCAAAATTCTTGGGTTTAATGCGGTCCATTAGTTCTTTCAAACGCTCTTTTTCAGCGCTATCTTTGATTTTTTGACTCACAGAAATTTTCTCGGAGAATGGTACGAGAACTAGATAGCGGCCAGCGAGCGTTACTTCGGAGCTCAGGCGTGGGCCTTTTTGAGAAATTGGTTCTTTCGCTACTTGAACAAGTATAGCTTGAGAAGAAGATAAAGTATTAGATACCTTTCCTTCTTTGGAAATTTCTTTTTCTAGTTTAAAGTATTGAAGGTCTGCAACATTTTGCTTCCCGTTGATGCTCTCTTTAACGTACTTTGAAAAAGATACGTATTGAGGGCCGAGGTCGTGATAGTGCAAAAATGCATCTTTCTCATATCCGACATCAACGAAAGCCGCGTTCAGGCCATTGGCAACACGACGTACCCGTCCGAGATAGATGTCGCCTACGGAGAAGTCTGTATTGCCACGGTCTTCGTGCAACTCAATTAACTTCCCGTCGCGCAGCAGTGCTATCCAGACGCCGTTTGAACGGGCGTCTACAACGAGTTCTAAATTCACTTGAAATAATTTATAGGATGAAACAATGAAAGCTCAAAGAAAAATCAATGAGCTCTCTATGCGTTTACATGGTAGAATAAAGAATTATTTCTTCTTCTTGTGGCGATTTTTTCTAAGTCTTTTTTTACGCTTGTGCGTCGCCATCTTATGTCTTTTTCTTTTTTTACCGCTTGGCATAATGAGAAGGTGTTATATGTTTAGTACTTTGTTACAAAAAAAATGCACCCCCAATAAGGGAGTGCAAAGGTAATACAAATTTCAGAAAAAAAGAAAACTTATTTCACTTTAACGTTGTTCTTTACCTCATCTACAAACGTTTTTGAAGGCTTGAAAGACGGGATGTTGTGTGCAGGAATGATAATAGTGGTATTCTTAGAGATGTTGCGGCCTGTTTTCTGCGCGCGCTCCTTCACCACAAAACTTCCGAAGCCACGTAAGTAAACATTTTTTCCGTCAGCCATAGAAGCTTTGATGTTATTCATAAATGCTTCTACTGCACGAAGTGCTTCTGCTCTTTCCAATCCGGTTTCTTCTGCAATATTTGCAACGATATCCGCTTTTGTCATATCTCTGGGTTAATTGATTAGGTAATTAATAGCGGGGGCAAAAATACTCCACAGAAAGTATATATGCGTAATTTTCAGACAAAATTTCTAAAATAAATTATGCAAGAGCTTCGCGAAGCTATACAAATTTGGTATCAAAGTCACCACCGGGACTTGCCTTGGAGACACACCAAAGACCCTTATGCCATTTGGCTAAGTGAAATTATTTTACAACAAACCAGAGTAGAACAAGGGCTTCCTTACTACCTCAAATTCATCCACAATTACCCTCAGGTGCAGCAGCTTGCCATGGCATCTCAACAAGAAGTACTCAATTTATGGCAAGGGCTCGGTTACTACAGTCGGGGGCGCAACTTGCATACCACTGCGCAGCAAATTACTACTGATTATGGCAATATTTTTCCGAATACCTATCAAGGGTTACTACAACTTAAAGGAGTTGGGCCGTATACCGCTGCAGCTATTGCCTCATTTGCTTTCAACCAACCGCATGCTGTTCTGGATGGCAATGTATTTAGGGTTTTAAGTCGGTATTTTGGGGTAGAAGAACCCATCAATTCCACAGTTGGCAAGGATATTTTTGAAGCGCTCGCACAAGAATTACTCGATACAAAAAACCCTGCACAACACAACCAAGCCATTATGGAGTTCGGGGCCTTGCAATGCAAACCTGTTTCACCAGATTGCAGCGCGTGCCCAATTCTGACCACTTGCTATGCGTATCGCGAAAATCAAGTTGCCAACCTTCCTGTTAAACTCAAAAAAGCAAAAGTTAAAAAAAGATATTTTGTTTACCACCTGATATCAAATGCACAACAACAACTTGCTTATCATAGAAGAGGAGCCAAAGATATTTGGGAAGGATTATTTGAATTTCCTCTGACAGAATTCGCTGATGAAAGCCAAATGAAGATTTATCTGAGCGGTCAAAAAATAATTGGTGGTCGCTTTGAACACCTCCTGACACATCAGCGTATTGAGGCCTACTTCATTATTTCTTCGGAGCGAAGTCAGTTGACTTCTTCTTCTATTTTTCTTGATCTAGCAGGTCTAGAAGATCACCCGATTCCGCGTTTGATCGACAAATTTTTAATTGCACACGGCCATGAATTATTTTCAGGGTAGACAGCTTCATTCTTTTTAACTTTGTAGAAATTTTACAATATGTTAGTCCTGACTAAAAAATCTAAAAATTCACCCCAATCAGCAGTGCGCTTTATTGCAAAATCCGAAAACGCCAAAGATTTTGAATACTACAAATCCAAAGAAGGTTTTGAATTCGAAATTCAAGAGGGGCAAACGCTCGAACAAATACGCATTCATGCACACAGTATTGAAAAACACTTACACGATACGCAAACCTCATTATTATTGGAAAATGGAAATGCAGAAGAATCCTATGCGCTGCTCGAAGGACTTTTGTTGTCCAGTTATCGATTTACGCAACACTTCAGCAAGCCAGAAACTGCAAAGTTCAATGAAGTAGTGGTAAAAGCTGCTGTTACACAAGCGCAAATTACCGAACTAGAAAATATCGCCAAAGCCGTTTTTAAAACACGTGATTTGGTTAATACACCAGTGTCTCATCTCAATGCGGAACAACTCGCTCAAGCTGTTGTAGAGATGGGAAAAGAAGCTAATTTTGACGTTAAAGTACTTGAAGAAACTCAAATTGAGACCCTCAAAATGGGCGGCTTATTGGCTGTCAACAAAGGGTCGATTGATCAGCCTACTTTTACAATTGCCGAGTACAAACCAAAAAACGCAAAAAACAAGCAACCAATTGTTTTGGTCGGAAAAGGTGTAGTCTACGATACAGGAGGCTTGAGTTTAAAACCAACGGCAGGTAGCATGGATACCATGAAAGGCGATATGGCCGGTGCAGCCACAATGGCAGCGGTCATTTATCTTGCTGCCCTACAAAAATTACCAGTACACATAGTAGCACTATTGCCGGCCACAGACAACCGGCCTGGAGGCAATGCGTATGCCCCCGGAGACGTCATTACAATGTTCGACGGCACAACCGTTGAAGTACTCAATACAGATGCCGAAGGCCGCATGATTTTAGCCGATGCTTTGGCCTATTCAAAAAAGTATAATCCAAGTCTTGTTATCGATGCTGCTACATTAACTGGGGCAGCATTGCGTGCAATCGGCACAGAAGCAAGTATCATCATGGGCAATGCAGAAGATCATATTTTCGATGCGCTCCAACGAAGTGGTCAGGCTGTACACGAGCGCGTTGTGCGCTTTCCGTTCTGGGACGACTACAAAAAACACATGAAGTCAAAAATTGCCGACCTCAAGAACATTGGTGGGCCAAACGCAGGAATGATCTCAGCCGGCAAATTCCTCGAGCACTTTGTGAGTGCCCCCTACGTTCATATGGATATCGCGGGGCCAGCTTGGCTAGATGCCCCAGAAAATTACAAAGGAGATGGCGGAACAGGCGCGGGCGTGCGCATGCTCTACCATTTTCTAAAAACCAACAATATTTAATGGAAAAAGAAACCAAAGAAAAAGAGGTCAAAGACAAAGAACAAGTCAATAAAAACTTGATCAAAGTTGGCATCACTATCGGTGACCTCAACGGTATTGGCCCTGAGATTATCGTTAAAGCCCTACAAGACAACCGTATTTTAACCGATCTTGTTCCGGTCGTATATGGCTCTAATAAAGTGATTTCACATTACAAAAAACAGCTGAATCTTCAAGATTTCAATTACTTGTCTTGTCAAAATGCCACTGAAATTAGTTCAAAAAAAGTCAATGTCATTAATGTTTGGCAAGAAGAGGTTCAGATAGAGCCGGGTGTCTCCAATGCCGATGGGGGTAAATATGCCTTGCTATCTTTAGAAGCAGCTACCCGAGACCTTGCCGATGGTAAAATTGATGTGTTGGTCACCGCTCCATTTTCTAAAGAGAACGTAGCCAAAGCTGGTTTTAACTTTCCCGGACACACCGAATATCTCGCAGAGATGTCTGGCGCCAAAGAGGCTTTAATGATTCTCGTTTCAGGCAACTTAAGAGTTGCCTTAGTAACCACACACATTCCTATCAAAGAGATTTCAAACCAACTCAAAAAAGAGTTGATTGTTGCTAAAATTGAAGTGTTTGAACAAAGTCTTAAAAAAGATTTCGGGATCATTAAACCGAGAATTGCCGTTTTTGGGCTCAACCCACATGCTGGTGAAAATGGCAAAATAGGCGAAGAAGAACAGCAAATCATTATCCCTGCTATTCAGACCGCAAAAAATAACGGGATTCTTGCTTTTGGTCCGTATCCTGCAGATGGCTTTTTTGGTTCGGCGCTAAGGCAACAATTTGATGGCGTTTTAGCAATGTATCACGATCAAGGCCTCACTGCCTTTAAAGCACTTTGCTTCGACGACGGCGTAAACTATACAGCTGGCCTACCCATTGTTCGTACGAGCCCTGATCACGGCACCGCCTTTGATATCGCTGGCAAAATGCAAGCCGACGAACAAAGCCTGCGCAGCGCCATATTTTTAGCTGTAGATATTTATCGGAAACGGAAAGTATTTAAAGAAATACACGCCAATCCTTTGGCCATATCCAAAGACGAAAAAGGAAAGAAGGAATAAGATCGTGTCAATCCATTTTAAAAATCCAAAATAAATCCCTAATTTTGCCCTTTCGTTTTCGTCAGTGAATCATTCATTATGAAAAGTTCGTTCGCCATACCCTTTGTAGGATTAAAGCAAGGGATTCATGAATTTGAATTTGACATTGACAAATCGTTCTTTGAATCATTGCCCTACTCGCTCATCGAAAATGGTCGGCTCAGTGCCTACCTCGAGTTAGAAAAGAAAGAAACAATGCTCATCGCTCAGCTCGATGTAGTGGGTTTCATCTTTACTGATTGTGATCGCTGTACAGAGCCCTTAACTCAAGAAATAGAAGGAGATATGACGCTCTATTACACATTTGGAGAAGAAGAATCCGAAGATGAAAACCTTCTTGTCCTTGCTCCGGAAAGTTATCAAATCGACCTCACTCAACCTTTGTATGAGTTGATTAGTCTTTCATTGCCTGCCAAAATGGTTCACGAAGAAGGGGAGTGCAATGAAGAAATGGTTGAATTAATAAATAAATACCAACAACCTACCTCTGATTCAAAACCCGATGACGACGAAATAGACCCCAGGTGGTCTGCACTTAAGAATTTAAATTAACAGATATAAATTAATATAAAATGGCGCATCCTAAACGAAGAATATCGACCACACGTCGTGACAAACGTAGAACGCACAAAAAAGCGACTGCAAGTAATGTTGCAACTTGTCCTACAACCGGGCAGCCACATTTGTTTCATCATGCGCATTGGCATGAGGGCAAACTCTACTACAAAGGCAAAGTTGTAGCCGAGCAAACAACTGACTCCGTAGAGGAGGTTCAGTAAGTTCTAATTTTCTCCCATGAAGATTGGGCTTGATGTCTCTGGCGGCGATTTCGCTCCTAAAGCGACAATAGATGGTGCATTATTAGCCAAACAAGTTTTGGGTAGTGATGTAACTATTGTGTTGTACGGCGACGAACTTATCATTCAAAAAGAATTAGCCAGTCGTTCACAGAGCGCCGATCTTTTCGAAATCGTGCATGCACCAGAAGTGATTACTTACCACGATCATCCAACCCGAGCCTTGCCCAAGAAACCGAACAGTTCAATTGCTATTGGTTTTGAAATGCTTGCCAAAGGCCTAATCGATGTTTTTGCAAGTAATGGGAACACAGGCGCAATGCTCGTGGGCTCAATGTACAAACTCAACACCATTCCTGGAGTAATCCGCCCCTGTATTACCTCTACGCTGCCTAATATCAATGGTGGTCAGTCTATATTGTTAGACGTCGGTTCCAATGCCGACTGCAAGTCAGATGTGCTTTATCAATTTGCAGTTCTTGGTTCGGTTTATGCCACAACTGTTTTAGGCATTGAAAATCCAAAAGTGGCTTTGCTCAATATTGGCGAGGAAGACTCTAAAGGCAATTTACTTTCCATCGCAACATACAAATTGCTAGCCGAATCTGACGAACTGAACTTCACAGGAAACATTGAAGGACGAGATATTTTTACAGGAGCAGCCGACGTTATTGTTTGCGACGGATTTACCGGTAATATCGTCCTCAAAGAAGCAGAAGGAATTTATACCCTCATCAAAAAACGCGGAATTCAAGATGCCTATTTTGACCGCTTTAATTATGAAAATTACGGTGGCACTCCTATATTAGGCGTCAAAGGAAACGCAATTATAGGTCATGGTATCTCGAATGATATTGCCGTCAAGAATATGATTCTTCATGCGCACAACGTCGTGACTTCCAATTTAACTGAAAAAATTAACGAAGCTTTTAACTAATCATGGGTAAAATCACCGCTGCCATAACTGCAGTTCAGGGCTATGTGCCTGAACATATTTTATCAAACGAAGATTTAGCCAAGTTGGTTGATACTACTGACGAATGGATCACAAGCCGCACAGGCATCAAAGAGCGCCGCATCATGAAAGATGGTGCAAGTTCTGATATGGCAGCAGCAGCAGTCAAAGCACTACTTGAAAAAAAAGGCATTGATCCGCTAGACATCGAACTCGTTATTGTCGGAACAGTAACCCCTGACCACCCCTTTCCCAGCACCGCCAATATTGTTTGTGATAAAGTAGGCATGAAAAACGCATGGAGCTATGATTTGAACGCAGCTTGCTCAGGTTTCCTCTATGCGCTATCCACCGGAGCTCAATTTATTGAATCAGGGAAACATAAAAAAGTACTGGTCATTGGTGTTGATAAAATGACCTCTATCATCGATTATCAAGACCGAACTACTTGTGTTATTTTCGGAGACGGTGCAGGTGCGGTATTGCTCGAGCCAAACGATGAAGGAAACGGAGTCATGGACTTCATTTTAAAAAGCGATGGATCAGGTCGTCAATACCTTCAACAACCTGCCGGCGGATCCTACATGCCCGCCTCAATTGAAACGGTTGAAAACCGCCAGCACTACGTAAAGCAAGAAGGTCAAGCCGTTTTTAAATTTGCAGTGACCAACATGGCAGATGTCTCAGCTGAAATTATGGAGCGCAATCACTTAACTAGCGACGATGTTAGTTGGTTGGTTCCACATCAAGCTAATCTTAGAATCATAGATGCCACCGCTAATCGAATGGGCCTTACGAAAGAAAAGGTCATGATCAATATTGAACGTTACGGCAATACCACCGCCGGCACTTTGCCACTTTGTCTCTGGGACTACGAAAGTCAGTTAAAGAAAGGCGATGTACTTATTCTTTCCGCATTTGGCGGCGGCTTCACTTGGGGAGCAATTTACCTCAAATGGGCCTACAATTCATAATTAAATTAACTTTGAAAAAAATTAAACCATGAATTTAGAAGAAATCAAAGACCTCATCAAATTGGTATCCAAATCAGGACTCGGCAAAGTTGAAATCGAAAGAGAGGGTTTTCGCATTTCAATCAAAGGAAGTCAAACTGAACCAATCATGTATCAGGCCGCTCCCGTTGCAACAGCTCCTGTTGCTGCAGCCCCTGCTGTAACCAATGTTGCTCCAGTAACTACTGAAAACAACGAAAACAGCACCGAAAACAGTAGATACATTACAGTCAAATCTCCAATGATTGGCACCTTCTATCGCACACCAGGACCAGACAAAGACGCCTTTGTAAATATTGGCGACACCATTCAAAAAGGAGATAAAGTATGTATTATTGAAGCCATGAAGACCTTCAATGAAATTGAAGCAGAAATTTCAGGAAAAATTATAAAGGTTCTCGTAGACAACGCGAGCCCTGTGGACTACGATCAGCCATTGTTCTTGGTTGACCCAGCTTAAAAATAGCATTATGTTTAAGAAAATTTTGATCGCCAATCGCGGAGAAATTGCGTTGCGCGTTATTCGTACTTGCAAAGAAATGGGCATCAAAACGGTAGCAGTTTACTCTACCGCAGACAAAGACAGCTTACCTGTACGCTTTGCCGATGAAGCAGTTTGTATTGGTCCTCCAACCAGCGCCTTGTCTTATTTAAGTATCCCAAATATCATTGCAGCAGCAGAAATTACCAATGCTGATGCTATTCACCCAGGCTACGGATTCCTTTCCGAAAACGAGAAGTTTTCCAAAGTTTGTCAGGAACATGGCATCAAATTCATTGGAGCTTTGCCCGAACAAATTGCTGGTATGGGAGACAAATCCACAGCAAAAGCAACCATGATTGCTGCTGGCGTTCCATGTATACCAGGTTCTGCTGGCTTGTTAAAAGATCTTGACGACGCCTATGTTTCGGCAGAAGTCGTGAAATACCCCATCATATTAAAAGCAACTGCGGGTGGTGGTGGTAAAGGCATGCGCATCGTCTGGAAAAAAGACGAAATGGAAGCTGCCTGGGACTCCGCTCGTCAGGAAGCAGGAGCTGCATTTGGTAACGACGGTATCTACATGGAAAAGTTCATCGAAGAACCACGCCATATTGAAATTCAGATTGCCGGAGACCAATACGGTAATGCTTGTCACCTCTCGGAGCGCGATTGCTCTATTCAGCGCCGTCATCAAAAATTAGTTGAAGAAACACCTTCGCCATTCATGACAGACGAACTACGCGAGCGCATGGGTGAGGCGGCCATCAAAGCAGCTAAAGCCGTCAAATACGAAGGCGTTGGCACCGTTGAGTTTTTAGTTGACAAAAACCGAGACTTCTACTTCATGGAAATGAATACACGTATTCAAGTAGAGCACACGATAACCGAAGAAGTCATCAATTTTGACCTCGTCAAGGAGCAAATCAAAATTGCGGCCGGAGAAAAAATTTCAGGTAAAAATTACTACCCAACCATGCACGCCATTCAGTGTCGTATTAATGCCGAAGATCCTTATGCTGATTTTCGTCCGAGTCCAGGAAAAATTACCGATTACCATTGCCCAGGTGGGCACGGCGTAAGAATCGATGCGCATGTCTATGCAGGTTATTCTATTCCTCCTCATTACGACTCCATGATTTCTAAACTCATCGTTGTTGCTCAAACCAGAG
Organism: Flavobacteriales bacterium UBA952; assembly: GCA_002293185.1. Lineage (GTDB taxonomy): Bacteria > Bacteroidota > Bacteroidia > Flavobacteriales_D > Crocinitomicaceae > UBA952. Next base: position 192,205 of record DBCS01000007.1, on the reverse strand, counting down.
AGGAAGCCATTCTAAAAATGAAAAGAGCGCTCAGTGAATACGTCATAGGCGGTGTTAAAACAACGATTCCTTTTCACCAGAAACTCATGGAGAGTTCCGACTTCAACTCCGGTAACTTCACTACCAAGTTCATGGACACTTTTGAATTTTAAAAAAAAGGCTTCTTCGGAAGCCTTTTTTGTCAAACAAAAGGCAACGTTTATGTAATTTAATCGTTTCGGTTTTGTTAAATTTAACCCGCTGAACCTGAACTACTAACTTCCATGCGTTTTTGGATTTTCCTGTTTTTGATTTTTCCGTTGTTTTATGCTCGGCTGCACGCGCAATATTGCACGCCCCCAACGAGTACTACGGCGATTACTCCAAGCACCACAACTCAATTTACAGCAACTTTTCCAGCAGGAACTGCTCCAGTTTTTACCTTTACTGCTACTGCTGGTTGTACCTATACTTTTGCAACGTGTGGGCTGAGTTCTGTGGATACTTACTTGAGAATTTATAACGCAGCGGGTACATTGGTGCAAGGCTGGGACGATCAATGTGGTTTTTTACAAACCAATGCTGTTTGGCTTTGTCCAACAAGTGGTGCATACAGCATACAGCTTTCACAGTTTTTTTGCCAACCACTTTATGGTGCTGCTTCGGTTTCATACTTTACGAGTTGCCCAACTACAAGTTGTACCAACCCAATTGTAAATGCAGGCATTAACCTTGTACTCTGTGCTGGGGGCTCTGTTCAATTGGCTGGTCTTGCGTCTATTGGAAGCGGATCTGGGAGTACTGCGCCTCTTACTATTTTATGGAGCCCCGCAGCGGGTCTGAGCTCCACGAATATTCTCAACCCAATAGCTACACCAACCACAACTACCACTTATACACTCACTGCAACCCAAGGAAGCTGCACCAGTCAAGATCAAGTCATCGTAACTGTCAATCCAACACCCACAATAACAGGTACTTCTCAAACTTTTTGTCCAGGTTCATCGGTAACTTTAAATGCCACAGGTATTCCAAGTGGGGGGGCTTTCCTTTGGGCTCCTGGTGGCCAAACCTCCAATACTATCACTGTTAGCCCTGCTGCTACAACAACTTACAATGTTCAATATACCATTGGTGGTTGTAGTGCAACCAGCAACAACATTACTGCAACACAAATTAATGGGCTTGATTTTGTGAATACTCAAGCACCGGGTAATAGTTCAATATGTGAAGGTCAAAGTTTAACTGTTTACGGTCAAGTATACGAACTAGGGCTCACAGAAGCGACGGGGCAAGCTAGTGGAATTACTGTTCAAATTGGACTCAGCACAACCAATACAAACCCAGCAACATGGCCGCTAAGTGCGTGGTCCAGCGCAACGTACAATCCGGCTTCATTGGTGAATCCAAACAACGACGAATATCAAGCAACCCTGAGTAACCTTGCTCCCGGAACTTACTACTATGCATTTAGCTACACCTTCAATGGTTGTACGGTTTATGGTGGATACAATACAACAGGCGGAGGTTTCTGGAATGGAACGTCTAATTTGAATGGCGTCGTTGTTGTCAATCCGAACATTACGCCAAGTTTTGCACCAATTCCAGCGATTTGTGCCGGTGGCACCTTTCCTACACTTCCAACATCATCTATAGAAGGCATCTCAGGATCATGGGCTCCTTTGCCAAACAACCTACAAACGACAACTTATATATTCACACCACTTGCAGGCCTTTGTGCGCTGCCGGCTTCTATTTCAGTTGTTGTAAATCCTTTGCCGTCTTTAAGTATTGCCAATGCCCCAAATACAACCGTATTAAACTGCACACAAACAACGATAAGTCTCAGTGCCGTTGGAAGCGGATTCTTTGCTTGGGCCAATGGAGTAATTCCTATTTCAACAGGGCCAACAATCTCCGTTACAGCGCCCGGAACTTATACGCTTGGTGTTCTTGACCAAAATGGCTGTGCAGCCACAACAAGTATGACCATTATACAAGATATTTCAGTACCTGTAGCAGCAATTACGACCGCCCCTAATACCCAGGTCTTGACTTGTAGTACGCCAGCTATCACACTGAATGGTACTGGAGGGAATACTTATTCATGGTCTAATGGTTCGACAACTATCTCCACAACAAGCACAACAACCATTACAACACCAGGTACATATACGCTTGCAGCAACAGGGCTAAACGGGTGTATTGATACCGAAGTGCTGGTTATTTCACAAAATATAACGCCGCCTGTAGCGCTTATTCAGAATATCACCGGAACAAATAATCTCAATTGCAACACCACATCCATTCAACTGAATGCCAGCGGCGGAGTAAGTTACAGTTGGTCTAATGGAACAACCGTACTCGCAAGCACGAATAATTTAACAATCACCGCAGCGGGCACCTATACCGTGACCGCAACAGGAACAAATGGTTGTATTGATACAGAAACCATAACCATTAATCAGCAAGCAAACACCACACCAATTTTTAATGCAATAGCACCTATTTGTATTGGGTCTCCTTTTGTTCTGCCAGCAACATCAACCAACGGTGTAACAGGTTCTTGGAATCCAGCACCTAACTTTAATGCCACTACCACTTACACCTTTACACCAACAGTTGGTTTGTGTGCCAATCCTGTTTCACTTACTGTTATAGTTAATCCTTATCCTACCATCAGTGCGCAAAATGACACCACATGTGCTGGTAGCGTCGGTACCATTACGACACAAGTCTCTATTACTGGAGGTACCTATAATTGGTCACCATCGGCAAGCAATCAAGCCAACCTTAGTTTGGTAGTGAGCCTAACTAATTCATATCAAGTAATTTATAGTGTAGCGGGTTGTGCAGATACCGCTACCGCAAGTATTGTAGTGAAGCCTGTTCCTCAGGTTCTTACTCAAAATGACACCATTTGCAGCGGAGACTTTGCCACCATCGGCGCCTTCGTTGATTTACCAAACGGAACCTATAGTTGGTCTAATGGTAGTTCTGCTAGTTTTCAAACTTTGAGCCCAACGTTAACTACAAACTATATTCTGGTCTACACGGTCAATGGCTGTAGTTCTGCTCCAGCAACGGCCACAGTCACGGTTCTTCCGGTTCCTAATATAACCATAAGTAACCAAACAATTTGTGCAGGAAATGCTGTTACCCTTGTAGCCAACGCCAACCCTTCTGGCACATTTTTTTGGGGGCCAAATAATACGCAAGGTAGTTCTACAAATACCTTCACACCACAACAAGACACCACTATTCAAGTATACAATGTGCTCAACGGTTGTTCGTCAGATACGATTCAAGCTACCGTAACCGTTCTGCCCCAACCCATCAGTAGCTTTACTGCTGATGTGCTGCAAGGCTGTGTTCCTCTTAGCGTCAGCCTCAGTGCAGATGTCGGCAACTATTCCTCCTACACCTGGGAAACGAGTAATCAACTCAGTGCCAGCGGAGAACTTGCCAATCTGACTTTTAACACCAATGGCACTTTTTCCATTTCTTTAACAACCACATTAAACGGTTGTAGCACCACCACCACGATACCAAATATGATTGCAGTCGATAATTATCCAATAGCGTCTTTTGAACCATCTTCAGAAGTATTTACAGAACCTAATCAAGCGTTGTCTTTTTGGAATAGTTCAATTGGCGCAACGAGCTATGTTTGGAATTTTGGCGACGGTGCAACTTCAAATGAAGAAGGACCCACACATGTTTTTCAAGTAGAAAATCAAGGTGTCGATGTTGTACTCTTCGCTTTCTCTGATTTAGGCTGTGCTGATTCCACATCCTTTTTCATTGGTTTTGACCCCGGGTTAGTCTATTACATTCCAAATACCTTCACGCCAGATGGAGATCAATTCAATCAAACATTTCTTCCTATCTTTACAACAGGTGTTGATCCATTTAACTACCAAATGCTCATCTACAACCGCTGGGGAGAAATCATTTTTGAATCACTCCATCCAAATATTGGTTGGGACGCATCCTATGGAGCAAAAGGCAACTCTTGTCCGGCTGGAACGTATACCTACGTAATTACTATAAAAACACCCTCCTTGGATAAACGCCAAACCATTACGGGCCATATTAATTTGATTCGATAAATGAATAGACTCATACTTCTACTTAGCATTTGCTTTGCTTTTTTTGGTGTTTCTTACAGCCAAGGAACACCCATAAGTGTTGGCACACAAACAAGTACATTTACCAGCATGATTCGAGGGTACCATTTCACTGCCCCGACAAGTTTTACCATTTGTGGCCTTTACATTCCACCCGATGCCAGTGCCACAGGTACGCAAACGATTCGCGTTGTCCGATTTACTGCTGGCCCGCCACCTGCATTTGCCGCTACCACTAACAATTTTATTCAATTATTTACCATTTCGAATGCACCAGCAACGCAAGTAATTGCATGTAATATCCCTGTTGCCGCTGGAGAAATTATCGGTGTTTATGGTGCCCGAGGGCCCAACTGTGTTAATAGCTATGGCCCCGCAAACTTTGTGACGAGCATCAACGGATTCAATACCACGCTTCAAAGAAGCGGTATGCAATCTTGTCCGGCTGGAACAGGTGCGGCAATGGCTAACATTTGGTCAGAAGTCAATTTAAGCATTGGGCGTATTTCCATGTATATTAACTGTTGTACAACGCCTACATTAACTGCATCAAATACCAGCCCGATTTGCAGTGGGCAAGCCCTAAACTTTGGAGCAGTCCCAAACCCTACCGGAACAAACTATAGTTGGTCCTGGGCTGGGCCTAACAACTTTAGCTCAACCCTTCAAAACCCTACAATTCCCAGTCCCACACTCCTTGCGGCGGGTACTTATACCGTCACATTAACCGTTCCAAATTGCGGAACCGTGAATGCAACAACTACCGTGACTGTTAACCCAGGGCCGTCCGTAACCGTAAACCCTATTACCATTTGTGAAGGTGCCACGGGCACACTAACTGCCAGCTCTCCAACAGCCGGTGGTGTTTTTAGTTGGTTCCTTAATGGAGCGCCGGTCGGAACTGGCCCGTCGCTTACCATAGCGCCGAGTACCACCACAACATATGCAGTAGAGTATAGCGCAGCAGGTTGCACCGGAACCGCTAACGTAATAGTAACAGTCGAACCCACACCCCAACCAATAGTTACAACGGATTCGATATGCATCGGTACAAGTGGCACATTATATGTCAATAATGTTGGCACAGGCGGTACCTATCTCTGGAGTAATGGCTCAACTGCCGCTACACTCAACGATAATCCGAGTGTTAATACTAATTACAGTGTAGTTTATACCAGCTCAAACGGTTGTGTGAGTCCCAGTGTTACGGGGTCCATTATAGTGAAGCCTTACCCTGTTATCAGCGGTGCAAACGATACCATTTGTGTTGGAAGTTCTGCAACGCTCAACACAATTGTAGATCTTCCTGGTGGTACTTATTCATGGTCTCCGGTTGCAGCAAACAGTTCAAGTATTACTGTGAGCCCCACCGCAACAACAACCTATGCGGTCATTTATGACCTTCTAAATTGCCAAGATACCGCACAAATGACCATTTTAGTGAATCCTATCCCTGTGGTAACCACAGCTAATGCCGTCATTTGTTACGGTGATACCATCAACCTCATTGCCACAGCAAATTTGGCTGGGGGAACATATTTGTGGTCCACCACAGAAGTCAACGACACCATCACAATTAACCCGCCAACAACAACTAACTATTCAGTTACCTATACCTTGAACAATTGTACAAGCCCGAGTGCCACAGCACAAGTTACGGTCAACCCAATACCTGTTGTTGTGCTCAGTAGCGCCAGTATCTGCCAAACCGACCCCGTCACGCTTACTGCAACACCAGATTTACTTGGTGGTAATTATACATGGGGGCCTAACAGTATAGCGGGTGGAGCAAGTCAAACTTTTATACCTCTTCAAGACACCACCCTATCTGTAGTTTACACGCTCAATAATTGTCCTAGTTTACCTGCAACAGGAAGCGTTACGGTTCATCCGCTTCCAGTAGTAACCTTTAGTGCGAATCCGCTTGAAGGCTGTGCACCGCTGAGCGTTACGTTTACTGCAGATGATGCAAGCAATTCCACCTACAGTTGGTCCACGAGCAATGCTTTATCTGCCTCAGGTAGTGCACCCACCATCGTATTCTCCAATGGCGGAACCTTTGATGTCAGCCTTGCGGCTACCACGTCTTTTGGTTGTTATGACACCCATACCGAATTGGCATATATTTATGTAGAAAACTTACCTGTAGCTAATTTTGAGTCGCCAATTAGCGTCTTTACACAAGAAGCGCAATACGTCATGTTTAACAACTTATCAACTGGTGCAACCAACTATGTTTGGGATTTCGGAGACGGGCAATCGGCCTATGACTTTGAACCCTCTCATATATTCCAAAACACAATGAGTGGTTATACCATTACACTGACTGCACTCACTGACTTACAATGTGCAGATGCTACATCTGTGAGTATTGGTTATCAATACAATGAGTTGATCTATATTCCCAATAGCTTCACCCCAGATGGCGACCAAAATAACCAGGTGTTTTGTCCAGTGTTCTATGCGGGCTATGACCCTCAAAACTATGAATTTACCATCTATAACCGTTGGGGAGAAATCATTTTTGAAAGCCGCAATGCCCTTGTTGGTTGGGACGGCTCTTATGGTCCGGATGCCATACAAGCGCCTACCGGTATTTACACTTATCGCATTTTGTACAAAAACCCAGACCTTGATGAGCGCAAGGTGCTAACAGGGCATGTCAATTTACTGCGCTAATTTTAAGAAAGTCCTATCTTTGAGCCTGACCTCAGTAGGCACATGAAGGAACGCAGTTTTTATTCCAATCTTTTTTTCTCGCTTGGGCTCAACCTCCTAGTAAAGCCAGCCGCCATCTTTCTCATTGATGCCAAGGTTCAAAATATCGTTGGGGAAGAATACGGTATTTACTTTGCTGTTTTTAATCTAAGTCTCATCCTTTCCATTTTATTCGATTTTGGCGTTAATAACCTTAGCGTTAAACTAGCTGCTCAAGATGTAAACGAAGCAAAGCTACAATTCAGCAGTATCCTGATTTTTAGAATAGCACTGATGTTGTTTTATATCATTGGCCTTACAATTATCAACCTTTTTGTAAAATTAAGTACTGTTGAATACTTGTTGATTTTAATCTTGGGCTTGAATCAATTTTTGATAGCTAATATTGCCTATTTCCGGAGTTTTTTTGCCGGATTACACTGGTTTCGCTTAGATGCATTTTTTAGTGTCTTAGACCGTATCCTGCTCATTCTTTCTATGGGCACTATACTTTATCTTTATTCGGATGGGTTTAAATGGGTAAGTATTGAATCCTATGCGTTGCTGCAGTTTTGTGGCTATGCCGTTACTTTTTTAATAGCGGGAATTACCCTTTATCTAAAAATTAAACCGCCATTTATTAAGCCAAAAATTACATTGGTAAAAACGCTTGTTAAGCAGGCCGTTCCCTATGCACTACTTATTGTGCTCATGACACTTTATACCAGAAGCGATGCGATTATTCTGAAATATATAGCGGGTATAGAAGAAGCTAGCTATTACGCTCAGGCCTATCGCCTAATTGACGCCCTTTATATGTTTGCAATGGTTTTTGCAGGTTTGCTCTTTCCGATGTTCTCAAAAATGATCAAAGACCAACCTAAAGCAATTGGTCCGTTAGTAGCACAAGCAAGTAAGCTTTTACTTGGGTCAAGTATAGCCATTACCGTATTTGGTTTCTCTCGTGGAGGCGCCTTAATCGATCAAATCTATAGCAACACTTCTGTGGATAGTGGCAGTATATTTTTTTTGTTGTGCATCGCTTTTTTTGGGATGGCCTCAAATCTTATATATGGTTCGCTACTCACAGCAAATGGTTCTTTGAAAGTATTAAATATGATTTCCCTGATTGGTTTTGTTGTCAATTTGAGTTTAAATATCATTTTGATTCCTAAAGTCCTAGATGGAGGGGCGGTAATAGCCGCAGGTGTTGCGGCGCTTACACAACTTCTTGTTGCGCTTGCTCAGGCCATTTATTGTAAACGCTTGTTTGATTTGCCCCTTATTGATCGCAATTTTTTTAGATATCCGGTTCTCATTTTAGTGTTGTTGCTTTGGTATGGTATTGTTTCATGGTCTCCGATAGGGTATGTGTATGGTAACTGGATCCTGTTCATCGATATTTTGGCAACTATATTTTTGCTTTTAGCTTTCAAATTCATAGATATAAAGGAGCTGATTTCACTTGTTCAAAAACGCAGTAAAACGCAATAAATATGGATTTTTGGAGTTATTGTCATAGCTTTGAAAAAAATTAGCGCCCGCAAGTCATACACATGGAAAACAATAACATTTCAGCCCAACGTAATGCCCTTTTAATTTTTCTTTGGAATCACCGGAAATCATTGGCTGTATTTACCAGTGCCGCAGCAATCATTTCGATCATCATTGCTTTTTTAATTACGCCATTATACTTATCTACTGCTATTGTTTTCCCGGCTGCGTCGAGTAACGTATCCTTTTCAGAGCAACGAAATGTAAAGGCTGCTGCCATGGACTTTGGAGAGGAAGAGCAAGCAGAGCAACTCGTACAAATATTATCGTCGTCTAGAATTAGAGACCGCATTGTTCAAAAATATGACCTCCTCAAAGATTACGAAATTTCCAAAACTGACCCCAACAAATATTACAAGCTCAATAAAGCCTACAACGAACACTTTTCTTTTGGGCGCACCCGGTATGGTTCTATACAGATAGACGTCCTTGACCAAGACCCCAAACAAGCTGCCGCAATGGCAAATGATATCGTAGACCTCATCGATACCATCAAAAATGAAATGATCCGAGAGCGTACTATCCCAGCTTTTCAAATCAATTTGCGCAAAAAGCAACAAATGGAGAAAGAGCGAGATTCTATTCTCAAGCGTTTAGAGGACCTCGCTGAACTTGGCGTTTTACCCAATGACACGAGAGCAACACTTTACCAAGCTTTGGTTGATGCCCAAAATCCGCAAGAAAAAGAAGAACTTCGTAAAAAAATTGAAGCCAATAGCAAATATGGTTCTGTTTACGATGGTTTGGAATACCAACGCAACGAAAAAATTGTCAAAATAGAAGATTTTAAAGTTTCCTACGAGCAGGCTGAATCCGATGCAACTGCCAATTTCAATCATAAATTTGTAGTAGAAAAAGCAGTTGTCGCAGACCGCAAAGAAAAACCAAAGCGCATGATCATTGTGCTAGTGGCCACCGTTGGCGGATTTCTTTTTGGCTTATTTTTCTTATTGATCCGTCAGCGCATCAGAGAACTACAGCAGAACGTCGCATAAAGTTCTCATGAACGACCCGAATGTTTATTCGCTTATTCCTGTTGGCCTATTAGCCATCTATTTTGCCATATTTCAGACTGAAAAGCTCTTCTTAAGCCTGGCATTTCTTACGCCGTTGTCTATTAACATCGAAGAATACACCAGCAGCTTTGGTTTGTTTGTGCCTACAGAGCCCTTGTTATTCGGGCTTATGCTCTTACTAAGCGCACTTCAAATTAAAAAAGCCTTTCTTCCTGTACAAATTTGGCGGAGTCCACTTATTTGGACGGTCCTTGTATACCTTATTTGGATGTTACTTTCCGCCATAACGAGCAGCCATCCTGTGGTGTCTTTTAAGTTTATACTCGCCAGACTTTGGTTTATTATTCCCGTCTTGTTCTTTGGAACTTACTTTTTTCAAAAACGCAGTAACCGCATTGCCTTTCTCTGGCTCTTTATAGTAGCCACCGTTGTAGTCATCATTTACACGCTTATTCATCACTCCTTTTATGGATTTGGAGAAAAAGAAGGACATTGGGTTATGTCGCCTTTCTTTAAGGACCATACCATCTATGGCGCTATAGTTGCGCTCGTGCTTCCGCTTGCCGTAGGGCTTTATCTCTATAAAAAGCACAATCCGTTAATGCAATTAACACTCCTGAGTCTGATTGTCATCATCATCATCGGATTGGTGTTGTCTTATACACGTGCAGCATGGCTAAGTGTACTGGGCAGCATGGCCATAGCGTTTGTGTTGTACTATAAGATTTCCTGGAAACCGATTGCTGTTTTGGCTGCGGTCGGATTGCTTATTGTCCTTGTCCGTTGGGATCAAATACAGATGGAATTAGAGCGCAACAAATATGAACATACAACTGAAGCCTTCGACGAACGCATTCAAAGTGCAGCAAATATTTCAACCGATGCCTCCAACCTAGAACGAATCAACCGCTGGAGTTGTGCAATTGCAATGTTCAAAGAACGGCCAATTATGGGTTATGGACCAGGCACCTATGCCTTTGAATACGCACCATTTCAGAGGCCAGAAAACCTCACCATTATTTCTACCAACTTTGGGGATATGGGCAATGCGCATAGCGAGTATTTAGGCGCCTTAGCGGAGACTGGGTTCATTGGTATGCTCAGTTTAATTGCAGTTGTAGCAGCTATTTTTTATACAGGAATTACGTTGTATCATCGCTTACCAAAGGAAAATAAAGAAGATAGAATTATTGTATTAAGCACAATAATGGCGCTCAGCACTTATTTTATCCATGCGTTCCTTAATAATTATTTGGATACCGATAAGGCGGCAGTCCCCATTTGGGGAATTTGCGCCATGTGGTTGGTCTATGAAAACCAACTAAAAACTAGCGCCCAATCCAAAGAGATGGGTTGAGCGTAATTGGGTTAACACCTACTACCTGGTGCACTTCAAAATGGCAAACTGAAACACCATCGTCGTTGAGTAAGGTGCCAATGGCTTGCTTGGTAGATACTTTACTGCCCACCCCAACAAAAGTTTCAGCTAAATTCCCATAAACCGTCCGATACGCACCGTGCTTCACAATCACAACTTTACCCGCTCCTGGTACTGAAAATACAGTGGTTACTTCACCTTCAAATACCGCCCTAACTCGGGAGCCTTTATTGCAGGTAATGTCGATACCATTATTATTCCATTCAATACCACTCAATGTGGGGTGGTAATTTCTACCAAATTTTTCTGTGACACTACCGTTATCTACTGGCCATGGTAGTCGGCCCCGATTGGTTTCAAAACTCTTGCCAATTGCAGCACCTTCTGTAGATACGGGCGTAGCAACTCTTTTTGGGGCTGGGGTGGCCGCAGTAGCAGGGCTGTTCGTAGGAGCGGTTGTAGTTGGGGTCTTCTCTTGTTTTTTCACTTGTTCAGCTTTCCTGGCTGCTTCGCGTGCTTGTTCTTTGGCGATATCTGCCCGAATGGCAGCATCTATTTGCTTTTTGAGTTGAATTTTTTTACGCTCGTCTTCTTTGAGTTGACTTACCAAGGCTTGCTCCTCTTTTTTAAATTTTTGATAAGACTTCTCTTTCTTTACTTTGTCTTTTTCAATGAGCTGCCTTTCATTTTGCTTTTCTAATAAGGCCTGCTGCTTGATTTGCTTTTCTTTGTCGATCTGGTTGATTTCTTTATAAATAAGTTGTTGATGTTGTTTGATGAGCGCTGCTTGTTTACGCTGAACTTTTGCTACTTTCTTTAGGTAACGATTTCGGCGCAATGCCTCGTTGTAATCAGAAGAAGCCAACAAATACATAACTTTATTATAGTTTCCGCGGTGCTTATAGGCATACAAAAACATTTTCCGATATTGGTCCTTTAAGGAACTGAGCTTGGCGCGCAAGCGCTTGATTTCTATTTTTTTCTGAACGATTTTCATTTCAGCAGTACGCACTTGGTTATCGAAAAGATTAACCAATGCCTCACGGCTCTTGATTTGATTCTCGATAAGTCGGATTTCGTTCAGAGATGCTTGGCTGTTGTTCTTAACCTTACTCAATAATTTTTTAGTATTGGAAATACGTTTCTCCAATTTTTGTTGTTCGCGCTTGAGTTGTTTTTGATCTTGTTGGGCAAAAGAATGCCATGTCAGACTCAAAAATAACAGTAGGTTAATCACATTTTTCATAGCTATCTGGTATGACGATGATCAATTCTTGGGGTTCATTTACCTCGACACGATCGTAGGTCAAGGTGAGTGTCAATGCTTTATTTGGCGTTTTGATATGGATTTGAACTTTAACAGGTAAATCAAAGCCATTGATTTGCTGCCTTTCTAAGTAAATCACATTTACTTCAGTTGTATCTTCTAGGCTCCAAATGCGCGTTTGTTTGAGTGCTTTAGCGTCATCGGTAAGTTGATACTGAATCATGAGGTCATCCTTTTGTTTGCGGTCTGGTTTTTTACGATCGCGTTTTTTGTGTGTGGAGACGCTGTAATGAAAGGGGTCGTTGTCCACAAAATATTTTTGTGACAATTGGTAATCTAGTGGTTTGCCATACAAGATCTCTTCGATATTTTCATAAGAAAAATCGACTCCAAATAATTCCTTCAGATAGGCTAGCGATGCCACTGTATAGCAACGGTCTCGCTTGTTGACAACGCTAAGGGTGTCCTGTGTTACAAGAGCAGTTACGACTGGGATTTTAGCATAAGTAATAATAGCTGATACTGCACTATCGCTAACAATTTTGATAGAGGTTTTCAAGGAGATTTCACTTTGGTCATCAGGTTTGCTTAAATCTTTATAGGTAGCATTGAGTTTACTATAGAAAGTTTGAGGCTCCTTGTGCGATAAACTATCGATACGGTCTAAAAGTTCTTTGTCTTTTATTTTGGGTAATTTCTCAAACTGCCTTACCTCTTCTACCAGAGCAGGAGCCTTACATGCCTGTAAACCGAGCAAAAAGCAAACGAAAAAAGATAAATTAAGGAATTTGTACATAACTTTTTTTAGTTAATTTCTTGCTTAGTAAGTTACTTCCTTCTCCAAGGCTAAGGGCATTTTGCCAGCATGCAATACCCTCTTGTTCTCGACCCAATTTAAAATAAATATCACCCAGTAATTCCTGATGAGCCGAGCTATTTATAAATTTTTGATCTTGAATTTTGAGCAGTGATGCTAGGGCGCTATTAAAGTTCTCTAACTGAAAAAATGAATAGGCATATTCATAATGACAACGAGGATTAGTAGGAAACTGCTGTACTAATTCTGCTAATCTTTCATTTGTTTTATTGGCTTCAATAAGATATTTAGCAAGTTCATGAAGATAAATTAGTTCAATTAAAAGGCTGCCCTGACTCAACTGCATCGCTTCTTTAAATTGAGCGAGGGCTTTTGGATGGTTGTTTTGACCAAAATATGCCACACCAATTTGAGCCAGAACCTCTGCTAGTAGGGCCTTATCTCCAATCAAAACGGCTTGTGCTGCTTCTAGATTTTCAAGTGCCGCTGTGTAAGAACCTATCCGATTGAGCGCAAGGCCTTTAAAGAAAAAAGGTAGGGCTTGGGTTGGGAATAGTTCTGCGCAAGCCGTTGCATCTTTTTGGAGCGCAGACCAACGGCCTTGTTCAAATTCTAAAATGAGGACCTGATTCCAAACTGGATACAAATTAGGGTCGCAGCGCAGCGTTTGTTGGTAGCTCTCTATGGCTGCTAGCGGTTGGCCAACAACATAAAAATAATCGCCGGCAATGGAGTGTGCTTTGGCTTCATTTGGGTAGGCTTGAGTCATGTACAGTACGAGCGGTTCTAATTTTGGCTCAACTGTTGTTTGTTTGTTTTCATTGACCAACATGATCAAAATATTCATCTTTTGATCTAAACTTGCACCATCGGCTAAAATACCTGAATACAAATACTTTTTACCTTCTTCGACCTTACCTGAACGGTAGAGCATTTCACCATACATGAGTAAGGCAACTCCATTGTTTGGATCCGCTTCAACGAGGTCTTTGAGTATGCCAAAACCTGCCGAATAATCCTGCATTTTAAAATAGTGATCAACTAAATTGGCGAGAATACTTGGTTCGGACGGAAACTTTACACGCGCCGCTTCGAGCACAGCAACTGCATCTTTAGCTTTGCCCATTTGTTGCAACAACCGAAACTTTTCAAGAACAGTATTTGGATTCTCGCCGAGTTGTTGCTCCATTTTTTGTATAACACCATAAGACTTCGCAGGTTTCTGAAGTTGGTCGTAGCACCTAAGCACACCACTGTAATAGTCGATATTTTTGGGCTCTACTTTGAGGAGTCCTTCAAAAACTGCAGCCGCTTCTTGCGCTTTACCTAATTGTTGGAGCATAAAAGCCAACTCGCGCTTATAATGCAGATTATTGGGGTCTAGTGCGGCAGCTTGTTGAGTGTGGTAGGCCGCTGCTTCATATTGTTCTTGCTTGAGATAGGTCTGAAAAAGAGCGTAATGAACAGCCGCGTCTTTTGGCTGTTTTTGTAAACACGCTTTAAAATCTAGTATTGCTGCCTCGTGCTGTTCATTGAGCATGTTGCGCACGCCACTATGAAACTGCCGAATGTATGCAGGGTCTTGGGTAAGTGCGGCGGGTTCGTGCATTTTACACGAAGCCAATGCAAAGACAGCGAGGGCGAAAAACAACTTATTCATGAACACTGCTAAAATCTCCAAGACTGAGGTCTTTAGAGCGGCCCGTATATTGCGCATTGGAACCAATCATGGCGCCTGCTAAATTGACATCAAACAGCTTGGTCTGAGCACCAACTATGCAATTTTTAATATTGACGTCTTTAAGCACTGTTCCTTCTCCCAAAGAAACATGAGGGCCAACTATAGATCTTTCAATATGCACATTAGGCCCAATATAGCAAGGCTGAATAATGACGCTATCCGATAAATAAGCAGATAAATTTTGTAAGCGGCCTGCTTCGAGGTCGTGTTCAAGTACGCGCTGGTTGGTTTGAACCGTCACCTCCTTATTGCCGCAATCTAGCCATTCTTCAACGGTGCCTGGCTTAAAAGCTACACCTGCTTCGGTAAGTCTGCGCAGTGCATCAGGTAGCTGGTACTCACCACTTTTAATGACTGCATGATCAATGAGGTATTGCAGTTCTTGCTTGAGGCGTGCGCCATCTCTGAAATAGTAAATGCCAATCATGGCTAAATCCGAAACAAAGGTTTGCGGTTTCTCTACAAAGTCTATAATTTCACCGTCCGAATTGAGCTTGACCACACCAAATGCACTCGGGTCTTCTATTTGCTTGACCCATAAAATACCTTCATCTTCTTTAGAGATTTTAAAATCTGCTTTAAAAAGTGTGTCGGCAAAAGCAACCACAACTGGGCCATCCAAGGCCTCGGCTGCGCACAAAACAGCATGGGCAGTGCCAAGGGCTTGAAGCTGATAATGAATGCTTCCTTTGGCTCCAAGACTTTCAGCAACAGCCAAAAGCTCCTTTTCTACCGCCTCTCCAAATTCACCTACCACAAAAGCAATTTCTTCAATGGGCTCAGCGCATACGCGTGCAATATCAGCCACTAAACGGTGTACAATTGGCTTTCCACCGACCGGAACAAGAGGTTTAGGAATTGTGAGTGTGTGGGGTCTGAGTCGGCTTCCACGACCCGCCATAGGGACTATTACTTTCATGATATCTTTATTTCAAACCTGTGCTACCAAAACCTCCATAGCCACGCTCCGAGGTGTCTAGTTCTTGGACTTGGATCAGGTTTACTTTTTCTACTTTACAAAATACGAGTTGTGCAATGCGTTCGCCGTCGGTGATAGTGACGTGTTCTAAAGACAAATTGACAAGAATGATGCCAACTTCACCGCGGTAATCAGCATCTATGGTACCTGGGGTATTCAAAACGGTAAGCCCTTTTTTCAAGGCCAAACCACTACGTGGCCTTACTTGGCATTCTAAACTTTGGTCCATCTCGATATAAATACCTGTAGGAACCAAAGCGCGCTGCATTGGCGCAAGGGTAAGCGGCGTGTCTAAAAGTGCACATACATCCATTCCAGATGCGCCTGGCGTTTGGTAAGTTGGCATTTGATGCCTACTCTTATTTACAATTTTTACATCATGCGAACTCATCTTCCAAAATTAGCGCAATTCTACACGTACAAGCCACGCTTTTCAAGGAATAATCAACAGCTTAGTATGGACAACATCCGTCATTTTGAGCGTATTTGCTTACTTTTGTCATACAATCGAGTATATATGCTAGAAATTCAACGGATACGTCAAGAAAAAGAAACCATTCTAATAGGTTTGGCCAAGAGAAATATCGATGCAAGTCAAACCATAGCAGACATCCTAGAAACCGACCAAAACTGGCGCGCGGCCAAAACCCAACTCGATCAAGTGGCTGCCGAAATGAACCAACTAGCTCGTTCTATTGGCGAACTCTTCAAAAGTGGAAAACAAGCCGAAGCAACAGCACTCAAAGAAAAAACAAGTGTTTTAAAAACCCAAGAGGCTGAGCTCAAAGAACAAGTCAACACCTTGGAAAACCGCCTGCAAACACTACTTTATACCCTTCCAAACGTGCCGCATCAAGACGTTGTTCAGGGTAAAGATGCCGAAGACAACCAAAACATATTCGAAGCCGGTGCCATACCTCAATTTGGATTTGAAGCTCAACCACACTGGGATCTCGCCAAAAAATTCAAACTCATCGATTTTGAACTAGGTGTCAAGGTAACAGGTGCTGGGTTTCCATTTTACCGCGGTAAAGGGGCAAGGCTTCAACGCGCCCTTATTCAATTTTTCCTGGACGAAGCCATTGCTGCTGGTTATGAAGAGTTCATTTCACCACATATGGTCAATGAAGCAAGTGGCTACGGAACAGGCCAACTTCCAGACAAAGAAGGTCAGATGTACTACGTAAAAGAAGACGACTTTTACCTTATTCCAACTGCAGAAGTTCCGCTCACCAATATTTACAGAGATGTCATTTTGCCAGACGACAATTTTTCTATCAAAATGTGTGGCTATACACCATGTTTTAGAAGAGAGGCCGGTTCTTATGGCAAAGACGTGCGTGGCCTCAACCGCTTGCACCAATTCGATAAAGTAGAAATTGTACGCGTCGAACACCCCGACAACACTGCCAAAGCACTCGACGAAATGCTAGAACACGTCAAAAACTTACTCGACAAACTCGAGCTGCCTTACCGCATTCTACGTTTGTGTGGCGGCGATATGGGCTTTGCCTCTGCGCTCACCTACGACTTCGAGGTATACTCCGCAGCACAAGAAAAATGGCTCGAGGTAAGTTCTGTATCCAGATTCGATACCTTTCAGACCAACCGCTTAAAATTGCGCTTCAAAGACGATAAAAAGACAACCCTTTGCCACACCCTTAATGGCTCCGCATTGGCACTCCCTCGCATCCTGGCTTCACTACTCGAGAACCATCAAACAGCAAACGGTATACAAATCCCTAAGGCTCTTCAAGCGTATACAGGTTTTTCAGTTATCGACTAACGCAATGTCTGGGCAAAATCGACGTTAATAAGAGGTCCTAGCCCATGAAACGCTTCTTGAAGTTTTGTTTACTTGTCTTATTATCTTGCCAATTCTTTGTGCTTACAGGCTATAGTCAAGGGCATAAAAAAGTGGTCTTACTCGCGCCCACTCAGCAAACCTTATTTTTGGACAGCAATAGCATCTATACGCCATCGCTTCAATTTTCAAGTTCTCCATATTTTACAGATACCATTCGGTTTCGCAAAGAAGACTATAGATTAGATAGTACCACAAATATATTTCAATGGATTGCCACACCTACGGATACGATATACTTGCGGTTTCAGGTTTTTCCCTTTGCACTTCAGCAAAGTTTTCAGCGCTATACGCTTAGGACCAATACACCTGGCATAAACCTAGAAAAAGAACGAGAAAAGTTTCAGATTGAAACAAACTCCACAACTGATTTATTCGGAGGTAGCGCACTGCACAAAAGCGGAAGCTTGGCGCGTGGTATTGGTTTTGGAAACAACCAAAGCCTTGGGCTTAATTCAGCGCTCAACCTTCAACTCAACGGCCAAATCGCCTCCAACCTGACGCTGACAGCAGCGCTGTCCGATGCCAATATTCCCTTTCAAGCCTCAGGCACCACCAACCAGCTCCGTGAATTCGACCAAGTCTTTATACAAATACACAATGAACAGCTCAAAATTACCGCTGGCGACTTCTGGATAGACAAACCAGATGGGCAACTTATGTGTTATCGCAAACGTGGACAAGGCATTACTGGACAGTATAATTGGCAAACAGATAAAGGGGCAAAGCTCTATACACAAAGCAGCGTGGGTCTATCCAAAGGAAAGTTTCAAAGGCAAATTATTCAGGGTTTAGAAGCAGTACAGGGGCCTTATAGACTTACCGGTGCAACCAACGAGCCCTTTATTTTAATTCTGGCAGGTACAGAAAGAATTTATATTGATGGTCGACTCATGCAACGCGGTCAAGAGTTTGATTATATCATTGATTATGCCAGCGCCGAACTCACTTTTACCTCTAGACATCTTATTACCAAAGACAGCCGAATTGTAGCAGAGTTTCAGTACGCCGATCAAAATTATGCACGCAGTTTGCTACAACACAACACGCGCTACGAAAGCACAAAACTCAAAACTTGGGTGGCACTTTATCAAGAACAAGATCTAAAAAACCAGCCCTTACAGCAGCTTCTCTCGACCGAGCAACTACTGCAACTGAGTCTCATTGGCGATCAACTCAACCAAGCATTTGTCATAGGTTATGACTCATCAGGTTACCTCGAAAATGCAAATATGTATAGACTCATCGACACCATGGGCTACCAAAATATTCTGGTTTTCAGTGTAGACCCTGAGCAAGCCTTATACCGCAGCACGTTTACTGAAGTAGGGCCAAACCAAGGAGACTACGTACTGAGTGGCGTGAGCGCAGCGGGAAATTATTATAAATGGATTGCTCCTGTCAATGGCATATCACAAGGAAATTTTGCACCAATTAGAAGGGTTCAAACGCCCAAAAGAAAACAAATGGCCAGTGCCGGGATATCTTATCAATTGCATCCGAACTTAACGCTTTACACAGAAAACGCACTCAGCGAGTCTGACCTCAATTTGTTTTCATCTTTAGACGACGCAAATAATTTTGGTGTAGCCTCGAAAGGTGGCTTGCGCTTTGAGCAAACAACGCTAATCGACAGCAACAAACGCAGCCTTGAAACAACTTTGGAGTACTTGTATTTGAATGCCCAATTTGAACCTATCGAGCAGTTTCGGGCTGTAGAATTTGACCGAGACTGGAATATCCGCAACCAAAACTTTTTAGGGTCACAAAGACAAATGGACTTCAGACAAAATTTAAGCCATAGTTCAAGAGGACAAATCAATTTGATTGGGCAATTTTTAGCTATTGATACCCTTTTTCAAGGGTATAGATTATTTACAGACGGCAATTGGAAACAAAATAATTGGGATGCCAAATGGGATGCATCGGCGCTGCGTTCTCAAGTGCAAGACAACCAAAATTATTTTATTAGGCACCGCTTGCAACTCAGCAAACAACTCGGTATGTTCAAAATTGGCTGGATAGACGACCACGAATGGAACCAGTTTTCAGGGGCAACCCAAGCCAATTCCTATCAATTTTATGATGCCCAGACGTTTATTGCGCTTCAAACCTCAAGTAAACTGCATTTAAAAGTATTTTACCGCGAGCGTTATGACTGGCGGCCTGACAGTTTACTGCAACTTGCCGCCAAGGCCCAAACCACTGGTTTAGAACTCAAGTGGGAACCAAATAGCAAACAAAACCTCCAAATTCTACTGGGTGCAAGACAACTAGCAATCCTAGATTCTGCATTGATCAATCAGACAGCAGAAAAAAGTTTAGTAGCACGTTTTGATTACAATGCGCGCTATTTCAAAAATGCGCTCACCTTCAATACATTTTACGAATTAGGTTCAGGACTCGAACAAAAACGGCGTTTTCAATACATTAGGGTCAATGACGGCCAAGGTATCTATACATGGATAGACTACAACGCTGATGGCATCAAAGACCTCAATGAATTTGAACAAGCCATATATGCCGACCAAGCCGATTACATCCGTGTTTTTGTACCCAGTGCCAGCTACGCGCCTGTATTTGCCAACGAATGGAACCAAAGCGTTCTTTGGCGGCCTGAGTTACTTTGGCGGCAGCGGCAAGGAGTTTTAGGGATCTTGTCGAAGTTTTCAAATCAAACGAGAATACGTATTCAACGCAAATTACAAGATGCCAATACCTGGCAGTGGGTCAATCCGTTGGCAGCAGATATTTCAGAACTTACACTACAATCTGCAAATGCGCAGTTCTCAAATTCATTGTTTTTTAACCGCAATGCAAAAGTATTTAGTGCTGAATACAATTGGTTGCAGCAAGAAACCAAAATGCTACTGGCCAGCGGTTATGACGCACGCAGTCTGTATAAAAAACAACTCAACCTCCGTGCAAATATTTCCCCTCGCCTTGCCTTTGAAACCACGCTGATCAGTGGCGAGTCTGGCTCACTTGCCGACTATACAAGCGGCCGAAACTTTATTATTCAGTTTAAAGAATTGAAACCGCAACTTATTTATCAAGAAGGTTCTGCTGTAAGACTAACCATTATAGGAAGTATCGGACATAAATTAAACGCACTGGCTTTTGGCGGACAAGAAGCCTTATCGAAATCTGTGGAAACAACTTGGAAAATCAACCGCAGCCAAAATGGAAGCCTCAATGGATCTTTCAAATATGTCTATTTCGATTTTACGGGAGCGTCGCTTTCTGCTGTTGGGTACGAGATGCTAGAAGGCTTAAGACCCGGCGCCAATTGGACTTGGAGCTTGAGTTTTCAAAAAATTGTCGGTAAAAACCTCCTGTTAAGTCTCAATTATGGCGGGCGCCTCATGGAAGGGCTTCCGGTTGTGCATACGGGCGGCATGGAATTGCGCGCCAATTTTTAAAACTTGTTATTTGCCCAACTGATCCTGAACAAAGGCCCGAGCTTTTGCGTCAGTGGCCACGTAATCTTCGTATTGCGGATTCAAGATATTGGCAACATTTTGCATACAAAACTCATTGAGTTGCCCAATTTCTAAAAATGATATTTTCCTGTCTAGAAATGCCGCCACTGCCTCTTCATTGGCTGCATTGAGCGCGCATGCTGCTGTTCCTTGCGCAGCCATTGCGCGGTAGGCTAAATCTAAGTTTTTAAATACTTTGCGGTCCGGCTGCTCAAAGGTAAGCTGCGGATAATCCATGAAATTAAAGCGCGGAAAATCTGTTTTGAAACGCGACGGATACGTCAAGGCAAATTGTATGGGTAATTTCATGTCTGGCAAGCCCATTTGTGCCTTCATGCTACCGTCTTCGAACTGCACCAAGCTATGCACAATAGACTGAGGATGTACAATGACATCGATTTGTTCGGGCTTCAAACCAAATAACCACTTGGCTTCAATGACTTCCAAACCTTTGTTCATTAGACTTGCGGAGTCTATAGTGATTTTAGCGCCCATACTCCAGTTTGGATGCTTTAGCGCTTGTTCTAAAGTTACACTTTGAAGTTGCTCATGGGTAAAGCCACGAAAGGGCCCGCCAGAAGCGGTGAGGTAAATTTTTTCTATCGGATTTTGAAATTCTCCGACCAAACACTGAAAAATAGCAGAATGCTCAGAGTCTACAGGATAAATGTTAACGCCTTTTTCTTTAGCCAATTTGGTAATTAATTCACCCGCAACAACAAGCGTTTCTTTGTTTGCCAAAGCAATTGTTTTCCCTGCTTCTATGGCATGAATTGTTGGTTTGAGCCCCGCATAACCCACTAATGCGGTAAGTACGGTATCTACCTCTGTTGATTCTACCACTTGGCAAAGTGCTTCTTGACCGGCATATACATGAATATCAGCAGACCAAAGCGCATCTTTTACTTTTTGATATTGACTTTCGTCCGTAATGACAACCGAATTCGGTTGGAATTTTAACGATTGCTCGATGAGTAAGTCGGCATTTTTACCTGCGGTCAGCACCTGTAAATCAAAATAGTCAGGGTATGCCGCCAACACTTCTAATGCTTGCGTACCGATAGAACCAGTAGACCCTAAAATGGCAATGCCTCTTTTTTCTTGCATAGACAAAGGTAACAAATGAAGAGATAAATGGTTTTTTTATGTAATTGATAAATCTATGTGAAGGGAATTTTAAGCTTTAGTCAAATTATTAGCACCGGCTATTTAAACTTCAATCTTTAATCGAACATTTGTTCAAAACAAAATTTATGTTCGAAAAGTATTTCCTCAAATTCATTATTATCGGTTCTTTGATAATGACTAATGTAATATGGTCACAGCAAAATCTATTAACTGGTGTGGTTTTAGACGCAGAGAGTAAAGCACCATTAGTAGGCGCCTCTGTTCAAATTATTGAAACAAATTACCAAACAAATACCAATCAATCTGGAGAATTTTTATTGTATTCTAACGCTAAGCAGATAACAATCAAAACAAGCTACATTGGCTTCGAAGCACAAACTTTAAAAATTACGCTTGGTGACAATCAAAAACCTCTTATTATTGCATTAGAGACACCCATTCAGGAACTTAAAGGTGTGACTGTAACAGGGTTGCTACAAGGGCAAGCTAAAGCACTCAATCAACAAAAGAACTCAGATAATATCGTAAATATTGTAGCTGCCGATCAAATTGGAAGATTTCCTGACCCAAATGCAGCCGAAGCTCTTCAGCGTGTTTCAGGCGTCAATATTGCAAGAGATCAAGGAGAAGGGCGTTATGTTTTTGTGAGAGGTCTTGCCCCTCAATTTACGAACGTGTCGGTAAATGGTGAACAAATACCTTCACCTGAAGCAGATGTTCGATTTGTTGCACTCGACGCCATTCCTGCTGATCAACTTGCAAGCATGGAAGTGTATAAGACGCTTACTCCTGATCTAGACGGTGATGCCGTAGGAGGCAGTATCAATCTTGTAACTAGAGTTGCTGAGTCTTCTCAAACTAATCTGTCGGGCTCCATAGTTGGTGGATACAATGCTTTAATGAACAAGCCAAACCTTCAAGGTTCTTTGCAATTTGACAAACGATTTTTGAATGACAAACTTGGCATTTTATTAAACGCGTCTTATTACCACAATGATTTAGGTTCAGATAACCTTGAAAATAACATACTCGATAATGAATTCGAGCTACGCGACTACGAATTAACAAGAACACGCCGCGGTTTGAGTGCCACTTTCGATTATAGATTCAACGACAAGCACTCGATTTATTTAAAAGGCTTGTCAACTGAATTCACGGATCGTGAATGGAGAAGACGTTATGTCTTCCTGCCTGAAGATGGCGAAATCGAAAGATTGACAAAAGATCGTTTTGAAGCACAAAGTGTAAATACAATAAATCTTGGAGGTAAAAACAATTTTAAAAAATTTAGCATTGACTATGACTTACAATATTCATTGGGTTATCAAGATACTCCTTATGACCACGAAGCAGTATTTATTGGCGCTTTTGATTATTCAATAGATAATTCAGACTACAACTTACCGGTGATCAGTAATACAGATTATTTGGATAACTCCGCTTATGAATTTGATGAACTCGAAATGGGCTCCACCTATACTAAAGACCAAAATATCGCTGCTCGAATTAATTTATCCGTTCCATTTCATACAGGAAAATACCAGGGTACAATTAAAACTGGAGCTAAAATCCGAATGAAAAGTAAAGATTTAGTGATTGAAAACAACAAATTTGAAGCTTTGGCAGACCTACCAACGCTCAATGAATTCGAAGGAGGTCTCTGGGATCAGTCATTTTTTGGTAACGCTTATCAAATGGGGAACCCCCTCAACTTAAATTCTTTGGTATCATTCTACAATAGTAATCCGGAACAATTCGAACTCAATATTGAAGATAAACTGATCGATGAGGCTGTTGAAGCGTTTGATGCTAAGGAAGCCGTTTATGCAGGTTACCTTATGGCACGCGAGCAATTTGGAAAGATGACCGTAATCACCGGCGTTCGCTACGAACATACAACGGGTGTGTACAACTCGAGAGATGTTGTCATTGCGCCAAATGGAGACCTACAAGAAATCAGACCAGTAACTGGGGAGGTCTCTTATGGTTTCTTGTTGCCTTCTCTCAACTTAAAATATGCATTAAATGCCAATTCAAATTTAAGGGCAGCGGTATCTACTAGTTACTCAAGGCCCAATTTCAGTCAAATTGTACCCTCACAAGAAGCCAACTTGGAAGCCAACGAAGCAAGTGTTGGTAACCCTAATTTAAAACCTGTAAAATCTATTAATTACGATCTCTTAGGAGAACACTATTTTGGAAATGTCGGCGTCATTAGTGGAGGTCTTTTCTATAAATCTCTAACTGATTTTATCTACACAAGATCTATTTTTAATAGCCAGTATCCACTAAATACACCAAACCCAATTGCGACTGGCATTTTGGTAAGACAAGCACAAAATGGCGACAATGCTCAATTGTTTGGAATGGAATTAAATTTCCAACGCAAGTTGGATTTTCTACCAGGATTCTTGAAAGCGACCAGCTTGAACTTCAACTACACATATACCAAATCTCAAGCCATACTACAATCTAGATTAGCTGATGAAGACAACCCAGATTTACAAGAAACCATAACCCTACCAGGAAGCACAACCCATATGGGTAATATTGCACTTGCATACGATAAACAGAAGTTTTCAATGAGAATTGCAGTGAATTACAATGGTGAATATTTAGATGAAGTTGGAGACATCGCAGAAAATGACTTATATGTAAAAGCAAGACTACAATTAGACTTAACTGCTTCATATACAATTAATAAGCACTTTCGTGTTTTTGTCGAGGGTTTAAATCTTACCAATCAACCTTATGAAACCTTTATGGGTGACCAAACGCGAGTTACACAGCGTGAATTCTACAGCTGGTGGTCTAGAGCAGGTATCAAATTCAAATTTTAAAAGCTTATTTATGAAATCGCAACTATATTTAGTATTACTTATTGCTATCACCTCAGCCTGTTCCAAAAAGGATAAGGATATTACACTGCCCATCGATATTAATCAAAGACCGCTGCAACTCATTTTAGATGAGTCTGAAAGTGGTGTATTAGAAGATGAAGACAAGATAGAACTCGCTTTTACATTTGTAGATCAATATGATACAACCGGTAACTCTTTAGAAGGACAGCAATATGGGCATCCATCTAATTTAAGAGTTACTGCGCAATTGACAGATGAAATTGGTTTCTCTAATTATGCCAGTTTAATTACTGGTGTGGGCGCATTTTATGAAATTGACGATTGTACTACGAGTGATGATTTAAACATTGATTTGAATCCAACGATAGATTTTACCAATCAAACCATCTCTTTTGATATTCCTGCCGGACAAACTGAAGTTATTTTTGTTTTAGAGATAGACCCCGCTGTATTTGAAAATGATGTAATTGATAATGACCGTGGTTTTAGTGTTTCTATCAATAACCTTGAAGGAAATGGTGCGGGAACAACTGTAAAATATGTCAAGGATCAAACTTGGGAGGTTAAAATACTAGATGACGAAGCCATTTATGGCAAATGGACCTATGACCAGAATGATCCGTCTTTAGCTAATTTTTTAACCTTGTTTGGAAATTTCAATGAAGATCTTTCTGGCTTAACGGCTTCCGATATCGATGAAATTGAATTTGAAGTGGAGTTGGATGAGGTTAAGGTTAAAATTGTTTTGGTCGAAACAGAAATCATTACAGAATGTGGCACAAGTGAGGAGTTAAATAAGGAAATAGAAATTGAATTTGAGCTTGATGAACTTACAGATGCTTTAATCGGTGAAATGCTATTGATTACCGAGATCGAAGAGCCGAGCGGTAAAATAGAGGAATACGAAGTTTCAGCAATATTTAATATAAATGCATCTAACCTGTCAATTACTTTTACTTTTGAAAATGATGGTAATGTAATTGAATACGTATTTGATCTAACAAAATAATGAAAATTACATTTTGGTGTTTTACATGTATTCTGATTCTTATTGGTTGTGAGGAAAATACAACTAAAACTGATCAGCAAATAAATACAATTAAACCGAAATACATAACGGAAGCAACAAAGCACGACACCGATGACCCGGCAATTTGGATTCATCCTACAAATCCTGCGCTTAGTCTTATTTTAGGTACAGATAAGGATGAAGACGGAGCTTTGTATGTATATAACCTTGAAGGGAAAATTATTCAAAACAAAGTTGTTGGAGGTTTAAAACGTCCAAATAATGTCGATGTAGCTTATGGCCTACAAACGCCTTTTGGAATCTTCGATATCGCTATTGTAAGTGAGCGGCTAACTGGTAAAATAAGAATATTCTCTTTGCCTGATCTAAAAGAAATCGATGGAGGTGGAATTGCTGTTTATATCGGAGAAAACGAAAAGGATTATAGAGATTTAATGGGTATAGCTGCATACCATGATAAGCAAACCAACAAAATTTATGTGATACCTGGACGAAAATATGGCCCCACAGATGGAACTTATCTTTGGCAATATGAACTATATGGAGATCAAGAAAGTAAAACTGTAAAAGCTAGGTTAGTTAGGAAATTTGGTCAATTTAGTGGTCAAAAAGAAATTGAAGCAATTGCTGTTGACAATGAACTAGGATTTATTTATTACAGTGACGAAACATTTGGAATAAGAAAATACCACGCAAATCCGTCTAAAGGAAATGAAGAATTGGCACTTTTTGGTACGAAAGATTTCACAGAAGACAACGAGGGTATCAGTATCTATAATAAAGATGAAAAAACTGGATACATTCTTATTTCTGACCAACAACGAAACACATTCAATGTATATCCAAGAGAAGGCGCAGTAAATAATGCGCACAAACATAAACTCATATGCCGAGTTCCTCTACAAACAGTAGGTAGTGATGGTAATGATGTTACTCCATTACGCTTAAATCATCATTTTAAAACTGGTCTTTTTGTCGCGATGAGCGAACCTAAGGTATTTCACTTCTATGAGTGGAATGATCTAGAAAGAATCATCAAGAAAAAATAACTTATAAAAAACCCTCTGTAACGTGTGTTACACCAAAATATAGATTTTGTCTATTGCTTTGCAGTATTAATAATTTAAATCTATATCAATGGAAACACAAACAGCCCAAATGCTTCGTATAGGCGATATCGCTCCTGACTTTGAAGCAGTCACTACAAAAGGTAAAATCAAATTTTCTGATTTTGCTCCAGGAAAATGGACTATCTTATTCTCTCACCCAGCAGACTTTACACCCGTTTGTACCACTGAAATGACTGGTTTTGCCCTGAACAAAGATACTTTTGATGCCCTGAACACCGAATTACTTGGTTTAAGTATCGACAGTATACACTCTCACTTAGCTTGGGTCAATAATGTCAGAGAAAAAACCAATGTTTATTTTGACTTTCCGATTATTGCTGATATCGACATGAAGGTCAGTAAATTATACGGTATGCTGCAGCCTAACGAAAGTGAAACTGCAGCTGTTCGCGCAGTATTCTTCATTGATCCAAGTAAAAAAGTGCGTCTCATCATGTACTATCCATTGAACGTTGGGCGCAATATGGACGAGATAATCAGAGTGCTCGAAGCACTTCAAGTTTCAGATGAATACAAGGTAGCCATACCGCTCAACTGGAGAAAAGGGGACAAAGTAATCGTTCCGCCGCCTAAAACACTCGATGAAATGAACGAGCGAATGGCTGATCAAACCATTGATCGTATCGATTTTTACTTAGCTACCAAAACACTTTGATCTTAGCTACTTATACTGTTGAAGGCGCCTTTTGGGCGCCTTTTTGTTTTTTAGTACCTTTAACCAACTATCTCCTCTTAACAAATGCGCGCTAAGCTTATCTACTTTTCGTTTTTTATTAGCTTTTGCTATAACCATCTTATTGCACAAAAAACATCGTTGACTGAGCAAGCAATTAAAGAAATCTACCTGCAAAGCATGCAGCGAGACCGAAGCCTGAGCTATACCATATTTAAACTAGGTGTGCAACAGCTCCTTGCCCAAGACAGCACCGTATGCAAAGACAAACTGATTATCGTAGACTACAGCCAGGCATCCACAAAAAAACGTTTTTACTTTTTTGATTTAACACAAAAACGACTCCTATTAAAAACGTTTGTCGCTCATGGCTTAAATTCCGGGGATATTTATCCGAGAAAATTTTCAAATATCGAAGGAAGTTTTCAGTCGAGTTTGGGCTTGTATCATACCTCCGAAACTTACTGCGGCGATCACGATCTTTCCGTTAGACTTGACGGTTTAGATCCAAGAAAAAACTCGAACGTCCGGATGCGAGATATCGTCATTCATAGAGCGGCCTATGCCAATGAGTCTTATCTCAAACAACACGGTAAACTAGGCCGAAGCCTTGGTTGCCTTGCCATACCAGAAGCCATTACAGATGACATGATTGAACTGATGTCGGCTGGTGTCGGCGTTTACGTCTATGGAAGAAGCTACTGAGCTTCCGTTCCATCAAAAACGAACCAATTAAATACATTTAGATCATGAACCATTGGACTGAGCAACACAACGCACTACACAAAACGTTTGTCTTTTCGACCTTTTTGGATGCTATGCATTGGATGCAGAAGGCTAGTGCTGAGGTAGAAAAACTGAACCATCATCCGAAATGGACCAACATGTACAACACGGTAGAGGTACAATTGAGCACCCACGATGCAGGGAATATCGTTACCGATAAAGATTGGGAATTAGCTCGTATTTTGGAAACTATTTGAATCGCTTCAAATAAACCTACTCCACCGTAACTGACTTCGCCAAATTTCTTGGTTGGTCGACGTTGCAACCACGCATGACGGCAATGTGGTAAGATAGGAGTTGGAGCGGGATTGTCGCGACAAGCGGCACTAAGAATTCGTCTACTTCAGGAATTTCAATAACGTGGTCAGCCATGTTGCGGACTTGTTCGTCGCCTTCAGTGACTATAGCAATTACTTTTCCTTTGCGGGCTTTGACCTCTTGGATATTGGAAACCACTTTTTCATAAGAGGTGCCTTGGGTAGCAATCACAATAATTGGCATGTTTTCGTCAATCAAAGCAATTGGGCCGTGTTTCATTTCTGCCGCTGGATAGCCTTCCGCATGGATATAAGAAATTTCTTTGAGCTTGAGCGCGCCTTCAAGGGCAACTGGGAAAGAGCTACCACGGCCAAGATAAAGCGCATTGGCAGCATCTTTGTAGATAGCAGCAATTTTTTCAATATCTGGGTCAGCTTCAAGAACGCGTTTTACTTTTTCTGGAATGGCCTCGAGTTCTGCCAATAGCTGACGGAATTTGGATTCTGAAATTGTGCCTTTCTTTTGAGCCAATGAAAGGGCCATGAGTGTGAGGACTGTAACTTGGGCGGTAAATGCTTTGGTAGAAGCCACACCGATCTCTGGGCCAGCGTGTGTGTAAGAACCTGCGTCGGTGATACGTGCAATTGAAGAGCCCACAACGTTGCAGATTCCTAGGATAGTTGCGCCTTTTGATTTGGCTAATTCTAGGGCAGCAAGTGTATCTGCGGTCTCGCCAGATTGCGAAATGGCGATTACGACGTCGTTCTCACTCAGAATGGGGTTGCGGTAACGAAACTCGCTTGCGTATTCAACTTCTACGTTAATACGGGCGAGGTCTTCGATGAGGTATTCGCCCACTAAACCAGCGTGCCAAGAGGTGCCACAAGCCACAATAATGAGGCGGTTGGCCGAAATCATTTTTTGCTCGTATTCACGGATACCACCGAGTGCTACCCATGCTTCTTCGGAATTCAAGCGCCCTCTAAAACAATCTAAAATAGAACGGGGTTGTTCGTGAATTTCTTTGAGCATGAAGTGCTCGTATCCTCCTTTTTCTAAGGCTTCAAGTTCTAGCTCTAGCTCCTGAAAAAATGGCGTTTTTTGCTGATCGGCGATATCGTAAAGTTTAAGACCTTCTTCGAGGTCAATCACTGCAACTTCTTCGTCGTTAAGGTAAACAACTTTTTTGGTATACTCAACAATTGGTGTAGCATCAGAAGCACAATAATAAGCGCCGTCTGAACCAATACCGACTACCAATGGGCTACTCTTACGGGCCGCAACCAGACGGTTCGGATAGTCAGAAGAAATGGCAACGATGGCATAAGCGCCAACAACGTGGTTGAGTGCCAAACGAAGCGCTTCTCCAAACCATACGTTCTCTTTCTTTTGAATGTAGTCTACCAAATGAACCACAACCTCAGTGTCTGTTTCACTCTTGAAGGTATAGCCGTTCTTGATCAA
Organism: Flavobacteriales bacterium UBA952; assembly: GCA_002293185.1. GTDB lineage: Bacteria > Bacteroidota > Bacteroidia > Flavobacteriales_D > Crocinitomicaceae > UBA952. Next base: position 161,971 of record DBCS01000007.1, on the reverse strand, counting down.
TTCTTTCTTGAGGATATCGTAGTTTTCAATGATGCCGTTATGGATGAGCGCAATTTTACCATCCATTGAGGTGTGTGGGTGGGAATTGACATTGGAAGGTTCTCCGTGTGTGGCCCAACGTGTATGGCCGATTCCTGCATGGCCCTTTCGGTTTTGAGTTGCAGCAAAATCTTCGAGATTTTGCACCTTGCCCATACGCTTGTATACATTTAAGTCTCCGTTGTCTAATAAAGCTACGCCGGCGCTGTCATAGCCGCGGTATTCTAATCTTTTGAGGCCTTTGATCACGACCGGATAAGCCTCGTTTTTACCAATATAGGCAACGATTCCACACATAATTAATAGGTTGTATAGGTAACGATGAGTTTGGGTTTCTTTTTGTTGGTGGTTTCTACTCCGTTGAAAACAATGCGCTCTGCTGAATTTCTGAAAAATAATGGTGATATCACTATTCCGGTATTTTCTAGCTTTCCGTTTACGAGAGACTGGAGGTAGGCCCTGAGGTCGAGGTCGTATTGTTTAGTGACATCTGAATAGAGACCAGCTATACCTAAGGAAGTATAGTAAACATCAGTGGCTGCTAATTTACTTGCCGCAGTGACACGGGAACCTGGCTTGTAGCGATATCCTGTCTGAAACTGCACGGGCAAACTGAGGTCTGCACGATGAATGATAATGTTGCTAGGCAATTGATCTAGACCGGGAATTTTGACCATAGCCCGAAGTTTATTGGCCTGCGCAACAAATGATTTTTGACCGAGCGTGGTATCGGCGAGTAGCGCTGCAACGGGAGTGTTTTGCTGATCGTGCTCAACATGCGTGAAGTCTGCGCAATTCGAATTAATCGTGAAGTCATAGGTTTTTGAAACGCCATCTAGCTTAAAATAGATGGTCATTTTAGACGCTGGATTATTGTTTAGATCCATATAAAGAATAGCGCCTTTGCCGGAGGTCTGACTTGGGGTATTGGTCGTGATTTTAAGGCCTTTGAAAAAATCTTGAAATGCTGCATTGGACGCAAAAGTAGCCGAATTGGCAGTGGCTTCATTGATGAAATCCCATGCGCGATTGGTATCGAGATGAATGCGCAATTGTGGGTCTACTTCAGCGCCTGCTACCACAGCATCATTAATGGGGTCAGGGCTAATTGTGCCTTGGCCATTGGCTACCCAATTGGTATTATGGGTTGCTAGCGTAGAAAACTGATAGTATTTGACATCCGACGCGTTTTCTATAGAGTCTGAGAGTTCAAAAACCTCAAACGTTTGTGGCGTTAAATCTCCGTAGTAACCTACATATTCAAGCGCCAACATAAAGGAATCGATAACAATTAAAGAGGGGTCTCCAAAATTAGGACTTAGGCCAGGTAAACGAAGCTCAGTATATATCGATGCCGCTACCTTTCCAAATTTTGGGTCGATGTAAGAACCAAGTAGTACATTAGATGCATTTTTGGTTTCGGTAGAATCTTCAATAATGGAATAAGTGTAGAGCTCAAAAGTGTCGGTCGTAATGCCATTTAAGAGGGCATTTGGATCGATGATATCTTTACCTAAGTTGTTTTCATTTTTAGTGCAAGCAGCAGTAAAAAACAATACGAGCAGAAGTATGCTAAAAATTTTCATTTTCTAGGCAAGAACAGCAGAGTCAATAACTTTGTCAAAGAAAGCAGAAAGTTCTTTGCCTTGGTGCTCTTCAGCAAAATAAGGTAATTTGAGAATGGTGGCCTCATCATAAAGCGCTTGCAATGGAGCGTCTAGGATTTCACTGGCAATATTGACACCATCACAATGTGCTAAAATGACCTTGGTAAGATTTGTACAGCTAGTGTCTTTGAGTGCAGCTGCCAAATCCGGTGGGAAACCGTCAAATGTGAGTTTTTCTGAAAAGCGCGAATCCCAGGGTTGATCAAAGGATTCATTGTAGAGGCTGTATACAACCTTTGTTTCTTTAAAGTGTGGGTCTTTGTTGAAAATGAATTTAATATACAAAGCCATAATACCGGTTAACCAACCATGACAATGAATAACGTCGGGTTGCCAACCGAGTTTTTTTACAGTTTCAAGCACACCTCTACAAAAGAACATTGCGCGCTCGTCGTTGTCTGGATGAAATGCGCCGTCTTCTTCTTGCAAACAAGTTTTGCGCTTGAAATAATCGTCGTTGTCTATAAAATAAACCTGCATTCTAGCAGCCGAAATAGAGGCTACCTTTATGATGAGTGGGTGGTCATGGTCATCAATAGAAATATTGAGTCCTGACAAACGAATGACTTCGTGGAGTTGGTGACGTCTTTCATTAATTGCGCCAAAACGGGGTGTAAAAACACGGATTTCTTTACCAGCATCTTGAACTGCTTGAGAAATGCGACGAGCGCTTCCTGAAATTTCAGATTTAGGTAAAAAAGGAAAGATTTCTTGAGAAATAAATAGGATTTTTTTCTTTTCCATTTATAGTTGTATGCTAGCAAAATTACAAAATAAACCTGAACTATCCTAAAAAGCAATAGCTTTGACCGATTCAAATTTTAGATGAGACGAAGCCATGCAGATCTTTGTTACCAGACAAGAATTAAATAACTGGCGCCAGCAAATGCGAGCCAGCCAACAACAAGTTGGTTTTGTTCCAACCATGGGTGCTTTACATGATGGTCATTTATCCTTGGTTCATCAAGCCTGCACTGCCAATGATTTTGTGGTTGTTTCTATTTTTGTCAATCCAAAACAATTTAACCAAAGTACTGATTTACAGTCATATCCAAGAATGCTTGAGGCAGATCTAGCGCGTCTTTCCAACTTTCGCAACATCGTTATTTTTGCACCTGATGAAGAAGAAATGTATCCGCAGGATTTGCCCTACAAGCCCATGCCTTTAGGGCAAATAGGCAGCATTTTAGAAGGTTCGCGAAGACCCGGGCATTTTGAAGGAGTTGTGCATGTTGTCCATCATTTATTTGCTTTGGTGCAGCCTTCAAAAGCTTATTTTGGACAAAAAGACTATCAGCAACTCGCGATCATCCGTCAACTCAATAGCTATTATGGCTTTGGAATCGAAATAATTGGTTGTCAGACGGTTCGAGAAACCGATGGTTTGGCCATGAGTAGCCGAAATTTAAGACTGAGCCATCAAGATAAACAAAAAGCAATATCCATCTCACAAGCGCTGCATTATGTGCAAAATAATGCGGGTAAAAATACTATTGATGAGGTAAAAAACGCAGCCATTTCTATCATCGAAGCAGCTGGTCTGGTGTTGGAATACCTAGAAATTGTCGATCCCAATACCCTCGAAAGCTGTAGCGAATGGCAAGCAACTCAGGTTTGTTGCATTGCTGCCTTTTGCGGAGAAGTTCGACTGATCGACAATATGTTGTGTGAATCGGTTCTTTGATGTAATTTTGCCGCGCAACAAGTTATGTATATCAACGTCCTCAAATCAAAAATACATCGGGTTCGTGTTACACAAGCCGACCTCAACTATATTGGTAGTATTACCATAGATGAAGATCTTATGAACGCCGCCAACCTCATCGAAGGTGAGCGTGTTCAAATTGTCAATATCAATAATGGTGAGCGTTTCGAAACTTATGTTATCAAAGGTGAACGTCAAACCGGCATGATCTGTCTCAATGGTCCGGCGGCAAGAAAAGTAGCCATCCATGACATCATCATCATCATTGGTTATGCCATGATGGATTTCGAAGAAGCCAAAAGTTTCAAGCCATCTTTGGTTTTTCCTAACGAACAAACTAACTTGCTCTCTTAAAAACGCCATGAGCAAGAGACTTTCAAATCTCAACAATAAAATACTCAGCTGGGACGACGCCCTGCGCCTCAGAAATATTTGGGCCATGAAAGGCGAAACAGTAGCGTTTACCAATGGTTGTTTCGACATCTTACATTTAGGCCACGTGAGTTATTTGGCACAAGCGGCAGATACTGCTCAACACCTCATCGTTGCCATCAACACCGATGCATCGGTCAAAGCGCTGGAAAAAGCACCTAACCGACCTATCAACCCTGAAATTGCAAGAGCAATGGTGCTTAGTGCCCTCAGTTTTGTTGATGCTGTTGTGTTCTTCGAACAACATACACCACTCGAAATCATTGAAACACTGAAACCGGATGTGTTGCTTAAAGGTGCAGATTATAATGCTGAGCAAAACAATATTCAGGCGAAAGACTATATCGTTGGTTCTGATATCGTCAAATCTTACGGAGGCTCCGTTCAAACCATTCCTTTTGTAGAAGGATATTCAACAACTGGTATTCTAGCTAAAGGGAAATTTTAACCCTATCTTTGCAGTCTCAATAGTATATTCATGAGCAATTCAGAACTTTCCGAACAAGAACTTTTGCGCCGCGAATCGCTTCAAAAATTGCGCGACCTCGGTATTGACCCCTATCCGGCAGCACTCTACCCAGTAGATGCCTTTGCCGAAGACATCAAAGCAAATTTTGAGGACGGCAAACAGGTTTGTTTGGCAGGGCGCATGCTCTCGCAGCGCATTATGGGCAAGGCCTCTTTTGCTGAGATTCAAGATGCTTCTGGCAGAATCCAAGTATACTTCAACCGAGACGAACTTTGCCCTGGTGAAGACAAAACGCTTTACAATGAAGTTTTCAAAAAGTTGCTCGACCTCGGTGATTTTCTAGGTATTAAAGGTTACGTTTTCAGAACACAAGTTGGAGAAATTTCAGTTCACGTCACTGAATTTCTGTTGCTCAGCAAATCTTTACGGCCACTTCCATTGCCAAAAACTGACGCTGCAGGAATAATTCATGACGCCTTCACAGATCCAGAGTTGCGCTACCGTCAACGCTATGTTGACCTCGTAGTGAACCGTCAAGTCAAGGACGTCTTTATCAAAAGAACCAAGTTATTCAATGCCATGCGCAGCTTTTTTAATCGCGCAGGTTATATGGAGGTCGAAACCCCCATTTTACAAGCCATTCCTGGCGGTGCATCTGCCCGACCATTTATGACACACCACAACGCGCTTGATATCCCACTCTACATGCGCATTGCCAATGAACTTTACCTCAAAAGGCTGATCGTTGGTGGTTTTGATGGTGTTTATGAGTTTTCAAAAAATTTCCGCAATGAGGGCATGGACCGCACTCATAATCCAGAGTTTACCGCAATGGAAATTTACGTTGCTTACAAAGACTACAACTGGATGATGGACTTCACTGAACAATTACTCGAGTTTTGTGCACTAGAAGTCAATGGAACAACAATTGCTCAATTTGGAGAATACGCCATCGACTTCAAGGCCCCCTACAAACGCGTTACCATGCGCCAATCCATCATCGATTTTACTGGATTTGATATTGCAGGTAAAAGCGAAGACGAATTGCGCATTGCTGCCCGAGGAATGGGCATAGAGGTTGATGAAACCATGGGGACAGGCAAGCTCATCGACGAAATTTTTGGTGCAAAATGTGAGGGCAAATACATCCAGCCAACTTTTATTACAGATTATCCAAAAGAGATGTCGCCGCTTTGCAAAGTGCACAGAGAAGACCCAAGCCTTACCGAACGTTTTGAACTAATGGTTTGCGGCAAGGAAGTGGCCAATGCCTATTCTGAACTCAACGACCCTATTGACCAACGCGAACGCTTCGAAGAACAACTCAAACTACAAGAACGCGGCGACGACGAAGCCATGTTTATTGACCAAGACTTCTTGCGAGCGCTAGAATACGGCATGCCGCCAACCAGTGGCCTTGGTATCGGGATGGACCGCCTTATTATGTACCTAACGAATAATCCTTCGATTCAAGAAGTTTTATTTTTTCCGCAAATGCGCCCAGAAACACAAGGTTCTAAAATTGTGCTATCCGAAACAGAAAAAGCAATTTTTGAAAAAATGCAAGTAGAAAAACAACTTTTATTGAGTGCGTTGCGCGCGCATTTTGACATCAGCAATAAACTTTGGGACACCTCCCTAAAAACCCTAACAAAGCATCAATTACTTGGTGTTTTTAAAGAGGGTGAACTGCTCCTTGTAAAGGTCAATTAAAATATTTTTTTGCAAATTCCCAAAGAACAATTCCTGCACAAACACTCACATTTAAACTGTGTTTGGTGCCAAATTGTGGGACTTCAATAATATGATCTGCCCTGTCCAGCGCGGTTTGGTCTACACCATCTACCTCATTGCCAAAAACCAGAGCAAACCCTTTTGCCTCTATGGCTTCTACTTCTTGCAGGAGGGTGGTTTCGACTGCCTGTTCTACTACACAAATAGCATAACCGCATGCTTTTAACTCATCCAACGCTTCATGCAGTGAGGAGCGGTATTCCCATTTAACAGTTTCTGTGGCGCCAAGGGCTGTTTTATGGATGTCTCGGTGAGGAGGCTGAGCTGTAATGCCGCATAAATAGATGAGCTCGACATTGAAGGCATCAGCAGTTCTAAAAAATGAACCGATGTTATTAAGTGAGCGAATACTATCCAATACCAAAACAAGCGGGAATTTTTTTTGCGCTCTAAAGTCGGCTTCGTTTACACGCTTGAGCTCCCAAAGCTTTAGTTTTTTTGAAGGATTTGCTGACATCTATGGCTCAAAAATACTGCAAAATTGTGGAAAAGTAGCCCAAAGTACAGGGCTAAAAAGGCCTATCTTTACTTATCTAAAAAAATCAAGTGTCAGCACAGAGCTTAACAAAAAATTCCGAAACACCCTTGATGAAGCAATATAATCAAATCAAGGCCCGCCACCCCGAAGCCATGCTGCTTTTCAGGGTGGGTGATTTCTATGAAACCTTTGGCGCCGACGCCATAAAGGCAAGTCGCATTCTTGGCATTATTCTAACAAAAAGAAAAAACGGAGCAGCCGCAGAAATGGAATTAGCAGGGTTTCCGTATCATTCTTTGGAAACTTATTTACCTAAGCTGGTTCGGGCTGGGCAGCGCGTCGCTATTTGCGATCAGCTCGAGGATCCCAAAATGACCAAAACCATCGTGAAAAGAGGCGTTACTGAACTGGTCACACCAGGCCTTGCTTTTAACGATCAAGTACTTGACCAACGCACCAACAACTTTCTGTGTGCGCTTCACCTCGAAAAAAATGAAATTGGCGCAGCCTTTCTAGATATCTCTACAGGAGAATTTCTAGTAGCTCAAGGGCCCGCTAACTACATCGATAAACTAATCAGCGGCTTTCGCCCCTCCGAAATTATTTACTCAAAAAATAAAGCCAGCGCTGTCCACGAACTCTTTGGCAACGACGCCTTTCATTTCAGGCTAGAAGAATGGGTTTTTGGAGCTGATTACGCGCGCGAACAACTCAACAAACACTTCAAAACCCGCTCCTTGAAAGGTTTTGGCCTTGACACACAAGCGCTTGCCATCATTGCCGCCGGGGCGGTTTTCCACTATCTTTCAGAAAACCAACAACAACAACTCGGGCACATCACCGGCATAGCGCAGATTGCGCCAGATCGCTACATGTGGCTAGACCGTTTTACGGTTCGAAACCTTGAGCTCGTGCACTCCCCCCACGAAAACGCCAGCACACTTTCAGAGGTACTCGACCTAACCAAAACCCCAATGGGAGGGCGCTTGCTCAAACGCTGGTTGGTGCTGCCGCTCAAAGACCGTCAACCCATCGAAGAAAGACACCAAGTTGTAGCTGTATTAAAAGACACCCAAGAAATACACCACGACCTAGATGCCCGCCTACGTGAAATCGGTGACCTCGAAAGGCTCATTTCTAAAGTTGCAGTTGGTAAAATCAATCCAAGAGAAGTTCAGCACCTCAAACGAACGCTTCAACAAATTCAGCCCATTCACGAACTCCTTAGCCCGCTGCAGAATAAGAGTCTGCAAATGCTATTGCAAAACCTAGACGCTTGCCAACAACTTATAGAACTCATAGAGGCCAATCTTAGCCCAGAGCCTGCGGTCCAAATCGGAAAAGGTGCAGTCATTAAAAATGGACGAGACGCAACTTTAGACGAGCTCCGTTCGATTTCCACCAATGGCAAAGACTTCCTTGAACAAATTCAAGAACGCGAAATACAAGCCACAGGTATCTCAAGCTTAAAAATAGCCTTCAACAACGTATTTGGTTATTACATCGAAGTGCGCAACACACACAAAGATAAAGTACCCGAAACCTGGATTCGCAAGCAAACGCTCGTGTCGGCAGAGCGCTACATCACTGAAGAACTCAAAGAATACGAACAGAAAATCCTCGGTGCCGAAGAAAAAATAGTACAAATTGAGCAACGATTATACCAACAGCTCCTATTTGCTATGGCTGATTTTATTGCCCCGATTCAAAAAAACGCACAGCTCCTTGCTCAACTAGACTGCCTATTCTCGTTTGCCAAAGTTGCCCTTTCGGAAAACTATTGTTTGCCCATACTAACCGATGGATATGAACTCGATATCAAAGGAGGTAGGCATCCTGTTATCGAAAAACGTTTACCTATCGGAGAGAGTTATATTGCCAATGATATCCAACTAGACAACCACAAACAACAAATTATCATGATCACCGGGCCCAACATGAGTGGCAAAAGCGCTATTTTGCGCCAAACTGCGCTGATTGTGCTCATGGCTCAAATTGGCAGTTTTGTACCTGCAGCATCTGCACAAATTGGAATTATAGACAAAATTTTTACCCGTGTTGGCGCTTCAGATAACATCTCCTCAGGTGAGTCTACCTTCATGGTAGAAATGAATGAAACCGCAAGTATACTCAATAACGTGTCGGAGCGCAGTCTCATCCTCCTCGACGAAATAGGTCGAGGCACAAGCACCTACGACGGCATCTCCATTGCTTGGGCTATTGCTGAATACCTTCACGAAAACCAAAAAGCAACATCAAAAACACTCTTTGCCACCCACTACCACGAACTCAACGAAATGGCAAATCGATTTGAACGCATTCATAATTTCAATGTGAGTGTAAAAGAACTGGAGTCAAAAGTGCTCTTTCTAAGAAAATTAGTGCCCGGCGGATCAGCGCACTCCTTTGGTATACATGTGGCCAAACTCGCAGGCATGCCAGCACCTGTAGTCAAACGCGCAGAGGCGGTACTCAAGGACCTTGAAGCCAGCCACGCAAGTGTGGGCACCGGATCCAACAAAAAATCAATCTCACCTGCAGTTCAAAACATCACACCAGACGTACAACTGAGTTTCTTTGCGCTCAACGATCCCGTGCTGCAACAAATTCACGACGAACTCGTCCAGACCGATATCAATTCGCTTACACCAGTAGAAGCCTTGCTCAAACTCAATGAAATCAAAAAACTTACCGGTGCGTAATTTGCTACTTATATTCTTGTTTTTGCTCTTTACAGGCTGTGCCATAGAAGAAGCCCAGCCCCATGCTGAAAACCAGCTAACAGTCGCACAAAACTTCATGACAGATGCGCAAAAACAAGTGCTATTCAAAATAGGCAAGCGCAGAAATTTAAACCTTACCATTATTGAACTTAGCCCCCATCAAATTCGAAAAGCGCTTCAAAAACAGCCCTGGGAACCCGGTTTTGACATTGTCATATTAGACGGCCTACAAGCACAAAAGGCACTTACTGGCTTAGATTTTCAGTTTCATCAGGCCGATTTTGCGGCTATTCCAATTGGCGTATCATACCTACCAGACTCCGTCGTGAAGGTGCGTCATTTTAGAGATCTTTCAGCACATTACCTCTGGTCTGCAGCTGATAACAAAGCACAACCCGTTTTAAACGCGCATCTCAACTATGCATATCGAGGTCGAGAAAACAAGCAACAACTCAACAAAACTTACAAAACCCTCTTGCGCAGATTCAAAGACCATCAACTCGCTTTTGACAATTATCAGTTGCTGCACACATTATTACTATGTCGGTACGATACCTATCTGCATGTCTTAAAAAAAGCTGCCAAAAAAAGGCGCTTTACTTTTGCCTTAGATAAAAAAAATAAATGCTACGCAGACTACATGAGTCTATCCATAATCAAACAGAGCGCAAATTACCATAGCGCCCAACAATTCAAGCGTTACCTCACCTTCATGCGCGACAAAAGCGCTACATTTAGAGAAGTATTTGGCATTGCAGCAAAACAAGACATTAAAAAGCAGCCAACTGCTTCATGGCTATTGCAAAACCTTGAGAAATGACACCTCAATGACATATCTTCTTAAAGACTTTCTTAATTTTGTGAAAAAATAGATATGTATCCAATAGAACTTGTTCAACCCATGAAAGAAGACCTTACTAAAGTAGGGTTTGAAGAATTATTAGATGCACCCGCTGTTGACGCTGCCATCTCCGCAAACACTGACACACTGCTTGTAGTTGTTAATTCTGTTTGTGGCTGTGCTGCTGGTAATATGCGCCCTGGTGTAAAACTCTCCATTCAACACGACAAAGCGCCCGCCAAACTTACCACTGTTTTTGCAGGCGTGGATCAAGACGCAGTTGCTCAGGCTAGAAAGTACTTCTTGCCATATCCGCCCTCTTCTCCGTCAATCGCGCTGTTTAAAGAAGGGAAATTAGTGCACTTCTTAGAAAGACACCATATCGAAGGTGGTAGTGCCCAAATGATTGCGGCTAATCTTCAGGCTGCCTACGACGAATTTTGTTAGTCTAATCGAAAAAGCGCCGCGGCAATGCCGTCTGCGTGCAATTTACCTTCTTGAGTAAGTGTAATTTGATCTTGCTCCCAACATAACCAACCCAAAAGCGTAAATTCTTCGATTTGCGCTTTTTCTTTTGTTGTAAATTCAGATTTTAAGGTGCGTATGTCCAAGCCCCAAATTGTTCTAAGACCCAATAAAATTTGTTCGTTGCGGTATTCGTTGCTACTTAAATATTCGCAATCAAACCAGGTTTCATTTTTACCAACGTTTTTGGTGTAAGTTGTATTATTGCGCACATTCCAGCGGCGTTTTTCACCGTCAAAAGAATGAGCTGAAGGGCCGATTCCAATATATGGTTCAAATTTCCAATAGGAGCTATTGTGTTTAGAATGAAAGCCTTTTAACGAAAAATTAGAAATTTCATATTGTTCAAATCCAAAGGCCTTTGACTTATCAAGAAGACTTAAAAATTGTTCACTCTGCAGCACCTCGTCAGCAGGTTGCAGTTTCTTTTTGCGCACTAAATGATTCAACGCTGTTTTTGGTTCAATGGTTAGGCAATAAGCCGAAAGGTGTTGGACTCCCAACTCAAAAACCGCGGCTAAGCTAGCCTCCCAAGCGGCTAAAGATTGTCCTGGAAGCCCGTAAATGAGGTCGACGCTTATATTATCAAAGCCAAGATTTTGGGCGAGCTTTATACCATCAAGGCCATCTTTTACCTGATGTGCTCGATTCATCCAAAGCAAGTCTTCATTCGAAAAAGTTTGTAAGCCAATACTCAAACGATTTATGCCAACTGCTTTCCAAGCTTCCAAATTCTTTTGATTGATATCCTCCGGATTCGCCTCAAATGATATTTCACAATCCGAAGTTACTTTGTAATGTTGATGCACGGCCTCAAAAATATGACCGAGTTCTGCACTTGTTAAAATGCTAGGTGTTCCGCCGCCAAAATAAATGGTTTGCAGCGGGGCTGTTGACTCCGGGCTGCGCAATATGAGCTCCCGAACAAGCGCGGCAATTAAACTACTTCTATAATTATCAAAAGTTGTAGAAAAATGGAAATCGCAGTAAGTGCAGCGCTTGCGACAAAACGGGATGTGCAAGTAGAGCCCGCTCATCTAAAGAAATCTTATTGTTTGACGAATTTCTGCTGAACCACTGCGCCAGACGAATTACTCAATTGGAGTAGGTAAGTTCCTGCGCTCAAGGCTTGAATATCGAGTTGTGTAGCATTAGAATCCTCCTCTTTGTTCAAGAGTAGTTTGCCGCAAATATCGTATACTTGAATACGCACTTGCATTGGATTGAACCAATTTAAATAGAGTTCAGCTTGTACTGGATTTGGTGCTAATACAAAATTAAAAGTAGTAGGGTCTAATCCTGCATCGTCGATATGGCGAATAACTATGGCAGTACTATCTCCAAAATCAGCAGCTGGCAAGGTATAGATAGTTACAGCGTTGTTGTCAGAAAGGGAGAGTGCACCATCGATACCACCCCATTGAGAAGCTGCCATGCCGTCACCGTAATAATCATAAAGAACAAAAGTGTAGCATTCGAATACGCTCAGCGGAATGTCGTAGTTATAGGTAGTGTTTTCGAGAAGTGGATTGGTCGGGTCTGTAGGTGCTGGAAAATTGCTCGTACCAAAATTACCGGCAACGTTTTCATTGCCCTCTGACCACACGACCACACCTGCTGCATTGCGCAACTCAACATAAGTTTCATCGGCGTAGTTATCGGTAAGTAACGTCACTTTTAGTAGATCTATTGTTTCAGGCACAGCTGTAATATTAATGCTAGAGATAGATTGGTTATTAGCTGCGTTTTCGTCGAGCGCTTGATTCGGATTACTTACCGTAGCGGTGAACGTGTGGCTTCCTGTGGCTAGCTGCACCATAGGTAAATCAATAACTTGAACTTGCCATTGGGCCAAAGATCCAGACCAATTCAATTGTTGTACGGGTCCATTATCGATTTGATATTCGATAAGAGCGCTAGTTAGCGTTGTGCTGCCAATATTTAATAAAGAAACGCTCGGCAAATAGTTGTCTGCACAAACTGCTTGCTCAACGATGCTTGCCCCAGACAGTGCGGCATCTAAAGCAAGGCTAGTCGAATTGGTTGGGTCGAATCCGTCGATAAATGCCGCCCCAGAATTGAGGGGGTCTAGCCAGTGTTTGAGCTGATTGGTGCTGTTACTGCCGGCTGGCACCCAAGAACTGAGCACCCTTCCGTAGTAATCGGGGGCACTTAAATTCATGCAAGAAGCACCTCCGCCCCAAAGCTGACCGATAATACGGCCGCTTTGATCAAATAATGGTGAGCCCGATGAGCCCCCCTCAGTTGTTGTATTGCGATCCCATTGAACCGTCCATGTTGAGTTAGGTTCAGACGAGCCCATTGCTTGAGATATTGTTGCAGGGTTGTCGTCAAATGCTATTTTCTTGATGTCGCCTGACGGATGATGTATACAAACCGTTGTAGTTGGTATTGTTCCAGAGTTATCCCACCCGGCAAAATAAGGATTGTAGTCCAGTGGAACGGTCCCATTGTCCAAACCCCCTGTAATTTCTACTAAGCAAAAATCTGAGGGTGTTCGACGTGAGCGCAATACTGCCCCACTTAAAGATTGAAAACTTGGCGACGTGCCAGGATTCGAACAAGTTTCTGATTGCCAATTGAAACGAAAAATCCAATTTGCAGGATTGCTGTAACAATGGTTTGCAGTTAGTACATAAGGTTTGCCATCATTTTGGGTATTGTTAATAAGGGCTCCAGAGCAAAAACCACTACTCCCCGACACGAGCATGACTGCGCTATTTCGTTGAGGGGTCCAGGGCAAGCCATCAGGGCAGTTTGCGTTCATGTTACAAGCGCCTGAACTACCAAATGCTTTTTCCATGAATTCATTGGCTGTGCGGTAGCCGTGGGTTACCGTGCCCAATTGAATGTGTCCAATTTCATTTTTTGGCGCCACATAGTACTCAACTATCGCTTCTTCGCCAGGGATGAGTTCTGTACCGAGCTGACCATCGTAAATGTGCTGTTGTGTAAAGGCCCCGAGGATGAAGTCTTTTTGTCCATTGTAAACAAAGAGTTGGTTGCCCTCTGGTATCTCTGTTTGTTCGAAAGTAAAGTTGACAGTAAGTGCACCGTCGCATTTCACACGAACAAACCACAAACGCGCGCCATTTGGCAACTCCAACCAAGTGCCAGTATTGGCAGTAGAAATATTGGTGTAATTGTTGTAACCAAAGCGCCATGGTGCAAGCCCCTTGTTGTCTACTTGCGCGTCTTCAGCTTGTAAAGCAGCAATATTTGGTTGCGGATAATCCCAACGGACAATCGTTTTTTGATCTAATGATAATTTGGTGGAAGTAGGCCAGCCTCCAAGTCCTTGGATTTGCGCTGTAACTACATTGGTCAAAAAAATGAAAAGAAGAGTATAAAACGATTTCATGGAGAGGACTTAATAAATTAACATTTCGAAAATAAGGTTTTTTAAGGTACAAGCCATATTTAGAAGACGAAAAAAGTAGCTCACAAGTTGTATCTTTGTTACATGAGTAGGCCTTTTGTAATCGGAATCTGTGGGGGAAGCGGCGCTGGAAAAACCACCCTTCTTCATCGCCTATCCGAGACTTTTCAAGGCGCAAGTACTGCTGTTTTCTCCATGGACAACTACTACTTACCCCTTGAACAGCAGGCCAAAGATGCCAACGGAATCGTCAATTTTGACCTTCCAACAGCACTTGATTCACACAAATTAGCTGGAGATCTTCAAAAGCTTATTGCCGGAGAGCCCATAGAGGTTCGCGAATACTTTTTTAATGTTCAAGGCAGTAAAAATGTACTTCTGACCATACATCCAAGTGAGCTCATTATTGTGGAAGGCTTATTTACACTGCATTATCAAGACGTTTTTGCCCAATTAGATTACAGCATTTTTGTTGATGTGGACCACACTACACAACTTGATAGGCGCATCTACCGAGACCAAGAAACACGCGGCTATAAGCGCACAGAAATCATTTATCAATGGGAAAACCATGTGCTGCCTTGCTATGAACAATTCATTGCTCCTTATAGAGGTGCCGCAAACTTTGTTTACGCTAATGACCATCGTGCCGACCAAGATTTCTTGCGTTTAAGTGAACAACTGCGTACCTTGGTACCTGATCGCTTTTAACAATGCACGCGCTATTTTCTTTTATTCGAACTTGGAAATTCAGTTTAATTGGTCTTTTGTTTTTAATAGCAGGGATGTCTTCCTTTTTTTCGAGTCGAGAGCTGCGGTTTTCAATTAGCGAAATTCAAGATCAATTCACCACTCTTGAAAAAGCCGGAAAATCTCAAGCTAAATATGTTTTGAATAGCCTTGAAGAAGGCAAAAATCTCCCTAATTCCAGAGAGCTCACCTATCATCTTTATGAAAAAGACAAGCTTTTTGGCTGGAGTACCAATCAGCTGCCAATAGGCCGCTATAAAACGCCAAATTTTCCGGGGAATGGGTTAATTCAACTCAATAATGGCTATTACTACAGTACAACGCTTAAGAAAGATAATATTACATGTTGCGTCAGTTTTTGTGTGCTCAAAGAATATGAATTCACCAATAATTATCTGAAGGCTAATAACCCTTCATTTTGGAAACGACAATTTGATGTTCAATTAAATGGTGAACGCAAATTTGCCATTTACAATCAACAAAATGATATTGTTTTCTATGCAAGTCCCCTAGCGCAAGATAGCCAGTCTAGCCAAAGCAAATGGGGGGCTTTCTACCTGTTAATTGCACTGTTCTGTATTATTTATCAATTCCAAACCTTAGTTGAAAAAGGTTGGATTGGTAACCTTGTACTATTGCTTGCCCTAGTAGTAACTCGCACTATATTGTACGAAATTACATGGCCCCTTAATTGGCAAAGTAACGATTGGTTTGCTGCTGATTTTTTTGCATACAATGAATGGAATCCAGATTTCTTTGCTTTTGCTGTGAACAGTATTTTTATTGTTTTTGGATTTCGCATAATAAGTGCCCTAATTCGCGATATTGACAAATGGTGGAGCAATATAGCTGCTATATTTCTTCCCTTTTTACTTTGGCTTTGGGTGCTCAAGCAATTACAAATCGTTATTGAGCACTCGAACATCCCACTTAGTTTTGAGCACCTTTTTGACCTCCGCCTCACCTCCTACTTTTTCTTTGCACTAATTGGATTCTATCTCTATTGTTTTCAAAGAGCAGTTCACCTTGGGGGTTTTATTCATAAAAAACAGCGCTGGTTTCCATCTTATAAATTACAAATAGGTTTACTGATCTTCCCGTTTCTTTGGTTATTGATACAAGAACAAAACTGGATTGATCTACTACCCGTATGTGTCATTCTCATTCAATTCGTATTTCAAAAAGTCGAAAGAACATCATGGCGCCGCTTAAGTAGTGAGGTGCTTATATTAAGCGTAACAGCCTCCATTGTGTCCTTTTATTTACAAAACTTACAAGCAAAAAAAGACATTGACAATCGTAAACTTTTTGCGCAACAATTAGCCATAGAACGCAATATCAATCTAGAATTAGCATATGCTCAGACCGCGTCTAAAATTTCAGCAGAAAAATGGTTGAATAGCTCGTTTGATACCCTACAAAAACAATTTACCAAAGTAGGCTTCGAACACCTGCTGACCCAAAAATTCTTCACTGGTGTATGGGACGGTTTTGATATCGATGCCGATATATATGACGCCAACGATAAGCCTTGCTTTGGAGCAGATAGCCTAAAGCTTCATAGATTAAAAACGCTCGTTAAACAACATGGCGAAGCATCAGATATTCAAGACGGACTCTTTTTTATGCCCCATGAAGAAGAGGGGCTTAGTTACGTCATCTTGCTGCGCTTAAAAGCGGAAAAAACGATTGGTATTACGCTTGTCTCCAAAAGAATTCCTGAAGAAATTGGCTTTCCGCGCTTGCTCATTTCAGACCAAGCTGGCATCTCTAACAGCTTAGAATCATACGCCATCGGAAAATATGCCGAAGGAAGACTTATTCACCAAACAGGGGCTGTTAATTATCCAAATCTGCTCTCTGCTTTCAAAAGCAGCGCGGCAAACCGAAGCCATTTCGAACACAATGGGTTCTCTCATGTGCTGGTTCAACAAGACAAAGGTTCAGCAATTATAATCTCCTCTGAAACAAATGGCTGGTTTACAAATGTGACGAGTTTTGCTTTTTTATTCGTCTATTGGGGATTACTCTTAATTACCAACAACATCACCAAAACCATATTTAACAACAAGGCCTTGCGGTGGTCGCTTTCGTTCAAAGTGCAACTCGCCTTCTTGTTAATCTTAGCAGTTTCCTTGTTCCTATATGGTTTAGGCAGTTCCGTTTTTATTGGTCAACAGTTTGAAAATTACGCAAAGCAGGCATTAAGAGAGAAGCTTTCTTCGGTGCAAGCCGAATTAAAAGCCCAAACTATTTTGTTGGATACCCTTGACCAAACAGTGAGCGCTAAAGCACTAGAAACAAAATTAGCCAAACTATCAAAAGTCTTCAAAACCGATCTTTTTGTTTTTGATAGCGACGGATTTCTAATTGCTTCATCCAGACCCAAGCTGTTTGCTTATGGCCTTATAGGCGAGCATATGAACCCAAGGGCTATGGATGCGCTCATCGGCGCCAACCAAAGTTTTTTCTCGCATCAAGACCAAATTGGGCAACTGAACTACAGTAGTGCATATTTGCCTATAGTCAATCATTCACTGAAGCAAATTGGTTTTGTTAATGTTCAGCTCTTCGGTCAACAAGAAGCCTATGAACAACAAATTGAACAGTTTTTTAAGGCGGCCATTAATGTTTTTGTGCTGCTCTTGGCGCTCTCCATATTGATTGCTTTGGTAGTCAGCAATTGGCTAATTGGGCCTTTACAAATTGTTTCAAGATCAGTACGTAATTTAGAACTAGGTAAAAAAAATCAAAAAATCGCCTATCAAAATGACGACGAAATTGGCGCGCTTGTAAGAGCTTATAACGATAAATTAACTGAACTCGAGCTTGCTGCTGGCCAAATTGCGCGCAGTGAGAGAGAGAGTGCCTGGCGAGACCTCGCCCAACAAATTGCACACGAAATCAAAAATCCACTCACCCCAATGAAATTGAACATCCAGCATTTATTGCGAAAAATGGATGCTCAAGATGCAGATGCTAATCAACTTGCACAAAAAACCCTACCCTCCCTCATCGAACAAATTGATGCTTTAGCCAGAATGGCGAACGAATTTGCCCGCTTTGCCAAATTACCAGAACCTATATTTGAAAAAATAGAACTCCATACATTTATTACTCAAAATATCGAGATTTTCGATGAAACACTTCGCCTCATTAATTTTCAGCCAAAAGAAGAAGCGCTTTGGATCAATGCAGACAAAGAGATGCTCGGTCAAGTCTTTCATAACCTTTTGCTCAATGCCAAACAAGCTACCGATAGCATAACTGAAGCTCAGATTTTTATAGACGTGCAAACAATAGAAAATAAGGTGGTGATCTCCATTAAAGACAACGGTGTTGGCATTCCTTTGGAACAACAAGAACGCATATTTACACCCTACTTCACCACCAAATCTTCAGGGTCTGGCATTGGCTTAAGTGTCGTGCGTCAAATTATCGAAAAACACGATGGTGAAGTCAGTTTTGAGAGTTTGGTAGGATCCGGAACTATTTTTTATTTAAAATTAGCACGCGCTCAATCCAAAAGCTAATGTTTATAGCGTTTTAAGTCAAATATCTGAATATTGCCCTGCTCATAACTGAGGTCTAATAAAAATCCTTGAATATCCGGATGCGTATTCTCGGATTTGAAAACTAACAATTTATTCGCCCCTTTCTGAATTAAGCTTTGAATCTGGGGAGCGAACGGCAATTCTCTTGATAAGTTATAATTGGTGTATCCGATTCTTTCTATTGCCGTGAGGTGCACATTTGGGTAAGGATCTGAGAAGCACAACACCGTGTCTGTTGTCAATATTTCCTTTTGAATACGGGCTTTCTGTTCTTGCAGCTGGCCTAAATGGTCTTGATGATTAAAATAAAACCAGCCCCAATTGCCTTTAATGAACGACGAAATAAAGGGCGTATTTTTTACAATAATGTTTTGGTGTCCGGCAGCAACCTGGGTATAAGAAACTGTATTCAGGAAAATAAGTGAAAGACCAACTATTGCAATCCAGCTTCTCCACTTGGCAGCTGGTACAAACAATGAGGCGTATTTCATATAGATGGCTAACAAAACGAGTGGCACAAATAAGACTTCAATGAAATAATAATCATGAACGTCAAAAACCCAAAACCACAAAATGAAATAGGCAATTAGCCCTAGAAAACTAATCACAATTAACCAGCGCAAAAAAGCTGGAATATCTTTTTTAAATAAGGACCAAAAAGCTAAAATAACCAACGGTACCAAAACCATTTGATGGTAAAGTTCTTTGATATGTTCGGTAAGCACTAGCTTGATGATTCTCATTTGTTCTTCGAGACTCACCTCCCAAACTGGCCTAATTGTGGTAGAAAAAATAGTAGCGCCATAAAAGGCATTATACCAAATTGCATACTTGTACCATATAAAAGTAACGAGAAGTGCAGTCAAGGTACTCGCGAAAAGCCAATAAAATCGATGGTCTGTTAAATACGGTTTCCAACTTCTTGCAAAAAGTACATGGAAGAAGAATGCGCCAATAAATGCCAAAACAGCAATGAGTGCCGTCACTTTAATGAGTATCGCCAGTGCTAAAAAAAGCGTAAATAACAAGTAACTTCTCCGGTTTCTATTTTGCAAATAAGCGAAACAAGAAGATGCCGCTAACAGAAATAACGAAAAAGAATAGACATTTGGCATGACGGTATCCGTATAATAAACCAATACCGGCGCACTAAAAATAATAGCCGCGAACAAAAGCACTTTATTCTTGGAATTAAAATACCAAAACAAAAGTTGGTGCAAGGAGGTAATTGACGCACTCAAAACTGATAAACTGAGCAACTTTGCAATCCACAACTTATAGCCCGTTATTTTCCAAATTTGGCCAAGAAGATAATAGATGATTGGGAACTCAGCAGCAGCATTTCTATTTCCTGACGGAGAAATCCAATTGGTTTGTGGTTCAAGAAAAGTAGCGCCTCTCATGTATTGTATGGCCTGCGTTAAAGAGTCTGACTTACGGCACTCGTGGATTGGTAAAATATCACTTGTGAAGTGCTGCCAGAAGGCATAAAAAAAGCTCAACACCAAAAGGGTAAAGACAATTTGAATGCGAAGATCTAACGGCTTCCAATAACTTTTCATGGAATAAAGATACTTGCTATTTTTGAAAACCTTTCTAACAAAGAACGCACAAACAATTGATTCCTTACCTTTGTTAGACTAAATAAAACAAATGCAGCGCTATTGTCTTGACCCTTGGAAACGCACGCGCGTTTTAACTAAAGAAGTTCAAATCGGAACCCTTAGCTTGGGCGGGCAAAACCCTATTCGGGTGCAATCCATGACCACCACAGACACCATGGATACCGAAGGCTCTGTAGAGCAGTCGATTCGTATGATAGACGTCGGTTGCGAACTGGTGAGGCTCACTGCCCCGAGTAAAAACGAAGCCGAAAACCTCAAAAATATCAAAGCAACCCTGGTTCAAAGAGGTTACAACACCCCGCTAGTAGCAGACATCCACTTTACACCAAACGCAGCTGAAATCGCAGCTGGCATCGTAGAAAAAGTAAGGGTTAACCCGGGTAACTACGCAGACAAAAAGAAATTCGAAGAAATCGACTACACCGACAGCAGCTACCAAGCAGAACTCGATCGTATTGAAGAGAAATTCACACCATTGGTTCTCCTTTGTAAAGCAAACGGCACTGCCATGCGTATTGGAACAAACCATGGTTCGCTCTCAGACCGCATCTTGAGTCGTTATGGCGACACCCCAGAAGGGATGGTAGAGTCTGCATTTGAATTTATTCGCATTTGTGAAAAACACGACTTTCATCAAATTGTGATTTCCATGAAAGCCAGCAACACACTGGTCATGGTTCAGGCCTACCGCCTGCTCATGGCTAAAATGCTCGAAAATGGCATGGTTTATCCGCTGCATTTAGGCGTAACAGAAGCTGGCGACGGAGAAGACGGTCGTATCAAATCTGCAGTCGGAATTGGCGCGCTCTTAGAAGACGGCCTTGGAGACACCATTAGAGTTTCACTTACAGAAGCTCCGGAAGCCGAGATTCCCGTTGCCCAAAAACTCATTGCCAAATACGACAATTACACTGTATTTGAATTTAAAATTCCAGCAAGCAACCTACACTACTCGCCATTTCAGTACAGCAAAAGAGAAAGCCAGGTCTTTCATAATATCGGCGGAAAAAACACGCCTGTTGTATTAGCTGATCTTTCCTATGTTGAACAAATCAAACCCGCTCATTTATTTGGTTTTGGATATCAATACAGCATTCCGCTAGACAAATGGAATATCCAAGATCAAGCAGCAGATTACGTTTATATCGGAAGTAATGAGCTCGATTTTGAAGTGCCCGGCACCTTAGGAGTCATTATCGATTTTGAGCTTTGGCAAGCAAAATACATCAATAAACCTGGCTACTATCCTTTGATTTTAAGTGAGCAACTCGATCTTATTTCTTCAGAACAAGTAAGTTTTATCCCTCTCGAAGCAGAAGATAACATTCCACCGCTGTTGGCTTCACTACCAAAAGCAGTCGTTATTCTCAATACCAAATACAGCAATAAAACACAACTTTACCGTCGTTTTTTCCTCGAATTACAAGAGGAAAACATTCCAAACGCAGTTATTCTCTCTTATCAATACGAAACCGACGAACTTGAAACATTCCAATTATTTGCCGGAGCAGACGCAGGCGCGCTCTTTATAGACGGTTTTGGCGATGGTATTTGGCTCAATGCCGAATTAGGCGCTCAACACATCAATTCTACAGCATTTGGAATTCTTCAGGCAACCAGAACGCGTATTTCGAAGACAGAATATATATCTTGCCCGTCTTGTGGCCGTACACTTTTTGACCTGCAAGACACCACAGCAAAAATTAGGCAACGCACCGCGCACCTCAAGGGCCTCAAAATCGGCATCATGGGTTGCATTGTGAATGGCCCAGGCGAAATGGCCGACGCCGATTACGGCTATGTCGGAACCGGCCCAGGCAAGATCAACCTTTATAAAGAAAAAACGATTGTCAAAAGAAATATTGAGGAAGAACAAGCGGTAGAAGCCTTGGTTGAGCTCATTAAAGAATACGGTGATTGGCAAGAGCCAAGAGCTTAAAAAGTAGGTTGACAATTGATTTCCATCCACTCGTTGGAGTGCGGATGATAAAAGCCTAATTTGGCTGCATGCAAATGTAATCTATCTGCTTTTTGCCCATATAAATCATCCCCTTTTATTGGGCAATTCAAACCAAGATGATGCGCCGCATGAACGCGTAACTGATGGGTGCGGCCAGTTTTTGGCAATAACCTGATGCGCGTTTCTCCATTGGCAACTTCCAGAACTTCATAGGTAGTATGCGCATAACTCCCGTGTTCGTAACAGACCAATTGCCTTGGGCGGTCCTCTAAATCAACTCTTAAAGGTAACTTGATTTCTCCTTCTCCTTGTGTCGTAATACCCGCCAATACTGCTATATATTGCTTTTGTACTTTTCTGAGTACAAACTGTCGCTGCAAACGTTGATGCATCAGTTTCGTTTTAGCGGCTAACATGATTCCAGACGTAGACATATCTAAACGATGAACCAATACCGGACCATCTGCCTCGGGATAACGCTTTTTGAGGTCCTCCAAACAATTGGGCTGAGGGTTCTTGCCAGGAACAGACAAATATTCCGGACTTTTATTGATCGCCACAATCCAGTCGTCTTCATAGATAATTTCTAATTCTTTCGCAGGATGAATTGCCGTAATCGGATTTGGGTCCACATCAAGGCCCTGCAGCATGTGGCCTAGTATGGGTTCACATTTGCTTTTACACGATGGATAAAAATTACCATGCATACGCACCTCGGAATCTGGTGACATTCCCCACCAAAATTCTGCCATGCAAACAGGTTTCAATTCGTGCAAATAGGCGTATTGCAATAACTTCGGTGCAGCACATTCGCCAGCCCCAGCTGGTGGTGATTCAGCAAAAAGATTGAGTACGTTTTGGGTCTGGCCTAAGGCATTTAAAAACGTGTAGCGTTCAAAAATCCGCTGCTGAACTTCTGCAGAATGGGCCGCCCGCTTGGCTTTTAATTGTTCAATTTCTTGTTTGAATAAGCGCAATTGTTCTGAACGAGCAAACAACTCCTTTTGGGCTTGTTTTTTTAAGGCCTTCAGGGCACGGCTTTCATGCATGCTTTCTTCGCGAAGTAGGCTTTCAAGAACTTCTATGTTTTCCGAATCTTGAACAAGTGCTTCGCTGCGTTTGATATCCCGTATGGTTTTTGACTCCTTTTGTTTAAGTTTTACCTCGTCTATTCGCTGTTCCCATTCTACTTGAAATACTTGAAAGGCCCCCTTTAACTTGTCTAATTCGTTGGATCCCTCTAATTGTTCTAATTGAATGGTTAGCTCGTGGATCTCTACTTCTTCTCTGCGAAAAAAACCTTGTGCATCTAGTATATCAAATACTGGTGGAACAAAACCAAAATGGTGATTTGAATTGCCTAGCTTGCCAGAAAAAGCAGCTAAATATCCTAAATTCCCAGAATTGTCCTGGACTACTAAGACCCCAAACATTTTGCCTATGGCACCGAGTCTTTCTTTTCGATCTAAACCAAAATCATGGCCAAAACTTTCCGATTTTAAACGATGCTGCAATAAATCTACGGCGTGCTTCGCCATAGGATGGATGTCATAGTAAAATGGGAAAGTAAAGCGCTCTGGTAAAGCGAGAAGTTGAAATTTCGATTCAAAAGGGATAAACATAAAACAAAGGTCAAAAAAAAACGCCCTCGTTGGAGGGCGTTTTTCATTTCTTATAAGAGAAATTATTTGATAACTACATTTTTAGTAGTTGTAAGACCGTCTACAGTAACAGTTACAATGTAGCTTCCTTTAGCAACGTTTTCAGTTGAGAAAGAAACAACTTGTGTTCCGTTAAGATTCGTCATGTTTTTAGCAGCAATAACGCGACCTTGAAGATCCATTAAAGAAACTGCATAATCGTTATTAGTAGCTTCGAAAGAAACATTTACTTCAGAAGAAGCAGGGTTAGGATATACATTCATTGCGATTGTAGCTAACTCATCCATTCCTAAAGCACCTGTTTTGAAAGCGCGTGTATCGATTTCTCCGAACTCACCACCAGAAGCAATTGTTGTTCCGTTTGCGTCTACTAAAGAGTAAGCACCATCACCGTAAGCACAGCAGATACCATCTCCGTAAGAGTCAGTAATTTCGAAAGTGTAACACTGGCTTGGGTTGAGTGTAACTAATTGTGGAGCTTGAACTGTAAAGCCTGCCTGGCCTGTAGTCATGTCAGCCCAGTTGCCACCACCTTGTGCTACTGTTGCTCCTGTACTACTTTTAATAGCCCAAGAGGTTTCAGAAGCGTAGTAGTCAGTAGAGATGTTTACCGTAATATACTGAGATACTGCATTAGCAGCAGCAGCAACGTTTGTATTCATAGCATTGTTAGCTGCAGATGCATCACCTGCGGTTGTAACAGTGCAAACAATTGCGCCACCTGTAAAGTTGGCAATTGGCGAACACGTTACGTTGGCAACACCATAAGTAGATAAGCTACCGCTATACGTACCTGTAGAAACAGTTGTGCCACCTTGTGTGATAGTCACAGTAGCAGACGTTAGTGGAGAAGTACCGTTATTTTGGATTTGTACTGATGGCGTGTAAGCACCTTCGCAATGAACTGCTGCACCAGTGTAGCTCAACGCAGCAACGTCTGCAGGTGCAGATGCTGGTGGCGGACAAGCAGGCACAGTTGCATACAATGCTGAAGCACCTAATTGACCAACTTCTTCGATAATGCGGTTAGGGCAAATGCGGTAGATTGTTGGAAAGTATGCGATTGCGTAATCATTGTTGATGGTGTTTGCTAGAGCAGATGCTGGGTTAGCCATTGGGAATTGAATTTGATTACCAGCAGCTGGTTCAATCCAGTTGCCGATAGAGCCTGATCCGTCTAGCATCGTAGCGTCAGCAGTTTGGCCATCGCCTTCAATCCAGATAACCATAACGTCGTCTGTTGTAGTAGAAGAAACTCCTGGTGCGCCAGAAGGGCCATGTGCAGCGTAGATATCTTCTAAAGCACCATTGAGGTGGTAATTCCAACATGGACCACACCAAGTAGCAGAAACATCTAAGAAAACGGTGTATCCTTGATCCAGATAATCGTATAGAGTAAAGGAACCATTGCTAGCCGAGCCAGCGGTTGATAACCATGGCTGATAGGCAGTCACGGTAAAGTTAGGGGCAACACTACCTGGAGCTAGCTGCGCATTCGCACTAATACCTGCAAGTAATATAGCAGTTGAGAGTAATAGTTTTTTCATGTGTAAAAAGTGTTAAGTTTAAGTAAAGATAAGGAAAATCTGGGCAAAACAAAAAATACTAGGTAACAAAACCTATACTTTGGTTTTATTTTTTCTTAAGTTGTTCTTTGACAAACAATTCTATGGCCCCTACCATAGAGGGTGCTTTCGGATGCGGAGCATGCACGTCAAGGCGAAGGTTATTGCTCAAGACAGCGTTCGCCGTGGTTGGGCCAAAAGCAGCAATTGCCGTTGAATTTTGTTTGAAGCTAGGGAAGTTTTTTAGCAAAGATTCTATACCTCCTGGGCTAAAAAATACCAGCATATCGTAATAGACATCTTCTAAATCAGAGAGGTCAGCGGCAACTGTACGGTACAGAATGGCTTTTGAAAAAGGAATGTTGTATTTCTCAAGCGTGAGCGGTATGTTGTCTCTGAGGATGTCAGTACAAGGGAGTAAGAATTTCTCTCCTTTTTGTTTTTTCATTAACTCTGCCAACTCGTCAATGGTTTGCTTACCAAAGAAAATTTTGCGCTTGCGGTACGTAACATATTTTTGTAAATAGAGCGCTACTGCTTCTGTGATGCAAAAATATTTCATGGTATCTGGCACTTCAAAACGAACGGCCTCAGCCATTCTAAAGAAATGGTCCACTGCAACTTTTGACGTTAGAATAACAGCCGTATGTGCAGAGATATCAATTTTTTGGGAACGAAAATCTTTGGGGTCAACACCTTCAACCTTAATGAATGGTCGAAAATCTATTTTGAGCTTGTATTTCTCAGCTAAATCAAAGTAGGGAGATTTTTCGCCTTCTGGTTTCGGCTGAGAAACTAATATGGTCTTTATAGCCAAAGTTGTTGTTTTAATTATTGGTATGCTGCGGAAAACCAGCTCGATACAAAAAGGATCGGTACTATTTCCAAGGCGCAAAGATACAAAATTAAATAATACCATTCCAAATTTGCCTGAAAGCAAGCTCTCCATGCTTTAATGATGCGCCATGCATAGGCTGCAAAGAAAACAAGAACAAAACAGTATTTCAACAAGTCAGCGGGCAGCCCATTAATTAACCAGAGAAAAGAGAGTGCCAAATAAATCAGGCCTGTAAAGGACCAAATTTGTTTATTGATCTCAGCTATTCCGCTCACTAATTTCCAATTATCAGTGAGAAGCAAGCCCAAACGAAAATTCAATAACTGGAACAAAATAAATCCCGTCACAAAAACAATTGCAATAATAAACGCATCCGTTTTCTGAATATAAGCCTGGAAATAAAGAAAAGTAATTAAGCTAAATGAAACCAGAAAATTTCCGAGAAATAAAGATTGTGTTTGAGGTTTTATTTTTTCATCGTCAAAACCAAAACTCTCTGCCCGACTCAGTTTCCAAAACCGTTTCCAAGATAAAGACAATGCGTCAGGCGTGCTCATTCGCGCATAGGCAATGAAAGTTAACGAAAGCAAGGAAACGAATAGCAAATAGCTGTTCATTTGAGAAGCTTTTTCAATCAGTTCAAATCTTTGCATGTATAGAAACTAGATTACAAAAATAATTCAAATTTGCGTGCTACAGCTGCTCAGATTATTGCGTACTTTTGTGGCACAAATCAAGCAACATGAAAACTGATTTATATCAACACCCGGATTACTTCAACATGGACGACTTGCTCACAGAAGAGCAAAAATTGGTTCGTGACGCCGCAAGAGCATGGGTTAAAAAAGAAGTCTCGCCAATTATAGACGAGCACTACGAAAAAGCAACTTTCCCAATGCACATTCTAGGTGGTCTTGGAGAAATCGGTGCGTTTGGCCCCTATATTCCCGAAGAATACGGCGGCCCTGGCCTCGATCAAATTTCTTATGGGCTCATTATGCAAGAACTCGAGCGTTGTGATTCCGGTTTGCGTTCTACGGCCTCTGTACAATCCTCTTTGGTTATGTACCCCATCTGGAAATACGGATCAGAAGCGCACAAGCAAAAATACTTACCCAAACTGGCATCAGGCGAAATGATGGGCTGTTTTGGCCTCACAGAACCTGATTACGGCTCCAACCCCGGCGGCATGATCACCAATTTCAAAGATGCCGGAGATCACGTCATATTGAACGGAGCCAAAATGTGGATTTCCAATGCGCCCTTTGCAGATATCGCAGTTGTTTGGGCAAAAGACGAAACAGGACGCATTTATGGTATTATTGTAGAGCGCGGAATGGAAGGCTTTTCTACACCTGAAATGCACGGCAAACTCTCCTTGAGGGCATCTGCCACCGGCGAGCTCATATTCGACAACGTAAAGGTTCCAAAAGAAAATATTTTGCCCGGTCGGTCTGGCCTTGGTGCACCATTAAGTTGCCTTGATTCTGCACGATTTGGTATTGCCTGGGGAGCGCTCGGCGCAGCTATGGATTGCTATGATCAAGCGTTGCGATATTCGAAGGAACGCACGCAATTCAATGTTCCTATTGGTGCATTTCAGTTAATTCAAAAAAAATTAGCAGAAATGATTACCGAAATTACCAAAGCGCAACTCCTTACTTTGCGTCTCGGTCAACTGCGCAACGAAGGGCGGTCAACCTCCGCACAAATATCCATGGCCAAACGCAACAATGTCGAGATTGCCCTCCATATTGCCCGCGAGGCCCGTCAAATACACGGTGGTATGGGAATTACAAGTGAATACTCCATGATGCGCCACATGGCCAACCTAGAGTCTGTGGTTACCTACGAAGGTACGCACGACATACATTTACTGATCACAGGAATGGACGTTACGGGTATCCCGTCTTTCACAAGAGAGATGCCCAACCTCTAAATTTTAGATTTCCTCGCTTTCCGATAGCGCATCTCCTCGCAAGAGGCGGATGCGCTTTCTTGCTTCTGAGCCATATAAACTAGCCTTATATTCCATCAGCAATCGTTTGTATAGCGTTTCTGCCAAAACCTTATCGAGCAAAATGAGGTCGTTGATCTCGGCCATTCGAAATAGCGCGTCGTCAGCTAAAATATCATCCGCGTGCAATTTTAGTAAATCTTCATAGTATCCAAGGGCTCGTTGCCATTGCCCTTGTTGCTCCATTGCTTGTCCTTTGCGATGTAAAATTTCATCTGAAAGCGCATGATATGGAAAAGCAATTTGTATACTGTCAAATAACACAAATGCAGAATCATATTTGTGTTGAGCAATCATGCGCTCTGCTGTTGCGAACCAAAGCATTACTTGGTAGTTGCTATCCAAACCGTAATTATCTGTGATGAAAACCGACAACTGAATAGCATCATTTGAAATAAAACGCGAAGTACCTTCTTTGAGAATATTAAGCTGGGCCTGTGCGAATTCAAATTCACCATCGTAGTAAAATATTTTTGCATTTTTAAATTTTGCCTCGGCGCCAATCGTCTCAAATTTAAAATCGTTGTCTATTTGCATATACATTAAAGAGGCCTCCCAGATATCGCCCCCAAGCACCTGTATGTCAGCTAAGAGCATCTTTGCCTGAGCGCGTTGCATGTCTGTAAGGCCTGGAAGCTTCATCAAATCTTGTAATTCTTGAATTGCTATTTCTATTTGTTGCGCATAGAATGCCCGAATCTCTGCGAGTTGTTTGGAGACTTGAAATGTGGCCCGTCCTTTACCAAGGCGCTCCAAGGCCAATTCAAAGTCAGTAATACACTGCTCGATTTCTTGCGTATTAAAATTTCTAAGTTGGGTAACCTGAACAAACCTACTATTTAAAAGTGCTATCTGCGCCTCATAGAAATTGACTTGTTCCGGACCCAAATCAATGACGTGCTGAAAACAACGATTTGCTTGTTCAAACGCTCCATTCTCTACGCAAATTTGACCCAATTCAAGTACTTCCAAGCCATCGCTCTTCATGCGTTTATCAAGTGCGATCACTTGTACTACCGCTCCTGAAAAATCTCGATTTTGTACAAATAACCAAATCAGCATTTGATTGAATACAATGGGTGCATTGAGTTGCTGCGCCCGCTGCAAGAGGACTTCTTTTGCCAACATATAATCAGGGCCCGAACCTACGATTAAATCCAATCTTGAACCAATAGCTTGTTGAATGGCAGGAAGTACACTCGGTTGTTGCGCAAGATAATCCAAATAAGCACCCAACATAGAACGCTTGTCTCCAACCATTGCAAAGTAGTCGGCATATTGAAAATTAAAAGGATAAGAAGGACTTAATTTCTGACCTATATCCAGCGCTTGTTTTGCGCGCTCCAACATTCCTTTTGCTGCAAATGCTTGGTATACAGCAATTGTTTGACCAGGATTTGGCCCGAGCTCAGACAAAAGTTCATCATAGATTTTTCTTGCCTTACTGGGGTCGTCTTGATCTTCATAGAATTGACCTGCTAACAACCGCACCTCATAGTCTTGTTTGTTGAGACTAATTTGCTTTCTTAGAACTTTCTCAGCCGTCTTGATATCGTTTTGATCGAGCAAACAGTTCAGATAAGGTAAAAATATGGCCTTACTTTGATCTTGTACATAAATTTTTTCATAATAGCCTAAGGCCTTATCTAATTCAGCGTTATTGTAATAATACTGCGCTAATTGTAAGTCAGTTGCACTTTGGGCACTCAAGCCACAAGCGCTCATGAATATCAACAAGAAAAAAAAGATTCTGGCGTGCATTATCTGTTTTGCTTCTTTTGAAGTAGGGAATAAGAAAATGCTTCTATCGGAGGGTATAAACGCTGGTAGTCTTGGAAAAAAACCGCTTTTGAGCGCTGAAATTCCCTGAAAAGTTCAACGATTTGATTTACTTTTTGACGTTCAAAACGGACATACTCAGCGTAACGATGACGCGCCCCTCTTCCTTCTTGAATATCCTTTTCCAAACGTTTCAGGACTTGTTTTTCTTCTTTTATTACAGTGCGCAATTGTAAATACTGCTGCATTAGAGGCTTGATGCTTTTTCTCATGACTTTGTAGGCGTCGAGTTGTTTGGCTAAGTAGATGTTGATGGTATCCAAATGGAGGTTTTGTTTAATGCGCAATTCTGTTTGAATCGTATTGATTTTTATATTTGAAATGCTATCCATACGGCTGTCTTTTGAGCGCGCTTCTATCTGCTCAAGTTTGGTGTTTAATCGGGATACATTTTTTACTAATTGCTCTTTTTTCAAGTCTACGCAAGACGTAAATAATACACTCAAGAGCGAAAGAAAAAATAGGTTTTTCATGGCTATTACGATAAAAACTGATGAATTCCTGCGGTGATCAATAAGGCAAAAATAAAGCCGGTATAAACTTCTAAAGAAGTATGCTTTTGCAAATAAAGCCTTGCGGCCATTGTAAGCCCGGCTGCCAATAAAGCACTCAATACCCACCATATACTAAAAGCATCTTGAGCCCGAGTAAAAATGATCAAAAAACCAAGTAATATGCCGGCGCCCGCACCGTGTAGAGAAATTTTAATCCAACGATTAATAAGTAAAAAAATGCTGGTAACGGCAACTCCCGATAACGGTAAAGCATAAAAATAACGAGGTAAAGTTCCAGCGCCAGCTTTGTAAACAAGAAGGAAAAATAAGACCAAAGAATACACTAACATAATCACAAGGGGCAAGCTTCGTTCACCTTGTCTTTCAATGTCTATAGTGCTAATGACTTTAAAGCGATGCAGTAATATAAAAGACACGCCCGGTGCCACTACACTAAATAAAAAGAAAATAGTGAAGAGTGCCCACTTGCTCTCAATTGGGGCGAAATATAAGCTTGTCATTTCGATATTCGTGCTATACGCTGGCACAAATAAACTGATCAGGATGCCGTAGGAAGGCATAAGCAAGGGTAAAAATACCCATGAAAAAAAATGAGCTAAAAATTTCATAGTTCTTTACGCATTCTAGCTACGGGAATATGAAGCTGTTCACGATATTTTGCAACTGTTCGCCTAGCAATGTTGTACCCCTTTTCTTTAAGTAAATCCATTAATTTTTCATCCGTCAGTGGGCTATGCTTGTCTTCGGCCTCAATTGCATCAGATAAGATTTTTTTAACTTCTCGGGTAGAAACCTCTTCACCGCTATCCGTGGATAAAGACTCTGAGAAGAAATACTTTAACGAAAAAATGCCATAATTTGTTTGAACATACTTCGAATTGGCCACTCTAGAAACCGTAGAAATATCGAGCTCTACCATATCTGCAATATCCTTTAAAATCATTGGCTTTAACTTGGTTTCGTCTCCAGTTAAGAAATAAGCCTCTTGATACTCCAATATAGCGCCCATCGTTAATAACAACGTTTGTTGGCGCTGTCTAATTGCGTCAATAAACCATTTTGCACCATCGAGTTTTTGCTTTACAAATTGAAACGCTTCTTTGTCGGATTTTGAGTTCTTTGCCCCCTCAGCATAGCTGCGCAACATGTTTTCATAATCGCGGTTGACTTTTAAATCAGGTGCATTTCTACTGTTTAAACTCAAGTCTATACGGCCTTCGTGTTCTACTACAGTAAAATCGGGAATGATTTGCTGGTGATTTTTAGCGGCCTCACGCATAGAGCCCCCGGGCTTTGGATTGCAGCGCAATATTTCATCTATTGCCTCTTTGAGATCTTGCTCTTCAATTTCAAGTTTTTTGGCAATGCGCTCGTAATGTTTCTTTGTGAACTCCTCAAAAAAATTCTCTATAATTTTCAATGCGGTAAAGCGCACGATATCGCCATCTTGTTTGCGGCGCAGCTGTAGCAATAGGCATTCTTGTAAATTCCTTGCACCTACACCTGCGGGCTCCAATTCTTGTACTAAAGTAAGGACTTTAGCTACTTCTTTTTCATTGACTTCCATATTCATCGAAAAAGCAATATCATCGACAATTGCTTCTATCGCCCGATTCAAGTACCCGGATTCATCGAGGTTGCCAACGATAACATCCGCTATTATAAATTGCTTTTCATCTAGATAAAGTAAATGTAACTGTTCGGTGAGTCTTTCCTGAAAAGTCTGCTCTCCCGATAAAGGAATCACGCGCTCTTCGTCGTCTTTAGACTGATTATTGGCCTGCGTTTTATAATCGGCAATGTCATCGTCTAAATAATCTGAAATGTCGAAGTCGTCATCGTTGTCGTCGGAGTCGGAGTCGAAATCTTCTTCATTGTCGAAATCATCTTCCATTAACTCTTGCCCTTCTTCTAAGGCTGGGTTTTCTTCTAATTCTTGCTTGATGCGTTGATCTAGTTCCATAGTAGGAACTTGCAGCAATTTCATCAGCTGAATTTGCTGAGGAGAGAGCCGCTGCTCAAGTTTTTGAATCAGTTGTTGCCGCAATGCCATTATTGAATTTTCTGTTTGATGACTTGGTAAATTTCCAAGGTTGACATATCGTAAACATAAATCAATAGGTGCATGTTTTCTGCATTATAATTGCCATCCAATTGATTGGGAACAACAAAGCTATAATTGATATAATACTTGTTATTCAATATATCTGCAGCTGTTAACTGACGCCCAAAAGGCATGTTGTTGAGGTTTCGGCGGTGGATATCTCTGTGGACATAGTTATAATTATGGGAGTTGTCAGCCATTTTTTGATCGCCCACTAATGAATCTTCCAGTAAATAAGTAACTATGCCCAAATCGTTTGTTAATGTTTGGTCTATTTTGTCGATTTCAACGTGTAAAAACGCTCCTTTCGTACTCGGGTAGTAATTAAGTGCGGACTGAATATTTACTTTTAAGTTATTTTCCGAAAGAAGTGTGCTTGTCATTGAAGACCACTGCCCAGGACTCTGAAAAATAGTGCCTCCGTTTATTACACGACTAACCGGGCCTCTTGGATTGCCTACAAAACCACCATCATTGGAGCCAAACCATGAACCAATAAATAAGCCATCAGGGTTTGTAAAATCTAAGGTATAAGTAGCATCTACACTTTGGAAATCACCAATGCCGTCTACACCTGCATGGATGGACGCAACGTGCACTCTTTCCGGATTTGCCAGCTGCAACTGGTGAGCCAAATCTGCTGCTGCTGGGCAAAAAATACATTTATGCCCCGTAAAATCTTCGATTAATACATTTCGATCTGTATTGGTATTTGCTGTAAAGTTAGGCCATTCGATTGCCAAATAGTCGGACCAATTGCCAGGATAAAGCGTTGTGTCTAGCTCGAGGTTGACGATTGGCGGGTACGGATTCGTTACGCGGTCGCAAGAAGGCAACATATACAAACCAAAGGTGCTTGCAAACAATAAAAAAAGAATTCCTTGTTTCATATTAAAAACTGTGCGTTAAATTGATCATGAGTCCGTTGTTTGCTGGCACGGGTCTACATACGCCCCCTACACAGAATAAACCGGCTCTCTGTCGTCCGTAAGACACGGTTAAGCGCGTTGCATCTTTGATGTACCCACAGGTAACTATGGGGTAATTCACGCGCTTGGTGAGGTCGTCATTACCATAGTTGTATTGATTCATTGCTGAAAAAAACCAGCCCGGAGAAATCGTATATTCCACAAGAGCAGTGGCCCAATCACCTTTGTCATTGATCCCCTCTTCGTTTCTTTGAACCCACATGCCTTGTAGTTCCCAACGCAGTGCGTGGTGGGTATTGATTTTGTATGTCCCTTCTAAAACTGCAATGCGCGCATGAATGATGCCTTGCGCATCACTGACTTTAACGACGTCATTGTTGATTTTAATGTCGTAATAACTTAGAATCCCGCTCCACTTTTTATTGATTTTTTTGGTGATGTTAAAATTGATGTCTTGCCAATACAAGCTATCGCTCATTGCAAACGGACGGGTGTGGTAAACAACCCTTGAAGAATCATTTAAGTCAATGCCGTTTGAAGTTTGCTCAGGTCTAAAAGTGGTGGAGTAGTTGAGACTTAGGGTTGTGCCGTATTTTCCGCCAAGCTGCGTGCCTTTTTTAAAAGTATAGAGAATATCTGCTTGGTAGGCCACTTCACCTAAAGGTTGTGTTGCGTAGGGATACAATGTGGCAACAAGATTGTATGTATGTGTTTTGTTCAGCGAGGGTAAAAAATTGATTAACAAGTCTTGTAAATCTTTGGTGCGGTCAGAACGGAAGCTCATGTTGTCTACGGATTTCCCTGACAATAGTATACCTAACCCTTTTTGGGTATATCGCAAATTAAAAATGGCTGCATGGCCGTAATTGTATATGTATTGATTGTCTGAAGAAGGGTCTTGTTCTTTTTGAATGAACTCTGCATCAGCGTAAAAGTTCCCATAAGTAAGTTTAACTCTACCTCCATAAGCCCCCACATTTTGTGGCAAAACCCATTCTGGATTGTTGTCTTCTTGGAATTTACTTACAAAAGAAGCGCCTATTACGACGTCTAACTTTTTATCCTTTAAGACTGCTAAGCCTTCGTTAAGGTGCCACTCAGCGTCTGTTCCGCGCACCAAGCCTTCACTATGTACAATTTGGCCTTGCTGAAATGACAAACGCTGCGTGCCATAGACACCTTTAAGCACGAATCCTTTGCCAGGTCGTAAAACAATGCGCATGCCATCGAGTAGGTTGTCGTAGCCCAAATTTCGATCTTCATAAGTGCGCAGGGCCAAACCTGTTCCAAATTGCTCGTAGAACGTGCCCAACGTTACATCGACAAAATCATTTTGATACCCCACATAGCGCATACCGATTCCAGTTCCATCGAATCGATTGGGATATCCTTGAATTCGGGGCAGATAAGACTCAAAACGCATACCCGCCTTAAAATTACCTTGGGTATAAAAAACGTTCATGTAAGAGTTCATCAGGCCTTTTTGGACAGGTTGTTTGGCATTGATGATGCTGTCTTCGTTTAGATACTGAAAAACGGTTTCCATATTGCCGGTAATATTACCTTGCGCAAAAGCAACCTTATTGAACAATAACAAGATGAGGAGCGTGCGTGCTTTTTTCATAGCTTATTTTGCACTCAATTTGAGCAATTCTTGGTACAGTTTTTCTTCGTCTCCAGGCGCATAATTGTTGTGAGAATAAACGATATTCCCGTTTTTATCCACTAAAAATGTGTGTGGTACGTTATTGACACCCATAGCTCTTTTGAAATCCCAATTTGGATCCATTAAAACTGTGTAGTCCCAAGCTTTGCCATTGACATAAACTGCGACCTGGCTTTTCGTTTTTTCGTCGTCAATTGCAATAGCGATTAGCGTAACGCCTGTTTCCTCCACCCAATCTTCATAGAGTTCGTGAATTGTATTTAGTTCTTTCTTGCAGGGCGCGCACCAGGTGGCCCAAAAACTTATAATGACTGGGCCATTCAAGGTCAAGTCTGCGGTGTTGACTGCCTTACCGGACATATCCACTAATTTAACCGATGGGACTTTTTTCTGACTAAGTGACGTCTCGGCAGTTGGTTCTTGCGCACGAAGAGCTGAAGAAAATAAAGCTGTTAAAAAAAGGAATAAAAAAAATTTCATAATTTGACTTTTCAAGGGCGTGGCAAAAACCTTGCCGCTTTCAAAAGTAAGAAAAAAGCGGCGATGCAAAAAATGGCTTAAATTTTGATAAGTGCAAGGAAAAGCTTATTTTTGAACAATTACATTACTTTCTATGAAAGCCTTATTTCTATCTCTTCTTTGTACTATAAGTTTTGCAAGTCTCGCTCAAAACAATATTGTAATCCATCTCGATGGTCAAACCAACGATATCTCAGGCCAAACACACACTGTAGTTGCGCCAACTTCAGCATCTTTTGATATTCCCTTTGATGTCATCAACAACACGGGTTCTGCTGCACAATGGCGTATTACCCGAAAACAACTCTCTGTCCCTGTCGGATGGACAGACGCCCTTTGTTGGGGTCACTCCACAGACCCATTTGGTGGTACTTGTTATTCTTCCGGTCAAATGAATACCAACCCATGGACCTCACCAGGTTCTCAATCTGTATTGTTTACAATTAATGATGGAGAATACGGCAAAATGAAAATATCCATTGACCCAGAAGACAATACGTTTGGGCAAGCACATTATCGTTTTTACATTACACCCAATGGTTTAACCATGTTAGATTCCGTAGATTTAGTTGTAGACTACGTTGCTGCCACAAAACCCACACTAAAAGAAGAGTTGAGTATAACAGTTGCGCCAAATCCAAGTACAGAATATGTCAATATTCAATTTTCAGGAGCAGACCAACTAAACCTGAAAATGGTCGATGCACTAGGTAATGTCATTACTCGTGAAGTTCTTACGTCCAACCGAAAAATCAATGTGAGTGACCTCAACAGCGGGGTTTACTTTCTTGTTTTTGAAGCCTCAGGCTCTAAAAGCATTACGCGCAAATTGGTTGTAAGACACTAATGTCCAAGCGCAACTCTAAAGCCCCCTCAGCACAGGAACCCAGAAAAAAAGCAGGTATTACCACCTTGGTAATGCGGATCTTTGAGCAAAATCCTGGCGTTGAGCTCACACACAAACAAGTTTGTACCTTACTCGATGCCAGAGATGGCAGATCACGACAAATTGTTTTCGATTCTATCAGTGTGTTGGCCAACAAAAACGCTATTCAACGCATCAACCACCACACTTACAAGCTAGCGGGGGCCGACTCTCTCTTAGAAGGCACCATTTCCATTACCCAACGCGGCGCAGGTTTTGTTACAGTGCAAGGGCATCCAAAAGATATCTATATTGGGCCTTCTAACATAGGTCAAGCGCTTCACGGTGACACCGTCAAAGTTCGCGTTTTTAAGCAAGGGTCTAACAGAGACGAAGGTGCAGTCACTGAAATCACAGAACGCGACCGCATTCAATTTGTAGGCACCATTCAAATTCGCAACAATGACGCACTCATGGTTCCAGATAACGCGCGTTCTGGAGTTGACATCAAAATTCCTTTGGATAAGCTCAACGGAGCGCAAAATGGTGAAAAAGCGCTCGTCAAAATAACAGTTTGGCCCAAAAGTGCTGAAAAACCATATGGTGAAGTACTTGTTAGGCTCGGGAAGTCCGGAAGCAATGAAACAGAAATGCTATCCATTCTGTACAATCAAGGCATCAATCCTGTTTTCCCAGATGCTGTTATGGCCGAAGCCGAGCTCATTGGTATTGATCTCGACGCCAAAGAAATTGACCAAAGAAGAGATTTTCGACCCATTCTAACTTTTACCATAGATCCATTTGACGCCAAAGACTTTGACGATGCCATTTCCTACCAAGCCTTGGAAAACGGACACCTTGAACTTGGCGTGCATATTGCAGACGTGAGTCACTATGTTCGACCTGGATCTGCTATGGATCAAGAAGCGCTATTGCGTTCAAATTCGGTTTATTTAGTAGACAGAGTAGTGCCCATGCTCCCAGAACAACTAAGTAATTTAGCCTGCTCTCTAAGACCCAATGAAGACAAGTTTGCTTTTTCAGCTGTTTTTGAACTCGACAATAATGGTAAGATTTACAAAGAATGGTATGGCAAAACCGTCATTCATTCAGACCGACGCTACACCTATGAAGAAGCCCAGGAAATTCTTGAAGGAAAGCCAGGCGATCACGAAAATGTACTCCGAAAAATAGACGCAATAGCCAAAATATACCGCAATCAACGCCTCAAACAAGGCGCGCTCAGTATAGAGTCAGAAGAAATGCGCTTTAAACTAGATACCGACGGCAACCCTGAAGGGGTCGTCATCAAAACTTCCAAAGACGCACACAAACTCATCGAAGAATTCATGTTATTAGCCAATCGAAAGGTTGCAGAGTTCCTATCTCCTAACAAGAAAGAGAAGGTGAACTTCCCCATGATTTACCGCATTCACGATACCCCAGATCCGTCCAAAATGGAACTCTTCTCCGTATTTATTGAAAAATTTGGACACAAATTAGACATCAACGATCCGCTAAATATTGCAAAAAACCTCAATGCACTTTTTGAAGAAATTCGTGGTGAAAATGAATTTTCCTTGGTTCAGTCTATGGCTATTCGCTCTATGGCTAAAGCCAGTTATGAGACCACCAACATTGGCCACTACGGCCTTGCTTTTAAGAATTATTCACATTTTACCTCGCCAATTCGAAGGTATGCTGATTTAGTAGTTCATCGGATTTTACAAGAAGAACTCACTACAAAAAAACACAAGTATGGCGGCGAACTTGGTGCCATTTGTCAGCGCATTTCAAAAAATGAGCGCAAGGCAGCTGAAGCAGAACGAGAATCGACCAAATTTTTCCAATCGCTTTATGCGATGGAATTTGTAGGGGAGGTTTTTGAAGGGACCATCTCAGGTATAGCCGAACACGGTATGTTTGTCCGAATGGACGAAAACTTTTGCGAAGGAATGGTGCCTATGCAAGCAATCCCAGGCGATCGTTTTTATTTTGATCAAGAAAAATTTCAGTTAGTAGGTTCTAAAACCAAACGCACTTATCAATTTGGTGACCGCGTTAAGGTACGTATAGATCAAGTCAGTACCAAAAAACGACAAATAGACCTTGAATTGGTTGTTGGTTAATGCTTTTCGAAATAAGGCTTTGAAAAAAACTAATACAAGAAATTGTTGTACGGGTATCTTATCTTAAAAATAGCTTTCACCGCTTCATATAACACTTCTTTGAGCTCCTCTACATTCTCTTTGTCAGTTGCCGAGATAAATACACATTTGGTTTTGCCCATTTTTGACATCCAAGATTTTTGAAGAGACGCAAGTGTTCTGATGTCTTCTTCTGGTTCATTAAGTACAGCTAATGGTGGCTGATACGCATCGATCTTATTGAAGACAATGATGGTGGGCTTTTCAGCGTTATCTATTTCGTTAAGTGTTTCATTCACGACATCGTAATGCTCTTCAAAATTAGGATGTGCAATATCCAAAACGTGTACAAGTAAATCTGCTTCTCGAACCTCATCTAAAGTTGACTTAAAAGACTCCATGAGTTGTTGGGGAAGTTTTCTGATGAAACCAACGGTGTCTGTTAACAGCAAGGGCATGTTGTCTATAACCACTTTTCGAACAGTCGTGTCTAAGGTTGCAAAAAGTTTGTTTTCGGCAAATACGTCTGATTTAGAAAGCATATTCATTATTGTGCTTTTGCCCACATTGGTGTAACCCACAAGAGCAACTCTAACCAATTGACCGCGGTTGCTGCGCTGAACCGTCATTTGCTTATCGATATCGCGCAAGCGTTCTTTCATGAGCGCAATACGCTGCTGAATAATGCGCCGGTCTGTTTCAATTTGAGACTCTCCAGGGCCGCGTAAACCAATTCCCCCTTTTTGCCGCTCCAAGTGCGTCCACATTCGTGTTAACCTTGGGAGCATGTACTGTAATTGTGCAAGCTCTACCTGTGTTTTGGCATGAAAGCTGCGGGCTCTACTTGCAAAAATATCTAGGATAAGGATGGTTCGGTCTAATACCTTGCACTCGAGTTCGCGTTCAATATTGCGCAATTGAGAAGGGCTAAGTTCGTCATCGAAAATAATTAATTCGATATCGAGGGCTTTCATGTATTGCTTGATTTCTTCGAGCTTTCCGGTTCCGACGTAGGTGCGCGGATTCGGGTAAGGCAGTTTTTGAAAGAACTTTTCTACGGTAATGGCACCGGCGGTCTCGGCTAAGAATTCCAGCTCATCAATATGTTCTTGCGCCACCTCTTCTGAGGTTTCAGAAGTAATGACCCCCACGAGAATACAGCGTTCTTCTACGGCACCTACGGTTACGTGTCCTTGCATTAACGACGAAGGCCTTTAAGGTGACTCACCACAAGATTGATGTTCTCATCTGTTTCTAATAGCGCTTTCATGGCTGGCATAGCGCCTTTGCCATTTTTGATGATTTGTACAATTTGTGCGTCCGAGAGCTGGGATGTACTTAGGTTTTTTGCGCCACTAGCGCCAAGCTGGCCGTCTTCACCATGACACTGCCCACAATGCATACTGTAAAGACTTGCGCCTTGCTCCGCAGGCGTCTGTTTGGTAAAATGATCCTGTTGTTGGGCTGATTCTTGACAGGAAACCGTAAGCCATACCAAACAACTCAAAATAATGCTGTTCTTTAAAACCATCCTGCTCCTAATTCTGTACGAAACGGCCAAGGAATGAAAGCCACAACCAATATAAGCGCGAGGACATACCAAAGTTTAATGGCCTTGAATTTAGCCGCAGCATCTGCTCCTTTTTTGGACTTGCTATGCCCTATTGTGATGGCTATTATTGCTAAAAGCATTCCAGAGAGGTGTTCCATGCCATAAAAACGATACATTGCTTCTTTCATCCATCCTTCTGTAAATTGAACTTTATCTGATATGAAATACAAAATGATGCCTAGCACCAACTGCGTATGAAAAGTAATCATGGTAAAGAGGTTCACCAAGCGGTGTTTCTTTTCGTAATTTTTTGCTGTAAAAGCATTGATAATGGCCAGGAGTAATAATAGAAGTGCGATCCAACGCAGTCCGGAGTGTGCAGAAACTAATGCTTGCATATTCTTTATTTAAGGGGTTAATCATTGAGTTTGAGGACAGCCAAAAACGCTTCTTGTGGCACTTCTACGCGGCCCACTTGACGCATTCGTTTTTTACCTGCCTTTTGTTTTTCTAAAAGTTTGCGCTTGCGGGAGATATCTCCGCCGTAGCATTTTGCCGTTACATCTTTGCGGAGTGCTTTGATGGTTTCGCGGGCAATTACTTTAGCGCCAATAGCGGCCTGAATAGGTATTTCAAATTGCTGGCGCGGAATGAGCTCACGAAGCTTTAGGCAAATTCTTTTGCCGAGGTCAAATGCATTGCCTCGGTGAACCAAAGCAGAAAGAGCGTCCACTTGCTCTCCGTTAAGCAAGAGATCCATCTTTACCAAATCTGATTCTTTATAACCAATTGGATGGTAATCAAAAGAAGCATAACCTCGAGAAACTGATTTTAAACGATCGTAAAAGTCAAAGACGATTTCAGCAAGTGGCATTTCAAAGGTGATCTCGACGCGGTCTTGGGTTAGGTATACTTGATTTTGAAGTTCTCCTCGTTTTTCGATACAAAGTGTCATGATGGCACCAACATATTCTGTTTTGGTAATGACCTGTGCTTTGATATATGGTTCTTCGATACGATCCATGCCAGAAGGGTCGGGTAACTCGGAGGGGTTGTTGACAATCGTGACCTCGTCGGGGTTTTTTTTCATGTAGGATTTATACGATACGTTCGGGACAGTCGTAATTACCGTCATGTTAAACTCACGCTCGAGCCGTTCCTGTATGATTTCCATATGGAGCATCCCGAGGAAACCACAGCGAAAGCCAAAGCCAAGCGCCGCTGACGACTCGGGTTCAAACACCAATGAAGAGTCATTGAGTTGGAGCTTTTCCATCGAATAACGGAGTTCTTCGTAGTCTTCGGTATCTACCGGATAAATCCCGGCAAAGACCATAGGCTTTACATCTTCAAAACCTTTAATTGGTATCTCACAAGGGTTATCGGAACCTGTAATGGTGTCTCCTACCTTGACTTCGTTTGCAGCTTTGATTCCTGAAATAATATAACCTACATCTCCTGCGCGCACCTCTGTTTTTGGAGAGAGGTCCATTTTGAGAATGCCGATTTCGTCTGCATTGTAGTCTCGGCCAGTATTCAAAAAGCGTACTTTTTGACCTTTTTTTAAAACTCCGTTCTTCACGCGGTAATAGGCAATAATGCCGCGAAAAGGATTAAATACGGAGTCAAAAATCATGGCC
Source organism: Flavobacteriales bacterium UBA952 (assembly GCA_002293185.1). Lineage (GTDB taxonomy): Bacteria > Bacteroidota > Bacteroidia > Flavobacteriales_D > Crocinitomicaceae > UBA952. The sequence goes on along the minus strand of DBCS01000007.1, from coordinate 120,152 downwards.
TGAAGGGGCGCAGATTCATCGCCTTTGGGCGCCGGAATACGATTTACTACCGCCTCGAGGATGAGGTCAACGCCAAGGCCTGTTTTGCCAGAGGCCTGAATGATATCTTCGAGGTCACAACCGATGAGTTCCATGATTTGATCAGAAACCTCTTCTGGCATAGCGCCGGGCAAATCCATCTTATTGAGGATAGGAATAATTTCGAGGTCGTGTTCTAAAGCAAGGTACAGATTAGATATGGTTTGAGCTTCTATTCCTTGAGAGGCATCGACAATGAGCAGTGCGCCTTCACAAGCCGCAATTGAGCGCGAAACTTCATATGAAAAATCGACATGCCCTGGGGTATCTATGAGGTTGAGAATGTAGTCCTGACCTTCGTGCTTGTAGCTCATCTGAATAGCGTGCGACTTGATGGTAATGCCGCGCTCGCGCTCGAGGTCCATGTCGTCAAGGGCTTGGGCTTGCATCTCGCGGTCAGAGATGGTGCCTGTGGTTTGGAGCAAGCGATCTGCTAGCGTGCTTTTTCCGTGGTCAATATGGGCAATAATACAAAAATTGCGGATGTGCTTCATAGGTTGCAAAAATACAGAATCTATAGCACATAACAAGGCTTTGATTACACGTTCTTGACCGTAAATCTGCTGATATTTATTTCTGGGTCTAAGGGCGTTTTTTCAGTGATGTGTGCAACAAGTTCTCGTGCAAGAGTGGGTGCCATCATATAGCCTTTAGCTCCCAAACCGTTAAATACAAATACATCGTTCCATTTTGGGTGTGCCCCGATTAATGGTCTTCTATCTAAAACTGTCGGCCGCACGCCTGCAAAATGGCCCACAACTTTTGGATCATACGTTCCTAACGATTCCAAATTAGCCAGCAATTCCTTTCTACCCTCCTCGGTGGGGTTCAGTGTAGGATTGTTCCACTCATATGTAGATCCAACCCTAAAGCGCTTGTCTCCACATGGCAAAACAAAACATTTTCGGTTCAAAGACTCATTCTCTGGTAAAATAGCGCTCTCTATCAACAAGGTTTGACCTTTCGTTTGTTCTAATGGTAGATAACCAAAAGTTGGCTCCTCTTTTTGCAAATAACCCATGCAAAAGATGACAAAATCGTATGTTGTGTCCTTATATTTACGTAGTTGGGGTTGCCAGTATTGCTCTTCAAAACGAGTGCTCATTAGCAGTCCTTTTTCCTTAAAATAGGCGGCGTGGCTTTCGACATATTTGGCAGCGTCTATCCAAAATGCTTTTTTTACACGCCCGCTACCAAAGGTATTGTTTGCGCCTTGGTGCTGAAGATCTTGAGGGCTCAACTTTTCTAAATAAGCCTCATAAGCGGGGTCTTTTTCTCTTTGGTCCCAAAGCTTTCGTTCTTGTTCAGATGAAAAAAACCTCCGGATGACCAACGGGTGATAAAGTTTTACACCCAATATTTTTTCTATTGCTTGATAAAATGCTTCTGCCTCAGGATGAAAATCATCTAGGCGCCAAGATTTATTCATGCGCCGAAAAACCATCGGATTTACCATTCCTGCGGCAATGGCGCTCGAATGATTGGTTCCTTCATCAATAATCTGAACTGCTATTCCTTTGGAGCGCAACTGATGCGCCAAACATGTTCCTGCAATACCTGCGCCTATAATTAATGCCGTTTGTTTCATGCGTTATTTCGTAAAAGCGAAACTAAGTAAACTAATCTGAATAGTTGGGTCTACTGCTTTAATGGCTTTGGTCAAAGACTCCAATGTTGCACCGGTAGTAATGACATCGTCTACTAAGAGCACATGGCGATAATTGGCTATTCGTGCGGCACCCACAAACAGATTCTGTACATTTTCCCAACGTCCAAAACGGTCTCTCGTCGTCTGGCTTGCCGTATGCTTTCGTTTGTGGGCAATACTATTTAAAATGGGCGCTCCCCAAACATTCGAAATGCCCCTTGCCAATAATTCGCTTTGATTGTAGCCCCTTGCAAACTTTTTTTTTGGGTGTATTGGGACCGCCACAATTGCGTCCACAGCACATATTGGATGTGTTTGTAAGTGCTTTGCCATGTGTTCGCCTAGGTAGATCCCCAAGGGTGCCTTGAATTCATACTTCAATGCCCGTATCAAAGACTGGCTCACCTGTCCTTTGTCATAAAAGTACAAAGCGCAAACATGATGAACTTCAACTCTATTCCAAAAAAGTTTATCCAAAATAGTGGGTGCTTTTTGCTCGTCATAAAAAGTTCTCTCCAATCCTTCCCAGCAGACCCAGCATAAATAACGCTCCTGAAGAACAAGTTCTTTATTGCAATGCAAACAACTATTTGTAAAAACCAAATGGCCCAATTCATCCGTGTAATTTTTAAGGACTAATCCGAGTTTTTGAATATAAGTGGTCTTCATTTTGTGGATTTAACAATTTGCTGTTCAAAAGTGAAAATAATGTGCTGCACAATTTCAACGCTTTGTTGTTAACTTTATTGAGCTTTCTTTTCATACGAAATTTAATGCTACGCACAGTCAATTTTCTTCAGAAAAATTATCAAATAACAACGCGAAAACTTGTGAATATCTTTCCAAGGCCTGTTGAAATCCGCTGAAGGGTTTGTCAGTGAAAGGATTGCGCAGTTCAGTGTTGAAAACCGTGATTAAATGTTAATTTCTTTAATTGATTTGAGCCTGAATTTTAACAATTTTTGTAACCCTGATTTAATTTAAAATCTGCAACGCCAAAACCATGACAAAAACACTACACGAACCTATTCTCGAAGAAAACAAAAGCCGTTTCGTACTATTTCCAATTCAGCACGATGACATCTGGAGTTTTTACAAAAAAGCCGAGGCTAGCTTCTGGACTGCTGAAGAAATTGACCTCTCTCCTGACCTTATCGATTGGGAAAACAAACTCAATGACGACGAACGTCATTTCATTAAGCATGTGTTGGCATTTTTCTCTGCTTCTGACGGGATCGTTAATGAAAATTTAGCAGAGCACTTTCTCAATGAAGTGCAATACACCGAGGCCAAATTCTTTTACGGTTTTCAAGTTGCAATGGAAAACATCCATTCTGAAACCTACTCCCTTCTCATCGATACCTACATCAAAGATACCCAAGACAAAAATTACCTTTTCAACGCCATCGATACAGTCGACTGCGTTCGCAAAAAAGCAGACTGGGCATTGCGATGGATAGATAAAGGTTCTTACGCAGAGCGCCTTGTTGCTTTTGCTGCTGTTGAGGGCATTTTCTTCTCCGGTTCCTTTTGTTCTATCTTTTGGCTCAAAAAACGCGGCTTAATGCCAGGCCTATCTTTCTCCAATGAACTTATCTCTAGAGACGAAGGGCTACACTGTGATTTCGCCTGCCTACTTTACACCAAGCATTTAGTGAATAAACTGCCGAAAGAAAAAGTACAAGAAATCATTACACATGCCGTCGAAATTGAAAAAGAGTTTGTTACCGACGCGCTCCCTGTAAAACTCATCGGCATGAACAGCGATCTCATGGGTCAATACATCGAGTTTGTTGCAGACCGCCTTCTTGTTGAGCTCGGAAACGAACGCGTTTACAACGCCACCAACCCTTTTGACTTCATGGACATGATTTCCATTCAAGGAAAAACCAACTTCTTTGAGAAACGAGTCGGGGAATACCAAAAAGCTGGAGTGCTAGCCGGCAAAGAAAATCAAGCGTTTAGCCTTGATGAAGATTTTTAAACCTAATCTAACTACTAATATAAGGAGCATATGTACGTTGCAAAAAGAGACGGAAAAACTGAGTCCGTTAAATTCGATAAAATTACTGCGCGCATCATCAAGATGTGCTACGGTCTAGACCCGCTTGTATCGCCTGAAGCTGTCGCTATGAAGGTCATTGAAGGCCTATTCGACGGTGTGAGCACAACAGAGCTAGACAACCTTGCTGCTGAAGTTGCAGCCGCCAAAACAATTGATCATCCAGACTACGCCTTGCTCGCTTCGCGTATTGCCGTTTCAAACCTGCACAAAGAAACGAAGAAGACCTTTTCTGAGGTCATGCACGACTTATACCACTATGTTGATAACAAAACAAACGAACCTGCTTCGCTCCTTGCAGAAGACGTTTATCATATCATCATGGATAACAAAGAAGTGCTCGACTCTAGTATCATCTACGACCGCGACTTCCGTTACGACTACTTTGGCTTCAAAACATTAACCCGCTCATACCTCATGCGCCTTTACGGCAAAATCGTAGAGCGTCCACAACAAATGATAATGCGCGTTGCCATAGGTATTCACAAAGAAGACATCCAATCGGCAATCAAAACCTATAATTTGATGTCAGAAGGTTGGTTTACTCACGCCACGCCAACGCTTTTCAATTCCGGTACGCCAAAGCCACAAATGTCCTCTTGCTTCTTGCTGACCATGAAAGAAGACAGCATCAGCGGCATCTACGACACCCTCAAATCTTGTGCGCAAATTTCACAATCTGCTGGCGGAATCGGCTTGTCTATCCACGATATTCGCGCAACCGGATCCTACATCAAAGGCACCAACGGTGCTTCTAACGGAATCGTTCCAATGCTTCGTGTTTTCAATGACACAGCGCGCTATGTTGACCAAGGCGGGGGTAAACGCAAAGGATCTTTTGCTATCTACATAGAACCTTGGCATGCCGATGTCTTCGATTTCCTTGACCTCAAAAAAAATCACGGTAAAGAAGAACAACGCGCACGTGATCTCTTCTACGCACTCTGGATTCCTGATCTTTTCATGAAACGCGTCAAAGAAAACGGAGACTGGACCCTGATGTGCCCGCACGAATGCCCCGGTCTTTCCGATACACACAGCGCTGAATTCGAAGCGCTTTACACACAATACGAGCAAGCAGGAAAAGGGCGCAAAACCATCAAAGCGCAAGACCTATGGTTTAAAATCCTCGAGTCTCAAATCGAGACCGGCACCCCTTACATGCTCTACAAAGATGCTGCCAACTCTAAATCAAATCAACAAAATCTCGGCACGATTAAATCTTCCAACTTGTGTACCGAAATAATTGAATATACCGCACCTGACGAAGTTGCTGTTTGTAACCTCGCATCACTTGCCCTTCCAAAATTTGTAACTGAAGAAGGCGCCTTTGATCACGACAAACTTTTTGAAGTTACTTATCAGGCAACACTAAACCTTAACCGCATTATCGACAACAACTTCTATCCTGTAGAAGAAGCGCGCAACTCCAACATGCGTCACCGTCCAATTGGTTTAGGCGTTCAAGGTTTAGCAGATGCCTTCATTATGCTTGGTTTCCCATTCGAATCAGAAGAAGCCCGCACACTCAACCGCGAAGTTTTTGAGACCATCTACTTTGCTTCCATGACCGCTTCCAAGGACCTCGCCAAAGTAGACGGTCCTTACCAAACAATCAAAGGTTCTCCTGTATCGAAAGGCATCTTCCAATTCGACATGTGGGGAGTCACGCCAACTAACCGTTGGGAATGGGACCTCCTCAAAGCGGAAGTGAAAAAACACGGTGTGCGTAACTCACTGCTCCTTGCACCAATGCCTACGGCATCCACAGCTCAAATTCTTGGTAACAACGAATGTTTTGAACCTTATACTTCGAACATCTACACACGTCGTGTATTGTCCGGCGAATTCATCATCGTCAACAAGCACTTACTAAAAGATCTCGTTCGCGAGGGCCTCTGGAATAAAGACATGCGTCAAAAAATCATGACCGCTAATGGATCAATACAAAATATCCAAGAAATTCCGCAGCACTTAAAAGATCTATACAAAACCGCTTGGGAAATCTCTCAAAAAGCCATCATTGAGCAAGCTGCAGATCGCGGTGCTTATATTTGTCAGAGCCAGTCTCTCAATATTTTCATGGAAAATGCCAACTTTGGTAAGCTCACCTCCATGCATTTCTACGGTTGGGAAAAAGGACTCAAAACAGGTATGTACTACTTGCGTACCAAAGCCGCAACCGATGCTATCAAATTTACCGTTGAGAAAACCGTCACAGAAGAGCCTGAAGCCGCGCTAATTGTCGAAGACCAACAAGCAGCCATTGCCTGCTCTCTCGATGACCCAGACGGCTGTGAAATGTGTTCCGGATAGAAGCGGCGCCAGCCGGTTGTATGTGGAACGTAAATTCATGAACGAAGTGAACTAAATGTGTTCCGGATAGAAGCGGCGCCAGCCGGTTATATGTGGAACGTAAATTCATGAACAAAGTGAACTAATTGTGTTTTAAAAAACCAATAAAAAGGCCTGCAATTGCAGGCCTTTTTAATTATACCCCTTACCTTTGCACTTTGCAACATATCATGACCCTTCAAAAACCAATTCAACGCGCCCTCATTTCAGTATTCTATAAAGATGGCTTAGCTCCCATTGTAGAAAAACTACATGCAAACCACGTAGAAATTTTATCAACCGGCGGCACCCTCTCTTTTATTCAAGATATGGGTATTCCTGTCACAGCCGTTGAAGAAGTAACCAAGTTTCCAGAAATACTAGGTGGTCGTGTCAAAACTTTGCACCCTGCCATCTTCGGTGGAATTCTCAATCGCAGAGATTTTGCGCCTGATCAAGCCCATATGGCTGAATACCAATTAGGCCCTATTGATTTGGTAATTGTAGACTTATATCCTTTTGAACAAACCGTAGTATCCGGCGCAACGCACAGCGACATTATCGAAAAAATTGATATTGGTGGCGTCTCTTTAATTAGAGCTGCAGCCAAGAATTATAATGACGTTCTTATTGTTCCGAGCGTAAAGCAATATTCCGAACTACTCGAAATACTCAACAATCAGGGCGCCACATCAAGTTTAGCACAACGCAAGGCGTTTGCAGCCGAAGCCTTCCATGTGTCTTCTCACTATGACACCATGATTCATCAATATTTCATGAATGGCAAAAGCGCCAATCTAAAAATTAGCGAAGCAAAGCAAAGCCCGTTGCGTTACGGGGAGAATCCTCATCAGAAAGGTGTTTTCTTTGGTGACCTCGAGGCACTATTTACAAAATTACACGGTAAAGAGTTATCCTACAATAACTTACTTGATGTAGACGCTGCTGTACGCCTCATGTTAGAATTCAAGCAAGACGGGCCCACTTTCGCCATACTCAAACACAACAACGCTTGTGGCCTAGCCACTCGCCCTACACTCAAAGCCGCCTATCAAGCCGCCCTTGCCGCCGACCCCGTTAGCGCTTTTGGTGGAATTCTCATTTCCAATCAAGAAGTCGAGTTAGATACCGCTATTTTAATCAATGATTTGTTCTGTGAGGTGCTTATCGCTCCAGCGTACTCAAAAGAGGCTGTAGAACTTTTACAGTCCAAGAAGAACCGCATCATTTTAGTTCAAAATAACATTGAACTTCCAACGATACTCGTTCGCAGCGCTTTAAACGGTTATTTAGTCCAAGATGCCGATATGGCCACCGAAGGCCCTGAGCAACTTGAGGTCAAAACTAAAATTGCACCAAGTGCCGATGAAATTACCGATCTTCTTTTTGCTAACAAACTCGTCAAGCACACTAAATCAAATACCATTATTTTGGCAAAAGGAGGTCAGCTATTGGCCAGCGGTACTGGTCAAACTTCTCGTGTAGATGCGCTCAAACAAGCCATTCACAAAGCAAAATCATTTGGCTTTGATCTACAGGGCGCCGTGATGGCTAGCGATGCTTTTTTTCCGTTTCCGGATTGTGTCGAAATTGCACACTTAGAAGGAATCAACGCAGTTATTCAACCAGGTGGTTCTGTTAAAGATGATTTATCAATTGCTTATTGCGATGAAAATCAAATGAAAATGGTCTTTACGGGCGTGCGGCATTTCAAACATTAAATAAAACATGGCTGTTTTCATAAATATTAGCTACAAACGTAACCTTTGAACGACTTCTACGAATAAGAATAAATTACAAAAACCAATAAGCGCTTAACATGGGCCTTTTTAATTTTTTTACACAGGAAATTGCCATCGACCTCGGTACGGCAAATACCCTGATTATTTGGAACGACAAAGTTGTTGTCGACGAACCTTCAATTGTAGCCAAAGATATCCAAACAGGTAAGGTGGTTGCTATCGGACGCAAGGCCCAACAAATGCATGGAAAGACGCACAAACTCATAGAAACAGTTCGTCCACTCAAAGATGGCGTAATTGCCGATTTTCAAAGTGCCGAACAAATGATTAAAGGCATGATCAAAATGATCAACCCTGGTCGTACACTATTCAACCCTACACTGCGTATGGTTATTTGTATCCCCTCCGGTATTACAGAAGTAGAAAAGCGCGCCGTTCAAGACTCCGCCGAGCATGCTGGCGCCAAAGAAGTATACCTCATCCACGAACCAATGGCTGCAGCAATTGGTATTGGTATTGACGTTGAAGAGCCTATGGGCAACATGATCATCGACATAGGCGGTGGTACTTCTGAAATTGCCGTAATTGCCCTTGGCGGTATTGTATGTGATAAATCTATCCGAATTGCTGGTGACGACTTCACCAGCGACATCGAAGAATATATGCGTCGTCAACACAATATCCTAGTAGGTGAACGTACTGCCGAGCAAATCAAAATTGAAGTCGGAGCAGCACTGCCTGAACTAGAAAACCCTCCTGCAGATTTCGCCGTTCGCGGCCGAGATCTAATGACCGGTATTCCGAAAGAAATCATGGTGTCTTACCAAGAAATTGCCCACGCGCTCGACAAAACCATTTCTAAAATCGAAGAAGCTATTTTGAGTGCACTAGAAATGACCCCTCCAGAGCTGTCTGCTGATATCTACAAAACAGGTATCTACCTTGCTGGTGGAGGCTCCATGCTTCGTGGTCTCGACAAACGAATTTCTGACAAAACCAAACTACCCGTTCACATTGCCGAAGATCCGCTTAGAGCAGTAGCACGAGGCACGAGTATCGCACTCAAAAACATCGATAAGTACCCATTCTTAATGGGCAGATAAAAAACGGCTCTTAAGGCTTGCTTAATTCTAGAGCGCTGTCAATTTCTTGGCGATATTTATTAACGAGTTCTGTGTAGGACTCTCCTGTTGCTGGCCCACTAAAGCCAGTATGAATTGCAATGATCTTTCCTTGCTGATCCACCAAAATAGACGTTGGAAAACTCATGATGCCGTTTAGCATAGGAAAGCGCGCGGAAGCAACATCCTTACTCGATGTGCCCGCCAAATAAACCGGATAACTTACCTTCATCGATTTAATCCATTGCTTTAAGCGCGTTCTTTGTTTTTTGGTGTCAGCGCCTACTTCAAAAGCTAAAGCCACTACATGAAGCCCTTTGCTTCCGTATTCGGCATGCAGCGCTTGCAGCAATTTGGTCTCATCCAAACAATTCGGACACCACGTTCCCATTATTTGAATAAGCGTAAGTTCTTTTTGGGAAGAAAAATCTATTGTTTTCTTTCTTCCATTCATTTTGATGAGCTCTTGCAGCACAAGCGGTTCATCCCGCTTAATTAAGTAGGTCAGGCTGCTTTCGTCGCGCAATTGAACTGTTGAATCGCGATAAGCTACAAAAGGAGCGTTGTAGGATGCCCCGCTGTAAAAGTTACCCATCATTTTATCTGCACTTTGCAGTGTAGCCTCAACTACAAATGCCCAATAACCTGTGTAAGTTTGTAGATGGATGGCATTGCCAACGACATGCCCATTCAGATAGCGGTAGTCTCCAGTTTCACTTAAAAAGCTGCCCGTTACGAAATTGCCAATGTTTTGTTCAAATACACCCACTAAAACTTCCTCATTCGGTGTGTTAGGATTAAAAACAACTCGCCATTTTCCTGATATATTGAGCTGGCTTGGAGCAGGTTCGGGCTGTTTCAAAATGCCATTGTGAAGATGAATAGGATAGCGAACCGGAACTTTTTTATTGTAGTTGATCCACCAGCCTCTGGCTTCTGACAAATCATGAGCAAAAGTGAGCCTCCATTCTGCATCTTGCGCAGGAAATTGATAAATGATGGTGTCACCTAGCCGTTTTTTTACGGATAATTGGTACACTTCTTTGCCATTGTAAATGGTAATAGGGGCTTTCGGATTTTTCTTTGCTAAAGATGCGCTCACTTGAATTTGCAAGCGGTCATTGAGTTGAATCTCAGCAATAAGAGGCACAACTTTTGCGTTTTGTGTAAAAACAAACTGCACCTGGAAAAGGATGACAAATGTATAAATAGCGTGTCGCATGGCTTCAAATGGCATTAAGATGAATCACGAAATTAAAAGAAATAAGCTATCTTGCTCAGCGCATGCAACTTTTTCAAAATATATTACGTCAAGGCTAAGGAGTTATGGATGAACAAGAACTCATACAAGGTTGTGTTGCTGCTCGTCCAAAGGCTCAAAAAGCGTTGTTTGACATCTATGCCCCAAAGCTTTACGTCGTGTGTTTGCGTTATATAAAAGACCAGATGCGTGCACAAGACGTCTTGCAAGATACCTTTGTTAAAATATTTGCCAATATCGGCCACTATAAATCGGAGGGTGCTTTTGAAGGTTGGCTCAAAAGAATAGCAGTCAATACCTGCTTAGACCAACTTCGTAAAGACAAAAAATTACTAACGGATGTTTCCATTGACGACGTTAGCCACAAACTTTCTACCGATAGTTTTAGTGCAGAAAAACTCATGGCCGACGACCTCCTCAAATTGGTACAAGCCCTGCCAGATGGTTACCGCACTGTTTTTAACCTCTTTGCAATAGAAGGCTACTCACATCAAGAAATTGCTCTGCAACTTGGCGTTACTGAGAGCACTTCCAAAACACAATACTTGCGTGCTAGGGCCTATTTGAAAGACCGTATAGAAAACATTGATTAAATGACCCAAAAAGACAACATAAAAGAACTCTTTGCCAAAGGCCTCCAAGACCACCACATCTCGGTAGACCCCGCATTGTGGTCGTCTATTTCTTCATCTATTGGAACTGGAAGTGCCAAAGCAGGGCTCGGTATTTTAACTAAAGTGCTTATTGGTGTGGCTGCTAGTTCTATCGTTGGTGTGGCTGTTTACTTAACTGTTCAAACAACTCAAACAGAACCCAAAAAAATAAATCAAGAGCAAAAATTCAATACACCTCAGCCCAACAAAAACCCTTCAAGATCAATACAAACAGAAAGTAGTATAAAGTCAAGCACTACCAATCAAACCATTGTAGAGGTGAATATTCCTCCTATTGACGACTCAGCACTTGAAAATCAACCTGCTCAAAATCAAGTGGTTTCTATTCAAGATGCTATCAAACAGCCACATGTTTTACAAGATCATTTACTTTCAAATTCTGTTGTTCCGGTTCCTACTCAAAAACCCACGCCTGCTCAATCACAAAGTGCAAACACCCAACCTACAACACCTACAAACACACAAAATCAGGTTGTAAATCAAGGTCAACAAACTGAAAAGCCTATACGTATTGTACTTCCAAATATCTTTACCCCTAACGGTGACGGGAAAAATGAAACCCTCCAAATCGACTGGAATGAATTCGAGGTCTTGGACTTCAGCATTGTGGTTTTGGATACCAAAAACAATGTTGTATTTAAAAATAACGACCCAAACTTCCAGTGGAATGGTGCCAACCTAGGCGGTGAAAAACTTGCTGCAGGCTATTATATCTATTTTGTAACTGGCCTGCTCAATGAGCAACAGTGGCAGCAATCAAGCAGTTTGCAAATTCAATACTAAAATATTTGCGTAAATTGGTGCATGCATCAAATCCATTGCATTACAAACGGAAACAAAAAAATTAACGCCAAGAACAACCAAATTTTAGCTGCGTTAAAGCGTCACTTTGGTGAACAATTTCATCTATATAAGAGCACAAATTCTAAAGCCGCGCTCACTTATATTCATTCCTTGGGACAATATTGCACACATTTACTTGGCGTTGGTGGTGACGGCACTTTTAACGTGCTCATCAATGGTGTTTGTTCGCATCCAGATCCAACATTCCAACCAATTCTTGGTATCCTTCCAAATGGCACCGGCAATGATTTTTACAGATCGGCTGGGTTTATTCAAACCTATGACTTCATCAACAACATAAAAAGTGGTTCATTTGAACATTTCGATATTGGCGTTCTAGAAACCGCCGATGAAAAACGCTATTTCGCGAATATCGCTGATATTGGCTTTGGAGGTGCAGTGGTATTAGAACTACTGAAATTTCGAAAAAATTTTGGTCCGAACTTTTCTTATGGCTTGGCTATTGTAAAGACCTTTTTAAGGTACAAAAGACCCATTGTCGAGCTACAAACCAAAGATTTCCATTATTCTGGCGAACTACTTTTGGCAGCATTCTGCAATGGAAGTATTTTTGGTGATGGGCTACATATTCACCCCGATGCGCAAATCAATGATGGAAAGCTCAAGCTCACCCTTTTAGGAAAAGTTTCATTATTTGATTATTTGAGCAATGTGCTTAAGGTCAAAAGAGGAAAGAAAATCAAACACACAGAAGCACATTATTTGCAGATTTCCTTCCCTATTTATTTGCGAGGTGTAGCAGAACATTTACACGCCGAAACCGATGGGGAGTATATGGTAGGACGTGAATTCAAGATAGATCTTTATCCAGGAAAGTTAAAGTTACTTCCGTTTACACAACTCTAGTTTGTTTATCTTTGAATCCAGATGAAAAAAAGCATCATCATTACTGCTGGCGGAATTGGCAAGCGCATGGAAACTGAGCTTCCAAAGCAATTTTTGCTCCTTGGGGGCAAACCTGTTTTGATTCATACATTGGAACGATTCTTTGCTTTTGACCCAACTGCTCAGCTCATCATTACACTTCCCAAAGAATGGATAAGTTATTGGGAGGGTTTATTATTGGCGTATCAAATACAAATTCCACACGAATTAGTTGATGGTGGGCAAGAGCGCTTTCATTCCATTCAAAATGCGCTCAACCTCTGCACAGGCGATCAAATCGGTATTCACGATGGCGTGCGGCCGCTAGTGAGTAGCACCACTATTGAAAGGTGTTTCGCGGGGCTTCATACTGCTGCTGCAGTCGTGCCGGTAATGAGGTTGAAAGACTCTCTTCGTGAAGGAAATTTAACCAATTCTCAGTATGTAGACAGAACGAAGTATTACCTGGTGCATACACCGCAGTGTTTTGATGCTCAAACGCTCAAGCAAGCATATTTGCAAGCATACAAACCCGCTTTTACAGATGATGCAAGTGTTGTAGAATCCATAGGAATCCGACCGCTTCTTGTAATGAGCAACGAAGAAAATATTAAAATAACCAGCCCCATCGATTTAAAAATCTTAAGCGCACTCCTAGAAGCATGAATTTAATCGCTCCACCCGCTTTACAAATTGGCGACCTCGTTTATCTTTGCGCTCCTGCCAAAGCAATCGAAGAGTCATATATACTTGCAGCAGAAAAATGGCTAAATCATATAGGTTTACGTTCCATTAGAAGTAAAAATTTAACCGGAAGGCACCATTATTTTTCAGGATCAGCGCATCAGCGCTTGGCAGATTTACAAGAGGGTATTGACCATCCTGATGTAAAAGCTATTTGGTGTGCGCGAGGTGGCTATGGCAGCATTCAGCTGTTAGATAGCCTACAGTGGGCACAATTCATTAGAGAACCAAAATGGTTAATAGGATTCTCGGACATCTGTGTTTTGCATCATAAAATTCAGTCGGTAGGTATACAAAGTATTCATGCAACAATGGCACTCAACATTGAAAAAAATAGTGCTGCATCAAAAAACCGGCTCAAAGAACTTCTATTCGGTGAGAAAACACCATTTGCTATTGCTCCTCATCATCAAAATAAATTTGGGAAAGCGGCCGGCACCCTAATTGGTGGAAATCTAAGTATCGTTTACAGTATGCTCGCCACACCCGAACACTATGATTTTAGCGGCGCCATCTTATTTATTGAAGATTTAGCCGAGCATCTCTACCACATAGACCGCATGCTTTACGCATTGAGTAAAAATGGAGCGTTGACACAAATCAGCGGATTAATTATTGGTGGCCTAACAGATTTAGAAGACACCGACATTCCATTTGGCAAGTCAGTCGAAGAACTTATTTTAGCACATTTCGACTATCGTAAAATTCCGATTTGCTTTGATTTTCCTGCAGGACATCTTGATGATAATCAGGCCCTCTTACTGGGAGCAATGGTTGAATTAGAAGTGAGTGAGCGCCAATGTTTGCTGAGCTATCTATAATTGTTCTAAATAGCTAAATTAAAGAGATTATATTCGCAACATTTGTTACAATTTAAATGTTGTTGACTTAACTTTGCGTCACTACAAATGATAGCTTCTTATGAGTAATTCTGTAATTTTTAAATCTTCTATCGGTAAAAAGGTCTTTATGGCCCTAACTGGTCTATTCTTGTGTACGTTTTTGGTCGGCCATTTACTTGGAAACCTTCAACTTATTCTCAAAACTGGAGAAGAGGGGCGGCGTGCATTTAACGAATATGCTTACTTCATGGGGCATAATCCATTTATCAAAATTCTCTCTTACGTCACTTATGCAGCTGTCCTAATTCATATCATTGACGGTTTTGCACTTACCATTCAAAACAAAAAAGCAAGGCCAATCCCCTATGCCAAAAACAAGCCAGGGGCTAATTCAAGCTCAGCAAGCCGAAGCATGGCTATCTTAGGCACGCTTATTTTAGTATTCCTCGCTACACACATGGCCAATTTCTGGTGGAAGATGAAAATCAAAGAAGATGTTCCGCTTCATACATATAAACTAGAAATGGACAATCCAATGATGGGCGCTGCCAATGCAGAGCTTTATTATACGCATGTTCCAGGCATTCAACCTATTCCCAAAGACAAAAACAATGTGATAGAAAAAGGCACTGATCTCTATATCAAAGGCACCAATGTTAAAGTTGCTGAAGGCTACAGAGACCTTCACGGTTTAGTCATGGATTTCTTTAGTAAAAGTAAAAACGAAGGCGCACTTTTTGCCGTATTTTTTTATGTGATTTCAATGATTGTCTTGGGCTACCATCTTTTGCACGGTTTTCAAAGCGCCTTCCAATCCCTTGGAATCAACCATCCCAAATATACCCCATTGATCAAAATAATTGGAACCGGCTTTGCGGTTGTTGTTCCACTTTTATTTGCGATCATCCCTGTTATTATTTACATGAACAACTAGGAATTAGGCTATGTCAACATTAAATTCGCGCATTCCAGAGGGTCCAATCTCAGAAAAGTGGACCAATCACAAGAATAACATGAAATTGGTTGCGCCAAACAACCGTCCAAAAATCGATATTATCGTGGTCGGAACAGGTTTGGCAGGCGCCTCCGCTGCAGCCTCTTTAGGTGAAATGGGTTACAACGTTAAAGCGTTTTGTTTCCAAGATTCACCGCGTAGAGCACACTCTATTGCAGCACAAGGCGGAATCAACGCAGCAAAAAATTACCAAAACGACGGCGACTCCGTTTATCGCCTGTTTTACGATACCATCAAAGGTGGTGACTACCGCGCACGCGAGGCAAACGTTTATCGTCTTGCCGAAGTGTCGAGCAATATCATCGACCAATGCGTTGCACAGGGTGTCCCATTTGCGCGCGAATACGGAGGTCTCTTAGACAACCGCTCATTTGGCGGAACCCAAGTTCAGCGAACCTTTTACGCTGCGGGGCAAACAGGTCAGCAACTTTTATTAGGTGCTTACTCCGCTCTCTCTCGTCAAATTGGCCTTGGCCGCGTAAAAATGTATCACCGTCATGAAATGATGGATCTTGTTAAAATCGATGGTAAAGCACGCGGAATCATAGCTAGAAACCTTGTTACTGGCGAACTCGAGCGCTATGCTGCTCATGCTGTTGTAATTGCCTCTGGTGGCTACGGAAATGTATACTTCTTGTCTACCAATGCAATGGGCAGCAATGTCTCTGCAGCCTGGAAAGTACACAAAAAAGGGGCTCATTTCGCCAATCCTTGTTTTGTTCAAATTCACCCAACGTGTATTCCTGTACACGGCACCAACCAATCAAAGCTCACCCTCATGTCTGAGTCATTGCGTAATTCAGGGCGCATTTGGGTTCCTAAGAAAAAAGAAGATGCTGAAGCAATCCGCGAGGGGCGCCTGAAGCCCACACAAATTGCAGAAGAAGACCGCGATTTCTTCTTAGAGAGACGCTACCCCGCATTCGGCAATCTTGTGCCACGAGACGTAGCCTCAAGAGCTGCTAAAGAAAGGTGCGATGCTGGTCTTGGAATCGAAGCTAATGACACCAATGAAGGCGTTTACCTAGATTTTGCAACAGAAATTCAAAGTAAAGGCCGTCAGTCTGCTTATGCATTGGGTGATCACAACCCAAGCGAAGAAAAAATCTTGGAACTCGGCAAAAAATGGATCGAAGAAAAGTATGGCAATCTCTTCAAGATGTACCAAAAAATCACGGATGAAAATCCATACGAAACTCCTATGAAAATTTATCCAGCAGTTCACTACACAATGGGTGGTGTTTGGGTAGATTACAACCTTCAAAGTAGCATCGAAGGCTGCTTTGTAACCGGTGAGGCAAATTTTTCTGACCACGGCGCTAACCGCCTTGGTGCATCGGCACTCATGCAAGGCTTAGCAGACGGCTATTTCGTTTTGCCTTACACCATTTCTAATTACCTTGCTGATGACATTCGCACGGGTAATATAGCTACTGACGCCCCAGAATTTGAACAAGCAGAGGTAGAAACAAAAGCGAGCATTGACCGCCTCCTTTCCAATAAAGGCAGCAAATCTGTTGATCACTTCCACAAGCGCTTGGGTCTCATCATGTGGAACAAAGTAGGTATGTCTCGTGACGAAGCTGGCTTAAATACTGCTATTGCAGAAATTGCCGCATTGCGCGAAGAATTCTACAAAGATGTATATGTGCCTGGCGATGCCAATGAAATGAATATAGAGCTTGAAAAAGCGCTGCGCGTTGCAGACTTAATTGAGCTGGGGCAGCTCATGGCAGTAGATGCTTTAGATCGTTTGGAGTCCTGTGGAGGGCATTTTCGTGAAGAATACCAAGATAGCGAAGGGGAAACACTACGAGACGACGAAAACTTTAAATATGTAGCTGCTTGGGAATACCAAGATGGCGACGCAACAAAAGCAGTGCTTCATAAAGAGGTGCTCAACTATGAGTTCATTAAAATTGCAGCACGCAACTATAAATAAATAGACATGGCTTCAAAATTTATCAATATTACGCTCAAAATCTGGAGACAAAAAAATACCAATGCGAAAGGTGGTATTGAAACCTACAGTCTAGATAAAGTATCTACGGATAGCTCGTTTTTAGAAATGCTCGACCAACTTAATGAGCAACTCATTAATGAGCAAAAAGAACCTGTAGCATTTGACCACGATTGTCGTGAAGGCATTTGCGGGATGTGCTCCCTTTACATTAATGGTCGTGCACACGGTCCGCAAAGTGCAACCACTACTTGTCAATTACATATGCGCAGCT
This sequence comes from Flavobacteriales bacterium UBA952, assembly GCA_002293185.1. Classification (GTDB taxonomy): domain Bacteria; phylum Bacteroidota; class Bacteroidia; order Flavobacteriales_D; family Crocinitomicaceae; genus UBA952. Next base: position 102,669 of record DBCS01000007.1, on the reverse strand, counting down.
TCAACGATGGAGATACGATCTATGTAGAGCCATGGAGATCGCGCGCATTTCCAATTGTGAAGGATTTAGTCGTTGACCGTTCGGCCTTTGACCGCATCCAGCAAGCAGGCGGATTCGTCTCAGTAAATACTTCTGGACGCACTATGGATGCCAACGCTATTCCAATTCCAAAAGCAGATGCTGACAAAGCATTTGAAGCCGCAGCATGTATTGGTTGTGGAGCTTGTGTTGCAACTTGTAAAAATGGCTCTGCCATGCTTTTCGTTGGTGCAAAAGTATCACAGTACGCGCTATTACCCCAAGGAAAAATAGAAGCTAAAGACCGTGTACTGAACATGGTGCGTCAAATGGACGAAGAAGGGTTTGGTAACTGCACAAATACTGGTGCCTGCGAAGTAGAATGTCCTAAGGGTATTTCCTTAGAGAATATCGCTCGTATGAACCGTGAGTTTTTAGGTGCTTCACTTACTTCCACTAAATAAGTATTTTCAAACCCAACAAAAAAGGGCGGTCAATGACCGCCCTTTTTTTATATAAGGTAATATCCGTAAGATTTATTTGAGTTGTTGACCTTCTTTTTTGTACCAACCTTGGTTGTCTTTAACCTCGACAGGAACATTGGATTTTGCGCTTAGGCGGTTTTGCGTACGCATCCAAAAATAAAAACCAAAAAAACCTAGTAAAATAAGTGCTGTATTAAAGTAATTTTGAATCATTTCAAAAAAGCCAAAAGACCATTGAAATAGGTCACCAATTTTGTATACGAAGGTTGTCCAAGTCATGTTGTGTTCTTTTATATTGCAAAGGTACTACAAATTTCAATAAAAATATAAGTCAACTAAATTTCTCCCATTAAGGTGAGGGTTTCTTTTGCTGCTGCCTGTTCAGCCTCTTTCTTAGAGTTGCCTTTGCCTTTGCCGTAGATGGACTGATTGATTTGCACGCTCATTTCATAGACGACCTTACCTTCTATGATTTGCTCATTGGAGAGAATAAATACCAATGCTAATTTCTTGCGTTGGCACCATATAAAAAGAGCTGATTTAAAATCCAACTCCTCCTCCAATAGTTTATTTAAGTTCAGGTGCTTTTTGAAGACCGTATTTTGTAAAACTTTTTGTGTCTTTTCAAAGCCTCCATCCAAATATATTGCACCAATTAAAGCTTCAAAGGCATTGCCTTCTAGACCGGCTAAATTGATACTCCTGCCTTGACTATAAATCAGGTGTTTTCTTATGCCCATGCGCTCTCCAATTATAGAAAGTGATTTGCGGTTTACGATTCTCGATTTAATTTTTGTGAGCTGGCCTTCGTCTATTTCGGGGTATTTATGGTACACAAAAGAGGCAACAACAGCGTCTAAAATAGAGTCTCCTAAAAACTCTAATCGTTCATTGGCAGCCAACTGTTCATAATCAGTTAGCGAACTTTTATGTGTTAGGGCCTGAATAAAAAAAGAAACGTTTTGGGGCTTATAACCAAACTGAGACAATACAAAACGAATAACAAGTAGCTCTTCGTTAGATTTTCTTTTTTTGAAGAGGGGTATTTTAAGCAACTTAGCCTTTATATTTCTTTACAATAACAGAGGTGTTGTGCCCTCCAAATCCAAAGGTATTGGATAATGCTATATTTACTGTGCGGGACTGTGGTTGATGAAAAGTAAAATTGAGCTTAGGGTCGAGCTCGGGGTCATCGGTAAAGTGATTAATGGTGGGTGGAACTATATCATTCTGGACCGCTAAAACACACGCTACAGCCTCGATAGCTCCTGCGGCTCCTAGAAGGTGACCCGTCATGGATTTTGTAGAACTAATGTTCAGGTTGTAAGCGTGGTCTCCGAATACATGTTGAATGGCCTTTATCTCTGCGATGTCACCGAGCGGCGTTGAGGTTCCGTGCACATTAACGTAGTCGATTTCAGAAAAATTTATTTCTGCGTCTTCTAAAGCAGCAAGCATTGTGTTGCGAGCACCAAGACCTTCTGGATGCGGTGCTGTCATGTGATAGGCGTCGCCTGACATACCTCCGCCAATGACCTCTGCGTAAATTTTTGCACCTCTTTTGATGGCGTGCTCATATTCTTCGAGAATTAAACAGCCAGATCCTTCACCGAGCACAAAACCATCTCGATCGAGATCAAAAGGTCGAGAAGCTGTTTGCGGTGAGTCATTGCGGGTAGATAGTGCTTTGAGCGCATTGAAGCCGCCCATACCCATCTCGTTGACGCCTGCTTCAGAACCACCAGTTACAATAGCATCAGCTTTGCCTAAACGAATGAGGTTGAAGGCATCAATGATTGCATTGGTGGCAGATGCACAGGCAGAGACACATACGTAATTTGGGCCTCGCAACCCATATTTAATGGAAATATGACCTGATGCAATATCTGCGATCATTTTTGGGATGAAGAACGGATTGAAGCGCGGTGTGCCGTCGCCACTGAAATATTCTCTAGCCTCTTCTTGAAAAGTTTTAAGACCCCCGACACCAGAACCCCAAATGACACCAATACGGTCTAAATTTGGGTTTGACTCAAGCAAAGCAGAGTCTGCCATAGCTTCCGTTGCGGTTACTATGGCATACTGCGAAAATTGATCAAGCTTGCGCGCTTCCTTTTTGTCGATGTGGTCTTCCACATTGAAATCTTTTAGTTCACATGCGAATTGTGTCTTGAACAAGGCAGCATCAAATTGTTTGATTGGTGCAGCGCCGCTTTTACCTGCCAATAAAGCATCCCAATACTCTTGTACTGTATTACCTATTGGCGTAAGCGCACCAAGACCTGTTACAACAACTCTTTTTAATTGCATACCCGTTAACTAAAAGAAAATGTGGGAATTGTTAAACGTTTGCTTCGATGTAAGCAACAGCGTCACCAACTGTTTGGATACCTTCTGCTTTATCGTCTGGAATAGATATGTTGAATTGTTTCTCGAATTCCATGATTAACTCGACTGTGTCAAGAGAATCGGCACCCAAGTCATTTGTAAAGCTAGCTTCGTTCGTTACTTCACTTTCTTCAACATTCAGTTTATCTACGATGATCGCGATAACTTTAGCTTTGATATCAGACATTTTTTAAATTTTAAAGGTTTCAGCTTGCAAAGAAAAAAACTATCGCCCAATAAACAAAACTTATCTCCATTTAATTTATCAACACTTTGTGGCTCAAAGCCGAGGAATCGTACACTATGCTTAACTTTATAGCCGAAATGCAGGAACAATTAATTCTATTTATTTCTGGAGGCGGTAGTAATGCGCGGCAAATAATTCATTATTTCAAAGAAAATGAACGTGTTAAGGTGGTTGGTGTGCTCTCCAGTAAGCCTAATTTACAGATGGAAACCTTTTGTGACGAGCAGAAAATTTCATATCTCCATATCCCTGGTAATGATTTTGGAAGTTACCTGCAGTTCTGTTCTGAACTTAGTGCGAGCTGGATCATTTTAGCGGGCTTCCTTAAAAAAATACCTTCCGCATTGCTCAGCGCTTTTCCGGATAGAATTATTAATATTCACCCGGCTCTATTGCCAAGCTATGGTGGAGCTGGTATGTACGGCCAATATGTTCATCGTGCGGTATGGGCTGCAGAAGAATCCTTTAGCGGAACTACTATTCATCTTGTCAATGAAGAATTTGACAAAGGTAAATTACTCTTTCAACATGCAATTGCGCTCAAGGTAAACTCAACTGCAATAGAGATTGAGCAACAAGTACGAACACTTGAATTATTACATTACGCAAAAGACCTCGACACTTTTATAAAAAGCACTATACGATAGCGCGCTCTAAAAATTGTGCGAACCTAAAACAGTCTTCATAAGAATTATAGAGTGGTGCAGGCGCTATTCGTATCACATTTGGCTCTCGCCAATCCGCTACAATACCCATTTTAGTAAGCCGATCAAATAACTGCTTGCCTTGACCTTTCGCCAAAATAGATAATTGCGCGCCTCGTTCAAGCGGGCTCTCCGGAGTTATAATTTCAAAAGAACACTTTTCTTGATTTCTTTGGGAAACATCTCGAATTAAATAGGCCAGAAAAGCGGTCAGTTGATCGCGTTTTTGAGCAATTCGGTCCATGCCGGCCTCCTCAAAGATTTCAAGAGAAGCTAAATGTGCTGCCATTCCTAATATCGGCGCATTGCTTAGTTGCCAGCCCTCTGCCCCAGCAATGGGATCAAAACCAGGGTTCATCTGAAAACGATCGGCTTTATTATGGCCCCACCAACCGGCAAAGCGAGGTAAAGATTTATTGTTTGCATGGCGTTCGTGAACAAATAAACCTGAAACACCGCCTGGCGATGAATTCAAGTATTTATACCCACACCACGCTGCAAAATCGACATTCCAATCGTGAAGAGATAGATTGACATTCCCCGCTGCATGTGCCAAATCAAAACCAACTACTGCGCCTACAGCATGACCTGCCGCTGTAATTTTCTCAAGATTAAAAAATTGGCCCGTATAGTAATTGACTCCGCCTATCATTACCAGCGCTAATTCATCGCCCAGTTCTTCGATTTTTTTAAGAATATCCGCTTCGTGAATTAAATATTCACCTGGCCTAGGCCCAACCTCTACTATGTTGTCTGCAGATAAGCCATGAAAAGCTACCTGCGATTCCAAAGCAAATTGATCGCTCGGAAAAGCTTTTGCTTCGCAAAGAATTTTCACGCGTTTGCCTTGAGGCCTGTAAAAAGAGACCATCAATAGGTGTAAATTAGTGGTAAGCGAATGGGTAATTACGACTTCAATTGGCAATGCACCAACAACTCTTGCCGCCATTTCTGTTAAATTTTCATGGTAGGAATACCAAGGTCTTTTGGCTAAAAAATGACCCTCCACTCCAAAATATGCCCAAGCCTCTAATTCTTCTTGTACATAATTGGCTGCCGTTTTAGGCTGAAGACCTAGAGAATTTCCCGTAAAATAAATCGGGTCCTTGCTATGAAATGTTGGAAAATGAAAGCGCGAACGAAACCCCGAAAGAGGGTCATTCTGATCTAAACCTTGTGCAAAGGATAAGCTGTTTTCAAACATCATATAAGCGGCTTTATTCGTAACTTTACAGCCACAAATATACACAAGAATGAAGACTCCCTCTCCTATCGACCGCAGCCGTTCATCAGAATTATTCGAAGCCGCTAAAGGATATTTTCCGGGTGGAGTGAATTCTCCCGTTCGTGCTTTTCAGTCGGTCGGTGGCACGCCACTTTTTATTGCCAAAGGAAACGGCGCGCAAATTTGGGACGAAGACGGCAATGAATTTATTGATTTCTGTTGTAGCTGGGGGCCGCTCATTCATGGGCATAATCACCCCTATGTTTTTAAAAAAATTGTCGGAACACTCCAAAACGGAGCCAGTTTTGGCGCACCAACGCGCAAAGAAAATGAGTTAGCGGCTTTCATGCTCCAAAGACTCCCTTTTATCGATAAAATCCGATTTACCAGTTCTGGAACGGAAGCGGTGATGAGCGCCCTGCGGCTGGCTAGAGGAGCGACTGGCAAAAATAAAATTCTCAAGTTTGAGGGTTGTTACCACGGGCATGTCGATGCGCTCTTGGTTAAGGCAGGTAGTGGCTTAATTACTTTTGGGACCTCATCTAGCGCTGGAATACCCGAATCTTTTGCCAATGAAACGCTTGTTTTGCCACTCAATAATGCGGAGGCGCTTCAGGCCTGCTTTGAAACCCAATACCAAGATCTAGCCGCCGTCATCATTGAGCCTATTCCTGCAAATAACGGGCTGCTCTTGCAAGATAAATCGTTTCTCAACTTATTGCGGGCCTTATGTACAAAATACGGCGTCCTTCTCATTTTTGATGAGGTCATCTCCGGATTTAGAGTGGCTTTTGGCGGAGCAGCTGAACTTTTTGGCATCAATCCCGACATTGTTACCTATGGAAAAATCATTGGAGGCGGATTACCTGTCGGCGCTTACGGAGCCAAAAAAAATATCATGGCTTTTGTTTCTCCTGAAGGGCCTGTTTACCAGGCCGGCACTCTCTCAGGCAACCCCGTAGCCATGGCTGCCGGGCTTGCTCAACTCGAACTTTGTGCAGCTAAAGGTTTTTATACCAAACAAGCATTGCGCACCCAACAATTTGTTGACGATATCAATAGTTTTGCCCAAACACACCAACATCCTATGGAGCTTGTTTGTGTTGGTTCTATTTTTTGGTTCTCCTTTAATGGCAAAAAACGTATCACGGCAGCTGATCAAATTGCCAGCGATATGTCGGCCTTCAATTTCATGCATCACTTTCTTCTTTCTGTCGGGGTTTATTTCGGCCCAAGTGGTTACGAAGTTGGTTTTATATCGTCGGCGCATACCGACACACAATTAGCTTTTGCTGCAGAACAAATCAAAGCCGCACTTGCCGCATACTATGAAAAGTAATACCAAGTTTTAGGCTGTGAATTTAGTAACTGGTGCCACCGGACTTCTCGGAAGTCATGTATTAATAGCGCTCACAAAGCGAAATATGCCCGTACGTGCAACGTACCGTAATGAACAAAAAATCTCAGCTGTTAAAGCGCTCTTTCATTTCTACTTTAAAGAAGATGCAAGCAGCAGATGGGAACTCATTAGTTGGAAAAAAGTTGACCTTTTGGATATCGGAGATTTAAAATCCATTGTGGCCGGTAGTTCGCATATTTATCATTGTGCAGCGTTGGTGTCTTTTTTTAAAGCGGATTTTGAAGCTTGCATTCAACAAAATCGTTATGTTACGGCCAATTTAGTTGATCTCTCCATTCATTTTGGCGTTCAGCACTTTTGTCATGTAAGCTCAACTGCTGCCATTGGAGGTAAAGAAGCGCTAATAAGTGAAAAATCGAAGTGGCAAGTAGGTGGACAACATAGTGGTTATGGCGTTTCAAAACTGATGGCAGAAAAAGAAGTGTGGCGCGGCATAGAAGAAGGTTTGCGGGCCGTCATTGTGAATCCTTGTGTTATCCTAGGCCCAGCAGCACCGGGAAGCCCTTCCTTACAAATGCTCGATACCGCAAAAAAAGGCCTCAAATTTTATACAAGCGGTGCTAATGCTGTTGTAGATGCAAGAGACGTGGCGTGGGCCATGGTAGAACTCGTTGAACAAAAGCTGCACGCCGAGCGCTATTTAGTAGTTGGGCCACAACAATCGTTTAAAGCGCTCTTTAGTGCATTTGCTAGCCAACTTGGGCGCAAAGCACCAAGTATTGCCGCGCCTAAAACACTAACTATGATCGTTGCAGCATTTCATGAACTTTGGTGCCACATTTCTGCAAAACGCTCAGGGCTTACAATAGAAACCGCGCGTTCATCTCATGAAGTGCTGCGGTATGATCGCAACAAAATTGAAACACAATTGTCATTTAAATACATGCCGTTGGCAGATATTATTCAAAATATGATTGAAGGCCAGGCTTATATAGAAAAAAACATAAAAAATTGAGTCGGAAACTGATTATTTTCATCGGTATCTTTTACCTAGTAGGCATTCTGGGCATGACTGTAGGGCCTTATCAATCTTTTTTTGTTGACTTGTCTTTTTTTCATCTTTTGCTCTCTTTTGGCGCGATAATCCTCGGAAGAAAAAAACACTCCATAAAACTTTGGCTATTTATAGGTATTGCGTTTACCACAGGTATGCTTGTAGAATGGATTGGCGTACATACTGGCCTCTTATTTGGAGACTACAAATATGGTTCTGTTTTAGGGCCCAAAATCTATGGTGTTCCTATCATTATTGGCGTGAACTGGGCTATGTTGTGTGTGGTCAGCGCTTCACTTCTCGCCGCTCTTAAGCTTAACTTTTGGTTAGAGGTGGTTATGGCAGCGGCCTTCATGGTCTTTTTAGACTTTTTACTTGAGCCCGTGGCCATTAAACTTGGTTTTTGGCAGTGGAAGGAAGGAATTATACCCTTCTACAACTATGTTTGCTGGTTCTTTACTGCGATACTTTTACAGCTTTTATACCGCAAATGGCGACTAAATGAGCCAAACAATGTAGCTATAGCGTTGTTTATTTATTTGACTATTTTTTTTACTATTTTAAACTTTTAGCTATGATTTGGTGGGGTCCTATAGTACTAATTGCTACTTTTTTGGGGATGGAATTTATGGCGTGGGCAACACATAAGTACGTAATGCATGGTATTATGTGGTATTTTCACAAGGATCACCATCAAGTAGAGCCCGGTTTCTTCGAAAAAAATGACATCTTCTTCTTGATCTATGCCATTCCATCATGGTTGTGTATCATGCTTGGCATGATGAATCATACCTTATTTCCCGTTTGGATTGGTTTCGGTATTGCTGCATATGGCTTGGCCTACTTTCTAATCCATGACGTTTACATTCATCGAAGGTTCAAATGGTTGCGAGACATTGAACACCCTTACTTTTACGCCCTCCGAAGAGCGCACAAAATACACCACAAACATTTAGGTAAAGAACATGGCGAATGTTTTGGGATGCTTTTAGTCCCCTTTCGTTTTTATATCGATAGTATCAAACAGTTTAAAAAACAACAAAAAGCATGAGCCTATATGCTTTGGTCATCTTCTTGTCGTTTGCTGGGCCTTTTGCACTCAGTTTCGATAAGAAAGTGTCTTTTTATAAAGAATGGTCTTTTGTATTTATTGCCACACTTATCGTTGCGCTGCCTTTTCTCATTTGGGACGAGCTATTTACGCAATGGGGCGTTTGGGGCTTCAATGCTGACTATCTCTTAAAAATTTATATTGGGCGCTTGCCTTTAGAAGAAGTCTTGTTTTTTATAGTAATCCCTTATAATTTCATCTTCTTACTAAAGGTTGTCCAGGCTTATTTTCCAAATAGAAATAAAAAGCGAATTGCTCCTGTTTTCGCTTTCGTTTTCTTAACTACCTCTGGACTTTGGATGCTCTTGTATGGTGCAAACTATTACACCTTCTTAGCTACTTTTCTAAGCGCTACACTTACTATTTTATTGCGTAACAGAAAATGGTATCAAGATTTTATGTGGACATACCTGCTTTGTTTAATCCCCTTTTTTATTGTCAACGGTATTCTCACAGGCGCATTTACAGATGCGCCAATTGTCTGGTACAGCGCAAAACACATCATTGGCTGGCGAATGATCAGCATCCCTTTTGAAGACCTCTATTACAATTACGCACTACTTTTGCCTCTTACTTGGTTGTATTTTTCTTTAAAAAATCGCAAGGAAAATTGATTTAGTATTTTGAAAAATTAAAAAAACCATTAACTTTGTGCCCCCTAGCAAAGCAAAGGCTGAGCCATAATGGGAGTCTTAAGCGAGAATAGCTCAGTTGGTAGAGCACGACCTTGCCAAGGTCGGGGTCGCGGGTTCGAATCCCGTTTCTCGCTCTTTTGAGCTCGAGTGGTGGAATCGGTAGACACGCCGGACTTAAAATCCTGTGGGCATTTGCCCGTGCGGGTTCAAGTCCCGCCTCGAGTACTAAATTGTGAAATTAACCCTTGATTCTGAACGAATTAAGGGTTTTTTGTTTTAACATAGATTGCATTTTATCGGGATGTAGCTCAGTTGGTAGAGTACTCGTCTGGGGGGCGAGAAGTCGCAGGTTCAAGTCCTGTCATCCCGACTATATTTCCTTACTTTTGTTCATGCTTTTTCCTCCAAATTACAACCCTGTTCAGCCTATTACCTTCAAGGGACACGTTTTGGTGGGTTTAGTGCGTTTGCTTTTTAAAATTAGAAAGGTTTTTGGTGGGCAAGATTGGGAGCAGCCGTTGGAAGGCCACCATGAAGACCCGCGCAAAATGACGCGAAAGCAGCAGCTTTATTTTGGCTACAAATATTACTATCGTACAATCTTAAAAGGAGATAAAGGGGCGGGGCTTGAAGAATACTTTCAAAGTCAAGGAGCGAAGTTTCAAAATAAAGACACTTCCAATAGCACCCAAAAAATTACCCTCAGCGCTGGCGGAGACCTCATGCCATATTTTTGTATCACCCAAGAACAGTGTCGGGATATATGGAAAGAGTGTGGCGATTTTTTCTTTGATGCTGATTTGGTAGTAGGCAATTTAGAAACACCCCTCGATCCAAACAAACCGGCATCATACGTGCCGGAAGTCATGCTAAGCAATATGTATTTCAACGCCAACCATGAAATATTCGATGTCTTTTCAGGGTTTGGCGAATACAAAGGATTTGATGTGCTGTCAACTGCCAACAATCATGCTTTGGACCAAGGCGAAGAAGGGGTAAAAGAAACGCTTCAATTCTTAGCGGACAAAAATATCCATAGCGTTGGAACCGCAAGGTCTTTTGAAGAGCGCAACCAATTTCCTATCATAGAAAAGAATGGCATCAAAGTAGCCTTTTTGTCCTACACTTTCTCATTAAATGCCCTAGTTTGCCCTCCAGAAAAAGCTTACCTAACAAACCATCTCCATCTCAATGAAGCCAATCCGGATATTTCGTTGATTGTACAACAAGCCAGGCTGGCCAGACAAAGAGGTGCTGAATTTTTGGTGGCTTTTTTACACATGGGTTGTGCTTACCAGCCATATCCGTCCAAAATAATTGTAGACAACATTCATCATATTTGCCAAGCAACTGGTATTGACCTCGTACTTGGCGGCCACCCGCACAACGCGCAACCCATCGAATTTCTTGATCTTACTGATCCATTTACGAGACAATCTAAACAAAGCACGATTGTTTATTCGCAAGGAGATTTTATTGCTTATGATATTCACAAATGGTGTAAGCTTCCGCTGCTACTGAAATTTGAACTCTCTAAAATCAATGGGGTTGTGGTCTTATCGAACCTATATGCTAAATTGTTTTACAATTATGCTGAAATTAAAAAAGGGAAGGTCCAGCGGCTATTGTTATTAGAATACCAAAAACTTAGGAAAAATAGGAGTGTTTTAAAAAACGATAAAGCAGCACAAAAAGAATTTGAAGAACTTGAATTCTTTGCAGAGAGGTTCCTTTTAAAGGGTAATCTTTCTCGATTTTTAATAGAAGAATAGCGCGATAGAAAAAGCAATGAACACGACGCCAACTATTTTATTGACCAGCGCTAAAAACCGCTCGGTAATGTATGGCTTTAAAGATGCTGCGCCCCAAGCAATGACACACTCCATCACAAAGATTGCGCTCACTGCTGCTAAAAAATAAAAAACGGCATCTGATAGAGCGTACTGTGCTACGGTTTTTATTTGGGTTGTAATCGCCAACCACCCTATGTAATTTCCTGGATTGAGTGCATTAAGAAAAAAGCCCATAGATATGAACTTAGCCATTCGTTTTTTCTCGGTTTTTGGATAGCGGGCCTTATCTTTCTTCAATAGATTGGAGAGGCCATAGAGCAACAGAAATATCCCTCCGCACAGTCGAACAATCAAATCAGTAGTGCTCCCCGCTGGAATCAATTCTGCATTAAACCAACTCAAAGCGATCAATAAGATATCTGAACTGATAACACCTATTGCGATGAGGATTCCCGTCCTAAACCCATGATCAATGCTGTTCTGAACCAAAGCAAAAAAAACGGTGCCAAGCATTACACTCATCAATAATCCTGTTAAAAAACCATAAAAAATAATATCGGGCATATATTGATATTGGGATTTTGCAGCTCAAAGCTATCCAATATTATTGAAAAGAGTCAGTTAAGCAATAATTCGTAACTTCACGCCTCAAAATTTTGTACATTTAGTCGCATGTGGAGTAGGGTTGCTAGTTTTATCTTAAGGAATCGCTTGTTTATACTGGCCATTATTGCCATCATAACTGTTTTTTTTGGCTACTATGCGGCTACTGCGCTCAAAGTAGATAACCGTGTGGGCAACACCCTGCCCAAAGACGACCCGATCCAAATGGATTACGAAAACTTCAAATTACAATTTGGAGAAGACGGTTCTACACTCGTCGTTGCCGTGCAAACAGACTCTCTTTACACGGAACATAATTTTAAAAAATGGCGAGAACTGGGCTACCAAATACTTAAAATTAAAGGTGTTGATAACGTTGTTTCTGAAGCCACGCTCTTCGGCATGACCAACAATATCAAAAAGAATGAATTTGAAATTCACCGCATTTTCTCAGACACTACTTTTAGAGATAAGTCCATTGAAGAGGTGCGTAATGAAGTGCGCAAAAACCCCATCTACAATGGCTTGCTTTATAACGAAAAGAGCAATGTATCCTTATTAATGATTGGAATAGACGAAAAGGTGCTTTCGAATCCTAAAAAATCCAAAGTTGTATTCAAAATTGAAGCGCTTGCTCGTGAATATGAAAAACAATTTGGAAAGGTATACTTTGCCGGTTTGCCTCACATTCGGGTTGTTGTTGCCAAGCGTATTGTCAATGAAATGTACATCTTTTTGGGCCTATCCATTTTAGCCTCATCCATTTTAATGTACTTAATCTTTAAGTCTTTTACCATCATGATGATCAGTAATATCATTGTGTTTATATCGGTAATTTGGGCACTCGGAAGCATTGCCTTTATGGGCTATACCTTATCGATTATCATGGCGCTCGTTCCACCATTGCTGATCGTTATTGGTGTGCCTAATTGTGTATTTCTTTTCACGCGCTTTCATCAAGAATACATACGTGTCAACAGCAAAATGCGCGCGCTCTTTATCATGATCAAACGTGTTGGTTCTGTTACTTTTCTCACAAACGTAACAACCGCTGTTGGTTTTGTAACCTTTACGAGTTCTGATAAACTCGCAGAGTTTGGCATTATTTCTAGTTGGAACATTATGGTAGTTTTTGTGCTTTCACTCACTATTCTTCCCATCTTGACTTCCTTCATTGGCAATCCGAAGCCTCGACATCTTCATCATTTATCTAGGCAATCATCAAAATGGTTTCTCGACCTCGCAGTTACAATCGTCACTAAATATAGAACCTGGGTATATGTGAGTTCAGTTGTTCTCGTGATCATCAGTCTTTTTGGCATGACCAAAATTTTCTCAACGGGTAATGTTACCAGCGATTTACCTCCGGATGACCCCATTTTACTTGACCTCAAGTTTATTGAAAAGAATTTTAGTGGCTCCATCCCATTTGAAATCACGATAAACTATAAAGAAAAAGGCCGTTTGTTCAACATGAACACCATGAGAAAAGTGGAGGCTATTCAAGAAAGCTTCCGTAAGGACTCTCTTTTTTCTAAAAGTATTTCCTACATAGACCTCATCAAGTCTATTAATATGGCTTACCACGGCGGAAACCCCAATAAATACACGATTATCTCCAACAGAGATAAATTGCGCCTCAAAAAATATATCGACAAGCTCGATTTAAGCAGTCTAAACGGGGGAGCTATCTCTTTAAAAAGCCTTGTTGATACCACCAACACTACGCTGCGCATAAGAATGCAAATGAAAGACCTCAGTGTTGACAAAGTTGCGCCTGCTCTTAAAAAACATAAAAAAACTACCGACGAGATTCTCAATCCTGAAAAAAAACAATTAGAGCGCCTCTACGCGAAAATAACAAAAGGAAAGACCAACATGGTAGACACCCTTATAATGGAACACCCTGACGTTTTCAATAACGTATGTGCACTGTTGTCAAAGGGCGATGCCGAAAAACAAATGGCTTTTGATTTGGACCCATTCAAAGTAAAAACCTATGCCGGAGAGGCCAAATTCAAAAAAGAACTCAGAACTGCCATCGACCAAACTTATCTAGAACCCGTCTTTACCGGAATTAAAGTGGTACAAACTGAAGGCACCAAATACCTTTTTACCAACTTGCTGCAAAGCTTGGTTTTTGCCATCATTTCAATTGCCATCATGATTGGCTTTTTGTTTCGCTCCTTAAGAATCATTATGGTCTCTATGATACCTAATATAATCCCTCTCTTGTTCACAGCCGGCATGATGGGTTACCTTCAGATTCCACTCAAGCCCTCTACTATTCTTGTTTTCGGAATTGCTTTAGGGATTACCGTAGATAATGCTATTCTTTTCTTAGGAAAATACCGAAGCGAACTTAAGCTTCATGCGTGGGATACACGTTTTGCCATCCTTTATTCTCTTCGAGAAACCGGTTTAGGAATTGTCTATACGTCTATTGTATTGTTTTTTGGGTTCCTCATGTTTTCTTTCTCTCAATTTGGCGGAACGCAGGCTTTAGGCTTGTTAGTCTCTATTACCATTTTTGTTGGTACAATTACAAACTTAATTATTCTACCCTCCTTGCTCTTGACTTTAGAGCGAAAGATCAATATCCGCTCTCTGCAAGAACCTTTCTTTGATAATTATTACGAAGAAACGGATTACGACATGGACAAACTAGCCATCGAATTTGGCGAAGATTTTCCGGATGAAAAAAATAATGAAAGCGTCTTTGAACGTTAAACGTCTTGTAGTTTCTTGACCATTGTTAGAATCGTTGCCAACGCAACAGTTTCTCCAGTTTCATCATAGACATCTACCAAAAACTTTACGATTCCTTTTGCGATATCATCAGCAGACTTCTTTTCTTGGTCGATCTTTTCTTTGACGGTAAAACGAACGCCGATAGTAGCACCCGGGTAAACAGGCTTAGTAAAGCGCGCTTCTTCGATGCCATAATTGAGCAGAACAGGTCCTTTTTTAGGATCAACGAACAAACCAGCGGCTTTGGAAAGAATAAAATAACCATGTGCCACACGGCGCTCAAATATGGTTCCATCTAAAGATGTGGCATCCATGTGGGCATAAAAGTTATCGCCAGAAACATTTGCAAAGTTGACGATATCAGCGTCTGTAACCGTATGCTTGTGCGTAAATACCGTCTCGCCAATGAGCAATTCCTCAAAGTGCTTTCTAAATACATGAGGCTGTGCTTCAGGAATTGCTGCTCCAACCTGAAACTGCTGTGTAATGGCCGTTATGGTGCTTGGATGGCCTTGGATGGCTGTGCGTTGTAAATAATGCAGCACGCCGCGTTTTCCGCCCATTTCTTCGCCTCCTCCCGCGCGGCCTGGACCTCCGTGTGTGAGTAGTGGCATTGGAGAGCCATGACCAGTACTTTCTTTAGCGCAATCTTTATTCAAAACCAAAATACGACCATGCATGCTAGCAGCGCCTACAACATACTCTACAGCTTCTTTATTGTCTGGAGTTACGATCGAAGAAACCAACGAACCCTTACCCATTTTGGCCAATTCTATAGCTGCTGGCATGTCTTTATATGGCATAATGGTAGCAACAGGGCCAAATGCTTCTATTTCGTGAACAGCAGTTGCAGTAAAAGGCTGTTCATTGCGAAACAACACCGGTGGGAAGAACGCCCCCCCTTCTTTACTGGCTCCAATGACTTCAAAACCCGAAAGATCGCCAAAGACAATTTGCTGCGTTTTGGCTAATTCAGCAACGCTTGCATTCAAACGCTCTACTTGTAATTTAGTAGCAAGTGCGCCCATGCGCACCCCCTCTGCTGAAGGGTCGCCGATTTTGGTGCTTGCCAAACGCGCAACAATTGCGTGCTGAACTTCGTCCAATAAATTTTCAGGGACAATGATTCGACGCACTGCCGTACATTTTTGGCCCGCCTTTATCGTAATTTCCTTAACACATTCTTTGACAAACAAATCGAACTCTTCGGTGCCCGGAATGGCGGCTTGACCTAAAATAGTTGCATTCAAGGAGTCTGCCTCAAGATTGAAGCTCACGCTTTGTTCTGAAATAATGGGCAAGCCTTTCAGGATTTTTCCTGTTGCTGCACTTCCCGTAAAAGTAATGGTGTCAGCAGATGTAACGCTGTCGAGAATACCACGGCCTAAACCACAAATTAATTGTAGGGCTCCTTCAGGTAAAATTTTGGAGTCGATGATGTCCCGAACCATCACTTCTGTCAAAAAACAAGTGTATTCAGATGGCTTAACAACCGCCGGTACACCCGCCATTAAATTGACTGCTATTTTTTCGAGCATGCCCCAAATTGGGAAATTAAAGGCGTTAATATGTACGGCCACTCCTTCTTTAGGAACCATGATGTGATGGCCAATGAAGCTTCCGTTTTTGGAGAGGGGCGCAGCAACGCCATCTACATAATACGGAAGATCTGGAAATTGGCGGCGCAAACTTGCATTTGCAAACAAGTTGCCAATGCCGCCTTCAATGTCTATCCAGGAATCTACTTTCGTGGCGCCTGTGAGCGCCGACACTTGATAATACTTCTCTTTTCTTTCCATTAAGTACAAAGCAAGCGCTTTGAGCATACGACCTCTTTCTTGAAAAGTCATTTTGCGTAGCGATATTCCTTTTTCACGGCCATAAGCCAGTACGGCTGAAAAATCGAGGCCTGCGCTAGAAACTTCGCCGATTTGAGCGCCAGTAATAGCATTGAATAATGGTGTCTCGACGCCTTGGCCGTCTTCCCATTGTCCGAGAATGTAATTTTGAAAACGTTGCATATGTGCTTATTTCATTAACCAACGCACTAAGTCCGCGCCATTGGCATAAACCATCAAAGAAAGAAGTAAGAAAATCCCGATATACTGCGCAACCTCCAATACTTTTTGAGGCGCTTCTTTGCCTGTTATCATTTCGTACAACAAGAAAACTACATGCCCGCCATCTAAAGCTGGAATTGGCAAGATATTCATGAAAGCCAAAATGATAGAGAGCAAAGCTGTCGTTAGCCAAAACGTATGCCAATCCCAAAGCGGAGGAAACATATTGCCAATAGAAGCAAACCCGCCAATTTGTGTTGCTCCTTTTTTTGTAAAGACAAATTTAAACTGACTAACATAGTCTGAAAGGGTGTGGTAACCATAACTCATGCCGATACCAATACTTTGTGTAAAGCCGTATTTTTTTTCGGAGAGTGCTTTTCTATCAATGAATTCGGAATTAGTCATGATGCCAATAGTGCCGTTTGATTTTACGTTTACTTCTCGGGTAATCGTATCTTTCGCATTGCCTCGCTGCGCAACTTTGATGTCTACCACTTTGTTCTTATTCGCAAATAAAATGGCTTGAAATTCATCGTAATACTGAATTGGCATTCCATTAACCTCGTAAACATGGTCTTTTGCTTGAAAGCCTGCTTTGAGTGCTGGTGAATTTTTGGTCACCTCTGCTACCTTCAGGCTTTTTGCGCGCAAGGTGAATGCAGGCAATGCGCCTACTTCAAATAATTGCTGATCAATATCGGAAGGTAGTGTGATGTTGGTGGTTTTTCCGTCAGCGTGTTGAACAACGATATTTCGAGCCCCTCGGAGCAAAATTTCTTTATTGATGTCATCTAAATTCAGTGGCTTTTCTCCTTCAATTTTTAAAATAATGTCTCCGGATGCGATTCCATATTTAGATAAAAAAGGATGCACGCCCAAACCTGCCTGAAGTTTGTTTTGATCAAGGATTAACTGGCCCCAAGTAAAGACAACTGCTATATAGATCAAGAAGCCTAATACTAGATTGACAGTAACCCCGCCTACCATAATGATAAGGCGTTGCCAAGTCTTTTTGCTTCGAAATTCCCATGGCTGGGGCTCGTTTTTGAGCTGCTCGGTATCCATTGATTCGTCTATCATGCCGGCAATTTTAACAAACCCTCCTAATGGCACCCAACCAATTCCCCACTCTGTGGTATCTGGGTCTTCGGACCATTCTTTTGGGGGAGTCTTACTCAGCCATGAAGTTTTTTTAACTCCTTTCACTCGTTTCCAACGGAATAGCGAAAAATATGGATTGAAAAACAAATAAAATTTCTCGACGCGCGTCTTGAAAAGTTTTGCTGGTATGAAATGTCCGAACTCATGAAGAGTAACGAGGATTGCTAAAGAGGTGATGAGCTGTGCTGCTTTAATGAGTATTTCCATTTTCTGTATTGTATTTTACAAAGATACCTTAAGTTTATTAGTGGGCCTCTAGCCAATTCGAAGCTGTTTTCATTTCAACCTCCATGGGCACTTCCATAGAAACAGCTTTTTCCATGGTGCTTTTTACAAGCAATTGCATTTGTTCGGTTTCTTCTATATGCACATCAAATACAAGTTCGTCATGGACCTGTAAAATCATTCTCGATTTTAACTTTTCTTTGTTCATGGCTTCGTGCACAGCTACCATTGCAAGCTTAATGATATCAGCAGCTGAACCTTGAATGGGGGCATTAATTGCGTTTCGTTCTGCAAAACCCCTGACTACTGCATTTGCGGAATGAATATCTGGTAAATATCGCCGGCGTTTGAGAATGGTTTCTACATAGCCTAATTCTCGTGCCTGGGCAATTACTTTTTCCATGTACGTTTTAATGGTGCCATATTGTTCAAAGTAAGCGTCGATGATGCCTTTTGCCTCTGTGCGTGAAATTTGCAGATTCTGCGCTAAACCAAATGCAGACTGGCCATAAATGATGCCAAAATTAACGGCTTTTGCTGCGCTACGCTGTTCTCGAGTAACTTCGTCAATGGCCGTATGAAAAACTTTGGCAGCGGTAGCCGCGTGAATGTCGTGGCCACTTTTAAATGCGGCAATCATGTTGGCATCGCCAGAAAGTGCAGCAATAATGCGCAGTTCTATCTGTGAATAATCAACGGCCATCAGCTGAAAATCTGTAGACCTGGGTACAAAAGCACGGCGGATTTCTCTGCCCTTAGCCGAACGAACGGGTATGTTTTGAAGATTTGGGTTATTGGAACTAAGGCGGCCTGTTGCGGTAACAGTCTGCATGAAATTGGTATGAATTCTACCGTCAACAGGATCGCAAAGCGTAGGCAGCGGATCTACATACGTGCTTTTCAATTTACGCAACTGTCTGTACTCTAAAATGTGCCCAATAATTGGGTGGTCGTTTTCATGCTTTTGAAGGATGTCTTCTGATGTGGCGTATTGGCCTGTTTTGGTTTTTTTTGCTTTACTTGAAATCTTTAACTTATCGAACAAAATTTCTCCGAGTTGTTTAGGGGAGTCTATATTAAACGCTTCTCCTGCCAAATCTTTGATTTGCTGATCTAACTCTATCAGTCGGGCATCTAATTCTTGGGAAAATGATGACAGCGCTTCGGTGTCAATAGCAATGCCTTCTTGTTCAATTTCTTTGAGCACCCGCACTAAGGGCATTTCAACATTGTAAAATAAATCCCGTAAATGTGGCTTTTCGATTTCAGGCGCTAATACTTTCTTTAGTTGGAAGGTGATGTCGGCGTCTTCACATGCGTAATCTTTAATTTGCTCTGGCTTTAATTCAGACATATTGCCTTGATTTTTTCCTTTTTTACCTATGAGCGCTTCAATTGTAATAGGTTGATAGTTCAAATAATAAGTTGCCAAGAAATCCATGCCTTGTTTGGACTCAGGATTAATGAGATACTGCGCAATCATGGTGTCGAAGAGCGGGCCTTTAAATTGAATGCCATAGCGATGCAACACTTTGAGGTCGTATTTGATGTTGTGGGCAATTTTTTCGATGGAATTATTTTCGAATACAGCGGCAAATTCTTGAACAATTTGTTTTGCTGTATCGAAGTCAGCAGGGACAGCAACATAAAATGCCTCACGAGGCTTATAAGAGAAAGAAAAGCCCACTAAATCTGCATGAAGCGCATCGATAGAATTCGTCTCGGTATCAAAACAGACCTCACTTTGAACTAACAATAGAGCGAGTAGCTCTTTGCGTTCTTCTGCCGAAGTAATGAGATGATAACTTGGCTTTTCTGTAGCGATCGTTTTATATCTAGCCGTAGAAGCGGTTTCTTGAGGCTCTAGCATGCTCTGCATACCAAAAAGATCGAGCTGAGCCTCTTCTTTATTGACGGGAGCTTGGGTTACGACAAGCTCTTCGCCGATAATGCGCTTGGCTAGTGTTCTGAATTCTAATTCCGTAAAGATGTCTCGAATAGCATCGGCATTGACGGGGCAGACCTTTAAATCTTTTTCATCAAATTCTATGGGCACGTCTCGAATAATAGTGGCTAACGATTTGGACATAAGTCCTTGTTGCTGAAATTGCTCGACATTTTCTTTTTGCTTGCCTTTGAGTTCGTGCACATTTGCAAATAAACCTTCCATGGAACCGTACTTTGCCACTAAAGCCTTTGCTGTTTTTTCACCAATCCCGGGAATCCCGGGAATGTTGTCTGAGGCGTCGCCCCACAAACCCAGAATATCAATCACTTGAATTGGTGCGTTGATCTCAAACTTTTCACAAACTTCTTTTACACCTAAAATTTCAGGTGGGTTTCCGCCCCTGCCCGGCTTATACATAAATGTTTGTGGGCTCACTAATTGGGCGTAATCTTTGTCGGGGGTCATCATGTAGGTTATGAAGCCCCTGGGTTCAGCCAGTTTGGCAAAGGTGCCAATGACGTCGTCGGCCTCATAACCAGCCACTTCTAAAATAGGAATATTGAAGGCCTTAACAATTTGCTTAATCGGCTGAATCATGGAGCGAATGTCTTCGGGCATTTGCTCGCGTTGCGCCTTGTACTCAACGTATTCCTCTTGGCGCTGGACAGACCCGCCCGGCGGATCAAAAACAACTGCTATGTGAGTTGGTTGTTCCGTCTTCAAGACATCGATAAGCACGTTGGTAAAACCAAAAGCAGCAGATGTGTTTTCGCCTCTTGAATTCACCCGTGGGTTCTTTGCAAAGGCGAAATAAGCCCTATAAATAAGCGCGTAAGCATCAAGTAAAAAGAGTTTTTTTGGGGCGGCCGGCGTAAGCATTAGAAAGTAGGGATGAAAGGAATAAATTGGGCAGGTTCAATTTGTGCCTCTTTAGATATGGGAAAAGACTTGTAAATAAATAAAACCCCCGCCTTGGGAAAGCCGCTGATTTTTACATTGGCTATAGGCTTCTTGGCCGCTTTATATGCAGTAGCTATAAATCCGGGCTCCGGTATCATGCGCAGCGGCACCGTAAGCTCACTCTCCCTGTGACCACGAATTTTAATAAGGGTGTCTAAATATAAATCACCTATTTTCTGTTGATCGATAAATACTTCAAAAGAACCGGGCTTCATTTTAACCGGAACCCATAGCTTATTTTGAATATGAAAACTTGCCTTAAACTTCACGAGTTGGCCGCTGAATTGTTCTATTTGGGTGCCGTCAAAACTGATCAATTCAACTGGCTCTTGTATACTTTTGCAAGCCACTAACGTCAACAAAATAAATAGATAGATGCCTATTTTCATGCGTTGATTTCACTAAAGTATTTGTAAAAATAAGGAATGGTTTCTATGCCCTTGAAATAATTAAACAAACCAAAATGTTCATTCGGGCTGTGAATGGCATCACTGTCTAAGCCAAAACCCATTAATATTGTTTTGAGCCCAAGCTCTTGTTCGAACATTGCAATTATTGGAATACTGCCACCGCTGCGAACAGGTATTGGTTTTTTTCCGAAAGTGGTTTCATAGGCTCGGCTTGCTGCTGCATATGCCGAAGAATCTGTTGGGGTTAAAACGGGTTCGCCACCGTGGTGAGGTGTAACTTTAACGCGCACACTCAATGGCGCAATGCTTTGAAAGTGTTTTTGAAAAAGGTTGGTAATCTCTACAGGGTCTTGGTCTGGCACCAAGCGCATGGAGATTTTTGCAAACGCCTTAGCGGCAATGACCGTTTTTGCTCCCTCGCCCGTATAACCACCCCAAATACCATTAACATCTAATGTGGGGCGAATGGAGCCGCGCTCCATAGTGCTATAACCTTTTTCACCATGTGTGGACCGTATATCCAAAGCTTGACAATATGCTGGTTCAGAAAATGGTGCTTTGGCCATCTCGGCGCGGTCATTATTTGATAGCTCTATAACTTTGTCGTAAAAACCCGGGATGGTAATGCGCATGTTTTCGTCGTGTAGACTCGCTATCATTTGAGTAAGCATATTAATTGGGTTTGATACACAGCCGCCATAAAGCCCCGAATGAAGATCTCGGTTCGGGCCTGTGACCTCTACCTCAACATAGCTAAGGCCGCGCAAACCTGTTGTAATAGAAGGCGTGTCGTTGGACAACATCCCGGTATCAGAAACAAGAATAATATCTGCTTTTAATTTGGTTTTATTTTCTCTGACAAAAATCGCCAAATTCGGGCTCCCGACTTCCTCTTCTCCTTCAATCATGAGCTTTAGGTTGCAAGGGAGCTCCTGTGCTTGTAGCATTGCTTCTACTGCTTTAACGTGCATAAAAAATTGACCCTTGTCATCGCAAGCTCCACGCGCAAAAATAGCACCCTCCGGATGAATAGCCGTTTGCTTGATTACTGGCTCAAATGCGGGGGTGTGCCACAATTCTAGCGGATCGGCGGGTTGCACATCATAATGACCATAGACTAAAACGGTTGGCAATGATGCATCTATAATTTTTTCAGCATAAACAATTGGATGACCTGCTGTAGAAATCACCTCTACCCCATCTAAACCAATATCATTTAAATGAGTTGCTAAATGAGTTGCGCAGGCGGCCACCTCTTGCTGAAATGCAGGATCAGCCGAGACAGAAGGGATTCTTAAAAGTGAAAACAACTCTGAAACAAACTTGTCTTTGTGTTGGTTAATAAACTGTTGTGTTTTTTCCATAATTTTTTGCTGCTTCAAAGTTGCGAAAAATCGGTGTGTTTTGCTGCTTGGGAGTTTATATTAATTTTGTAATGCAACTTTATTGTCTTTTTTGACGTCTAACCGCCAACTTGCGCATATGAAACACTTACTACATCTCGTTTTTATTTTTGCATTCGGTTCGCTTTTTGCACAGCCGATAGCTGTCTCCACCTCCCAAACCCCTCAACAATTAGTAGACAACGTTTTGTTGGGTTTTGGTGTCACAGCTTTTAATGTCACAATCAATGGAAATCCTGCGCTTTCAAATACAGCGCAAACTAATGTCGGGTACTTCACCAACACCAACCCTGCCTTCCCAATTAATAACGGTCTTATCCTAACAACGGGCAACGCAAGCGCAGCAATTGGTCCAAATAATAGTACTAATTTTACGCTCAACAGCCCCGCAACAAGCCTAGTTACCTCTGACCCCCACCTCAACGATATTGCGGCCGGAAACGTCACTAATGGGGTGGTGTTAGAATTTGACTTTATCCCCTCTGGTGATACCCTCTTGTTTAATTATATGTTTGGTTCAGATGAATACCCTGAGTTTTCCCCATCTTCTTTCAACGATGCCTTTGGACTTTTCTTGTGGGGTCCTGGAATTACCGGCCCATATGTATTAGCTGGTTATCCTAATGGGGGCAACAACATCGCAACCATTCCTGGTGGTATTCCAGTAACAATAAACAACGTAGGTGATGTATCCAATACACAATACTACGTCTTCAACGAAGCCAGCTCTACGCTAACCTATGGAGATGCCATTCAATACGACGGTACAACCGTGCTTCTTACGGCTTCCGCTAGTGTTCAATGCAATGAATTGTATCACATCAAACTTGCTATTTCAAATGTGGGAGACCAATCTTATGATTCTGGTGTGTTTTTAGAGGCCGGCTCATTTAGTTCTGCAGCAGTTGATGTTGCGGTTGCTACTGTCTCGGGTGATACCACTATTGTAGAGGGATGTACTTATGCTGATTTTATTTTTACACGCCCTCCAGGGCAAACCAACGACACACTGATTATTAATTACACCATAGCTGGGGTTGCACAACAAGGCATAGATTATAATACACTCATAAATCCTATTGTTTTCTTGCCTGGTGAGGACACCGTTATAATTACCCTAACGCCTACACAAGATGGTGTCAATGAGGGTTTCGAGTCTGTTATTATTAGTGTACAAATCATTAACCCTTGCGGAGACACCATTACCTCTTCTGGGACCATTTATATAGGCGAAGGTCCTATTATCAATATTCTTGGCAACAACCCTACTGTTTATTGTGCCAGCGATAGCGTCTGGCTCACCGCAAGCGCCTCCGGCGGCTATGCTCCTTATGATTATCAATGGGAAAATTTAGCTGGAGCCAATCTGGGCACCAACGACTCCATTTCAGTAGGAATCAGTCAAAACGGCACTATGTATTATTTAGTAACCGCTACTGACAACTGTAGTTTTACCCAGGTCGACACTGTGAGCATTACAATGAACCAAATTTTGGCCATTGACACAATTTATGTAGGGCCCTCTACTTGTGTACCAACAGGTTTTGTTTCTGTCCAGGTATCGGGCACTCAAGGTGTGCCTCAATACAACTGGATCGGCCCCGGCCCTGGAGGTTTTATAGATGCCTCTGTGTGGCAAAACATTCCTACAGGTTGGTATTACATTACTGTTGAAGATAATGTATGTTCGGTTTCAGATAGCGTATTTGTCGATGTGCTCGATCCACCGGTGGCTGAGTTCAGCGCAAGTGTAACAGCCGGATGTGCTCCTTTAAACGTAAGCTTTACCAACACCAGTCAGAATGCAAATACTTTTAGTTGGAATTTTGGGGATGGCCAAAGCGCCAGCAGCAATGACCTCAGCGCTCAAAACCATGTTTTTGATGTTCCGTTCGGAACTTACATCGTTACATTAACCGCCAACCAAGGCCCACAATGTTCAGATGTAACAACCATTGCTATTCAGGTGGATGTCTGTGGATGTACAGATCCGCAGGCTACCAACTACAACGCAAATGCAAACGTCAATGACGGCTCTTGTGTTTACCCAACGGGTTGTACCGATTCTTTGGCGCTTAATTTTGATGCAACAGCGCAAATCGACGACGGTAGCTGCCAGTACGAACAGCCATTTGGACCAAATGTTATCTCACCTAACAATGATGGAGACAACGATGTGTTTTTTATTCGCAATACAGAAAGCTTAACTTCCTTAGAGTTAATCATTTTGAACAGATGGGGCAATGTTGTTTATCAAGAATTGTCCACGAATGTTCAGTTGAAGAATCCGCAGTGGGATGGTAAAATAGACGGACAAACAGCTGAAGAAGGAATTTATTTTTACAAATTTGTAGGATATCTTGGTGTCAACCTACAAGAAACAACCGGCCATGGTTTCCTTCACCTTGTGGACAAACAGTAAGTAACGGTTTTTAATTAAATGAAACC
Source organism: Flavobacteriales bacterium UBA952 (assembly GCA_002293185.1). Taxonomy (GTDB): domain Bacteria; phylum Bacteroidota; class Bacteroidia; order Flavobacteriales_D; family Crocinitomicaceae; genus UBA952. Next base: position 77,677 of record DBCS01000007.1, on the reverse strand, counting down.
TTCACTATTGCGCTACATTTTACCCGGTTTTGTGGTAGTGGCCGCAATAATTATTTTCTCTTACTACGGCCAAATGCCTCGCCTGGCTGTTGGTGATGCTAAATACGGAGGGGTGCTAAATATCTCTGTTAAAAGTGAGCAGGTAACTCTTTTTCCTCTTGCTGATCATACACTAGATCACCATCGCATACAGCAGCTTGTTTTTGAGCCGTTACTCCAACCTTCGCAAACCCAGAGCGGTTGGAAATATTTTCTTGCCAATAATATTTCAAGTTTAAACGCCGGTAAAAAATTACGCATTCAACTGCGTAAAAACGTACATTTTTCCGATGACCCTTGTTTTCGTTTTCACTCTTCAGAACTCTCTGCGGAAGATGTCGCTTTTAGCTTAAGCCTCGCCTGTTCAAAAAACACAAGTGCAAAACAGGATCTTATTTTACCCCAAATAATAGAGGGCGGACTAGCGTTTTACGAACAAAATGCCGACCCTCTTCTGGCAACCGTTCGTGGAATACGCATCATTGATAATTACACCTTAGAAATTTCGCTAACCGGTGCTTACAACCATTTTTTAAATGTCTTGTCTAGCCCTAGTTTAGGAATACTTAGTAAACAGGCCGTGCAATATTACGGCAAAGAAATAGACGCAAACCCAGTTGGCACGGGGCCTTTTCTATTGTATAGGGTCGATAAAAATAAATACACATTTAAGCGTAATACAAATTATTGGCGGCACGACCGCTTTGGAAACCGACTTCCTTATCTCGAAGAAATTCGTTTAAAAATTGGCGTGCCAGGAGAAGATGCACATGCGCTTTTTTTAAAAGGCCAACTTGATTTACTCTTTGATTTACCTATCGAAGATTTGAGAGGGGCGTTTGGAACACTTTACGACGCGAAACGCGGTAAAAACCCTTTACACGAAATTTATATCAAACCAGCGGCGAAGGTTCATTATTTGCAATTCAATAGTACTCAAGCGCCTTTTGATAATCCCAACATAAGAAAAGCGTTTGCAATGGCAATTGACGCGACAACCATTTGCAATAGTGTATTAATGGGAGAGGGCCGTGCATTAAACAATCTATTGATACCAACCACAACCCAACACAAAAATCCTTATCTCCAACCAGACAACCGGGGCTTCTCTGAAAAGATGAACGAGGCAAAAGCCCTATTGCAACAAGAAGGCTACCAATCAATGGCGTCGTTTCCGAAAATCAAATTTTTTATTGGTAGCAAAAAAAACACAGCAGCTTATAAATGGTCAGTAGCAGTAGCCCAAATGCTTGAGCAGCATCTAGGGATTACACTTGAACTATTTGAGCAACAACCCCCATTAAACATGCAACCCGCATCGGTTTGGCGTATCGGCTGGGTTGGTGATTACCCGGGCCCAGAATCTTATCTAAGGCTTTTTTACAGCGCAGCCCAAAAACAATTATACTTTAAGAATGAACTTGTGGATTCTCTGTATTTGGCTTCGGTTTTTGCCGGTTCCATAAGTGAAAAAGTTGCAGCGCAACACCGCTGCGAAAAAGCAATTATAGACCAACAGGCATTATTGCCTATCTATACCGAAGATTTTATCGCCCTCTATCGAATTGGTCTTCGCAATTTTAAACTCAATGAATCAGGACTACTAGACTACGCAAAAGTATTTATCAAAGAGTTATAAAAACAATACGTTTACTTTAGGTTGTCTTCTACCCACATTTTTCCCCAGTTTTCGTGTTCTTTTGTGGTCCAAAGTTCGGGGTAAAAAATACGTTTTTGGAATCTTGGAGGTAAATATTTTTGCCAATTTGTGCCGCCTGTGGCTGTCACGTCTTTATCTTGTCGGGCTAAGTACTTCACCGCTGATTTATAATGAGCAAGTGGCCAATTGATGTTTACGTTGGTATCGTTTTGACGAAGCACTTGTTTCACGTTTTCATCGGCTTGATCTTCTTTGCTGAGGCGTAAGTATCCCTGCCATAAGTTTTTATGCTTACAATGGTTGCCAAGTGCTATAAAGTGGTTCTTGTACTTTTCTTCAAACTGTATGAGCGTAAGGGTTTTCTTGCCGCTTTCTGCCTCCGTGGCTCCTGCTTTCCAATAAATATGGTCAAACAATTGATCTATTTCGTCCACTCCACGCATTTCTTCGCGTACATCTTTTGCCACTAAATTGATAAAATCAGTGCTGTAAATTTCTATTTCTCTGTATTGAGCAGATTGAAACCCCGATGCGGGTAATAAGCTCATGCGGAATTTTAAAAATTCCTCGCGATCCATCCCGTCTATCATAACTTCAAAACTTTTCACTAAGGCATCAAAATAACGATTAATGCGGCCCACCCTGTCGATAAAATGGCTTTTATTGAGGCTCGTCATTTGCCCAAGGGCCTCAAATTCACGCAGCGCTAACTTAAAATATAGCTCTGTTATTTGATGATACATGATAAAAACAACTTCGTCTGGAAAAGATGTTTTTGGTTTTTGTAAACTCAAAAGGGTGTCTAGTTGGATGTAGTCCCAATAGGTGGTGACGTCGGCATGCAATAAGCCCTCTAAATAGGCATTAAAATCTTCGCCAAGCGCGGCATATTTTTCATTTAACTGACTAAGTTTCTCTTTGAGCTCTGCTGTGATTTCCATCTTTTTTTGCTTGATATGCTAGTTCGAAATTAAACAAAATTTAAGTGCCTTAAGAATTTTTACCTTTGTAGCATAATCAAACTAGCGCATGATCAACTACAATCCAAAAAACTGGCTCAATTTTATCTTTTCATTTCATAAAAGCGACACCGTTCGTATGATGTGGAAAGAGCTTGTTTATATCAGTGCGCTCTCCATACTTATTGCCTATGTGGAAATCACCTTTTTTCCAGAGGCGTACTTTTTAAAAAATTTAACAGCTGTTTACTCTTTGCTTGGTTTTGTTATTTCACTTTTGTTGGTTTTCAGAACCAACACCGCTTATGATCGTTGGTGGGAAGGACGAAAAGCCTGGGGTGCTCTAGTTAACGATAGCCGTTCGTTAAGTTCTAAATTAAGCGCGCTCCATTTAACAGCAGAGGAAAAAATCTCCTTTACTCGGCTTATTCCCCTCTTTGTTTATGCAACCAAACAACATTTACGCAACCAGGACCTTAAAGAAGAAGCCTCTGCTCAACTCGACTTAAACGATATGGAATTAAGCGGTCACCAGCCTTTAAGAATTGTCCAAATGTTGCGGGCTGAGGTCGAACAACTATACCAAAAAGGAACTGTTCAGCATATGCAATGGTTTGCGATAAATAACGATTTGGACGCGCTTATTGACTCTCTAGGAATATGTGAACGAATTAAAAACACCCCCATTCCTTTTTCTTACAGCCTCTTTATCAAAAAGTTTATTTTCATTTACGTCATAACGATGCCATTAGCATTTGTTCCGTTGTTTGGATATTTGTCTGTGTTTATATCAACTTTTGTGTTCTATGCGCTGGTCAGTATGGAATTATTGGCAGAGGAAATTGAGGATCCGTTTGGTATAGACGAAAACGACTTGCCTACGGATCAACTTTGCTTAACCATTCAAGATAACGTGCAACAAATATTTGGGGCATAAAAAAAGCGCCGTTAGGCGCTTTCGGAAAATATGGTAGTTTTTATGATTTCACTTCTTCGTCAAAAATGCGTTTTGGGCGCAATTGCTCGAACAAACCTAGGGTAAGCCAATAAGGAAGGATGAACCCTAATAAAAAGAACAACATCCAAAAGGCCATACCGACTATTAAAAGAAACATTACAATACCGAAAGTGCTCATCTTCTATTATTTTTACATTTAAAAACACTTCAAAATTACATAAATTAATTCACAAACACCAAAAAATGGAATATCGCATCGAAAAAGACACCATGGGAGAGGTAAAGGTTCCTGCCCACCGCTATTGGGGAGCACAGACCGAAAGATCTCGCAACAATTTTAAAATTGGCCCCGAAGGTTCGATGCCCATCGAAATCATTCATGCTTTTGCCTACCTCAAAAAAGCTGCCGCTCATGCCAATCATGAACTCGGTGTTTTGGCGCAAGAAAAAAAAGACCTTATCTCTAAAGTTTGTGATGAAATTTTAACCGGTCAGCACAATAATGAGTTTCCCTTGGTTATTTGGCAAACCGGCTCTGGGACGCAATCTAATATGAATTGCAATGAGGTCATTGCAAACCGTGGCCACGTGATCCGCGGCGGACAATTATCTGATGCGAACAAGGTGCTCAACCCCAACGACGACGTCAATAAGTCACAATCTTCCAACGACACCTTCCCTACCGCAATGCACATTGCCGCGTATAAAATGGCTGTAGAGGTAACTCTTCCTGGTTTAAAACACTTGCGAAACATTCTTCAACAGAAAGTAGTCGAATTCAAAGACATCGTCAAAACAGGGCGCACCCACTTTATGGATGCAACGCCACTCACCCTAGGTCAAGAATTTAGTGGTTATGTGGCACAGCTTGACTACTCCATGCGCGCAATAAACAATGCATTAGCGGTAGTTGCTGAGTTGGCTTTGGGCGGCACTGCTGTCGGAACAGGCCTCAACACACCTAAAGGTTATGATGTTTTAGTTGCTCAAAAAATTGCTGACTTTACAGGGCTTCCTTTCATTACTGCGGCCAATAAATTTGAGGCCCTTGCTGCTCACGACGCTATGGTCGAGTTGTCTGGCGCCCTTAAAAGATCGGCTGTCTCCTTAATGAAAATTGCAAATGACATCCGTATGCTATCTTCTGGGCCGCGTTGCGGAATAGGAGAAATTATTATACCAGACAACGAACCAGGATCATCTATCATGCCGGGTAAGGTTAATCCAACACAACCGGAGGCGCTTACTATGGTGTGTGCTCAGGTCATGGGCAACGACGTAACCGTAAGTATTGCCGGTTCTAACGGACACTTTGAACTCAACGTTTTCAAGCCGGTCATTGCCGCAAATGTATTGCAATCTGCGCGCCTCCTCGGCGATGCTTGCGTCTCTTTTGCAGACAACTGCGCTGTGGGTATTCAAGCTAATTTGCCGATGGTAAAGCAGCACCTAGAAAACTCCTTAATGCTTGTTACAGCACTCAACACAAAAATTGGTTACTATAAAGCGGCAGAAATTGCTAAATATGCCCATAAAAATGGCATGACACTTAAAGCAGCCGCTGTTGGGCTTGGACATGTAAGCGCTGAAGAATACGATCAAATCGTTGACCCATCAAAAATGATAGGTTCTTTAGATTAATTACGTGGTGTTTCTTAAGTCTTTGAGTGAAGCACAAGCATAATAATGATTAATTTTGTGCTTAAATTTTTTACATGTTAAAAATTAAAGTTAGCAACCCGGTAGTAGAACTCGATGGCGATGAAATGACGCGTATCATCTGGAAATTCATCAAAGACAAGCTTATCTTGCCTTATCTCGATATAGACATCAAATACTTCGATCTTGGTATTGAAAAAAGAGATGAAACCAAAGATCAAATCACAATTGATGCGGCTGAAGCAATTAAAAAATACAAGGTTGGTATCAAGTGTGCCACCATTACCCCAGATGAAGCAAGAGTTCAAGAATTTAACTTGAAATCTATGTGGAAGTCTCCTAATGGAACCATTCGCAATATTTTAGATGGCACTGTTTTTCGCGAGCCCATAGTTATGCAAAATGTGCCGCGCCTGGTAACAAACTGGACGGCCCCAATTATTGTCGGACGTCATGCTTTCGGTGATCAATATCGCGCTACAGACGCCGTTTTTAAGGGAAAGGGGAAGCTAACCATGACCTTCACTCCTGAAGATGGCCGCGAAACACAAACTTTTGAAGTGTATAATTTCAAAGGTGATGGTGTGGGCATGGCTATGTACAATACCGATGAATCTATTGCTGGTTTTGCGCGCAGCTGTTTTAATATGGCATTAACTAAAAAATGGCCTCTTTACCTCTCTACAAAAAACACCATCCTCAAAAAGTACGATGGCCGTTTTAAAGATATATTTGAAGAAATATTTAATGCGGAATTCAAAGCACAATTTGAAGCAGCCGGTATTATTTACGAACACCGACTCATTGACGACATGGTTGCTTCTGCCCTAAAGTGGAATGGTAATTTTGTTTGGGCTTGCAAAAACTACGACGGCGACGTACAGTCTGATACCGTTGCGCAAGGTTTTGGCTCTCTAGGCCTAATGACCTCCGTTTTAATTACGCCAGACGGACAAATCATGGAATCTGAAGCTGCACACGGAACAGTAACCCGCCACTACAGAGATCACCAGGCAGGTAAAAAAACATCCACCAATCCGATCGCCTCTATCTTCGCCTGGACCCGTGGTTTGGCATTTAGAGGAAAACTCGACAATAATCAAGCGCTTATTGACTTCTGTAATCAACTAGAGCGCGTTTGTATTGAAACCGTTGAAAGTGGTACAATGACCAAAGATTTGGCCGTTTGTATTCATGGCAATAAAGTTAAACACGGTGAACACTTTGTTTATACCGAAGAATTCCTAGACGCCCTTGATCAAGGATTACAAGCAAAAATGCATTAATTTTAGGGGCTTAGGCTGCTTTTTTTATGCGCCTACTGCTCAAAATAATGAAGTATATCAAAATCCTTTCATTTCTAATCTTAGGGTTGTTTTCTTGTAAAACAATTACAATTGAATTACCCATTCCAGACCTCAAAGTTATTGATGAGATAGGTGCTCTTGAGCCTTCTTTTCTTTCTTTACAAACCGAATTAGCGCTTAAACCGTACTTAACGGAGGCAGATCAAGCCTTAGATCAAAAGTTTAATGGAGAACAACAACAATGTGAAGGAATTAGTTACAAATACCATTTTGAACGCGACCCATTTGATTTTGAGTTCAAAGGCAACGAAGTGCGCTGTGAGATAAGCGGAAAATTTGATTTAAGTTTAAATTATTGCCCTGCCTGTCAATATGTTTTTGGTGATGAACGTTGTATGACGCCAAGAATTTTTGCTTCTTGCGGCGTAAATGAACCCAAAAGAAAAGTAATGATGTCATACAAAAGTCAAGTAGAAATAACACCTGACTTTAATCTCAAATCTCAAACAAAACTTCATTCATTTGCGCTTGTTGATCCCTGTAAAATTACTGTTATTAAGTACGATGCAACGGCTACAATCGAAAAAGAAGTCAAAACGTCCTTGGTGCAACTTGAAAAAGAAATAGACAAGCAACTAGCCTCAACACCCGTGCGTTCTACCATGAAAGATGTTTGGAAATCTTTACAAGATCCGATTCTTGTAGCTCCATATGGTTACTTTTATTTGCGGCCAAGCCAAATTGGTATTGACGATCTGGTTTTAAAAAATGAAGGTAAAAAAGCCGTATTTACCACCCAGATTGCGGCCCAACCATTGTTTTCAACAAATGCGATAAGCATGCCTTATGCGCGCCTACCACAAAACACCCCCCGCGCAGGTGCTTCAAAGGAAAGTGTTTTCAATCTTAGAACTGTTGCTTCCTACGATTCGATTAACCATTTTATTTCGCGCGACTTCGACACACAACAAATTTACATCACGAATAATAAATACATCAACGTTGATCATGTAAAAATACTCGGGCCACAAGGGGAGCGTTTGATGCTCTCGGTTCAATTTTCAGGCACAAAGAAAGGAACGCTTTATTTAGTCGTGCAACCATATATTGACCAACAACAACATTTAAAAATAAGAGAGGTTGATTATGAATTGAGAACCAAAAGCGTGCTTTTGCACTCCGCTAAATGGATATTAAGTTCCAAACTAAAAGAACAACTAACTGCTAAAATCGACGTGGATTTGAGTCCTATATTGGCTGAAACAAAAACAGCAATTGAACAACAAATCAATGGAGAAATCACAAAAGGTGTTTGGTTGTCAGGAAAAATAGAAGAATTAAGTGTTCAAAATTTAATTTTAACCACAGGCCACCTCGTTGTAGATTCTCGTTTAACAGGTCGGTTGAAACTAAAAATAGACTAAGTCGTATAAAGGTTTTGTGAAAATTTTCATTTGCCTTGGGTTTCTATTTTTACTCAACTGTTCATACGGGCAGCGCTCTTCTTATAATCATTGTTCAGGCGCTGTATTTGCGCCAGTAGATGGTTCTTTTTCCCTTTCTTTCTTAGGCGATAAAAAGTCAAATCAAATTTGGGTGGTTTTTGTTGCGCCTAAATCAGGAGATATTCAATTGGCCATAACGGCTAACGGATCGTCAATGACTGCATCAAAAGGTGTTTTAATAAGAAGTGATGCTGAAATTTGCGAAATGTCTATAAAAAAAAGTCAAGCAATTGATAGTATCACTTTTGAGATAAGGGAAGGTAAAAATTTAAATTTTCACGTAGAAAAAAACCAATTTGCTAGTTTGTGTTTAACCTCGGGCTCGGGTCTTAAAGATGAGGTTACTTTTAACTGCGCGTTCAAAGCAGACAACTCACAAGAAGAAGAGCATGTGCTGAACTTGGTTTATGACAACGCATTACCGACCTACACCCTTCTAATTAGAGATGAACGAACATTGACGCCTGTGGCGGGCCGTATTTTTTTACAGGGTAGCGCTGAAATAAGCGGTTCTTATTACGCTTCTAAATTGTATATGAATCTCAAACAACCTGTCAAAAAGGGCTCCATTAAAATCGATGCGCCAGGCTACTTTCCTGTTGAGTTAAAAGAGCGAAATATTCCATTGAACAGTCAAAAAACGGATACGATTCGCCTACATAAATTTGAAGCCGGTGAGCTTACTAAACTAGAACAGGTCTATTTTAGTGCTGGACTCCCTGAAATCTTGGAAGAATCGTTTGTACAACTGAATCGTTTAAGAGATTTGTTAATTCTGAATCCTAATATCTCTATAGAAATACATGGCCACGTCAATCTAGATGAAAACAGCGCCAAAACAGCACAAAAATTATCCAAACAACGCGCAATGATGGTAAAAAAATATCTTGTTCAAAATGGTGTGCGCTCCGAGCGGCTTTATCCTCTTGGTTTTGGATCCTCTAAACCTATTTATATTCAGCCACAAACCGAGGAACAAAAGGAAGCCAATCGAAGAGTAGAAATATTAATTCGAAAACTTTAGCAAGAAATTTTTGCAACACGGGTAGCATGCCGCCCACCTTCAAATTCGGTATTTAAAAATATATTTACCATTGCTTTAGCTTCCTCTACCGAAATAAAACGGGCGGGCAATGAAATAATATTTGCATCGTTGTGTAAACGTGCTAGTTCTGCTATTTCTGGCGTCCAGCAGAGTGCACAACGGACGCTTTGGTGTTTATTGGCAGTCATGCTGATGCCGTTTCCCGATCCGCAAAGTAAAATACCTAAGCTTCCTGGGTTGGCTTCAAGATGTTTCGCAACAGGATGTGCATAATCTGGGTAATCTATACTTTGGTCTGAATAGCATCCGTAGTCCTTGACTTCATAGCCTAAAGAAGTCAAATAAGTGATGAGCAGTTGCTTGGTTTCAAAACCGGCATGATCGGAGCCAATGGGTATTATCATCTTTTTCTTGCTAAATTAAGCACTATTTTAGGTTTAAACTTATAAACAAACTAAAAAATAGCGGCCCTACAACTCAATAAATAGGTTGTATTTACAAACACTGAAGTGCGCTTTTGAGTTAAAAACGTGTTGACAATACATTAAAACATTTTTTGAATATATGATTCTTTTGTATAAGCCTAAATTCCTTTGACATAACAACATTATTTTTCGTTTTATTATACAAACCTTATAAACGTATTGTGAACTATTTTTAAAGATAAGGCTTATATAATTTGTGAACAATCTCAAAATTAACGTATATGTTAATATGATACTAAGTATTTATCTATCAGTTATATAATTCGATTTTAATGTGTAAAACATGTTTGTAAAACAAACGTTTTATACAACCCTCTTTTTTTAGCTTCATTTTATACACATATCAACAGCCTTAATAGTAATAGTAAAATTTTATAAATTCTTTTAAAAGAAATATATTAATATAATTAAGCGTTGGTTTAGGTATTAATTTTGTAGCTAACAAATGAAACAGTAGTTTTAACCTATGCAAAATCCATATAATCTCCTTATTGATCAAATAGATGCTTTTATCCGGAAGTACTATAAAAATCAATTGATTAGAGGTTTTATATTGTTTACTTTGTTCTTTATACTCGCCTTATTACTCACCAGTTCTCTTGAATTCTTTGGTAAGTTTCCCATATTCGTTCGGGGTGTTTTATTTTTTGGATTTATTGTTCTACAGAGTTATTTATTTATTCGTTTAATTGCCATACCACTCGGCCGACTCCTTGCAATTGGGATCCGCATCTCTCATCTTCAAGCTGCTGAAATAATAGGTGTTTTTTTTCCTGAGGTAGCTGATAAGCTCAAAAACACCATTCAACTGCAACAAGATTTAGTACAAAATTTAGGAAATATAGCGTTAATTTCTGCTAGCATCCAGCAGCGTGCAACACAACTAAGTATTATTTCTTTTGAAACAGCCATACAATACAAAAGTCAACGTCAATATTTTAAATATTTAGTGCCTGTACTGTTCGGTTTTTTAGGTGTTGCGTTGTTTATTCCTCAGATTTTAACTCAGGGTTCAACAAGAGTTTTACAGTATACTAGAGAATTTAAGGAACCAAATCCATATATTTTTACGTTTAGCAAGATTCCGTCAGGTCTGGAAGAAGGAGCATCATTTGAATTACTTGTAAAAGTAAAACCCGCACCAGGGTTCCATACCTTACCTAAACAATTGTATATCATTCATGATCAAGGTAAATTTTTACTAAAGTCTAAAAAAAGGGATGTATTTTCTTATCGCTTTAATCAACTACAAAAAACAAGCTCTTTTATTGTTACCACTAATGAATTTAATAGTGCAAAACAATGGATTAGAATCAATAAAAAAGCGCTAATAGGAACCATAAAAGCGCATTGCATCTTCCCTAAATATTTGAATAGGTCCGACTACACTTATGAAAATACTGTTGATTTAAATATACCTGAGGGTACAGTTGTAAGGTGGGAGTTAGCAACTAAAAATGTGAGTAAATTAAAAATATTATTACAGCAAAAGCTTCGTTATTTAGATCCTGTATACAGCACATTTGATCAAGAGTATAGAAATAGTTTAAAGCAATATTTCATTTTTACCAATGCTCAAACTGGTAAAAAAGATTCACTTACTTCTACAATAGATGTATTAAAAGATTCGCATCCGGCAATTGAAGTTCAAGAACAGCAAGATTCTATATATAACGGGAGAAAGTATTTTACAGGCTCAATAAATGATGATTATGGCCTAAGTAGTTTAAAATTTATTTACACTATAACGCAAGAAGATGGTCAAACTAGAACACAAAATGTAGCTGTTGAAGCAGTAAAAGGCACCACGCAAAAATTTGAATTTGCTGTAGATTTTTCAAGAGAAAAACTTCAATTAAAAGATCGTATAACCTATTACTTCATGGTTTATGACAACGATGGTGTAAATGGCCATAAAGCAACAAAAAGTGATGTGAGTACTTATCAGTTACCTAGTTTAGAAGAACTTAATGAACAAAGAAAAGAAGATCAAACTGAGCAAATTAAGCAGTTAGAAGATGTATTTAAAAAAATGCAAAAATTCAATAAAGACATACAACAACTCAAAAAAGAAAGCACCCAGTCTAAAACAAATAATTGGAATAAACTCAATAAAGTAGAACAATTACAACAAGAACAACTTGAACTTCAACAGCAAATACAAGAGAGCCTAGAAGAAATCAAACAAAGCACTTCGCAAAAGAATCAATTGTCACCGCTCGACGACGATCTTTTAGAAAAACAAGCATTACTCGAAGAGTTACTTAAAGAAGTAATGGACGACGAATTAAAAGCGCTTTTAGAACAATTAGAGCAGCTTTTGAAAGATCAAAATAGAGAAGATAGTAAAGAAAAACTCGAACAGTTGGAACAATCTTCTGAAGACATGAATAAACAATTAGATAGAAGTCTAGAATTATTGAAAAAACTACAAGTTAATGAACGTATAGATGATTTAGAAAAAGAATTAAATCAATTGGCTCAGGAACAAGAAGAAATAAAAGATCAAACCCAGGAACTCTCGAAAGAAGAGTTATTAAAAAAACAACAAGCACTCAATGAAAAATTTGAAGCGTTAAAACAGGATATAAAAGAGGTTAATAACTTAAATGACGAATTGGAACGTCCTCTAGACTTAGATATTATTGATGATTTAGAACAAGAAGTGTCAAAAGATTTAGAAAATGCCGCCAAAGAAATATCGGAGGGTAAGTCTAAAAAAGCAGCAGATAATCAAAAGGCGGCTTCTGATGGAATGAAAGCCATGGCGTCTCAATTAAACGCAAAGCAAAACCAGTCTAATAAGCAACAACAAGAGGAGGATATAGAAAGCTTGCGTACAATTTTAGAAGGTCTTATTAATTTGAGTTTAGACCAAGAAATGAATGAAAAAGCCTTTCTTAAAATAAGCACCAAAGACCCGGTATATAGAAAATTAGGAAGGAGACAGCAAAGAATCAATGACGACACAAAAATTATAAAAGATAGTTTAATAGCTCTAGCTAAACGACAACCAAAAATAGCGACTTTCATAGATGGAGAATTAAATACCATTGAGAAACAACAACAAGCTGCAATAGAAGCAATAGATGATCATAGAAAAAAAGATATCGAAAAACACCAACAGGTGGTCATGACATCCTACAATAATTTAGCCTTGTTGCTTAATGAAGCGCTGCAATCCATGCAACAACAGATGAACGCAGCTATGGAAGGAAGCGGAAGCTGCGATAATCCAGGGAAAGGCCGTCCTAAGTCTGGGCAATCAATGTCGACAGGAGACATGAAAGAAATGTTAAAGAAGCAACTTGAACAGATGCAAAAAGGGTCAAACCCCGGCGGTAAAAATCCAGGAAACAAGCCGGGTTCTTCTCCCGGAAATAAAGGAGAACAAGGTTCGGGTTTGCTAGGTTTAGGCTCGAAAGAATTAGCGAAAATGGCAGCAGAACAAACCGCTATTCGACAAAGACTAGAGCAATTAAGACAAGAGCTAAACAAAGAAGGAAAGGGGCTTGGCAATCAACTAAATCCGCTATTAAAAGAATTAGAACAACAGGAAAAAGACCTTTTACTGAAAAGAGTTAACCCTGAGACGATTCAAAGGCAAAAAGAAATTTTAACACGCCTGCTTGAAAGCGAAAACGCTATCATGAAAAGAGGCTTTGAAGAAAAAAGAGAGTCTCAATCTGCAAAAGATGAGCAAAAAGGTAACCAAATCCGTTTTGATGAGTATAAAAGGTCCAAATGGAATGAGTTGGAATTAATTAAGTCCATAGACCCATCTTTGCAGTTGTACTACAAACAAAGGTCTGACAAATATTTAAGTCAATGATTTCCTGGATTTATATCATATGAAAGAAGGTTTTTCTATAGTTACCGAGGTGGTGTTACCATCTGATTATCAGTCTCTTGTAGCCGTAGAGAGGTTGGTTGGTACAGTTTGTGAAGAGTTTGGTGTTCAAGAGGACGCCTTTGGAAACGTTTTGATTGCGGTATCAGAAGCAGTCAATAATGCGATTCAGCATGGTAATCAAAATAATCCTGAAGCAAAAGTTGAAGTGAAAGTTGCGAACCACGCTGATATTTTTTGTATTCAAATCAAAGATCAAGGGGCTGGTTTTTCGTATGAAAACCTCCCTGATCCTACTGCGCCAGAAAATTTACTCAAAGATAGTGGCAGAGGTGTTTTTTTAATGCAGCACCTTGCAGATGAGGTTGAGTTTCTAAACACAGGAAGTGTGGTTAATTTATACTTTCGTAAATGACCTCTATTGTTAATCTAGGGGTCCGACTCCCAGATTTTTTATTTAAAAAAGAACTGAAGCAGGCGCTAAAAGAATTGGTGCAACAAGAAGGAAAAATCTTGAAGGATTTGAGCTTGGTTTTTACTGACGATGATTATTTGTTAGCGGTTAATAAGCAATATTTGAATCACGATTATTTTACAGATGTTATTACCTTTGATTACTCTACTTTTCCAGAGGTATCTGGCGATGTTATTATTTCTTTGGATCGTGTTCAAGACAACGCTGCAGCTTTAAAACAATCATACAAGTTAGAATTCTATAGGGTGGTTTTTCATGGTGTGTTACATTTGTGCGGTTACAAAGACAAGACCAAAGAAGATGAGCGCATTATGCGTGAAAAGGAAGATTTTTATTTAGGCGCACTTGTTTCACGTGAAACAAATGAATCGTAAAGCTTGTTGTTTCACGTGAAACACAATAAAGATGTTAGATAAATACGACGTAATTGTAGTGGGCGCTGGCCACGCCGGTTGTGAAGCGGCAAATGCCGCGGCGCGTATGGGCAGTAAAGTTCTGCTCATTACAATGAACATGAATACCATCGCTCAAATGAGCTGTAATCCAGCCATGGGTGGCGTGGCGAAAGGTCAAATCATCAGAGAAATCGATGCGCTTGGGGGCGGCTCAGGAATTGTAAGTGATAAAAGCGCAATACAATTTCGGATGTTGAACAGGTCTAAGGGCCCAGCAATGTGGTCTCCACGCACTCAAAACGACCGCGTCATGTTTTCCTTAGAGTGGCGCTATTTGTTAGAGCAAAATCCAAATGTAGACTTTTGGCAGGACATGGCGGTTGGTGTTTTGGTTGAAAACAACACGGTTGTTGGTGTAGAGTTGGCCATGGGAACCAAGGCATATGCAAAGGCAGTGGTCTTGACGAATGGAACATTTTTAAACGGCCTGATTCATTTAGGTGAAAAACAATTTGGCGGAGGAAGAGCCGGAGAAAAGGCCGCCACAGGACTCACTGAAGCGTTGGTTCGGCTAGGTTTTGAAGCCGGCCGAATGAAAACAGGCACGCCTCCTAGAGTCGATGGCCGAAGTTTGGATTATACTAAAATGGAAGTCCAACATGGTGATTTAAACCCATCCAAGTTTAGCTATGGAAACACCCATCCATTAAGCACACAGCTTCCTTGTCACATTACTTACACCAACACACACACACACGAGCTCTTGCGAACTGGTTTTGATCGGTCTCCAATGTTTAATGGTGCTATTAAAAGCAGCGGCCCAAGGTATTGCCCTAGCATTGAAGATAAAATTTCTCGTTTTGCAGATAGAGATCGACACCAAATTTTTGTGGAGCCAGAAGGCTGGAACACGGTAGAAATATATGTAAATGGTTTTAGCACGTCCTTACCTGAAGAGGTTCAATTTGCAGCTATGAAAACCATTCCGGGTTTTGAAAACGCCAAAATGTTTAGGCCTGGTTACGCAATTGAATATGACTATTTCCCCCCTACTCAGCTAAAGCACTCTTTGGAAACTAAGTTGGTTAATAATTTATTCTTTGCCGGACAAATAAACGGAACCACCGGATATGAAGAGGCGGCGTGTCAGGGATTAATGGCGGGTATTAACGCTCACCAAAAAGCAGTAGACAGCGCGCCTTTTATTTTGTCAAGAAGCGAGGCGTACATTGGTGTATTAATAGACGACTTAATTACCAAAGGCACTAATGAGCCTTACCGCATGTTTACCAGCCGTGCAGAATTTAGAATTTTATTACGTCAAGACAACGCAGACGAAAGATTAACAGCTTTGGGTTTTGCGCTTGGCCTAGCAGACAAAAGCGCGCTAGACAAAGTAGAACGAAAGCAAAAATTAATCAAACAATTAAAATCAGAATTAAGGTCAATAGGCATTAGCCCATCCGAGGCGAATCCGATGCTTCTAGATAAGGAGTCCGCGCCTATTACCCAACAGATGAAAGCCAGCTCATTGATTACAAGACCCCATGTTACTTTAGCAGATTTGGTTCAAGTAAGCCAACAAACCGCCACTGCGGTTTGTGAAGTAATGGAGGCTGAACCTTTAGCGGTAGAACAAACAGAGATTCTGCTTAAATATGAAGGGTACATAGAACGAGAAGAGGAACAGGCACAAAAACACCAACGCCTAGAAAATGTACAACTTTCAGAAACCATGAATTATTCGAGCATTAAAAGTTTGAGTATAGAAGCTAAAGAGAAGCTGAATAAACTCAAGCCCGCAACAATTGGTCAGGCGGCACGCGTTTCTGGGGTTTCACCGAGCGACATTTCGGTTCTTTTGGTCCATTTGGGCCGCTAAAACCCATTTTAAAGCATTTTAAAAGGCGTTCGTCTAGCGCCCTTCGGAATCACCTTGCCCGACACGAGAAACCTTGTTAAAACGCGTTTAAAAAGCCCGTTTTTTAATCAATGAAACCAATTTCATCTTTTTGTACTACCTTTATTGTATGACTAAGCGTATAGTTTTCTTTATTGATAGCGTTCATCCAGTTCTAGAGGAAAGACTCACACAAGCCGGATTTTTATGTCAGCGACACTTTAAAAGTAGTTTCGAAGAATTACAGAATGTTTTACCGCAAGCTTACGGCATTGTCATTCGGTCTCGATTTGCGATAGACGAAAAATTCTTAGCGAACTGTGGAAACTTAAAGTTTATCGCGCGTTCAGGATCAGGTTTAGAAAACATCGATGTTAAACTTTGCCGGTCGTTGGATATCCGGCTGTATAATTCTCCAGAAGGCAACAGAAATGCCGTTGCGGAACATGCTTTAGGAATGCTGCTTAGTCTAATGAATAAATTGAATAAAGCGGATCGCGAAATTAAAGAGGGCGTTTGGAATAGAGAGGGTAATAGAGGGGAAGAATTGGACGGAAAGACGGTTGGAATAATTGGTTATGGGAATAATGGCGCCGCCTTTGCAAAAAAACTACGCGGTTTTGACGCAAAGATTTTAGCTTATGATAAGTATAAAACAGGCTTTGGAGACCATCAGGTACAGGAATGTACTTTAGATGCCATTCAAGAGCAAGCCGATGTACTCAGTTTTCATATTCCACAAAATAAAGAAACACGGAATTATTTTGACCATGAATTTTTGCGTCGGATGGCAAAGCCATTTTATCTACTCAATCTGTCTAGAGGTAAAATTGTGGCAACGGCTGTTTTAGTAGAAGGTTTAAAAAGCGGCCACATCAAAGGCGCTGGCCTTGACGTTCTTGAATACGAGAAAAAAAGCTTTGAGTCTTTTTTTGATCAAGAGATACCAGCCGACTTCAAGTACCTTATTACAGCTGAAAACGTTTGTTTAACTCCTCATGTAGGCGGCTGGACTACAGAAAGTTACATCAAATTAAGCAGTGTTTTAGCCGATAAAATATTAGCGGACGAACTTCATTAATCTATTTGCCAGTCATCCATAAAACTGTCGAGTTCACGACGGTCTTTTTTGGTTGGTTTACCATCTGTTAGGCGGTAATTTCTTTGCGCCTCTTTGTAAGCACTGAGTTTGGCGATTTCTTCAGGCGGCGTAGTGTCTTGAATGTAGTCTTTCACAAGCGCAGCACCGACTCGTTTATCTAGTAAGCCGAGGACTTTATATTCAAAGCGTGAACTGTGTTTGAGCAGCACAATTGTTTCGCCTATTTTGACCTCACGCGATGGTTTCACGTGTGCATTGTTGATCAAGACGCGGCCTTTTGCTACGAGCTCACTAGCTTGTGAGCGCGTTTTACTTAGCCGAACCGCCCAGATATATTTATCCAAGCGGATTTTCACTAGGCTAAAACAGGATCAGCTTTACCTAGGTTCTTTAGCATTTTGGTGTGCTCAGAAAGCGCAACAATAAATGTTTGATAAGAATGGTAAGGTAGTTGGTACTCTTTAGCTGTTTGTTCAACAATTTTAGCGATATGCTTATAGTGGATATGACAAATAGAAGGAAACAAATGGTGTTCTACTTGGTAATTTAGGCCACCCACATACCAAGAAAAAAACTTTGCTTTTGGTGCAAAATTGGCCGTGTTGAACAACTGACTAACAGCCCAATCTGCCTCCACTACACCGGAGTTATTTGGCATAGGAAAAGTGGAGCTTGGCACAACGTGTGCGGGCTGGAAGATCATGGCAAGAATAAGGCCACAAATAAACTGCATAACGAGAAAACCAATAATATTGGTTAGCCAATAAGCGCCCCCAAAATAGATGGGTAAGAATAAAAAGATGCCGGTATAGATTACTTTAAAAAAAATGATTCTAAACATATGCTGACCGAAAGTGACGCCTTGCGCTTCGATTAGACCCTTTTTCTTGTAGCGATATGCTTGTTGGTAGTCTTTGGTGAGGTACCAGAAAAGTGTCATCATACCATAGAAAAACCAAGCGTATAAATGTTGAAACTTATGAATTGCATGGTGTTTGGAGTGCGGCGAAAAGCGCAGCATAAATAAAGGTGGGTCGATGTCTTCGTCGTGATCAGTCACGTTAGTATAGGTGTGGTGCAAAACGTTGTGCTGAATACGCCAATTTCTAGCGCTTCCACCCAATAAAATCATAACGTTACTTACAAGAACGTTGACCCATTCTTTGCGTGAGTATGCGCCGTGATTTGCATCGTGCATTACAGATAAACCCACACCAGCCATTCCAAAACCCATTACCACCCATAGGCCAAAATAAGCAAGCATAGGCAATTCTTGTTTGTAAAGAAACCCATAAGGCGTTAAAAACAGCGCAAGTAGCGCGAAAGTCTTAAAAACCATAGCAGCGTTTGCTGTTTTGGAAATATTGTTGTCTTTGAAATAAGAATTAACTCTAGACTTCAGTGTTTTGTAAAACTCTGAGTTGTGTTCTTTTGAGAACTGTACTGGCGCGTAGGGCATTTAGTATTGTTTAAGAATCAAAGGTACGTATTTATAAATTAGAGCAACAATCCTAATCATAGTTTTGTTTTAAGACAGACCCTGAAGTCCGCAGATTTTTTTATATAAACCTTCTTTTTGGAGTAGCGCCTCATGTGTTCCGCGCTCCACAATACGACCTTTAGAAAGCACAATAATTTCATCTGCGTTTTTGACTGTAGACAAACGGTGTGCAATGACAATTGAGGTTCTGTTTTGCATTAAATTTTCCAAGGCCTGTTGGACCAGCGTTTCCGAAGCGGCGTCTAGTGCAGAAGTGGCTTCGTCTAAGATGAGTATGGCCGGGTTTTTATAAACAGCCCGCGCTATTGCCAATCTTTGTTTTTGCCCACCGGATAATTTATTGCCCCGCTCACCAAGCAGGGTGTCGTAGCTGTTTTCTAAGCCGCTTATAAATTCATGCGCATTTGCAACTTTTGCTGCCGCAATGATTTTATCATGGTCAGGATGGTCGTCGCCAAAAGCAATATTTTGAGCGGCCGTTAGGTTGAAAAGCAGGGACTCTTGACTAACCACGCCAATGAGTCGTCTAAGTGACGACAAGCGTAAATCCTTAAGGTCAATATCATCTATTCTAATAGACCCTGCCCCTGTGTCGTAAAATCGTTGTAAAAGATCCATTAGTGTGGATTTTCCACTGCCAGATTCACCAACAATAGCAATTATTGCGCCTTTTTGAATGGTTAAACTGATGTCTTCAAGGATGGGTTTTTCTTTATAAGAGAAGCTCACCTTGTCAAATTCTATACTGCGATTAAATTGTTCTAGTGCTAGACATGAAGGTTTGTCTGTAATGGTTTCTTGTGCGTCGAGTAGGCTATTTATGCGGTCTTGTGAGGCCTGGGCTTTTGTCATGTTGGCCATGTTGTTAGAAACACTTTGTATAGGCCTCAAAAATTGAGAAAATACAATTATATAAGTCAAAAAAACCTCACCGGAAAGTCCGATTTCTTTTCCGCTTAAGATAAGTTGGCCACCAAAATATACAAGCGCTAGCAAAACAGTAGCACCGAGGGTTTCGTTCACCAGCGGGGAGAGGTCGCGCTTTCTAAAGACGCGAGTGGCTAGTTTTTGGTGCTGGTCGTTTGTTTGCCTAAAAGCCCTGGATATAAATCCTATGGCATCAAATGCTTTAATCACCCGAACTCCTCCTAGGTGCTCGTCCATTGAGGCATAAAGAAAGCCCAGTTGTTCTTGTGTTTTTTGCGCGGTTCTTTTTAGACTCTTTCCAATACGCGAGATGACAAAGGCAGAAACAGGCAACAGCAGTAACGAAATCAAAGTGAGGTGAGGGCTCATGTACACGAGGGTAACGAGATTGATTAAAATAGCGAGCGGCTCTCTAAAAATCAGCTCTAAAAGGCTGACAACAGCAACTTCAATTTCATTGACATCGCTATTCATTCGAGCCATAAGGTCTCCTTTTTTTTCATTGCTGTGATAGGCGAGTGGTAGCTTCAATGATTTTTCAAAAAGCAAGCCTCTTACATCGCGCACGACAGACATGCGCAACTTCGATTGTGTCCAAACGGCACCGTAGCGAAAAATATTTTTTAGTAAAAAGGCCAAGAAAACACTGACACAAACAAAAAGCAATGCGCCTTTAGGGTCTGTCTTGACTAGTAAATACATCTCGTAACTATAAGAATCTTTGATGTAGTTGATTATTCCTGAAAAACCAGTTGTCCATTGAGGGACGGAAACAACAGGCAGCGTTTTTTCTGTTCGAAAGATCAACTGAAGCACCGGCACAAAAAGCACAAGAGAAAGCAAGTTGAAGACAACGAACAAGAAATTAAATAAAATGGTAGCCAAGGCAAGCCCCTTGTATTTAAAGGTATAGTTATAAATTTCCTTGTAGTAAGACATTGATACAAAGATACATTTTTGTTTAGATGCCACCCTTCACGGCAAGTATTCTTACCTTTGCATTATGAGTTCAATACGTCAACAAAAAATAGAAGCCGTCATACAGGCTGAACTTGCCGCTTTTTTTCAAAGACAAGCAGGTGAAATTTGTTTAGGCGCCATGGTTACCGTTACGGTTGTTCGCATTACCTCAGACCTTAGCCTCGCAAGAATATATATGAGTGTTTTTGCAGGGCCTGCCAAAGAGCTTGTATTAGAAAACATACAAGCGAACCGCGGCAAAATCCGTTTAGAGGTAGGCAAAAGACTCAAGAACTTGCGCAAAATACCAGACCTTGTCTTTCACATCGACGACTCTTTAGATTATGCCTTAAAGATCGACGAACTCCTCAAGAAATAACCATTAAAACTCCGCTGCACATAGCGAAACGTTATCTATTTAGTCGTTCTAAACGATCGATAGTAACGATTATTTCAAGAATTTCTGTGGTGGGTATAGCTGTTTGCACCGCAGCAATGGTCATTTTGCTTTCTGCCTTCAATGGCATTGAAGGCATGATTTCCAAACTTTATACCTCTTTTGACGCACCAATTACTATACAGCACCAAACTAGAAAGACTTTTTTTTTACGCGAAATAGACCTTGGTCAGTTACAAAAGTTACGGGGTGTTAGCTGTTTTAGTAAAGAACTTGAAGAGTTAGTGGTGCTTAGAAAAAATCAAAGATGGGTGAATGCAAACATGCATGCTGTTGACGCTGTATTTGTGAGGCAAGCAAAGGTGAGTAGCCACTTAATTAACGGCGTTGGTGCCGCTCATTTAAATCAAGAAAACCGTGTGTTTCTAGGCGCAGATATTTTTTCAAAATTAAGGTTGGGGTTGGGTTCAGCGGATAATAACATCCAACTATATGTGCCCAAAAGAGGCCTTCGCATGCAGCTTGGGAAGACGCCCTTTTTTATCCGACAAATTCAAGTGGCTGGGGCCATGAATTTTAACCAGGAGCTAAACGGCAGCGCGCTTCTTTGGAATTACGACGCCGCAGCGCAGTTTTTTAATCAGCAGGGAGCGGTTACTCGCCTTCATGTATATCACAAACAAAACATCAATTTAGAGGATTTACGCACGGAGATCAAAGCATTATTAGGCCCAAGATTTTTAGTCCGGACACAATTTGAAAAAAACGCCCTTATTTACAAAACGAGTCGATCAGAAAGGCTGGTTGTGTTCATTATACTGCTTTTTATGTTCATTCTTGCCTCGTTTAATTTGATCGCTACTTTGACAATGCTGATACACGAAAAACAAGGCAATCTGCAAGTTTTAAAAGCATTGGGCATGACTGCGCAAAACAGGTTTCAAATTTTCTTTTTTGAGGGCCTGCTCTTATCTTTCATAGGTGTGCTGAGTGGTGTTATTTTGGGCTTGTTGGTGTGCTGGACACAGCAATATTTTGGTTGGCTAATCGTACCAGGCGCCAATGTCCCTTTTCCTATTGTTTTTAAGTGGAAAGACTTTGCGAGCATACTACTCGCATCCACTGTTTTATCTTTCTTATTTACTTATTTTCCTGTTCGCTTTTTACTTCGTAAGGCTTCGTTTGTTTAACGTAAAATATTTTTGCCTTATACACAAGCATTTCAAATAAAATCTCGTATATTTGCGCCCAAATTTAAAAGACAAAAGATGTCATCAATTAAAGGAAAAATCTCACAAGTTATCGGTCCAGTTGTGGACGTTCGATTCGAGCGCGGAACGTCGCTACCAAACATTTATGATGCATTGGAGGTGTACAAATCCGACGGAGCGCGCGTGGTTTTGGAAGTTCAATCTCATGTTGGAGAAAACGCAATTCGCGCTATCTCTATGGACTCCACCGACGGCTTTACCCGTGGAATGGAGGTCGTTTCTACAGGAATTCCAATCAAAATGCCAACAGGCGATCGCATTAAAGGACGCTTGTTCAATGTGGTTGGAGAGGCTATCGACGGCATCAACACCATGGACAACACAGGCGGGCTTCCTATTCACCGTGAAGCCCCTAAGTTTGACCAACTTTCTACTGCAACTGAGATTTTATACACAGGAATCAAAGTAATCGACCTTATTGAACCATACGCAAAAGGAGGTAAAATTGGTCTTTTCGGCGGTGCGGGTGTTGGTAAAACAGTACTCATTCAAGAATTGATCAATAACATCGCTAAAGGACACGGAGGTCTTTCGGTTTTTGCAGGCGTTGGTGAGCGTACTCGCGAGGGCAACGACTTACTTCGCGAAATGCTAGAATCGGGCATCATCAAATACGGTGACGACTTCATGCATTCCATGGAAGAAGGCGGCTGGGACCTCTCTAAAGTTGATCTCGAAGAAATGAAAGAATCCAAAGCAACCTTTGTGTTCGGACAGATGAACGAACCCCCAGGGGCAAGAGCGCGTGTAGCACTTTCAGGACTTACAATTGCAGAATATTTCCGCGATGGCGATGGCGAAGGCCAAGGAAAAGACATCCTCTTCTTCGTGGACAATATCTTCCGTTTTACGCAAGCGGGTTCAGAAGTATCAGCACTTTTAGGCCGTATGCCATCAGCTGTGGGTTACCAACCAACGTTAGCCACAGAAATGGGCGCCATGCAAGAGCGCATTACCTCAACAAAAAACGGATCTATTACATCAGTTCAAGCGGTATATGTTCCTGCTGATGACCTTACCGACCCGGCACCTGCAAATACCTTTGCTCACCTCGATGCAACTACTGTGCTTTCTCGTAAAATTTCAGAGCTAGGAATTTACCCAGCGGTAGACCCACTAGATTCTACTTCTCGTATCCTTACTCCGGAGATCGTAGGCGAAGAACATTATAATTGTGCACAACGCGTTAAATTAACGCTACAACGCTATAAAGAATTACAAGACATTATTGCCATCTTAGGCATGGATGAGCTTTCTGAAGAAGACAAAATGGTTGTACACCGCGCTCGCCGTGTTCAACGTTTCTTGTCTCAACCCTTCCACGTTGCAGAGCAATTTACTGGTATACCAGGCGTACTTGTTGATATTCAAGATACGATTAAAGCCTTCAATGATATCCTCGACGGCAAATTTGATAAATACCCGGAAGCAGCATTCAACCTCAAAGGAGGAATTGAAGACGTTATTGCAGCCGGAGACAAAATGTTAGCTGACGCCTAATTATGATACTAGAAATTATTACACCTGAGGCAAGTCTTTTTAAAGGAGAGGTAAGCAGCGTGAGTCTTCCAGGCTTAGATGGTGTTTTTCAGGTCTTGAACCACCACGCATCAATTATATCTTCTTTGAGAAAAGGTGAATTGCGCTTTGAATCGAGCACGCCAGTAGAGGCTACTTCCTTTTTAGAAGTTTCAGGCTCCACTGTTTGCGTGCAAATTAAAGGTGGTGTGGCAGAGCTTAATAATCAGAAGCTAATTGTTTTAGCTGAATAAGTTATTCAAAAAACAACTCTAAAAGGGATTGGTTTCACCACTCCCTTTTTTTATGAAATTTTCACCAAAAGATTGCGTATTTTCGTTTTTCCAAAATGAGTAACATTAAGAACCTTGATTTACAGAATATTCCACGTCATGTGGCATTCATTATGGATGGCAATGGGCGTTGGGCAAAACAAAAGGGACAGCACCGTTTATTTGGCCATGCAGCAGGCGTTGAGTCTGTCAAATCTGTGATTCAAACAGCCCGAGAATTAGGTATATCATATCTTACCTTGTATGCGTTTTCTACAGAGAATTGGGCCCGGCCAAATGAAGAAGTGGAGGGCCTCATGCAGTTACTTGTAGAGGCAATAGCAAATGAAGTAGATGAAATGCATGCCAATGGAGTGCGCTTATTGACGATCGGAGATATCCAAGGACTTCCTGGAAATTGCCGCGATTCTTTGCGCGCCGCGATGTCAAGAACCAAAGACAATACGGATCTTACGCTTGTTTTAGCGCTCAACTATTCTGCCCGTCAAGAGATATTAAGTGCCGTGGTTTCAGCCCATGAGCTTATGAAAGATAACAAAATGGAAATCAATGAGTTAAACGAAGATATTTTTGCTTCTCTGCTTCAAACAAAGGATATTCCAGATCCAGAATTACTCATCCGCACGAGTGGAGAGTGTCGCATTAGTAACTTTTTGCTTTGGCAATTGTCTTATACAGAGTTGCTTTTTACAGATACCCATTGGCCAGATTTCAGGCGAGACGCGTTTATTGCTGCGCTTGCAGATTTTCAGAAAAGAGAACGGCGCTTTGGACTAGTCTCTGAACAAATTCAAACCACTAAATGAACCTATTGCGATTCATCTTTATTTTGTTATGTGCCAACTTGGCGCTTGCTCAAGTTCCAAACAGTTTAGGTGGGCTAGATTTTGATTATGCCAATCCCCAAACATTTGAAATAGGTCCTATTAGAGTTGTTGGAGCCGACAATTACGACCACCAGGCAATTAAGTTAATTGCGGATCTTCGTACAGGTCAAAAAATAACATTGCCAAGCCAACAAATAAACAAAGCCATTCAGCGTCTTTGGGCTGAGGGATTGTTTTCGGATGTGGCTATTTATGCAGAGAAAGAAGTGGCGGGAATTGTCTTTTTAGTAATAGAATTGAGCCCTAGACCTAAGCTATCAAAATTTAGATTTGAAGGCATTAACAAGCGAGAAGCTGACAAACTCCGCGAAGAAATATCCTTGTATGCGGGCAAAACAATTACAGAAAATCTTGTCTTTGAAACCAACAACAAGATTCGAGGTTATTACCGAGATAAAGGTTTTTTACATGCAAAGGTGCAGATAGATCGTCAATTAGATACCCTCATTAATAACTCTGAAATTTTCAGTATTAAAGTAGACAAAGGCATTAAAATAGGCATAAAAGAAATAGAATTTGTAGGCGTGAGCGCTGTTCCAATTTGGAAGTTGCGAATGGCTATGAAAGACACCAAACAAAAAGGTCCGCAACGTCTTTTTAAGCGCTCGAAGTACACCGAAGGAAGCTATGCAACAGACAAAAAGGCTTTGCTTGCTAAATTCAACGCAGAAGGCTTAAGAGACGCCTCAATAGTGCGAGATTCTGTCTTCATGCTCGACGACAAGAATATGAAAATCCGTATTGAAATCAACGAAGGAGAAAAATATTATTTCGGCACCATCGAATGGATTGGCAATTCTAAATATAGGTCTAGTTTCTTGGACACCGTACTAGGAATCAAGCCAGGAGATTTGTATAATATAGATTTATTCAATCAGCGCCTTTATGGAAATGGTGATGGCCGAGACATTTCTTCTTTATATATGGACAGGGGCTATCTGTTTTTTCAGATTTCGCCTGTAGAAACAGGTGTAAAGGAGAATAGAATTAATCATCAAGTACGTATCATTGAAGGCAAAGAAGCACATATTGGAACCGTAACAATTCGGGGCAATACCAAAACGAATGACCACGTTATTTTACGCGAGATTCGCACCAAACCCGGAGACCTATTCAATAAAGCAGATATCATGCGTACCCAACGAGAGTTAGCGCAGCTTGGCTTTTTTGACGAACAAGGGTTTCAAGTAAACCCGAAGCCGAATCCGGCAAATGGAACGGTAGATATCGAATATGTCGTTGCAGAAAAATCTAGTGATCAAATAGAACTTTCAGGAGGTTATGGCGGGGCGGGTCCAAATACATCGGGCCGTATAATAGGCACTCTTGGCTTGTCGTTTAACAACTTTTCCACCAAGAACTTTTTCAAAAAAGATGCTTGGAGTCCTTTGCCAGGTGGAGATGGCCAAAGGCTAACGATCAGAGCACAGTCTACAGGCCGTTTTTATCAAGGGTACAATTTTTCTTTTACGGAGCCTTGGCTGGGGGGCAAAAAACCAAACTCTTTGACTTTTTATGTGACCAATTCTTCGATTTCAACCAATGGATTATTGCGCACAAATCCCGATTACAACGGCATTTCTATTTCAGGAGCAGGAGTTGCAATGGGCCGCCGCAAAAAGTGGCCAGACGACTACTTTGTAGCTTCTTATGAACTGTCTTATCAGTATTATGATGTTCAAAAATATTCATTTTTCCCACTTTTTCAGAATGGGTTTGCCAATGATATTTCGTTGAAATATACGTTGCAGCGCAGCTCAGTCAGCGCGCCAATTTATCCGCAAAACGGATCTAATTTCACATTTTCAGCCAAGGCCACCGCGCCATACTCTGTGCTTGGTCCTGAAAAAGACTATGCAAGCATGTCGCAGCAAGACCGCTATAAGTACTTAGAGTATTTTAAACTTAAGTTTACAGGTGAGTGGTATACGCCTCTAAGTGCAGACAAAAAACTAGTGCTAATGTCTAGGTTTGGTTTTGGTTATATGGGCGCTTACAACAAAGCAAAAGGCATATCGCCTTTTGATCGTTTTATTATGGGCGGAAGCGGCCTTACCGGAATGGGCGCCAATCAAATTGGCGGAAGAGAAATTATCGCTTTACGTGGTTACGAAGATCAAACGGTCTCCTCCGCTGGTGGAGACCCAATTGTTGCCAAGTATACGTTAGAGCTGCGCTATCCTATTTCTTTGAATCCACAAGCAACATTTTATGCGCTCACGTTCATGGAAGCTGGCAATACATACCCAAGTTTCGATAAATTCAATCCGTTTAATGTGAAACGAACTGCCGGAGTCGGTATTAGGGTGTTTTTACCAATGTTTGGTATGTTAGGTCTAGATTACGGTTTAGGTTTCGATCAAATGGATTCTTGGGCAAGTGGTTTTGGAAAAGGCTCAGACCTTGATATAAGCACAAAAGGCTATTATCCGAAGCTTACATTTACCATCGGTATGAACCTCGGAGAATTGTAGTATTCACAATAAATTGGTAACTTCGTCGTTCTAAGCACGCAAATGACACACACAAAATACCTCGCGCTTCTTCTTTTCGTTTTTGGCATGCGATTTGTCAGTGCTCAGTCCTTCGCGTTTATAGACTCTGATTACATTTTAGAAAATGTTCCAGAATATACAGAAGCCAAGGAGCGCCTTGACAAAATGGCGGAACGATGGACCAAAGAAATCGAAGACCGATATACTACAATTAAAGAGCTTAAAAGCAATTATGATCGCGAAGAAGTGCTCTTGCCAAAAGAGGAAAGAGAGAAGCGCAAGACTGAAATCGAGAAGCTAGAAAAAGAAGCCAATGACCTTCAAACGCAGCATTTTGGCTCAGAAGGAGATTACTTCCAAAAACGTCAAGAACTCATTAAGCCTATTCAAGACAGGGTTTTTACTGCTATGAAAAAAGTAGCAAAACGAGAAGGTTATGCTTTCGTGTTTGACAA
The DNA here is from genome assembly GCA_002293185.1 of Flavobacteriales bacterium UBA952. Lineage (GTDB taxonomy): Bacteria > Bacteroidota > Bacteroidia > Flavobacteriales_D > Crocinitomicaceae > UBA952. The sequence goes on along the minus strand of DBCS01000007.1, from coordinate 49,634 downwards.
AGCAAATCAAAGCAATCTGCTTTATGCAGAAAAAGAATTCGACATCTCAGAGGAGGTGCTCGAAGAAATGGGAATAACTAAATAAATATAAAAATGAAAAATGTATTACTAGGTCTGTTTGTTGTCATCGGATTCAGCACTTTAGCTCAGACCAAAATAGGTCATGTAGACTCACAAAAATTATTAGACACGCTGCAGTCTCGCAAAGACGCCATTAGAAAATTAGATTCGATGAAAACGGCTGGCACGGAAGAACTCAAAATCATGGATGCTGATTTTCAAAAGGCATATCAAGACTACATGACAAACCAAGCGAGCAAATCTCCGGCAGAAAGACAAATTATAGAGGGCCGCTTAATGCAAAAACAGCAAATGCTAGAAGCAACTCAAGCATCATTGGAAGAGGGATTGCAAATTGTGAGTGAAGAATTAAACAAACCAATTTTAGAGCGCGTTCAAAAATCCATAGATATCGTTGCAGATCGCAAGAAATTGAATTATGTACTAGACGTGTCGGCAACGATGTATTCTAAAGGCGGAATTGATATTACTAGTGAAGTAATCACAGAGTTATTACTGCTCGATGCAGCAGCAAGAAAATAAACCAAGTTCATGTTGATCTTCAAAGGGCAGCCATTGGTTGCCCTTTTTTCTTTAGTTTTGGATAATGGAACAGCAAGGTCCAATAGGAGTTTTTGATTCAGGTTATGGCGGCTTAACGGTGTTGTCTGAATTTCGAAAAAAACTACCTAACCATGATTTTTTATATTTTGGCGACAACGCGAGGGCTCCCTACGGCGGTCGTTCGTACGACGTCGTCTATCAATTTACGCTTGAAGCCGTCAAATTTCTATTTGATCAAGGTTGCCCACTCGTTATCTTAGCTTGCAACACCGCCTCTGCAAAAGCACTGCGCACAATACAGCAAATAGATCTACCCAAACTTGCGCCAAACAACAGGGTGCTTGGCGTAATTCGCCCAAGCACAGAAGTGCTTGGAGAACGCACAAAAACGGGGCGGGTTGGCATTTTAGGAACCGTTGGAACCATTTCTTCGAATTCTTTTCCAATTGAGCTGGCTAAGTTTGCCCCCCATATAGAAGCTTTCCAGCACGCCTGTCCAATGTGGGTGCCGCTAATAGAAAATCAACAATATGAGCACCCGGCTGGCCGGCAATTTATTGAAGAAGACATCCAAAAAATACTGAGCCAAAATGCAGACATAGATACCTTGTTGTTAGCATGCACACATTATCCAGTGTTGAAAGCGCAAATCCAGTCTTTAGTTGGGCCCAAAATACAGGTTGTGCCCCAGGGCCCAATGGTAGCTCAAAAGCTCAAAAACTATCTTGTGGCGCACCCAGAAATGGAAGCGCGCTTGTCTAAGTCAGGGGCTGTTTCGTACTTTACTTCGGAAACCACAACTGTTTTTAATCAAAGGGCTCAGCATTTCATTGGAGAGGTCATTAATGCTCTTCATCACAGCTTTTAGTCTCAATTGAGTTTACGGCTCATATTGGTTAGCAATACTTCGTTAAGTGATTTTTGTAGTTCGGGATGAGCGGCGTAATAGCGTAAGCTTTTTTTAAATTTTTTTCGCGTGCAGCCCGCTTTTACTAATGCTTGATCAACCGATTTATCTAATGCTTTTTTGTATTGACTTGGCACCCCATATCTACTTTGGTAATGGGTTTCTATAATTGTAATTTCTTCTACAATCAAGGCCATTTGATCAAGGCCCAAGACATCATAGGGCGGTTGCGTCTGTTGACAGGCAATGAGCAACAAAAAAGCGAAGGTCTGATAAAAACGTGTCATCGGGGCTCGAAAAGAAGACGTTCTCCTAAACCATTTTCTAGCACTTGGCCACTGGCATATACACAGTTGCCATTGACATAGGTACTGTGAATTTGATGAGAAAAATGATGCCCTTCAAAAGGGGACCAACCGCATTTGTATAGCAAATTCTTTTGACTAACTAATTGGCCTGGCTCAGGCTTTACGAGTACGATATCTGCATAAAATCCTTCGCGAAGATATCCGCGTTCTTTGATGCGAAATAGTGTAGCTGGAGCGTGCGCCATTTTTTCAACTACCCGCTCGATAGAGATTTTTCCGGCTCTGACTTTGTCCAACATGGCCAGTAGGGCGTGTTGAACAAGCGGCCCTCCTGATGGAGCATTAAGATAGGGGTTGGACTTTTCTTCAATGGTGTGTGGTGCGTGGTCGGTGGCAATGACATCAATACGGTTGTCGAGCAGCGCCTCCCAGATGCCGTCTCGGTCTGCACTTGTTTTTACTGCCGGATTCCATTTGATATAGTTGCCTTTTGTTTGGTAGTCCGCATCGCTAAACCAAAGATGATGTATACAGGCTTCTGCTGTAATGAGTTTCTGTTCTAATGGGAGTGCGTTGTCAAAAAGAGCGGTTTCTTTGGCTGTGGAAATGTGTAGTACGTGTAAACGCGCTCGATACTTTTTAGCTAAAGCCACGGCTTTCGAAGATGACAGGTAACAGGCTTCTTCATTGCGAATGAGTGGATGAGCACTTACAGGAATGTCATTGCCGTATCTTGCTTGAAATGCCGCAAGATTTGACATTACAGTGTGTTCATCTTCACAGTGCGTAGCTATAAGGGCGCCTACGCGTGAAAACAAGCCCTCTAACACACTTTCTTTGTCTACTAACATATTTCCCGTGGACGAACCCATAAACACCTTTACGCCGCAAATTTTTGAGGTGTCGGTTAGGAGTACTTCTTCAATATTGTCATTGGACGCCCCCATAAAAAAAGAATAATTTGCAATAGCGTTTTGTGCTGCAATTTGGTATTTATCTTCCAATAATGCTTGGGTAAGGGCGTTAGGAACAGTATTGGGCATCTCCATAAAGCTGGTAATACCTCCAGCAACGGCCGCTCTAGATTCTGAATAAATATTTCCTTTGTGAGTCAGTCCGGGCTCTCTAAAGTGAACTTGGTCGTCTATACAACCAGGTAAGATCAGCAAACCACTTGCGTCTATTTCTTGAACAGCTGCGTCGCTGATAATTTGATTGGCAATTTTGGCAATTTTCCCGTTGACAATGAGGATATCTGCATTTATTTGTTTGCCTTCGTTAATGAGGGTTCCGTTTTTAATTATTGTTGTCATTTCCAGTTCATTTTGCGCATTTGCCAAACCCCGAAGAAGGCCTCTTTGAATATGCCGGTGCTCATTTTGGATTCACCCACAACCCGATCTACAAAAGTGATGGGGATTTCTTTGACTTTAAAGCCAAGCTTTACAGTGGCGTATTTCATGCAAATTTGGAAGGCGTATCCTTTGAAAGGAATGATTTTAAGGGGTATCGTTTCCAGCACCTTGTGGTGGTAACACTTGAACCCCGCGGTGGTGTCTTTAATATTAATCCATAAGATGAGCCTGACGTAAACACTTGCAAAGTAGCTCATCAAGATGCGTTTAGCAGGCCAGTTTCTTACCTTACCCCCACGAACGTATCTAGAGCCAATTGCGCAATCTGCACCGTTTTCACAAGCGTTGATCAGGCGCGGGAGGTCAGTTGGGTTATGAGAAAAGTCGCAGTCCATTTCGATGATGTAGGTGTAGTCACGGCTAAGCGCCCATTCAAAGCCATGGATATAAGCGGTTCCCAGGCCTAATTTCCCGGGTCTTTTTTCTAAAAAAACGGCCGGGTGCTTTTCCATAAGTGCTTCTATCTGAGCTGCGGTTCCGTCGGGAGAATTATCGTCGATGAAAAGGATATGGTAACCCTGCCTAAGATCCATTACGGCTGAAACCATCTTGGAAATGTTTTCGAGTTCGTTATAGGTAGGAATAATAATGAGCGTTCTGGGGCTGGCCATATCTAATTTGAACGAATTTAAAGAAGAAAAGTGACAAAAAAAAACCGCCACATGGGCGGTTCTTTATTTCGTATGATGAAAGACTATGCTTCTTCGTCTTCGTCTTCGTCAACCAGATCGGCACCTTTAACTGCACCACGAGCCATTTTCACAGAAACAACTACTGCGTTGGCAGGATCCAGGAATTTAACACCCGGGATTTCAATGCTGTTGACACGAATAGACTGACCAATACGCAGATTCGTGATATCAAGGGTAATTGCATCTGGCAATGCGCTTGGCAAACCAATACATTGTAGTTGACGGAAAACTGTCATCAGTTTACCTCCAGCTAATACGCCACGAGAAGACCCCGTAATGCGTACTGGAAGTTTAACGCGTACTTCTTTGTTTTGGTCGAGCTCGTAGAAATCTACGTGCTGGATGGTGTCTTTGGTCGGGTGTTGTTGCAACTCGCGAATGATACCTATTGCTTTTTTGCCTTCGATGTCTAGGGCAACCTGAAATACATCAGGAGAAAAAACGATTTTGTCAATGGCTGTTCGCTTTACCGCGAAGTGAGTTTGCTCACCTTGTCCGTAAAGCACACAAGGAACCAAGCCTGCATTGCGCAAAGCCGAAGCATCCTTCTTCCCTACGTTCGCCCGGAGCGAACCGCTCAAATGTGCTGTTTTCATGTTATATATTAATTTAAGAGATTACAAAATGTGAACTGATCGATTCGTTGTTTACCAGGCGCTTAATGACATCTGCAAAGAGGTCAGCCACACTCACTACGCGAATTTTGTCGCTGTGCTTTTGGAGTGGTATGGTATCGGTAACGATGAGTTCGGTGAGTTTGGACGCATTGATGCGTTCGAATGCTGGGCCGCTCAATACAGCGTGCGTGGTAAATGCACGAACGCTTTTAGCACCTTTTTCGATCAGAAGATCGGCTGCGGTAGTGAGTGTTCCCGCGGTATCGCACATGTCGTCGATAATGACAACGTCTTTACCCATGACATCGCCAATGACCGTCATTTCTGCAATTTCATTCGCTTTTTTGCGGTGTTTGTGGCATAGAGCCAAGCCGCAATTTAGGTTTTTGGCGTAAGAATTGGCACGTTTTGCTCCACCAGCGTCTGGTGCTGCGACTACTAAATTTTGCTGATCGAGTTTTTCTACCTCTTTAAAAAAGAGCGTAGAAGCAAAAAGGTGGTCAACAGGGACTTCAAAAAAGCCTTGAATTTGATCGGCGTGTAGGTCCATGGTCATGACGCGATCTACACCAGCTGCCATAAGCATGTTAGCGACGAGCTTGGCGCCAATAGCAACCCTGGGTTTGTCTTTGCGGTCTTGACGCGCAAAACCAAAGTAGGGAATAACGGCAATGATTTTTCTTGCGGATGCGCGTCTTGCAGCATCTACGAGTAATAAAAGTTCGAAAAGGTTTTCAGTCGGCGGCATGGTTGACTGAACAATAAATACATCTTGCCCCCGCACGGTTTCTTCAAACGAAGGTTGGAATTCGCCGTCGGAAAAAACACTGACTTTGACATCACCTAAAGATGCGCCAAATGACTTAGCAATGTTTGTTGCGAGTTGTTCTGAAGCCCTGCCTGCAAAGATTTTTACGCCCACGATACTTAAAATTGGATGCAAAGGTAAGGAATTAAGAACTAATTTTGTAACACAATGAGTCAAAAGCTACAATATTCCTTGTTCAAACGCCTTTTCGCCTTTGCCAAGCCCTATAAAAAATACCTAATTGTAGCTGTCGGCGCAACAATTTTGTTGGCCGTGCTATCGCCCTCTCGGCCTTATGTCATCGGTCAAATTATCGACCGCTATCTATTAAAAGACAAAGATCCAAACATGCTTCTTTTGGGATCATTGCTCGTTCTGGCGATGCTATTAACAGAGGCCATCTTACAAGTGTTGGGTACCTACTTTTCGAACCTACTTGCACAGTCCGTAATTCGTGATCTTCGTCAAAAAGTAATCCGGCATTTTATGAAACTCAGGGTGGCATATTTCGATAAAAATCCGGTCGGCGCAATGGTGACTAGAGTTGTGTCTGATATGGAGGCCATCACCGAGGTTTTTTCTTCTGGCATGATGGATATCGCTGCCGATTTATTGTCCTTGGTACTTATTGTCACTTTTATGTTCTTAACAGATTGGCAGTTGGCGCTCATGACCTTACTTCCTGTGCCTATTTTAATTTTTGCTACGCGGATCTTTGCGCGTTCCATGAAAACGTCTTTTCAGCAAGAAAGACAGGCCGTCACCAAACTCAATACATTTGTGCAAGAAAGGCTTACCGGCATGAGCCTTGTTCAGTTGTTTAATCGTCAAGAACAAGAGGCGGGGCACTTTAATCAAATTAACGCAGAGCACAGAGCCGCCCATATCAAAGCGGTTTGGGCCAACTCTATCTTTTTCCCGGTTGTAGAATTACTGAGTTCTTTGTCTATAGCCGCACTTCTCGTATGGGGGGCCTTACAAGCTGAAGGAAAAACGGATGCACAAATTCAAAATATGTTTGGCGAATTATTTGCCTTTGTATTTTGGATTAGTCAGTTGTATCGACCCATCAGAATGCTGGCTGATAAATTCAACATATTACAGCGGGGAACTGTTAGGGCGGAACGCATTTTTGCAGTCCTTGACGAACAAACTGATGTTCAGGGCAAAGGAAACCAAACAAACATAGATTTTAATCAGAGCTTACATTTTAAAGGGGTCAATTTCTCATATGTGGAAGGCCAGCCCGTTATTTCGGACTTAAACTTAACAATTGGCTATGGTCAAACGGTTGCAATTGTGGGCGCTACAGGCTCAGGCAAAACAACATTAGTTAACTTGTTGGGTCGTTTTTACGAGCACCAGTCAGGTCAAATTTTAATAGGAGAGGTGCCCATAGAAACCATTCAGCTCCAAACCTTGCGCAAAAATATTGCAATTGTATTGCAAGATGTTTTTTTGTTTTCAGACACTATATTGAATAACATTACACTCGGTGACCCCGCCATCACCTATGAACAAGTTGTGAAGGCGGCAAAAGAAGTTGGCGCGCATGATTTTATCAGCGCCTTGCCGGAGCAATATGCACACAAAATAGGCGAAAGAGGAGGCACGCTATCTACCGGACAACGCCAGCTATTGGCTTTTATTCGGGCCTATGTTTATCAGCCTTCTTTATTGATTTTGGACGAAGCTACCTCGAGTGTAGATAGCGAAAGTGAACTCATGATACAGCGGGCAACTGAAAAATTAACGGCCGGCAGAACCTCTATTGTTATTGCCCATCGTTTGTCAACTATTCGGCGAGCCGATCGTATTATCGTAATGGAAAAAGGCCGCATCATTGAGCAGGGCACTCATGGCGAATTGCTAGCTTTAGGCGGTCATTACAAGAATTTGTCCGACAGGCAATATTTCAATCAGGAAGCATGAAAAGATTTAAAATTGGCGGCGTGCCCGAACATTTCAATCTGCCTTGGAGACTCGCCATAGAGGAGGGTAAATTTAAAGCTGCAGGAATAGAACTTCATTGGTCGGACATGACAGGCGGTACCGGACAAATGATCAAAGGACTTCAAGCCGGATCTCTAGACATTGCCGTATTGTTGACAGAAGGAATTACACGCGCAATTCTCAAGGGCTTGGACGCTAAGCTCATTTCGGTTTATGTACAGAGCCCTTTGTGTTGGGGAGTGCATGTGCCGGCAAATCAAGCTATTCATAAACTATCTGATCTTGACGGCGCTACATTTGCCATTTCGAGAGAGGGTTCTGGGTCACATTTGATGAGTTTTGTATTGGCCCAGCGAGAAGGTTGGGAGCCAAGCGCCTTGTCTTTTAATGTGGTGGGCGACGTTTATGGTGGCCTTTGGTCCTTGAATCATGGCGAGGCAGAAGGATTTTTATGGGAAAAGTACACAACCCAGCCATTTGTCGATCAAGCCAAATGCAGGCGTATCGGCGAGGTTTATACGCCTTGGCCCTGTTTTGTAATTGCAGTTAGATCCGACATCTTGCATTCAGAAGCAGCGCTTCTTCAAGAGGTTTTGACAATTGTGCAAGAACGCGCGGCACAACTTAAAAATTCAACTGATGCAGCGGAGGTGCTGGCGTGGCGTTATGCCCTTAAAAAAAACGAAGTAGAGGAGTGGTTAAATCAAACAGAATGGGCAACAACAACAACTTTAGACCAAGAAGTTCTCGAAAAAACGGTCCGCTCTTTACTAGACTTAGGCTTAATTAGCAATGAAGAGGCAACTGATTGGTCAGACAAGCTTATAGGATGAGACATTCGCTTGGCCTACTTCTATTTTTCTCTCCCATATTTTTACTAGCGCAAGGGATAGATTTAGGAACCATTAATTATGCACCAATTTTTGTTGCTAACCTTTCTGCTCCATACAATGAATCTTCAGGCTTGGTTTTCTTAAACGATACAATCTATTCTATTAATGACAGCGGAAACACCCCTGCGGTTCATGCGCTGCTTTCATCAGATGGCAGCCATGTACACAGCTGGACGGTGTCTAATGCGCAAAATCAAGACTGGGAAGCCATGACCCAAAACAGCGCACATTTGTTTATAGCCGATGTAGGCAATAACATGGGCACCAGAACAGCACTCGATATCTACGTTATTCCCAAAGAAGAATTAATCACGACCAACACGGTACTTTCTTCGCAAAAACAATCTTTTAAATTGGCAGGTCAGCCAACTACTGGATTACAAATGAATGCGCATAATTTTGATTGTGAAGCTCTGTTTTATTGGCAAGATTCTTTGCACTTGTTTACTAAAAATTGGGAAAATCTCTGGACAAAGCATTACGTTTTGCCGACCATCTGGCAAGACACCCTAGTAGTGTCGGCACAAGATTCATTTGATGTAAATGGCCTAATTACCGATGCCGCTATAGACTCGGCGCTGCATCAAATGTATTTGTTGGGCTATAAAAAGGAGCCCGGTGGCTTGTATAGTGCGTTTATGTATCGTTTTGCTTCGCAAAGCACTTCTTTTTTTGATGGAGATTACCAACGCATAGAACTGGGTTCTACGCTGACTTTAGCGCAAACAGAAGGAATTTGTGTTTCGGGTGCGGCACAGGGTTTTATCAGTGGCGAGAAAATCATATCTATACTAACCATAGCTCCTAAGCTCCACCAGTTTGATTTTTCAACTTTAACATCCGGCCCAACATTAAATGCCCCGCCGATCTATTTTCACGAGCACATTCTTTATATTCCAAAAGACTTATTAAAAGATTTTGAGCTTATTGACACGAGTGGAAGAAATGTCATTGATTGGCAACTCGGTAAAAATCATCAGGATTTAGGTCATTTAAAGCCGGGTAGTTATTTTTTAATTGGACCTAATTATAGACGTACTTGGGTGAAAACCAGCTGAATAAATAGGCTATTGTTCTTTGCGCGCCCACACATATTCACCAATCGACTGCATTTGTTCATTTGATATGGAGTGAATGAATTTATCATTTACATTCATAGAACTAAACTTTGCAGTATGATTCCACTTATACCTCAATTTGACAATAATTTTTGGTGGGCAGTTGCAGCAGTGTTTGCAATAGTGAGTATAATTTTTGCTGTGTTCTTAACGGACCGTAAAAATTAGAAGCACTTAAGCGCACGCTGAACCTCAGGATCATAGTTATTCATGACCTGATAGTAGCCATTTTCCAAGAATAGATGCCGGGCAATTTCTGCCTTGAGCAATTGCTTCATATTTTCTTTACTGTGCAAGAATTCATTGCGTTGCATACGGACCTTGAATTCATTGTTAGCAAAAGTGGTAAATTGTTCAAGGAGCTGGTCTGTAATACTAAATTCGGTAATTAATTCTTGTAAGGAGTAATTGATATTTACCTTATTGAGGTATTCAAAAGCAAAAGCATTAAACACGCCTCCCCATTGCAATTCAGATAGATACAACGAGCGGCCGGTGGTGTCGCCTGCAATAAATATATCTGGCATGATGCCCCCTCCTCCGTAAACTGTTCTGCCTTTTCGTGTTTTGTATTTTAGAGAGTCCACAAAAATGCTGGAGTCCACTTTAAAGTATTCTTCGGTAAAAGCCTTCTGTTCGTCTTGACGATACGCTTCATAACCTTTTTTGTAAGGACGTTGAATAGAGCGCCCAGATGGCGTATAATAGCGCGCAACTGTAATGCGTAAGTTGCTGCCGTCTTTTAAGCGCTTATCTTGCTGAATAAGTCCTTTTCCATAAGACCGCCTACCGACAATCTTGGCGCGGTCGTTGTCTTGTAATGCGCCAGCTAGAATTTCACTAGCAGAAGCCGATTGTGCATCTATGAGTACGACCACTTTGGTTTTTTCAAGCACGCCTTCCCTTGTGGAGCGGTATTTTTGTTCTTGGCTGTGTAGACCTTTTGAACTGAGGATGAGGTAGCCATCTGGTAAAAATTCGTCTGCGATTTTTATAGCGGCATCCATTGTTCCGCCGCCATTTCCGCGTAAATCGAGAAGTAGTCTCTTCATGCCTTTAGCCCGAAGCGCAAGGGCAGCATGATGAAATTCTTGGGCAGTAGGCAGTGAGAATTGCGCTATTTGGATATACCCGGTTTGGTTGTCGATCATGTAGTAGGCAGGTACCGTTGCGATTGAAATGGTATTGCGAACGATGGTTTTTTGTAGTTTTTTGCCTTTTCTAAGGATAGTGACCTTTACTTCAGTGTTGGGCATTCCTTTAAGCAGGGCCATTACTTTGTCATTGCTAATGTTTTTGCCTACCGAAGGTTTTTTGTTGATTGCAATGATGCGATCACCGCGTTTTAAGCCGCCTAGGAAGGCAGGAGATGCCGCATTGACATGCGTGACACAGATTGTGTCGCGAAACAACAAAAAACGCACGCCAATACCACCAAATGCCGCATTGGTTTGTTCGTCTAAAAGTTTGAGATTTTTGGCGGAAATATAATTGCTGTGTGGATCAAGACGGTGCAACATTTCAGAAATCGTTTTTTCGAAGATTTCTTCTTTGTTGATTTTGTCTACATACTGGTTGTCCAGCACTTGAAAGATTTGTTCGAGCTTTTGTATCTCCTTGCTTGAGCGCTCAGCGCTACCGAATAGTTCGCTGCCAACATAGATACCCAAAGCCGCAATTAAAGTCATTAAAAACGGAAGCCAATAGAGTGGTTTAGGTCCTTGGTCAGACATCGGAAATATTTTCAATTTGTGTAACTTCTAAACCAGCAGATTTCAAAAATTCTACACCGGAGAGGTCTTTGTAGGCCTCTTGATAAACCAAGCGCTTGATGCCAGATTGCAAGACAAGTTTACTACAGTCCTTGCAAGGGGAGTGTGTTAGATAGAGCGTGGCGTCTTTACAATTATTAGTTGATCGGGCTACTTTTAAAATAGCGTTCGCTTCAGCATGTAAGACGTACCAATGTGTTTGATGGTGCTCGTCTTCACAGCAGTTGTCAAATCCGGCAGGAGTGCCGTTGTAACCATCGGAGATAATAATGGCGTCTTTGACAATAATGGCTCCAACTTGTTTTCTTTTGCAATGAGAAAGTAGTGCCCAACTCGCGGCTAAGCGTAAATAGGCTTTATCGTATCGCAGTTGTTTTGAATTGGTATTATGCGCCATGTCTGATATGCCCACCTAGGTAGCCTGTAAATGCAAAAAGAATAAAAGCAATAATGCCTATAATGAGCGCAAAACGTTCGATTTTTTTCTTGCTTTCCCATTGTGCGCGCTCTGCCCAAAGTCCAACAACGGCTGTGGCGGTTAACAGAAAAATGAAAATCAGTGAGTTTTCAGCCATTTCTTCGTGAATATGAATGACCTTATGAGAAATACCTTTTAAGTGCGCTATGCTTTCCTCGGCAGACTCGCCCGTAAAATAAGCGATAATTCCTCCAAAACCACTGACCAAAAGAATGAGGTAGGCGCTGAGTGTGGTATTCAAATTAGGCTTAACTAAGGCCACTACCAATAAGAGAACACCAAACAACGAGCCCAGTATAGGAAAATGATTGCTGAGTAAATGGAGATTGGCCATGTAGTAACTGTTAATGAGTATCGAAAGTTACATAAAAATCAATGATTGTAGTACGGAGAAATCATTAAAAAGACAATGACTCCAGTAACAGCAACATATAGCCAAATGGGAAAAGCGAAGCGGGCCAATTTTTTATGTTTTTGATAATTGCCTTCCCAAGCATGCAAGTATGTAAAAAGCACTACAGGAATCACGGCTACACTCAAGAAAATGTGAGAAATTAAAAGAATGACGTAAGCAACTCGGGTAGGGCCAACTAATTCGCGTTCTTTTGCCGATAAATTTCCATTGTGGTCTAAATCACCGTATAATGTAGAATCGGAAGTCATGTGGTAGGCTACATAGCACAATAAAAATAGCACACTTAAACCAAGCGCTGTTTGTATCGTTTTTTGGTGTAGTTGAATTTTGCCACGCTTTATAAAAATAAGGGCAAGAACCAGCAAGGCCGCGGTTATGCCGTTAATGGTAGCGTAAATTGGTGGTAAAAAAGAGAAGTCGACCCCTTCAATTTTGATTCCAAATAGTGCTGCAACGGCAATAGGAATGACAATAGAGACGGCTACAATCCATTTGCGGAGGTTGGTTTTATTCGGGGCGGAAGTTGTATTCATGAATGATAAGAGTTTTGGTGTCTTTGATTAACCGTTCAAATTCTTTTTTGTTGACGCTAAGATCGGGTTTTACTACTTCGTATACACCACGTACGTATCCTTTTTTGTCTACAAGGGTAAATGCGCCGGAATGCGCATAGCCACCCAGCGCATCTTCTTCTCTTCCGGCAAAAATAAGGAAGTGTTCAATGCCTAGTTGATGTGTAAATGATTCATTGCCCGTTAAAAAAGCCCAGTTGGTACTTGTAATACCTAATTGTTTTTTATGTGCTTTTAGCTTACTAGGCGTATCGTTTGTTGGATCGATTGTAAAGGATAAGTATTGAATGTGGTCTTGATAGGCGGCTAACGATTTGTCCACATTTTTAAGTTGCGTATTCATGATAGGGCAAATACTCGGACAACTTGCAAAAAAGAACTCGCTGATCCAGACTTTGCCGGCATAGGTCTGATGATTGACTACCACGGAGTCTTCATTGTAGAAGGTGAAGGCTGGAATGCGCTGATAAATGGTGTCAGTAAGCGTTTGACCATTCACCTTTTTATAGGAAATATCATAGTTTCCTAAATAGGGTAATCGTCTTTGTTCTTGATTAGTACAAGCGAATGCTAAGAAAAGACTGATGAGTATCCAACTAATCTTGTGTTTGAGCACGTTCTTTATCGTATTGTTTGATTAAAAGCGCCAAATGCTCTTTCATTTTTCGTATCATTCCTTCTGTGTGCCCATTGAGCACCATTCGTAAATGATTGTTTTTGTCGAGGAGCATGATCAGTTCGTTGTAGGAAACACCGCCGAAATACTTAGTGTCCTTCACGATTAACTTTTGGCCGTTGTTGGTCAAATTATAGAATATTTTTGGGTCGGCGCTGACCAATTGCCAAATTTCGGGGTCATACCCTTCTACACGGCTTCGCAACATATCTTGAATGTCGAGTAGGGCTTGCTCTGAAACAGGATTCCCGAGAGAGTCTACAACAATAGAGAGCATTCTGACTTGCTTGAGCTTTTTGCGTTTGTTGGTGCGCAAATCTTTGTAAATATTTTGAGTCAGCGGAAAAAAGGCGAGCCCACAGTTGTGTGGACATGTTGTTTGGAGTGTGTTGATTAAAACGATTTGATCTTGATAATCTTGGAGGGTTTGCTGTTGCTTGCCTTTGTGGTTGTATACAGTAAAGGTTGGCGTATCCACCAATCCGTAGTCTGCTAAGGTTTTAAAACGGTGGTCGCAGCCACGAGTAGCCATGAAAATAAGAATGAGCGCTGGACCAAAAACAAGAGTTAACGCAAAGAGCGACCTCTTTTTACTGCGAACAGCGGCTTTATTTTCCATGCTTTATTGCCACATAGTTTCCCAAACCTTGCCAATAGCAGTCCCTTCCCAAAGTCCGATAAAGATGAGGTATAAAACGAAAATAAAATAAGGCACGAGAATTATATTGCGCAAGTATTTGCGTTCGTCGCCGAGGTGCATAAATACCATGACGATGTAGCCAGCTTTGAGAAGCGTTAGTAAAATAAATATGATTTTAACGGTGGTCCACCAGTCAGAGGATTGTTTAATGCTCGATCCAATAAATACTTCAATGACCGTAATTAAGGTCAAGAGAATGGTTACTTTGTAAATCTTCTTGCGGATTTCTTTGCCTTTATCTTCGTCGTGGTGCGCGTGAAGTGAATATTCTATGAGGTCGTCTCTTTCCATGTGTTGTGTTGTTTGAGAGAATTACAATAAATAAAAGAATGTAAATACAAAGACCCAAACGAGGTCAACGAAGTGCCAGTACAAACCTGTTTTTTCGACCATTTCGTAGTGACCACGCTTGTGATACGTTCCGGATAAAACGCCAAGAAGGATTAGAATGTTGATGACTACTCCGGAAAAGACGTGAAAGCCATGAAAGCCGGTAATGAAGAAAAAGAACTGAGCGTATTGTTGCGGGCCGTATTCGTTTTGTTTCATGTTCGCACCGTAGATAACGCGGCTTTTCTCGCCGGCGTAAAGTGCTTCATAGTAGAGCTGTTTTGCCTTTGCTCCGGTTATTTCTTTACCGCCAAGTTTGTAGGTTTTGCCACTTTTTTTAATGATGAGTTTCATGTCGTGGTCTTTCATTTTATTTATTTTGGCGATAGAACCATCGGCTAAATGAATTTTACCGGCTTCTAAATGCCCTCTTTCAGCAGCGTGTTGAAATTGGTGCATGAGGTCATCTTTAATAACCGCGCCAACTTTGTGTTTCCTGCCGGCCTCTAGTATGGTGAAGTTATTGATTTCACCAAAATGACCTTTTACGATAGCAACAGAACCATCGGCAAGTTCAATTTTACCAAATTCGGAGCCATGTATGAAGTGAGACCATTCCCAAGCTTGTGAACCTAAAAAGAAAAAGCCACCAATAACGGTTGCGATCATCCATTTGGTAACACCTTTACGATCCATGCGGTGACCAGCTTCTACGGCTAATACCATAGTTACTGAGGACACAATAAGGATAAAGGTCATGAGGGCTACATAAAGTAGTGGATAGCCATGACCTAAGAAGGGCATGGAGTTAAAGGTTTCTTCACCAATTGGCCAAGCGTCTTGGGCGTCGTGGCGGGTAAAACCATAAGCAATTAATAAACCAGTGAAAGTGAGTGCATCCGAAACGAGGAAGAACCACATCATGAGTTTTCCATAACTTGTTTGGAATGGGGATTCTTTACCACCCCATAGTGTTTTGGCGTCTAGTTGAGCAGAATGTCCGGCCATTTTATGAGAAATTTTTTGCAAGTTTAGTGAATAAAATTCAAAAAGACGAGTAAATACAACCACAAAAGCCCTAAAAAGTGCCAGAAGATACTACTCAAACGTAGCGATAAATGGTTTTCGGATGAGAACTTACCTGTAAATGAGGAGATTGCAACTTTTGTCAAATAGAGCAGGGCAATAAGGACATGCAGCAGGTGAACAAAAGTGATTAAATAGAGGTAAGCCGAGGCAGAGTCTGCGGCTTGCATTGCACTAAGCTGCATGTGCGGCTTTAGAGGAGTTCCGTTGTACTGAAGTTGACGGTTTTTGTACTCAAGTGCTTTTCCTGAGTAATAAATTGTAAAATCTTTACCGTATGTGCCGTGGGCAAAGAAATCTCCGCGTTTATCTCTAATGTGGACAGCGAGTTCGCTCAAGCGAATTTCGTCAGAGAAAGTGAGCTCCGTGCTGTCATTGGCGTATAATCGTTTATTCTTGATTTGTACGGGGAGGCCCTTATAGAATAGTTCTATTTGCGCATTTGGTGCTTTGACTTGAACGGGCGTGCTCTGTTTGATTTTTTCAAATTGCTTGAAGTAGGCTTGTATATTTTTAAAGTCTGACGCGGCAATTGGCTTTCCATTGATGAGGTATTCATTGCCATCTACGCCTACTAAATCGCCTTTGTATTTAATTTCGTAATAGTCGCCATAGCGACCATTTGTAACGAGCATGTCATTGACTGGGTTTAAGCCTTTATTGATGAGCGTTCCGTAGCCTTGAAATTGAAAATATAAAAATCCTATTCCGAATAGTAGCGTTGCAACCATTGCCCCTTTTAACTGCCCTTGCTTGTCTTTTTTAGCCCCTTGAATGGCCCACCAAAAACTTAGAGAGCTCAAGGCAATAAAAAGTGTACTGAGGTAGAAACCGGTTGGCATCGGGTACTTTAGCCAAAAAGATTTACCCATGGATACGTAATAGCCAGAGGTGAGGCCCGCAAAGAGCATCACGATACTGAAAATCCCGACGTAAACGAGATTTTTTTTCATTTTTTCTCTGATTTCAGGTTTTAATTCTTGTTCGTATTTCATGACAGCGTTTTTAAAAAGTCAATAAAGTAATCGGTTCGGTCAAAAACATAAATAAACTGGATGATCGGTAAATAAACAAACGAAGCGAACATGAGTTTACGCGCATCGGAAGTTTCACAACTGTAAAAGAGTTTATAAGACAAATAAAAGAACCAAATGCCCATTATGCTGGCTGCAATTAGCGTGGTATAGCCCGTCCAGCCGAGAATCCAAGGCATGAGGCTAAATGGAATAAGCGCCAATGAATAAGCCATGATTTGAAATGCAGAAGCTTTTCCTTTTCCGTGTTTGGAGGGCAACAAGGAAAACCCTGCTTTTTTGTAGTCGTCGTAGAGCACCCATGCAATAGCCCAAAAGTGAGGGAATTGCCAAGTAAACTGAACAAAAAAGAGAATGCCAGGCACAAAACCAAAGGCGTCAGTAGCGGCGATTGCCCCGAGAAAAGGGGGAATAGCGCCAGGAAAAGCACCAACAAACACTGCCCACGGCGTGATTTGTTTAAGAGGAGTATAGATAAAAACGTAGCTTGCGAAGGCCAATAAGCCCAGTAGTGCGCTTTTGAGGTTAATGAGGTAGAGTAGATAGGTTCCGATCAATAAAAACAGAATGACGATGATATAGGCCTCTTTAATTTGAATTTGACCAGTGGGTAAAGGCCGGCCATTAGTGCGGTTCATAATTTGGTCGAGATCGCGCTCCCAAATTTGGTTGGAACCATTGGAAGCTCCCGTAACGAGTGTGCCGCCTATCATGAGATAGGTGATTTCTAGCCAATTTTGCCCTCCGGCAAATAAATAGCCACTGAGTGCCGAAAGGATGACTAAAAATGAGAGTCTGAACTTGGTAAAAACCAAGTAGGTTTTAAATATAGACGGCGGCTTTGGCGTTGCTTCTGACATTTTTACAAAATTACGTCAAATAGCACTTGTATAATAGCTAAAACCAACCAAATTAAAAGAAAAACAGTCCCAAAGGCAAGAAAAATAGCTCCTAAGGTATTTATGATAAGCCCGCCTATTAAAAAGAGAACCAAACCGACCAATATGAATACCAAACCGACCACCCCAAAAGATCGGCCGATACCACCAAAAAAACCATTGGATTGTTGCTTGTAGATTTTTTTAGCGGATGCATTCGGAGTGTAATGGGTAGTTTGATGTTGGATTCGCTGGTTGCTTGAAGTGTTGTTGACTTTTTGATGTCTACCGATGTTCTCAAAAATATTGGTGTAGGTATTCTTTTTTTCAGTTTTAAGATCTTGATTGAGTAGGGTTGTCTTTTTTTCTTGAAGCGGAGTAATTTTGGATAATTCGTGTTTTACCGCTTCCTGACTAATGTTTGTATGTATAATGTCGTTGTTTTCTGGTTTTTGACTATAATCGGTCATTCCTTGAGCCTTACTTTTTCGTAAAACGACTTCTGTTGAATGGCAAGATGCTAAGAAAAAGAAGAAAATGAAAAGCCTAGATAGATTCAGGTATTTCATGGTAGTATTCGTTTTTGATGAAATAATCTAAAAGCCCTTCTTTGAGCAGGTGTTGTTGTTGTTGATGGTTGAGCGCAGGGAGCTTTTGGTTGAGTGTAAAGTGTGGCCAGAGGTCGGCATCTCTGCCATCGAAGGTATAATATCCGTAGGGTTCTAGCAGGGTGCAGATGGCGATGTGCATTAGTTCCATTTTTTGTTGTTTGGAAAAAGTTTGGTGCCCCATCCCGAGTTCGTTCACACCAACAAGAAACAAAAACGTGGACATATCCATTCCTGGTCCAAAGTCTTTTTCGAGGTGCTTTTGTAGTTTTTGAAAACGGAGTTCGATATCGTGATCCATGGTGCAAAAATACACATAGAACGCTGATGTTGGGCACAAAAAAAGGGGCCTCTTTCGAAAGCCCCTCCTTTTCATCAATCAACTTCTTATTTTTTCACAAATTGCTTGCTACTGTTACCAGCTGCTGTTGCGATTTGGATAGTGTAGATACCGGCTTTAAGTGCCTCTACATTTATTTCTTGCGTAAGACCATTGGCAACAAAGTTTGCAACTTCTTTACCTGTAAGGTCGAGGATACGAATTTGTTGGATTGCTTCAGTTGCTTTAACTGTCATGATCGTGTTCACTGGATTAGGATAGATAGCAACGTTATTTGCTTCTTCATTTAAACCAGTAGTACACTCAGTGCAGCTTTCCCAACATACTACAGGGATAGATGCTGCTGTAGTTACAGTGTAAGAACGGTTAGTGAAACCACCGTTGGTTACTGTACAAGGCTCACCACCAACAAACATTTCTTGGTCATTCCAACCGTCAACAGTGAACTTGTATTCAATTGCACCTGCAGTTACGGGTACGGTTACTTCCCATACGTTGTCACCGTTAGCGTCAGCCATTGGCGTACAAGAACCACACCATCCGTTGAATGTACCATTTAAGAATACACCAGCTGCTGTAGAGTTACCTGCAAGGATGTAGTCGTTCATGTCAACAGCAAAGGTAATGTCGTTTGTACAAGCGTCACAGCTAGCAAAACACACGTTTGGTAAGGTGATGTCACCAGCTACAGTGTGTGCACGGTTTGTAAAACCACCGCTGCTTACTGTACAAGATTCGCCACCAACAAATTCTTCTTGAGCGTTCCAGCCGTCAATTGTGAATTTGTATTCAATTGCACCTGGAGGCAATGGTAGCGTAACTGCCCATGAGCCGTTGCCTACGTCCGTCATTGGGTTACAAGTACCACACCATCCGTTGAATGTACCGTTTACAAAAACACCGCCAGTTAAAGAACCAGTGTACTGAGACATGTCTACACGGAAAGTAACGTCATAGTCTTGAACTGCAATAGGAGTTGTGCGTTGGTACACAAAACGCCACCATCCTGGACCAAAGTTGATGTCGGCTGTAAGCGTGTTTCCGCCATTAGAAATAGCTACGTTGTAAGTAATTGAACTTGCTGCTAAGCTTGGGTTGTTGATTTCAGCACCGTTGATCACTTTAGCCAAACCAATGTGCGCGCCCAATCCGTTTACGGTAAGTGTTCCGGCGGCAGCGTTGTAAGCATAGGTAGCAGCACCTCCAACGTGCGGAGCAACTGGGGCGCCACAGCCTTCGGCAACACCTTGCCATCCTTCTAACCAAGTAGAACCATTCATGTAGTGTGTCATGGTGCCGTTGGCTTCAAATTTAATGGAGTCGTTAAAAAGACAAGCGCGTGTAGTTACGTCACCAGCGCCGTTAGCCCACCAGCTCATGTCGCCTGGGCCTGAAGGACCAACACCTAGCGCAGCTGCCTGTGGTGCTAATTTCCATGTGCCTTCTATTTGAGCAGAAAAGCTCAAGATAGGAGCAAAAAGTAAAAAGTACAGTTTTTTCATGTTGTTAAATTTTAAGGTTTTAGAGGTTTAGTTCTATTTAATGGGTTAAATATAGTAAAAAATACAATAACCCAAAAAATCTTGGGCTTGTGATCGTATTTATGTTTAAAACAACAAGTCGTTAAAAAGTTCAAAAGAAAGCTTATTTCCTTCACAAATGATTTCAAATGTGCCTTTTTCAGCACGCCATTTGCCATCGGCACTAACTCTTTTCAGCACATTTGCATCGAACGTAAATTCTAGGGTCTTGTTTTCTCCTGGACGGAGGGTCACTTTACTGAAGTCTATGAGTCTTTTGTTCTCAGGTGTGGTACTAGCATACAGATCGCTGAGGTAGACCGGGACAACCATTTGAATGGTTTGTGAATGCGGATTACTTACATTTACCGCAAGTGAAAAGGTCCCGTTATTTTCGTCTTTGGCAGTAAACTGCATACCATTGATGCTGCCGGCATGATAAGAAAGCCCAAAACCGAAGTCCCATTGTGGATTGTAGGCAGTGATTTGGCCAGATTTTGCACGTGCCACACTGCCTGGGTGGTCATAGAATTCGATGACGCCGTCGAAACGCGGGTAGGTGTAGGGCAAACGACCACTGAATTCCGCCTTTCCGGTTAGTAATTCTGCTAACGCAACACCGCCTTGGTCGCCAGGCAAGTAAGCTTGAATAATGGCGTCACATAATGGTTCAATATCATTAATGATGCGCGGTCTGGCTTCAAGTAAAACTAAAATAACTTTCTTTTTTGCGGCTTTAGCCAAGCGCACAAGTTCTTTTTGTTTGTCGTCGAGTTGCAAGCTGCGAATATCACCTGGTTTTTCTGTGGAAGGAAGCTCACCCACGCAAATAACAATTATGTCGTTTTTCTTGAGTGCTTTTTTGTAGTTATTGATATCAACAAAGCGCGACGCTTCAAAGTCATTTTCTAGGTAAAGTTCTACTCCTTTTGCATAATTAATAGCGGAGTTTGGCATTTGTTGTTTGAGTGCTTGATAGATATTAAGCGCACCTTTTGTGTTAAAACTCGTGTCTAAGCCTTGCCAAGTGTGCGTCCAAGCACCATTGAGCATATTAAGGCTTGCAGCACTCGGCCCTGCTAATAATATGCGTTGAGCGCTCTTTAAAGGAAGTGTTTGCGCATCGTTTTTTAGTAGTGTAATCGATTCAAGCGCGGCTTGTTTGGCTATGTTTTTGAATGTTTGGCTACCAAATAGAGGGTATTTGTTCATGTCTGGAAGCGGGTTTCCAAAAAGGCCGAGCTGATTTTTGACATAAAGAATGCGCCGAACGGCGTCGTCTAGGCGAGCCATAGAAATCTTTCCATCTTTTACAGCTTTTATCATGTCTTGGCAATAAGCTTTGTATTGCGGGTTGGATGGCACCATGCTCATGTCAACACCTGCGTTGAAGGCCTGAACAACAGCTTCTGCTAATGAAGGCGCGGTTTTGTGAACGGTATGCAACATGATGAAATCTTCCCAGTCAGACACCACAAAGCCCTTGAAACCCCAGTCTTTCTTGAGTGTTTGCGTGAGCAGTTGGTAGTTGGCGTGGCCTGGAATGCCATTCACCACACCTGAATTGATCATGAGGGTGAGCGCACCCTTTTCTACAGCTGCTTTAAATGCAGGAAAGTAGAGCTCTTGCATGTATTTCTCTGGAATAAATGCAGGGGTGCGGTCTCTGCCTGTAAAGCTTGCGCTGTAACCTACAAAGTGCTTGAGACAAGCCGCAGCATGAAATTCATCTACTGTTTCTCCTTTTCCTTGATAGCCTTCAACAAGCCCAACACCCATTTGGCTGCCAAGCACAGGGTCTTCACCTAGCGTTTCAAAATGTCTGGACCAAAGTGGCTGACGGCCGAGGTCTAGTACAGGAGAAAAGTTCCAAGGGATACCTGAAGCCCGGCATTCGTAGGCGGTTACTTCTCCCATCTGCCGAGCAAGTTCGGTGTTCCATGTTGCAGCCAAACCAATTTCTTGAGGAAAGAGCGTTCCACCAACTGTATAATTGACCCCATGGATGGCGTCTATACCGTAGAGAATTGGAATATTTTGTTCTTTTTTGAAATAAGGCGCATGGATGTCCGCCATTATTGATTTCCATTCGGCAAGTTCAAGCGTGTGCCAACCGACATTGAGTACTGAACCTATATGATAGGTTTCCATTGCCTCTTTAAGTTTGGCTTGATCAATTTGCGCAGGAACCAAAGCTTGGCCTTTATCGTTGGTTTTGTGAATAGCGTCAAGGGTAATTTGACATGTTTGACCAACTTTTTCTTCAATACTCATCTGAGAAATGAGCGTTTCGATATCAGTTTCAGTTGGCGCGGTAAAATAGCTTTTTTCAGAATTTTGGAAGCCTAATAGGACAGCCAACACGAAGAAGGAAGACAAAAATTTCATGACAGAGAAGTATTTATTATTGGAATACGCGGACGTAGTCTACATACATTTTTTGAGGGAAAGTGGTGCTGGCGTTTGGAGAACCTGGCCAATTACCACCTACGGCTACGTTCATAATAATGAAGAATTTTTCGCGAAATTCCGACATTTCAGCAGGGCTTGTGTTGATGCTGTGGTATGCTACGTTGTCAAGCAACCAATGGATGGAGTTGTCATCCCATTCAATAGAAAAAACATGAAAATTATCTGCAAACATACCAGAAGAAAGCGTTTTACTACCGCCGTATTGCGCATGAGAGCCGCTTTCGCTCCAGTGAACAGTTCCGTGAACGGTGCGGTCGTTGGCTCCTGCCCCGCCAATGAGTTCCATGATGTCAATTTCTCCACAAGCAGGCCAGCCTGCAGAGGTGATGTTGTCTCCGAGCATCCAGATAGCGGGCCAAATACCTTGACCGTAAGGAAGTGCAGCGCGCACGTCTACACGTCCGTATTTCCAAGACTTAATACCTTGTGTCTTGATACGGCTCGAAGTGTAATTGGAGGTATTAAAAGTTTCATTTTTGGCCGTAATGGTTAAGATACCGTCGGAAACCACTGCATTTTCTTGTCGATAGAATTGTAATTCGTTGTTGCCCCAGCCCCAGCTGCCGGTGCCAATGTCGTAGGTCCAGTCAGAAGAAAGGCTAGTGCCATTGAACTCATCTTGCCAAACTAAAGTATAGTTGGGATAAGTAAGCGGGCTGATATATCCGGTAGTAGGCGCGCCTGTATTGCCGGCTGTTATTTCAATTAGCACTTCTTCGGTCTTTTCAATGAATGACGTCTGAAGGGTGTGCGCGCGCGTTCTGATTTTATACGTTCCGGAACTGTTGAAAATATGACTGGCCTCACCATCTTGACTTTCGACAGTAATAGTATCGTTGTTGTCGAAAAAGGTAATGGTAAAGAAGTTAACGCTATCTGCTGTGGCTAATACAGTTACTTCACCGTTGGTTACGGTAAGTTGGGTATTTAGATTACTAGGCAATCCGGGGGGTTTAGGAACATCGGGTTCACAAGCTAGCAGCGTCAAACTCAGTAGGAGAAAAGTCATAATTTTCATGGTGTTTAGAGAGTTTTGAGTTTGAGGTACCATTTTAAACCACCCGCATGATGCCCGTACTGCAAGTGCAGTGTTGAATCTGTTGCAGATAGGATTTTATATACCCTAGGCCCGGTGTAAAAACCGAGAAATGCCGAGCCAGAAATGGTGATGGTTGGGTCGGTGTCTTCAGTTAATAGCCAGCTTTCGTTTAATTGGTCTGCAAAAGGCGCGGTGTAGTCAAATAAATTTTGAAATGAGCCTGGAAACTCATTGGCGATGGTGTTGTGCACATAGACGTCTCCATTGGTGATCATGTCAAATTTAAAGCCTGCAAGATGAAAAACATATTGGTCGTCGTAAATTCCGCAGCCAGGTTTTTCACCAGCGCCAGCAGCCCACCATTCAGGCGTGGCGCCAAGGGCACTTTCTGGATCAGGGCCAACACCCATATGCCCAGACGCAGCTGAATCTACGACCCAAACTTTGAATCCTGGGCCGTTCACACCACCCGTGAGCAGTGTGTAATATGGATTGTTGAGCAGCGTAAAGTCATCATTTGCAATGGTCACTTCTTGCGTAGAACTGCGGCTTCCCCCTTTTGCAAAAACGGTTAGCTTTATTGTGTAAGTTCCTGCATAAGGATACGTGGCTGTTACATTTGCCCCTTGTGCTTTGCTGCCATTGCCGAAATCCCAAACGCATTGCAGTGAGGGGTTGCTTGCGCTCAATTCAATTATATTGACATTTGCAGCAGAAGGCGCCATTGTGAATTGCGCGTCGGCGTCTGTTGGAGCAGGCCCAAGAGATGGTTCATATTTTTGGCAGGCAACAAGGGCCAAACCAATACTGAGTATGCTGAGCAATAATGTTTTCATGGTTTTAGATTTTTTAGATTAATAACCAGGGTTTTGAGTCCAGTTACCACCGGCCAGATCGATCTCTACTTGTGGAATCGGAAATAATTCATGTTTACCAACAACAAATCCAGGGATATATTGTGCGGCTTGGCCTGTGCGCACCAAGTCAAAAAAGCGATAACCTTCTCCGGAAAGTTCTAGGCGACGTTCTAAATAAACTTTTTCAATGGCATTTACAGAGGCACCAGGGATACCTGCGCGCTGACGAATTTGATTGACGAGTTGTGTGGCGCGTGAAGCGTTTCCGATTTGGTAATTGGCTTCTGCTGCCATGAGCAGAACGTCAGCATAGCGCAATACGCGGTAGTTAACTGGGCTTGTGAGATCGTTATCTGGCAGGCCAATTTCTCCTTGACGCTTGATGTACTTGTTATTGTAATAACCTGTGTGGCCTCCGGCGCCTATTGCGTAAGTAATAGAAGCTGGGTTTGGTTGCGCGGCAATAAAAGCTTCGATATCTAAAACAGTTGCTGCACGGCGCGGATCTATGGGTGCAAAAGCAGCATAAAGTTCTGGTGTAGGAAGGTTATACGAGTTACCATCGCCGTATACTGGGCCGCTGTACTGGCGAATGCCTTGAAAACCTACAGCTGCGTTTCCTTCTAAACAGATCAGACAGCCGTAGCTTCCGCCTTCTAGGCCAGAATATTCTACATCAAAAATAGTCTCGGGATTACCTTCAGCAGCAACACTGAACAGCTGGCTGTAATCTTGATAGAGGCTGTATTGACCTGATTCAATAACTTCTTCTAAGATAGCAGCTGCTTCTGTGAATTTATTTTGATACAAATATGCCTTACCAAGCAGTGATTTTGCAGCACCTTTTGTTGCTCTGCCTTTTTGTGCTGGCGTGGCATTCAATACGGCTGCTGCCGCAATGAGGTCAGCTTCAATTTGTGCATAGACTTCTGCTTTTGGAGAACGTGCAATGCTGCGCGCTTCTTCGATGCCGATACGTTTGTCAATAATAAGCGGGACATCACCAAAGAATTTAACGAGCTCAAAATAGTAGTAAGCGCGTAGGAATTTAGCTTCTGCTAAAAGGTGTGCTTTGCCCGGAAAATCGATGTTGTCTTGATTTTCTAGAATGTAATTGACGCGTGTGATACCAGTGTAGTTCCAGCGAAAAAGATTACGCAACTCAACATTTACACCACCGTGGGTCATGTTGTCGATATCGTGCAGCCCTTTGCTATCGTTTACGCTTTCGCCACCGGCAATCGCGTTGTCAGAAGCAATTTCACCTATCCAAAGCGAAAGAAAAGAGCCTTGAAGAAGATCGTAAGCACCTACAAGTGCGCGTTCAAAGTCTTCTTGAGTTTGAAAGAAATTTTCAGCGTCCTGTGAATATGGCGGATCTACAGATAAGAACTTTTCACAAGATGGCAATGTAACTATCGAAACAAGTGCCAAAAGGGTATAGATTAGTTTTTTCATGACTTTAATTCTTAAAATTTGATTTGAAGACCACCCATTAATGAACGTGCTTGCGGATACATACCGTAGTCTACACCTGCAGACAGCACGCTTGATGAACCTAGGTCAGGATCAAAGCCCATGTAGCGAGTGAGGGTAATGAGGTTGTTAGCAGCAACATAAATGCGCAACGATTCAACGTGAATTTTGCGCAAGAGTGTGCTCGGCAAGGTATAACCAAACTGAAGGTTACGGAGCCTTACAAATGAGCCATCTTCTACATAGTAATCAGAGAACAAGTTATTGTTGGTTGGGCCAGTGGTTAGACGTGGGTGTTCGTTTGTTGAGCCTTCTCCTGTCCAGCGATCAATAACATATGCGAGTTGATTTGCATAAGGCTGTTGTCGCTCGTAGTTGCGGATAATTTCTTGTCCAAGGGCAGCGTATACATTGCCAGAGAAGTCAAAGCCTTTGAGTTTAAAGTTAAAAGCAAAACCCATGGTAAAGTCTGGAATAGCAGACCCTAGGTAGGTTTTGTCGGAGTCGTCGGAGAAATTGATTTTGCCGTCACCATTGACATCTTTAAAGATGAGGTCGCCAGGTTGTGCGCCCTCTTGAACCACAGCTGCGTTGTCGATTTGTTCTTGGGTTTGGAAAACCCCTTCTGTTTGGTAACCAAAGAAGTAACCGATTTCGTAGCCTTCTTCAAAGCGTGTTGCTACATCTCCACCTACACTAAATGCTGCTCCAGGAATATATTCGATTCCTTCAGGGACACTAACCACTTTGTTGTTGATGGTGGTGAGGTTGAAGTTGAGGTTGGTTTGCAATAAGTTTTTTCGGTCAGATTGGTAAGCTAATTCAAATTCCCAACCTTTGTTAGAGACGTCGCCCGCGTTGATAATTGGCGGGTAACCCCCCGGACCGTATGAACCCAATAAGGCAGAAACATCTGGCTGGAACAAAAGGTCATTGGTATTTTTAATGAAGTAGTTGGTGGTAAAGTTGATGACTTTCAACCAAGTGAGGTCTAGGCCTAAATTGAGTTGACGTGTGGTTTCCCACTTAAGGTCTGGGTTGGCAGGGCGGCCAATTGCGGCTCCCTGCGTAATAAGGTCGTCGAATACATAAACCCCTTCTCCATTAAGTAATGCGCGGTAAGCAAAGTTTGGAATTTGGTCATTGCCAGATACACCATAACTTGCTCTGAACTTCAGATAATCAATGCTTTCACTTTTGAAGAAGTCTTCTTCTGAAAGCAACCAACCACCAGAAATGGTTGGGAAAATTCCCCAGCGGCTGTTTGGCCCAAATTTACTTGAACCATCTCTGCGCAAGATACCAGAAACAAGATATTTTTCTTTGTAGGCGTATTCTGTGCGCATGAATGCAGATAACAAGCGCTCTTTGAATTCCCAAGAGTTGACGTTATTTAAAAATCCGCCTTGTGCTTGGTTGGCGGAGATATCAGCATAAGCCAGTGAGTTGTTGGGAATACCAAAAGCTACGCCGTTAAGTGATTGTCCTTTTCGTTCAAAGACCGATACGCCGAATGTTCCTTTGACTTTATGAATGTCATTAAAGGTTTTGTCGTAGTTGACGAATCCTTCGTAAGAGAGGTCTAAGTATGTCGAGCGCTCTTCGTAAACTGCAGCGCCTCTATCGATGAAAACGCTGTCGCCAATTTCAACCTCTGGAGACTCCAGCGCGGCATTGGCCGCTGTATTGGCGTATTTACCGTCGCCGTACCAAACAAGAGGAGAGAAGACTTTGGCATCTACATTCGCGTAATTGTAATTAAAGCGATTGGTAAGGGAGATGTTTTCGTTGAATTCGTAGATAAACTCTTCTTTTCCTACAAATTTATTGGCGGTGCTCCAATTGTATTGGTTCATCATTTGAGCAATTGGGTTAATGATGTCACTCACTTCTTCCATGTAGGAGAAGGTGCCAGGGCTGCTGTAAACCGATTCGTTTGGAAAGGCATTGATGGTGTTGTATAGCACCGAACCAATACCGTTTTCTGGTAGGGTGCTGCGCATATCTGAAGAGAACAACAAAACAGAATTGAGTTTGAGTTTCTCTGACATATCAGTCGCAAAGTTCAAACGTGCGTTGTAGCGGCCAAAGTTGGCTTTGTCGGCTCCAACTATACCTTCTTGATTAAAATAACCAAGGCCAATTGAATAGTGGGTATTGAGTGTGCCTCCGCTGAGGGAAAGGTTGTGGCTTTGCACAGGTGCCGAGCTAAAAACGGAGTCTTGCCAGTTGGTGCCAGTACCTAGGTTTGTATTGGAGAAAGGCATGGTTTGGCCGCCGAAGGCAAAGGCTTCATTTTTAATGACCGCGTATTCCTCTGCGGTGAGCAAATCGAGTTTGCGGGCAGTTTGCTGGACGCCAAAATAACCGTTGTATTCCATGGTGGGTTTGCGGTTGATGGCGCCATTTTTTGTTTCGACGATGATGACGCCGTTGGCGGCGCGCACACCGTATATACCAGCAGTGGCATCTTTTAGAACGTTAATGGACTTGATATCTGAGGGGTTAAGGGCGTTTAAGCCTTCGGAATCATAGACGACACCATCTACCAAAATAAGCGGGTCGTTGTCGCCAAATGTAGACAAGCCACGAATTCTGATATTGGCTGAACCGCCCGGAGAACCGGAGTTGCTAGATACGGTAACCCCTGATACTTGCCCTTGAAGGGCTTGGTCCATACGGGTCATGTTCATTTTTTCGAGGTCTTCACCTTTTACTTTTGAAGTAGCGCCGGTCAATTCTCTAGATTTTGCAGTGCCGTACCCGACTACCACAACGTCTTTGGTGTCTTGAGATACTTCTAATAGAACTACGGTGAGGTTGGTTTGGCCAGCAACAGGAATTTCTTGTTTTTGATAGCCCATCGCAGTAAAAACGAGCACATC
Organism: Flavobacteriales bacterium UBA952; assembly: GCA_002293185.1. Lineage (GTDB taxonomy): Bacteria > Bacteroidota > Bacteroidia > Flavobacteriales_D > Crocinitomicaceae > UBA952. The sequence goes on along the minus strand of DBCS01000007.1, from coordinate 21,161 downwards.
GGTTGCTGGGTCCGTGACGCTTACTTGAAAAAGTCCTTTTCCATCACTTAAAAAAGGCTTTTTACTGCTTTTAACAGTGATTTTGACGTATGGAACAGCCTCTGAGCGCTCATTGATGATTGATCCGGTGATGGTTTGTCCATAGATCTGCGTGACACCAACGCAACAAAGCAGTGCCATGACTAGTGTTCTGATCATGTTATTTTAGTTTTAGAGTGGGATAAATATACGTAAAAATTAAATTATTGTACAATTAACAATAAGTTTTCGTATACATGAGAAAAACAGCAATCTATAAAAAGAGAAACGGAGACACTCCTCTCCGTTTCCTTGATTATTAACCTGTTTAACGCCCGACTATGAGTGAAAGCGATGGTCTAAGGTACAAACATTATTGTAAAAAATACAATAAGTGTTTTATTTTTACATTTTGAAGCTGTATTCGTTCGCCAAAAGGCGTTGCTGATAGGTCTCGAGATCAAAAGAATAAAGCTTTGCAGGGCGGTGCTTCACGTTTTTTTGTTTTTCATTGAGCGCAACAAGGGGAATATATTTGATTTTCTTTCTGAAGTTCGCTTTGTCCATTTCTTGTTCAAAGGCAAACTCATAAAGCTGCTGAAATTCGTTTAATGTAAAGCGCTCAGGCAATAAGTCAAAACAAACAGGTTCATATTGTAGCTTTTGCTTGAGCATCTCATAGGTGCTTTCTAGGATATGGTTGTGATCAAAAGCGAGCGTCGGTACTTCGTTGAGCGGCACCCAACTGATGTCGTCGGCCCATGAAGATGCTTTCACCTGAAAATCTTCGATGCGCACGAGTGCAAAATGTGCAATGGTAATGACGCGTCCTTGTGGGTGTCTTTTTGGGTGCCCAAAAGACTGCGACTGATGCATTTGGATATGATCAAGGCCCGTGAGCTCTTTTAGAATTCTTTCTGCTGCAACTGGGAGGTCTTCGTCGGGGTAGACTAAATCTCCGGGGATTGCCCAGAAGTTTTCGTAGGGTTCCATGGCACGCTTGATTAACAGCGCTTTGATCTGACCAGCTTCATAGCCAAAAATAATGCAGTCTACAGAAAAGGCTGCAGTAAAGAAGTCATGAAATTCAATTTTATACATTCCCATTAGTGTCCGCTTGATGCAGCATCAAAGGTATGAATTCCTTTGTTTTTGAGAATAGTCGCAGTCCGAATTGCGAAATAAATTAAGTAAGCAAAGCACGCAACCCCAACCCAATAAGATTGTTGAATACCCAATATGCTGTTGTCAGAGAGCCAGCCTTGTGTAACAGAAATAACGCCTCCTCCCATAATCATTAAGATCATTAAACTAGAGGCAATATTGGTTTTGGTGCCCATACCTGTAATACCTAGTGTAAAAATGCAAGGCCAAAGTGTACTACAAAATAAACCCACCGAAATAAATGCAAAAACACTGACATAACCAGATCCAAAAATACCTATAATTAAGGCTAAAATTCCTAGGCTAGAGTATAGGATAATTTGGCGAACAGGATTGCCTTTTGACAAGAAATCAGCGGCAATTAACACAAACACTAAACCAATATAAGGCATAAAGGAAGACACGTCAGAACCCCCGATGGTGTTGGCAAGTGCGAATATTCCAAAGGCAACCAACGGCAAAAAGATACCCATGATTTGATTAAATAGTTTTGACTTTTCAAAAACACCTGCCGCTGATGCCCAACGGCCGATCATCATGCTTGCCCAAAATAAGGAGACATAAGGCGCAACTTCACTCTCTTGTTTACCCAAATGTTGTTTCATGAATTCGGGCAAGTTACTTTGGGTTGCTACTTCTACACCGACATATAAGAAAATGGCCATCATGGCTAAGAGAACCTGTGGTTCACGCAGGGTCTGGAGTAATTGCCCAGGCTCATTTTGATTGTCGTCACCGATCGAGTCTGGAACAGACGAAAATTTAAAGAATAAGGCAGCCAATACAAAAGTAGCGCCTAAAATGAGGTACGGCATTTGCACAGCTGTTAAATCTAAAACTGTATTTTCTTTAGTGAGACCACCAAAAATGGCATAGGACAATATAACCGGTCCGATGGTAGTACCTAGGTTATTGATGCCGCCGGCCATGCTGAGGCGTGCGTTTCCTTTGGCTGGGTCGCCCATTTGAATAGCCAGAGGGTTTGCAGCTGTTTGTTGTAAAGAAAAGCCGAGCCCAACGATAAAAAGGCCACCAAGTAGCAAGGGAAAAGAACCTCCATTTGCAGAGGCTGGTATAAAAAGGAGTGTTCCGGCTGCAGAAATCAACAAGCCAAGCGCCAGCCCGTTTCGATAGCCAATTTTATTTAAGATGTCTTGCTTGAGTAGGCCCGATATACTGAAGTAAATAAGGGAACCAACTGTATAGGCGACATAAAAGGCAAACTCAATAAGCTGAGATTGCAATTGTGTTAGCGTAAGTGCTTTCTTAAAAACGGGAATCAGGATGGAATTGGATGCGGCAACAAAGCCCCAAAAGAAAAAGATGACGATTAGCGTCCCGAAGGCGCCATAGTTTGTTTTTTGCATGATAGTCGTTAAAGTTTTGGTCCAAATTACAATAATTTGGTTTTAGCCGACGTTTTGCGTTGTTATTTTTTCTTGTTGGAGATTGAAAATACTAGTGATTGTGCGTATAATAGACTGAGTATCAAATCCGCAGTCTGCCCAGAGCTCTTCTTGAGTTCCGTGGTGAATGTACTGGTCTGGAATGCCTAAACGAGTTACTTCAGCCTGATATTTTTGATCGACCATGAATTCTAGCACGGCAGCTCCGAAGCCACCCATCAAGCAACCGTCTTCTACGGTGATGACTTTTTTAAATTTACTGAAGATTTCGTGGAGCAAGATGGTGTCTAGGGGTTTGACAAAGCGCATGTCGTAATGGGCAACGGATACACCTGAACCTTTGAGTTGCTCAATGGCTTCTTGTGCAAAATTACCGGGGTGCCCAATGGTGAGAATAGCGATGTCTTCGCCTGCAGTGACTTTACGCCCTTGTCCTATTTTGATTTCTTTAAATGCTGTTTTCCATTCAGTCATGACGCCGTTTCCGCGCGGGTAGCGAATAGAAAACGGTCCTTGATCTGGTAATTGCGCAGTGTACATGAGGTTTCTAAGCTCTTCTTCGTTCATGGGGGCAGAAACAATCATGTTTGGGATCATGCGCATGTATGCGAGGTCGTAAACGCCGTGGTGTGTAGCGCCATCGGCACCAACCAAACCACCTCGGTCTAGACAAAATACAACATTGAGGTTTTGCAGCGCAACGTCGTGCAAGACTTGATCAAAGGCACGCTGCATGAATGTCGAATAGATATTACAAAATGGAACCAATCCTTGGGTAGCAAGACCTGCACTGAAGGTAACGGCGTGTTGTTCGGCAATACCAACATCGAATGCACGTTTGGGCATGGCTTGCATCATGATATTTAATGAACAACCCGAAGGCATCGCTGGGGTAACGCCCATGATTTTATCGTTCTTTTCGGCGAGCTCAACTATGCTGTAGCCAAAAACGTCTTGGTATTTAGGCGGTTCAGGTGATTTAGGAACAATTTTGACGATTTCACCTGTTTCTTTGTTGAAAACACCCGGAGCATGCCATTTTGTGGGGTTGCCTTCTTCCGAGAATTTGTAACCCGCGCCCTTACGGGTAACACAATGCAAGATTTTTGGTCCGGGGATATCTTTAAGATCTGCCAAAATTTTAGCTAAGCCAATAACGTCATGGCCATCTACAGGGCCAAAATAGCGAAAGTTAAACGCTTCAAATAGATTGGATTGCTTCAAGAGTGTGCCCTTCAATGCATGTGAAACTTTAGAGGCAATAGTTTGGGCATCTGGGCCAAATTTAGAAACCTTGCCAAGAAGTTTCCATACCTCATCTTTAACTTTATTATAAGTGTGCGAGGTTGTAATGTCGGTGAGGTATTCTTTAAGCGCACCAACGTTGGGGTCAATAGACATGCAGTTATCGTTGAGAATAACGAGCAAGTTTGCGTCTTTTTCGAAGCCAGCGTGGTTGAGCCCTTCAAACGCCAAACCAGCGGTCATGGCGCCATCGCCGATAACAGCGATATGTTGGCGCTGCGTTTCGCCTTTGTATTGGTTGGCAACAGCCATGCCTAAAGCAGCAGAAATGGAGGTAGACGAATGGCCAACACCGAAAGTATCGTATTCGCTTTCCGAACGTTTCGGAAAACCAGAGATACCACCTTTTAAACGGTTGGTATGGAAGCGCTCTCTGCGCCCGGTTAATATTTTGTGTCCGTAGGCTTGGTGCCCGACGTCCCAAACGAGTTGGTCGTCAGGGGTATTAAAAGCGTAGTGTAAAGCAACGGTAAGTTCTACGACGCCAAGAGAAGCACCAAAGTGTGAATTGCCAATTTCTGAAATGACATCGACAATGTATTGACGCAATTCTTGTGCAACTTGCGGAAGTTGTTCTTCGGTGAAATTCGTGCGTAGGTCGCTCGGAACAATGATTTGAGATAAAAAGGGGCCGGGCTTGTACGGGTGAAGAGACATAAGAGCAAAGTTAAGCGTTTCGGTAGCTAAATAAACACCCTAACGCAGAAATTGTTTGATTAGTGCGTGCTACTGTTGCGAAGGTTATTTTTTTCCAGCACAAAAGCAAAAGCTACAAAAAAGAAAACGAGTAAGTTGTGTATAAAGTGATTGACCATCGAATTGGTAAAATGAATTTGGCTGCCTATCCAGAATAACAATAAGCTAAGACCCAAATAGAGCAAAAACTTTTTGACGTTGTATGGAATAGGATAGAGACGCTGCCCTAGCCAATAAGAAAGGAGCATTTGGGTGGCATACACAATGAGTGTTGCCCATGCACTAGCCATGTATTGAAATTGTGGAATGTAATAAATGTTAATGGCAATAGTGAGTGCTGCTCCTATTATAGTTATGTAGGCGCCGTACTGTGTTTTGCCACTGAGTTTATACCAAATACTTTGGTTGTAATAAATGCCCAAGAAAACGTTGGCAAGAAGCAAAATGGGCACAACCTTCAGGCCTTCCCAATAGGCTTCTTTTTGGATAAAATATTTGAAAATATCTAGGTTGAGGCTGACCAATAAAAATACGGCACAAACCATAGCAACAAAGATGTTCATGACGCGCACATATACCGTATTGCGGTCTTGGTTTTGCATTTGCTTGAAAAAGAAAGGCTCAGCAGCATAGCGGTAGGCTTGCAAAATAATCGTGACGAGCATGGCAAGTTTATAACAAGCACTGTAAATACCCACCTGAGACTCTGCATAGTTCAAAGACTCCGGCACGGCTGGGTCGTATAGAAGGTGCTTGAGCAAAATTCGATCGAAAGTTTCGTTCACAATACCCGCAAAGCCCGCTATAACCAATGGAATGGCATAGCGCCACATGCGTTTGTAAAGGCTCCAATCTCGGACAAAAAGCACATTAAAAATACTGTCGTACAGCAATAGCGGTTTGGATAGCGAAGCAAGCAAATTGGCTAACAGGATAAACAAAATACCTTCTTCAGGTCGTTGAGGACTAAAAAAGAAGACCATAGCAATGACATTCAAGGCGATGTTGAGCCCTATGCTGGTCATTTGAATGGTGGCAAAGCGCAGCGCTTTTTCTTCAGCGCGCAAGCGGGCTAGGGGCAGCGCTGTAACGGCATCGATCATCACGATGGTGCCAAGCAAGACTACATATTCGTTGTGTCCTTCAAAAAGAAGTGCGGTGGCAATATCGTTGTTAAAGTAAAGAAGTACTAAATAGAATAGAGCATTGATACCCACTACAGACCAAAATGCCGCGCTGTAGGCTTTGTCTTTGTCTGTTTCGTTTTGTAAAAAGCGGAAAAAAGCGGTTTCCATTCCGAAAGTGAGCAATACAATTAAGAAGGCTACCCAGGCATAGAGCTCTGAAATTACGCCGTAATCGGAGGTTTGTGCAAAATAGTAGGTGTGCAATGGCACCAACAAATAGTTGAGCAGCCTTCCTACAATAGAGGGCAGTCCATAAATGGCGGTTTGGCCAACTAATTTGCGTATCGGATTGCTCATTGCTTAGCCTCTAAAGTTAGGCTTGCGTTTTTCTAAGAATGCGGTGGTTCCTTCTTTAAAGTCTTTGGTGCCAAAACATTTTCCGAATTCTTCGATCTCGACATGGTAGCCATTAACTCCACTCGTCAAGCCTGCATTGACGCAGCGAATGGCTGCGGCAATAGCCATTGGGGAATTGTTGAGTATTTTTTGTGCCATTTCTTCACAGCTGGCCATTAGGTTTGCTTGTTCAACAACGGCATTTACCAAACCCCATTGAAGTGCTTCTTCAGCTTTGAGCATACTGGCTGTAAAGATGAGTTCGTTGGCCTTACCGCGCCCAACGAGTTGTGCTAAGCGCTGTGTGCCGCCATAGCCAGGAATGACGCCCAATGAAGTTTCAGGAAGGCCCATTTTAGCGTTGCTACTGGCAATGCGGATGTGTGCGGCCATAGCGAGCTCTAACCCACCGCCAAGCGCAAAGCCGTTCACTGCTGCAATAACGGGGGTGCTGAGTTGTTCTATGAAATCGAAAAGGGTTTGCTGGCCATGTAATGCAAGTTGCCCTCCTTCTGCGATGTTAAAATCTGCAAATTCTTTGATGTCTGCACCGGCTACAAAAGCTTTTTCACCGCTGCCCGTCAAGATAATGACGCCAACTGCCGGGTCGGCATCTGCCGTATCTAGGCCATGGTGTAGGGCTTCAATGGTGTCTTTATTGAGGGCGTTGAGTTGTTGTGGTCGGTTGATTGTAATGTAGGCAATTTGATTGCGAACCTCGGTCAGAACAAGCATTTCCATATTTGTGGTTTTGAAAGGTAAAGATAGACAGAATTTAGCGTTTGGATTTTAGTGTGGGATGGAAATCCTAAATGTAGTGCCTTTGTCAGGCGCAGAATCTAACACAAACACTTTTCCTTTATGGTACTCTTCAACAATGCGCTTGACAAGGGTAAGCCCAAGCCCCCAACCTCTTTTTTTGGTAGAATAACCGGGCTCAAAGATGGTTTTGAATTGTTTAGGCGTCAAGCCTTTTCCGGTGTCGGAGATATCGATGTGCACCCATTCAGCTACTTCTTGAATGTGGATACGCAGGTTTCCTTTTCCTTCCATCGCATCTACTGCATTTTTACATATATTTTCAACCACCCATTCCATCAGAGAGGAATTGTGCAGCACCATGAGCGGCCGCTCTCCGTTTAATTCGAATTGCATTTCGACTTTTTGCGATAAACGCGCCTTGAGGTACAGTAGGTTGTTCTCAATTGTAGCGGCTAAATCTCCTTCGACGAGTTTAGCGCCAGATCCAATTTTTGAGAAGCGGTCGGTAATTTTCTCCAAACGTTCCAGGTCTTTGTGCATTTCTCTCGGAATCATTGGGTCAATATCTTGCTGTTCTAAGTGTGCTACCCAGGCCATCATAGAAGAAAGCGGTGTTCCTAATTGATGCGCTGTTTCTTTGGCCATTCCTGCCCAAACTTGGTTTTGTTCTGCTTTGCGGTACATCGAAAAGAGCAAATAGCCGACCAGTACTAATAAGCCAAGCACGCCAAATTGCAAATAGGGTAGCCAAAAAAGTTGCTTGACTTCTTCGCTGTCTTTTAGATAAAGTAGTTTTTTATTTCCTTTGATGTTTAGTTCAATGGGGCGGTAAGCAGCCGACATTTCTTTTAAGGTTTGTTTGATGTGTTGCGCCGTCAATTGCTCGGGGTCCAAATTACTGGCCTCGACTTGTTTGGTTTGCGGGTCAAACAATAGTACTGGAACTAAGCTTTTTTGGTCGGTAAGATCGGCGTTAAACGAGCGAATCAAAGAATCTGAATGCGCTTGTAAACGTAGTAATTCTGTGGAGAATCCATGGCATAGGGTCATGTACATGTCCTCAAATACTTGGATTTGATAACTCCGTCCTTCGGCAATCCAGCCCTTAGCAAGTTGGAGCATGGTCTGTTTTGGTGTTTTTGGATCGATATTTCTGGATTGCGAAATACTGCCATCGTCGTTTAATAAGATAAAAGGGATGTCTTTATTGGCTTCAATAATTTCGAGTGCAAAATCTACATCTTGACTTATGGTGAGGTCAGAGGCACCTAAAAGGGTGCGGTTGGCCCTGACCACCAAGGCCATTTTTTGACGTTCTTTTTCTTGGAGTGCTGAAAAAATATCGGTACTCAAAGCTACCAATTCTGCTTTTTTGCGCAGCGCAAGTGCCCATTGTTGGGCCTTCGTGCGCTCTCGGTCGCCAATTTTTTGAATGCGTTGGTTCGAATAGAATAAAGAAATACCCACAACGGCAAGTGCCAAGATGACGAGCAATAGTTTCCAGCGCTGTTTGGAGGTATATAAATCCATTGAACGAATTTACTTAAAAATTGGTGCGTCAAGCGCCAATACTTCAGTTTCTACTTGCGAACAAACGCGGTTAAAGTCAAAATGTTGTTCAAAATCGGGCTTATTGAGTGCTGGAAAAGCACCTGCCAAAATTTGATCAATGCCATTTGAAAGAGAGGCGGCACTGTTCAATTCAAAACAAAGCCCCCCTCCGAATAGTTCAATGATTTCTTTACTTCCGCCGTTGTTCACCCCCAGCACAGGGCAATTATTTTGTAGTGCCTCGAGCGTGACCATTCCAACCGTTTCTTTGTCGGCTGCCGAAATCACCACATCTGCCGCGTGGTAGACAAGCTCCATTTTTTCGTGAAACCCTGCCCAGATCACTTGCCGATTTTTTGGGTGCACATCTACCTTTTCTCGCAGATTCATAAAATAGACCGAAGCTTCATCAGGAGTACTTTCACCTACAAATATTAAATATTCATCGGTTTTCGTTCGCTGCTTAAAGCAATCCCAAATAAAGGCTTGTTGTTTTTTGGGGTCAATTCGACCCACCACAACGATGAGTTTTTTATCCAGTGGCCATTGTAGATCCATTCGGGCGTTTGTTTTATCTACGAAACCTTCGGGCTTGAAAATGAGCCCAGATGGGATTTCTTTAACTTTGTGTTTGGCAATTCTAGTTTGTTGCAAAACTTGTGCTTTTAGATAGGGTAGTGGGCAAACCCAAGTGCTAAGAAAAGCATAGCGCCAAGTTCGATAGAAGTGTGTGCGCTTGCCGCCGAGTGCCATTTCCATAAAGTAATGTGTCTTGATCTTCCCCCGTGAAAAGAATGCCACAGACGCCGCAATACTTTGTTCTCTATTATTTCTAAAAAGGAGATGGTGATAGCTTTGCTTGGCAAGAAACAACGCCAACTTCAAAGCAAAACACCATTGATAATGCTTTGGTTTTTGTGCAACCGTATATAGAGGTATGTCGGCTAGTTTTGCCGCTCTTTGGATAGGGCTCTCCAAATTGACAATGAGCAGCACCTCATAACCTCGACTTTTCATTTGTTGGGCATTGCGCAGCTGGTTCATTTCTAAACCACCCCAACCTTCAGACAAACATAAATAGGCAATGCGTTTCATGGTAGCACTGCGAAATTAGATAGAATAGCCCTAACTTTGCGCCATGGAAGATTTTAAATCCTTACTGCGTAAGCCTTGGTTTGTTTTTGCCTTCAGCTTTATATTTATTGGCGGCCTATTGATACTAGTGAGTCCTAATTTGTTCGAAGGAGAAATCGTGTATGCGCAGAATGGCAAAAAGTATACCCTCGAGGCGCCATTGAGTTTGGCTTATTTTGTTGGCCTGGGTTATCAAGAATCTGAAATGGAGGGCGTCGTAGATTTCTACCTCACGCGCCGAGGCTATATGCTAGCAGCAAGTTTGCTTTTTGGGTTTCCGACGCTTTTGGCGTATCGTTCTTTTTTGGCCAAAAAGAATAAATAACCGTTAAGTTGCTCCGAGAGTTCATTACAAACTTTTCGTACGACCGCCATCTACGGGTACGTTAATTCCATTAATATAAGAGCCGCTTGGCGAAGCTAAAAACGCCACTGCCGCGGCCACTTCATGCGGCTCAGCAATGCGTTTCATGGGGCTTTCTTGACCCATTTCGGCTAAAATTGCAGCGATGCTTTCGCCCGTTTTATCGGCTTTTACTTTGGCAATTTCGGTAAGGCGCTGCGTGTTTGTAGCACCCGGCAGCACGTTATTAACAGTAATGCCAAATGCACCTAACTCATTGGCAAGTGTTTTGGACCAACTGGCTACTGCCCCTCTTACGGTATTCGAAACACCAAGATTTGGCAGCGGTTGCTTCACAGACGTAGAGATGATATTAATGATGCGCCCAAAACCGGCAGCTTTCATTCCCGGAACAACAGCCTGCATTAAAATGTGGTTACAAATAAGGTGCTGATTAAACGCTGCTAGAAATTCGCTGGTATCTGCATCTACAATAGGTCCGCTTTTTGGCCCACCTGTATTATTGATAAGAATTTGTATGTCACCATTTAAATGAATAAAGTTGGTGATGGCATTTTTTAATCCTGCCGGGTCAGTAAAATCAGACACGAAATAACTATGGGTTTGGTTATTTTCAGTCGAAAGGGCTGCAAGCGCAGTTTTTAAATTTTCTTCGTTTCTAGCCGTTAGGCAAATTGTATAGCCGTCTTGGGCTAATTGCTGGGCAATGGCCAACCCAATTCCTTGGGTAGAACCACAAACAAGGGCCTTGAATGCGTTGATTTCTTTGTTCATAGCTTCAAAAGTAACTGAAACTGCTAAATTTGACTAGAGAATTTAATTTTTTGTTTTTTGGATTTTTAACAATATATTTGCGAATCTAGATTCTAAACTTCTATAAAATGAGTATTACTACTAAAATCAAATCATTACACCTTTTGGCAGTTGTTTTCATGTTAATGAGCACAACAAACCTAATGGCACAGCTTACTGGCGTTAAAACCATTCCAGGAAACTATGCCACTATTTCTGCTGCAGTTACCGCGCTCAACACCCAAGGTGTTGGAACAGGTGGCGTTACTTTTAACGTTGCTTCTGGCCATACAGAGAGTATCACTGCGCCAATATTAATAACAGCCACAGGTACAACTGCTAACCCAATCGTATTTCAAAAAAGCGGCACGGGTGCAAACCCAGTAATTACCCGCACAGATGCAGGTACGGTCACCTCAACAATTTTAGGATCACAAGCAGATGCAATCGTCATTTTTGAGGGTTCAGACTTCATTACATTTAATGGAATAAACCTTTCAGCATCTGTTGCGTCGTCAACAACTACAGGTATTGAATACGGTTTCTATTTGCGTAAAGTAAGTGGCACGAACGGTTGTAAAAACGTAACCATTACCAATTCTACCATTAACATGAATAAAGGTACTTCAGGAGTTGTAACGGGTATTATGTCGAGCAATAATGATGCTTTATCAAGTACATTCTCTTCAACAGGAATCACAGTTACATCGATAGGTGGTAGAAACGAAAACCTCAACTTTACTAATAATACCATCAGCAATGTACACAATGGCATTTATGTTCGTGGTTTTAATGATTTAACGCCTTGGAATTTCTACGATCAAAATATCACGATTACGGGCAATACCTTTAACAATATAGGTGTTGGAGGTTCTTCTTCTACATCTTATGGTTTGTACATGATTTACTACCGCGATGTAGTTGCTTCAAACAATGTCTATAACAACATCGCCAATGGTGGTGTAACAGGAACAGAATTTAGATATGGTCTTATGTTTTCCTCTTCATCTGATCACGGTAACTTAACGGTAACGAACAATACGATCACACTAACTACCACGTTGGGTTCGAAATATGCTATATACAGTTCTGGTTCTAGCCCAACAGGCACCTTGAACATTTCTTCAAACACTGTTTCTTTTCCTTCAAACACACAGTCAGGATCTACCCACGCTGGGGTTTATCGTTTTGGCACCGCTGCATCAGCCACAATGAGTAACAATACGATTAACTCTTTCACCGCTGCATCAGGTACTTTTTACGGTATTTACAATACGGGTAATGGCACAACTTCAAATAATACGATTGCTGGTTACACCATGGGTGGCACATCAAGCCAATACCCAATGTTTATTTCCAATGCCAACATGACAGCCTTTGGCAATACCGTGTCTAATGTTACTTACACAGGAACAGGCACATTCTTTGGATTGTACACAGGTAATGGAAACGCTACATCTTCTTTCTACAATAACAGTATTTCCAATATTACTGCTGGCGGAACAACCTACGGTATCTACGCTTCCTTTCCTGCCGGAATGAATGTCTACAACAACTCAGTCATGGCGCTTACATCAACAGGAGCGTACAATGTAAGTGGTTTTTATTTGACAGGTGGTACTGGCATCAATTTCAACAGAAATAAAATTGCCAACCTTACTGGTTCAAATGCCGGAAGCTCGGTATTTGGCATCAATATAGTTTCGGGTAGCTCAACTATCACCAATAATGTAATTGGTGATTTGAAAACACCAACAGGAACAAGTACATCTGCAGATATCATTCGAGGCATATCAATAACGTCATCTTTTAGCACGAACACCGCTCATACAGTTAGTTATAATTCAATTTTCTTAAATGCTACTTCTACTGGCGCCAGCTTTTCTACAAGCGGTATTTTCCATACCTCTAATGCTACTGCTACCACTTCTAATTTGATTTTAAGAAACAACATCATCATCAACCTTTCTGGAACAACAGGAACAGGAATTGCTGCTGCTTTCAGAAGATCTACAGCAACGCAGTTGAATAACTTTGATGCGTCATCTAATAACAACATGTTGTTTGCGGGTACGCCAAGTGCCTCTCGCGTAATTTACCTTGAAGGAACTCCAGCGGCCCCTTTAACTCAACAAACATTAGCATTATATAAAACTTTAGTGACACCACGCGATGCTTATTCAATGACAGGTGAAACATTTACGTATCCAACGGCAGGCTCATTCTTTGTTAGTTTAACTCCTACAAGTGCTGACTTCTTGAAGCCAGTTGCGGGTATTACAACGCAAGTAGAAGGTGGTGCAATTCAAATTGCAGGAATCACCAATGACTACGCAAATGTAACACGCGCAGGCAACACTGGTTACACTGGTACAGGAGCAGCTCCTGACCGTGGCGCATTTGAGTTCAATGGTGTTACAACAGCACCTCAAATTACGTTAACAGCATCTAACCCATCGGTTGCAGTTTCATGTACGCCATCTACACATGCCTTTACATTTAACATTGCTACAACAGGTGGTCCAATCACCTCAGCAGTTTTAAGTTATGCATTTAACGGAGTGGCTCAGCCTAATATTACGCTTACTAACACAAGTGGTACTATTTGGACTGGCACTATCCCGGTTGCAACCCCGGTTACTGCTACGGTAACTTGGTCTGTATTAGCAACAAATGCAGCGGCATCAACAGTATACAATGGCGCAACATATGCAGATGCTCCTTTATTAGGAATTACTGCTGCAGCATCCTCAAATCCTGCTACAATTTGTAACGGGCAGTCTTCAGCAATTTCTGTAGCATTGGCCAACTCGAATCCACCTGTAAACTACACCACTCCTGGAGTTGGTTCACCTACATTTGACGAAGATTTTGGAGGCATTACAATTACTCAAGGCGCCACTACAATCTTGAGCAATACTACTCCGATAAACTCTTTGGTAGGAACAATTGGAACTGCCACAGGGACCGCTGGTTCTTATTCTAATTTTACGGCTTTTGGCCCCTACACCATGAATGCGGGGCAAGCTTATAACTTTTCGATTTCTAGCTTAGTAACCGGATTTGCATATAACAACTCCATGGCCATTTTCATTGACTACAACAGAAATGGATCTTTTGCCGATGCCGGAGAAATGGCTTACGCTCCAACAGCAACAGCACCTGGTGCCTATACAGTAAATGGGTCTTTCGCCATCCCTGCAACAGCTTTGAATGGCCAAACGCGCATGCGTGTTGTATGTTTGGAATTATTAATTACTAGTTCGGCTTCTATCTCTTCTTGGGGTGAGTTCGAAGACTATATGTTAAATATTGTCTCAACAAACAATGGTGGTGGTGCAGTACCAGCAATCACTTCGGTTGCTTGGACGTCTGGCTCTACTGCTGTTGGTACTACCAACCCTCAGACTGTTTCGCCGATAGCAACTTCAACTTACTCAACCTTAGTTAGTGCAGCAGGCTGTCAGGTAACGTCTTCACCAACAACAGTTACTGTTTTGGCATTGCCAACGTCTCCGGTGGTTACAAACTCTACGCATTGTGGTTTCCAGATCCCAACGGCGAGTGTAGCTTCAGTAACCAATGGTGGAGGTACAGGTGCATTTAATTGGTATACAGATGCAGCTGGTACTGCCTCTGCGCAAGGGCAAAACTTTGGCCCGCTTGCCACTTACTGGACAAACAACTTTGCAACATCTGCACTCAGCAATGCTACTATTTCAGGAAATGCCGCTATTTCTGGTGGCGCGTTGGTCTTGCATCCAAATGTGCTTTCTCAGTCAGGAGGCCTTTTTGTAAATGCTGCCGGAACAAACACCGACAAACATGAAATTTCATTTAAGTACACAAATCAGGGTGGGGGTGTAACCAACACTGCAGACGGAATGGCATTTAGCTTTGGAGACGACGTAAATGCTTTGGCAGCAACGCCAAATGCTGAAAATGGAACCGGAACCAAACTAAAAATTGCATTCGATACCTATACCAATGGTGCAAACACCCAAGGTATTTATTTAATGTACAACTGTAACGTAGCAAACCAAACCCCAACAACTCCGGGTGTTCTTGCTTATTCAGCAGCTTCAGCGTGGGTTGGTGCTACTTCAGATGTCGTTGTATCGATCAACAACGCAGGCGTACTCAACATGACACTCAATGGCGCGCCACTCTTTACAAATATTCAATTGCCAGCTGCTTACCTTGCTGCCAACACGGCCAACTGGGCCTATGTTTGGCGCTCGCGTTCAGGCGGTATTGCATCAGGTACAATTATCGACGATGTCGTAATCAAAAGGGGCAGCATTGCAGCGGGCCCAACTACGCTTGCATCTGTCGTTTCTTCGACAACTACTTTCTATGTAAATGAAAACGGAACAAATGGATGTTTAAGTCCATTAGTGCCTGTAGTTGTTACAGTTACGGCACCACCCGCAATTAACATCGCAACGAGTGTTACTCCAACATTCTGTTTAGGTGGCAACGTTACTTTAACAGCATCTTCAACAGCATCTCCAGCATATGCTTACACTTGGACAACAGCTACTTATCCTGGATCTGGTATGACAGCTGCCTCTACCGGGGCAACTCGTCCACTGACTCCAACTGTTGCAGGTACTTATGTTTATACTGTAACGGGTGTCAATGCAAACTGTAATAACCAAGTAACACAAACTGTTGTTGTGAACCCTAATCCAACAATTACTCAAGCGCAAGCTTCACCAGCACCAATTTGTTCTGGTTCAACTCTCAACTTGGTAGCTGCCTCTGTGCCTTCTTTGCCTGGAACCGCAGCAGTAGGCGCTGGAACATTGTCAAATACCACAACATCCTATCCAACACCTTTTGGAAACTATTGGTGGGGTGCAAAACAACAGTTTTTATTTACAGCTGCTGAACTGACGGCACAAGGTTTGTTACCAGGCAACCTCACTTCTGTTGCTTTTGATATCACAACAGCAATTACTACGCCGCTTACAAATTATACCATAAGTATGAAAAACACAACTGTAACACAGCTTACAGTAGCGTTTGAAACAGGAATGAGTACAGTTTATACAGTTCCTGTTTATACTCCAGGAACAGGTTTAGGTTATGCCAATAACGCCATCACCTTCCAAACTCCATTTAACTGGGATGGCACTTCAAATATTGTGGTAGAAATATGTTTCAATAATACTTCATATATAAGTAATGCAGCAGCAAGATATACCGTTGCGTTCACAGGTGCTTGGCACGGGGTCTATCAAGATGCCGCTGGTGTATGTGCTCAAACAACAGGAGGTACAGTAAGTCCTAACCGTACAAACATGATGTTTGGTGGTAACATTGGCACCAACCTTACCTCTTCATTAAACTGGTTATGGACAAGTTTAGGAGCTACGACAGCTACAACCACAACTGTATTAACTAATAACACAACGGCTGCTATTACCCAACCAGCTTACCAAGTTCGCGCAACCAATCCTACAACAGGATGTTTCACAAATGCTTTGACAAGCACAGTTGTGGTTAATCCACTACCAGTCGTAAACGCGGGTATAGATCAATTGATCTGTTCTAACAACGCAACTATGCCAGCGACTTTAACAGGTTCTGCAACGTTTGGTACAGGTTTGAACTATGTTTGGAGTGGCCCAGTAGCGGGTGTAACCAACGCGGTTCCATTCCAAATTGGTGCAACGGGCACATTTTTAGTTACTGGTACTGATGTAAACGGTTGTGTGGATACTGATGATGTAATTATTACTTATTCAGCTATTCCTGCTGCAAATGCAGGAGTAGATCAAGCGATATGTTTGAACCAAACAGCAACGTTTAATGCAGCAGGGTTGGCTCCTTACACTTGGACAATGACAAACTATGCGAATAGTGGTATTTCTGCTCCAGTAGCGGGGAGCGCATTGGTAGTAACACCAACAGCAGCCGGAACATACACATACCAATTGAATGTTCAGAATGCGGTTGGTTGTACAAACAATGATCAAGCTGTCTTGACAATTTATGCTTTACCGGTAGTTAACGCTGGTATTGACCAAACACTTTGTAATGCCTCGCCAGCAACTTTGTCTGGTTCAGGTGCAATTACCTACGCTTGGGTTACTACACATCCTAGTTTGAACGTTTCAAATGCGACACCATTCTTCCCGAGCCAAACGGCCTCATATACTGTAACGGGAACGAATATTAACGGTTGTCAGAATCAAGATGTTGTAGTAGTAAACGTATTACCACAGCCGTTTGTAAACGCTGGCCTTGACCAAACAATTTGTGCGGGCACACCAGTAATCTTAAACGCAACAACAACTTTGGCTTCGCCAACAGCTGTAGTAAGTCCATATACTTGGACCGGTGGTTATGCCAATAACTCACAGTTTGTTCCTACAACTAGTCAGACATTAACTGTATCCGTTGTAGGTGCTAATGGTTGTACAAACCAAGATCAAATGTTAATCACAGTTCTTGCGTTGCCAACTGTCAATGCAGGTGTTGACCAAACTATTTGTTCTGGCACTGGTGCAACGCTTAATGCTACAGGAGCCGCAACTTATGTTTGGAACAACAACGTAACACAAGGCGTTCCTTTCTTCCCAACAGCATCTCAAATTTATACGGTAACAGGTATTGGTGCGAACGGATGTACAAACGTAGACCAAGTTCAGGTAAACGTGGCAACAGGCCCTTCTGTGACTGTTTCAGCTACACAAACTGTTTGTGCAAATGATGCAGCAACATTTAGCGCTGTGCCTCAAAATAGCTTAGGTGGTTTCTGGACTACCTCTGGTAATGGTACCATTTCACCAAGCATTTCAAGTGCAGCAATTACTTATTTGCCAGCAGCAAATGACCCGGTCGTTGTTACTTTGACTTATGTTGCAACCAATGCATGTGGTAGCACTTCAAGTGCAACCAACGTGAATGTCTTGCCAATTCCAACTGTAAATGCTGGCCCAGACCAAACAATTTGTGATGGCTCATCAGTAGTTCTTAACGCAACAGGAAACGGTAACGTTACTTGGTTAACGCCTAACGTAAGTAATGGCCTTGCCTTCATTCCAGTATCAACTACAACTTATACAGCTACTGCTACAGGTCTGAACAACTGTTCAAACCAAGATCAAGTAACTGTTACAGTAGTAGCTTTACCTGATGTGGATGCTGGTACTGATCTAACAATCTGTTCAGGTGAAGAGGTTACTTTAGCTGCCACGGGAGCTACTGCTTACCAATGGACGGGCGGAATTGCAAACGGAACAGCATTTGCTCCTGGTACAACGGCAACTTACACTGTAACTGGAACAACCGCTAACGGTTGTGCGGGCACAGATCAGGTTACTGTATATGTTAACGCTACACCAGAAGCGATTGCTTCTATCGTAGACGACGTTACCCTTACTGCAACTCCTGGTGTTTATAACTACCAATGGATCAACTGTGCCACAGGTACAGCAGTTCCTAACGCTTCTTTCGCAACTTTCAATGCATTAGCAAACGGAACCTACGCAGTAATTGTTAGCACTCCACAAGGATGTTCAGATCAATCTGATTGTATCACAATTGATGCAGTAAGTATTGATCAAATTACAGAAATTGCCATGAGTGTTCAACCGAACCCAACTTCTGGCGAATTGAGCATCTCCATGCCAGCAGATCTTATTGCACAAGCGCAAGTATTTGATGCTCAAGGTAAATTGGTAATTGACTTAACAAATGTTTCAAACGGTTCTACTTTGAACCTTACAAACATGACAACTGGTGTTTATATGATCCGCATCACTGCTGCTGATTCTGTACAAACATTCAGAGTAGTTAAACAATAACTAAAACCTATTCAATATTCGAAAGCCACCCCTTGGGGTGGCTTTTTTGTTTTGTTTTCATTAACTTTAGAACTTAAACTGTTATCATGAGAAAACTCTATATCTTAGGCTTATTATTCTTTTTTATGCAGGGGGCCTTGGCTCAATTTGTGCAAGTTGGAACAGCTACAACGACCCAAAGCTATTTATACGGTCCATACTACAGAAGCGCAACCACTTCTGTGTTTAATTACTCAAAGTACGCGTATATTTATTCCGCAACTGAATTAGCGGGTATTCCTCCGGGCTCAATGATTACCATGATTGAATGGCAAAAGCAATCCGGTACAATTACTGCCCCAAATACTTTTGAAATCTTATTAGCCAATAACTCAGCGACGGCACTTACAACCGGAACTACTTGGGGAACGGTATCAGCTGGAGCAACTTCGGTTTATTTAAGTACAAACCAAGGTTTTATGGCTGCTGCACCGGGATGGGAGTCATTTTCTTTAACAACCCCATTTATCTATACAGGCGGAACACTCCAAGTGATGACCGACCATGTTTATGCTGGTGTTGCAAGTGCGGCAAACAATTTTTACACGCAACCATCTGCAGGAATGGCCATTGGTTGGGCTTCAAACCTTGTAGGTTCAGCAGCCACATTGCTTACCACCACATACGGAAATAATCGCCCAAACATCAAAATTCATTATGTACCGGGTACTTCTTGTACGGGTACGGTTGTGGCAGGTACGGCAAATGCATCTGTGCCGGCGGTGTGCCCTAGTGTACCTTTTAATTTATCGCTTACTGGCAATACGTTGGCAGCAGGAATCACTTATCAATGGCAATCTGCGCCAAGCGCTACAGGCCCTTGGACAAACATGCCAGGCGCAACAAATAGCAGTTATCAAGCATCGCAAACAGTAGATACGTGGTATCAGTGTGTGGTCACGTGCACAGCATCTAATTCTACTGCTACATCAAGCGTCGTAGGTGTAACAACCAACAGTTTTTTTAATTGTTACTGCACGAGTGCGGCTACGTCAACAACCTATGGCGATATCCAACGTGTTGAGTTAAATACAATTGACAACAGTTCTACGGGTTGTAATGGTATGTATTCTGATTATACGAGCTTGTCTACATTAGTATCTCCGGGAGTCACATATCCAATGGAGCTCGACATGATGAATTGTTCTGGCGGCACGTATAATTACGGCACACGTGTCTGGATAGACACCGATCACAATGGCCTGTTTGACACCTATGAATTGTTACATGATTCATATAACTCCTTACCATCTTTGGTTTCGGTCAATGTTCCGTTTAATATTACCATTCCTTCTACCGCATTATCAGGGCTTACGCGCATGCGTATCGTTATAATTGAGTCTAATGCCACTCCTTCACCATGTGGCACCTACACTTGGGGAGAGACCGAAGACTACATGGTTCTAATATCTGCGCCACCAACATGTCCGCAGCCTACAGCACTCAATGTTGTTTCTACTTCCTTGAATGACGCTACAATTAGTTGGACGCCAGGTGGTACAGAAACGCAGTGGCAAATTGAGTACGGGGCACAAGGCTTCACGCCTGGCACAGGAACCATCATCAATGTAACGGCATATCCACATACAATAGGAGCCTTAACTTCTTATAGTTTTTATCAGGCAAGAGTGCGTGCAGTTTGTACGCCAGGTGATTCTTCTTATTGGTCACCAATGATTTCTTGGAACACTTACGATCAAGGTCAGTATATCCAATGGGATAACGAGTGCCCAACTACTGGCTTTGTTGATATTAGCGCCAATTCAACGGCAACCTATTCAAACATAGCCTACTTAGGCGAACTCGGTATTACTCTGCCATTCCCAATGCTTTATCAAGGCAACCTCTTTACCACCGCAACGATCGGTGCTACCGGTGGGGTAAAGCTTGGCACCACAACGGCTGCACTTAACTTGGTCATGGAACCAGGTAATGGCTTGTATCCATATATCCAACAATTGGCACAATCATATGCGCAAGGAGGCGGAATTTATTACGAGCAAATAGGCACTTCTCCGAATAGCAAATTTGTGATTTTATGGAAAGATTTACCGCGCTGGAACTCACCGATATTCCCCAACGGTGCTACTTTTGAGCTGATCATCGACGAGGCTACGCAGGAGATCTACTACGTTTACGACGATGTTATAATGGGTAATCCAACAACTTGGGACTACGGTGCAGATGCCGAGATCGGTGTGCGCGGCTCGCAGAACATCAACGTTTCGATGAACAACCAAGCGTATTTACAGAACAACAGCTGTGTTCACTTCTACTATGTAGACTGCCCGAACCCTGTTGCCTTGACCACCTCTTATTTATTCCCTAACGAGGGTGCCTTTACCTGGACGGCGAGTGCA
>DBCS01000007.1:0-157 GCA_002293185.1 Flavobacteriales bacterium UBA952 | reverse complement strand
TGACCCACTCACGTCAGGCACAACGTTAACAGTAACGGCAGCATCCGTTCAGTTATTGAACCTGATTCCACTTGGCAACTACGACATGTATATTTATTCAGCTTGTGCAGGTGGTTTACAAAGTGCAGGTTTATTCTATAACTTCCAGACCCCGCCA